>CAVRAA010000008.1:0-9920 GCA_963718855.1 uncultured Nitrospiraceae bacterium | reverse complement strand
TATTTCGCCATGTGCCCGGCCTTTCCCGGCTGTCACGTTGAGGGGGAGACATACGAAGAGACCCTGAACGAAATGCGGGCAGCGATAGACGCCTTCATAGAGGATTACAAAGAAGAAGGCGAGCCGATTCCGGACGATGATTTCACAATTACAACACTCAAAGTAGCAGTATGAGTCCCAAATTTCCGGCTGTCACCTCAGAAGAAGTCATACGGGTGTTACAAAAAATCGGATTTCGATTTAAAAGACAGTCAGGAAGCAGTCACGCCATTTATTACCGCGATGTAGACAAGAAAAGGACTGTTGTGCCGATCCACAAAGGAAAAATCTTAAAAAGGCAGACTTTCAAATCGATCCTTTCCGATTCAAATATAACGGTAGATGAGTTTAACAAGCTAAGAGAATAAAATTGATTTAATCTGAAGAAGAACAAAAGGAACAGGCTATTTTTTCTCTCCGCTAAATAGACGCCCGTCCCTTTTCTATGACTTCGGGTACAATTCTTCTTTGCAAAGGAGACGAATGGGGCTGCCGAACGAAATCACTGAGCTGATCGAACGCTTTGACCGGAACCGCGACTCGTATTTATCCCAGATTGTCCATTTCGACAAAATAGCAGGCAGGTATGAGGGGAGCAAAAGCTTGGTGGCAGCACCTTTGTGGGCGGAAAGATATCATGTTCATCCGGAAGCTGTTCATTTGATACCTTAACTTATCGAAGAAACTCAAACCCTGCATCAGTAAGGTTTTGCTTCCCTTATGCCTGCCTGTTCCCCACCTTAATGAACAATTTGGGTTTATCCGGGCAATACAACGAAACGCAGCTCAGGCGGGAGTTTCTCGATCCGTTCTTTGCCGCCCTGGGCTGGGACGTCGTGAATAACCAGGGCTATGCCGAGGCCTATAAAGATGTGATCCACGAAGACGCCCTGAAGATCGGCGGCGCGACGAAGGCCCCGGATTATTGTTTCCGCATCGGAGGCGTCAAGAAATTCTTTGTCGAAGCGAAAAAGCCTTCGGTCAACCTCAAGGAAGATGTCAGTCCCGCCTTCCAACTCAGACGCTATGCATGGTCTGCAAAGCTCCCTTTAAGCATTCTGACGCATTTCCAGGAATTTGCTGTTTACGACTGCCGCATTAAGCCTTCGCAGACCGACAAAGCATCCACTGGAAGAGTGCTTTACTTGACTTATAAAGATTATCCGGACAGATGGGATGAACTCGTTGCTATTTTTTCGCGGGAAGACTTACTCAAGGGTTCGTTTGACAAGTATGCCGAGTCTTCGAAGCTCAAAAGGGGGACGGCAACGGTTGACGACGCCTTTCTTTCCGAGATAGAAGACTGGCGCGAAATGCTCGCCCGGAACATTGCGCTTCGCAATGCAGACCTTACACAGCGCGAGCTGAACTTTGCGGTGCAGCGCACCATAGACCGCATCGTATTCCTGCGGATTTGTGAAGACCGGGGAATCGAGGAATACGGCAAACTCCAGATGCAGCTGAACGGCACAAACGTCTATAGGCGGCTCGTGCAGCTTTTCAGCCAGGCTGATGACCGGTATAATTCCGGACTGTTCCATTTTCAGAGAGAAAGAGACCGAAATGAAGAGCCTGACAAACTCACCCCAAGCATTTCTATTGAAGACAAGCCATTGAAAGACATAATCAGGAGGCTTTACTATCCTGAAAGCCCTTACGAATTTTCCGTCCTGTCCGCCGACATCCTCGATCAGGTATACGAACAGTTCCTCGGCAAGGTCATTCGCCTTACTGCGGGACATCAGGCGAGGGTGGATGAAAAACCTGAAGTCAGAAAGGCAGGCGGTGTTTATTACACGCCGAAGTATATCGTTGATTATATCGTTAAAAATACCGTGGGGAAGCTGACCGAAGGCAGGAAACCGAAAGAAGTTGAGAGATTGAAAATCCTTGACCCGGCCTGCGGGTCTGGCTCGTTTCTGCTCGGAGCGTATCAATATCTCCTTGATTGGCATTTGAAATGGTACATCGAAAACGAACCTGAAAAATGGGCAAAGGCAAAGCAGTCCGCGATTTATCAAGGCCCCTCTCCCGATGCCCGGACTCCGAATTGGCATCTCACCACAGCGGAGAAAAAGCGCATCCTCCTGAACAACATCTATGGCGTAGACATCGACTCCCAGGCTGTGGAAGTGACAAAGCTGTCATTGCTCCTCAAAGTCCTCGAAGGAGAGAGCAGCCACACACTTGCAGCGGAATTCCGTCTGTTCCAACAGCGCGCCCTTCCGGATCTCGGCAGTAACATTAAGTGCGGCAATTCCCTCATCGGCCCGGATTTCTAAAAATGTAGGGGCAGGGCATGACCTGCCCTTGTTTGACGCCGAAGAACGCCTGCGGATCAATGTTTACGACTGGGCAAAAGAATTCCCTGCAATCATGAAGGCGGGCGGGTTTGATGCTGTGATAGGGAATCCGCCGTATGTGCGGCAGGAAGGGCTCGGAGAGTTCAAGGATTATTTCAGTGCCAAGTATAAGGTCTATCACGGGACGGCTGACCTATATTCGTACTTTATAGAGCGTAGCGTAACTTTGCTGCGCGATGGCGGCATCTTCGGTTTTATCGTCGCAAACAAATGGATGAGGGCGAATTATGGCGAACCATTGAGAAATTGGCTTAAGGGCAGGCATATTGAGGAGATCACTGACTTCGGTGACCTTCCGGTATTCAAAGGCGCTACGACTTACCCCTGTATCCTTTTAATAAGGAATTCGGAACCCTCGGAGCAGATCAGCGTGGCAAAGGTGAAGTCCCTTGAGTTCAGTGGACTTCAGGACTATGTTGATTCAAATAGATACATGGTGCGGGTGTCGGGGCTCGACGATAAGGGCTGGTCGCTCACTGATGAAGTATCCCGGCGGCTCTTTGAGAAGCTCAAAGCAGCCGGTGACCCACTTGGCGAGTATGTGAAGGGAAAGATATATCGTGGCATTTTAAGCGGTTTGAATGAAGCTTTTGTGATAGATGCAGAAACACGAGAAAAACTTATTAGAGAGGACAGCAGTAGCGCGGCGGTAATTAAGTCGTTTTTAGCAGGGAGGGACATCAAAAGATATCAGACACCGATAAATAAGAAGTGGCTAATCTTTACACGAAGGGGGATTAATATAAAGGATTATCCTGCCATCGAGCGGCACTTATCGCTATTTAAGGAACGCCTTATGCCAAAGCCGAAGGATTATAAGGGGGATGACTGGAAGGGTAGAAAACCTGGTTCATATAAATGGTATGAGATACAGGATACCATCGACTATTATGCTGAGTTCGAGAAGCCGAAGATAATATATGCCGAGATTGCTACAAAAGGGCAATTCACCATAGATGAAAAGAACTCTTATAGCGATACAACCTCTTATATAATTCCTGAACCTTCAAAATATCTTTTGGCTATATTAAATTCAAAGCTCTGGACATTTGTTTTCTCAAAAACGAGCTCTGAAATTAGAGGTGGTTTCTTTCGGTGGAAAAGACAGTACATGTCGCCTCTCCCCATCCGTACAATCGACTTCTCAAATAAAGATGACATAGCCCGTCACGACAAAATGGTCGCCCTCGTCGATCAAATGCTTACGCTCAATAAGCGCGTGCCAGAAGTTAAAACCGACCACGAAAGAACTTCGCTTCAGCGTCAGATCGACGCAACTGACCAGCAGATCGATCAACTGGGATATGAGCTCTATGGCCTGACAGAGGAGGAGATAAGGATTATAGAGGATCGTTGAGTTTTTAAATCTGCATGGCCAATATCTCCCCCAAACTTTTGTAAAGTGTGCTATTTGTGTTACACTTTACAAAAGAGAAGGAGGTGTGTATGCCTACTAAAAAACCACGCATAAATGTCGTTTTGAATCCGCGTATTTATGCTGATGTGCAGACTCTTTCAGAAGCAAGAGGTCTTTCAATGTCTTCATTGGTCGAGGATCTCATCGAGGATGCGCTGGAGATTCAGGAGGACATAGCTTTGGTTGCGCTTGCGGATGAGAGGAAGAAATCTCTCAGGAAGTTGGAGCTTGTTTCTCATAAAAAGGCGTGGAGTTGAAGTGCCGTTTACTATCAGCTATCACAAGGAAGTGGTGAAAAATGATATCCCGGCGTTGCCATCTGCCATGAAGGCGTGGATAAAGAGTGCGATCGAAACAAAGCTCACCATGCATCCTGAACAGTATGCTTTGCCTTTGAGGAGGACGCTGAAGGGCTACTGGAAACTCCGCGTCGGCGACTACCGTGTTGTTTTTGAATTCGATCGCTCGATGATCATAGTTCTTGGTATCAGCCACCGGAAGGACATCTACCATCGCATGAAGAACCGCAGCAGTTCTTAAAAAATTTATAGTATTAGCACAATTTTTCCTTTATTATTTCTTTCCCCCGAACATTGCAAATACTCCGTATTTGTAGAAACAATCTACATCTTTGAAGCCGGGTGCTTTTAATGCGTCCAATTGGGCATCGAGTGTGTCGGGCTTGTTGTCCTTGTTGTCTTTGTATCTGCGAATAATGTCGTCAAAATAATCCCCGTTTATCCCCAGACTCTTTTTCTTTTCATCAATCCATTCTTTCCACATGGACATATACAGCTGTTCCAACGTCTCTGACGGGGCAAGGACACAGTCGATATTCACAAAATATCCGCCGGGGCAAAGGTGCTGATATATTTTCTGAAATAGTGCCTTCTTCTCTTTCATTGTCAGATGATGGATCGCCAGTGAAGACGCGATAAAACCATAGTTTTTATGCAGAACTTCTTTCCTTAATAGTTCCTGGAACCCTGCCTGCACGAAAATGACGTTCTTGAAATCTTTCAGCCGTATTTTTGCTGCTTCAAGCATGCCGGAAGACCCGTCAATCAATGTTGCTGAAACTGATGCGTTGGTCTTCAGCAGCTCATGCGAAACAATCCCATCGCCGCAGCCGAGGTCGAGTATGTTCTTCTTCCTTTTATTCTTCATGAAGTGCCTGTAAAGGAATTTTAAAATGTTCAGCATCCTTGCCCGTTCTATGACGTATATGTCGGCATTGTCCCTGTATTCCTGCGCAAAGCAGCCCTTTGACCATTGAGATTTTTCGAACGATGTCATGATTTTTCCTCCTTTTCGTCAAAATAAAAAAGGCCGCGGGGTTTATTCCGTGGCCTTTGAGTTTGTCGGGTTATTTTCTGGTGAAAGCTAAGAGAATTCCCCCTCGGCCACGGCATCAAAATGCCAGGCGCCTCTAAGGAGCATGATTGTGTTCAATAGATTCAACATGAAACAACTATACCCGACAGCCTTTTTTCATGTCAAGGGATTTGTTATGAGCAATCTGCCAACCCGGCAATTATAATTGTCATCCTGAACCCTTCGCCTGTCACCCTGAGTGAAACGAAGGGTCTCGCAGTTCAGCTCAGGACAGGCTCCGTTGTCTTCCCGCTCATTGTGCGATAAAATACATTTTGCGAACGTGTTGTAATCGACGATCAAATTTCATAAAATATGATTTTCAACTTTTATGGAGGCCAAAAATGGCAAAAACAAACAGCATAACCGAGGCGGCGAGAGTTACATTTCAACCGCCTCTTAGAGAAAATATACGAAGCAGTGAATAGCACTTTTTGATCAAGGTATATTATCAGTTAAAAAAAGCAGTCATTGGCGCTTGTCTCAGCTTTGGCAGAAGACGCCCCAAAGGGCTTGGGCGTATTCCGCCTGGTGAAGATACGCTCAGGCGTCCGGAACTCGTTGCCGACTGTCATTGTCATACCGGCGAGAATCCACTGTGGCATCCGCTCGAGCGGTGCCTTTACTGGACCGACATTCCCCGTGGCCGGCTTTTCCGCTTTGACCCGCAGACGGGCAAAGATGAACTATGTTACAGCGGTTCACCCGTTGGCGGTTTTACCGTTCAGGCTGATGGCTCACTCCTGCTGTTTATGGAGGGCGGCGCTATTGCCAAATGGCGTGGCAGCCAACCCGAATATATTCTTCAATCGATTCCCGATGAACAGGAGGGCCGCTTCAATGATGTGATCGCCGACCCGATGGGCCGTGTCTTTTGCGGCACGATGCCGACCGCACGGCGCCTGGGGCGTCTCTATCGTCTCGACACAGATGGTTCGGTACATCTGCTCGTGGAGGATATCGGTGTTCCCAATGGTATGGGCTTTACTCCCGATCGCCGGGGTATGTACCATACTGACTCGCTGGCGCGTTGCATTTACCTCTTTGATTACGATGCTCAAACAGGGATGTTGTCCAATCGGCGCATCTGGTTACATACGCCGAAAGGGAAAGGTGTTCCGGATGGAATGACGGTGGATTCTCAAGGTTATGTCTGGTCAGCCCGGTGGGACGGGTCAGCGGTTTACCGGTATACCCCGGGGGGTGTCGAAGAACGGTGCGTAAAGTTCCCGGCTAAAAAAGTCACCAGTGTCGCGTTTGGCGGTGACGATCTCAGCGACCTCTATGTCACAACTGCGTTGACGGATGGCTTAAGAGTTAACGAAGGGGGCGGTGCCGGAGCGCTCTTCCGCTTGCAGGCCGGCGTGCGCGGTGTGCCGGAATTCTTCTCACGCGTCGCAATCTAAGAACGCAAAATATTGAGACGAGAGACAAGCTCGTCTGCGCCGGGACAGACAACCTGCATAGCTACCTTTTTTATAACAGCATTTGATGCGGGACCTGAATGACATGGTGCGCAGGACGATCAGTCCTGCGGCTACGCCTGCTCTTTGAATCTATTTACTGTACGCCTTCCTGACAGAATATCTCGTAAGTCACTTTGACCGGGTTTCTCGCATATGCACGGTCTACTTTGATGATGCTCTGCCATTTATGCGAGCGGTATTGCCTGCCGTTGCTCTCTACCATGGTGCAGGGGGTATCAGTATCATTCGAGGTGAATTTGAGTGTGGTCCCTGGTGGTATTGGAGCGGCTGCCTGAGGCACTGTCTTCGTGACTGTTGCGTACCCGCTTGCCATGTAATTATTCTCCTCACACTTGGCAGTAATCTCTCCCGCACCAGCGACTTTTTCGACTACGGTGATTACTGAATCACAGCCGGCGAGGAAAACTTCATTATCGGTATTCCCGGTATTTAGAATGAAATGACAGAAATTATCGTTTGTCTCCATCCTGGGATCAGCAGATGCGGTTGCTGCAAAAATGATATGAACGAAAATAAGTAGCAATAAAACAGATACTATTTTCATTGCACGGTTCCCTCCTTTTTCTTATAGCGCTTTCTACAGTCATTCAGGTCCCCCATCAATATGCTGCTTTTACGCAAAGATGCTGTTCAGCCTCCCTCCTCCCCTCAAAATAAAAAAGCCTGTCTCATACTGAAGAAACAGGCTTTTCGTGCTCCGCGGGAAACGGGAGAAGAGCTGTTTCTTCGGCAGCCCGGCTGTCCTTTTTGCAGGACCCATGGCTTTGCGCCCCCCAGTTCCCCAAGGTTTACCTTTTCGGAAACGTACAACTGCATTGAACATCACAAAGAACGGACGTTTTGCTATCTCAAACTAGACAGAAAGAAGGCGGATTGTCAACAGAAAAATGCCCGGCTGTCATAACGTCCCGCTCGTAAACATGCCCGGAGGCGGACCTGACCATACAAGCTGCAGCAAAAAGATGTTGATTTTCGGCTTCTATCTGCTTAGACTTTCGGTTAAGGTGGTTCCATGGTGATAACTAAGTATTAATATGGTCATTGGTAAGCGATCAAATATACATAACTCCCCCTCGCCCCCTCTTAGCTTAAGAGGGGGTTGGGGGGAGTTACTGAAATCAATATCACTATACGTATGAATTCTTGAGTATAAGACTGGAGGAAAAGAGTACACTGTGTTTATTCGCACTATAGCAATAACAGAAGAAGAGGCAGGCGAACGGATTGATACCTTCCTTGCAGGGAAAACCGGCATCACCCGCTCGCAGATACAGAAGCGCATGGAGAAAGGGGATGTCCTGGTAAATGGCAGACCCGCCAGTCAGCACTACAGAATAAAATCAAACGATAGCATTTCGGTAACGGAAATTGCGGAAAAATACGAGGGGCTGATCCCGGAAGATATACCGATAAACATCCTCCATAAAGATGACGCTCTTATTGTTGTGGACAAACCTGCGGGCATGGTCGTATATCCGGCTGCGGGGCACAGTCAGGGGACACTGATGAACGCGCTTGCATTCCACTGCAGCAGGCTTGCAGTCACAGGAGGGCCTTTGCGACCGGGTGTTGTGCATCGGCTCGATAAAGATACATCAGGGGTGATGGTCGTAGCCCTCAATGATAAAGCATATTATCATCTTACCGAGCAATTCAAACAGCGGACAATCAACAGGAGGTATAGTGCGTTAGTATACGGGAGTTTTGTTCAGGACGAAGGGGAGATTGCACTGATGATAGGCCGCTCGGCGACTGACAGAAAAAAAATGTCTACCCGCGTGAAGACCGGCAGGGAGGCGGTGACCAACTGGAAGGTGCTGAAACGGTTCCATAATGCCACCTTGATTCAGGCAAAGCTTGGAACCGGCAGGACGCATCAAATCCGGGTACACTTCGCGTCAATTGGACATCCGGTGCTGGGGGACAGAACATACGGGAAGAAGACAGAAGTAGAGAAAAAAGGGAGCAAAACGACGATACGTTTTCCGCGACAGATGCTGCATGCAGAAGTGTTAGGGTTTATACACCCCCAACACGGCGAATATCTTGAGTTTTCCAGTCCTTTGCCGGAGGACATGAAAAAGGGCATCGCAGAGTTGGAAGCGATGCTTTAACCCGGATTATTTATGAAATTTTCGCAAGAAGAGTAGATGTGACATTGGAGCGGGTTTAATGAATTTACTCCGACGTAATGTCGGGGAAAATTCATTACCTCGGAGGGCCGCCGAAGGCGGACCGAGAATGAGCGAGAATGCTGCGTCTGCTCTTCTGCATTGTTAATCTCCGAAACTTATTCCCAGCGACCGTGCAGTACGCAATATGTCGGAGTCCATCGGTACCGATTTCATCTGACCGATTGCCTCTTCAATCGGCACAGCGACGATCTCGGTAGAGCGTAGTGCCGCCATGGTGCCGAACATCCCGGCCTCAACAAACTCTATAGCTGCGGTGCCGAATCTTAAAGCAAGTAGTCTATCAAAGGTAGTGGGTGCACCTCCCCGTTGCAAATGCCCGAGGACAATATTCCTCGTTTCTTTCCCGATTCTCTTCATGATCTCTTCAGCTGTTTTCCTTCCAATGCCTCCAAGCCTGACTTCATTCCCTGTTTTGACTCCTTCAGCGATACTGATATCACCGCCAATGGGTTTTGCTCCTTCTGCGACAACAACAATGGCATAGTTCTGATCAATCAGAGAAAGCTGTTTTATTTTATTGCAAACCTTTTCAATATCAAAGGGTATTTCCGGTATTAAAATAACATCCGCTGATCCGGAGATGCCTGAATGGAGGGCAATCCATCCCGCATATCTGCCCATCACCTCAACTACCATGACTCTGTCATGGGATTTGGCAGTGGTATGCAGTTTATCTATCGCTTCAGTAGCAGTGTTAACTGCAGTATCGAACCCAAAGGTGAAATCTGTGGAACTGATATCATTATCGATTGTTTTGGGGACCCCGATTATCGGTAGCCCCTTTTTGAAGAATTTATCCGCAATGCGCATGCTGCCGTCTCCCCCTATTGCTATAAGCGCATTAAACCCCAATGCCTTGAAATTTTCGACAATGGTATCAGAAATATCGACCTCAACAACGCTGCCGTCTCACTTTTTTTCTTTCGGATAGTTGAAGGGGTCTCCCTTAATGACCGTGCCGAGGATTGTCCCCCCCAAATTGGTGATATCCCATACAGATTCCGGCGTTAGACGCACAATCTGTTTCGCATCAATAAGACCACGA
>CAVRAA010000007.1:0-149371 GCA_963718855.1 uncultured Nitrospiraceae bacterium | reverse complement strand
GGAACCGGCCCCCCCCCCCCCCCCCCCCCCCCCCCCCCCCCCCCCCCCCAACGCACTCCACGGAACTCTCCTATGAAATGAACCGTCAGATCGGCATTCTTGTCAATAGGACCGGGAATATTACCCATGTGATTGTCGGCGACGCCAAAGGGAATATTTATCCCTGAACTTGAAGCCTATCCTTTGGGACAGGAAGGCGTTCAGAGGCCTCAGGCTTGTTCACACGCATTTGAATGAAGAACCCCTCACCCAGGACGATCTTACAGACCTCGCTCTCCTCAGATTTGATCTGATAGCAGCAATAAGGGTAAGAGATGGGCTACCCGGCGAATATCCTTGTCGCACATCTTATTGCCGAACGGCAGTTCAAAGCCGATCGAAATTATGGAGACCTCAGAGCTTTTATGACTTCCAGCTCGATGTTCCTTCGCCTTTATGCGGTCTCTTGAAGAAGAAACGGAAAGAAACCGGGTTTTCAGTCCCGATGACAAAAGAGAACGCGCGATATGTGGTGAGTGTTTCGAATCTGTCGATATACGAACAGGAAGACTCTGTTGAGGAATTGAAGGAGCTCGCACGATTCCAGCGATCTTATTGTCCTCGATTCTCGTCATCCAACGAGCCGAAAGTGATGAACCCCAGTTATTTGATGGGAGAAGGGAAATTCAAAGAACTGATTATCAATGCTCTCAACAAAGGAGCAACTCTTCTTGATATTTGACCAGGAACTAAGCCCCTCCCAGATTAAATGCGGTCGGCGAATTGACTGAAATGAAAGTCATCGACTGTTCCCAGCTCATACTCGATATTTTTGCGAGACGGGCACACAGCCGGGACGGCAAGGTCCAGGTCGAACTTGCCCAGCTTAAATACAGGCTGCCGAGGTTAACAGGGAAAGGAACGGCAATGTCGCGTCTCATGGGAGGCATCGGCGGAAGAGGCCCGGGCGAAATGAAGCTCGAAATAGACCGAAGGCGCGTACAGGGACAGAATATCCCTCCTTGAAGAAGAACTCAAATCTCTGAGCGAAGCAAGAAAGCAGAGGAAACACAGGAGGGCAGCGACGGGGATTCCGATTGTTTCGATAATCGGCTATACGAATGCCGGGAAATCCACCCTGCTGAATTCACTGACAAAAAGCGATGTTTTTGTCGAAGATAAACTTTTTGCAACACTGATACCGCAAGCCGGCGGCTTCGGTTCCCCCGAGAAAGGGACGTGATCGTTACGGACACTGTCGGGTTTATTCGCGACCTTCCGAAGGACCTGATGACGGCATTCAGGGCAACCCTCGAGGAACTCGAAGATGCCGATTTCTGCTCCATCTTGTCGATGCGTCAAATCCCCGCTTTGAACAGCATATGGAATCTGTCGAAAATATTCTAAGGGAACTGCATCTTGAGGAAAAACCGAATATTCTCGTCTTCAATAAAACCGATAAGATAAGAAAGAAGAGGCAAAAAATCTTGCAGTACGCTATAATGCGACGGCTGTTTCTGCACTTGATCCATCGACCCTCAGTCCGTTTCTGAAGGCGATCGAAGAGCATATCTGGACCGAAAAACTGGAAGAAGTGAGAGTTTGATTTAGATAACTATAGGGTTATTTCATAATGTTTTATATGATATAAAATGTACAGGATACAGTATTTTAGCGGATTTAATGAATTTTTCCTGACATCAGGCAGGTATAATTCATTACCTCGGAGGTCCCGATGTATATCCCGAAAGCTTTCGGGAGAATAAGCGAAAATACTGTGTCCTGTACATTTAACAAAGGAGAACACATGGAATTTATTCCGAAATGGATCGCGTGGGAAATAACAAGGAGATGTAATCTGCGGTGCGTTCACTGCCGCTCTTCTTCAGAGCTCGAAGCAAAAGCCCATCCTGATTTTCCTACTGAAGAGGCATTCAGAATTATTGACGACATTGCCGGTTACGCAAAACCCGTTATAGTCCTTTCAGGCGGAGAACCTCTGCTTAAGAAAAGATGTATTTGATATCGCCCGCTATGGTACTGACAAGGGATTGCGGATGTGCCTTGCGACAAACGGGACTCTCGTTGACGACGAGATCTGCAAAAAGATAAAAGAAGCGGGCATCAAGATCGTCTCCCTAAGCCTCGACGGCGCTGAAGAGGCGGTGCACGATGATTTCAGGAGTCAGAAAGGCGCTTTTTCCGGGACCATACATGCAGCCCGTTTATTCAAGCAATACGGCATTGAGTTCATCATCAATTCTTCCTTCACAAAAAGAAACCAGGAAGAAATACCGAAAGTGTATAAACTCGCAAAGGAACTCGGAGCGACAGCATGGTATCTGTTCATGATTGTGCCCACCGGCAGGGGAGAGGAGATAATGAACGAACTCATTTCAAAAGAAGATTACGAAAAGATCCTCGAATGGCATTATCAGATGGAAAAGGATGAGGATGCCCTCCTCGTAAGGCCGACCTGTGCGCCGCATTATTACAGGATTGTTCTGCAGAAATCAAAGGAGAAGGCGAGAAATTCGAAAGGAGGAACCTTAAATTCTCCACCGGCGGGTCCAAGGGGTGCATTGCAGGACAACTTATCGCACTCATCGACGTTGACGGCAATGTACTTCCCTGCAGTTACTTCCCAAAGCCTGCGGGGAATATCAGGTCACAATCGTTTAAGGACATATGGGAAAATTCCGAGCTTTTCAAGGAACTTAGGGACTTCAAAAAATATAAAGGCAAATGCGGATCGTGCGAATATGTGACGGTCTGCGGAGGGTGCAGGGCAAGGGCGTATGCCATTCATGGCGACTACCTTGAGGAGGAGCCGTTCTGCGGATATAGGCCGGTGAAACTGAAAAAAAAGTAGGCAGTAGTAGGTAGTAGAACATGTAGTAGGTAGGGGAAAATAGTAGGTAGTAGATAGCATGTTGTAGGTAGGGGAAAATAAAACATAGTAGATAGTAGGTAGTAGGTAGCATATAGGGTCAAAGAATAAATTCCAAGCCCTATCTACTACCTGCTATCTACTACCTACTGTCTTTAAAGGAGGGCGAGATGAACGATACGTTTCTGAGGGCATGCCGTGGTGAAGAAGTGGAATATACCCCGGTCTGGCTCATGCGTCAGGCAGGGAGATATCTTCCGGAATATCAGGCTGTTCGCTCGCAACATTGATTTTTTGACACTCTGCAAAAACCCGAAACTCGCTGCTGAAGTTACCCTTCAGCCTGTCGACATCCTCGGCGTTGATGCTGCAATTCTCTTCTCCGATATCCTGATCCCTGTCGAGCCATGGGCATGCGCCTTGAATTTACCGACAAAGAAGGGCCCGTCCTCAGCGAACCGGTGCGCAGCAAATCTGCTGTAGAAAAGCTGATCATCCCTGATGTCGAAGATGATCTCCCTTTTGTGTTTGATACCATAAAGATCCTGCGGAAAGAACTTGAAAATAAAGTGCCGCTGATCGGGTTTGCCGGCGCTCCATTCACCTTAGCGACATACATGATCGAAGGGCGGGACATCCAAAAATTTTCTCCATACAAAAAAGATGATGTTCCAGAACAGCGCGGTATTTTCCTATCTCATGGAAAAAATCACCGAAACCATTACCGCATATCTGTCATGCTCAGATTAAGGCAGGCGCCCAGGCGGTGCAGATCTTCGATACCTGGGCAGGCATCCTTGCCCCGGTTGATTATAAGAAATTTGCATTTCCGTTTGTCAAAAAGGCAATTTCGGAATTAAAGAAAGAAGGCGTCCCGATCATCTATTTCGTAAACAACGGCGCAGGCATACTGAAAGAGGTCAGGCAGTTGGGCGCCGATGTAGTCGGGATAGACTGGCGGATCGACATTTCCGACGCGATCAAAAAACTCGGCAAAAAAATCACGGTCCAGGGGAACCTCGACCCGTGCGCGCTTTTCCTGCCGAAGGATAAGATCGAAGAAAGGGTAAAAGACATTCTATGGAAAGGCGGAGCAGCGAAGAGTCACATCTTTAATTTAGGCCATGGCATTCTGCCCCAAACGCCGGTAGAAAATGTCATCGCAATGGTCGAGGCCGTCCACACATACGGAAGATTCTCATAAGCCGGTATGATGCACATTGGGATACTGCTCCTCAATCTCGGCGGTCCGGATTCGCTCGATGCGGTAAGGCCGTTCCTCTATAACCTTTTTTCCGACAGGGAGATCATTCGGCTCGGCCCTCCCTTGATGCAAAAACCGCTGGCTTGGCTCATAGCCACGTTACGGTCAAAAAAGACAGAGCGGTATTACAGCATGATAGGCGGCAAATCTCCCATTTTAGATATTACGCAGGCACAGGCAAAGGCGCTGGAAGAAACGCTGAATAGTGCAGCCGACGCGGAGACGCGGAGACACGGAGATAAACACGCGTCTCCATCTCACGGGATCTCCCAATCTCCCCTTCGCCGCGTCCCTCCATCGTCACTGAAGGTTTACGTCGGCATGCGTTACTGGCGTCCGTTCATCGATGATGTTCTGTTCGAAATGCATAAAAACGGGATAGAGAAAGTTATCGCCCTGAGCCTTTACCCTCAGTATTCCGTCACAACATCCGGTTCTTCCGCGAGAAGGGTTGACAGGGTCGCGGCGGATTACCCGATAGAAGTCCATCCATATCTCCTCGTGGCACGATCATCCTTTGTACATTGAGGCCCTGGCTGATGTGATAAAAAAAGGGACTCGAATCATTTTTAGCTCATCCTCCGCACTCTCATCCCTCATCCGTGGATGATATCCATCTCCTCTTCAGCGCACACAGCCTGCCCCGGAAAATCATCGATGAAGGCGATCCCTATGAACAACAGACGATCGAGACAGTACAGGAGGTGGTAAAAAAAGTGCCACTCACATGGCATCTGAGCTATCAGTCCAAAAGCGGCCCGGTAAAGTGGCTTGAGCCGTCGACCGAAGAAAAACTGAAGGAACTCGCCCGTGACGGTGTGAAAAACATTCTTGTTGTACCGATCAGTTTCGTTTCCGATCATATTGAAACGCTGTATGAAATAGATATCCTCTACAAATCAATGGCTGAAGAACTCGGAATGAATCTGAAGAGAACGGATTCGTTGAATACGCATCCGCTCTTTATCAAGACATTGCAAGATATGGTCATCAGGGGATTACGCGAAAAAGGATGGGATAAATCTGCAGCTTTACCTTGATTTTCGTAAAGACCGTGTGGTATTAAATAGAGAATTTTTGTCCATTAGCCTCAGATGAAAAAATAATCGGGAGAGAGGGTGAATGGGTCTTTCGCTTTTTAAGGGTGGAATCCACCCGCCTGCCAAAAAAGAACTTGCAGCGGACAAGCCGATCCAGGGGGTAAAACCTCCGCAACGGGTCGTCATCCCCCTGAGCCAGCATCTTGGTGCCCCCTGCAAATCGGTGGTATCAATCGATCAGGAAGTAAAAAAAGGCGAACTCATCGGTGAAGCGGGAGGATTTGTTTCCGCACCCGTACATGCATCCGTATCAGGGAAGGTCATCGCGATCGGAGAATTCCCCAATGCCATGGGAAGGTCCGTCACCTCGGTTGTCATTGAGAACGACATGAAAGAGGAATGGACCATCCTCAGGGACCATCCTGATTATATGAAGCTCTCTCCGGAAGAGCTGAAGGAAAAAATTAAATCCGCGGGTATCGTCGGAATGGGAGGCGCCGCATTCCCTACCGTAGTAAAGCTCTCTCCGCCGAAAGAAAAACCTATCGACACCGTCATCATAAACGGATCTGAATGCGAACCATATCTGACCGGCGATTACCGGCTCATGCTCGAAAAACCTGCGGAGATTATCGAGGGGCTTAAGGTATTCATGAAGATATTGGGAGTCAGCAGAGGTTTCGTCGGCATAGAAGACAATAAACCGAAAGCAGTAACAGCAATGAAGCAGGCCGCTGAAGGACAGTCCGGCATAGAGGTATGTTCTTTGCCGGCGAAATATCCTCAGGGCGCTGAAAAAATGCTGATCAAATCCATTACCGCAGAGAGAAGTTCCTCCGAAGGCGTTGCCGATGGATGTGAGAGTTGTTGTTCAGAATATCAGCACCTCTTTTGCCGTTTTTGAGGCGGCACGATATGGCAAGCCCCTCATCGAACGGGTCGTCACGGTAACCGGCGAAGGGATCACCGAACCAGAAAATCTTCTGGTAAAAATAGGCACTCTCATATCACATCTCATTGAGGAGTGCGGCGGGATGAAAGATGGGGCCACTGAAAGTACTTTCAGGAGGACCTATGATGGGATTCGCCATCCCCTCACTGGACATACCGGTAACAAAAGGGACATCCGGCATCGTCGTCATGACAGAAGGTGAAATCGCCCACGCGGAAGACTTCAGTCCGTGCATACGGTGCGGCAGGTGTATCGATATCTGTCCGATGGGCCTTATGCCGTCGATGCTGAGCATCTATGCTGAAAAAGGTCTCTATGAAGGGGCAAAGGAATACAATCTGTTTGACTGCTTTGAGTGCGGCTCCTGCGCGTTCGTCTGTCCCTCGAAAAGACCGATCGTGCAGTTGATACGCGTCGCCAAATCGCAGGTAAAACCATGAAAAAAAGTGAAAAGTTAAGAGTGAAAAGTGATAAAGTGCAACAACAATTTTTTTAAAACTTTTAACTTTCAACTTTTAACTCTTCACTTTTCTACTACGGAGTCTCTATGGAGGTAACCAAGAAACCTTTCATTGTATCGGTAAGTCCTCACGTAAAAAGCGAGGAAACAACGTCGAGGATCATGTGGAGCGTATCGGCTTCGCTCGCTCCCGCTGTGGTAATGGGCGCCTATTTCTTCGGTCCCCGCGCGCTTCTTACCATCGCTCTCTGTATCGCCGCTTCTGTTCTCTGGGAATATTTTTTTCAGAAAGCAGCGGGGAAAAAATATACCATCAGTGACGGCAGTGCGTTTCTTACAGGGCTTCTCCTTGGCATGAATCTCCCTCCGTCAGTTCCCTTCTACATACCTGTTGTCGGTTCCTTTGCCGCAGTCGTTATCACCAAACAGCTTTTTGGCGGGCTCGGATACAACATCTTTAATCCTGCGCTGATCGGACGGGCTTTTTTACTCATTTCTTTCCCCAGGCTCATGACCATATGGAGTGAACCTACCGCGGCATTTATGGGAATTGATGCACGGACAACTGCTACACCGCTGGGAATTCTGAAAGAAGAAGGCCAGGCACGATTAATAGAGATTTTCGGGAATAACACGCATCTCTATTCCCAGCTTTTCATCGGCAACCGGGCGGGTTCGATCGGCGAGACATCGGCAGTTGCACTGCTTATCGGCGCCCTGTTTCTTTTTTACCGGGGCTATATTACATGGCATATCCCTGTATCATTTCTCGGCACAGCAGGAATGATCGCATGGATTTTCGGGGCGCAGGGAACGCTCTTCGCCGGAGATCCCCTCCTCCATCTCTTGAGCGGCGGCATGCTGCTCGGAGCCTTTTTCATGGCAACCGATTACGTTACCTCTCCTTCGGTAAAAAACGGCCAGATCATCTTCGGCGTCGGCTGCGGGCTGCTGACTATGCTTATCCGCTTAAAAGGCGGTTTCCCCGAAGGCGTAATGTTTGCGATACTCATCATGAACTGCTTCGCGCCCATTATTGACAGGGGATTTAAATCAAAGATATTTGGTGCGAAAAAGAAATGAAAAGGGAAAAGGTATGACCGGCAAGGATATATTCAAAATAACCCTCAACCTCGTGGTCATCTACCTCATAGGAGGACTGATTCTTGCGGTGGTATATGCGAAAACATCGCCGGTCATGTTTCAGAAAGCGGCCCTCGAAAAAGAGGCGGCCTTGAAGAAGCTTATCCCCGATGCTGACGCGATTGAGAAATTGGGGGACTGGTCCATCCATGATAAACATTCCGAATACTTTATTGCCAGGAAGAATGACTGCGGTGATCGGATACGTCATACAGTCATTCGGAAAAGGGTATTCAAGCTATATCGATACGCTGATTGCGGTCGATACGGATTTTAAGGTGATCAAAATAAGCATCCTCGGCCATGCTGAAACCCCTGGCCTGGGAGATGAAATCGAGACTGATACCTTCAAAAATCAGCTTGTCGGAAAGGATACGGAGCATCTGAAAATTGTTAAGACAGAAACTGTTGATTATGTACAGGCGATATCAGGGGCGACCATTTCGAGCAGAGCGGTTACTGAAGACGCAGTGAAAAACGGGATAGCATTCCTCATAAAAACACTGAAAGAAAAAGACGGACATGGCACTGACAAAGACACCGAGTAATCTTGAACTCATAAAAAACGGCATCTTCAAGGAGAACACGATCTTCAGGCTCGCGCTCAGTCTCTGCCCTTCCATCGCGGTCACGAACAAACTTGAAAACGGCGTCCTCATGGGCGTTGCTGTTCTCTTTGTGCAGGTGATGGTGAATATCACCGTTTCCCTCATGAGAAACTTCATCCATCCGAGGATACGCCTGCCTATTTTCATGCTTATTATCTCGGGATGGGTAACCGTCGCTGATATGACAATGGCTGCCTATGCGCGTGAAACGTACAAAGAGATGGGGCTCTATATACAGTTGATTGTCGCCTTTGCCTCGATCCTTGCGCGGGCTGAAATGTTTGCCAGCAAGAGCAAAGTTGTGCCGTCGATGTTCGATGGCATCGGCATGGGGCTGGGCTTTCTTTTCTCGCTCAGTATCATAAGCTTTTTCAGGGAACTGCTCGGGAAAGGGTCGTTATGGGGATACGCCATTATCGATGCAAAGCCCCTCCTCATCATGGTGCTGCCCGCAGGCGGCTTCTTCGCAGTCGGCATTCTGATGGGTTTTTTCAACTGGATGAGTTTGCGTTATGAAAAGAAGATGTGATTTATCATGAGCAGAACAGGGCATTTGCGCGGATTTAATGATTTTCCCCGACGTAGAGTCGGGGGTAATCATTACCTCGGAGGTCAAAGACCGAGAATGAGCGCAAATGCGCTGTTTTGCTCATGATAAGAGGGGACATTGAATAAAGATGGAATTTGCCAAACTCTTTGAACTTATTGTTGCGGCATCTCTGATCAATAACTTTGTTTTCACACGGTTCCTGGGTCTTTGCATCTTCTTCGGCGTTTCGAGGAAGATGGAAACCGCCGTCGGCATGAGTATCACCTTTACCGCGGTAATGATGGTCAGCGCCGGGCTGAGCTGGCTCATGTTCCACCTCGTCATGGTCCCCCTCAATATCACCTTTCTGAAAATCATTGTGTTCATCGGAATCGTAGCCGGTTTTGTCCAGGCTTCCGACACGATTATGCGTAAGGTTTCACCGGAGCTCTACTATAAACTCGGCATTTATCTTGCCTTAATATCCACAAACTGCATCATACTTGCGGTACCGCTCATCAGCGCAGGGGAGCATTACAGTTTTATCGAGAGCCTTGCCTTTGCCTTCGGTTCAGGCCTCGGGTTCGCGCTCGCGCTGGTCATCATGGCAAGCATCCGTGAAAAACTCGAACTTGCCGACGTGCCCGCGCCCTTTAAGGGATTGCCCATTGCCTTTATCGTAACCGGATTGATCGCCCTTGCATTTACCGGGTTTTCAGGATTGATAAAACTCTGATATGGTAAAATCACTATTTACAAAATGCCTGATATACTGGACATACTAACAGACCTCGCAGGGGTATTCCCTCTCACGGACATATTCCATTTTTTGGTTCCGCAGGCAGGCGTTGGCGGTGGCGTTGAAGCCAAAGAGCATGTTGAGATCATCCCTGTGATCAAATCCACCCTTATTTTTCTCGCCGGAATCGGCACCGTATTCGGCCTGGCACTCGCTCTTGCCGCCAAGAAGTTTTCTGTTACGGTCAACCCGAAAGTGGAGCAGGTGATGGATGTTCTCGCCCACGCGCATTGAGGCGCCTGCGGGTTCGCCGGGTGCGAACAATATGCTGAAGCAGTAGTCACCAATCCCGACGTCCCTCCGAACCTTTGCATCCCTGCCGGCTCACAGGGGGCCGAAGCAGTCGCGTTCATTACCGGGAAAAAAGCCGAGGCACGGGAACCTGTTTTTGCGCGCATTATGTGCCAGGGCGGCTGGAGCAGGGCAAAGAAAAAGTCCCGCTATGAAGGTGTGCAGGACTGCAGGGCCGTCATCCTTGCCGGCGGCGGAGACAAAGCCTGCAGGTACGGATGCCTGGGATACGGGACCTGTTCGCGGGTATGTCCGTTTGGCGCGATCTCCATGACTGAAGACCACCTGCCGTTTATCGATATCGCAAAATGCACGGGATGCAAGAAATGTGAGGCAGCATGTCCCACAAAGGTCATAGAGGTGCTGCCTGCTTCGAGACAGGTTCTCGTCACCTGTCATTCAAAAGACACAGGCAGCACAACGAAAGAGAACTGCCAGACCGGATGTATCGCGTGCGGCATCTGTGCACAGGTCTGCCCTTTTGATGCTCCTTCGGTTGGAAATAACCTTTCGCGGATCGATCTCGCGAAATGCAGGGTATGCGGCCTCTGTGTGCTGAAATGTCCGACGAACGCCATCACCGAATTCATCCCCCGGCGTCCAAAGGCATTTGTAATGGATACCTGTATCGGCTGCCGGATCTGCGCCAAGGTATGTCCTGTCAATGCGGCATCGGGTGAGTTGAAGAAACTCCACGTCATTGACCAGGCAAAATGTATCGGCTGCGGAATCTGTGCGGCAAAATGTCCTGTGCAGGCGATCGACGGCACATTCAACGCTGCTGAAGTATTTACTGCTGCGGCTGCAAAAAAATCCAAAGCTGCCTGACGATGAAGCCCTCTTTGAGGGCTCTTATTTTTTATTAGGGGGGAAGAACGAATGAAGCGTTTCAGAGTTCTGTGTGCGTTACTGGTAGTCCTGTCTTTTTCAGGGTTTGTGTTAGCAGGAAGCGCCGGAGATGATTCACTGCAAAAATTGATGGACGGCAACAAGCGGTATGCCGCGGGAAATCTTGCGAAGAAGGATCTCGGCGACAGCAAGAGAAAAGAGCTGACGAAAGGCCAAAAACCCTTTGCCATAGTCATCACCTGTTCTGATTCGAGAGTGCCGCCGGAACTTCTGTTCGATCAGGGGCTCGGGGATATCTTTGTCATAAGGGTAGCGGGAAATGTGGTCGATCCGATTGCGCTGGGAAGCATTGAATACGGCGCGGAGCATCTCAATTCTCCGTTGTTATTCATTCTCGGTCATTCCAAGTGCGGTGCAGTTGGAGCGACACTTGAGGCAAAGGGAAAGCCTGAGGGGAATATCGGGGCAATCGTAAAGAAGATTCAGCCGGCCGCTGCTGCTGCAAAGAAGAAAGGCGGATCTGAAGAGGAAATTTTTGAGGCAGCGATCAAGGAAAACATGAAAAATGTTTACAAAGATATTATGACTAAGAGTACGATTATTCCCCATCTTGCCCATGAAGGCAAATTGAAGATCGTTGCGGGCGAGTACAACATTGCAACCGGCAAGGTAGAAATGATGGACCTTCCGAAAATAGCGAAAAGCGACAAGAAACATTAATCTCCTCACATCAAAGGCCTGTGCAGACGCACGGGCCTTTTTTTTTCGCTTCTTCTCGGTATTCAGTTGAACAAGACCGTCATGCTTTGATATGATTGAACAAACGCCTGTTCTGCGTGAATAAAAGATACCATGGACACAATACTCATACAATACCTGCAGGCATCGCCGATACTTGCCAAATATCACTTATCTGCAGAGGAAATCAATGATCTTGCCGTCTACCTCAGAAAGAACTGCATTGCATCAAAAGTTGAGGAAGTGGTCAGGATGGTTGAAGAAATAATCAGTATCGATCCGGCCCTTGACTGGAAAGAAATACTTGAGGCCGCCGCAAAAAAAATCGTCGTCTTTCTCCACGCAGATGCTGCCTCTATTCGTATCTTCGATCCCGAGACAGGCAAACTCGTTGCCTTCGGCTCCCACAAGTATTATGAGTCCGGCCGCCTGAAAAGCATCTCCGTCGAAAAATCAGTGGCAGGAAAGGTGATCACGAGCGGAAAAAGTTATCTTGTCCCGAATATCCTTTTAGAACCAGATTATACCAATAAGGATATCGTGAAAGAGCACGGCTTCAATTCCCTGATGGCGGTCCCGGTCATTATCACCGGCTTTCTTCAAAATGACCCCCTTATCAAGGGTTCAATCCAGATCTATTATAAGGAAATCAACAGGGAGTTCGATTCTCTCGAAGTGGCGAACGCCGAGTTGATGGCGCGGAGGGTAAGTTACGTCCTCGCAAAGAAGCGCATCATGGACCTGCAAAAACTGAATATCCAGAAGGAGAAAATAGTCGAGAAGATTTTCGTTAAGCTCAGCCACCGGGAAGGCATCAAGATGAAAGATGTTTTCAGGATGATGATGCCGGAACTGGCGGATATCATACAGGCCCAGAGCTGCACGCTGTTCTCGGTTACCCCTGACCGGAAGCATGTTCAGCTTGAGTTGGAATACCCGGTCGGCCAGGAAAGCCATTCGATCAACTGCATGTTCGTTATCGATGACCATCCCTATTTTGCGGCACTCATCAACGGGAGGGAAAATAGAGGTGACTACGAGTATGAGAGGATAACTTCATCCTATATTCTGATCAAGGACCCACTGAAGAGCAGTTTGGCGAATGATGAACTGAAACTCCATGCGTCACGGCAGAATGTCAACTCGGTACTCCTGATCCCCCTGAAGGCCATGGAGGAAATTAATTACTTCATGGTTTTCTATGCGAAAGACAGACGCCAGGAGTTCACTGAACATGAGATCGATCTCCTCAACTTCTTCGGCAAGGAGGTCATGAAGGCGTTGCGCATCGAGAAACTCGACGACGTTCTGCATGATTTCAAGAATCCCGCGATCGCCATCGCCGGTTTTGCCAGGCGGGCGAAAAACCTTCTCGAAAAAGAGGGAATCGATAAAGTCAAAGACAAGATAGCCGAATACCTGGGCATCATCGCCGAAGAAACAGCGCGGATGCAGGACCTCGCCATCTATCCCAATATCGAAGGCCGTGAAAGGGTTCTTGATCTGAGCGAGGTGCTGAAGAGGCGTTTCAAGATCAATGCTGAGGCGATCAAGGAACAGAAACGAATGAACATCTCGCTTACAGAAGGGGAAATGCCGCCCGGGCTGCTCGTCTTCTGCTCGCCGTTCGGCTTCGAACGCGTACTCGATAATCTCCTCGATAACGCGTCAAAGGCGATCCCCGATCAGGGAGGCGAACTCACCATAAAGAGTTTTCGGGATGGGAACATGGCGTGCTTTGAGATCTGCAACACGGGCAGGATACCCGAGGAAAATATCGAGCAGATACGAACAGGCGACGTAAAGGGCCGGGGACTCAATATCATATACCGGTTCATACAGGGCATACACGGCGCCCTCGATGTATTCACCGATGATAATTCCACAACCTTTCGCGTAAAGATGCCGCTCTATCAGTGAGAGAGTCCTGTAATCCCCAAAACACCGGCCAGGGCAAACCGGTCAGGATTGTCGATAAGAAAGTCCTGTCAGAAGGGAAGTATCTGAGATTCGTCCTTGCTTCCTATGTCGATTCATCGGGAATAACCAGAAATTGGGAATTGTTTGAGCGGATCAATTGCAACGGCATCGTCGCGATCGTACCGGTGACGGATGAAGGAAACGTTCTTCTGATCAGGCAGTTCAGGCCCCCCGTGAACGGCTATGTCATCGAATTTCCCGCAGGACTGAATGACAAGGGAGATACGCTCATAGAAGCTGCAAACAGAGAGTTGCGCGAAGAAACGGGATATGTGTCAGAAGAGTTGATCCCATTGGTTGAAGGACCCATGTCTTCCGGAGCTTCCGGAGAAATACTGACCGTCTTTCTCGCCAGAGGATTGTCATTCAAAGGAATCGGGGAGCGGGATGAGACAGAGGATATCGAAGTGCTCAGCGTCCCGCTTAAAGAACTTGATGCACGGCTTGAAGCCCTCCGCGCACAAGGCGATTATATCGATTTAAAGATCTACGGCCTCATCGAACTCGCGAAAAGACTTCTTTAGGAGAATCTATTTATAGTGGTAGCCGCTGGCTTTAGCCTGAGTATATTCTGCGCAAACTAAAGTTTGCGGCTACAACAAAATGAATCTCAGCAGCTTGGTGGCCAAAACAAAGGCTGGGTTATTGAATAATTACTTTGCAGAACCTTCGTTTTCCGGCTTTAAACAGATAGGTTCCCTTTGGAAAGCTTTGCATCAGGATCATTCTGTTTCTGATCGTCGATCGCCACTCCTCCCTGTTTAATGAGCCGTATAGCCTCGCCGGTACTTGCGGTCAAGCCCGATAGTTTCATAACCTTGGGGACCCACATCCCCTCTTCATCCCCGATGAGCTCAACAACCGGCACCTCGTCGGGAAGGCCTTTCTGTTTGAAGATATGTTCAAATTCCTCTTTGACCTTGAGCGCCTCTTCTTTTCCCCAGTACCGCCCGACGATCTCGACTGCGAGGTCTTCCTTCGCGCGCTTCGGATGCACATTGCCCTGCCGTAACCCCTCTTTCAGTGCATGGAATTCTTCGAGGGAAATGTGGCTGAGCAATTCGTAATACCTGATCATCAGGTCATCAGTGGTCGACATTATTTTTCCGTACATCTCTTTCGGAGGCTCGCCGATCCCGATATAGTTGCCGAGGCTCTTGGACATCTTGTTCACGCCGTCAAGCCCTTCGAGCAAAGGCATGAGAACAACCGTCTGCTCCTCGACCCCCATCTTCCGCTGCAAAGTCCTTCCCATGAGGATATTGAATTTCTGGTCGGTGCCGCCGAGCTCTACGTCCGACCTGAGATAGACTGAATCGTATGCCTGAAAGAGGGGATAATAGAATTCGAGGATCGTGATGTCCTGCTGGTTCTCAAACCTCTTCTTGAAATCCTCCCGTTCGAGCATCCTTGCGACAGTCTGCATCGTACCGAGTCTCACCATATCCATGACATTCATCTTTGAAAGCCATTCGCTGTTAAAGCTTACCTGCGTCTTTTCAGGGTCCAGAATTTTGAACACCTGCTTTTTGTATGTCTCGGCGTTCTTCAGGACTTCTTCTGTCGTGAGCGGCTTTCTCGTCTCGGACCTGCCGGTCGGGTCGCCGATCATACCGGTGAAATCGCCGATGAGAAAGACCACCTCATGCCCGAGTTCCTGGAACTGCCTCATCTTTTCGAGCAGGACGGTATGGCCGAGGTGGATGTCGGGCGCAGTCGGGTCAAACCCTGCCTTAATTCTGAGGGGCCTGTTTTCAGAATACGATTTTTCGAGTTTCTTGAGGAATTCGGTTTCGACAATGACCTCAACCGCACCCCTCTTGATGATTTCGAGCTGTTTTTCGGGTGTGAGCATAGACCGTATATTAAAATGCGCGTGCCAAAAACGTCAATCTTCGCATAACGCTAACGCTATGATCGCCTGTTTCCCGCAGTGCTTCAGGAGTGCCGCCAATTCCTTACTTCGCCGGCGCAAACTTCAGGACTCCACTGTCTGCTGCAGAGTAAATAAAGAGGAATTCGTCGCGTAGCATGCATGAAAAAGCCGCATCCAGCGCGTTGATGTACTGCCCGGTCAGAGAGCCCGGCAGACATATGTCGCGTGTGTATCCGATTTTATGAAACGTGAGCTGTTTTCCCACGAGTTCAAACGTACCGGTACCCCGGTTGCAGTCTGCTTTCACGAGCACGGTGCCGTTATGAAACAGTTGAAGAACATACTGAGCAGGGTTACCCGGCATTACCGCCGCATTGTTAAAGGAGTGGATCTCTTTCAGCAGCCATTCTCTATCGGTAATGTCAGGTTGTTTCTGAAGCAGTAATCCCTCAGCTCCGCCGGCTTTCTGGTCGTATCCAACCTCTTCCATTGTCTCGCCGCTGACACGGAAAGTTATGACTTCGGGCTTCTCATACATCTGATCATCTCTGCCGGTTATTACTACTGAAATCTCTCCCCCTTTTAGGGATTCCCATGTCCCGGTCTCTGTGACGGCAGGCTGGTCATTAAGATAATCGGTGCTCATATCGACACGCTTGTCATCAGTCAGCGTCAGGTGGATAATCCGCGCGGGGCCTGATGCTGCGGGAAGCTTTGCGCCGTAGGTCCCGGTAATTGGCGGAGCGGTTGCACATGCGCTGAAACAGAAAATAATGAAAGAAGCAATAACTGCCTTGAGAACATTCAGTTCCATTGTGTCGTCCCTGTGAGTAGATTTTTTTCGGGCATTTTGCATTTCACCCTACGGTATCAAACTCCCTTACGCGGAATCCCACGCCCAACTCTTCCGCTATGCTCCTGCATTTCTCCAGATCGACCGTATCGAGGGCAACGACAGTCACCTGAACATCAGGGATAATCTTCTTCGCCTCTCTGATGAACGAGAGGACTTCATGGTAGGCGTTCGGAAAGGCAGGCTTGCATATCCTGTTATAGGTTTCTTCATCCTGAGCATCGAGGCTGATCGAAATGCTGTCTACAATGCCGCTGAGTTCGGGAAGGATATTCCTCTTGCTGATAAAATTCCCGTGGCCGTTCGTATTGATCCTCACCCTTCCCTTCTGCTGTTTTATCCATGCGGAAAGACGCTTCACCAGGTCGAACCTGAGCAGGGGCTCTCCGTATCCGCAGAACACGATTTCTTTAAAGCGCGACGGGTCTCCGATTGCCTCCTTCAACTCCTCCTCGGATGGCTCGTGCGAGAGTCTCAGGTGGTGTCCCTTCACATAATCGGAATGAAAGCGTATGCAGAAAGAGCATTGGTTTGTGCACCGGTTTGTTACATTGAGATAGAGGCTGTCCCTTATTTTATAGGCGATTTCACCCTGGCCGGGCAACGCGCCGATACCGAAAAGCCGCTTCGCATTCAGGGTAGTAATCCGCGCGACATCCTCAAGGGTAACACCCCTGAGTGCCGCGATTGCGGCTGCTGTATGGACAAGATAAGAAGGCTCGTTTCTCTTCCCCCTGAAAGGTTCCGGCGTCAGATACGGCGCGTCTGTCTCGATGAGAAGTGAGGTGTCGGGAATGATCCGGGCGATTTCATGGAGACCCTTTGCCTTCTTAAACGTCACGGGTCCGGCTATCGATATATGGAAGCCCATCTCCATAACCTGTTCTGCCATCTTCCTGTCGCCGGAAAAACAGTGCAACACCCCTTTTTTTACTCCTGATTGCCGGAGGATATCGAGGGTGTCTTTTTCCGCCTCCCTGCTGTGGATGACGACCGGCAGATCGACTTCTTTTGCAAACGCAAGCTGCTTCCTGAACACCTCCTGCTGAATCTCGCGCGGAGAATGATCGTAATGGTAATCGAGCCCAATCTCACCGATTGCAACCACCTTGCCCCCCTCTCGCCCATTCTTTTATCTGATTGAAAATCTCCTCCGTAAAATCCTTTGCATCATGCGGATGAAATCCGACCGCTGCATAGACAAAATCGTACTTCTCTGAGAGCGCAAACCCGCCAGTGTTTCCAACCAGATCAGAGCCGATGGTGATAAGCGCTTCAAGCCCAGACTCCCTCGCCCGCCGGATCATTGCATCCCTGTCGTTATTGAACTCATCCATTTCAAGATGGCAATGGGTGTCGATCATCGTCATTTTTGTGTCTGATGTTTGTGCGTTCTTTTCGTTCACAGTTTTTATTATACAAGAGAACGAGGGTGCAGGGCTTGAGCGTTCTTTAATCGCGGCAATTATGTATCGAGGGAACTACGGACGCCGAGGATATCTTCGCTTCTCTGTCCACGGGTGAAAAATTCAGCGGTCTGCTCATTCGTAAGCGGTTGTGTTTCGGGTTTATCGACAAATCGATAGCAGTCGGAGACCCATTTTACATAATAGGGGGCATTTTTTTTAGGAACTCCTTCCTTATCCATTAACAACTTTTCAAACGCTTGCAACATAATTAAATGAAGAACCCCGCAGCAGAACTGCGAGGTATCTTATCGTGAGGAGAGGTACTATTTTCATATTCGCTCGCTATCCGATTCATAAATTATAGCGCATGCTATATAATAATCAACATGAAATTAATTTCTTTATTTTTCAATAGGTTAAATTAGCACATACTACGATTATTCTTGATATATCCTTTGAATTCTCATAAAATTATCACAAAAAGACGCACGCGACATAAAAAGAAATGTTATGGCTAAAATAGAAATGTCAAAATGGCTCATGCTACGTTATAATTGTGCATCAGGAGGTAAATTATGAATGCAGAATATACGGCGGTAATAAAGCAAGCAGACAATTGGTGGATTGGCTGGATAGAGGAAATTCCGGGGGTAAACTGTCAGGAAGGAACGTATGAAGAACTGCTTGAAAGCCTTCGGGTTACTCTGAAAGAAGCACTTGACTTTAACCGAAAGGATGCTATCGCCGCTGTAGGTTCAGGATATAAAGAAGAAAAAATCGCGGTATGAAGCGCAGTGAACTGCTGCAGTATCTGCGGTCACAAAAATGTGAATTTATCAGAGAAGGTAGCCGCCATTCATGGTGGTGGAATCCCAGCCAAAACAAACGGTCGTCAGTTCCAAGGCATAATGAAATCGACGATCATCTTGCATGAAAAATCTGCAAAGACCTCGGCATAGAACAAATAAAATGAGCCATAACATTTCACTCGTGCGGATGGCGGATAGCCACCGCACAGTTCAGTCGTTAATCCGTGACCGAATTTATTCACACCCGTAAGGAGAGGAGATTATCCACAATGGACTTCCCACGGATCTTCAACATCACCGAAAGTGCTCACCGCATCCATAACCCGTTCACACCCGAAAAGCTCGCCACTCTTGGCGCTGCGCTGCGTCTGGAATCGGGGACCCGAGTGCTCGACCTCGGCAGCGGTTCGGGGGAGATGCTGTGCACCTGGGCACGCGATCACGGCGTCATCGGCGTCGGCATCGACATGAGCCAGTTGTTCACCGAGCAAGCGAAACTCCGTGCTGAAGAACTCGGCGTCGCCCATCAAGTCAAGTTCATCCATGGCAATGCTGCCGGCTATGTCTCTGACGAGAAGGCCAGTGTGGCAGCCTGTGTCGGCGCCACTTGGATCGCCGGGGGAGTCGTCGGCACAATCGAGCTTCTGGCGCGGAGCCTGCGTACCGGAGGGATCATCCTCATCGGCGAGCCCTACTGGCGGCAGTTGCCGCCGACGGAAGATGTTGCCAAGGGGTGTCTTGCCAACTCAATCTCCGACTTTCTCATGCTTCGAGAACTTCTCGCGTCTTTCGGCCACCTTGGCTACGACGTCGTTGAAATGGTTCTGGCTGACCAAGACAGCTGGGACAGATACGAGGCGGCCAAATGGCTCACCATGCGCCGATGGCTTGAAGCCAATCCCGACGACGAGTTCGCGAAAGATGTTCGAGCCAAACTGACCTCGGAACCCGAGCGCTACGCCGCTTACACGCGTGAATACCTGGGCTGGGGTGTGTTCGCGCTGATGCCGCGGTGATGCGTTGGCGCATCCGGCGGATCGTCAACGGCTGTGCCGCGCAACAACTGGTGGCTCGCCGAGATGTGATTGCGCCTGAATTCATTTCTTATGGTCTAGTCATCCATTGTAACGAAGCGCTCAAGCGGCTTGCGGCTTGACAGCCGCCGCCCGGTGAGATTTGGATTGGAAGGACCCTGCGGGCGCAAAGAAAGGAAAGGTCATAGTGGAAAAGTTCGCAATACTAATCGTCGGTCGTGGAAAGCTGGCGACGGAACTTTTGCAGGGGCTAGGCAGCCCAACGATTTCCCGCGTAGTCCGGTGGGACGAGCGGGACTCCGAAAGAAGTGATCGATACATGGTAATTCATGCCGGCTCTGGGCGTGAGTTGAACGATGTTATAGAATTCTGCTCGGTGACCGAATCCGTGTTGCTCAACCTGTCAACGGGAGACTCGCAGTTTCCAGTCACGACCACATTTCCAGTAGTCATCTATCCGAATGTAAATGCACAGATGATCTATTTTATGGCAATGGTCAAACACGCTTCGAAATATTTCAGGGGCCAGGACATCAGGATTTCTGAATCCCATCAAGCATCGAAGAGTACCAAACCCGGAACTGCTATCTATCTTGCAAAGTCGCTCGGCATCCCCAAGACCGAGATCCGCTCAGAAAGGGACCCGAAGGTACAAAACGAGGTTCTTGGGATTCCGTCTTCCTTTTTGGATCGTCATGCGTATCATGAGGTACTGATTAGAAATCCAGAAGTTGAGATACGACTGGAAACGCGAGTTCTCGGTAAATCGGCATACGCTTCCGGTCTTGCAAAGGTCATCGATATAGTAGCTGGAAGAAAACTAAACCCTGGTTACTATGATATTGTTGATCTCGTAATAAATGACATATAGAAGCTGCCATCGCATATCGGCTTCGCTGATTGCAGCTCAACTCAGCGTCAGCAGGAGGTAATAATTGAAATACATCGATACTCCTTTGTATATGTCGAGACCAACAAAAAAAAGCATCGGCAATGAGTATTGTATTTATGCCGATAGAATTGAGCTAAGATGCAGATTCCCATTTTTTTCAAAAACGCTGGTCATCAAAAAGGATGACCTCATAGCAATAGAGCTGTTTAACCCTCCAGTCATAAGAACTACTTTTTGGGCTTTAAAACTTGATCTGGCTGATTTTCATGAACACGTAGGCATTAAGAGAATACATGGATTCTTTAGACAATTGAGATTTACTCCGGAGAATCCTAAAGAATTTATTGCAAAGGCAAGAGAGATATTTAGACTGAACTGCTGACCATCGGCTGCACTGAATCGTCGAAAAAGTCTGCTCCCACTGAGCCGCGTTATTCTATAAACAGGATGATACCTATGGCAAAAGAATTACAATCGATATCGGTTGCTTCCCGCTGATCAGAAAAGTATCTCTTTTACACGCCCTACTTCTCCGCTTTCCAGGCGGACTTTAATTCCGTGCGGATGTACGGGCGAATTCGTCAAAATAGTTTTTACTATCCCTTCGGTGAGTTTGCCTGTCCGTTGGTCCTGCTTTAATACAATGGAAACTCGTAAGCCCGGTCTTATGTCAGCGCGTCTCGTTCCATTCATGGGTTATTCTCCTGTTTGTTTTCGCCTGTGAGGGGTCATTCCATCACTTGAGAAGGCAAATCAGTTAGCCACTCTTATTCGCAAATGCACGATGATGAAGAGCAGATGTGGCATTAGCGCGGATTTAGCCCGATAAAATCGGGGTACCTCGGAGGGCCGCTGAAAGCGGTCCGAGAATGAGCGATAATGCCGCGTCTGCTCTTCTAATACGAAAATGCATTAACAATGGGGGTTATGCGCCGAACTTCTTGAGTCTGCCTGCGTTGGCGAGGGCCAATGTCATGAGATTGACTGTAGGAAATATCCCGAGTTCACCCTTCAGACATTCCCTTTCTGAGAAGCCCTTGCAGGTGTTTCCGAGCACATAGGGAGATTTCAGAAGCACAGGCACCGGATGCCAGCTATGCCCTTTGATGACAGCAGGGGTTGAATGGTCTCCGGTGATGATGACCACATCCGGATGAAGACCGAGTATTTCGGGGAGGAAGCCGCTGAATTCCCCTATTTTTGATGCCTTGCCCTGAAAATTTCCATCCTCCCCATATGAATCGACTTTCTTCACATGCAGGAAGAAAAAATCATAGTCGTTATAATGCTTTTTGAGGAAATCAATCTCCTCTCTGATATCGCCCTTCAATGCCGGCGCGTCCATGCCGATCAGCCGTGCAAGCCCCCGGTACATGGGATACACAGCAATGCATAGTGATTTCAGGCCATACGTCTCCTCAAAAAGAGGGATATCAGGCACCTGTGAAAATCCGCGCATGAGAACGAAGTTCGCCGCAGGTTCTTTTTTAATCACGTCGGTCACAGCCTTTATCAATTTCACGACAACCGCGGCAACTTTCTTTGCAGCCGGCGTCTCCGGGGTAACAGGAACCGGTTCTTTTCCCTCTTGCTGAGGGTCCGTATCCTTAATCGCTGCCGCTCCCTGAGGCAGAGGCTTGGGGAACCTCAGCACTACTGCAAAACGGTGCTCCATCCCGGGCGAAAATATGACTTCAACGTTATCGATCTTTTTGATCTTCTCCTGAAGTCGCTCGGTAATCTTTCTGCTTTCATCCGTCGGTATCCTCCCGGCGCGCCTGTCTTTCACAACCCCGTCTTTGAGCGTCGCATAATTGACCCGTATGGCGATATCCGTCTTTTTTAATTCTACGCCGAGGCCGAGTGCCTCGAGCACGCCGCGGCCGATCTGCCATTCAATGGGGTCATAGCCGAAAAGCGAAAGGTGGCCGGGTCCGCTTCCCGGTGTGATGCCGATTCCGACAGGCAGATGAAGTCCGCATGCGGATTGCACGGCGAGGGCATCAAGGTCTGGCTTACGGGCGGCATCGAGTTCGGTTTTGCCCTGAAGCGGAAGTCCTCCGAGCCCGTCGAGAACGATCAGCAGGATCTTTGAATTGTTTTTTTGTATGAGGCTTCTGACAATGTTTTGCATAGGAACGCTACATCTTGAAACGCGCCATCGAGTCCTGGAGAATCTGTGCGGTGCTTGAGAGTTGTGAAGCAGAAGCGGCGAGTTCTTCCATCGCTGCGGTCTGTTCCTCAGCAGAGGCAGAAGCCTCTTCTGTCGAAGACGCGGTCTCGGCAGTGGATGCCGCTATATTCTCAATCTGCGTAACGATATTCTTTACCTGCGATGCGATGCTGATAAACTGCTGGCTGATCTCCCTGATCACCTCTGCCCCGGACTCCATCTCCTTCTTGCCTCCCTGAACAGATCTCATCGCCTCTTCAGTTTCGTTCTGCACTTCTTTGATGATCTTGGATATCTCACGGGCTGAATTTGCGGAACTTTCGGCGAGTTTGCGAACTTCATCGGCAACGACTGCAAAACCATGGCCTGATTCACCCGCCCGCGCAGCCTCAATAGCAGCGTTCAACGACAAAAGGTTCGTCTGGAAAGCAATCTTTGTTATCACATTCACAATGCTTCCGATCTCGGATGAACGGTCGGTAAGGCCCTTCATCGCATCGACCGAACGGTCGGTTGCAACCTGAAGCGTTTTCGTTGTCTCCGCAAGCCTTGTCATCAACTCGGTCCCTTTCTGTGTCGATTCGTTCGCTGCCTGCGACGCCACGGACACCCCTCGGGAATTGTCTGCAACAGAAGTGGCAGCAGACGAAATCAATGAAATTGCGGTGGATAGTTCGGAAAGCGCCCGCGTCGACTGTTTTGTCACCGAGGCCATCGAATTCGCAGAACTCGCGAGGAGATTCGCCTGCTCACGGACCTTTACCGTGAGGTCTTTCAGGGAAGCAATCATCGTGTTTGTCGCTTTACCTAGCTGGTTCAGCAGGTCGTCCCCCGTGTCCTGGCTTGCATTGACAGTCAGATCGCCTTCTGTGACCTGTTGAAGCACCATGAAATACTCGGTAAGTCCCATGGCAAGGTTCATTGAGCTTGTGTGCAGTTCTTCGGATGTCTCCCGGAGATGGTCGAGCATATGCTGGAAACCGATGCCGAGGGAATCCTTCTCAGAGCGGATATGCACCTTGACATCCATGTTGCCGTTCCGCACCTCTTCGATGCATTCAGAGAGTTTCTGAAACTCGGAGATCATGCTGTTGGTCACCTTTCCAAGCTGATTCAACAGGTCGTCGCCAGTTTCTTCGGAAGCCTTTACATCGAGATTACCACCGGCCAGCTCCGAAATAACAGTAAAATAATCACTCATGCCAAGTGCGAGATTCATCGCATTGGTATGCAGTTCATCGACATTATGCTTAAGGTTCTCCACCATCTTTGCGATCGCATTTGCGAGGACATCTTTTTCCGAGCGGATATGCACAGACGTCTCCAGATCCCCCGAGGCAATGCTGTTCGCTGTTTTCGACAAATCGCTTAACGAGGCAGCCATCCGTGCAAAAGCATCCTCCATCTGCGCTATCTCGTTCCTGCTCTTCTCCTTCGTCGCGCTGTAGGAAACATCCGGGATATCGCCTTCGGCGATCTTATTCGCTGTTCTGGTAACCCTCTTTAACGGAGTTACAATATCCCTTGTGAGCAAAACGCCCAGTATGATGACGGAGATAAGCGAGAGGAAAAGTATGCCCTGGGAGGTGAACTTCTGTTTTTTCACCGATTTCTCGGCGTCTGTTTTATATTTTGCATACACGTCGCCGATCCCCGCAAGAAAAGGATCATAGACCTTCATCAGTTCGGGCAGGTTGCCCTGTCTGCTCTGCAGGGACAGCCGCTCCGCGTCTGCACTGTTTCCCTGCTGTATCGATCGAATAACGGGAACTGCTGACTGATGGAGTTTTTTGTGAGGCTCTTCCAGAGACCTGTAAAGGCCTTCCAGTTCAGGATAGGGGAGTTTATAGGAATAATACCACTTGCCGAAAACGCATTGTGTGGGATCGGTTTCTCCCTCGAACCTGGAATGCTTCCTCGCAGCATCCCTGAGGCTGTCCACCCAGTGGTAATGCACAACCTGCATTTCGCGGAGTTTTTCCTTCAACTCGATCAGGTCGTTCTTTTTCTGTTCGTCTTTCTTCAGGCTTGAGATGCCGAGTTGCCAGAATATCCCGAGTATGACGATAACAAAAAACAATAATCCGAAGCAGAACGATATCTTCTGCCCGACTGTCAGATTCCTGAAAGAGTTCATTGTCCCCCTTTTATAAAACAGTGCGCTATGGTTAGAACTGTATCTGGCAGCGCTTCTTACCGCCGCCTTCGTCTTTCACCCACATCAGCGTCTTCTTCGTTCTCTCGCACCACTGACGGACATCCTTTTCGAAGGTCGGACAGTCGGCTGTCACTTCAAGAAGATCCCCTGATTTCAGTTCTGCCGATTTCGCAGCGATCTTCAGGATAGGCTGAGGACATCTGAGACCATTACATTCCAGTGTTACGGTTGCCATAAATGATTACCTCCTTATTTTTTATATACTTCCTGAACGTTCTATCGCCATTCTTCTTAAGCAAAAGGCCTTCAGTCATTGCCAACGGTCTGTATTATATCACCTTTGTTGTTATAAATCCTTATTGAGAGAAGCGTTTTGCCCGGCAGGGTATGGGTCGCGCAGGCAAAGCAGGGATCATAAGCGCGAAAGGCCATTTCAACCATGTTCAGCAGTCCCTCGGATACCTTCCCTCCCTTAATGAGACTCTTTGCCGCCTTTTCGATAGACATGCAGATCGCAGCCGCGTTATTGACTGTTGCGACAATCAGGTTCGCTTCGGTTATGATGCCGTTCCGGTCTGTTTTATAATGATGAATAAGGGTGCCGCGGGGCGCCTCGACAATGCCGATTCCCTCATCAGGGACAGCGGTCGGAATGTTCCGTACATGGGTATCGGTGATTTCCTTGTCCTGCGCGAGTTCGAGCATCCGTTCGGCGGCATAGAGCGCCTCTACCAGACGCGCCCAGTGGAAGGCAAGCGTATTATGAACAGGTTTCCCTCCAAGAGTTGCATACATCTTTTCATATTCCGCCTGTGCGAGGGGAGTCGCCATGCCATCGGAGACATTCAGTCTCGCCAGAGGGGCAACGCGGTAGACGCCGCTGTCTGTCCCGTCGACAAAGCCCTTCCACCCTACCTTCTTCAGATACGGGAATTTCACATAACTCCATGGTTCAACCCGTTCCGTGATATGATCGAGGTATTCGCCCGGTTTAAATCGTGCAAATTCTTTACCTTCTGGCGTCACGACGCGTACCTCGCCGTCGTAAAAGTTCACCTTGTTGTTTTTGTCCACCATGCCCATGTAATACGTGGTGTGCCTGTAGACATCACCGGTCACGAGGTCGAGATATTCCTTATTTTTGAGCACCACATCTTCGAATATTTGCAGTGCGAATCGGGCGAATTCCACCCCGTTTTTTGCAACGTCCACAATCTTCAGCCTGTCCTCTTCCTTGAGCGGTTTCGAAATCCCACCGGGAAGCCCGCAGACCGGATGGATGACCCTGCCGCCGAAGTGTGTTATGACGTCTCGGCATTCCCTTCTCAGTTTTATAACTTTTCCTGCGATATCGAGTCCCACCTTGGAGATAACGCCGAGGATGTTCCGCTCGGCAGGCGGCGCAGCCGGCCCCACAACAAAATCAGGCCCTCCGAGAAAGAAAAAATGGAGGGTATGGTCTTCAAGCATAAAAGCGGAATACATCAGCTCCCGCAGTTTTTTTGCAGCAGGCGGGGGATCAACGTGATACAAGGCATCAAGCGCTTTTGTAGAGCAGATGTGATGCGTCGTCGGACAGACCCCGCATATCTTCGGCGTGATCCTCGGCATTTCTTCTGCCGGACGGCCTATAGAGAAGACTTCAAACCCCCTCAGTTCAGGAATCTGCAAATAGGTCTTCTCGACGTCTCCGTTGTCATCGAGGAATATCTCGATCTTTCCGTGACCTTCAAGACGCGTGATGGGATCTATGGTAATGCGTTTACTCATTCGGTATATCGGCTCTCCTTCTCAGCATCGATGCCGGCAGCGAGTAAAAATAAAAGGTGCCGGCCGGATCGGCAATTGAATCGGTGATTTTTCGTATTCCATCTTCATCATCTGCATCGATGATCGATGCGAGCGCGGAGAGGAACTTTGCGCCCTGGTCTTCAACCCTGCTCGTAGACCCGAAGCATCCCAGACAAGGCATATTGGCATTGATACACCGCTCCCCGCACCCGCTTCGGGTGGCTGGTCCCATACAGATAACGCCCTGGTCCAGGAAGCACCGTTCAGGATCGAGCATGACCTCATGCACCCTGCTGATCTTTTTTATTACTGCTTTTTCAGGTTTTGTCAGATTCCGCTTGCACGTATCACACAGCGATTTATCGGGAGCGAGCACAGAGCCTTTCGGAGGAAGATTCCCCGACAGAATAGCCTGAATCGCCTTCATGATGAGATCAGGGGGAGGCGCACATCCCGGCAGATAATAGTCCACATCGATCACCTGGTCCAATGTATAGACAGTATCGTAAAATTTCGGTAAGGTTAATTCTCCCTGTTTAATGGTAGTTTTCAGTTTAGGCGTTATCTGATGAGGATTTTCGACTGACGGCGATTTTTTATATACGTAATCGAAAATCATGTCCCTGTTGAAGAAATTGGCAAGACCAGGGGTGCCTCCCAAATGCGCACATGCCCCGTATGCCACGACGAGACCGGACTTTCTCCTCAGCAGTTTCGCCATATGTTCCTGCTCTTCGGTCCGTATTCCGCCGTTGATGAAACTGACCGCGATTTCTCCTTCCTGCAGGGCTTCGACATCCTTCACCTTAAAGTCCATCGCCACGGGAAACATGACAAACTCGACCGCCTCGACCACTTTAAGGATATCTTCTGCGAGATCAACGATGGACTCTTCGCATCCACCGCATGAGGCACACCAGTAAAATGCTATCTTCGGTTTAGCCATCGGCTTTTACCTGAACATCCCGCCCTCTGCCCTTTTCCAGTATGGAACGCAGATGAGTTATGTGCAACGGGCCAAGCGCCTTCACTTTGTTCACCATATCCTGTATGACATTGACAAACTTGTCTGCCTCGCTTGCAGAGACCCAGTCAAGACGAAATCTGTCTTCTTCGATCCCGAGTTGCTTCAGCACCCTTTGCAGCAGATGGAACCTGCGAAGGGCTTTGTAATTTCCTTCCTTATAATGACAGTCTCCGGGATGGCAACCGAGAATCATCACCCCGTCGGCCCCCGACTGAAACGCCTTCATGACGAACTGCGGATCGATCCTTCCGGTGCACATGACCCTGATGACGTTCACATTGGGAGGATAAATCTTCCGCGCACTGCCCGCGGCATCAGCGCCTGCATACGAACACCAGTTGCAGAGGAAGCCCACTATTTTCGGTTCGAATTCCTTTATTGCAATACCCCTTCGATCTCCGCGTATATCTGTTCGTTGGTAAAATGCCTGCTCTTTGCAGAACCGCTCGGGCAGGCCGCAACACAGGTGCCGCAGCCTTTACAGAGGACTGTATTCACGACCGCAACATTCTTCTGCTTATCGAGAACAATCGCCTTATACGGACAGAGACTGATGCACATCCTGCATTCCGCACACGTTTTTTCATCAATATCGGCTGTCATCACATCGAGTTCCAGTTTCCTTCCGGGAACGAGAAGAGAGAGGACCTGCCCTGCTGCTGCAGCGGCCTGGGCGACCGAACTCTGAATATCCTTAGGTCCCTGCGCGCAGCCGGCGATAAAAATCCCTTCGATATTCGTGGATACGGGCGCAAGTTTTGAATGCCCTTCGGCGAAAAAGCCTTCCTTACTCCGCACAATCTGGAGAAGTTCCGACAGCTTTTCCGTGTCCTTCGAAGCTATCATGGCGGGACAGAGCACCACCATATCAGCTGAAATATTCTGCGTTTTCTCCGAACCATCGTTGAAGACGAGACCGATGTTGCTCTCCTTCTGTTTCAGCACCACATTCATGGGAAGGCCGGTCCGGATCAACTGAATATTCTCCCACTCCCTGATCGAATCGAGGAAGGCCTGATTGTCCTTGCCGGGCACGCACCAGTCGGCATAGATGTCAAAGACCTTTACCGATGGTGAATGTTTCCTGATCATATGGGCGAATTTCAGTGCATAAAGGCAACAGACGCCTGAACAGTAATCCTTGTAATCCTTGTCCCTGCTCCCTATGCAGTGGATAATAGCCAGCGATTTGGGTTCCCCGCCGTTCTTCATGAGGAGTTTTCCGGCAGTAGGTCCTGTCTGGGCAAGGATGCGCTCGAATTCGAGACTTGTATATACCTCGGGAAGTCTGCCGTATCCGTACTGCGGAAGCACCGAGGTGTCGAAGAGATCAAACCCTGTTGCGACGATGATCCCGCCGACATTTCGTTCGATATCAGTATCCATATCTTCATAATTGATTGCATCGAATGCACAGGCCTGTTTGCAGAGCTGACAGTCGTATCCCTTGAACATGTCGTATTCTTCCTGGGTGATAAGTCCTGCCTCCAGCGCCTCATGGTACAATTCTGTCCGTCCTTCAAAACGGCGGCATATTTTTGTGTCGATGACCGGAACATTCGGCAACGCTCCCGTATACGGGACATGGATTGCCTTGCGCTCGCTGAGGTCATAATCGAATTCATTTTTTGTTTTCACAGGGCATTGATCGAAGCAGGCGGCACAGCCGATACACTTTTCTTTATCGACAAACGAGGCCTTTTTATGGATCTTCACCACATAATTTCCGAGGAACCCCAAGACTTCCTGCACCTCGCTGTTGGTGAGCAGTTCGATATTCTCGTTATGGAGGACATCGTCCATCTTCGGTTCGAGCATGCAAGAGGCGCATTCCAGCTTCGGAAACACGTCTTCATACCGGGCAACCCTGCCGCCGACGAATGAATTTTTCTCGACGAGCGTGACTTTTCTTCCCGCCCTTGCGAGCACCAAAGCAGCCTCAATCCCCGCAGGGCCTGCGCCGATGACAAGTGCATCGGTATTGCAGTCGATCTCTTTTTTCTCAAAGGGCTCCTGCAGCGCAACGCGTCTGACCGCTGCGCGGACATACGCCTTTGCCTTCTCCGTGGCGACGGTTTTATCCGCGGTGACCCATGCGACCTGCTCCCTGATGTTCACCATCTGAAAAAGGTATGGATTGAGACCGGCTTTCTGGAGGACGTTTCTGAAGGTCTTTTCGTGTTCTTTCGGCGTACAGGCAACGATGACCACCCTGTCGGGTTTTTGTCTGATAATATCTTCTGCGATGAACTGTTTCCCGTCTTCGGAACAAAGAAGGGCATTGGATTTTACATACGCAACGGTATCGAGAGAGGAAGAAAACCTGGCGAGTTCGTCAATATCTACAGTCTCGGATATATTGGTTCCGCAGCTACAGAGATAGATACCGACTCCGACCTTCATGGTTGCTGCTTTTCTTTGCTCACCGGATCATTCATTTTTCTGATCCTCCACCTTCGCTTAAGGTCTTTTCTCAGTAATTATACTCTGAACGCATACATAAATGTCAATAATATTAAGGATATTATCACCGTATCGTTAAGTTACGGTTTATATTATGGCCGGCGTCAAAAAAATGTGCAGATTGGTCTTGTAGATTAGTATCGTCCGGCTTTATAATATCTGATTGCGTGACACAGGGGGCGGTTAGCTCAGCTGGGAGAGCACAACGTTCGCAACGTTGGGGTCGAGGGTTCGAATCCCTTACCGTCCACCAAAAATCCATTGCCTCTCCTGTCCTGAAAGGAAGCCATCTCCTATGGGCATTCGCAGACGTTTCATTCTTTTCCCTCTCATCATAGGGATCCTCCTGACCGTTTATGCGCCTTACGGCTTTGCCGGTTCACGGTTATCTTCGTATGAGGAAAGGCTTTTCATGCATATCAATCAGTACAGGATGGCAAACGGCCTCAATCCCCTGGCAACAGATGAAAGCCTGACGCGGTTGGCTGAACGCCACAGCGTGTATATGGAAGAGAAAAATGTTCTCAGTCACGAACGTTTTAACGAACGATTCAGGCAATCAGCGAGGTCCCTGTGCGTGGAGAATGTCGGATGGAACTACCAAACGCCGGAGGACCAATTCAGGGCATGGAAGACTTCAGCTGGGCATAACAAAAACCTTCTGAATAAAAAGATAACCCATACGGGGATTGCACAGAGTGGAGCCTATGTAACATTTTTGGCCTGCACCGGAGAGGAGTGATTTCCCGAATGGGAACTATGCAATGCCCTCTTCGGACCGCAAAGGTGCTTAGAGAGTTATTCCTTCAGGAGGGATTTCGGAAATTTGCAGAAGATTTCGCATTAAAGCCATTCTGTTTTCAGCGCCGGTTTTCATATAAATATTGCTGAGATGATCCTTTATCGTCTGTTCTGCTATCTCAAGATCGAATGCAATCTCCGCGTTTTTCAGACCATCGACTACCCGCCTGAGGATATCTGTTTCGCGCCTGGTCAGTTTGAATTGTCTCCGCATATCGTTCATATTGATTTTATTGGACATTTTTTCCTCGGTGATCAGGAGATAGACAAGCGGGTCTGATTTTTCATTAATATACAATTTAAAAATCCAGTTGCTTGGAGATCCGTTAAATCGCTTTGAAAAAAAAATTTCCCCGGGGAATAATTCTTCCAGTCTGCCAAGCGAAATGGCTTCGAATATCCTCCTGCTGATAGCATAAACCTCTTCCGGAAGTTCATAACGGAGAAGAAAAACAGATGCCTGTTTATTGCTGAAGACAATGTCAAGCCGCCGGTTAAAGACGAAGAGTCCGACCGGACATTTATTCATGAAGAAATCAATATCTTCTTTTTCCATGTTCACGAATAATTGTACCTGATCTTTATCGGTAAGAAAAGATACTTTTTACTGCCACATTTTTTCAGAGATAGATACCGGACTTTTTCGAGGCACGTGCAAAAAGACTGGTGCGAGAGAGGGGAGTCGAACCCCTACGGTCACCCACTGGCTCCTAAGGCCAGCGCGTCTGCCAGTTCCGCCACTCTCGCATGATTGATTTTAAAGGATTTTCAGACTTATTGTCTAATGTCCGAAATGCTTTGGCCCTAATTTTTCTCACATTATTATTGGATGAGGCACAGCGAGCAGACGTTCCGTCAATGGCAGCCGCAGGCTTTCCGCCCCGGCGGATCGCTGAGGTGATAGTATGCGCAAATACGGCGCAACCTGAAGGTTGCGGCTACATCATAAAAGAGAGAATCACTGGGAACCTTTATTTTGCCTCTACCGGCATGCCGTTTTTGAAATATTCAGTCTTGATCAATGTCCCGTCATCATCAAAAGTGGCTATAGACTTGTTATATCCCTGTTCACCGGCAAATTTGTCCGTATGGAAATATTCAGCGCGGTCTATTTCCCCATCCTCGGCCAGATGTGTTATTGCCCTGTTCACCCCGTGTTCATCGGCGAATTGCTCTGTATAGAAGAGTTCCTCCTCTTTCATTTCCTCATTGCCGTCAAAGTACGTTATCGCCTTGGAATAGCCGTTCTTGTCGGCAGACCGTCCTGTATAAAAGAGTTGCTCCTCAATCATTTTTCCGCTGACGTCATAAAGGGCGACCGACCTTTCAACCCCCTTCTCATTTGAAAATCTGTCCGTATAGAAGCTTTCCTCCCTTGTCACTGTTCCATCCCTGTCATGATAGATTGTTTTCTTTTTGACCCCTTTTTCGTCGGCAAACCTGTCGGTAAAAAAATATTCGTCCTTTTCAGAACGCTCACCATTGGGGTAAAAAGAGGTCACGGATGTTCTCACTCCCTTTTCAGCGCCAAAGGTGTCTGTGTAGAAAAGCTCCTGCCTTGTGGCCTTCCCATTTTCGTCGAGGTCGGACATGAGTCTGTTATAGCCCTTTTCATCGGCAAACTTATCCGTATAAAAAAATTCACGCTTCATTATTTTTCCGTTGCCGCCAAAATACGAGATGTCCCTTCTCCATCCTTTTTCATACGCAAACTTGTCCGTATAGAAAAGTTCCTCTTTTGTCTCCATCCCTTTCCCGTCAAAGTCGGTTACAGACCTTTTGACTCCCTTTTCATCGGCAAACTGGTCCGTAAAGAAGAGTTCCGCCTTTGTCATTTTTCCCATTCCGTCGAAAAAGGCTGCTTTTTTGCTGATGCCTTTTTCTTTCGCATACGCGGGCGTACAGAAATACTCCTGCTTTACCTTCCCTTTCCTGTCATAAAAGATCAGTTCTTTGTCGGCCTCTCCGTAAAGTTTGTCTCCGGACTCAAACGTGACCTCTACGGTTTTTCCGCCATATTCATTCTGGTCAGAAATGACCTTTTTATTTTCCGCCGACGCCGTCCCGATCAACACAGCCACCAAGACGGCCAGACACACAATCATAAGCTTAAGAGTCGGCATGGTCCCCCTTTTTTATTAAGCCGCTATTTTCCGAAAACGGTCTTCAGAAGGTCTGTTACTCTTGCTGCCGGATCAGTCCGTATCTTTTTTTCCTCCTGCCCCACCATATAAAAAAGCCCGTCCAATGATTTATTCGTCACATAGTGGTCGAGGTCCATCGCTGTCTTGCTCATGAACGGAACCGTTTCGTATTTCGACATCATATCTTTATAGGACCGCGTTGCGCCGACATCGTCCATGCTCGATGAGATAATGGGTTTGAACGCGTCATAGAGTTTGTCATGTGTCTTTGTCTTGAAAAACTCCGTCGCGGAGGTGTCGCCTCCGTTCAGTATCTTCCTCGCGTCATCAAAGGTCATCTCCCTGATCGCATCGCCGAAAAAGGCAGCTGCTTTCGGCGCCGCTTTCTCAGCTGCGCGGTTCATGCTGAGCACAAAGTCGTCCACCTCTTTTTGGTAGCCGAGTTTCGAGAGGACATCCGCAACCATCCGGATTTTTTCAGGCATAAGGATTTTGATCATCTGATTCCCGAAGTAACCGTCCGCCTGTGAAACCGTATTCACCGCATTTTCCGTGCCTGTCGAGAGCGCTTCTTTCAGGCCTGCAGCGATCGTGCTGTCGTCAGTTCCGGATTTTGAAGGGCCCCCGACGCCTTTCATAACATCGTCGAGCAAACTTGCATGCGTTAAGGATGCAGAAAAAACAAATACGATAAGAATAAGCAAACACTTTTTCTTCATAAGGTCTCCTTTCCATAAAAAAGCAGGTTACTGAAGCAAGGGTGCGACGCACTATTTCCCATGCGCCGCTACGGAAGCCATTCTTCCGGATATTCGGCTCTTCCGTGTGTTGCAGGAGGCATCAATGCATATTGTCAAGCAAGCGGATAAATTCATGCAAGATCCCCTTGTTGCGTTCCGAAAGATCGAGAAATTCTATCCCGAGATCGTACCGCTCTCTGTCTCCCTTTTTGACCGGAATGCAGGAAGCAACTCTTCCGGTAAACCGTATTGCCCTGTCCTCGGCAATGGTTATCTCCATGGAGTATTTATTTTCAATATCGAGAGGGTACTCGCTCCCGATGAGCATGCCGCCGAGCCCGATTTTTTTCACCCCGCACTGTTCGCGAAAGTCCAGCATCGCTCTCTCGGGATCGTCGATCAGAAATCTGAGATAGACCCGTGTAGCCTTCATGGCTGCCACATCGATTTGCTTGGACATTTCTTTCACGTGCGCTTTTATGAAGTCGGCTATCTCATTGCTCTTCTCTTTTCCGGTATCCGTAAACTTTATTCCGGCTTTATAGAGGGGGACCACATTTCCTGAGGGATCTGTCAGGCTTTCACTCAGCAGGCACCAGACCACCACTCCTTTTATGGACAGCGTCTTTCCCTTGCCCTCAATTCTGAGTGTGTAGTCGGATCCTATGTTCAACTGTTTGTCCACTCTCAGGGAAACACCACCGACGCTTATATTAAGAATTTTCACATTCCTGGCGAAGGTCAGTCTGGTGTTGATTTCCAGGATGTCCACCACAAATCTCTTATAGCGTCTTTTATTCTGCATATCGCTCTCTTCTCAATATGTTCAATTTTCCCCGAATTGTCAATAACTATTGTGGATCGTATCCCTTTGCCAGGCGTATAACTTCCACCGTTACCCGCGCCGTACCTTTGTCATAAAACCCCAGTTTCCTGGCTGCCCCCGCGCTCAGATCGATAATTCTGTCGCCGGCACCCGGATTGTCCGCACACGGAAAGGGCCCGCGGTCATTCACCCTGACAACAATCGAGCTGCCGTTCTCCATACTGGTCACTTTTGCATGGACCGGGAGGGGCAGATACTTGTGCGCTGCAGTCAATCCGTCAGGGTTGAACACCTCTCCGTTTGCGGTCATGTATCCATTCTTCCGGATAGTCTCCTCCCCATACCATGACGCCATTCCTTCGTCTGAATAATTCTGTGCTGCTTCGAAAGACATCGGGTAATAGATCTTCCCGTTCACCGTGTAAGCAGAATCCTTCACCCTTCCCTGCCGGATTGCCTCTTTCGCCGGCAGACCGTCTATGGTCTCAATCTCCTCATGCGTAAGCGCCCAGTCCGCCGGTGCGCGGACCACTTCGTAGGTGAATTCGCCGATCTTGTAGAGTACCTTTGCAGTGCCCGCGGTCAGTTCATAGGTGCCTTTCACGATACACACAGTGCCGTTTATCACCCCTTTGGTGACATCATAGGGCAACGTAATCAATGAACAGCCGGTAACGAGAGCGAAGAGCAGGAACAGGCTTAGGGTGAAAAAACTTCTCATGGAATGCTATTCGGAAGGCTCACCGGCAATTCCTTTAATGAGATCCCTCTTCCCAATGATTCCGATCAGCTTTTTCCCTTTCACTACAGGCAAAAGGTGAATCTTCTTTTCAGTCATCAGGGTCGCAATGGATTCCACGGATGCCTCGTCATCCACCGTTATCACTTCCGTCGTGCATATGTCTGCTACGGTCGAGGCAGCCATGCGTTTAATCTCAGTCTCAAGCCTGCTCGCCCCAAGAGGGATATATGCATCGAACAGCCGCAATATAGTCGGGATATGAAGTCTGCTGTTTTTGCTGATCAGGTCGTTTTCAGTGACTATCCCTTTCAACTCCCCTTTGTCATCAACCACGGGAGCGCCGCTGATCCGATGTTGCATAAGCATCCGCGCAAAATCTTCTATCGATGTTTCCGGGGTCACCATTTTCACAGTTCCTGTCATGATATCCTTAGCCTTCAGCATGAATCCTCCTTTGATCTTCAGAACCGATAAAAGACATTATAACACCCTGAATTTACAGCTTCAATTTTGTCAAAGAAAAAGGGTTTACATTGACGGTATTCACCTTCACTCCAAAATGGAGGTGCGGGCCTGTGGATCGTCCGGTTGAACCCACATACCCTATCACATCTCCCCTTGTAACGCTGTCGTTCAGCTCGCTGTTGAATTTCGACAAATGCATATAGATCGAATAAAGCCCCTGCCCGTGATCAATGATAATGGTATTCCCTCCGAGAAACAGCTCCTCTGCCAAAACAATCCTGCCGTTATTTGACGCCTTTATGTGCTCTCCATCCTTTCCCCGGATGTCCACCCCCCTGTGCACGCTGATCACCTTATTGTTCATGATCCTTTTGGTGCCGAATCCCATTGATATATCATTTTCAAGGGGCACTACGAAACTCTCTTCCCATAACCGTTCAGTCGCCGTTTCGAAAATCCTCTGCAACCGCTCGTTCTCTCTCTCGACCTTCTCAAGGTCTTCAGGGCAGAGAGATACTTTTTCTTCCGGCAAACTCATCTTTATCTCAGAGAAACGCGCCCTGTTTACAGAGAATTGCACATTCTTTTTTCTTTTCCCGGCGCTGATCCGCACAGTCTGCCTGCCGGGATTTGTTGTAATATCAACAGCTCCGACAGCGCAATAGCGCCCGTCGCCGCATTCGCTGAAAATAAGGTCCTGTTGTGCAAACGAACCGGAAGGCGGTTCTGCAATTGCTCCCCCTCGCACGGTAACGAGAAACACATCTCCCTGGTGAATTTTCTTGGGGGAGACAATTACAGTAAAGACTTTTGCAGATACTGATGCGGGGACAATAAGAGCCATTGAAACGAACAGCAGCAATGTTATAACGCGCTTTATCATAGGCTTTCTGATGGGAATCGATATATATTTGTCATTCTGAACGAAGTGAAGAATCTCATAAGAACAATGTGTTTAAAACCGAGATTCTTTGGCTGAAGCCTCAGAATGACATTACGACAAAGCCCCAACGAACAACTCCATTCTTAGTCTTGGAGAACCTCTATGTAAAAACTGCCTTTACGTCAGAAGAAACTCTAACAGTGCCTTTTGTGTATGAAGTCTGTTTTCCGCCTGGTCGAACACAGCGCTCTGCGGTCCGTCAATGACTTCATCGGTAATCTCTTCCCCCCTGTGAGCAGGCAGACAGTGGAGAACGATCGCGTCCTTTTTCGCACGGGAAAGGAGCGCACTGTTCAGTTGATACTTTTTAAACTTTGCTCTTTTCTGTGCCGCTTCCTTCTCCTGCCCCATGCTGACCCAGACGTCGGTATAAAGAACGTCCGCATTGGAGGCAGCTTCTATGGGATCATTTGTTACGGCAATACCGCCTTTCCGGTACGCATCCGCTTTCTTCAGAACTTCCATGTCCGGTTCATAGCCTTTCGGACATGCGACTGCAAGATGAACCCCGGTAAGGGCGGACGCCTCGATGAGTGAATTCGCAACGTTATTCCCGTCTCCAATATACGCAACCCTGATCCCCTTCAGCCGTCCCGTGTGATCGAGGATGGTCATTAAATCAGCCAATGCCTGGCAGGGATGGTGCAAATCGCTCAAACCGTTGATGACGGGGATGGCGGCATGAGATGCAAATTCCGTGAGCATATCGTGGCTGAAGGTTCTGATTACTATAGCGTCGAGGTACCGCGAAAGCACCTTAGCGGTGTCATGAATAGTCTCGCCCCGGCCGATCTGTATGTCCCTGTGATTCAGGTAAATGGACTGTGCGCCGAGCTGATAAATGCCGACTTCGAAAGAAACCCGCGTTCGTGTGGACACTTTTTCGAACAAAAGGCCTATACTCCTGCCGATGAGAGGGCATCTGCCGGCATCCTTCCCTGTTTTTAAATCCATTGCTTTTCTGAGTATGCCGGTTATCTCTCCGGATGAGAGATCCGACAATGTCAGTAAATCTCTTTTTATCTTCAAGGCCTTTTTCTTCACGGGTTATGCCAATTTGAGGAAGATTCCGCTCAGGACTTCGATGAGGTGATCGATATCTTTCCGCTGCACAATCAAGGGAGGAATAAAGCGCAGCACATTTCCCGCAGCGCAGTTGATGAGCACTCCCTTTTCGAGACATGCCTTTACGATTGTCCCGCCTTCCTGTTTCAGTTCCATCCCCACCAGGAGCCCCTTCCCACGTATTTCAACAATTATGGCCGGGAATTCCTTCTTCAAATGACCGAGTTTTTCCATAAGATAGGTGCCCATCCGTTCGCACTGGTCCAGTATGAACCCGTCTTCAAGCAGTGTTTCGATGGTCGCAACCGCAGCGGCGCAGACAAGAGGATTTCCTCCGAAGGTTGATGCATGGTTGCCCGGCTGAAACGCAGAGGCAACCCTGTCGGTCGCAAGCATCGCGCCGATCGGCACCCCTCCGCCAAGCCCCTTTGCAAGGGTCATGATATCAGGGACAATCCCGAAATGCTCATATGCGAACAGTTTGCCCGTCCTCCCCATCCCTGTCTGGACTTCATCCAGAATGAGGAGCAGTGAATGATCGTTGCAGAGTTCTTTCACCTGTTTGAGATACTCCTTGTCCGGAATTCTCACGCCGCCTTCACCCTGAATCGGCTCCAGCAATACGGCGCAGGTCTTCTTTGTTATTGCCTTTTTCAGGGCATGGATATCGTTGAAGGGCACGTACCTGAACCCCGGGACGAGCGGTTCGAACCCCTTATGAAACTTTTCCTGCCCCGTTGCACTAAGCGCCGCAAATGTCCTTCCATGGAACGAATTCTCAGCGGTTATGATCTCGAACCGGTCGGCGTCGCCATTTTCCTTTGCATATTTCCTCGCCAGCTTTATCGCAGCCTCATTCGCCTCAGCGCCTGAATTGCAGAAAAAAGCCTTATCGGCAAAAGAATGCTCTACAAGCAATTTTGCAAGTTTTATCTGCGGTTCTATATGGTAATAATTGGAAACATGGATCAGCCGCTGCGCCTGTTTCTGCAGAGCAACAACAATGCGCGGATGACAGTGGCCGAGAATATTTACCGCTACGCCGCCGACAAAATCAAGGTATTCCTTTCCGTCCGCACTCCATACCTTGATCCCCCTCCCCTTCCTGAGTACCAGAGGGTACCTGCTGTAGGTATTCATGATATAGCGTTCGGATTCATCAAATAATTTCTTCAGTTCCATGTGTGTGATAATAACGGAAAATCTATTGAAAAATCAAACGGGTATCCTTGTTTAAGCGAGTGGGATTTGCCGAACGCATGAATGAGCGCCGATGGGTTTACTTTCTTTGTGGAAATGTATTAAAATGTTAAACTTTTTTAAAGGAGGTGACGGCTTGGTCAAAATAAGACTTACACGTTTGGGCGCACACAAAAGACCTTTCTACAGAGTTATCGTGGCTGATTCGAGGGCACGGAGAAACGGGCCTTTTATAGAGATCCTCGGGACCTATGATCCCCTGAAGGAACCCTCTGAGATAATCATTAATCTGGAAAAGGCAAAACTTTGGTTGCAGAAGGGAGCACAACCTACTGATACTGTCAAAAAGCTAATGCAACGGGCTGGGATGACAGCCTAAACTCGCATGGAGGTGGAACGATGAAAGAACTGGTAGAAAAGATGGCGAAGGCGCTGGTAGACAGCCCTGATGAGGTAAATGTGACAGAGGTTGAAGGCGAAAAGACCACGGTTTTTGAACTTAGGGTGGCACAGACCGATCTTGGGAAGGTCATCGGCAAGCAGGGCAAAACAGCGCGTGCAATGAGGACGATCCTCAGCGCGTCGGGAACAAAAATCGGCAAGCGCTGCGTGCTTGAAATTCTCGAATAGGAATAATTGCTCGTTATCGGGCGGATGAGCAGCAAAGAATGCTCGGCAGCCCGTGATACAATACAGATAAAAGGAATAAAACGTAAGGGGTAAAAGGAACCTGCTGTTCCTTTTACCCCTTCATATTTTTCAGTAGACCGCAGGATCTGCGGAACAAATGAAGAACCCCGCAGCAGAGCTGCGAGGTATCTTATCGTAAGGAGTTACTATTTTCATATGCGCTCGCTAACCCCGCAGCAAGCTGCGAGAAATGCGCTCGCTATCCGATTCAAACATGAAATTCAGCATCATTACCATTTTCCCCGGGATATTCGATGCCTATCTGAATGAAGGGGTCCTTAAACGCGCTCTGCAAAAGAGGCTTATCGAGGTTAAGGTGCACAATCTCAGAGACTACACAGAGGACAAACACCGGAGCGTCGACGATTACCCATACGGCGGCGGATCTGGAATGGTCATGAAACCGGACCCATTCTTCAGCGCGGTCGAAACCCTCCATCCCGATGCCGCAGGGAGACGGGTCATCATGCTCAGCCCCGCCGGAAAAAAGTTCGACCAGGAGATGGCCGCTGAACTTTCAAAAGAAGAGAGAAGTCTTGTATTTCTCTGTGGAAGATACGAGGCGATCGATGAACGAGTGAGGACATCGCTGGCTGATGATGAAATTTCCATAGGCGATTACGTTCTGACTGGCGGAGAAATGCCTGCTTTGGTTATAATAGATGCTGTCTCAAGATTGATACCCGGCGTCCTCGGAGATGAACACTCCGCCGAAGTGGAATCGTTTACGTGGGGCATCCTTGACTATCCCCACTATACGCGTCCTCCCGCATTCAGGGGATTGCCTGTGCCCGAGGTTCTGCTTTCCGGGAACCACGGAGATATTCTGCGGTGGAGGCGGAAAGAGGCGCTGAGGCGTACTGTGTGGAGAAGGCCCGAGCTTCTGGCAACATCTGAGCTCAGCGATGAAGATAAAAAATTACTCAATGAGATAAAGGAGGAGTCACCATGAGCTTTATGGGAGCTGTCGAAGAGGTATTCAAAAAGGATATGATCGATTTCAACGTCGGCGATACGGTCAGGGTATCAGTGAAAGTCGTCGAGGGGGATAAAGAACGCATCCAGCCGTACGACGGAGTCGTCATCGGAAGACGGGGAGGCAGTACGAGAGAGACGTTCACCGTCCGGAAGATCTCATTCGGTGTGGGCGTCGAGAGAATCTTCCCCTTATTGTCCCCTTCTATCGACAAGATAGAGGTCCTGAAGAGAGGGAGCGTACGGAGAGCGAAGCTCTACTATCTCAGAGGAAAGAAAGGCAAGGCGGCGAAGATCAAAGAGAAAGAAAGAATATTTGATAAAAAACCTGCCGCGAGCCAGGCTCCAGCTGCAGCCGAAGCCGAATAGAACGCAGCTTTTGCGAAAACGGCTGCCGTTGTTTCTGTCTGTCATTTTTGCAATCAGCACACCGGTAGGCGGATGATCATCGAATGCGGATGCGACGAGGCAGGCCGGGGGGCCGGCGCTGCCGAGGTTTATGTTGGCGCGGTAATCCTGAATCCCGAACGTCCCATTAAGGGGCTGGCTGATTCGAAAAAATTATCGGCCCGCAGACGAGAGACCCTCAGCGAAGAGATAAAACTCTTCGCCCTCAGCTGGTGTATCGAAAAAGCCAGCGTGGAAGAAGTAGAAACGTTCAATGTCCTTCAGGCCACCCTCCGTGCAATGAAGCGTGCCGTCGAAGGGTTAACAGTCAGGCCCGATTGGGTATTCATAGACGGAAACCATACGCCGAAATTAAATATCCCGGTCGAGGCCATTGTAAAAGGCGACGACAAAGTACCCGCAATCAGTGCAGCATCGATCCTTGCAAAAGTGGCGAGAGACCAGGCAATGGTGGAATACCACCGCCTCTACCCCGAATACGGCTTCGATATACACAAGGGATACCTCACCCGGGACCACCTCAAAGCACTCCAGAAATACGGCCCCTGCCCCATCCACAGAAAAACCTTTTTCGGAGTAATGACACTCGATCTGCCGTTCTGAAGATTCTTTTGAATCGGTGCTTTTTTTCGCTTTCCCATCTATGCATACTATATTATATTTTCTTTATGCATTTATTTTGTATAATATATGCATGCAAATATATACGTGATTATGCAATTTACGGAGGACCTAATGCGTACGACGATTGATATCAATGAAGATCTGATACATGATGTCATGAAGAAGGCGGGCGTAAAAACGAAGAAGGACGCCATCGTAACCGCACTAAAGGATTATCTGAAACGCAAGAAGATTGAGGAACTCAAAGGACTGATCGGCAATTATGAATCATTCGACCTCACCCTCGACGATCTGAAGAAAATGCGCGATGTCCGCTAAGCTGCTCGTTGATACATCTGCCTGGATTGTCAGCTTCAGGAAATCCGGCAATGAACAGATGAAGAAGACCCTTCTTGAAGCGCTTGACACCCTCTCTGTCGCCACCACAAATATTGTTATTCTTGAACTGCTCCAGGGCTGCCGGAACAGGAATGAATACGATGCAATGCATGCAAGGCTCAAAGCACTTGAAACAATCCCGATTAACGACGCTGTTTGGGACCTTTCCTGTACCACCGGATATGAACTAAGACGCAAAGGCATATCTGTCCCGACGTTGGATATCATTATCGCCTCGGTGGCAAAAATATTTGACTGCGTCCTCCTGCACCACGACAAACACTATCGTGCCATTTCAAAGCACCTTCATATCAATGCCGTAGACTATATCCATGACTGATCTTCCCGGCTGAAAGGGGCCCGCTGTAACCTGCTATTACTCCCTGTACTAGAAAAAAATTGGTGCATGATATAATAAGCCTATGAAAATCAAGGGTCGCACATCGAATATGAAAACCATCGATGAAATCAAGGAGATATTGGAAGAGCATAAGGAAGAAGTGAGCCAAAAATACAAGGTGCGTGAAATAGGCATCTTCGGTTCTTTTGTTCGCGGCGAGCAGAAAAAACGAAGCGATATCGATATCCTTGTCGAATTCGCTGATAAAGATATTCCAGGGCTCCTTAAGCTCAGTGAGATGGAAAGGTATCTCCAGCGGCTTCTTAAAAAAAAGGTCGACCTGGTTATAAAGAGCGGCATCCGTCCGGAGCTCAAAAAAGGCATACTGAAAGAGGTCGTTTATATATGACAAGAGAATGGAAATTCTTCATTCAGGATATCTATGACGCAATGCAATACATCAAAGAGTTTGTCGGCACAATGAAGCAAAAGGAATTTATTGCCGACGAGAAGACCAGAAGCGCCGTTGCCTTCAAGATCGAGAATATCGGAGAAGCTTCCAAGAACATACCGCGGGCAATTAGGGCAAAGTACAAGGACCTGCCTTGGACCGACATGGCGCGGATGAGAAACAAGATCACGCATTTCTACTTCGGGATTAACTATAAAGTTGCCTGGTCAGTGGTGAAGAAAGAATTGCCTGCAATCGAACCTGCTGTTGCGAAGATATTAAGTGACCTGAAGACATCTGAGAAGAAAAAGAGATGAATATGCTGAAAAGAAGCTGAGCACCTGGTATCACAAAATGTGATACCACATAAGAAGCATTTTGGCGGCTCTTTGCCATATGCCTTTACCGAGCAGGGGGTTGCAATGCTTTCCAGCATCCTCAACAGTGAACAAGCCATCAAGATCAATATTGCCATAATGCGAGCATTTGCAAAACTTCGGGAATTTCTATCCTCCAACAAAGAGCTTGCTGCAAAATTGTCCCTGCTTGAAAGGAAAATAGAAAAACACGACGAAGAGATCAGTGCTATTTTCGGCGCGATTCGCCAACTCATGGCTCCTCCGGCGGCAAAGAAAAAGGGGACGATAGGATTTCGAGGGAAAAAAGATTTGTAGCGAATCCCCCGGTTGGTGGTCTCAAAAATTAGTCGTTAAACTCTACCCCCACGTCACCTAACTAAACAGGAAATGCTTGTTTCCTCAGAAAATTAGCAGGCTTTAAAGCACCAACAGGGATGTACCCTCCACCTACTTATGCGCAGATACGGGCAAGTCAAATATCTGAGGAATATCAAAGGAAATGTTTAACGCTGTAATGAGGCGCAGGGGCAAGCAGCCTTTGTGAAAAACCGATAAGCTTAAATAGCCCTCGTCGCCTCGATTTTGTTGTTCGAAACTGTAGTTATTATTTGTTTTTAATAGGTTCGATTTCTTTATCAAGACTTACACCGCAGAATTCACAGTAATTTGATTTTGTTTGAAACTGAAAGATCCCACGTCAGCGGCCAACTTAAAGTCAAAGGTCGAGAGCTCTCTCCGCAATTTGGACACCGTATCGAAAAACGGAGACCGAAGAGAATAACGATGATCACAGGAAAGATAATAAAACCTAATAATAAGAAATCGGGATTTTTTGCTTCAACGACTATGAAAATAGAAAAAAGCATGAGAATTAATATAACAGCTATTAAATAGCGTCTTCGCTTTGTAGTTAATGTTGCTCTTATTGTTTTCATTTTATTGGTTCGAACGCTGGTTATGAGCCGCCGGGGTAAACCCGCGAACGAAAAACCCGCCCGGGTTAACACCGGTCGGCTCGATAAAATTGTTGTGCATTCTTCTAAATTAATTCATTTGCTGGTTTCAATATTCTTTTTGACGACGGCTGAAGAAGAATGAAAATCGAAACTCCACATATGAGAGCGATGATGTAAGATGGCCACATGCTTATGCTGGTAACTACCGCCCACCTTTAGGTATAGAAGGTATTGGTTTATTGTGGTACTGCATAACCTGACTTACAAAGTTTACTGCACCAATGAATCTGATGAGAAAATCAATTCCTAGCTTTTCCAATTGCTATCCTCAATGACCACGAGCACAAAAAGAATAGCCTCATAGGCAACCGCGAGCTTTAGAAATGGCAATAAAGTCGCATAGCAAATACCGAGGTAGATCAAAATTGGGGATGCATTACATCAGATCCGTATAAGATATATGACCAGATGAATCTTATTGATTGCAGTCCAAAATTAGGATACCAGTCATCATATAGCTGCATGCCCAGCCGTGATAAGGGCTATTAATTTGATTATTGATCTTCAATTTATATCTTATTATCGCACAACAATTATTAGACCAAGTTGGCTTTTTCTGGGTTTTGAATCGAATATAGCATATTATGAGATTACTGAAAAGAGACAATTTCCTTAAAAATCAAGCGGTCTGTTAAAAGCATGGTTGGCTTTTGCTGGTTATTACCATAATATACCAACTACGTATATCATCAGGAAATTTGTCCATATTGATTTTCAGAATAGCAGTAAACACGCTCTTAACTCGACTCTCACAATGCGGCTTTACAGGAAGTAAGTGAAAATCTAAATGCAGTGGACAACAGGTGCTTCTTCCGTATAATATTTCTTGTCCGCAAGGGTCACTATTCCTTTACAGCAGCCATTTTCCCTACAGCTCCTTAAGCAGAACGTCAGCAACCTTCCTGCGCTGAGAGGTTCTCTTTTTCTCGCTCGGATGGCCGATGGCGACAACGGCCATGAGTTCCATTTCCGGAGGCAATTCGAGCAACACACGGACATTCTCTGCATTATTGAGTATCTCGCCCAGCCAGACAGCCCCAAGCCCAAGGGCGTGCGCTGCAAGCAGCATATTCTGAATGCATGCTCCCATAGCCTGATGATCTTTGACGTCATTATACATTGCGCCTCTGTCAATGAATACTGCTATACACGCCGGGGCGGACTCAATGATCGTACGGTATTTTGTGAACCCTGCCAGTTTTTCACGGGCATCCCTCCCCCGCACAATAACAAAACGCCACGGCTGATTATTCAAGCCGGACGGCGCCCATGTACCGGCCTTGATGATCTCCATCAGTTGCTCTCGCTCGACCGGCTGGTCGGTATACCCCCTGACGCTCCTTCGGCTGTAAATCCCTTCAAGCAGACTCCATTATTGTTTGCCTCCTTCCCTCTGCACGTGATCCAATGGCGCCAGACGGACTACTGTTGCCCCCCAGCTGCCGGCATCCTGTCCGGCGAGCCTGAATGAGACGACCTCAGGCAGACGTTTCAGCAGGGCGTGCACGGTCTCCCTGAGCATGCCGGTCCCTTTCCCGTGTATGATGCGGACATCGAGGATCCCTTTTTCCCTGCATGCCGTAAGATACTCCGGCAGCAGGTCCCTGACCTCCCGGGGATGAAAGGTATGAAGGTCGAGTATGCCGTCAATCGGCAGTTCGACAGCCTCTGCATTTTCAATATCTTCATCTTCTTTCATATGATTATGAGAATAATGAAGAAGCAATGAAATTGCCCCTGCTGATCGGGGCTGTCATGAAAATCATTTCATCCAATCTGCCAGATTTTTCCCGAGGGTCATATTCTCCTGTTCGAGAAACTTGTTTTGAAAGATCGCATCGTCACCGAAGATAACATATTTTCCTTTTCCAAGCGTTCCTGCGATAACCACTCCGAATGACTGCCGGGCATCGGGCTTATTGAATTTCCCGTCTCTGTTCAGGTCAACCCATGCCTTCGGCCCTGTTTGGGCGATAATCTGAGCGGTCTTGCTCTCGGTCATCAGTGCCCATGCGCCGTGAATCCCGATTTTCTTCACCCCTTTTGTGATTGCATGTTTTCCCAGGTTTGTTATAAAGAATTCTTTGGGAGCATTGTTAATCGTATTCTCCTGTTCCTGAATCACGCCGTTCGATGCGTAGATCTTCAGTTTGCTCATTAATCCTGTGAGCGGCTGCGGGATATGCAGCATAACGCAGAGTTTTCCCCCTTTCTCGACAAATCGGATAACTGCATCTATTTCTTCAGGCAAAAGGGGCTGGAATGCTCCGGAGATAATCAGGACATCCGCAGTTTTCAGCGTTGCATCATTCATCTGCCCCGCGTTCACTTTGACGTCATATCCTTTTTCCCTGAATAATCCCGCGAGTCTCGAAAGCTGCAGCTCCCCCTCTTTTTCGATGACAAATTTCTGTCCGTGCCCCTGATCAAAAATAACGGTGAGCTTTTTCGCCTCTGCCTGAACAACAGCCAAAGACAATAAGAATACACCTATACAGAAAAACAATATAACCTGTTTTTGCTTCATGATTTCTCCTTTCTGTAACAAATTTTTGCCCATTCATTGTAACAGAATAGCATCCGAAAGAAGAGGTAGACAGGGGGATATTTTTTCGTGCACGTGGGTACAGGCTCACGCAAAAATCGTCGATGATGACGACAATCGCGATCGACCCTGAAATAGCGAAAGGGATCTCTATCGAAGAAGGCCGCTTAACGGACAGACATTGCCGGGATAACGGCAATTCAAGATTATTTTCTTCGAGCAGGGTTTCATTCAACAGCAGTTCCTCAGAAGGCCCGTCAGCAACGACTTTTCCATCCTTTATGATAATGCATCGTTCGCACACATCAAGGATCATGTCGAGGTCATGCGAGGCGATAATCTTGGTATGCCTGAATCCTTTTAAAAGATTGATGAGCTGCCTTCTCGATTTCGGGTCGAGGTTCGAGCCGGGCTCGTCCATTACCAGGATATCGGGTTTCATGGCCATTACCGTCGCGATTGCGACAGATCGCTTCTGTCCTTCCGAGAGCCTGTGCGGAGGCCTGTTTCTGAGATGAAGACAGCCTACCATCTCAAGGGCTTTCGTTACCCTTTCTTCAACTTTCTCTTCAGGTAATCCAAGGTTGATCGGACCAAACGCGACATCCTCATACACAGTCGGCATAAAAAGCTGGTCGTCGGGTCTCTGGAAGACGAAACCGACTTTCCTCCTTATCTCCTGCCTCGTCCCTTTACTGAGCGGAACTTCTCCCACTGCTATTTCACCCTTTGTCGGAATGAGATGACCATTGAGATTGAGAAGAAGGGTTGTCTTTCCTGCGCCGTTGGTGCCGACTAGCCCGACCGCCTCTCCGTGGAGTATTCTGAAGGTGATCCCTTTCAGTGCCTCGGTCCCGTCCGGATACGCAAAACAAACGTCTTTCAGTTCGACAATATGGTGACTCATCGCAATGCCCTTTCCAGTGTCGCACCCACAAGATCTACGATATCGTAATTTCTCAGGAGATAAAACATCGTGATTGAGCCTGCGGCGAATACGATATCAAATGGGCGGAGACGGAGGCTTCTGAGGACCCTGATCTCTCCCCTGAAGCCCCTTGACAACATTGCCCGGTAAATCCTTTCAGCCCTCTCAACGCTCCTGATAAGGAGGACAGAGATAAGCCGAATGAATGTCCTGATTTCCTTTCCCCTCCCGCCAAACGACCTCGCCTCCCTCGCCCTCATCATTCGCAGCGCTACATCAAGGAGCACAAAGAGATACCGGTAGAGAAAGAGAAGCTGTATGACGAATAGTTTCGGACATTTCATCCTTTCGAGGGCTTCACATATGCCGGGGAAAGATGTCACTGCAATCAGAAGGATGGCGGTGCTTACCGTGAGGATAAATTTGATGATGATGGAAAGAAAGGATAACCAGCCGCCTGAAACCGGAATCCCGAATGGGCTGCTAATGATTACCTGCGTGTCCAATAAGGGATTGAATATACCGATGAACAGCGCAAAAGGGGAAACGAATAACACCTTTTTCGCTATCGCCTTAAAGGGAATATCCCCGGCAGTCAATAAAAAAACCGGATAGAGGAAGAAGGGCATGAGAGATGCAATCTCATATTTCCGGAAAGAAACGACAAAGAGGATAAAGATAAAAGAGACGATTATCTTTATCCTCGGATCGATTCTGTGCACAAGGGTATCTTTATGGGAAAGCGTATCAAGATAACCAAGGTTAAAAAATTCCAGATCGAATGTCACAGTTGCTCTTTATGCTTGCGCGCTATTTTTATTCCGATCCCGAAAAGGACAACCAGCATGAGGACCATGATGCCGCCAACCAGCCCGGAGAGCGATGTGCCGGGGTCAACCGCAGGCCAGGAGGGAGCAGGTTCCTCACCCTCTTCTCCCGCCTTTGACGGCAATGAGTAGTCAGGGAGGATGGCTGTTTTCTCCTGCAATTTCGCCAGATTCTCTTTCACCGGATTCTGTTTGTCAGGGAGTTCCGGTTGCCCGTAAATCTTTTCGATCGCCCATTCGAGTCCATCGGGATGGGTGGAAGCAAACCAGGAAAAAGCTCCGCCTGTAATGACCGCAAGTATGCCCATGGTTACAAGAACTTTTTTCAGAGAGACGCCTGAAGCAAGGGATTTGACCCCTTCGAGATCATCGACGATATCGGGTCTCAGCGTTCTCACATAAATAACAATGCCTGCGGTGGCAAATCCCTCTATGAGACCAATTGCCAGATGTATTGGCTGCATGAGCATGAGAAAGGTATTCAGTGGCAATTCCGAAATTCCTGAAAGAATCGTCTCAAGGACAACCGACAGCGCACCTAACTGAAGTCCGAAAACAACACTGAGAATAGCGGCAAACGTGATTCTCGGGGGAGATGCATTCGGCCTTACAATGAACCGGTAAATGAGCGGATATCCGATAAAGCACGGATAAATACCCAAATTCCAGATATTCGCTCCAAGCGCGAGCAAGCCTCCGTCCGCAAAGAAAAGTGCCTGCACCGTAAGGACGGATGCAATCACAAGAAATGCTGCATACGGCCCGAGGAGAATCGCGAGGAGCATTCCTCCTCCGATGTGTCCGCTCGAACCTGTCATGGGGATCGTGAAATTGATCATCTGCCCTGCAAAAATAAAGGCGCCGAGGACACCCATGAGAGGGATCAGCCTCTCATCCATTTTCTCTCTTAATTTTTTCGCGCAATAAATAATTGTTCCCAGTGAGCCCGCCCACATGGCGCCTCCCACTGCGGGCGAAAGCAACGCATCTGCCATATGCATAATAGCCTCCTTATAATACTATGGCAACTATTTCGGTAAAAAACAACGCCTGTCCATCAAGCTATAGTTAGAAGTACGCATTCATTCTGACACCGTAGATAAATCCGTCCCTGTCATCGTCATGCTTCAGATTGTCATCGTATATACTGAATATCAAGGGTTAGGTCGCTGAATTTCGAGACATTCACTCTGGCATAGGTTTCGAACGCATTCGTAGAGTCGATCTCACATTTGTCTGCACCAGTCGAGATACGCATATCCTATTCCGATTTCGTCATTTTCCCTTCCCCACAATTTGCCATTGATATTAACGCCTCCGGAATAGATATCCTGATGATCAATAACCGCAGCATCATCCTGCCAGGACATCCTTACAAAGACACCGATAATTGAGCTTAGTTCCTGATCCGCAGAAATTCCGACTCCCTGCAGGTTCTCTTCGCCTGTTTCATTCCAGTCCGTAAAACTCTTGCTCGTTGTAAACCCGAAGATCCTGTAATTCCCCTTACCCATTGCGGTTTCAAGCGCATAACCAACCTGAAGAGCATAGTAGTTATAGTTTGTGAACGAATCTTCTCCGTCTTCAAATTTTGTATTCATTGCCACACCCCTGATTGAGAAATTGGATACATTCAATTCCAGGGCAGCACCAAGATCATAGGAAGGGATATTTACATTTTTATGATTTACGAAGATCTGATTCATGAACTGTGTTTGCTCATCATTGGCAAATGCATTGTCATCAATAAAGGCGGTTGAGTCGATAATCCCGCCTGTCACTGCAAGCGATGTTGTTTCAGAAAATGCAAATGTATGTCTATACCAGGCTTCAAGGAGATAGTCCCTGTTCCTGCCGTTGATGTCTTTCAGGTCGTCCTCGAGGTCATCGGCATAGGGGGTCAAAGAAAACGGATTCACGTCGTTTAACCCATTTCCTGCGGCAAAGCCCAGGGTTACCTGAAACTCGTCGCTTTCAGAAGGATGAAAGTTCACTCCCAGATCAAAAGCAACGGCACCCCTATCGGCATCGTCAACTCCCTCAGCGTCAAAATCACCGTACTGGTAGACTCCGGTCAGCGTCCCTTCTACGGCAAACTTTTCATTGATATCATACGACAGAGCGATTGACGGCACTGCGAAGATCATGAGAAAACATGCAAGAAGAACGAATGATGATACTTTGGTCCGTGTTACCATGAGATTGTCCCCCTTTGATTATTATTTACTTCGGAATCGAAATTGTTTTTCTGTTTAGATAAAAAACAAAATATGCTTTATTTTACAGTATGTTTCGGGCAGCAACTCCTTTCCCGCAGCAAAAAAAAAGCCGCGAAAGCTTTCTGACCTTCAGGTCAGTGTTTCAGCCTTCGTGGCGTCCTACACTTAAACGTTATCATACCAATGAAAAGCATGTCAAGATTTTTATCGATTATGAGGGACAGGAGTTTTGTTAGCGCCGCTTTTTCCGTACTATATGCTGAAACATAAACGCGAGGAGGAAGAAGAAGAAATTCACCATTACTATCGTCGCCCCTGTCGGCAGGTTCAGGACCAATGATGCGTAAATGCCGGTTATCACCGACGCAACACCGGTCAGGGAAGAGAGTATCATAGTGTGCTTAAAGCTCTTTGCTATCTGGAGGGCTGTTACCGCAGGCAGTATCAGAAGCGCAGAGGTCAACATAATGCCTACTACCTTCATGGTAAGAACAACGGTAATGCCCGTCAGAAGAACAAGCAGGGTATTGATCTTCTGCACGTTGATTCCTGATACTTGAGCAAATTCTTCATCAAAGGTAGTCGAAAAATGCTCGTTATAAAAAAGGACTATAACGGCCAGCACCACAATTGATAAGGCGATTGATGTGATAACTTCAGCATTGCTGATCGCCAGAATATTGCCGAAGAGAAAACTGAAGAGATCGACGTTGAAGCCGCCTGACTGGGCCGCAATCAACACCCCTGCTGCAATGCCTATGGACGACACAATCCCTATGGCAGCATCCCCGTAGAGCCTGGCCTTTTGCATTAATTTCATAATTCCCAGCGAACTCAGCATGACGATCGGGATAGCAACGACGGCAGGGTGCTGCCTGAGAAGCAGTCCGATTGCCACACTTCCAAAGGTGACATGGGCGAGTCCGTCGCCGATGAGAGAAAGCCTCCGCAAGACAAGCAGCACGCCGAGGATTGAACAGACAAGCGCGATAAACGACCCTGCAATAAAGGCCCTTCTGATGAATTCGTACTGGAGCGCAGTGATTATGTCCATTTATTCCGGTCTCCTATCAATATCTGTCTCAGTATCCGTCATTATCCGGCTTGACCGGATAATCCAGTTCTTTCCCTGAATTCCCCGATTAAGTCGGGGAGATGAAGAATCAAAAGCCTCGGAGGTCCCGGTCTTTTCGCCGAGAAGAGCGGGGATATGGGTCCGTTATTTAGACACTGCGGGTTCAATTTTGCAAATTGAACCGATTTTAGTTTTAAGTTCTCTTTTGTTCATTCATACATCCCTCGGTCAATCATGCCTGTGGCATATCAGGTGCTGGGTAAATTCACCGAAATAGTGCGTCATATTCTCCGACAGGCAGAAGTCTTCAAAGCTTCCGTAAAAAACAATCTTCTTATCCAGATACAGAAGTTTGGTGGCATATTTGCCTATACTCGCAATATCATGGGTAACGAGAATGACCGTCACGTTGTCCCGGCGGTTAAGCTCATAGAGGACTTTAAAAAAATTCTCTCTCGCTTCCGGATCAAGCGCTGTTGTCGGCTCATCGAGAATCAGCAGTTCCGGTTTATTAACAATCGCCCTTGCAACAAGGACCCTTTGCTGCTGCCCTCCCGATAGTTCGCCGATTGAGGCATCACTGATATCAAGGACTTCGGCTTTAGCCATGGCGTCGTATATCAATGCCTGATCGTCCTTCGTAATACGTTTCGGGAAGCGCTGTTTCGAGAATAGTCCCAGGGAAACGATCTCTTTTACTGTAGCCGGGAAGTGGGGATTGAAATGTGCCGGTTTCTGCGGCAGGTATCCGATTCTATGCCTGTCCCTGAACGCGGACAAATCCGAGCCAAACAAGGTAACCGCTCCCCTTTTCCTGTTGCAGAAGGCCGAGGATGATTTTAATTACCGTGGTTTTGCCTGAACCGTTCGGCCCTACAAGCCCGATATAGTCTCCTGCATCAACACTGAAAGAGATATCGCTCAGCACCTCGATAGCGTTATATCGGAAACTAAGCTGTTCGACTGAAAGTATTGTCACCGGCACTCCAGTCCTCTGCTGAGGTTTTCGAGATTTCTTCTGAGGATATCGAATAAAGATACCCCCTGATCAAGCTGATCCCTGGACACATTATGGGCCGCGTTGAGCAGCAGCATTTTTGCATTGGTTTCGCCGGCGATGGTTTCGGTGATCCTGGGACTGGTCAATTCTTCGTAAAAAATATACTTGATCCTCTCTTTTTTGATCTGCTCCACCAGCTTAATCAGATCATTGGCTGTCGGTTCGGCATCCGGCGAAACCCCCTGAGCGGCCAGGTACTTCAAGCCGTATCGTTCGGCCAGATAACCGAACGCATAGTGGCCGCCGTAAACGATTGTTCTGTTTTTGCAGGCAGCAAGGGTTGTTTTATATAAGGAATCAAGATCATTCAGTCTTCTGCTGTATTCAATGGCCTTCTGCTCATATAAGGCCTTGTTTGCACTGTCCTTGCCCTGGAATGCCTGGACAATGTTCTTAACCATTATTATGGCATTGTCGAAATCCAGCCAAATATGCGGATCAAGCGACTCCCGCAGGCTCGTCTGCATCGTGGAATACTCCCGGAATCATTGTTGTGCCCTGGCTCGCATCTACGACAACGAGGTTTTTATTGACAATACCCTTAATAACATCTTCAGCCCATGGCTCCATGAATTTGCCTGTATACACAAAAAAATCGGCTTCATTGATTCTGACGATATCACTGGGTTTGGGTTCAAACGAATGGGCTTCCACTCCCGGCGGCAAAAGCAGGGACACGTCCGCCTTGTCCGCTCCGATATTTTTTGCCATATCATATACCGGGAAAAGCGTTGTGATAACCTTGAGTTTCTTCGTTTGAACAGGCTCTTCACTTCGCGTGGCACATGCAAAAAAGGAACCGACCAGAATGATGCCGATAAATAACATAGCCGACTGTTTATATTTCATGTTCCTTTCCTTTCTTGTTCAAACAATTGCGGCAGTAGCCATTCACCTGAAGAATATGAGAAATGATCTTTCCATTGAGCTTCCTCTTCACTTCCTTCTGCAGGGTATCGAGTGCGCAAAAGTTGATGTCTTCAACGCTGCGGCAGGAAAGACAGACGAAGTGGTGGTGATGGTCCCTGTTTGCACAAAAATAATAATAGAGCTGCCGGTTCGGGTGGGTGACCTTTGAGATGACATCCCCTGCGGCCAGTTCTTCAAGGTTGCGGTACACGGTCGGCAAACCGATGCGGCTGAACTGTCTTTTCATCTTCTTCCAGATTTCCTCGGGGCTCAGATACGCTGGTTCATTCATAAGGATCGTAAGGATGGCAAGCCTCTTGGGGGTTACCTTAAGATGCAATTGTTTCAGGGCTGAGGAAATTGATTCTGTCATTATGCGCTCCGCGAGGTAAATAGAAATCGTTTCTATTTAAGCAGGCTTGGGAAGAAAAGTCAAGATTGAGTGGTGCTGCAAACAAAAAAAGTCATGAAAAGCTGCGCCTTTTGGCGCGTGTCTTCATGACTTCACATTCGAAGAAAAGAGAAAGCATCAGGATCCGATAGGAAAAATTACCTTTTCAATAATCCCGAATCAGCGCAAATTGAGTTCCTTCGATAGAACCCCGTCTTTCCTTACTTCTTTTTGCCGCCTTTTCCGCAATTACATTTCTTGCACATGATAATCACCTCCTGTCATGTATAGATGTATTCTAAAAAGAACCCTTACTTTTTTTCAATACCATTCTTCACTGACGGTTCAGGTCCGGTCATTTTCTGAGTTCACCGCCGGTTTTTTCGATCAGGTATTCCACCAGTGAGGCATGGAGGGTTTCGATTTCATCGTCCCTGAGCGTTCTTTCATTCGACCGGTAAATAACATTGAATGCCAGACTCTTTTTGCCTGCAGGAATATTCTTCCCTTTGAAAAAATCGAAGAGTGAAATCCCGGCAATCAGCTCCGACGGGAAAGAATGCATGATCTCCTCAACCTGGGCCGCGGGGATCTTCTCATCGACCACAAGCGCGATATCCCGCTCAACAGGAGGAAATTTCGGGATGGAACGGTACAGTATCGTATCAGGGGTATGGGTGAGAAGGAAGTCGAGGTTCAGTTCGAAGACAACAATCTCCGGCTTCATCTTTTTCAGGTCGAGTTTCTCAACAATAGCCGGCGCCAGGACGCCGATATGCCCTATGCAGGAATCCTTCACGGTTATATCCGCTGCCTGACCCGGATGAAGGAACGGCTCCGAAGAAGGAGTGAAGGAATATCCGCTGAGTCTCAATTCTTCAAGAAGGGATTCCAGAGCGCCTTTCATCACATAAAAACCCTGCGCTTCTTCTTTCCATAACGACGGTGTTTTCTCCGCAAACAATATCCCGCCAAGCTTCAGTTCTTCCGATGGAAGCGCGGCTGTTTTTTCCTCAAAGACCCGCGCGATCTCGAAGAATCGTATATGCTTCATCCCTCTGTCAAGGTTATATTGCATGTTTGCAATCAACGCCGTCAGCAGCGTCGTCCTCAGCAGGCAGCTGTCCTGACTGAGCGGATTACTGATCACTACCTGCTTCCGCCTCCTGTCGTTGTCCTGTATGGAGAGAAGATCGAGGCTTGCCCCTCCCATGAAGCTGAAATTGATGACCTCGTTGAATCCTGATTTCCTCATCGCCTCCCGGATCTTTTTCAGCTTTATCGCCTTATGATCGAGTCTGCCTGAAGACAATGGGGTCCGCGGAACAGTGGTAGGTATGTTATTGTAGCCGAAAATGCGCGCAATCTCTTCCGCAACATCCCAGTTGTTTCTGATATCGCGTCTGTATGCGGGCGGCGAAACCGTGACAGTATCCCCGCTTTTACTCAACGGGATGCCAAGACGCTGCAGAATTTCGTCGATTGCACTATCCGTCAATGTTGTCCCCAGCAACCTGTTTATTTTTGCGTAATCTACCTCAACAGGTTCGGGAATATATCTGACAGGGTAGACATCAATCATCTGATGGATTGTTCCCCCTGCTGTCTCTCGCATCAGAAGCGCCGCCCTGTCGAGGGCTTTTTCGAGGAACTCGATATCAGTACCTCTTTCAAACCGGTACGAAGATTCGCTCGCAAGCCCGAGCTTCTTTGAGGTCTTCCTGATCGAAGCAGGCGCGAAATACGCGCTCTCCAGAAAGATGTTCGTCGTCGTGCCGGTTACTTCCGTATCAGAACCGCCCATGACTCCCGCAACCGCCACAGGCATTACCGCGTCCCATATCAGCAGCGAGTCTTCAGGTATTACACGCTCAATCCCGTCAAGGGTCTTGAATTTGGGCCGGAGATGCGGCCCCCGGACAGTGCCCGGCGTGCCGATGATCACCTTTTTGCCGAGCAGGGTATCTGCATCGAATGCGTGAAGAGGATGCCCGAACTCCAGAAGCATATAGTTGGTGATATCGACAACATTATTGATCGACCGTATGCCGCACTGCTCAAGGCGCTTCTTTATCCATGCAGGGGATTCGGCAATGGTGACGCCTGAGATCAAACGCCCGGCGTATCGGTTGCAGAGATCCGCGTCAGCAATATCAACTGAGTACTCCGACTGCGGCTGTGGTTCCTCAATCTCATGCTGAGGCATTTTCAGGTGTGTCTGAAAGGCAGCTGCCAATTCCCGCGCTATGCCGATGATGCTCAGGCAATCCGGCCTGTTGGGGGTAACATTCACTTCGAAGACAATTTCGTTTTGAACGGATTCAGTCCCCTCGACTTCCAGCCCGATCATCGTGAGCCGTTCCGACACCTCATCAGGCGTAGCGGAAATTTCGACAAGCTCCTTTATCCATTCATACGGTACGCGCATGGGGTGTATTATATCCCCCGGAGATACGGATTGACAAGATGTGAATGGTGTTCTCAGGTGTTTCTCCGGGTATTGACATGGGACACATCGGCTTGCGGGAGTGCACTTTTTTATGCTGCATCTTTGGTACAATAGTCCAGTAAGAGAAAGACAGAAAGGGGTGGTTTCGATGGTGAAAACAATTGTGATAGTTCTGTTGTTCCTCCTAATACCGTTCAGTGCTGTTTACGCGGGATGGCTTGACGAGGTTGCAAGCGGTGCCCGCAATATCAAGGATATTACTGATACTTCGGAAGGTGTTGTCGGGCAGCCGGAGCAAAGAGATGATTCGGAGAAAGAAAATGTCGAGCGGACTATCCCTGAGGCAAATGAAACGCGTCCTCAGAAAGCACCGCAGAAATCCGCTGTTGATCAAGGCGGACAGGATATCATTGCTTCTGAAAATATATACGGCAAATACGATTTTGTCCCCGGTGACAAAGTCATCTTCTATGATGACTTCAGCGACACCGATGTAGGAGAATTCCCGCGCAAATGGACGCTGAAAGGTCCCGGAGGAGGAGGAAATACCGTTGAGGTGGTTGACTATAAAGGAAAAAGATATCTGCGTTCCGTCCCACCGGCATCAAAAGAGGAGGGGCTGGCAGCGACCACGCTCTTCATACGATTGACTCCGAATGAAGATATGTCCGAAAAATTCACTGTCGAATTTGACGCATGCTTGCGTCAGACAAACGGATATACGAACGAGTATTACCCTGCTTATGTTTGATGAGACGGATGGCCGAGCCACATGCCGGGGTCGATCTATATCTCGGGAGAACAGGGGAAATCACAAAATACCACAACCTCGGCGGATAAGAATGACGGCAGGATCCATCACATTGCGGTCAGTGTGAACGGAACATTCGTCAAGGCGTATATTGACAATCAACGCGTTGTGAATGACCCTGATGCGGTGACACGGCCTATCAAGTTCATCGGCATGCAACTGTTTGCCAATCACGGCTATTCAGAGACCGTTATGTTCACGAATTTCAGGTTCGCGGAAGGCGGGAAGGATATCAAATCAACCCTTACTACCGAAGGTAAGATCGTTACCCATGGAATCCTTTTCGATACAGGTTCAGACAGGATAAAGCCCGAATCCCTCCCTACCCTGAAAAAAATACTTGCGATATTGGAAGAGGACCCAGCCCTGAAATTCTCAATTGAAGGCCATACAGACAATCAGGGAAAGAAAGAAATCAATCAGCCACTGTCCGAACAAAGGGCCAATGCAGTGAAAGCATGGCTGACCGGCAAGGGCATATCTGAAGGCAGACTCAAAACAAAGGGCTGGGGTGATACAAAACCTATCGACACCAATGATACGCCTGAAGGCAAAGCAAACAACAGAAGGGTCGAGTTCGTAAAGATATAGCAGTGCCAGACATTTCAGTGAGAAAGGAGCGAGAATAAGCGCCTCAGTCTGATTAGAGCCTGTTTAGGCAGTGTTAAGTGTTAGTTGAAAAATCGACTATCATCCTAAATCAATGCCTGCCAAAGATTGATGAACGGGACTTGAGCCGCCTGCAAACAGGCTAATATATATCTATCGATATACGCATTTTCATTGAGGGGAGAGATTGATGGCAGACTGTGAAAACCCCACTTCCTGCTGGAAGACCATTCTTTCTGATGTTATAAAAAACAGGGGGTTACTTCCGGTCATTGAGAAATTTGCTAGAGAAAATATCCAGCCGGCAGAAATCGTTTTCGGCACATCCGGCTGGAGAGGAGAAATCGGCACCGATTTCACGTTCAATGCGGTGAGGATCGTAACCTCCGCAATCATCGAACAGTTCAGAAAAAGCGACCCCGCTTTTATGGCAGCGCTTGGCGTTTCTGACTTTGACGAGATAAAAAAGCGGGGCATTATTGTGGGGCACGACAACCGGTTCCTCGGGCCGGAGTTTGCAAAGGAGGTTATCGGTCTCCTCCAAAAAGAGGGGATGAAGACGTGGTATGCCGGCGAGGCTCCTACCCCCGCATTTTCTGCCGCAATCGTGATGCTTCATGCAGCATGCGCGATTAACCTGACGCCGTCTCATAATCCCGCCAATTATGCGGGGTTCAAGTTTAATCCATCCGATGGCGGACCCGCGGGCACGGAAATTACCGCGCCGATAGCAAGGGCTGCAAACAGGATGATGAGGGAATCCCTTACTCTCAACTCCGCGGATCCCGGTGCTATTGCGAAAACCGACCTGACAAACCTGTATATTCAATTCATTCATGAGCGAAAAACACTGGATATCGAACGTATCCGGGCTTTCGTTCGCAACAGCGACTGCATTGTCTGCGTAGATAATGTACACGGGGCAACAAGAGGATGCGTTGAGAGGATTCTCGGCAAAAGCGTCAAGATCCGGTATCTGCGGACAGAAAACGATTTTCTCTTTGGAGGGATAGCTCCTGAGCCTTCTGAAAAAAATATGCATGGAGTCGACAAAGTATTGAAAGAAAGTGCCGCCGAATTTAAATTAGGGGTCATCATGGACCCTGACGGCGACCGGATACGATATTCTGACGGAATCATGCAGATACCAATGAACTATTTCGGCGCGATGGCTCTCCATTTCCTCCATATGCATAAAGGTATTCAGGGAATTGTGACAAAATCGGTAGGGACGAGCAATTTTGTGAATGCGATTGCAGAGAAACTCGGCATCCCTGTGAGAGAAACAAAGGTCGGCTTTAAAAATTTCAGACCTTACCTGACCGGCACATCCAAAGAGAGAGCGATTGTCGCCTTTGAGGAATCGGACGGTATCTCTGCCTTCAACCATACACTTGAAAAAGATGCGTTATTTGGATTTCTTCTTGCTCTTGAGATGATGGCGGTAACAGGGAAAAATCTGAGCGGGTATCTGAAGGACTTGATGGATGCATTCGGATATTTTTACCCCGACCGTTCGGGCATATCGGTAGATCCATCCCTTGTCGGTGATCCATTAAAGCAGAGACTATCAGGCATTACGAAAAACTATAAACCCGGAACCGTCATCACTATGGGCAGTCAGAAAAGGACCGTGAAGGATGTAATAACCGTGGACGGCACGAAACTGGTCTTTGATGACGGCTCATGGCTCATGATACGGCCATCGGGAACAGAACCGAAAGTCCGGTTCTATATCGAGGCACGGACAGAGGAAGGGAAGAAGGCCATATTCGAAGCAGCAGAGAAAATGACGAGAGAAGCAATAGGATAAATAAACCACTTATTTGCTTCGATGGAAAAGAGAGGTTCGGTGATTGTTTCATTCCTGCATACCGGACATCTGCCGGGTTTTTTCAGCCTGTCCCTTTTTTTGAAAACAAACCCGCATTTTCTGCACTCCGGGGATGAACCGACAAATTAATTTCCGCTTTTGTGGACAGTGCTCTGAATATGATCCAGATGCCCGTAGACTTCCCTCACAGAAATCCCTCGTCTGCAGAAATCTCCTTTGCAGACAGCGTACTGCCCTCAAGAGAGCGATCATCTCCTGCCTGATGGTCCCCCTACCGCTCAAACGGAATATTCGGTTCGCGATCTCTTCGTTTCATGGGTAGTACAGCATTGCATTACAAAGGGTTTCAGCATATCAGACTAAACGCAGCGCAACTGAAAGCCTTATTCGGACGATGCGCTATGCATTGCCCTCATAAAGTTGTCCAGCAGCACGGAACTGTAAATGCTACCTGCACCCTTCACTCATAAGAGCGATTATCTTCTTTATTTCCAATTGCCTTCGATAAGGTCTCCTGCTCCGCAACGCATCAAAGAAATCGGAAATCGCGACTATCTGACTACAGATATGCTGTTTTTTGCTGCTCGTCTGGATGCGGATATCCTTTTCCGTCATATCTCAGATGATGTTCGATGGCTACAATGGAAGCAAGGCGTGGAATGCCCCTCCATTTTTGCCAGATAGCGCGCTCCGTAGAGTGGATGAAGCCTGATCTCCTGCCATTCACTTTCATCAAGGGCGCCTTCTTTTCGAGTATCTCTTTTGATATGAATAACTTACCGACATCATGGAGAAGGGCGGCAATACCGATATCCCTCAGCATATCATCCTTTACTCCCAGAGTTTCAGACTGAAACATCGAAAGCACTGCAACATTTGTTGCGTGCGTATAGGTATATTCGCTATAAGATTTCACCGGGCTGATCAGTTTCAGAATATTCGCCTCTCTTTTGAAGGTTATAATGAAGTTCACCACTATCTCTTCAAGTCCTGCGACATTCAGCCGCTTGAAAGGCGAAGCATTATGATAGATATCCTTAAGCTTTTCGACTTGTTCTGAAGAAAACCGTGAGAGACTGTCCAGATTGATATCAGCATCGAGTTTCAGTCCACCAAGCCGCACATCAACGGTGCCGGTCCGAATATGGGGGTACGTCCGGATATCCTTATCTACCGCCGAAATATCTGCAATGAATTGCTTTAGCTCCGAAAAAATAACCCCCTTTAGAAAATCAACACGGGAAATCCCCTTCCGTTTCAGCCGCTTCATGAAGTTATTACCCTGCATACCAATTTCGCGCACTGGAATCTTGTTCAGGAGAAGGTCATGATCAATAATCATAATCTCGATGCTTTCGGATTCTTTCGTAAGTTCTTCCAGGATGGAAAGGGCTTTCCGGGTAAGGTTATCAACGGAAGTATGCTCCTTTGAGTACAGGGAGCAGTTCGATATGGCAGACATGAATGTTGAAATAAATTCCTGTATGGTTTCCATTTAACCCGCTTGGTCCTTATTAAGCCGCCTTGATTCCTGCCTGATATACTCATTCCTGGACTTAAGCCCTGCCTCGATAATCTCCTTAATATCTGCGAAGGGGTAATACTTAAGTGTTCTGAATATCTCTTCTCTCAGGGTCTCGACAGTCTGCTTGAACAAAAAGCTCTTCCCTGAAAGTAAAGCTCTTAGTGTATCTATGGCTCGGGGGTCGCCTATTTCGCCGAGTGTCCTTACAATGGGTATTTTGTCATAAAGATCAGCCCCGCTTAACCCTCGTTTCTTCAGCATCTGGAGCAATGTCGGGACTACTTCCCTGATCCTGAAAGACCCGGCGAGGGCTATCGCCTGATCCACAACGTCCCGCGAATCTGAACGGAGATAATCATCGAGGGCCTGAATACCATATCTATCACCGGCATTCAGCAGACATTTAATCGCCTCAAAACCTACTTTTCTATTTTCGTGGCGGCAGTAAGGTCTCACATGGGGAAGCACCTCTTTGCTTCCACATTCACCGAGGAGATAAAGCATGTTTCTTTTGACAAACCACCTGCTGTCACCCAGCCGCTTTATCGCTTCAGGGATCAAGCGGTCCCCGAACATTTGAAGCAATCCCATAAAAAAACTCCGTGTGGTCTGCGAGGTCTCCTCAATTAACGCATCAATCATGACCGGAATAATGTTCACGCTATAATACTCACTCAGATGCCAGGCTTCATCCCTCGTCTGCCTTCCCACAAGCTTAAAGGAATTGACAAGCGTAACAATGAATTCAGGAGATTGGTAAAAAAAGAGCAGTTCAGATGACAACTCGGCGAATCTGTTCCTTCTGATATTTGATTCCAAAACCTGAAAGGCTTTGAGAATATATCCGTACTGCCCGGTCCAGAGGAACTGTTCGATCTGTTCCTTCAGGATATCGAGAAAAAACGGGTACTCATCTTCCGCGAGTATTTCAGAGGCAAGGAGCTCCGTGACTGCATAGTTAAAATCTCTTTCAATATGGTCATCATCGAACTCCTGCATAGCCTTTGCAATCTCTGGCGAAACTGTTCCTGGCGCACCGTATTCGAGCAGTTGCTGTATCTCCTTATGATACGCTTCCGATACAAAAGACCCAAAATTGCCGCTGAGGAGGTTGACGATATCCGGAGCAATAAATATATCATCGACAATTAGACTTCCGTCGATTGAAAGACTGTCCATACCTTCCTGAGGCAGTTGCGACAGCCTGTCGAGAAGATTTTTCAGAGCATCCGGCACAACCATTTCTGATCATTGATCGCATTAAGCAATTCTATGACTTCGTCAATCGATATGCCGCCAAGGGCCTTATAGGCGGAATCCATGTCTGTCGCGATTGTTCTCACGGTAGACGTGAGAAACTGCTTTTTTAACTCCGGCTTCAGGCCATTAATAAAATCCATAAGTCTTTTCAGGTCCTGGCTTGAAAAAGCTGTTTGTGAAGATCTCCTCATGTAAGTTGTGATCACTTTGTCATAGGTCTCTTCCCGGAGTTCATCCACTGGATGATTTATTCAGCAGCTGTGCAAGAACATTTGGGGGAATCTCCTGGAATTCTGATGATATTTCAGCCGGTCTGCAAGGTCCCTTCGAGGAGACCATAGATATAACGCTCCCACAATTGCTCATTCGTTTCCCCTTTGGAATTTTCCCCTCTTCAAAAGAAAAAGCCCCATAGTCGATAAAACCGATTCGTATATGTACCATGCTTCGCTCGCTGAAAATTTCCCTTCACCGTCTCGACAGAAACGTCACCAAGTTTTTCTGAAATCAGCTTATGGAATTCATAGAGTTCGTCCTTTTGCCAATCCAGTAACAAATGTCACGTGGGCAATATGCATTCTGCTCAGATTAAGGGCGAATTCCCGGTAGACGGGGTTTTTCTTGTCCAGGTAATAATCATCGATAATGAGCGTGTCTTTTGCTACGGCCAAGGTAATATCCGGTCTGAGTTCAAAGAGTTTCTGCATGAATTCGAACGCTTTGCTCAGGGATTTGTCCACTGACGGGTGGTCCCTTGGATAGATGGAGACGTTACGGCGGGAAATATTCAGCTCGATGATTGCGTCGCTCAGCAGCCTGGCATCAAGAGGGATCTTGTCGTCCTTATCCGCCATGGGATAAATTATCACAGAATGCGGGGAATCTGTCTATAAAAAAGTAGGTAGTAGGTAGTTTTTTTTTGGAGGAGCAAAAAACCGTGAGTCTTTATCTTTCTTCCTACCTGCTATCTAACCTGCGCGAATATGAATTAAGTTGAGTTCGCGCAATTTCTCTTCGACGGTTTCAGCAGGCACTTCACCCATCCGCCCAGAGATAAACCGGTGAAATTCATACAGTTCATCTTTCGTCAGCCCTGTAATAAAAGTGACATGGGCGATATTCATCCTGCTGAGATTGAGAGCAAACTCCCTGTAGACGGGATTTTTCTTGTCCAGGTAATAATCATCGATAATGAGCGTATCTCTCGCAATGGCTAATGTGATTTCGGGCCTCAGCTCAAAGAGTTTCTGCATGTATTCGAATGCTTTGCTCAGGGATTTATCCACAGACGGGTGGTCCCTTGGATAGATGGAGACGTTGCGGCGGGAAATATTCAGCTCGATGATTGCGTCGCTCAGCAGCCTGGCATCAAGAGGGATCTTATCGTCCTTATCCGCCATGGGATAAATTATCACAGAATGCGGGGAATCTGTCTATAAAAAAGTAGGTAGTAGGTAGAATGTAGTAGGTAGGGAGCAGAAAACCGGGAGTCTTTATCTTTCTTCCTACCTGCTATCTACTACCTACTTTTCCTGCATCCTACCTACTACCTACTACATGCTACCTACTTCTTACTGCCGCTCTCATATTTTCCACTGCTGTTGACAGATACGACACCAGGTGCTTGATCCCATGTCCCGTAACAGCTGAAACCGGGAAAAACGTCATCTTCTCATGAGCACAGTATGTTTCAAGGCTTGCCAGTCTTTCGCCGTTGCCGGCGATATCGAGCTTTGTCCCGACAACTACCTGAGGCTTTTTGATCAGGTCAGGACTATACTGTTCCAGTTCCGCGTTTATCTTTTTAAGGTTCTCGACCGGGTCACCGGTTCCTGTTTCAGAAATATCAACAAGATGAAGGAGTAATGATGTGCGCTCAACGTGCCTGAGAAACTGAAATCCGAGACCGACCCCCATATGAGCTCCCTCGATGAGTCCGGGGATATCGGCGACTACAAAACTCCGGTACTCTTCTGCTTTTACAACGCCAAGCACCGGCGCGAGCGTCGTGAAAGGATAGTCTGCAATCTTCGGTTTTGCCGCTGAAAGCACTGAGAGAAAGGTCGATTTTCCGGCATTCGGCATCCCGATTAACCCGACGTCTGCAAGGAGTTTCAGTTCAAGTATCAGGTATCTCTCTTCCCCCGGCTCGCCGGGCTGTGCGAATTTGGGCGCTTGTCGTGTCGACGTCGCAAAATGGGAGTTGCCGAGTCCGCCCCTTCCGCCTTTCGCAATGATGACTTCTTTACCGTCTCTGTCAAGGTCTGCAATCACTGCATTGGTATCGGCATCCCGTAGTATGGTGCCGGCAGGAACCGGGATGAGGAGATCTTCTCCGTTTCTGCCGTGCATTTTTTGCCCCATGCCGTGCTGCCCTCTTTTCGCACAGTATTCCTTATGGTATCTCTGGTCGAGAAGGGTGTTTAGCTTATCAGTCGCCCTGAAGGTAATATGCCCGCCCCTTCCGCCGTCTCCGCCGTCCGGTCCGCCCCTCGGCACATACTTTTCTCTCCGGAAACTGACGCAGCCCGGTCCGCCATCCCCTGCCTTCAGATAAACTTTTGCATAGTCAACAAATTGCATAATGAATTATCCCATAACACGGCGAGAAGAAAAAGCCGGCCTTTCATGATAAGTGGGTAAAGTAAAATCACTCATACGTTTCTGAGCTCCCCTCCTATTTTAGGAGGGGATTAAGGGGTGGTAAATGGTAATCGGGCAACCACCCCTGCCCCTCCTTACCAAGGAGGGGAGTTTGAAGTTATCCAGACAACAAAAAAGGCGGGCATGAAGCCCGCCTTCATTTCTTGAAAGATCAGAGTTGTTGTTATTGCGCCACCGGATGAACGCTTATCTGCAAACGGGTCCGGTCCTTGCGTTCGAAAGTGACTACCCCATCGACCTTTGCAAAGAGGGTATCATCTGATCCCTTCCCCACATTCGTTCCTGGGTGAAACTTCGTCCCGCGCTGTCTGACGAGAATATTTCCGGCGCGGACAACCTGCCCGCCGAATCGTTTTACTCCAAGACGTTGTGACTGGCTGTCACGTCCGTTTCTCGAACTTCCCACGCCTTTTTTATGTGCCATTGCTATGCCTCCAGAACGATCTCTTTAATGGTTAACGCAGTATACTGCTGCCGGTGTCCGTTTGTTTTCCGGTATACTTTTCGCGGTCTCTGTTTATGGACGATAACCTTGCGTCCCTTTCCTGTTCCTTTGACCGACGCCAGAACCTTTGCCCCGTGAATGAACGGCGAACCATATATGTTCTTGCCGTCTTTATTCACCATGAGCACTTTATCAAGCGTAATGTCAGCGCCGCTCTCCTGAAGAAGCTTTTCCACTTTTACTGTCTCGCCGGGAGCGACCCTGTACTGTCTCCCGCTGTTTTCGATTATTGCATACATTGTGACCTCCAATAAGTCTTATAATTATCATAATGCTGCAGGAAAAAACAAGCTATTCATCTTCAAGCGTTCCGAGGAAATGCTGCAACCGTTCCCTGTCGCTGTCCGTAAGCGTAACAAACTCAATGCCTATATCGTATTGCGAAAGATGGGCTTCGCTTTCCCTGCAAAACGCTATCCTGCCGACGATTGCTATGGCATTCCCGTTGAGAAAAAGTTCGATGTTATATTGATCATCGAGGGAAAGGGGATATTCGGCTTCAACCAACATCCCCGAAAGGCTTATTTTTTTCACGGAATATTTACGCGGCAGATCAACAGTGATGTGTTTTGCGTTCGCTATGTTAAACCGGATTCCTCCCAGCCGGGTGCCCGTTTTTTTTTCTCTGTTTTCCTCGATATATTTGAGGAGAACCTCTGCTTTCTCGCTGAGGACATCGGTAAATTTAATGCCCGCCCGGTATAGGGGTACACTGGCCTGTGCACCCTTTTTTGACCGTGATGTAAGCAACGCCCATACCACATTTCCCTTCAGGCTCAAAGAGATATCCTTATAATTGATCCTGAATGAATATTCCCTGTTGACTTCAAGCCTTCTCGGCGTCTCTATCGCGGCGCCGTCAACGCTGATATTCAAAACCTCTATGTCCGACGTATACAGTACATTTCCGTGGATGTCTTCGACAATATATCTTGGGTTCCTTCTGTTCTCGCTATTTTCAGCCACGGAGTATCATCCCCTGGATTCCCCTGCATGGATGTTGAAAAACAATTCCTTCATCTCACGACGATTCCGGCATACCCCACCACATGATCGTAATCACCGCTTACCTCTGCCGACGTAGTATAGCGGATGAGTTTCGCCGATTGCGCGCCCAGGGCTTTTGCGGCAAAAAGCATCGTTACGGCAGGAAGATATCCGCACATCGATATCTTTTCTTTCGTCACGGTCTCGTAAAGACCCCACGGGATCGAGAGATAGTATCCTGTCGATCGCTTTCTTGTCCTTCTGGCGTGCGACAGCATCAGGCACGTAATGGCTCATATCAGAACTTGCAACCACAACAACGGGGTAGCCGGCGCTTTTTACCGCTTTGGCGATGCCTTCTCCGAGCATCCTGCATTCTTCCACAGTGGCCGCAAGAACGGCTATCGGCACTATCTTTACCTGTTTCGAAAAAAATGCGATGAAAGGGAGTTGCACCTCAAGGGAATGCTCGAACATATGGGCCCGGGCATCCTTGGTAACAATCGGAACGTTCATCGCAATTTTATACGATATCGTCTCATCGATCGTAAATACCCCTGTCGGGATCTCCCACTCGCCGGATTCCATCAACGATATCGGTGCGCCGAGTCCTGTATGGTTCGGGCCGATCAATACGAACGTATCCGGGAAGTCTATCGCTGAATAGACGGCGCCTGCAACCGGTCCGGAATACATCAGCCCCGCATGCGGAGCGACCATCCCGATGACCCTTTCCCTTCGCGCAGTCTTATCGATGTAGTCCTGAACCTGGCCGGCCAATTTCGGATGCAGTATCATAATAAAACTGTCCGGCAACTGCGGGAGACCTCTTCAAAACGCCTCCTCCTCAATATTCTGATAGTCTCTCTCTGCCAGATTCATAAATCGTGTGCAGTAGGAAATATACGAGAGATGAACGTCCACGCCTGCGGGGCCGTTTCTCTGTTTGGCGATATCGACTTCCGCTTTCCCCTTGCTGGCCGCATCATCCTTATTGTAGACCTCCGCCCTGTAGAGAAAGAGTATGACATCGGCGTCCTGTTCGATCGCACCCGATTCCCTGAGGTCCGCCAGGATCGGCTTGGGCGGCCTGCGCGATTCGACGCTCCTGTTGAGCTGGCTGACTGCTATGACCGGCACCCCCAGTTCTTTTGCGAGGCCTTTGAGCGAACGGGATATATCCGATATCTCCTGTTCGCGCCGTTCAAAAGAACCCTTGCCCCGCATCAACTGGAGGTAATCCACGATCACAAGACTGAGGCCGTGTTCCATTTTCAGCCGTCTCGCCTTTGCCCTCAGTTCAAGTGCGGTAATGCCTGATGAATCATCAATAAATATCGGCGCGCCTGTGAGCTTGCTTGCAGCACCGGTCAATTTATGCCAATCCTCTTTTTTAATGAAGCCTTTCCTGATATTGTTCGAATTCACCATCGCTTCTGAACATAACATTCTAAGGGCAAGTTGTTCTTTTGACATTTCGAGACTGAATATCGCCACCGGTTCCCTCATCACCAGGCCGACATGCTGGGCAACATTCAGGGCAAACGCGGTCTTTCCCATCGAAGGTCTGCCTCCCACGATGACAAGGTCTCCCTTCTGGAAACCGGTTGTCAGATCGTCAAGGTCTCTGAAACCCGATGGCACCCCTGTAACCGTCTCTTTCTTGTCATAGAGGTGTTCTATCATTTCGAAGCTGTCCTTGATGACGTCTTTCAGGGACACAAACGACGCCTTGATCCTCTTGTCCGATATGGTGAAGATCGACTTTTCCGCATAGTCGACAAGGTCCTCCGCGTCGAACGTATCCTCGTACACCTTCGCGGCAATCTCGTTCGCTGAATGTAAAAGCCCTCTCAGTAAAGCCTTTTCCCTTACGATATTTGAATGATATTTGACATTCGCCGCGGTCGGCGTCATATTCACCAAAGAAGAAAGGTACGATATCCCGCCGATTGCTTCCAGTTCTTCGTTCTTTTTCAGAAAGTCTGTTATGGTTATGAGGTCTATCGCTTCGTTCCTGTCGAAGAGTTCCGTCATTGCATAAAATATTTTTCTGTGGGACCCCTTGTAGAAATCCTCGGGATCGAGGATCTCCAGCGCCTTTGGAAGGGCGTCGTTGTCTATGAGGACAGCGCCGAGGATTGACTGCTCGGCATCCAGGTTCTGGGGCGGCAACCTGTCAAGATGTACGTCAATATCTTTCATTCATGCAGTACCTATTCACCATCGTTCAGGGACATGAATGGCGTTATTCCTCCGCTATTACCTGCAAAGTAACCTGCGTCGCCAAATCAGAATGCAGCTTTATGCTGACACTGTATGAGCCGAGCCTCTTTATAGGCTCTTCGATGACGATCTTCTTCTTGTCGATATCAATTCCCTGGTTTTTCATCTGCTCGGCGATATCCATCGAGGTGACTGAACCGAAGAGTTTCCCCTCTTCGCCGGACTTGGCCTTAATCACAATGGTCATGTTCGCAATTTTGTCCGACAAGTCCTGCGCCTGGCTCCTGATCTTTTTGGCCTTCTCCTGGATTGTCTTTTTTGCGTGCTCCAGCGCCCGTATATTTTTTACGTTTGCGTCGACCGCAAGCCCCTTTGGCACGAGAAAGTTCCTTGCATATCCATCAGCGACATCAACAATCTGACCCATCGTTCCGATGTTTCTTACGTCTTCCTTCAGTATGACCTTCATGCAAAATCTCCTTTTAACAGAATTTTTCTTTTTTCAGCTGAAATTGACAGATGCATATGAATATCTTCCCCCGATCTTCCTGTGAAAAAAAAGGATACAGAATTGAACGGACACTATTGTTTTTATAAAGATTTTACCGGTTACGACAATTGCTATTATACCATAGAATGCAATTCTGCTTGAACAGAAGAGGTCCCCCGAATCGTCGGGCATTTATTGATCTATCGCAATCTCAAGAATCTGTTCTCTATGCAATAGTCATCACCCACAGGAAGAAACCGGAGAAGCACGCAGGCATTCGGAAAGATGTGCGGGAGTCGACGCAGTATTTCTTGAACTGATCGACCGAAGCTACGCCGCAGAGCACGGTACACACAAACCTGCAGATGGCGTTCCGTGCCCCCCGGAGTCACACAGTATCGACCTATCACTTTTCACTGGAATCAACCGTCAGCTGCGCTTCACAATGTGCTGCCGGGGCAGATTACTTCGACTGCTGCAGCTCAAATGATTTTTCACATGCCTTTGTGCATTTATTTGCTGCTTCCTCAGCCTTCTTTGACGCCGCATCAGCCTTTCCACAGCAGTCTCTGGCCTCGAGTTTGCTGATTCTGTCAACAAGCGGGTCTACCTGCTGACGCACATAATCCTTCGATGCGCATCCGGCGGATAGAAACACTGCGAAAGAGGCAAGCAATACAATTATTTTTTTCATTTCCCCCTCCTTTCCACAAAAAATGGTTTACGAAAACATTCTGAAAATTACGGAGACCACGCCCCTTTTAATGATTATGCAATAGAAATGCCACCCGATAACATATTGAAATTATGTAACTTTAATAGACGAAGGAGAGCCTGTTGTGGGGAGATTTGCTCCACCGACAGGAATATTGCCTGAGGTGGTAGGCCGGGGATAGGCCTGCGATAGGCTGGACAGTTAGGAACTCCTGACAGCCTTCACCGCAGGCGGGTCACGTTTTATTTCCGTAATTTTTTGCTGATGCAGACACGAAGTGCACATTGACAGAAGAACAATTCACCAAAGCGGATTGAAAATTTGCACGCCAAGGGATCTCTGTTGAGGCATGCTACGAAAGAGTCCAAGCCTATGTCTCTCGCCCTGCAGAGTTTTGTAAACCCTGACGTGTAACACTCGAAATTTTTCGGACACTGGATGGTGTGAATGATATCCTCTATCTGTTTTTGAAGTTCCGTCTCTATGGAGACAGTCGCTGAAAGAGTTGCCTGTTTCATATCGCACACTCCTTACTTATAATTTATATAATTGGCATATTATTTACTATACTTATTTTAAATAGCATATTCTGTGCCATGGATTTCAAGACGATATCTCTCCACAGTTGGACTATTTCAAAAGAGAACCATAGAATAGAGATGCAACAAATGAAATAACACGGAGGATGCTATGACAAAAGGTAAAGCAAGGAATATAATCCTGTTCGGGTTTATTTTTCTGTTGCTGCCACTTTTATTTTCGGTTTTGAATTTATATACCGACTGGCTCTTTTTCACAGAAACAGGATACACCTCTGTTTTTATTAAGACGCTCTCCACTAAAATCGGCACAGGGTTATCTTTCGGCATAGCCTTTCTTGTTCTTTGTTCTGGTGAATATAACCATCGCAAACAGGACTCATTTCCCGCAGGCAGATATATCCGTGATCGAAGGCGTCATCAATCCATTGAGAGGGCCCGGTATCGAAAGGGTCATCAAACCCCTCACCATTATTGCCGGAGTTGTTATGGCCGTCTTTGCAGCGCAGTGGGGCGCATTGAGGTGGGAAGACTTCCTGCTCTTTAGAAACAGTCTGGACATGGGAATCAATGACCCCCTCTTGGGCAGGGATATCGGTTTTTATCTGTTCAGACTTCCTTTTATAGAATCTCTGAACGGCTTTGCAGGGCTTACGCTGGTATTAACGATCATAGTGGTGGCTGCAAACTATTTTTTAAGAGGCGGCATATTTATCGCAGAGAGGATAATTTCTATCGACAGCACGGTAAAAAAACATATCGGCATCCTTGCCGGACTCGTTATCCTTAATATCGGATTCGGCTTTTACCTCGATACCTTCGGGCTTCTGTTCTCGGAACATGGCGCTGTCTTCGGAGCGGGATATACGGATATCCATGCAAAACTCTTTTTTTACAGGATACTCGCATTTATCACGCCGTTAGCAGGAATTGTTTTCATTGCAGGGATAATAAGAGGCTCCCGGAGACTGACATTTCTCCCGCCTGTCCTGATTTTAGCAGTATATATTATCGGGATTGTTGTATATCCGTATGTCCTTCATAAATTCAAGGTCGCTCCGAATGAGCTTGCCCTTGAGACCCCCTACATAGAACAAAATATAAAATTTACGCGACTGGGCTATAACCTTGAAACGATAGAGGTAAGACCATTTGATGTCGACTATAATCTTTCGGGCAAGGACATAGAAAAAAATGATGCCACTATTAAGAATATACGATTATGGGACCATAGCCCGCTTCTCAGGACATACAGCCAGCTGCAGCAGATAAGGACATACTATAAATTTGCAGATGTTGATAATGACAGGTACACCATAAACGGCGAATATATGCAGGTGATGCTCGCTCCGCGGGAGCTTTCCTATAATGACCTTCCGAGCAAAAACTGGATAAACGAAAGGCTGATATTCACCCATGGAAACGGTATAACACTGGGCCCTGTGAGCAGGATAAGCAGGGAAGGACTTCCTGAGTTCTTGATAAAGGACATCCCGCCGGTAAGCCAGGTTGACCTTAAGGTTGCAAGACCGGAGATTTACTACGGCGAGCTTTCCAATAATTATGTCATAGTGAAAACAAAGATTCCTGAATTCAGTTATCCGACATCTGAAGGCAATGTGTATACCACGTATGAGGGCAGCGGTGGTGTCAGGCTGGACTCTCTGTTTAAAAGGGCGTTATTTTCGGCGAAGTTTAAGACGGAAAAGATTCTGCTTTCCTCTGATATCTCCGGAGAGAGCAAAATCCTGTATTACAGAAATATACTGGACCGGGTAAGGGCAGTGGCGCCCTTTCTCCTTTTTGACCAGGACCCCTATATGATTGTGACAAAGGACGGGAGACTCGTCTGGATGGCCGATGCCTATACGGTCTCTAGCAGAATGCCATATTCCAAGCCCATAGAAAGACGTATAAATTACATAAGGAACTCTGTGAAGGTGGTTATTGACGCCTATAACGGCTCTATGGGTTTTTATGTGAGCGACCCCTGCTGATATTCTCATAAAGGTGTATTCAAAGATATTCCCTGATGTATTCAAGTCTCTTAAAGAGATGCCTGAAGAATTGAGACAGCATATACGGTATCCGCACAGGCTTCTTCAGATACAGGCATCCATGTTCGCTGCATATCACATGACAGACCCAAAGGTTTTTTATAATAAGGAGAACCTCTGGGAAGTGCCTGCCTTCGGGGAAATGCTCATGGAGCCGTATTACACCATTATGAAGCTTCCCGGCGAAAAGAAAGAAGAATATATCCTGCTTCTGCCCTATACCCCGGCAAAGAGGGACAACCTTGCTGCATGGCTTGCCGCACGATGTGACGAGCCGGATTACGGGAAACTTCTTATCTATACCTTCCCACGGGACAGGCTCATCTTCGGACCAAAACAGGTGGATGCAAGGATAAACCAGGATTCCTATATCTCTCAGCAGCTCACCCTCTGGAATCAGCGGGGCTCAGAGGTCATAAGGGGGAGTCTCCTTGTAATTCCCATAGAGCGGTCGCTTTTATATGTTCAGCCCCTTTACCTGGCGGCATCCGATAAGGTGGGACTGCCCGAGCTAAGGAGGGTTATTGTTGCCTATGAAAACGATGTGGTCATGGAGGAAAACCTTGAGCTTGCACTCCAGAGGCTCTTCGGCTGCCAAGGCCGTTGCCGGCAAAGCTGACAGAACTGCTGAAGATATAACATCAACCCCCGCAGACCTTGCAAAGGAGGCCATGAGGGTTTTTGAAAAGGCGATTGAACTGCAAAGGCAGGGGAACTGGGCAGGCTACGGAGAGGAAATCAAAAAACTCGGGCAGCTTTTGAAAAGGATCGCAAAATAGCAGAGAAGATTATAAGAATTAAAGACTGTTCGTTGCACCTCACAGACAATGATAATAAAAAACCGTCATTGAAATCGGCGGACAGACTGTGCTATAAAATTGAAAACCGTTGGCTGGAAGTCAGGGAAGAGGAGTGGACCGCAAGGTGATTCTCCCGCTGCCCCGCAGCCGTGAAGGGAACGAAAGCCATAAAGCAGTGAAAAGTGAAGAGTGAAAAGTTAATAGTCCAGGAATAGTCAGAGACTCTTAACTTTCAACTTTTAACTCTTAACTGTTTTAAAACCACTGGTCGTTTAACGACTGGGAAGGCAGGCGAGTAGGTGAGACATCCGTAAAGACGCCCTGAGCCGGAAGACCTGTCCAGACCTGAAAAAGTTCGGAGTGAATATGCAGAATTGCATTCACTCTGAGCACAATTCTGAATTTCCCGAGGGAGGAAACGTTGAGATTAAAAATTCTCTTCTGGTGTATTTTCCTGTTTGCATATTCCATCCCATTCCCTGCCTCTGTCTATGCTGAACCGCCGCAGCGTATCATCTCCCTTTCGCCAAGCACCACGGAAATACTGTTTGCATTAGGGCTCGGCAACAATATAGCCGGCGTCACGCTTTTCTGCGATCACCCGGCAATGGCAAAGAAGATACCGAAAATCGGCGGCATGTCCAACCCTTCACTGGAAAGAGTCGTCTCGCTAAAACCCGATATCGTCGTTATGACTACTGACGGCAATCCGAAAGAGTTTGAGGAACGGCTGCGCTCCCTGAACATAAAAACCTATGTATTTAAGGCACGCCGGCTTGCAGAGTTTCCGCAGGCTGTGAGAGAAATGGGGGCAATTCTCGGGGTCAAAGAGAATGCGACTGCTTTCGCCGAAACAATCGAGGCCGCACTCGGCAGGATGGAAATGGAGAAACGGGATAAGAGCATTCTCCGCCTCACCCGGGAAAAAGGTCCTCTTCATCATTTGGCCTGAGCCTTTGATTGTCGCGGGCCCGGGCACTGCCGTGGACGATGCAATTACATTGCTTGGCCATAAAAATATCGCATCCGGGGTGGCAGTCGCGTATCCCAAATATTCTCTGGAGGAGATTATCCATCAATCGCCTGATGTGATATTTATCGGCAAGGGGCATACAAATATGCATAAGATTTCGGCAACACTGCTGAAAAAAATAAAGAGTGTACCTGCTGTCAGGAACAACAACGTCTTTTATGTGAGCGACAGTCTCTACCGGCTCGGACCGAGAGTCATTCAAGGCATAGAGGAATTAGCCGTTCATCTGAGAATAAAGGTGTTTTATATGAATAAAAAGATAATCTTTATCATCGGCGGCGCAAGGAGCGGAAAGAGTTCTTTTGCCCTCGCAGAGGCCTTTCGTGCCCGGGGAAGAAAGCATACATCGCCACTGCGGAGGCGCTCGATGAAGAAATGACAAAGAGAATCGAGCAACACAAAAAACAGCGGGGAAAAGAGTGGGACACCTATGAAGTGCCTCTGAAGATTGCAGGGGTTATGAAGGAACTCTATGGCAATTACTCTGCACTTGTCCTTGATTGTCTGACCCTGTGGCTTTCTAATCTCTTCATGAAAACACAGAGTAAGGGATATGGATTGCAGACAATTGAAACGGAAATTCAGGAACTGTTGGATTCACTGAGACAATTTAAATCTCCTGCTGCCGGTGATCCGGGTTCCGGGTTTTGTACTCTGTATATTGTCTCGAACGAAGTTGGAATGGGCATTGTCCCGGAAAATGAAACAGCAAGAAAGTTCAGGGATATGGCAGGGATATTACATCAGAAAATTGCTGAGGTATCGGATGAAGTATATATGATGGTAGCAGGCATACCAATGAAGATGAAAGGGAAACATGTTTCAGGAGACAATTAAGGGGATAAGACCTGTAAACCCCGAATTTACTGAAAAAGCCCGGAAACGACTCGACAACCTCACAAAACCGCAGGGAAGTCTCGGAAGGCTTGAAGAGTTTGCAGAAAGGCTTGTGGCAATAACAGAAGATACCATGCCTGTTCTCGATAAAAAGGTCATCTTTACCTTTGCGGGAGATCATGGTGTTGCAGAAGAAGGGGTTTCAGCGTATCCGAGTGAAGTTACCAGGCAAATGGTCTTTAATTTCCTGAATGGAGGAGCGGGGATCAACGTACTTGCACGCCATGCAGGGGCAAAGGTTGTAGTGGTTGATATCGGCGTGAAGAGTGAAATTGCCGGAGCTGTCATCAGGGAACAATGGCGGAAGGGAAACTTTGTTTCAAAAAAGATCATCTTTGGAACAAAAAATATGCGGCACGGTCCGGCCATGTCAAAAAATGAGGCTGTTCAATGCATACAGGCAGGGATAGACCTTGCGCATGATTATGCCGGGCAAGGCTATAAGATTTTCGCTACCGGAGAGATGGGGATAGGAAATACCACTCCATCATCTGCAATAGCTGCGGTGTTAACAGGCAGGCCTGTTTCCGAGGTAACCGGAAAAGGTACGGGAATAGAAGATGAGACATTGAAGATAAAAATCGGAGTGATAGAAGACTCGATCAGAGTGAACAACCCTGACCCGTCCGATCCGATTGATGTCCTTTCAAAAGTTGGAGGCGCTGAGATCGGAGGCATTGCCGGGTTAATCATGGGCGCCGCGGCGCGCAGGCTTCCTGTTGTCGTTGACGGGTTTATCTCCACAGCGGGCGCATTAATAGCATATTGTCTTGAGCCCAAAACAAAGGACTATATGTTTGCGGCGCACAATTCTGTCGAGACAGGGCACAAGGCGATGCTTGATAAAATCAGGGTTACAGCCCATCCTCGACCTTCACTTGAGACTCGGGGAAGGGACAGGCGCCGCGCTAGCGATGCTTATGATCGAGGCAGGACTGAAGATTTATAAAGAGATGGCTACCTTTGACGAGGCGGCAGTATCGGGGAAATCAGAGTGAAGAGATTTCTGATCGCATTGCAGTTTCTTACGATACTGCCGGTGAAGCATAAAATGGCCATAAATGAAGCTGATATCACTAAAAGCTCATCATTCTTTGTTTTAGTCGGCCTTCTTCAGGGTATGCTGCTGATCGCAACCGACTATATAGCGGGCCGCGTCTTTCATCCTGACCTTGTTACAGGAATCGTGCTGCTCATATATGTCCTCTCCAACGGAGGGTTTCATCTCGACGGACTTGCGGATACGTTTGATGCGATAGCGGCAAAATCAGACGGCAATTCTGATGCTGATAAACAAAAGCGTCTCTCTGTGTTAAAAGACCCGGCTACAGGTCCGGCAGGCGTAACGGCGATATTCTTTTCACTGGGGTTAAAATATCTTTCATTAAACAGCCTGACGAATTTTCTCCCGTTCACCTACTATTCTTCCCTTTTGCTCCTGCCGGTTATCCCGAAATGGACTATGGTCATATCCATGTATCACGGCAGGCGGGCGCGGGAGAACGGCCTTGGAAGTCTTTTTCTCCGTAAGATCGGCATGACAGAGGTCGCCGTTTCCACAATTATACTTTCCCTGTTGTTCGCGCTGCCGCAGCTTTTTTTCAGCGATTACATGCCGGACAATCAGTACATATTTTATGCCGCACTGCTCGTAACGATGTATTTCTTGTGCAGGGTATGGATACAATTTTTCCATAAACGATTCGGAGGGCTGACTGGGGATATGCTTGGTGCAGTGAGTGAAATGACAGAAGTAACCTTTCTCCTTATGGTGATTCTATGGTCACGATTCTCTATTTAATACGGCACGGCGAGACAGAAGGCGCAGAGACAAGGAGATATAAAGGGACGATTGATGTACCGTTGTCTGAAAATGGGATACGGCAGATTGAAAGGGTATCGGACTATATAGTTGAAACGGTGAAACGGGGACACGGAGAAAAAGAAAAATTCCATGTCTCCCCATCTCCGGGTCTCCCTGTCTCCAGATCACTGTTAACTGCGGTCTACTGTTCTGATCTGAGCAGGGCCTTCAAAAGCGCCGAACTTATCGCACAACCCCATTCCCTCAAGCCTGTCATTATCCCGGCATTAAGGGAGAGAAGTTTCGGCATATGGGAAGGCATGAGTTTCGAAGAGATAAAAGAAAAATACCCTGAGGAATTCGCTGCATGGGCAGGGAATCCACTGGCATTCAGCCCCATGGAAGGCGAAAGTACCATGGAGGTGAAGGACCGGGTGATCAATGCCATGGATACAATAATTCAAAATCATAGCGGTGAGCGATTGCCATCGTCTCCCACGGAGGGGTGATCAGGGTAATCCTCTGTTATGTCCTCGGGGTTCCTCTGGAAAACATTTTCCGGGTTGAGCAGGATTACGCGGCCCTCAATATCATCGAGTTTTGGGATACCTATCCAGTCGTAAAGCTTATGAATGGAAGAATCCATGATTAGACGAATCCAATGCATTTCCGAATGACTTTCGAGGCGAGGTAACTTTGTAGCGTCCTTCCCTTGAGGAGAGGAGATTCTTGTACGATTGGCATATGATTTCTAGGCTGCATTGTCTGGTGAGGAGTACAAGAATTCAGATATCCGGTCTGCCGTCGGCAGCATAAAGAGGTATGAGAGGGGAAGAGAGGTGAAAAACCTCCACTGCCCCGCAACTGTAAAGGGAACGAAAACCATAAAGCAGTGAAAAGTGAAGAGTGAAAAGTTAATAGTTTCAGGAATTGAAAAACTTTTAACTTTCAACTTTTAACTCTTAACTGTTTTAAAAACCACTGGTGGTTTTTTAAGCCGCCGGGAAGGCAGGCGAGTAGGAAGCCCTGAGTCAGGATACCCTCTGTACCTTGTAAACGTATACCCTTCGAGGGAAGAGGAGGTTTTTATGAGATTGAATACCGGTTGAGTTATCGGTACCAGCCTGTCCATGAATAAAGTCCTCATGCACTACCCAACTACAAAAAAGGAGACATCAATGAACAGATTATGGCTGATACTTCTGCCGTTTCTCATGGTTTCGTCTGCCTGGGCAGAAGAGGAGATAAAATTGGACGAGGTAGTTGTCACTGCTACGAGATATGAAGAAAAATTGCCCAACATCCCGGCGCACGTCACGGTTATTACTGAAGAGGATATTCGGAATTCTCCTGCACAGAATATTCCCGACCTGTTAAGAACTGAGGCGGGAATTCATGTTTACGACTTTGGGGGGAACCGCCGAAACGTTTCCGTAGATTTGCGCGGATTTGGAGAAACGTCCTCTTTGAATGTTCTAGTGCTGGTTGACGGAAGAAGGGTCAATCAGGCTGACCTCAGCGGCATTGATTGGGTACAGATACCCATCGAGAGAATCGAGAAAATAGAGATCGTAAGAGGAGGCAGAGGCAGCGTTCTCTATGGAGACAACGCTGCCGGAGGCGTCATCAACATTATCACGAAAGAGGGCGGGGCTCTCAGGGGAGGAGCGGAAATCTCGGGAGGAAGTTACGGCACATTTCAAAGTAATGCTTATGTAAGCGGCGGTTTAAACAATTTGTCCGCTTATCTTTCGGCCGGTTATCTGACATCAGACGGTTACAGGGACAACAGCGACACAGAAGGCAGGGATTTCGGAATAAGCGCCGATTACACTGTGAACAATTTTATGAAATTGAAATTTAGCGCCGGATATCATAAAGACGAAACCGGGCTTCCCGGCGCCCTGAAAGAGAGTGACTTCGACGCAGGGAGAGGAAGGACTGATTCAACCCACCCTGATGATTTTATGGATATCGAGGATTATTATTTCCAGGTATCTCCCGAAGTCTCATTTTCAGCAGATGGTATCTTTAAAATCGATATGTCTTATAGGAAAAGGGGCGCTGCTTCCTTTTCGTCGGGAGACTGGGGGAATTTTACCGCAGACTGGGACCTGAAAACAGTCATGGTATCTCCTCAGATACTCATGAAAACCGATATCGGCAAGTCAAAGAACAATCTGATCGCAGGATTCGATTTTCAAGAAGCGGATAACGACATATCTAATGACTCAATCTTCTTCGATGAGCACTCTGTCAGGAAATTCGCCCTTTCAAAGGAAAACTACGGGGGTTACCTCCATGATGAAATCGCCGTAACCGACAGACTGAGATTCTCGGGCGGTTACAGGCACGACTGGGCGGATTTCACCTTCGATCCGAGTCAACCTGACAGCGCGTCCATGGAAAAGGACTCATATACCGCCGGCGTCAACTACACCTTTTATAAAAAGTCTTATGTCTATCTCAGTTATTCGAGGAGCTTCCGATATCCCGTTCTTGATGAAATGTACAGTTTCTTCACGAATACTGTCAGCACAGACCTAATCCCGCAGACATCGGACAATTATGAAGCCGGGTTGAGATATTATTTCTCTGACGGCATTTACACCCATCTGAATCTTTTCAGGATCAATACCGATGACGAGCTATTCTTTAACCCTGTGAGTTATCAAAACGAGAATCTGGACGGTGACACGCGCAGGGACGGTGTTGAGCTTTCGCTGGGAGCAAAAATATTTGAATGGTTGACGCTGAAAGGCGCATATACGTATACCGATGCTACAATACGCGGAGGCATATTTGAGGGTAACAGCATCCCGAATGTCCCCCGGCATATGGCGTCGTTTGAGGCCTTATATTCCTCTGGAAACGGCTTCACATTGTTACTCAATGGGGTTTATGTCGGAGAGCGCCCCTTTGTAAGCGATTTTCGGAACGACTTCGGCGACCAGAAAAGTTATATAATCCTCAACAGTAAACTCCAGTACCGGTGGAAAGCCTTCACCGGGTACCTGGATATGTACAACATAGCTGATAAGAGGTATTCGGAATATGGCAGCGTAAGCTCCTTTCCCCAGGAAAAGGCTTTTTATCCATCGCCTGAAAGGAGCTTCCTCGCCGGCCTGAAGATCGATCTATAGCTGGCGCTCCACGTACTCCCCTCCTATTTTAGGAGGGGAGCTTTGATTGCTCTCGCTTGTTGTCCCTGAAATCTTTTCAATAACCTGGACCATCCTGTTCCTTACACCTTCATCAAACAAAATCTCTGCATGGTTAAACGGGAAGACATGGTGCTCGTTTGACCAGGGCAGCTTTGAGCTTTCTGCAGATACCAGGCCGTCCCCCCTCCCCTGTTTCAGCTCTTCAGGATAGAGCTGCGCAGGTATTACCTTTTCGAACATATCAGGAAAGGAGTAATCGGATATTTTAAAGAGGGTCGGGTTCGTCCCTCCGACCGAGGCATAATAGACCCGCGCCAGCGGCCCGTCATTCAGAGACCGAAAAAAGGACGAGTCTGGCAATAGCTCTTTCAGTGCCCTGCTTTTTAAAAATTCCATTGTTCTCTTCATGGCAAATGACCGGCTCCCTCTGTTGCCGGCAGGAATGAAAGGATCTATCAATGACACCAGCGGTGCTATATAGCGTGAAATCCCCGCGATGGAACTCCCTTTATGAGGGGTGGATAGGGTAAGAAGACATTTGACAGATGTATCTCCCGTTGTCGTGAGATACTTTCTGGCGACCAGCCCTCCCCTGCTGTGTCCCACGAGGATGATACCGGCCTGTGACAGCTCATTGGCGGCCTTCATAATTTCATGCAGTTCTTTGACTACAGAGGCGATCGGCCCTGCCGGCCTCTGCTGGCTCCACGTGATGAGGCTGTAGTCCCTTTGTTTACAATCGTCATACAAGGTTGCACTGACTTCGGTCTGATCCTGCGATACCCTTCTATTCAAAAGTATCTTCAGCGGAAAGGTCCCCGCGAGGATGTGGGAATCTGCCGGATTTATCCAGATATTTTTGTCCATCCCGAGTCCGTGGATAAATACAATTACAGGCTTATTGATACTTCCCTGATGGGATGCGATATCCAGTTTCATAGATCGACAGGAAGCCGGCCCTTGAAATCCATCAACCCCTCTAAACATCTGACAACTGCTGTCTGCGCCTGTTCTGTAGCCTCATAGGCAGCAATAAGGACGTCGGCTTCGGGAAAATGCCGCAGCACATAGGGACTCCCGAAGGAGATCACGATGGAATGATGCGCTCTTCTCATGAGTTCATGAATCCGTTTCTTCTCGTCGTCATTGATGCCGGAACTTCCCTTCCACGCGGCAATGTTCGTAAAAACAGCGAAGATGCATAGGTCGTGTTCTGCCTCCATCCCCTCAATCGCTATCGACCAGGATCTGTAATAATCTTTTAATGGAGACGCCTGAAATAGGTCAGGGTCTCCTGCAAAAATCATCTGCACCGTATCGCGCCCTGCAACCGGCAGCAGTCCGGCTTTCTTTCGCACAAGGCTTATGGACATTTCTGTAATACGTGATGCAAGGGCTTTATGATGTTCATAGTCGATTTTTCGCCGAACGGACTTTTGAAATCTCTTCTTTGCCTTTATAATCCTTTGCAGGGCCGCATCGATCTGTTCTTCAGTAACCTTTTTTGATGCAAGACCCTCCAGCACTTCCCTTACTGTGCCCTCGGGATTATCCGGGTGCAGCAAAATATCAGCGCCTGCCAGCAGGCATTGTACGGCTGCATTTTCGATATCCTGCAGCGCATGCATGTTCAGGGCGTCTGTCAGCACAAGACCGCCAAATCCGAGTTCGCTTCTCAGGATGTCCGTGATAATCTTTCGCGACAGGCTTGCAGGTATCAGATCAACGGAAGGGATGAGTAAATGCCCTACCATGATACTGCTTGCACCTGCTTCGACAGCTTCCTTGAAAGGAACAATATCGACGGCCATTAACTGATCATATGACTTGCTGATGACTGGGAGCAGGATATGGGAATCCGAAGACGTGTCACCGTGTCCGGGAAAATGCTTTGCGCAGCTTATGAGCCCGGAGCTTTCCAGGATCTCTGTATATATTTTCCCGAACCATGCGACATCCAGGGGCTTGTCCGAAAATGCCCGCGTGCAGATGATCGGATTATCCGGGTTTTGATTAACGTCAAGGACAGGGATAAGCGGCATGTTAATCCCGATATCCTTAGCTTCTTCCGCTATCGTCATCACGCCGCGCTCAAGAAGGCTGACATCACCGGGGTTGCATCTGTCGATGCCTGCTGAAACCGCCATCTGACAGGGAAAAGCCGCACATCCCCGCAGTTGCTGGCCTATTCCCCGTTCGACATCAGAGGCGATAAACAGAGGGATCTCCGCGGCAGACTGCATCTCATCCAGAGCAGTCCGTATTTCGTCTCTTTCCCCTCCGAAAAGGATAAATCCGCCGATTCCCCGATCTATATCTTCGAATATTTTTTTCTTATAGGACGCAGAACCGATGAGGTCTCCATCAAGCCTCCGGATAATGAGTTGATAGAGCTTCTTTTTCATGCAATGTTGTACACTCATGTTCGTTGAAAATAGCGTTCAAATATCACGCTGAATTATCGTGCCTGTCTGCCGATGAGTAAACGGAAAAGTCTGTTATTGGCTCATGTATTCTATGAGGTATAATACCCTATCTTGCAATTTATGATAAATTGAATAGAATCATAGTAAGGGTATAGAAATGGCAAAGGCAATAATTCTCCTGGTCGAAGACGATAAAGTCCAGGCTAAAGTGACAAAAGATTCTTTGGAATCGTTCGGGTATGAAGTCATCCTGGCTGCAGACGGGAAAAGCGCTATTAAATCAGCCAAGACGCAGAAAGTGGACGTTATTGTTCTTGACTTGGTATTGCCGGATATCAGCGGCAATGAAGTAAGCAGATGGTTAAAATTGAACCCGGATACGAAAGGAATACCCATCATCATGCTTACGGTCAGGAGTTCCATGACCGAAAAAGTCGCGGGGCTTGTAGCGGGGGCTGATGATTACCTTCCCAAACCATACGATGAAATCGAATTGAATGCCCGCATCTATGCCTGCCTTCGGACAAAGACGCTGCAGGACGAACTGAGAGAAAAAAACAGGCAATTGGAGGATGCATTGCTCAAACTCGAAATTCAGGCCATTACCGACCCGCTCACTGAACTCTTTAACCGGAGGTATTTTCTCAGTGCAATCGAAAAAGAATTCAACAGAACGGTCAGATACAAGTCTCCGACATCCTGCCTCATGATCGATATCGATCATTTTAAAAACATCAACGATGCATACGGTCACCGCGCCGGCGACATCAGCCTGAAGGAAGCGGCAGCAATTATCAAAATCTGCACCCGGGATGTTGACAAGGTAGCACGGTGGGGAGGGGAAGAATTCATCGTACTGCTTCCTGAAACCGGCAGAGAAGATGCCTTGCTTGTCGCAGCAAGAATCCTCGGTTCGTTCTCCCATCATGCATTCTCCGCCTTTCCTGATCGGATTACGGTCAGCATCGGTCTTGCCACAGCCCCTTCCCCGCATATTGATACCGCTGAAAAACTGATCCATCAGGCCGACCTCGCACTCTATGAAGCAAAAATAAAAGGACGTAACCGGATTGAGGTTTCATATTAGGGGGCATATTGTATTGTATAGAGAACTTCCAAAATACTATTTTTTATTTATTTTATTTACAAAATAACTAATTCTGTGCTATTTTAAGTATATGTGGTCTGTACTGAACGATAATCCTACGAGAGAAAAGATACTCCTTCTCCTGAAAAAAAATGGTCCCCAGTCGATCGAAAACCTCAGCCAGGAACTCCACATCACCTCGATGGGCATTCGGCAGCACCTCCTGTCGTTGGAAAGAAAGGGGCTCATTGACTATGTTGCGAAACGACAGGGAATCGGAAGGCCGGCTTTCCTCTATAAACTGACCGACAAGGCCGAGGACCTCTTCCCCAAGACATACGATTCTTTTGTCATCAATATGTTCAGGGATATCGAAAAACACGATGGCCGCGAGAAAATAGATGAACTATTCAAATGGAGAAAGAACAGACTCCTGAAAGACGCCAGGGAAGCGATTGCGGATAAAAAGACCATTCATGACAGAGTCTACGGGCTCAAGGATTTTTTAGAGTCGGAAGGGTATTTCGCCGACGTTTCTGATGCGGATAACCGCTATCTTCTGAAACTCTCAAACTGTCCCATCAATAAATTGGCTTCGGAATTTGATGAAGCGTGCAAAAATGACCTGCAATTCTACAGAGAACTCCTCGGCAAAGAGGTAACGCGCGAGGAATGTATCATCGAAGGAAACCATTCCTGCATCTACAGCATAGCGAAATCCATCGCACGCAGTTAACTCCCAAGTTATTCTTTATATTCTTTTTTTAAAACATTGAAAGCATTATATATTTTTTGACACGCGCTATTTTTCCCTTGCCATAACCGACCATTTTATTATATTTTAAACAGAGAGAATAACTGCTAAAGGAGGGTACTGTTACAATTCTGAATTCAGCTGCCTACCCTGTTGGTGATAAGGTGAACTTGTTGATCCGGCAAGTTAGATCTTTTGGGAGCTTATGTAAAGAGCCGGTGTGCATGCCCCTCATTCACTGTGAGGGGAAGCCTGAAAGCTCTTTCAGGGCACCCACCTATTCCTTAGGCGGATCTAATTTCACCTTACACGGCAGGGTGGGTTTATTGTAATGGATCGGCTGCCATGACGCAGGTACCTTTTTGGAGGAAATTACATAACATGTATATGATAGAGAGCAAAAGGCACTTTGTCTTCACCTTTACTTTTTTTCCCCCTCCAAGAATCTCCCGAACGTCATAAGCCGGACGCACAGCACAGGTTTAAGAACGAAAAGAGCGTGTTCTATCACGCTCCATTATCCATCCCTCACTGAACAGGGAAGAACGGGAAGGGGGTTTACCATATATGAATCAGGTAGCGTATGTGTTGATAGCAGTCATCGCAGGGATTTTCGCCGGTCTGGCATTCGTACTCATCTCTTATTCAAAACTCAAAAACAAAAAAACCGAAATCGAGCAGGAAAAAACAAGGGTCATCGAGGAGGCGCGGAAAGAAGCTGAAGGTGTTCGTAAAGAAGCCCACGTAGAGGCCAAGGATGTCTTGTTTCAGGCCAAGGCCGAGTCCGAAAAGGACCTCAAAGAGAGACGTTCCGAATTGAACCACCTCGACAAGAGACTCAGGCAAAAGGAAGAGAGCATCGACAGAAAATTCGAACAGATCGAAAAGAAAGAACAGGAATTAAGCAAAAGGGAAAAAGAATACACATCGAAGGAAAAGTCCCTTCAGGACAAAGACAACACCTTCAACAAACTGATTAAGGACCAGACCCTGCTGCTCGAAAGGATATCGGGTGTGAGTTCTGAAGAAGCGAAGCAGGAACTTCTGAATAAGGTCGAAGAAGAATCACGTTTTGATGCCGCAAAACTTGCGAAAAAGATTGAGGACGAGGCAAGAGAAAACTCCGAGAAAAAGGCAAAAGAAATCATCGGTTTATCGATACAGAGGTTCGCGAGCGATTATGTCGCGGATGCGACCATCACTTCGGTAAACCTTCCGAACGATGAGATGAAAGGCAGAATCATCGGAAGGGAGGGGAGGAATATCAGGGCGCTCGAGGCTGCAACCGGCGTCGATCTCATCGTAGACGACACACCGGAAACAGTGACGCTCTCGGCGTTCGACCCTGTCAGGCGTGAAATTGCCCGGCTCTCGCTCGAACGCCTGATAACAGACGGCAGAATTCATCCGACGCGGATCGAAGAGATCGTGGAAAAGGTCAAAAAAGAGATTGAGACGCATATCAGGGAAGAAGGAGAAAAGGCTGTCTTTGATTTCGGGCTTTCCGGCATTCATCCTGAACTGGTGAGGCTCATCGGAAGACTGAAATACAGGACCTCCTATGGACAGAACATGCTGCAGCATTCGCGGGAGGTTGCATACCTTGCGGGGATGATGGCAGGAGAACTCAAGGTGGATGTCAAACTCGCCAAGAGGTCTGGTATCCTCCATGATATCGGGAAGGCGATAGACCATGAAATAGAAGGCTCCCACCAGGAAATCGGCGCCAATATAGCGCGGAAGAATGGAGAAAACCAGAAGGTAGTCAACGCAATTCAGGTACATCACGGCGAAGGAGATCCTATCACGGTCGAAGCTGCGCTCATTGCTGCTGCCGATGCCTTGTCAGCCGCCCGTCCCGGCGTCAGGAAAGAGAGCATCGAGAACTACCTCAAGCGCCTCGAAAAGCTTGAACAGATGGCCCTTTCTTACAAGGGTGTAGAAAAATGTTACGCAATTCAGGCCGGAAGGGAAATCAGAATTATCGTAAAACCCGAGGATGTGACCGACGAGCTTTCGGCCATGATATCGAGGGAACTGGCGAAGAAAATAGAATCGGAGATGACCTATCCGGGCCAGATAAAGGTTACCGTCATACGGGAATCAAGGCATGTGGAGTATGCGAGATAACCCTGCATGCGGAGCAGTCGCATATGAAGATTCTCTTTATCGGTGATATTGTCGGAAAAGTCGGCAGAAATGCGGTGAAGGCATTGCTGCCTTCCGTTGTCGATAAATACAAGATAGACTTTGTCATAGCAAATGGAGAAAACGCGGCCGGTGGGTTCGGGATAACCGATAAGATAGCAGCCGAGATTTTCGGGGATGGGGTTCATGCTATTACCACCGGCAACCACGTCTGGGACAAGAAAGAGTTCATCCCGCAGATATCGAAAGAAGACAGGGTGCTCAGACCGTTGAATTATCCTCCCGGTGTCCCCGGATTCGGCAGTCTGCTGCATACCCTGCCGAACGGCAGAAAAGTCGGGGTAATCAATCTGTCCGGCAGGGTTTTCATGGCGAATATCGACTGCCCGTTCCGGGTCGGGAAGGAAGAAGTCGAAAAACTGAGCCGCGAGACGAATCTCATCTTCATTGATTTTCATGCGGAAGCTACTTCAGAGAAGATCGCCTTCGGCTATTATATGGACGGCAAGGTGACTGCTGTGATGGGAACCCATACACACGTCCAGACCGCAGACGAGAAGATCCTGCCCGGCGGCACTGCCTATATCACCGATGTAGGGATGACAGGTCCGTCAAACTCCGTAATAGGGATAGAAGTCGAGCAGATCATCGAGCGGTTCTTAACGAACATGCCTATGCGCTTCGAAACCGGAAAGGGTGAAGGTATCTTTTCCGCTGTCGTCATCGAGGCCGATGAAAAAACAGGCAAATCCTCCGCAATACAAAGACTCCAGCTTAAATACCCATAAAGGTCACCACTCATCTCGCCAATATCGGGTACAGGTCCGGGAAAAACCATCCTGCCGCGTGGATGGGAAACCCCACCCTGACTTCTCCTTTCGGGGTGTCTGAAACAAGCAATCCTTCCTCAAGAAGCAGCCCCAGCACAGTTCGTCCTGTCCGTTCCTTCAAACCGGATGACCGGATGACGTCACCCCGCGTTGATACGCCGTGTATGAGGACATCCTGAAGCATACGGGCCGCCTCGGTCCGGAGCGGTTCTTTTTTCCCTGACAGGCCGGGGACCATACCTCTCTCGCGAAGGTCGACATAGTGCCTGATCCTTTGAACGAGTTCTTCCAGGCACAACATACCGCCCATGTATTCCACCTGATCAAGACAGACCTCAAGAAAAAAGCGGCAAAAACGTATCAGCCCTTCATTCGACAGATTCCCTCTGCCGTCAAGGTCGTTTCGCCGGAGTGCATCCGCCCAGCCAAGCGCTGCTTTATAATCGACGTTGCGGCGTGCAAGCCCGCGGCTCACCGACCAGAGACCGTATCCAAGTACGGGAATCCGGTGAAAATACGCCTCTGTGAAGAGACGCGCCACCCGGCCGTTGCCGTCGAGAAAGGGGTGAATCCACATGAGCCGGTGATGTGCAGCTGCCGCTGCAACGAGCTTTTCGGCGCCGTGATGCCGGTCCGGCGCATAGAATTCACCGAAGCGGACAAGAAAGGCATCAAGAGAACCGCTTTCCGGCGGCAGATGATGGCCCACTTTTACCGCTTCTCTGCGCAACTCGCCCGGAACAACACGGCTTTCGCGGACTGTATCAGGGTCCTTCACGAGCAGAAATTCCGCCGGCAGCTGCTTATAAAATTCCCTGTGCAGGTGACAGAGAAATTCCCCGCCTGCAATATTAAGCCGAGGCTCTTCCTGTAATCTTTTTTCCATATGCCTTTGAAGGGTAATATGGGCAACGCTCTCCAACTGGAGGTTGCGCTTTGCCGGTTCGGTATCATACTGCTTCTGCATAGCGCGGACAATGTCATAAGGATGCGTGTTATGGCCCTCGATCAGATTGGAATAATAACTGTTCATGATCCGGAGCAATTCATGCAGAGAAGTGAGCGTAACAGGATGCTGCCGGCTGCCAAGGGCCGCTGATTTCTGGATTACAGCCAGGGCAAGATCATGAAGCTCCTCAGCCCTCTCGGGATACAGTGGTGTCATTCTGTGTATTTTCGCCATGTCTTTAGTATATTGCCGATATTATTTCCTATCCATAATAATTATAACTATATACTAAATAATGATAATTAACAATACAAAAGAATTTGTGCACTGATTTCTTGCCGATATATTTGCCGATATTTTCACGCCTCTCCAAAATATCCCAACCCCCTGTGTTTGCTTGCGATGATTAAAACCGAGCACCACTGATCATGAATGGAGGGTTGGATTCGGGTTCCTAGCGCTGAGGATAGGCAGGCTAAAAAGACGCGGAATTATATTCTGTAATCTCACGGTATTTGAACTATCAGAAAAAATGGATTGCCGCGGTCGATGCGACCTCGCAATGACATCAAAACACTTTTTCTGCGACCTGTTAGATGCCCCAGGAACTACTGATTACAAAAGGCCTATTGTGCCGGGGGCAACTGAGGCTGCGGTGCGGGCTGCGGCGTTGACTGTGCCGGTGCCGCCGCGGGAATCTGTGGCTGTGTTTGCGTTGTCGCCTTCTGCTTTTGCTGTTTCAGCGGTTGAGGAACCTGCACGGCTTTCTGCTGGACAGGTTGCGATGGCTGAGGAAGCTGCTGGGACTGTGGCTGCGGTTGTACTCCCTGCAGCGGTCCGGGCACCGCGGGGATGGATGTTCCTGTCCCTGCCGGGATCTTTTTCAGGACTGAACTCCCCTTGGACGTGACAACTGCAAGGCTAAGCGAGGTAAGCATAAAAACAACAGCGACGACCGTTGTCATTTTGCCCAGAAAAGATGCAGAGCCGCGGCTTCCAAAAAGCGTCTGGCTCGATCCTCCAAAGGCAGCTCCAATCTCCGCTCCCTTGCCGCTCTGGAGCAATACAACGGCGATAAGAAAAAGACAGGCCAAAATATGAATGATCATTAACAGTATTGTCATGGTACCTTCCTGAATTTCACTATTTTGCTAAAGCTTTCCGCTTTGAGGCTTGCGCCGCCGACGAGTGCGCCGTCGATATCCTTGCATGCCATAAGGGAATCGACCGTATCCGGCGTCACACTACCGCCATATAGTATACATAATTCATCTGATTGATTTCCATACAAAATATTCAGTCTCTCTCTTATATACGCATGGACTTCCTGCGCCTGTGAGGGCGTTGCGGTCTTTCCCGTCCCGATCGCCCATATGGGTTCGTATGCGAGCACCATTTTTTCGGGGGAAACTCCGTCAAGCCCTTTTTCAATCTCCCTGTTCAGAATATCGAATGTCTTTGCGGCTTCCCTCTCATCCAGTGACTCCCCGATACAAAAGATGACTCCCAGCCCCGCTTTTTGAGCGGCCCTGATTTTCCTGTTGACGATATCATCTGTTTCATGAAAATACTGCCTTCTTTCCGAGTGGCCGACAATAACAAACGCGCAGCCGAGGTCAGCAAGCATCAGGGGTGATATCTCTCCGGTATACGCCCCTTTTTCCTCATAGAAGATATCCTGGGCAGCAAGGAAGATATTCGTCCCCCTCAATGCCGCGGCCGCAATCCCGATGGCCGTAAAAGGCGGCGCAATCACGATATCCACGCTGGATACGTCCTTCACGTCAGGGATGAATTCCATCATGAACTGGCTCGTTTCCAGGAGCGTCTTGTTCATCTTCCAGTTCGCTGCGATAAAAGGTCTGCGCATCGAAATACTTTACTGGTTGGGTCCACTGTTGTCAAGCAATTCGCCGCACTTTAAAAAATTCTGGATTATAAGTAAAATATCCCCTGTTGCATAACCTGAAAAAAATATAAAGGGGGTCAGAAGTGAACAGACAAATACTATTGAACGAAAGAGATATACCGAAGCAATGGTACAATATTCAGGCAGACATGCCCAAGCCGGTCCCTCCTCCACTCAATCCTGCAACAGGGCAGCCGATAACACCCGACATGCTCGCACCCGTATTCCCGATGAATCTTATCGAACAGGAAGTCAGCACCGAACGGTGGATCAATATACCGGATCAAGTCCTCGAAAAATATCTTATATGGAGACCGACACCCCTCTACAGGGCTGTCTATCTTGAGAAATTCCTCGGGACTCCTGCCCGCATCTATTTCAAGAATGAGGGGGTGAGCCCTCCCGGAAGCCACAAGCCCAATACCGCCATAGCGCAGGCATACTACAATAAGGAATTCGGGATAAAGAGGATCGCTACTGAAACAGGGGCCGGTCAATGGGGGAGCGCCATGTCGTTTGCATGCAGCCAGTTCGGCATCGAATGCAAGGTATACATGGTAAGGATCAGCTACAATCAAAAGCCGTATCGCAGACTCATGATGGAAACATGGGGCGGGAAATGCGTGCCGAGTCCGAGTCCTGAGACCAATGCAGGAAGGAAGTTTCTCGCGCAGAACCCCGAACACCCGGGAAGTCTGGGGATTGCTATCAGCGAGGCGATCGAAGACGCGGTCACAACAAAGGATTCACGGTATTCCCTTGGAAGCGTCTTAAACCACGTTCTTCTCCATCAGTCTATCATAGGGCTTGAGTCTCAAAAACAACTTGCTTCAGTCGGAGAGTATCCTGATATCGTGATCGGCTGCGCAGGCGGCGGCAGCAATTTCGCAGGCATCGCCACGGTGTTTGTCAGGGACAAAATACACGGCAAGAAGGTGAGGATCATTGCAAGCGAACCTTCTTCCTGCCCTTCCATTACAAAAGGCTCGTATGTATATGATTTCGGAGATACCGCTGAGACAACGCCGCTCATGGCGATGTATTCACTCGGGCATGGGTTCATACCTGCTCCGATCCATGCAGGCGGTCTGCGCTACCACGGGATGGCGCCGATTGTGAGCAGACTTGTCGCTGACAACCTTATCGAGGCAAAGGCGTATACCCAGCTCGAAACATTTGCGGCAGGTATCACCTTTGCAAGGACAGAAGGGTTTATCCCCGCTCCTGAGACAAACCATGCCATCGCTTGTGTGATCGAAGAAGCGAAAAAGGCAAAGGAAGAGGGGAAAGAAAAGGTCATACTGATGAACTGGAGCGGTCACGGAATCATCGACCTTGCAGCGTATGACGCGTACCTTTCCGGGAAACTGGATAATTATGTATTGCCGGATGACGAAATAAAGAAGCTTCTGAAAGACCTGGAGAAATACCCCAGACCGTAACCTTCATCAAAAAAAGGGGGGATGCATAATCCCCCCTTAAACGCCGCATGTTATAATCCATTATGAACATCTACTGCAACCAGTTAGGCATGCTTGTGGAGTTCTCCTACTGTACCTCCCTCAACGAAGGGCTTCCGTGCAGGACTATTATCGGATGCTGGCACGGGAGGACGGACATCATCAAATTCCTGAGAGATACGTTTACCGATGCCGAATTGCGGAAGATTTTTTCAGGATTGCCGAAATCTCGGTTGGACCGCATTATTGAATCGATTCAGAAAAAAGACTGAAGGGGAAGCAGATTTTCACAAGAATTCCCCTCTTTCACAGACTATCGGCAAGCTTCCCGTCGACCATCTTGAGGACCCTGTGACAACGGCCTGACAGGGACTCGTTGTGCGTCACGATGACAAAGGTGATCCCTTTCCCCTTATTCAGTTCGGTAAAGATGTTGAAGAGTTCCTCGCCCGTCGTCGTATCCAGATTCCCTGTAGGCTCATCCGCAAGGACAACTTTCGGCTCAAGTATGAGCGCCCGTGCAACTGCAACACGTTGCTGCTCTCCGCCTGAAAGTTCTCCCGGCCTGTGGGTTTTTCTCCCCCCCAGCCCCATCTCTCCAAGCAATTTGTCTGCTTTATCTCTAATGTCCTCGTATGCAACCCTTTCTCCCTGCGGCTTTGCACTTCTGCCTATCAGTCCGGGCATCATCACATTCTCCAGCGCTGAAAATTCGGGGAGAAGATGGTGGAACTGAAATACGAACCCGATTTCAGTATTCCTGAAAAAAGCCAGGGCATTGCTGTCGAGTGAAAAGATATCCGTGTCATTTAAAAAAACGCTGCCGGATGTCGGCCTGTCCAGAGCGCCGAGGATATGCAGCAGCGTGCTCTTCCCCGCTCCGGATGCGCCTATGATTCCCACCATTTCTCCTTCCCGAATCGAAAGGCATATATCCCTCAAAACGTGAAGTTCTCCTGCATTCGTAGTGAAAGATTTTGTCACGTTCTGAGCTTCGATAAAACGTTTCAATGCGGGCATCTCACTTGTCGGGCCTTGAGCCGGCGATATCATGAATAGTATCTCTGGTCTTTTTGACGCCTTCAGAAACTTTTTTCGTGGTATCTTTCATCTCATCCGTCTTCCTTTTGAGCTTATCCGCTTCCTGTCCCAACTCTTCGCTTTTTTGCTTCAGAACTTCACCCGCTTCCCGGGATTGTGTGCCGAACCATCTGAAAGGCTCTCCTCCCTGCCATAATGAAAGAACCAGAAAAATGAGAGCGGCGATGATCGCCAATCCTATGAGATTCTTTATCAGTTTAAACATAGTGTCCTCTCATACCTTGTTCTATTCATATCGCAATGGCTCCACAGGGTCCATTTTTGCCGCCTGCCATGCGGGATAGAGGGTCGCAAGAAAACTGATGACAATCGCCGAAAGAGACACCGTCAAAAAATCAGAGAATTTGGTTTTCACCGGAAGATGGCTCAGATAGTAAACGTCTGCCGGAAGCTTGATGATCTCGTAGGTATTGAGCACATAACAGAGCAGATATCCGCCGGTCACGCCGATGGTCGTTCCGACCAATCCGATAAGCAGCCCCTGCAGCATGAAAATGCTCATGATGCTCCTGTCGGTCGCGCCCATAGTTTTGAGGATCGCTATCTCCCTCTTCTTCTCGATCACATTCATGATCAACGTGCTCACGATGTTGAACGAAGCCACAAGGATGATCAGAATGAGAATCACAAACATCGCAAACTTTTCGAGCTTCAGTGCAGAAAAGAGGTTTTTGTTCATCTGCATCCAGTCCTTTGCATAGAAAGGAAAGCTGAGGTCTTTCTCCAATCTTTCCCTCACCACAGGGGCATTGTAGATGTCGGCAAGTCTGAGCTGAATCCCTGTAACTGCATTCTTCATATCGAAAAATTCCTGGGCTGCCCGCAGATCAGTCAGAACAAGGTTCGAATCGTATTCGAACATGCCGACCTCAAAAATCCCGGTAACCCTGAACTGTCTTACCTTCGGCAGCATTCCGAGGGGTCCGATCCGTCCGACCGGGGATAACAGCGTGATGACGTCCCCCTTAAAAACACCGATACTTGCGGCAAGCTCTTTCCCGATAACAATGCCGGGTGTTTCTTCTTTTTGGATCAGGGATTCAAGGCTTCCCTCTTTCATGAACCGTTCTATATCCGTCGTTTTCTTCTCGAGTTCAGGGGATATTCCCCGCAAAAAAACTCCGTGCGCCCTTTTGCCATACGAGACCATGACCTGCCCCATTACGAATGGAGCAGATGAAGCGATATCCCGATCATCTTTGATTTTTTCGATCACTTTCTCATACCCTTGCAGTACCCCCCTGTAGTCGAGAATGACCACGTGGGCGTTCACTCCGAGGATTTTTTTCTGGAGGTCTTCGTGGAATCCGCTCATCACCGAGAGGACGACAAGGAGGGCCATGACACCGACGGCAACCCCTCCGGTGGATATTACGGTATTCACCGAGATGCCTTTCTGTTTCTTTTTCGACTTCAGGTACCGGAGCGCGACGAATAACTGATAGGGAAGGTTCATATAATTATGAAGGATGAATTATGAAGGATGAAAAAGGTGTCCATTTTTTATATTTCATCCTTCATCCTTCTCTTTTGCTTTATTGTTCCGGCTTCAGCTGCGGGAAGAGGATCACATCCCGTATCGATTGAGCATTGGTGAGGAGCATGACAAGCCTGTCGATGCCGATCCCTTCGCCCGCTGCCGGAGGCATGCCGAACTCAAGGGCCCTCACAAAATCCTCATCCATGCTTTGGGCCTCCTCATCACCTTGCGCCTTCGCCTCGACCTGCGCAAGAAACCGCTGCCGCTGGTCCATGGGGTCGTTAAGCTCTGAGAATGCGTTTGCGATCTCCCGCGAAGTCATGAACAGCTCAAAACGCTCGACCAATGCGGGATTGCCGGGTTTCCGCTTGGCAAGCGGCGACAGTTCTACAGGATGATCGGTGATAAATGTCGGCTGCACCAATTCCGGTTCGACTTTCTCCTTGAATATCTCGTCAAGGATTTTCCCGAGACCTGCGCCCGGCTCTATTTCGATCCGGTTCGCCTTTGCCCATGCCTTCGCTTTTTCACCGTCGGTAAAAATCTCCTGCGGTACGCCTTTCTGCTGCAAGGCATCCAGCATCGGTATCCTGGGCCAGGGAGGGGTCAGATCAATAATGTCATCTCCGTAAGGAATTTTCAGGGTGCCGAGCGTCTTCTCGGCGACAAATGGGATCAACTCCTCGGTAAAAGACATGAGGAAATCGTAGTCCCTGTAAGCGATGTAGAACTCCAGCATCGTAAACTCAGGGTTGTGTTTTGAAGAAATCCCCTCGTTCCTGAAGTTCCGGTTAAGCTCGAATACCCTCTCGTAGCCGCCGACAAGCAGCCTTTTAAGGTAGAGCTCGGGAGCGATTCTGAGATAGAGGTCGATGTCGAGTGCATTATGATGCGTCTTGAACGGTCTCGCGGTTGCGCCGCCCGGGATCGGATGCATCATGGGGGTCTCGACCTCGATGAAACTCTTGGCTTCGAGGAAATCCCTGATGGCCTTGATGATCATGCTCTTTTTGATGAATGTCTCGCGCACTTCGGGATTGACGATGAGATCCACATACCGCTGCCTGTACCGTGTTTCGATATCCTTTAACCCGTGCCATTTCTCAGGCAACGGTCTCAGGGATTTTGTCAGAATAACGAAATCATCAACTTCGACAGTAAGTTCATCGGTCTTTGTCCTGAACAATTTTCCCCTGAGTCCGACAATATCGCCGATATCGAGTTTCTTGATAAGCGCATATTTTTCGCCGAGGACATCTTTTCTCAGATAGATCTGGATTTTCCCTGTGGTGTCCTGAATATGTGCAAAGGCGGCCTTCCCGAAATCTCTCATCGCAACAATTCTGCCGGCAAGGGAACAGGAAACCGGCCCAGCTGCCAGGGTTTCTTTTGATACAGACCCGAATTTGTCGTGAAGGACAGAGGCGTGGTCTTCGGCATAAAAAGCGCCGCCGAACGGCTCGAAACCGGCCTGCCGCAAGTCCTCAAGTTTCCTGATGCGCTGCTCTATGAGTTCGTTGATTTCTTCCATATCGAGAGATGAACTATTTGCCTCTAGTGTGTCTGTGTTATGAACTTAGAATTATAATGATTAATTTCCCGTTTAGTCAATGAACTCTATCTTAAGTGAACTCTATCTTAAGGATAAGATGAAGAGCTTATTGCCTGCTCGCTGCCATCCCTTCGAGGACCTCGAGCTTCGAAGTCTCTCCCACAGCAATCAGCGTATCACCCGCTTCTATGGTAGTGCGAAACGTGGGATTGAATTTCATTTCACCGTTCTGCAGCTTTATTGCCACGATGATTATCCCGAGTTCCCTTCCGATCCCGCACTGATCAAGGGTGTTCCCTGCGAGCCCCGATCCTTGCTGAATGGATATCTCCTCGATCTGCAGATCGATATGGCCGCTCTTCGTGGCATATTCTATGAAATCGACGACAGCGGGTTTCAGCACTGTATGCGCCATCCTCAGTCCGCCGATATGGTAGGGCGATACTACCCTGTCTGCCCCCGCCCTGAGGAGCTTCTGCTCGGAGCCTTCTTCACCCGCCCGCGCTACAATCAGGAGATTGGTATTCAATCCCCTTGCGCTCAGGACCACATAGAGGTTTTCCGCGTCGGTGGGAAGCACGGAGATGAGACACTTCGCCCGTTCGATGCCCGCCCTCTTCAGCAGGTCGTCTCTTGTCGCGTCTCCCTGAAGGATGAGCAGACTCTCTTTTTCATCCGGGTCCGCCATCACCTCGTTTTTTTCGATAACAGTGAATGGTAATTTTTCCTGGCTTAATTCCCTTGCGATGATCTTCCCCATTCTACCGTACCCGCAGACAATATAATGGTCCTTTAAATCCTTCAATCTCTTTTCCACTCTCTTCCTCCCGTATATTTCCTGCAGCTCACCCTCAATTATCACTTTTGCCCCTATGCTGAGAACATAAAACACGGTTCCCACACCCCCCATGAGGAGAATGATGGTAAAGAGTCTGCCGCTGAGCGAAAGGTCATGAATCTCCCTATATCCTACCGTGGTCAGCGTAATAATGGTCATATAGAGCGCGTCGAGGAAATTCCACTCCTCTATGACCATATACCCTGCAGTCCCGAAAGATATGACAAGCGCTATGAGGCCGACAGCAAGGATAAATCTTCTTTTAAGCTCTGCCACCGGGGGCTACTTCCTGTTGATCATATTGCTCTCTAAAAGTTTCATGCAATTCCATTCATTATATATGAACTACTGGAATATTTTTTCCTTTACCACACTGCAAAGAGTTTTTTGTAGTTCAGGAGTTCTTCCCTCAGTGAGTTCGTTTTCTTCAGCTGAAAATCCTGAAAGGTTTCTGTCTTCAGGCCGCTGTCCGCTTCTGCGATCCTGACCGCGCCGCGCTCCGGTGTGGTAAAGACCCGGACATCCCTGAGAACATCAAAGGTCTGTTGATGGGGATGGCCGAACGGGTTTTCCCGTCCGGCGCTGATTACAGCGATTTCAGGGGAAACCGCTTCAAAAAAGGGGCCATATGCAGACGTCTTTCCCCCGTGGTGCGGGACCTTGATGACTTCGCTTTGCAGCCATGTACCGATATGCAGGATATCCTCCTCAGCCTCATCCTGAATATCTCCTGAAAAAAGAAACGAAGTGTGCTCACCTGCAATCTTGAGGACCAATGAATCATTATTCTCTGCGTCGTATACATTCCCTCGGGCTGTGTAGAATTCGGCATAGGGGTGGAGAATATAAATCGTATACCCCCTTCCCTCGATAATGTCTCCCCTGGACAGCACGCGCTGTTTGATCCGATTGAATGCCGCCGGTAATAGGAGTCGGTCGCTACTCCATAATTCTTTTACGTCATATTTTCTCGTCAGGTGCTCCGCGCCGCCTGAATGATCGGGATGGTTGTGTGAAAGCACGAGAACATCTACCGTTTCTTCTCCCCTGTATTTCAGGAATGAAGAAACTTCCCTCCCCGTCCTTCCGGCATCAATCACCATCGTTTTCCCGTCAGGGAGCGCTATGACAGCCGCATCTCCCTGTCCGACGTCGAGGAACGTTACGCTAATGGAATTTTTTTCGATGAGCGAAAGGGACAGGAAGATGACAAACGGGAGGAACGGGATGATGAGCAGATATCTTTTTTTCCCGAGCAGGAAATAGAAACTGAAACAGGCATAGTAGATAAGGATCAACACCGGGGGAAACGCCGGGGCCTTTACATCGGCAAACGGGATACGGGAAAAAAAGGTTACTGCCGCGATGCTCATGTCCGCAATCGCAGATATGACCGGCATGAACATAAAAGAACCTGTGATCAGATAGAAGAAAGAAGAGATGACAGACAAAGGAATGAGTAAAAACCCGATCAGGGGAGCTATCACCAGATTCGACAGGGGTGAAATAACCGAAAAATAATGGAAGGCATAGGCGACCAGAGGCGCAGTTCCGAGCAATGCCGCAATCGTCATAAAGAAGGCATTCCGGATATGCCTGACGGCTTTCTTCCCTGATGGTGTCTCATCTCCTTTTTCCTGAATCGAAAAGCCGATGAAGAGGACTGCAAGGAATGAAAGCTGGAAAGAGAGACTGAAGAATACCCCCGGGTCCCATACGACCAGTAGAAAGGCTGCGCAAAGAAGCGAGACAAACCAGAACCCCTTCCTGCCGATGACCAAACCAAAAAGGAAAAGCGTTATCATAATGAATGATCTGACGGCTGGAATACTCCCACCGGAGAGACCGAGATAGGCGAGCATGAACGGCAGGCAGAGAATGGCCGCGGCCTGCGATGGCGACAGATAGAGAGAAAGTCTCTGGAGTACCCGGTAGGGCAATCTTTGTATGAAAAATCCGAATATCGCGAAGAGAAAAACAGAGAAGAGGCCGAAGTGGGTCCCCGAAATGCTAAGGATATGTGCAAGCCCCGTAACGTTAAATGCCTCTCTCAGTTCCTCGCTCATATTCGTCATCTGGCCCGTTGTTATCGAAGCAACAAGGGCGCCTGAATCCTTCTTGCAATGCTCTTCAATATACTGGTTGATCCGGTGCCGATACCCCTGAAACCTTGCGCGGATGGATTCCCCTGCCTTCCCGGATTCATAAACGGTCAGGAGGCTGGCGTAAAGGGCATCATTCACCCGCCCTCCCGGGTTCAGTCTTTGGCTGCTTTTAAAGGGTTTTACAGCCAGTCGGTACTCTGTCCCGACAGTAAATTCCCTGTCGGAGATAAGGATGATATCCTGTCCCTGCATGCCGCCGATATTCTCACTGTTGCTCAGATCCGAAGCTGATTCTACAGAGAACGCCTGCCTGAACATTCCGCTGCCGGTTCTGACAGGATTCTCACTGAAAACTCCCTGTACCTTCATATCATCATTTGCATGCAGCACCGGCGTTGTGGGTTCATAGCGCATAAATGCAAACACTGTCCCTGCTACAAGAACAATGACAAGGAGATATTTTTTTCTCACACACAGCGTGAGCGCTGATATGAGGGAAAGTGCAGCGGTCGAATAAGGGAAATACTGGAAGGAATAAAAGAGGACTACCCCGATGAGGAATGAAAGAAAGAATTGCATCGAACCGTCATAGGGAGGATTTCGTTCTCATATTATTATGTAAACGGACAGGCATATGGGCAGCAAAAGCATGGTGGCACCACCTTTGTAGGCGGAGAGATAGCACACGTGCCTGAATGAATTATGGAACACAGAAATATATTGAGCAGACCCCTTATTCTGCATCAGCAGGGTTTTGATGACCATATGCCTGTCTGTCATCCAGCCCAAATGCATCTATCGGGTTAAACCATATTCGCTTTGATGACCTTTGCGATATCCTTTCCGAGCTTTTGAATAAGCCTCAGGTCTTCTCCCTCGAGCATGACCCGTATCTTCGGCTCTGTACCTGAAGGCCTTACCAAGACCCTTCCCTTTCCGGCGAGTCTGTTTTCAGCTGCCGTTATTGCCTCTTCAATTGCAGGGATCGTCTTAATGTCGTGCCTCTGCTCCACCTCTACATTCGTAAGAATCTGAGGGTACAGTGTTATCTCCTGTGAAAGCTTTGAAAGGGAAGCATCTCTTTTTTTCATAAGATACAGCACCTGCATTGCGGTAAGGGGGCCGTCGCCCGTTGTATTGTGGTCAAGAAAGATGATATGTCCTGACTGTTCTCCGCCCAGCGCATACCCTCCGTCGCGCATCTTTTCGACGACATACCTGTCCCCGACCTTTGTCCGCAGTAAACGGATGCCATGGTTTTCAAGATATTTCTCAAGGCCTAAATTGCTCATCACCGTCGATACAACGGTATCATTGTTCAACATTCGGCTCCTTTTCATTTCGACCGCCCACATCCCCATCACCTTGTCCCCATCGACCATGTTTCCCTTTTCATCACACAAAATCGTCCTGTCGGCGTCCCCGTCATGGGCGATTCCGATATCCGCCTTGTGCAATTTCACCGCTTTCCGCAGCAGATCGATATGGAGAGAGCCACATCCCTCGTTGATATTTATGCCGTCCGGCTTGTCATTGATCGAAACCACGTCGGCCCCCATCTCACGCAGCAGCCACGGCGTTGTCTTGTACGCTGCTCCGTTTGCGCTATCGACAACTACCTTCAGCCCTTCGAAGGTTATGCCTTTCGGGATCGTTGATTTTATATATTCGATATACCGTCCTGTTGCGTCGTCGAGCCGAAAGGCCTTCCCGATCCCTGCGCCCCGAGGCCTGCGTTTCAGGAGCTCGTCGTCCCCAACAAGTTCTTCAATCTTCCGTTCGATTTGATCAGGGAGTTTGAACCCTTCCGCGGAAAAAAACTTGATGCCGTTGTCCTCAAACGGATTATGGGATGCGGAAATGACAATGCCTGCGTCCAGCCGCAGCGTTCTCGTGAGAAACGCGACCCCCGGTGTCGGTATGGGGCCGACAAGGGTGACGTTCATCCCCATCGAACAGATACCCGAGGTCAGGGCGCTTTCTATCAGATAACCGGAAAGCCTCGTATCCTTTCCGATCAGGATCATATTCCTTCCGTGCTTTTCTCTGAGAAGGCAGGCCACCGCCATCCCTATCCGCACGACGGTCTCAGGGGTCATAGGGTGTTTATTGACCGTTCCCCGTATTCCATCTGTCCCGAACAGTCTCATTTCCTTCTTCCTCCGATTTCAACATTCACCCGCACATCGGGAATCTTTGTTCGTATGTTTCTGCCGGTTATGTCTATGCGCAGATCCTGCGTGACTGATTCATTGAATCCGGTAATGTCGATCGGCTCTGTCTTGAGCGCACTCACCTTTGCTATTTCAGAGCGGACCCCTTCAATGACGATTGTCTCCGGCAAAACTTCGGCAGATTTGAGATAAAACCCTTTTTGCGGCTCACCGACAATAACAGACACCACCTTCACTGTTTTCGATTCAGTCTCCTCGGTAGTGACCCTGACGCTCGGAGGGTTGATATTCGTAACGGTTATCGAACGGGGCAGCTTGATGTCTTCCCTGTTGATGTAGTATGTCCCCTCCCCTCTCTTCGCCTTGCTGAGATCGAGTGACACCCTGACATTGGATGCGCTTACATTTTTGATAAACCGCTCCTGCCCCTTAATGTTCAGGTTCACCGTCTTCGTCCCGTGGTTCACCAGTTCGAGCCCCTGCGGCATGTTCTTCAATTCCAGAGGGACATCAATTGATATCTCCGACTGTCCCCGGGACGTAACGAAAAACCAGAGGACGATCGATAAAAGAACCGCTGCGATCTTGAGGGCAAGGTTTTCAATAAAAAATTTTTTCATTTTTTCTTCACCGTAAACAGATTGGTAAGGACATCCCTGAGCGTTCCCATATCAAGATGTGTTTCGAGCGTCCCGTTTATTGCCATCGAAACTGTCCCCGTCTCCTCTGATACGATAAGGACAACCGCGTCCGTCTCTTCCGAAATTCCGAGCGCCGCCCTGTGCCGGGTCCCAAGAGCTTTGCTGATATCAGCGTTCATCGTTATCGGAAGAAAACAGCCCGCTGCCGCTATCCTGTTGCCTTTGATGACGACTGCGCCGTCGTGGATAGGCGATGTCGGGTGAAAAATACTGAGGAGGACTTCTTTCGTGACCTTTGCGTCCAGAGGCGTCCCCATCTCGACAAAATCCTTCAGGCTCGTATCGCGTTCGATAACGATCAGCGCGCCTATTTTTCTGTTTGCGAGCGCAATCGTTGCCCTTACGATCTCTTCGAGGGACTTGAGTTCTTCGGCCGAGGTGAGGGCCTGAAAGAGTTGTGATTCCCCCATCTGCGCCAATGCCCTTCGTATCTCAGGCTGAAAAAGGATGATGATCGCTATCACGATCTGGGCCCAGAAGCTCTGGATCAGCCAATCGACGGTATAAAGCTCGAAATAGCGTGAGAGCAATGACGCCACGAGAAGAACACCGAGCCCCATCAGCATGTGAGCGGCCTTCGTGCCCTTGATGATGAGGAGAAGGCGGTAGAGGATAATCGACATCAGGACGATGTCCACCAAATCCTGCCAACGCAATTGCCTGAGAAATTCCATCATATATATATTATTTGCTTCATATCATACCATACAGATGCGTATTTGTAGCCGCAGGCTTCAGCCTGCGTTCCTATCGCGTCAAAACGGCACTGATATCGTCTGAAGCGGACGCCTCGTTCTGCCCGGGCGTTTGACAAACAAACTGCTGATAAGTTATTGTTAAAGACTATCGCGGGGTGGAGCAGCCTGGTAGCTCGTCGGGCTCATAACCCGAAGGTCAGAGGTTCAAATCCTCTCCCCGCCACCAAGTATATCAAGGGTTTAGGGGATTCCTCTAAACCTTTTTTTTGTTTAATGTGATAAAACTGTGATAAAATTTTCCTTCACTTTATCCAAAACCTCTCATGATGTTCTAAGTTTTTTTGTAAAAAAACTTGACAACTATAATATTAAAGATAATAATGTAAATAAAGTCATTGCGACCCCACAGGGCGTTGACCATGTGGGTCGCTGATAAGGACCTGTGCCAAGAGCACAGGGTGTTCATTTTTTTTATAAATAGTTGATATTTCAATGAAGACTCCCCGCCGCAGAGACAGCGGGGTATGTTTAGGTAGATTTATTAATTTTAAAAATCCCCCCTTGCCCCCCTTTCCCAAAGTGGGGTTAGAGGAAACCCCACAGCAGAGACTGTGGGGTATTGAAAATTGAATAACAATTATGCAACCCAATAATAAAAAACAAATTTGTTTTGATTGCACATTAGATACCAAACTCAGAATCACATCATGTGGCAAGGATTTTGAAAAAAAGCATGGAAAATTTTTCCAAGAGATTAAAGGGCAACCCTACTATAAAATAATTCCCCTATCAAATAATGGCAGTAAAGATGCATTTAAGAGTGTATTAAAGAATGGTAGACCATTAACTATTAAAGGCCAAAAGATTATCTGTTTCTGCGGGAGAAAGAAGGCAGACATTCATATCGTTCCTATCAAGGATAAAGCAGGAAAAATCAGTGGGATAACGCTCAGAACTACGGCGTATCCAGACTCAATAACATTGAACAGCCTTAAACAATCCCAAAGATTACTGAATATCGGGAAAGTCGCAGCAACCCTTGCACATGGAGTGAGGAGTCCCCTGAATGCTATAAAGGGATGCGTAATCTATATCAGAGAGAATTATGATAATGATAAAAAACTTGCCGAGTTTTCAATGATAATGGAAGAAGAGATATCGCGTCTTGATCATTTCATATCCAGTTTTTTGAGCACATCTATTTCCAAGAAAGGGTTGACGGGAGTAAACATAAATAGAGTTCTGAAAAAAATCGCTGTCCTTATATCCCTTCATGCTCTGTCACGTAATTGCAAAACTGTCTTTGCCTATGGACGTATCGCACCGTTAATGATAAACTCATTTCATCTGGAGCATGCGATTCTCAATGTCATTGAGAATGCCATGGAAGCCATGCCCGTGGGCGGATTGTTGTCCATAAAAACATACATGAAAAGCATTTTGGGGAACAACTTCGTTATAGTCGAGATTTCAGACGCAGGGTGCGGAATGAAACTAAAAGGACATGCTGAAGTACCTGTATCATCCGAAAAAAAGGGAAGAGGGTTGGGGTTGGTTATAACTCGTGAAATACTTCGGTCTAACGGTGGGCATCTCGAAATAACAAGTGATAAAGATGTAGGTACTACCGTAAAACTCTTCTTCCCGGCAATGAACACATGAATAGTGCTGGAAGAATTCTCGTTGTAGATGATGAGCCAAATGCCATAAAAGTCTTGTCTGCAATCCTTGTTACTGACGGCTATGATGTCTCTGAAGCAACAGATGCGAAAAGCGCTATCCGCGCAGTCTCTCGCAAAGATATCGATCTGGTCATAACTGACATAAAAATGCCGGGAATGAACGGCATGCAGTTGTTTGAATATCTGAATAAAACCCATCCCGATATCCCGATAATTTTCCTCACTGCCTATGGTACGGTCGAGGATGCTGTTAATGCTTTAACCATGGGATCTTTCTATTATTTCATTAAACCGCCGGATTATTCGAAACTCAGGATCATTGTATCAAAAGCTGTGGAACAGCGGCATTTGAAGAAAGAACTCGTTTCATTGAAAGAAAAAATGATCGAGAAAAATAATGCACCTCTTATTATCGGTAATTCACCCGATATTGTGAAAATAAAGGAAACTATAGAGACAGTCAAGGATTCTGAGAGCAGTATTCTGATTACCGGGGAGACAGGTACGGGCAAAGAACTGATTGCGCGTGCTTTGCACTATAGCAGTTCGAAAAAGAATAATCCGTTTGTTGCGATGAATTGCGCTGCTATCCCGCGGGAACTGCTTGAGGCTGAGCTTTTCGGTTTTGAAAAAGGGGCATTTACGGGTGCTCTTTCATTAAAACTCGGAAAATTTGAGGCAGCTGCCGGAGGTACTCTTTTTCTTGATGAAATTGCCGAGCTTGAGATAAACCTGCAGGTCAAGCTCCTGAGGGTACTTCAGGAAAGAGAGATTGAGCGTCTCGGAAGCAATAAGAAGATTGCTTTGAGGTTCAGGCTGATATCCTCGACTAACAGGGACCTGCAAAAGGAAATGAAAGCCGGCAGCTTCAGGGAAGACCTTTTTTACAGGATAAATGTCATACATATAAACATACCTCCGCTCAGGGACAGGAGAGAAGATATCCCTCTTCTCGCCGTAAAATTCATACAAGAAATGTCCCTTAGGGAAAATAAAAGGCTCACTGCATCGGATGAAGTAATGGATATTTTTCAAACTTTCCATTGGCCTGGAAATATCAGGCAGCTTAAAAACGTAGTTGAGAGGGCGGTTCTGCTTGCAAAGGGAGACAAGATTACCGTTAAGGATCTCCCTATAGACTGCAACAGGCCCGGGAGACTGAAAGAAAACAGCGGTTCGCAAATGACTTTGAAAGAAATTGAACGTGATGCGATGAAGAATGTTCTTCAGCAATGTGACGGGAATAAGTCAGAAGCTTCCAGAATACTTGCCATTTCAAGAAAGGCTTTATATAAAAGACTGAGAGAGCATGAGCTTCTCTAAAGCGTATCCAAAACATTTACTTGCTATTATGTAATGCCTGCGAGTAAAAAAAAATCTTTATTATTAATAATGAAGACTCCCCGCCGCAGAGACAGCGGGGTATCTTTAGGTAGATTTATTAATTTTAAAAATCCCCCCTTGCCCCCCTTTTCCAAAGTGGGGTTAGAGGAAACCCCACAGCAGAGACTGTGGGGTATTGAAAATTGAATAAAGATTTTTGCCGTATCTATTACGCGCTCCTTAAAGTTGTCGGATACGGTATGGAGACCTAAACAGATACAATGACCAATGGCAAAAATCTGTTGTCAAAAATCCAAGATAAAAAGATAGGTCTCATTGTCACTAGTTATACCTACACTCATTTTCATCTGCCTGATATAACAAATAGCGGAATCCCCATTATTATCCTTTCAGAGAATATTTATAAGAGATTGATGAGCGCGCTTGCCAGGTTATCCAATTCTTGTTGCATGAGCAAACCGATTGACTATCGGAAGTTCACAGGCTTGCTAATGAAGATTATGGACGGCTATGCCGGTGCAAATAAATGGTTTTCAATTGTATAAAATCAAAGCTCTTTGTCTCGCAGAAGTTAGTCAGGCAGAATCCTAATTCAAAAATGGCAAACCTTTTTCAAGCGCTTCTGCCTTGTCAATAATTTCTTTGTAATTTTAAGAAGGGAAATAGTAATTATAGCGATGGAGCAAATAAGGTGACAAAAGAAAAGTTCTAATAATGCCTGGAAAGACGGTTTTTAAGAAAATATTGCAGAAAGGTGGAATGAGAATGATACGAAATGTTTCCGTTAGTCCCGATGGTACTGAGCACCCTTTGCCTTCGGAAGAGGAATATGCACGAGAATATTTACGGGTGCAGGCGTTGGTTGCAAAAGCAAAGGCAAACGGCCTGGAAATCGTTGTGGTGATGGGGGTGGGCTTTGTGGGTGCGGTTATGGCAGCCATTGTTGCAGATACTGTTAATGAGGACGGAAGCCCGTCGAAATTTGTTATTGGTATGCAGCGACCAAGTGTCAGGAGTTACTGGAAGATAGCTACCATTAACAAAGGGCTCTGCCCGGTAAAGTCAGAAGATCCCGAGGTAGAACCGCTCATAAGGCGCTGCGTACTTGATAAGAAGACCTTAACCGCGACATTTATCTATGACGTGCTCTCCCTGGCGGACGTTGTGATAGTGGACGTGCAACTCGATTACATCAAGAATACACTTGGCAATATCAGGAGCGGCCATGTTGAAATGACTTCTCTGGAAGAATCCTTTGAAATCATTGCACGTCATATTAAGCCCGATACATTGGTACTCATCGAGACTACTGTTGCTCCCGGGACTACGGAGCAGATCGTCTTCCCCTTGATGAAGAAGAGCTTCAGGAAGAGAGGGATAGAGACCGACCCCCTGCTGGCCCATAGTTATGAAAGGGTAATGCCCGGAAGAAATTATGTAGCGAGCGTTCGGGACTTCTGGAGGGTCTGCAGCGGTATCAGTAAAGCTGCTACAGAGAGAGTTGTTAAATTTCTCAACGAGGTTATCAATACTAAGGACTATCCCATGACCGTCCTTGACAGGCCTATTGAGTCCGAGACTGCCAAAATTGTCGAAAACAGCTTTCGTGCGACGATACTTGCCTTTATGGACGAGTGGTCAAAATTTGCAGAGAGAAACGGAGTAGACATCATTAAGGTCATCGATGCGGTCAGGGTCAGGCCGACGCACAGCAACCTGCTCTTCCCCGGACCCGGAATCGGGGGGTACTGTCTTCCTAAGGATGGCGGTCTCGGTATCTGGTCATATAAGCATATACTTGGATTTGAAGATGATTTGTTCAAGATAACTCCGCTTGCCATCGATATCAATGATACCAGGGCATTACATGCAGCGCAGTTTGTGAGGGACGCTCTTAGAAACATGAATTTCCCCATTGCAGGGGCTGAAATACTGATACTGGGCGCCTCCTACCGTGAGGATGTGGGCGATACTCGCTACAGTGGTTCCGAGATCATTGTTCGGCGGCTGACAGAAATGGGAGCTGAGATAAGGGTGCATGATCCCTATGTTGACCAGTGGTGGGAGTTTGTAGTCCAGGATAGCTATCCCCAAAAAAGCTTGGGGACTTTTTTCCACAATCAGAAGAAGCTGAGAGATTTGAAAGTGCAAAAAGATCTTGCAGAGGCGTTTAACGGCATTGATGCACTCGTATTTACCGTGCGCCATAAACATTACCTCGATCTGGACCCGGAAGAAGTAATTAAAGCTGTAGGTAATCCGGTTGCGGTTATCGATTGTTTCGGACTGCTCGATGATCGAAAAATCAAGGGATACCTCCAATTGGGTTGTGAAGTCAAGGGTCTCGGCAGGGGGCACATCCGGCGTATGAAAGAAGAGATCAGGAAGGATAAGAGGTATTTCCCTCAACAGTAAAGGGATCAGATATCACTATGTATGACTTGAGGCTAAGTCATTAAAACTCGAACTCTACCCTTCTGACAGGCCGGATTATCCTGGGTTAACTCACAGAATCAGTGAAAATAACCGGGTTGATTCCTTCATTCTGCTTATTTCTTTCCGTTATATCCCGAACGCACCGGCAATACATTGAAGGTGGAGTATTTGGAATACTTTAACACCAGGATGCTCGGAATATCGAGAAAATCCCTCTACAAAATACTCCAGGCTTACGGCATCATACAAACTGTATCCAATAGCAACAGCATCAAAATGGAGTGTTTACATTAGATACAGTTGTTTCTTAAATACCAGGAGTTTTTCGCAGTATTTTTCGGAGTCTTGCAATAATTTACAAAAATTAAGTGTCATTAAAAACATAATTCTATTTGGAAGTTATATTCTATTATTAAAGTTAATCTTTATATTATAAAAGTTATATTCTGCCTGAGAAAATAATCTGGCATGATACTTGTATTAATAGACAAAGGTTGGGGGGAAATCTATGCAATGGTTCGCATTATACATAAAATCAAAGCACGAGTTTGTCACGAATGAGGAACTTATGAAAAAGCAGATTAACACCTTTCTCCCCTCATTCAAGAATTGGAGGCAATGGAAAGACAGGCGTAAGCTTATTGACTTTCCGATGTTTCCCGGGTACTTGTTTGTTAATATTCACTCTCATTCAGATGGATATACTAATGTTCTGAAAACGAAAGGCGCTGTGAAATTTGTTTCCCTGTACTCAGGAAATCCAACTCCGGTGAATCCTGATGAGATCGATTCACTGAAGATGCTTATTAATTGCGGCAAAGAACTGGATATTTATCCTCATCTCAAAGAAGGAACAAGGATTAGGGTCAGGAGAGGACCTCTCAGAGGTGCGGAAGGGATTCTCATAAAAAAAGAGAAAGAAGAGGAAATGAAGTTTTTGGTCAATATAGAGATCCTTGGAAGAAGTGTTGGATTAAAAATATATGCTGATGAAATCGAAGACGCCTGAAACTTTCAGGGTTATGTTTTTTACTAAGTGAGAGTCTGTCTATAAAATGGCTTGTTAGAACAAGTCGGGCAATGATGGGGATGGGTCATCCTTTGGCTTGACCGGATGATATTGTTTCTAATGTATCAGGAAACACGGAGACTATACGGCATTTATAGACGGTCTCCACTTAATCACACTGAATTGATATGACTTAATTGCCTTCTCAGTTGCTTTATGTGACTGAGGAGGCGGAGCATTGCCTGAACGATGAAAAAAAGATTTATTGATGAAAACATATTTTACAGTATATGCTCGGCAATCCTCGATCTTGAAGGATATAAACCGAAGATTGTAAGGGGTATTGATAAAGGAATTGACAAATGCTAATTATTGAGACAATACGGAACGAAATGGCACAGGTTGTTATTGTAATATGTTTATTCATCCTCCTGCTTCTGACGTCCTGCGCAGGCAGGGATGTACGGCCGGAAGCAGTGCTTGCACAGCATGCAACCGAGACCAAAACTGACAAGCTGAATACAGAGATAACCCGGAAAAGCATAGTATTCCAAAATACGTCCTCTGTTGCCGACTATAAAATTGGTCCCGAAGATCTGCTGGAAATCACTGTTTTTCAGGCAAAAGAACTGGACACTGTTGCGCGTGTCAGTGCTTCAGGTTTTATTAAATTACCGCTGATTGATAAAGTTGAGGCCTCAGGGCGTACTACATCCGAACTGGAATCCATTCTCATAGAGAAATTTAAGACCTTTCTTTCAGAACCGGTTGTAGGGGTGTTCATCAAGGATTACCGGAGCCGTCAGGTTACGGTGCTTGGGTCTGTGCAGAGACCAGGAGTGTATTATGTGTCCGGTAACAGATCCCTGCTTGAACTGCTTTCGCTGGCTGGAGGTTTAAGCGGGGATGCAGGGGATGTTTGTATAGTTCAGAGAAGTTCAGCAGAAAATCCACAGGAAAACCAGGCAACCGATAACATCGTAATTGATTTGGATCAGTTGTTGATAAAAGGTCAGGTGGCATTTAATATAACAATGACCGCCGGAGATGTTATACTTGTCCCGAAAAGCGGTATATTCTTTATTGATGGTTCCGTCAAAAGCCCGGGATCGTTTCCTTTAAAGGGCAACATTACTTTCACACAGGCCATAAGCCTGGCTAAGGGACTATCCCAGGATGCGAAGCACTCGGATATTAAGATATACCGTGATATCGGCAAGCAGGAAAGAGATGTTATTACCATTGATTATGATGATATCCTGGACAGGAAAATTCCGGATATCGAAGTGAAAGATAAAGATGTTATCATTGTTTCAAGCAGCATGTTAAAAAGGATTTATGGAGGGCTTGCAGGATATTTTAATTTCGGCTATTTCGGATTCAGCGGTGTCCGGCCGGGAATTGTTCCTTAAGTAACGTTTAAAAGCTAAGGTTAAATCAATGGATAACAGGCATGAAATAAAAAAATACGACCAAAGGGATTTCTCGCTTTCAACATATATAGAGTATATGCAGGAGAAGAAAAGAGAAACAGAAGAAATTCATTTAAGAGACTATCTTAATGTCATACTAAAGAGAAAATACATTGTACTGCTTTTCTTGATCTCGGTTGTCACCGTAACAATTATTCTCTCTCTTATGATGACACCGCTTTACAGGGCCACATCCGTCGTGAAAATTGAAACTACAAGCCCGAATGTGCTCTCCTTCAAGGCTGTTCAGATTGACACACCCGGAGCCGATTATTATCAGACCCAATTTGAGATCCTTAAAAGCAGGAATATGGCAGAGCGGGTCATCAGAAATATCAGTCTCGTTAAGAATAAAGATTTTTTACAGCCCAAGGATATGCTCTCCAAAATAAGGAGTTTTATTTACGATAATACCATAGGGGGAATTTCCGATATTTTCAAGTTTTTCTTTACAAAGAAATCTTCCGATACTGATCCGGCAAATCCCGGAGATAATCAGTCTGTTGTTAGTGATATCCCAGACTATCTAATCAACTCATTGATTTCACGGCTTGAGGTAAGCCCTGTCAAGAATTCACAACTGGTTAAAATAAGTTTTATCTCACACAATCCTGAACTGTCAATGGATGTGAGCAATGCTGTTTCCCAAACTTACATAACCTTTGATCTGGAGAGTAGAATATTGGCGAACAATGAGGCAAAAGATTTTCTTCAGACACAGTTGGAAATCATGAAACAAAAAGTGCAAGAATCAGAAAGGACGCTCAACGACTATGCGGCGAAAAATGGAATAGTCTTTAACAGCAGCAATAATAATCTGTATGGGCAGAAACTTTCTGACATCTCAGCTGCCTTAAATAGCGTTACAACAGAGAGAATTGAAAAAGAGGCGATATACAGGCAGGTCAGGGACTCCGGTGTAAATAATCCTATTATTCTGAATAATCCCATGATACAGGGATTGCGCAACGAATATGCCAAAATCGAAGCCGAATACTACAATCTTTTAAAGATATATACCCCTGAATATCCTAAGATGAAGAGTCTCAAGAACCAGATGGATGCCATAACAAACAGAACTTCACTGGAGACGTCAAAAATTATTCAATCGTCAGAGTTGGATTACAGAAATGCACTTAAAAAAGAAGAAAATTTAACAAAAGCTCTGAATTCTCAAAAGCAAACGGTTCTCTCCTTTCAGGGTACAACCGCTTCATATGAAGTGCTGCGAAGAGATGTCGATGTGAATAAAGGTTTATATAACAGCTTGTTGCAGCGTTTGAATGAGGTAAGTGTGTCGGCCAGCAACAAGGCCTCCAATATTCAAATTCTCGATAAAGCCACATTTCCGAAGAATCCTTTCAAGCCGGATTTACCCTTCAACATTGTTTTAGCGCTATTCTTCGGACTCACTGGTGGAATAGGACTTACTTTTCTAGTCGAATATTTCGACAACAGCATTAAGGATACTGACGATATAGAAAAGAAAGCGGATCTTCCGACTCTCGGGATTATTCCAGATATCCAAGAAGCTCGAGAGGCGGTAGCTTCATCAAATAAAGGTATGATTCAACACGAGGTGAAACCGCAATTATCTAATCTGCCTATAGTTGTTGATTGCAAGCAGACTAATCCGGTTATTGAGGCATTCAGGTCTATGGGTGCATTCATACTTCTGTCTTCCTCGGAAAAACCCCCAAAGACGATACTTATTACGGGACCTGGCGAGCAAATTGGAAAAACTTCCGTGACAATCAATCTTGCGAAGGCAATGAGTGAAAGGATGGGCAAGGGAATTCTTCTTATTGATGCCGATTTGCGAAGACCACGACTTCATGCTGCCTTTCAACTTGACAACACAGTCGGACTGTCATCAGTCCTTTCAGGTAATATCGATTTTGATAGCTCCAATGGAAGATTGATAAAATCTACGGGAATCTCGGGCCTGAGTGTAATAACATCAGGGCCCATAGCACCGAATCCTTCAGAACTCCTTGCATCATCGAAAATCCAGCATATTATCGATGCCCTTCAGCCTCTGTATGCATTCATAATTATTGATTCTCCTCCTGTAATGGGTTTCCCGGATTCAATTTATCTGAGCAAAGTTGTCGATGGAACGGTCCTGGTCGTCAGAGCAGGGGAAACCCCTTTCAAGGCATTACGAGAAACAAAAAAAGTTTTCCGGGACATTAATGCAAAAATCCTTGGCGTCGTTCTGAATGGTGTCAAGAAATCCGACTTGAAATATGGAGCATATAATTATTACCATTCATCATATTACTCATCCTATTTTGATCACCAACAAACATAACATCGGAAGCAGACCGGACTGCTAACCTTTTGAGACGCCTGAATCAGGGATAATATCTATATTTCACAAGAAATGATAAAGGTTGACTACTAATGGAAGTCCCGTTTCATAAACCCCATATAACTGCCGACGAGGTAGCGGGAGTTGTTAATGCCCTGCAATCCGGATGGATTACAATGGGACCGGCAACTATAGAATTTGAGGATCGATTCAGGGAATATATCGGCTGTAAAAATGCCGTATCCATGAACTCCTGCACTGCCTGTCTGCATCTCGCTCTCAAAACCATAAATCTCGCTGAAGGAGATGAAGTTCTGGTGCCGGCGATAACATTCGCAGCTACTGCCGAAGTTGTCACCTATTTCAAGGCAAGACCTGTCCTGGTCGATATTGACAGACATACCGGAAACATCGACATTTCGAAGATTGACGGGAAAATCACCGGAAATACACGAGCGATAATACCTGTTCACTACGGAGGACAGCCATGCGATATGGAAGAGATTGTCGGCATTGCAAAAGCTCGCCATCTCTTCGTAATTGAAGACGCTGCACATGCAGTTCCGGCCTGGTACAGAAAGCAAAAGGTCGGGACAATCGGCGATATGACATGCTTCAGTTTTTATGCAACAAAACCTTTGACTACCGGTGAAGGTGGCATGGTGACTACCGAGAATAACGAATGGACTGAAAGGATTAAAATATTGAGGCTGCATGGCATTTCACAGGATGCATGGAAACGGTATTCAAAGGAAGGCACCTGGTTCTATGAGGTTATAGAGGCAGGCTATAAGTACAATCTTACAGATCTTCAGGCAGCTATCGGTTTGTCCCAGTTAAAAAAAATAGACTGGATGTGGCAACGCAGAAAGGCGATAGCCCGCCAATATACCGAAGCATTTCAGCCTATTGACACCTTGATGACCCCATATGTTAAACCCGACAGGGAGAGTTCCTGGCATCTGTATGTACTCAAACTAAATATTGAAACATTAAAAATTGGGAGAAATCAATTCATCGAAGAATTAAAAAGACGAGGAATAGTAACCTCCGTTCATTTCATTCCTCTTTACAGACATCCATATTATCGTGATACTTTCTCTTATTCTGAAAATGGCTTTGACGGATCCGAATGGTTCTATGAACGCATCATATCGTTGCCTATTTATCCCGGCATGACCGATGCACAAGTAAACAAGGTAATAGACACAGTGTCGGAGCTGGCTACGCTGTATAAAAAATGAAACGATTGTTTGATATCTTTTTTTCGGCCTTGGGAATAATTATCTGTATTCCTTTTTTTATAATCGCCGCTATCCTCGTAAAACTTGACAGCTCCGGACCGATTCTTTTCACACAGGAAAGAATCGGCAAGGATTTTATACCATTTAAGATATATAAATTCAGGACAATGAAAAAGGTTGGAGAACAAGACGGCCCGAAAATCACCATAAAGGGAGACAATCGCATTACCGGAACCGGAAGATTTCTCAGGAAATATAAAATTGACGAGCTTCCCCAACTATTCAACGTTCTGAAAGGTGACATGAGTTTTGTGGGTCCGAGGCCAGAAATCAGTGAGTACGTAAATCTTTTTAAAACAGCATACGAAAAGTTACTCAGCATTCGTCCCGGTATCACAGACCCTGCTTCAATATGCTATTCAAATGAGGAGATACTTCTATCAGGTTCGGATAACTGGGAAGAACATTACAGAAAAATAGTTTTACCGGAGAAAATCAAACTATCTCTGCATTATGTTGATAACCATAACATCATTACGGATCTAAGACTTATTGTCAAAACTATCTTAAAAATATCCTGATCGGGCTTCGTAATACAAAATAATTAAAGATAAGATGAGTAAACTGTTTAGCAAAATATATGAGGATACCAAAGACCTGATAGTAAGGTATCGTCGACTGTTTATCGTTCTCGTCCTCCTGATTCAGGCAGTTGTAGCAAACTATCTGGCATTCATTATCCGTTTTGAGTCACTGCTGTCACCTGTTTATTTACAGAAATTCCTTGCTTATCTGCCTTTGCTGCTTCTCATACGTTTTGCCTGTATCCTGCTGACAGGTCTTCACAGAGGCTTATGGCGATATGCGAGTATCAGCGACTTAATAAAAATCGTCAACTCTACAACAATTGGGAGTGTTCTATTCCTGCTTATAGTGAAATACCTGCTCGGTGAATCGGATTATCCCCGTTCCATCTTTGTCCTTGACTGGCTATTATTTATCGCAATATCAGGAGGGAACAGACTTTTCATAAGGGTTTTCAGAGAATATATGATCGAAGAACCTTCCAGAAAAAATATACTCATAATCGGAGCCGGCGATGTGGGTGAGATGATTGTCCGTGAAATGAAAAATAAACGCGAAAGCGCCTATAGTCCCATTGGATTTATCGACGATGATATCCAGAAAAAGGGGAGCACCATACACGGGATACCTATTCTGGGGAACAGTGATATGCTCCCCGATATAATCAGACAATATCAGCTGGATGAAGTCCTGATCACTTCCACTGATTTGCGGAAGACCGTCCGGGATATTTATGAAATATGCAAACCGCATAATATACTCATCAAAAAGCTTCCGGGCATAAAAGACATCATCGACGGCAATATCTCAGTGACAACAAAGATAGGGCAACTCCTCGTAAATGCAAACCTGGTAACGGAAAATCAGATACAGCAGGCTCTGGCACTGCAGAAACAAGAGGGAGGAAGGCTTGGTGCAAAGCTCATTAAGCTTGGCTATATTACCGATGATAAACTGGTGTCCTTTCTCAATCAACATTATGGCATTTCTCATATAACGCCTATTTCCCTTGAAGATCTGCTCCAGAGAGAACCCGTCAATTCAGATATCTCTTCACTGAGAGAATTTATTACGGGCAAGTCCGTCATGGTAACGGGCGCCGGAGGCTCTATCGGCTCCGAACTCTCAAGACAGATATTGTCATATCATCCCTCTCATCTTGTGCTTCTGGACAGGTATGAAAACAGCCTGTTTGATATAGATATGGAATTGAGAACAAAGGAGAACGGGACCGACCTATCAACAGTAATCGGAGATATTCAGGATTTATCGTGTCTGGAGCGTATTTTTGCAAAGTATAAGCCTCAGATTGTTTTCCATGCAGCCGCATATAAGCACGTTCCCCTGATGGAACATCATCCGATCGAGGCGGTTAAAAATAATATTTTCGGTACGAAAAATATCATTGAAATTGCCTCGAAGTATAGAGCGGAAAATTTTGTTTTGATATCGACGGATAAGGCCGTAAATCCGACAAATATAATGGGCGCAACAAAACGGGTCGCTGAATTTCTTACAGTCAATATGGATGCTTTATCCGAAACCAAATTCACAACCGTCCGGTTTGGAAATGTGCTCGGAACCAACGGCAGCGTTATCCCGATTTTCAATGAACAGCTAAAAAAAGGCGGGCCCCTGACGGTAACGCACCCTGATGTCGAGAGGTTTTTCATGCTCATACCGGAAGCCGTTCATCTGGTCATGATAGCAGCCGCCTCCGGCAAAGGCGGTGAAATATTTGTCCTTGATATGGGAGAAAGCATCAAGATTATTGACATGGCGGAAAACTTCATCCGACTCTCAGGGTTTATTCCACATAAGGAAATCAAAATAGCATTTATCGGTCTCAGGCCTGGTGAAAAACTGTGCGAAGAACTCTTTGATGAATCAGAAAAAATACATCCAACATTCCATAAGAAAATCCTTATGGCAGTCCCTGAAGTTCCATCAAAGCAATACTTAAAAGAGTGCTGCTCAGACCTTGAGCGCTACGTACAGGATTATGCCGTTCGTGAAACAATTAACACGATACAGAAGGTAGTTCCTAATTTTAGAAATCAAGATAATGCCTGCGATATAAAAACTCTAACACTTTGCTCATAAAAGTATTTTCTATACAGAGCATCATAAATCTTTGCTCATATAATCCCTCATTCCGGTAGTTTTTCTATGAAATACAGCCCATTGATTCTGAAATTCCATATATATAAATATGCAACGATAAGGGGAAAATTCTGATCGTTGATGATGAGCCCAATGCTTTAAGGGTTCTTTCAGCAATCCTTTCCGATGAGGGATATACGGTATTTGATTCGATGAATATCGATGGCGCCATAAATATTATTCAGCAACAGGATATAGATACAATAATAACCGACCTGAATATTTCAGGTGACGGCTCGGATTTGTTCCAATACCTGAAGAACCATTGCGGTGATATCCCCGTTATATTCTTAACGGCATACGGAACGAAAGATTCTGCCGCGTCGGCTTTTGCGCGGGGTGCTTTCTGTTATTTCATCAAGCCTCCGGACTATATGAAGCTTAAGGAAATGATTGCAAAGGCTGTAGAACGTAGACAATTGAAAATGGAAATACAGTCATTGAAGGAACTACTTTCACTTAAAGACAATACCCATTGTATCATTGGCAGCAATCATCGGATGCGTAAGGTTATTGAACTTATTGAGGCTGTGAAAGACTCATTAAACAGCATTCTTATTCAGGGAGAGACCGGCACAGGCAAGGAACTTATTGCAAAAGCAGTTCATTATACAAGCAGAAAAAAGACCATGCCGTTTATTGTGCTCAATTGTGCCGCCATTCCAAAAGAACTGATGGAGTCCGAACTTTTTGGATATGAAAAGGGGGCCTTTACGGGAGCTTTTTCACGGCGTATCGGCAAATGTGAAAAGGCTTCAGGCGGCACCCTCTTTCTGGATGAAATCGGTGAACTGGAGATCTCATTGCAGACAAAACTCCTGAGAGTTCTTCAGGAAAGAGAGCTTGTGCGGCTAGGCAGCAATAACAGAATAAAGGTCAATTTCAGGCTCATCTGCTCCACCAATAAGGACATAAAACGTGAAGTCAGTGAAGGACGATTCCGTGAGGACCTCTTCTACAGAATAAATGCCATTGAGATTACCCTGCCTCCGCTCAGGGAGAGAAAAGATGATATACCGCTTCTTATCTCCAAATTCGTTAATGAATTCTGCATTAGAGAGAATAAAAGGGTCCAGGTATCAAAGGAAGCAATGGAAATCCTTCAGGAGTATGTATGGCCATGGAATATAAGACAACTCAGAAACATTATTGAACGGGCAGTGGTCGTTGCAAACGGCAATAGCATTAGCATAAGGGATCTGCCTGAGGAAATATTATCCATATCTAATCATAAAATGACTAATAACAACCATTCTATGAGAAGTTTAAAGGAAATGGAAATACAGGCGATACGTGATGCAATAAAGGAAAGTAACGGGAATAAGTCAAAGGCTGCTAAAATGCTCGGTATATCAAGAACGGCATTTTATAAAAGGTTAAGAGAAATAACATTTTAAAGTCATTTTATCGGTTTTTTTATCACGGAAAATACTAACAAGGTCATGTGTATGAATGCATTGCTACATAAGACGGGGAGGTTATCATGAAAGCTGTGATTTTAGCAGGCGGTTTTGGGACCCGTTTATCCGAGGAAACTACCTTGCGTCCCAAACCCATGATAGAAATCGGCGGCAAACCGATACTTTGGCATATCATGAATATTTATGCGGCGCACGGTGTTAACGAGTTCATTATAGCCGCAGGATATAAAGCCGAAGTCATCAAAGAGTATTTCCTCAACTTCTATGCCATAAATAATGACATTACAATAGATCTTTCCAATGGCAAAACCGTTATTCATGACGGAAATCAGCCAAACTGGAAGATTCATATCATGGATACCGGGCTTAATACACAGACCGGCGGACGTTTAAGACGTCTCGGGAAATGGCTTGAAAATGAAGATGTTTTCATGTTCACCTATGGTGACGGAGTAGCCGATATCAATATTGACGACCTTCTTGCTTTCCACAGATCTCATGGTAAATTAGCTACAGTTACCACGGTGCGGGCGCCGGCGCGCTTCGGGAGAATCGGTTTTGATGGTGACAGCATCTCTGAATTTTATGAAAAGCCTAAGACTGCCGAAGGATGGATTAATGGAGGTTATTTCATTTTAAATCCAAAGGTTATTGATTATATCGATAATGACGACAGTATATGGGAACGTACCCCGATAGAAAAACTGGCACGTGACGGTCAATTAATGGGATACCGGCATTACGGTTTCTGGTCATGTATGGATACCCTTAAGGAAAAGAACTATCTTGAAGACCTGTGGAACACGGACAAAGCTCCATGGAAAATATGGTAATTGGTTACCGAATTTCAGATTATTGATTCCCGCATAACTAATGACCTATGTAACCTTTCCCTTAATGTTTCACTCACGCTTGTCGGGAGTCCTTCCGAGAAAGATCCCGGTCAAGCCGGAATGACAAAAACAGGACATTACTTTTGCATCTTTCAATAGTTGTATTCAATTTTAAAGGACGCGATGGATAGTGACATAACTATTATAGGGGCTGGAATAATCGGGTTGGCAATTGCTTCAGAACTTGCAAACAACAATCTGAATATATATATCCTGGAGAAGAACGTATCCCATGGTATGGGGATAAGCTCACGGAACAGCGAGGTAATTCATGCAGGGATCTATTACCCAAAGGACTCTCTGAAAGCGCAATTATGTCTTAAGGGCAGAGATATGCTATATGAGACATGCATGAAAAACAATATACCGCACAGGAAAATCGGCAAATTGATAATTGCGACAAGCGAAAAAGAAATGGAACAAATTGAACATCTGATGGATAATGCAATACAAAACGGGGTTCCGGTTTCTCTGTTAGAGCAAAGGCAGATTAATCAAATCGAACCGAATATCAAGGCATTTGGAGCCCTCTATTCCCCCGGTACCGGGATAATCAGCGCTCATTCTCTCATGGACTTTTATCTTCACGATGCCCGAATGAAAGGCGCTGAAATAGTCTATGGAACGCAAGTGGTAGGGATCGAAGAGGTCACATATGGTTACAAGGTTGCGACTCTGAACATCGACGGTGAGTATTTTGAATTTTTGACCGAAAGGGTCATTAATGCAGCCGGTTTATACTCGGATACCGTTGCGGGAATGATAGGGAAGGATTATACTCACCACTACTGCAAGGGGGATTACTTCAGCATTAACAATGTAAAACAGGGGATTGTCCAAAAGCTTATCTATCCTGTTCCGGAGGAAAATCAGATCGGATTAGGCGTGCATTTAACGCTGGATTTAAATGGGCGTATGAAGCTTGGGCCGGATGCGGCCTATATAGAGAGAGGAGAAGATTACAGGGTTGATGCATCGAAGGGAGAGCGGTTTTATGAGGCGGCCGTTAAGTTTCTCCCTTTCATTAATAAAGAAGACATTGTTCCTGATATGTCAGGCATCAGACCAAAGCTTCAGGGACCCGGGGAAATCTTCCATGACTTTGTTATCAGTGAAGACTTGCCCGGTTTTATCAATCTTGTCGGAATAGAGTCTCCTGGGCTTACCGCTTCGCCGGCTATTGCCGGATACATAAAAAATTTATTACATACTACCGGTTCAAACTAAAAGTATCACCTTTGTTATGCTTATTTTAAAAATTGAGTAAAACAATAACCGTCCAGTTGAATTAAGGAGGCATGCATGAAAATTTTAGTCACGGGAAATATGGGCTATATTGGGCCTTGTGTTATACAACGATTACTTAGTTCTTATCCAAATGTAACAATAGTCGGCCTTGATACGGGATATTTTGCAGATTGTCTAACTAATCCACAGATTCTTCCTGAATGCAGAGTTGACATTCAGTACTTCTCTGATATAAGGCGGTCCCCGGAGAATTTGCTCGCAGATGTCGATGCAATAGTACACTTAGCTGCAATATCAAATGATCCTATGGGAAACACTTTTGAGGAAGTAACTTACGATATCAATTATCTTGCGAGTATCGAATTGGCAAAACAAGCAAAGAAGAAAGGCGTTAAGAGCTTTGTATATGCTTCGAGTTGCAGCATGTATGGTTACGCTGAAGGCGGCCCAAAAACTGAAACTGATTCCCTGAATCCGTTAACTGCTTATGCTAAGTCAAAGGTTAGCACGGAAAAGGGCTTGGAGAACTTGGCGGATAGGGATTTTGTCGTAACAAGCCTCAGGTTTTCGACAGCGTGTGGCATGAGTGAACGGTTGAGACTTGACCTTGTTCTGAATGACTTTGTTGCATGTGCGGTCGCTTCCAAAAAGATCACCATACTGAGTGACGGAACCCCCTGGAGACCTTTGATCAACATAAAAGATATGGCAATGGCAATTGACTGGGCAATCAAGAGGGAAGTAGCTGATGGAGGCAAGTTCCTGGCTGTAAATGTAGGCAGCGATGAATGGAATTACCAGGTTAAGGATTTGGCTGAAGCTGTAGCCAATGTCATACCGGATGTGGATATTTCAATAAACAAAAATGCCCAGCCGGACAAACGCTCTTATCAGGTCAGCTTTGACCTTTTCAGGAAACTTGCTCCTGATCATCAACCGCAGATTGCCTTAAAAACAACGATCAGTGAACTCAAGGCAGGTCTGGAGGCAATGATATTCAGTGATCAGGATTTCCGCAACTCCCGGTTTATGCGATTAAAGGTCCTGAAAGACCTGAGGAGTAAAGGTCTTTTGAACGATAAGCTGGAATGGATAAATACTCATTAAAATTCCGGCAATGCAAAACATGATAAATATCTGCCGTTTTTGCAATACTCAACTGAAATACACATTTATAGACCTGGGGGTCTCACCTCTGGCAAATTCATATTTAAAAGAAGAGCAACTCAACAGGATGGAGCCATTTTACCCGCTTCATACTTATCTCTGTGATAAATGCTGTCTTGTCCAATTACCGGTATTTGAATCACCTGAAAACATATTTGGAGATTATGCCTACTTTTCTTCTTTTTCAGATAGCTGGCTGAATCATGCAAAAAACTACACTGACCTGATGATAGATCGGTTCCATCTTGGGCCACACAGCCAGGTCATCGAGATTGCGAGTAACGACGGATATCTCCTCCAGTATTTCAAGGCAAAGGGCATACCCGTGTTGGGTATTGAGCCTGCTAAGAATGTGGCAAAAGTTGCACAGGATGCCGGAATCCCAACGATGATCAAATTCTTTGGCATGCAGACAGCCACGGGACTTACGAATAAAGGCATTTCAGCAGATCTTCTCATAGGCAACAATGTCCTCGCTCATGTGCCTGATATTAAAGACTTTGTAAAGGGCCTGCAGATAGCGCTTAAACCACAGGGCATCATTACCATGGAATTCCCCCATCTGATGAGGCTCATTGAGGAAAACCAGTTTGATACAATATATCACGAACATTTTTCATACTTTTCATTTCTTTCCGTAGAGAATATTTTTTCAAGTCACGGGCTTACCATCTTCGATGTAGATGAACTTCCTACCCATGGCGGATCCTTGCGTATTTATTCACGTCATACAGAGGATTCATCTCAGAAGGTCAGCCCGAATGTAGTCCGCCTAAGAAACCTGGAGGAGTCTCAAGGCTATGCACGTATGGAATTCTACAGTTCATTCGCTGAAAAGGTAAAAGAAACGAAGAGGAAAATATTGAGATTCCTTATCGATGCAAAGCAGGAAGGCAAGACGATAGCCGGGTATGGAGCACCGGCCAAAGGAAATACGCTCCTCAACTACTGCGGCATAAGGTCGGATTTCATCGACTATACAGTTGATCGCAGCCCCCATAAGCAGGGACATTATTTGCCGGGCACCCATATACCTATTTACCATCCGGATAAAGTCAAAGAGACGAAGCCCGATTACCTGCTAATACTCCCCTGGAATCTCAAAGATGAGATTATGGAACAGATGTCTCATATACGCGACTGGGGAGGAAAGTTTGTGGTACTTATACCGGAGGTACAAGTACTGTGAGCAGCGAGCAGTTAACAGTTTACGGCTCACAGCTTACCAAATAATGATTTTCACCGAAACCAAACTTAAGGGCGCATATATTATTGAGCCGGAAAAATTTGAAGACGAGCGCGGATTTTTCGCACGGACCTTCTGCCGCAGGGAATTTGAATCTCATGGACTTAAACACAATGTTGTGCAGTGCAATATTTCTTACAGCAAAAATAAGGGTACACTTCGCGGGATGCATTATCAAAAAGCACCCTTTGAAGAAGCAAAGCTGATCAGGTGTACAAAAAGCGCCATTTACGATGTAATTATTGACCTCCGCCCAACCTCATCGACATATACACAATGGATAGCCGAAGAATTAACGGAGGACAATTACAAAATGCTTTATGTCCCGGAGGGGTTTGCCCATGGATTTCTCACTTTATCGGAGGATGCCGAGGTTTTTTACCAGATGTCGGAATTCTATATGCCTGAATATGCCGGAGGCATACGATGGAATGATCCGTCATTTAAGATCTCATGGCCGATTGATGTGGCTCTCATTTCGGAAAAAGACAAAACGTTACCTGATTTCATTTTATGAAACCTGATAAGCAAAATAAGCCGGATATATCGAATATCATCTCAACAATGAATTACAAGGAAACCGGCAAGGAAATGTACCGGCTGATTGAGGAATTATACCCCCTCTGCCGCAGTATTACCGGAAACGGGGTCAGAGAGACATTGCGCATTCTGAAGAACCATATTCCTCTGACGGTTCATGAAGTTCCGTCAGGCACGCAAGTCTTTGACTGGACTGTACCGAAGGAATGGAATATAAAGGACGCATATGTCGGAAATTCAAAGGGTGAGAAGATAATCGATTTCAACAAAACCAATCTGCACGTTCTCAACTACAGTGTGCCTGTTGGGAAAAAAGTCTCTTTAGGAGAACTGAAGGAACATCTTTACACATTACCGGAATATCCCGAATGGATTCCTTATCGCACCTCGTATTATCAGGAGAACTGGGGATTCTGTACGTCCCACAACCAATATAAAGACCTGAAAGATGAAGAATACGAGGTTGTGATTGACTCATCACTTCAAAACGGCCACTTGACCTATGGCGAATATTACATAAAAGGAGAAGAAGCAGAAGAAGTGCTCATATCTTGCCATATCTGCCACCCTTCCCTTTGCAATGATAACCTCTCCGGTATTGTTATAGCTGTTTTTCTTGCAGATTTTCTCAGCCGCAACCCTTCGAGATACTCATACAGATTCCTGTTTATTCCGGGGACTATCGGATCTATTACATGGCTCTGTCTGAACGAATCAAAGGTCCACAAGATAAAACACGGACTGGTGGCCGCGTGCCTTGGAGACGCCGGCAAATTTACGTACAAGAAAAGCCGCTCCGGTAATGCAGAAATTGATAGAGCGGTTATTTGTGCATTACGTGACTCCGGCAATGATTTCGAAGTGCTTGATTTTATTCCTTTCGGGTATGACGAGCGCCAATACTGCTCACCCGGGTTCAATCTTCCGGTTGGGTGCCTTATGCGGACACCGCATGGCCGATATCCCGAATATCATACATCGGCAGATAATTTGGATTTTGTTCAACCTCAGTATCTTGATGAATCCCTGTCAATATATGTATCGGTTCTGAATGTCCTCGAACAGAACAGAAAATATATTAATCAAAACCCCAAGTGTGAACCGCAACTGGGAAAGCGGGGTTTATATCAATACATTGGTGGTCTGCATGACAGAAAACTGAAAGAACTCGCAATGCTCTGGGTATTAAATCTTTCTGACGGAAATCATACCCTGCTTGATATTTCTGAAAGATCAGGGATCAACTTTGCCCTAATCAAGGAGGTTTCGGAAGCACTTTTGTCGCATTCCCTGCTTATCGAAAAATAGCTAAACGAATGAATGGATTTTCTGAAATAAAGGGGAAAAATGTTCTCGTAACCGGTGCATGCGGATTTATCGGATCTCATTTGTGTAAAAGTCTGCTTAAATATGGATCGAATATTCACGGAGTATCCAGAAAGATACAGTCCGGAGATGAACATATTATTTGGTGGCAGGGAGACTTGACGGATATTGAATTTGTGAAAAATATTTTTAAGCGTGCAAAGCCTGATTTTATTTTCCATCTTGCAAGCCACGTTTCCGGGTCAAGGGATATGAATGTGGTCATCCCGACATTTCAGAGCAATCTGGTAACTACAGTGAACCTGCTTATTGCAGCAACAGAGTTTGGTTGTAAACGGCTTGTTTTAGCCGGTTCTATGGAAGAGCCGACCAATTCTGAAGAAGCAATTCCCTGCTCTCCTTATGCCGCTGCAAAATGGGCAGGCAACGGGTATGCACGCATGTTCCATTCCCTGTACGGGACACCGGTAGTCATTGCACGAATCTTTATGGTGTATGGACCGGGACAAGAGGATTTGCAGAAACTGTTACCTTATGTAATCCTGTCTTTCCTGAACAATCAGATTCCTCACCTCAGCAGCGGCACACGTCGCATTGACTGGATTTATGTCGAAGATGTTGTTGACGGTCTCCTGGCATTAGCTGCATCAAAAGGTGTTGAGGGACAAACGATTGATCTGGGATCAGGGAGTCTCGTTTCAATTCGGGAAATCGCAGCGATACTTCATAGTATTCTGAAACCAAAAGTTGAGATTTCTTTCGGTGCATTACCGGATCGCCCTATGGAACAGGTAAAAGTTGCAGATATATCTGATTCCTTCTTAAAAACGGGTTGGAAGCCTGCTCTATCACTCGAAGAAGGATTAAGGCTTACTGTTGACTGGTATAGAGCACATCACATATTACCTGACGGGCGGAGCATAAACACAAGCATTGCAAATTAAAAAAATGTTTCATGTGGATTATATTTTTTGATGATAGCCGACTCGACATCGGTACGATAGAAGATTTAGTAAAGGCTGTCAGGAATAATACTCATTTTAAAAGATTATGCTCTATAAAGGTCTAAAAATAATAGCAAAAGGGCTTCCCTACAGAGGCACACTGCCGGATTTTCTGATTATAGGGGCGCAAAAATGCGGCACTACTTCTCTCTATGATTACTTGGTAAAGCATTCATCTATTTATTCAGCCTCTGTCAAGGAGGTAGGATTTTTCGATCGTTACTATTCAAACAGTATCAAATGGTATCGATCACAATTTCCCTCTGTCTTACGAAAATATTATACGAAATGGATTGTCAGACAGCCTTTTCTCACTGGAGAAGCAAGTACGGGGTACATTCTCAATCCACATTCGCTCAAGAGAATTAAAAAAATCATACCTAAGGCCAAACTGATATTATTATTAAGAAATCCTGTGGAGAGAGCATACTCGCATTATCAACATACCGTCAGGATAAAGAAAGAGCCCTTACCTTTTGAGGAAGCTGTCGCCCGGGAAGATGAGAGAATCGGTGAAGCATGGCAGAAAATGCGCTCCGATGAAAATTATTATAATCTTGATATTGCACTCTATGCTTATTTGAGAACCGGGATCTATATTGATCAACTTGTTGATCTAATGGCATTATTTTCTAAAAATCAAGTATTGATTCTCAATAGCGAAGCTTTCAAGGCAAATCCTTCAAAGATCTTCAGACAAGTATTAAATTTTCTGGAGATGCCTGTTCAGCAATTAACAGCTTTTACGAAACAGAATACAGGTGAGTATCTCCCTATGAATTCGGCTTTTAGAAAGGAATTGCAGGCTTATTTTCAACCATTCAATCAAAGGTTATATGAATATTTAGGGACAGATTTTGATTGGGATAAAGAATCATAGATATTTCAGGAGACGGAGAAAGGGGAGCAGGCGTGAATTATAAAAACAATATGGATTCCGGTATTTCAGGTGCTATGGATTTACATACAATCCGTATCGAGCCTACCAAAGGCTGGCTATCCATCAAGTTTAAGGAATTATGGGAATACAGAGAACTCCTCTATTTTTTTCTCTGGCGTGATTTCAAGGTCCGTTATAAACAGACAGTGTTAGGGGTCGGCTGGGCTATAATACAGCCTCTCGTCTCAATGGTGATTTTTACTATTATATTCGGACGATTGGCTAAGATTCCATCAGATGGTATACCCTATCCTATTTTCAGTTACACCGCATTGATACCTTGGACTTTATTTGCTCAAGGGCTGAGTACTGCATCACAAAGCATGGTGGGTAATTCGAATCTCATCAAAAAAGTATATTTCCCCCGACTTATAATTTTAATGGCCGGGGTCTTGATAGGAATAACGAATTTTATTTTATCCTTTATTGTCCTGCTCCTAATGATGCTGTATTTCGGCATCGTGCCAACGATAAATGTACTGTGGCTTCCACTTTTCTTATTGCTTACCCTCGGCACATCTCTCGGAGTTTCTCTCTGGCTCTCTGCGTTACATGTGCAATTCAGGGACATCGGCAGTCTGATACCCTTTCTCACGCAAATCTGGTTCTTTATTACCCCTGTTGTATACCCGAGCAGCCTGTTACAGGAACCCTGGCGGACAATCTATGGTCTCAACCCGATGGTCGGAGTGGTGGAAGGTTTCCGGTGGGCCCTTCTTTCAACAGATACAGCTCCCGGATCAATCATAATTGTTTCTTCTGTGGTGGTTTTATTACTTCTGACCGGCGGCATTCTGTTTTTCAGGCGAATGGAAAAAACTTTTGCCGATGTTCTATAGGTGAGATAATGGGCAATACAGTGATACGTGTAGAAAGTATCAGTAAAAAATATTATATCGGCAGGAAGCAGGAGAAATCGGGAACGCTCAGGGATGCACTGACCGATATGGTTACATCCCCATTCCGCAAGGCAGGGAAATTATTGCGGGGCCAGGCTACGGGAGCGGCCGGGCTCGATGAAATCATATGGGCACTCAGGGAAGTATCTTTCGAGGTAAAACAGGGTGAAATCATCGGAATTATCGGAAGCAACGGCTCAGGCAAAAGCACCCTGCTTAAGATATTGTCCCGCATTACAGAGCCCTCGGAAGGATTTGCAGAGATTAATGGCCGGGTCGGTTCACTCCTGGAAGTAGGAACAGGTTTTCATAATGAATTAACGGGTAGGGAAAATGTATTTCTTAATGGCGCAATATTAGGGATGAAGAATGTCGAAATTAGAAGCAAGTTCGATGAAATTGTCGCCTTTGCGGAAATAGATAAATTTGTCGATACACCTGTTAAACACTATTCCAGCGGTATGTATCTCAGGCTGGCTTTTGCTGTAGCCGCCCATCTTGATCCCGAAATCCTCATAGTCGATGAGGTCCTGGCGGTAGGTGACGCCGCTTTTCAGAAGAAGTGTCTGAATAAAATGCAGGATGTAGAACAGGAGGGTCGTACAGTACTCTTTGTATCTCATAATATGACGGCCATTGCCGGACTCTGCAAGCGAGCCATTTTATTTAAAGAAGGCCGGCTATCGCTTGACGGTCAGCCGCACCAGGTCGTAAATTCGTATTTGAACGCCGGATTAAAAACGAATAGTGAGTGTGTATGGAATGATATGGAAAAAGCGCCAGGAGGAGATATTGTTTGCCTGTGGGCTGTAAGAGTAAAAGCAGAAAATAATCAGGTTGAAGAGACTTTTGACATTAGCCGACCCGTTGGAATTGAAATGGAATATGAGGTTCTGAAGCCGGGTTATGTTTTGTCACCCTATTTCGATTTCTATAATGAAGAAGGCGTGCATCTCTTCGCCTCTGCCGACCTTGATCCGGCATGGCGACATCGTCCTCGTCCATCGGGCAGATATACAAGTACAGTCCGGATTCCGGGCAACTTACTTTCTGAAGCGACAGTATTCGTTAAAGCAGGTCTCGCTACCTTAGATCCGATCATCTATCAATTCAATGTACCTGATGTAGTTTCGTTCAGGGTATTTGATAATTTCACCGGTGATTCCGCTCGCGGAGATTGGACCGGAAAATGGGGAGGGGCAGTGAGGCCTATTTTGCAGTGGAACACTCAGTGCATGCTTAATAAAGATAAAGCTATTATGACATTATCTCAAGAGTAAGCACAGATAATTTATCCGGAGAAGGAGAATCATTTTTATGCACATCAGGCATTCAGCAAGAAGAATATTGAGCATATTCAATATCATAAAATACAGGATGAGAATTACCCAAAATGTATCCCCCCTAAGCAATAAGTGGGGCTTTGACAGGGGGTTACCAATCCACCGATATTATCTTGAACAGTTTCTTCACGAATTTTCATTCGATATTCACGGGCATTGCCTGGAATTTCAGGGAGATTCTTACACAATAAGATTCGGTGGATCAAGAGTAACCAAATTGGATATTCTCCACATTGATGACTCAAACCCTAAGGCTACTATCGTCGCTGATGTGACAAAGCCTACCGGGATAACGGATAATTATTTCGATTCTATAATTTGTACGCACGTCTTGCACATGATCCTTGATCTGGATAAGGCAATTGCCGAACTAATGCGGATACTAAAACCTGGTGGAATTCTTCTAGTTGCCGTACCGCATATCAGCATGTGCGGAGAGAAGACACATGAGGTCTGGCGCTTTACCCCCGAAGGACTCCAAATGGTCCTTGCACGGGCATTCGGGAAAGACAATGTCCGCATCAAAGCATATGGTAATTCCCTCACTGCAGCCGGTGATCTCCGGGGCCTGGTGACCCATGAATTCACGCAAAAAGAACTTGATTACCATGACCCCCGTTTTGCAATAGAAGTCTGTGCACGGGCAGTCAAAGCGGTATAATCACTATTCATTATTATTGCATATGAACATAGCTGACATTACGAAAAACTCTATTTTGGTTTCTGCACATCCTGACGACGAGATTTTATGGTTCAGCTCAATCCTGAAGAATGTTGATGAAATACTGTTTTGTTTTCTTGAAATGAGGTCAAAACCACACAAGACAAACGGCAGGAAACAGACATTGTCAGAGTATCCTCTGAAAAATGTATCATGTCTGGGGATAGATGAATCAGAAGCCTTCTGGGATGTTGACTGGCGGAATCCTGTGGTTACGGAATACGGCATCGAAATAGCCAAAAATCCGTCTTCTTCCCGGAAGTACGAAGAAAATTATCATACTTTGAGACTTAAACTGAAGAGCCGTTTGAAAGGATATGAAAATGTGGTTACCCATAACCCATGGGGCGAATACGGACACGCGGACCATGTGCAGATTTACAGAGCAGTAAAACACCTGCAAAATGAACTCGGTTTCAATTTGTGGTTTTCCAACTACTGCAGTAATAAATCGTTTTCACTGATGCTTGAGTATATTTCGGGATTTGATACGGAGTATCTGACTTTTCTAACGGATACGGCACTTGCAGAAACCATCAGGAATCTTTACCGGAAAAACGACGGATGGACCTGGTATGACGACTGGGAATGGTTCAATGAGGAATCCTTTATGAAAGACAATTATCCGGAAAATCTGTTGAAGAACTCCAACCCCAAGAGATACGGTCATTTTTTTCCGGTAAACATCATCAAAGTTGCAATACCACACGAAGAGGATGAAAAATCCCGCACATGCCGCTTCTCATTTTTCAGAAGACTTGTTGACGAAAATTCATAAAGCAACCGGAATGATAAAGAATGCGGTAAAAAAGTCCATTCATGGAATCGTGAACAAACTCGGATATGAAATTGTCCGGCACGCCCCGAATGGTCATGAGTTAGTATCTCTCCCATCCCATAACGGCTCACGGGGAAATATGCTTCTCTCATACATCATTGAACCTTTTCTGCTGAAACCCGGAGACCCGATATCAACTGCTCATACCCATGACTGGGAGTCCTTCCAGATAGCTCAGACCTTTTTGGACTTGGGTTATAGTGTGGACGTTATTGATTATCGAAATAACTCTTTTATCCCCCAAAAGCATTTTTCCTTCTTTGTCGGAGCCCGCACTAATTTTGCAAGAATCGCCCGACAGCTGAACAACGATTGCATAAAAATCGTTCATCTCGATACTGCTCACTGGGTTTTCAATAACTATGCGACTTATAAAAGAAGTTTAGAGTTACAGCATAGAAAACGGATAACCTTGCCGCTTATGAGTCATAGGATCATAGAACCCAATTTTGCCATAGAAGATGCCGACTATGCGACTCTCTTAGGGAACCGGTTTACAATAAGCACTTACGAATACGCTCAAAAACCTATTTATCCTATTCCCATTTCAACCTGTGCGATGTATGGTTCACCGGAAAATAAAAATTTCGAAACCTGCCGGAACAATTTTCTTTGGTTCGGCAGCGGCGGAATGGTACATAAAGGGCTCGATTTATTACTGGAGCTATTTGTGGATATGCCTGATTATCATTTATACATATGCGGTCCTGTGGACAATGAAAAGGATTTTATGTTAATTTTTTTTAAGGAACTTTTTCAGACGCCAAACATTCATACAATAGGATGGGTTGATGTAAACAGCGCTCAATTTATTAAAATCCTGAATACATGCATAGGGCTCGTATATCCATCCTGTGCGGAAGGTCAAAATGGAGGAGTAGTAAACTGTATGCATGCAGGACTCATACCCATTATCAGTTATCAAAGCGGAGTCGACGTGCATGATTTTGGCTTTATGCTCGCTGACTGTTCAAAAGAGGAGATACGGGAGACTATTCTGAAAATATCCGCTATTCCGGTTGATCAATTAAGAAGCATGTCTCTCAAGGCATGGGAGTTCGCTATAAAAAATCATACGAGGGAGAGATTTACCGAAGACTATAAACGAGCGATTATAAAGATCATGGAAAATTCTTTAAGATTCTGAGGGGGAAAAGAAAATGTTTACACGTGCTTCACAGATGATCATATTACTTTTGGTGCTGGTCAGCGTAATAAGCATGTCCTCTTTCTCTTTGGTCCAGGCACAGTCAGTATATATAAATGATAATCAGGCATATCCACAAACAGCTCCGGTTCCGGTAACAAAAGGATGTCCCACGGACATGGCGCACTACTGGAAGCTGGATGAAGCGGTAGGCCCGCAATATCTTGATTTCTATGGCGTTAATCATGCTATGTGCACTCCGCCGAATTGTCCCGTTGCTGCGACAGGCATCGTCAACGGAGCCCAGCAGTTTACGGGAGACGACCGGTTGAATGTAGGGGATGCCGACTCTTTGGACTGGACGACTACCGACAGTTTTTCCATAGAGTTATGGATGAAGACGGACAGCACAAGCACTTCCGGAACACAGATCCTTATCGGCAGATATGATGCTTCCACCCAGGCGCAATGGTGGGTAAGCCGTTATGCCGGCGGCACAACCGGATTTTATATACGGGATTCGAACGGGAATGACGGCTGGATACTGGGAAGCAAAAATCTTGCCGACCTTCAGTGGCATCATGTTGTAGCAGTCAGAGATGCTGCCGTAAACGAGATGCGCATCTATGTAGACGGTCAATTAGACGGTGTAGCAACCAATGTGAGCTTCTCACAAGATCTTAATCTCACCGTTGATCTGAATATAGGATGGATGAACCAGGCCACAGGGTTTCATTTTAGCGGATCACTCGATGAGGTGGCTCTGTATAAAAAGGCTCTGTCTGAAAGGGAGATTCTCTCACATTACTATCTTGTTCGCGGTTATTGTGATATGTGCGATACCCCTGTCAGGATCATGCCGCTTGGCGATTCAATTACAGCGGGGTGGGATGTGATTACCCAAACACAGATAGGATTCCGGAAAAAATTAAATTTAGATTTAGGGTACAACATTGATTTCGTCGGATCTTTGCAAGATCCTGATCCTTTAAGTAATCCGGACTTTGATATCGACCATCAAGGCCATGGCGGATATCATGCAGATCAGGTGGCGGCTAATGTATATAACTGGCTTTTGTCAAATCCTGCGGATGTACTATTGCTGCATATTGGAACAAATGATATTTCCGGCGATGATGAAAATGCGCAGGAAGTAGCTGACATCCTGGATCAAATCGACATGTTCAGTGAAGATATTCCGGTTGTTCTCTCCAGGATCATCAGCAGGACTGATGCAAAAGCCCTTCGGACAACCCAGTTTAATGATGCTGTTGTTGCTATGGCACAACAGCGCACCAACGATAAGATGATTATTGTCGACCACGAAAATGCTTTAATTTATCCTGATGATATGTCAAATATCGTTCATCCTAATGCAACAGGGTATGATAAAATGGCGGATGTCTGGTTTAATGCCCTGAGCCAATTCCTGCCGATATGTGAACAAACAGCTCCTTCAATCATGTCTGTCCCTGTAACCTCGGCAGTCGTAGGCGAGACTTATACGTATGACGTCAGTGAAATCGGTAACCCCAAACCCGCGTATAGTTTACTCACGGCGCCCTCATGGTTGAATGTTCATCCGGCAACCGGGCTTATTTCAGGCATACCGGATGCGCCGGGTCTATTCAACGTTATTGTGCAGGCAACGAATTCTTTAGGAACTGATACGCAAGCATATACTATCAACGTTATTACCTGCCCCGGAGACATGCTTCACTACTGGAAGCTGGATGAAGCGGGAGGACCGCAGTACCTTGATTTCTATGGTATTAATCATGCTATGTGCACGCCGCCGAATTGTCCCGTTGCTGCGACAGGCATCGTCAACGGAGCCCAGCAGTTTACGGGAGACGACCGGTTGAATGTATGGGATGCCGACTCTTTGGACTGGGCGACTACCGACAGTTTTTCCATAGAGTTATGGATGAAGACGGACAGCACAAGCACTTCTGGAACACAGGTCCTTATCGGCAGACATGATGCTTCCACCCAGGTGCAATGGTGGGTAAGCCGTTATACCGGCGGCACAACCGGATTCTATATACGGGATCAGGACGGAAATGACGGCTGGATACTGGGAAGCAAAAACCTCGCCGACCTTCAGTGGCATCATGTTGTAGCAGTCAGAGATGCTGCCGTAAACGAGATGCGCATCTATGTAGACGGTCAATTAGACGGTGTAGCAACCAATGTGAGCTTCTCACAAGATATTAAGCTCAAAGTTGATCTGAATATAGGGTGGATGAACCAGGGCGCAGGGTTTCATTTTATCGGATCACTCGATGAGGCAGCTCTGTATAAAAAGGCGCTGTCTTTAACCGAGATTCAACAACATTACACAAACGGAATAAGCGGCGATGGATTCTGTACAACCTCTTTCACTGTCACCGGCTCTGCTCCGGGTGGAAACGGCACGATCTCCTGTGTCCCTTCAACCGTTGATTCAGGAGGTTCCTCTACCTGTACCATCACCCCTGATGCGCATTACCATCTCTCGGCGCTTACCGATAATAGTGCTGATGTGCTCGGATCAGTTGTGAATAATACCTATACCATTAACAATGTAACCGCTGATCACTCTGTTGTTGCTACTTTTGCAATCGATACCTTTACCGTTACCGGCTCCGCACCCGGTGGGCATGGCACGATCTCCTGTGTCCCCTCCCCTGTCAATTCCGGTGGTTCTTCTACCTGTACTATGACTCCCGACGCCGCCTACCATCTCTCGGCGCTTACCGATAATGGTGCCAATGTCTTTGGATCTGTTGTCAATAACCAGTACACCATCTCCAATATCACCGCTAACCATACGATTGAGGCAACTTTCATCATCTCACCTCCTTCTACAACGACATATCTGAGCAATCTGAACTGGATATCGGCAACCAATGGGTGGGGTCCGGTAGAAAAGGACATGAGCAATGGGGAAAAAGCCGCAGGTGATGGCAGAACCATCACGCTGAACGGCGTTACATATGCCAAGGGATTGGGGGTGCACGCGGCTTCGGATGTCCGGTATAACCTGGGAAGTCTGTGTACGTCGTCCATGAGATTTATGGCTGATGTGGGCATAGACGATGAGATAGCACTGCAACAGGCATCGATAATATTTCAGGTATGGGCCGACGGTGTCCTGTTGTATAGCAGCGGCATCATGAAATATAACAGCACAACCCAGCAGGTGAATGTCGACATCACCGGGAAAAACACCCTTCAGTTGATTGTGACCGATGCAGGTGATGGCAGAAACTCTGACCATGGCGATTGGGCAGCCGCTCGTATTGTGTGTTCAGGCACGCCACCCCCTTCTACAACGACATATCTGAGCAATCTGAACTGGATATCGGCAACCAATGGGTGGGGTCCGGTAGAAAAGGACATGAGCAATGGGGAAAAAGCCGCAGGTGATGGCAGAACCATCACGCTGAACGGCGTTACATATGCCAAGGGATTGGGGGTGCACGCGGCTTCGGATGTCCGGTATAACCTGGGAAGTCTGTGTACGTCGTCCATGAGATTTATGGCTGATGTGGGCATAGACGATGAGATAGCACTGCAACAGGCATCGATAATATTTCAGGTATGGGCCGACGGTGTCCTGTTGTATAGCAGCGGCATCATGAAATATAACAGCACAACCCAGCAGGTGAATGTCGACATCACCGGGAAAAACACCCTTCAGTTGATTGTGACCGATGCAGGTGATGGCAGAAACTCTGACCATGGCGATTGGGCAGCCGCTCGTATTGTGTGTGAGAATAACACACAATGACCTATATCAGGCACTAAAATAAAATATAGCTTCTCGTCGTTACAACTCAGTCGTGTTATTCGAGAAATGCTTTTCGAGAGCAAATCCCTCATTAATATCTTGACCCTGAAGCCCGATAGACTCAAATTGAGAGGAGCCCTTTCAGGGTGCTCTATTTTAACCGGACAGTAATAATATTTTATTATTTATAATGTGGAATAGATACCGTAACCCTTTTATATTACTTTTAGCACTAAGCATTATAGCTAATTTATACTTTCTTATAAGACACTATGAACATAGCATTTTAACTCGAATTCTTGGAGAACCAATTAAACAAGTTAATACAAATGAAAAAGTTATAGCCCTGACATTTGACGATGGACCGAAGCCGCCATACACTGAACAGATATTAGAGTTACTTTATCGGAATAACGCTCACGCAACTTTTTTTGTTACAGGACGAAGGTAAAAGAAAACCCGGGTGTTTTCAAGAAAATATTTCAATATGGGAATGAAGTAGGTAATCATACGTGGGATCATCAGAGATTAGATAATAAAAGCCGAGGTTATATAGAGGAGCAAATAGCATTAACTGACAAAATAATTCGTGATATGGGATATCAAGGTAATATCTATTTTCGAGCTCCATTCGGTTGCCAATCATATGGAATGCAGTATGTTTTAAATAAAATGGATAAAAAATATATACTTTGGAATATATCATTTACCGATTGGGACAATCCCTATTGGGATACTCCCCACCTCATGGAAATATCCAAGATATTTGAAATTCCAAGCGGTTCAATCGTGCTTCTTCATGATGGCAACGGCATAGATCGAACAAATACAGTTGAATTGGTTGAGTTAATTTTAAAAAAGTATCAATCAAAAGGGTATAAATTTGTCAGTATCTCAGAATTGCTATCTTATCAGAATAAAACCGTTGGTACGGGATTTTAATGATACAAAAATTCAAAAAGGAGAACATTAACATGAGAAAGGTCGCTTCAAAAATAATCTTGTTGTGCTGTTTTATGGTAAGCCTGATGATTCCTCTATCATCAGCATATGCACAGCCGGCAGGATGTCCCACGGACATGGCGCACTACTGGAAGCTGGATGAAGCGGTAGGCCCGCAATATCTTGATTTCTATGGCGTTAATCATGCTATGTGCACTCCGCCGAATTGTCCCGTTGCTGCGACAGGCATCGTCAACGGAGCCCAGCAGTTTACGGGAGACGACCGGTTGAATGTAGGGGATGCCGACTCTTTAGACTGGACAACTACCGACAGTTTTTCCATAGAGTTATGGATGAAGACGGACAGCACAAGCACTTCCGGAACACAGATCCTTATCGGCAGATATGATGCTTCCACCCAGGCGCAATGGTGGGTAAGCCGTTATGCCGGCGGCACAACCGGATTTTATATACGGGATTCGAACGGAAATGACGGCTGGATACTGGGAAGCAAAAATCTTGCCGACCTTCAGTGGCATCATGTTGTAGCAGTCAGAGATGCTGCCGTGAACGAGATGCGCATCTATGTAGATGGTCAATTAGACGGTGTAGCAACCAATGTGAGCTTCTCACAAGATCTTAATCTCGCCGTTGATCTGAATATAGGATGGATGAACCAGGCCACAGGGTTTCATTTTAGCGGATCACTCGATGAGGTGGCTCTGTATAAAAAGGCTCTGTCTGAAAGGGAGATTCTCTCACATTACTATCTTGTTCGCAGCTATTGTGATATGTGCGCTACCCCTGTCAGGATCATGCCGCTTGGCGATTCAATTACAGCGGGGTGGGATGTAATTACCCAAACACAGATAGGATTTCGGAAAAAATTAAATTTAGATTTAGGGTACAACATTGATTTTGTCGGATCTTTGCAAGATCCTGATCCTTTAAGTAATCCGGACTTTGATATCGACCATCAAGGCCATGGCGGATATCATGCAGATCAGGTGGCGGCTAATGTATATAACTGGCTTTTGTCAAATCCTGCGGATGTACTATTGCTGCATATTGGAACAAATGATATTTCCGGCGATGATGAAAATGCGCAGGAAGTAGCTGACATCCTGGATCAAATCGACATGTTCAGTGAAGATATTCCGGTTGTTCTCTCCAGGATCATCAGCAGGACTGATGCAAAAGCCCTTCGGACAACCCAGTTTAATGATGCTGTTGTTGCTATGGCACAACAGCGCACCAACGATAAGATGATTATTGTCGACCACGAAAATGCTTTAATTTACCCCGATGATATGTCAAGTATCGTTCATCCTAATGCAACAGGGTATGATAAAATGGCGGATGTCTGGTTTAATGCCCTGAGCCAATTCCTGCCGATATGTGAACAAACAGCTCCTTCAATCATGTCTGTCCCTGTAACCTCGGCAGTCGTAGGCGAGACTTATACGTATGACGTCAGTGAAATCGGTAACCCCAAACCCGCGTATAGTTTACTCACGGCGCCCTCATGGTTGAATGTTCATCCGGCAACCGGGCTTATTTCAGGCATACCGGATGCGCCGGGTCTATTCAACGTTATTGTGCAGGCAACGAATTCTTTAGGAACTGATACGCAAGCATATACTATCAACGTTATTACCTGCCCCGGAGACATGCTTCACTACTGGAAGCTGGATGAAGCGGGAGGACCGCAGTACCTTGATTTCTATGGTATTAATCATGCTATGTGCACGCCGCCGAATTGTCCCGTTGCTGCGACAGGCATCGTCAACGGAGCCCAGCAGTTTACGGGAGACGACCGGTTGAATGTATGGGATGCCGACTCTTTGGACTGGGCGACTACCGACAGTTTTTCCATAGAGTTATGGATGAAGACGGACAGCACAAGCACTTCTGGAACACAGGTCCTTATCGGCAGACATGATGCTTCCACCCAGGTGCAATGGTGGGTAAGCCGTTATACCGGCGGCACAACCGGATTCTATATACGGGATCAGGACGGAAATGACGGCTGGATACTGGGAAGCAAAAACCTCGCCGACCTTCAGTGGCATCATGTTGTAGCAGTCAGAGATGCTGCCGTAAACGAGATGCGCATCTATGTAGACGGTCAATTAGACGGTGTAGCAACCAATGTGAGCTTCTCACAAGATATTAAGCTCAAAGTTGATCTGAATATAGGGTGGATGAACCAGGGCGCAGGGTTTCATTTTATCGGATCACTCGATGAGGCAGCTCTGTATAAAAAGGCGCTGTCTTTAACCGAGATTCAACAACATTACACAAACGGAATAAGCGGCGATGGATTCTGTACAACCTCTTTCACTGTCACCGGCTCTGCTCCGGGTGGAAACGGCACGATCTCCTGTGTCCCTTCAACCGTTGATTCAGGAGGTTCCTCTACCTGTACCATGACTCCTGATGCGACTTACCACCTATCCTCATTGACTGACAACGGGGCTGATGTCCTTGGGTCTATTGTCAATAACCAGTACACCATCTCCAATATCACAGCCAACCACACCATCAGTGCATCCTTTGCTATCAATACCCATACCATTACCGCATCGGCAGGAGCCAATGGAGGCATCTCCCCTTCGGGTGCTGTTATCGTCAATCATGGAGCAAACCAGTCCTTCACGATCACCCCGAATGCAAACTACCATGTGGCAGACGTGCTGGTGGATAGTGTTTCAGTAGGTGCAGTCACCAGTTACACGTTTACCAATGTAACAGCCAACCACACCATCAGTGCATCCTTTGCTATCAATACCCATACCATTACCGCATCGGCAGGAGCCAATGGAGGCATCTCCCCTTCGGGTGCTGTTATCGTCAATCATGGAGCAAACCAGTCCTTCACGATCACCCCGAATGCAAACTACCATGTGGCAGACGTGCTGGTGGATAGCGTTTCAGTAGGTGCAGTCACCAGTTACACGTTTACCAATCTAACAGCCAACCACACCATCAGTGCATCCTTTGCTATCAATACCCATACCATTACCGCATCGGCAGGAGCCAATGGAGGCATCTCCCCTTCGGGTGCTGTTATCGTCAATCATGGAGCAAACCAGTCCTTCACGATCACCCCGAATGCAAACTACCATGTGGCAGACGTGCTGGTGGATAGCGTTTCAGTAGGTGCAGTCACCAGTTACACGTTTACCAATCTAACAGCCAACCACACCATCAGTGCATCCTTTGCTATCAATACCCATACCATTACCGCATCGGCAGGAGCCAATGGAGGCATCTCCCCTTCGGGTGCTGTTATCGTCAATCATGGAGCAAACCAGTCCTTCACGATCACCCCGAATGCAAACTACCATGTGGCAGACGTGCTGGTGGATAGTGTTTCAGTAGGTGCAGTCACCAGTTACACGTTTACCAATCTAACAGCCAACCACACCATCAGTGCATCCTTTGCTATCAATACCTTTACCCTTGCCGTCGAGAAAACCGGAACAGGAAACGGTACAGTAACAAGTTTACCGGTGGGTATCGCTTGTGGCGCTGACTGCTCTGAATTATATAGTTCCAATACATCAGTTACTCTGACACCCTCTCCTTCTGCTGATTCAATCTTTGTAGGATGGGATGGAGGTGGCTGTTCCGGCAGAAGTATCTGTGTCGTAACGATAACCAATAATGTATCTGTTACTGCTGAATTCAAACAATACCTGGCCGTCAAGAACCCCCAAGCAGGAACAATCTGGGCAACAGGAACCAGCCAGCCTATTCAGTGGAGTTACACCGGCAATCCAGGCTCTGGGGTAAAGATAGAGCTGTTAAAGGGCGGAGTGCTCAATCGCACCATTACCTATTATTCCTCTGTCGGAAGCGGAGGTAATGGTTCATATAACTGGTCGATACCTTCAACCCTTCCTTCCGGGAATGACTACCGGATAAGGGTGACGAGCATAACAAATGGTTCTTATAATGATACCTGTGCTAATTTTACCGTAAATGGTCCTCCAGCTCCAACCATATCCGTCAAGAACCCCCAAGCAGGAACAATCTGGGCAACAGGAACCAGCCAGCCTATTCAGTGGAGTTACACCGGCAATCCAGGCTCTGCGGTAAGGATAGAGCTGTTAAAGGGCGGAGTGCTCAATCGCACCATTGCCTATTATGCCTCTGTCGGAAGCGGAGGTAATGGTTCATATAACTGGTCGATACCTTCAACCCTTCCTTCCGGGAATGACTACCGGATAAGGGTGACGAGCACAACAAATGGTTCTTATAATGATACCTGTGCTAATTTTACCGTAAATGGTCCTCCAGCTCCAACCATATCCGTCAAGAACCCCCAAGCAGGAACAATCTGGGCAACAGGAACCAGCCAGCCTATTCAGTGGAGTTACACCGGCAATCCAGGCTCTGGGGTAAAGATAGAGCTGTTAAAGGGCGGAGTGCTCAATCGCACCATTGCCTATTATGCCTCTGTCGGAAGCGGAGGTAATGGTTCATATAACTGGTCGATACCTTCAACCCTTCCTTCCGGGAATGACTACCGGATAAGGGTGACGAGCAAAACAAATGGTTCTTATAATGATACCTGTGCTAATTTTACCGTAAATGGTCCTCCAGCTCCAACCATATCCGTCAAGAACCCCCAAGCAGGAACAATCTGGGCAACAGGAACCAGCCAGCCTATTCAGTGGAGTTACACCGGCAATCCAGGCTCTGCGGTAAGGATAGAGCTGTTAAAGGGCGGAGTGCTCAATCGCACCATTACCTATTATGCCTCTGTCGGAAGCGGAGGTAATGGTTCATATAACTGGTCGATACCTTCAACCCTTCCTTCCGGGAATGACTACCAGATAAGGGTGACGAGCACAACAAATGGTTCTTATAATGATATCTGTGACAACTTTAACATAGTTATACCATGAGATATCAAAAGAACAGTTAACCCGTTATCACGGCAAACCATACGATTGAGGCAACTTTCATCATTTTACCCCCTTCTACAACGACATATCTGAGCAATCTGAACTGGATATCGGCAACCAATGGGTGGGGTCCGGTAGAAAAGGACATGAGCAATGGGGAAAAAGCCGCAGGCGATGGCAGAACCATCAAGCTGAACGGCGTTACATATGCCAAGGGACTGGGGGTGCACGCGGCTTCGGATGTCCGGTATAACCTGGGAAGTCTGTGTACGTCGTCCATGAGATTTATGGCTGATGTGGGCATAGACGATGAGATAGCACTGCAACAGGCATCGATAATATTTCAGGTATGGGCCGATGGTGTCCTGTTGTATGACAGCGGCATCATGAAATTTAACAGCACAACCCAGCAGGTGAATGTCGACATCACCGGGAAAAACACCCTTCAGTTGATTGTGACCGATGCAGGTGATGGCAGAAACTCTGACCATGGCGATTGGGCAGCCGCTCGTATTGTGTGTGAGAATAACACACAATGACCTATATCAGGCACTAAAATAAAATATAGCTTCTCGTCGTTACAACTCAGTCGTGTTATTCGAGAAATGCTTTTCGAGAGCAAATCCCTCATTAATATCTTGACCCTGAAGCCCGATAGACTCAAATTGAGAGGAGCCCTTTCAGGGTGCTCTATTTTAACCGGACAGTAATAATATTTTATTATTTATAATGTGGAATAGATACCGTAACCCTTTTATATTACTTTTAGCACTAAGCATTATAGCTAATTTATACTTTCTTATAAGACACTATGAACATAGCATTTTAACTCGAATTCTTGGAGAACCAATTAAACAAGTTAATACAAATGAAAAAGTTATAGCCCTGACATTTGACGATGGACCGAAGCCGCCATACACTGAACAGATATTAGAGTTACTTTATCGGAATAACGCTCACGCAACTTTTTTTGTTACAGGACGAAAGGTAAAAGAAAACCCGGGTGTTTTCAAGAAAATATTTCAATATGGGAATGAAGTAGGTAATCATACGTGGGATCATCAGAGATTAGATAATAAAAGCCGAGGTTATATAGAGGAGCAAATAGCATTAACTGACAAAATAATTCGTGATATGGGATATCAAGGTAATATCTATTTTCGAGCTCCATTCGGTTGCCAATCATATGGAATGCAGTATGTTTTAAATAAAATGGATAAAAAATATATACTTTGGAATATATCATTTACCGATTGGGACAATCCCTATTGGGATACTCCCCACCTCATGGAAATATCCAAGATATTTGAAATTCCAAGCGGTTCAATCGTGCTTCTTCATGATGGCAACGGCATAGATCGAACAAATACAGTTGAATTGGTTGAGTTAATTTTAAAAAAGTATCAATCAAAAGGGTATAAATTTGTCAGTATCTCAGAATTGCTATCTTATCAGAATAAAACCGTTGGTACGGGATTTTAATGATACAAAAATTCAAAAAGGAGAACATTAACATGAGAAAGGTCGCTTCAAAAATAATCTTGTTGTGCTGTTTTATGGTAAGCCTGATGATTCCTCTATCATCAGCATATGCACAGCCGGCAGGATGTCCCACGGACATGGCGCACTACTGGAAGCTGGATGAAGCGGTAGGCCCGCAATATCTTGATTTCTATGGCGTTAATCATGCTATGTGCACTCCGCCGAATTGTCCCGTTGCTGCGACAGGCATCGTCAACGGAGCCCAGCAGTTTACGGGAGACGACCGGTTGAATGTAGGGGATGCCGACTCTTTAGACTGGACAACTACCGACAGTTTTTCCATAGAGTTATGGATGAAGACGGACAGCACAAGCACTTCCGGAACACAGATCCTTATCGGCAGATATGATGCTTCCACCCAGGCGCAATGGTGGGTAAGCCGTTATGCCGGCGGCACAACCGGATTTTATATACGGGATTCGAACGGAAATGACGGCTGGATACTGGGAAGCAAAAATCTTGCCGACCTTCAGTGGCATCATGTTGTAGCAGTCAGAGATGCTGCCGTGAACGAGATGCGCATCTATGTAGATGGTCAATTAGACGGTGTAGCAACCAATGTGAGCTTCTCACAAGATCTTAATCTCGCCGTTGATCTGAATATAGGATGGATGAACCAGGCCACAGGGTTTCATTTTAGCGGATCACTCGATGAGGTGGCTCTGTATAAAAAGGCTCTGTCTGAAAGGGAGATTCTCTCACATTACTATCTTGTTCGCAGCTATTGTGATATGTGCGCTACCCCTGTCAGGATCATGCCGCTTGGCGATTCAATTACAGCGGGGTGGGATGTAATTACCCAAACACAGATAGGATTTCGGAAAAAATTAAATTTAGATTTAGGGTACAACATTGATTTTGTCGGATCTTTGCAAGATCCTGATCCTTTAAGTAATCCGGACTTTGATATCGACCATCAAGGCCATGGCGGATATCATGCAGATCAGGTGGCGGCTAATGTATATAACTGGCTTTTGTCAAATCCTGCGGATGTACTATTGCTGCATATTGGAACAAATGATATTTCCGGCGATGATGAAAATGCGCAGGAAGTAGCTGACATCCTGGATCAAATCGACATGTTCAGTGAAGATATTCCGGTTGTTCTCTCCAGGATCATCAGCAGGACTGATGCAAAAGCCCTTCGGACAACCCAGTTTAATGATGCTGTTGTTGCTATGGCACAACAGCGCACCAACGATAAGATGATTATTGTCGACCACGAAAATGCTTTAATTTACCCCGATGATATGTCAAGTATCGTTCATCCTAATGCAACAGGGTATGATAAAATGGCGGATGTCTGGTTTAATGCCCTGAGCCAATTCCTGCCGATATGTGAACAAACAGCTCCTTCAATCATGTCTGTCCCTGTAACCTCGGCAGTCGTAGGCGAGACTTATACGTATGACGTCAGTGAAATCGGTAACCCCAAACCCGCGTATAGTTTACTCACGGCGCCCTCATGGTTGAATGTTCATCCGGCAACCGGGCTTATTTCAGGCATACCGGATGCGCCGGGTCTATTCAACGTTATTGTGCAGGCAACGAATTCTTTAGGAACTGATACGCAAGCATATACTATCAACGTTATTACCTGCCCCGGAGACATGCTTCACTACTGGAAGCTGGATGAAGCGGGAGGACCGCAGTACCTTGATTTCTATGGTATTAATCATGCTATGTGCACGCCGCCGAATTGTCCCGTTGCTGCGACAGGCATCGTCAACGGAGCCCAGCAGTTTACGGGAGACGACCGGTTGAATGTATGGGATGCCGACTCTTTGGACTGGGCGACTACCGACAGTTTTTCCATAGAGTTATGGATGAAGACGGACAGCACAAGCACTTCTGGAACACAGGTCCTTATCGGCAGACATGATGCTTCCACCCAGGTGCAATGGTGGGTAAGCCGTTATACCGGCGGCACAACCGGATTCTATATACGGGATCAGGACGGAAATGACGGCTGGATACTGGGAAGCAAAAACCTCGCCGACCTTCAGTGGCATCATGTTGTAGCAGTCAGAGATGCTGCCGTAAACGAGATGCGCATCTATGTAGACGGTCAATTAGACGGTGTAGCAACCAATGTGAGCTTCTCACAAGATATTAAGCTCAAAGTTGATCTGAATATAGGGTGGATGAACCAGGGCGCAGGGTTTCATTTTATCGGATCACTCGATGAGGCAGCTCTGTATAAAAAGGCGCTGTCTTTAACCGAGATTCAACAACATTACACAAACGGAATAAGCGGCGATGGATTCTGTACAACCTCTTTCACTGTCACCGGCTCTGCTCCGGGTGGAAACGGCACGATCTCCTGTGTCCCTTCAACCGTTGATTCAGGAGGTTCCTCTACCTGTACCATGACTCCTGATGCGACTTACCACCTATCCTCATTGACTGACAACGGGGCTGATGTCCTTGGGTCTATTGTCAATAACCAGTACACCATCTCCAATATCACAGCCAACCACACCATCAGTGCATCCTTTGCTATCAATACCCATACCATTACCGCATCGGCAGGAGCCAATGGAGGCATCTCCCCTTCGGGTGCTGTTATCGTCAATCATGGAGCAAACCAGTCCTTCACGATCACCCCGAATGCAAACTACCATGTGGCAGACGTGCTGGTGGATAGTGTTTCAGTAGGTGCAGTCACCAGTTACACGTTTACCAATGTAACAGCCAACCACACCATCAGTGCATCCTTTGCTATCAATACCCATACCATTACCGCATCGGCAGGAGCCAATGGAGGCATCTCCCCTTCGGGTGCTGTTATCGTCAATCATGGAGCAAACCAGTCCTTCACGATCACCCCGAATGCAAACTACCATGTGGCAGACGTGCTGGTGGATAGTGTTTCAGTAGGTGCAGTCACCAGTTACACGTTTACCAATGTAACAGCCAACCACACCATCAGTGCATCCTTTGCTATCAATACCCATACCATTACCGCATCGGCAGGAGCCAATGGAGGCATCTCCCCTTCGGGTGCTGTTATCGTCAATCATGGAGCAAACCAGTCCTTCACGATCACCCCGAATGCAAACTACCATGTGGCAGACGTGCTGGTGGATAGTGTTTCAGTAGGTGCAGTCACCAGTTACACGTTTACCAATGTAACAGCCAACCACACCATCAGTGCATCCTTTGCTATCAATACCCATACCATTACCGCATCGGCAGGAGCCAATGGAGGCATCTCCCCTTCGGGTGCTGTTATCGTCAATCATGGAGCAAACCAGTCCTTCACGATCACCCCGAATGCAAACTACCATGTGGCAGACGTGCTGGTGGATAGTGTTTCAGTAGGTGCAGTCACCAGTTACACGTTTACCAATGTAACAGCCAACCACACCATCAGTGCATCCTTTGCTATCAATACCCATACCATTACCGCATCGGCAGGAGCCAATGGAGGCATCTCCCCTTCGGGTGCTGTTATCGTCAATCATGGAGCAAACCAGTCCTTCACGATCACCCCGAATGCAAACTACCATGTGGCAGACGTGCTGGTGGATAGTGTTTCAGTAGGTGCAGTCACCAGTTACACGTTTACCAATGTAACAGCCAACCACACCATCAGTGCATCCTTTGCTATCAATACCCATACCATTACCGCATCGGCAGGAGCCAATGGAGGCATCTCCCCTTCGGGTGCTGTTATCGTCAATCATGGAGCAAACCAGTCCTTCACGATCACCCCGAATGCAAACTACCATGTGGCAGACGTGCTGGTGGATAGTGTTTCAGTAGGTGCAGTCACCAGTTACACGTTTACCAATGTAACAGCCAACCACACCATCAGTGCATCCTTTGCTATCAATACCCATACCATTACCGCATCGGCAGGAGCCAATGGAGGCATCTCCCCTTCGGGTGCTGTTATCGTCAATCATGGAGCAAACCAGTCCTTCACGATCACCCCGAATGCAAACTACCATGTGGCAGACGTGCTGGTGGATAGTGTTTCAGTAGGTGCAGTCACCAGTTACACGTTTACCAATGTAACAGCCAACCACACCATCAGTGCATCCTTTGCTATCAATACCCATACCATTACCGCATCGGCAGGAGCCAATGGAGGCATCTCCCCTTCGGGTGCTGTTATCGTCAATCATGGAGCAAACCAGTCCTTCACGATCACCCCGAATGCAAACTACCATGTGGCAGACGTGCTGGTGGATAGTGTTTCAGTAGGTGCAGTCACCAGTTACACGTTTACCAATGTAACAGCCAACCACACCATCAGTGCATCCTTTGCTATCAATACCCATACCATTACCGCATCGGCAGGAGCCAATGGAGGCATCTCCCCTTCGGGTGCTGTTATCGTCAATCATGGAGCAAACCAGTCCTTCACGATCACCCCGAATGCAAACTACCATGTGGCAGACGTGCTGGTGGATAGTGTTTCAGTAGGTGCAGTCACCAGTTACACGTTTACCAATGTAACAGCCAACCACACCATCAGTGCATCCTTTGCTATCAATACCCATACCATTACCGCATCGGCAGGAGCCAATGGAGGCATCTCCCCTTCGGGTGCTGTTATCGTCAATCATGGAGCAAACCAGTCCTTCACGATCACCCCGAATGCAAACTACCATGTGGCAGACGTGCTGGTGGATAGTGTTTCAGTAGGTGCAGTCACCAGTTACACGTTTACCAATGTAACAGCCAACCACACCATCAGTGCATCCTTTGCTATCAATACCCATACCATTACCGCATCGGCAGGAGCCAATGGAGGCATCTCCCCTTCGGGTGCTGTTATCGTCAATCATGGAGCAAACCAGTCCTTCACGATCACCCCGAATGCAAACTACCATGTGGCAGACGTGCTGGTGGATAGTGTTTCAGTAGGTGCAGTCACCAGTTACACGTTTACCAATGTAACAGCCAACCACACCATCAGTGCATCCTTTGCTATCAATACCCATACCATTACCGCATCGGCAGGAGCCAATGGAGGCATCTCCCCTTCGGGTGCTGTTATCGTCAATCATGGAGCAAACCAGTCCTTCACGATCACCCCGAATGCAAACTACCATGTGGCAGACGTGCTGGTGGATAGTGTTTCAGTAGGTGCAGTCACCAGTTACACGTTTACCAATGTAACAGCCAACCACACCATCAGTGCATCCTTTGCTATCAATACCCATACCATTACCGCATCGGCAGGAGCCAATGGAGGCATCTCCCCTTCGGGTGCTGTTATCGTCAATCATGGAGCAAACCAGTCCTTCACGATCACCCCGAATGCAAACTACCATGTGGCAGACGTGCTGGTGGATAGCGTTTCAGTAGGTGCAGTCACCAGTTACACGTTTACCAATGTAACAGCCAACCACACCATCAGTGCATCCTTTGCTATCAATACCCATACCATTACCGCATCGGCAGGAGCCAATGGAGGCATCTCCCCTTCGGGTGCTGTTATCGTCAATCATGGAGCAAACCAGTCCTTCACGATCACCCCGAATGCAAACTACCATGTGGCAGACGTGCTGGTGGATAGTGTTTCAGTAGGTGCAGTCACCAGTTACACGTTTACCAATGTAACAGCCAACCACACCATCAGTGCATCCTTTGCTATCAATACCCATACCATTACCGCATCGGCAGGAGCCAATGGAGGCATCTCCCCTTCGGGTGCTGTTATCGTCAATCATGGAGCAAACCAGTCCTTCACGATCACCCCGAATGCAAACTACCATGTGGCAGACGTGCTGGTGGATAGTGTTTCAGTAGGTGCAGTCACCAGTTACACGTTTACCAATCTAACAGCCAACCACACCATCAGTGCATCCTTTGCTATCAATACCCATACCATTACCGCATCGGCAGGAGCCAATGGAGGCATCTCCCCTTCGGGTGCTGTTATCGTCAATCATGGAGCAAACCGGTCCTTCACGATCACCCCGAATGCAAACTACCATGTGGCAGACGTGCTGGTGGATAGTGTTTCAGTAGGTGCAGTCACCAGTTACACGTTTACCAATGTAACAGCCAACCACACCATCAGTGCATCCTTTGCTATCAATACCCATACCATTACCGGTTCCGTACCCGGTGGTCATGGCACCATATCATGTGTCCCTTCAACGGTTAATTCCGGTGGTTCTTCTACCTGTACTATTACCCCTGATGCGCATTACCATCTTTCAGCGCTCACCGATAACAGTGCTAATGTCTTTGGATCGGTCGTCAACAATATCTATACAATCAACAATGTAACGGCCAACCACACCGTGGTTGCCACTTTCTCAATTGACACCTTCACCATAACTGCCTCTGCACCGGGCGGGCACGGAACCATTTCCTGCACCTCGCCAGTTAACTATAATGCTAGCTCGACCTGTACCATGACTCCTGATGCCAATTACCACCTCTCGGCACTTACTGATAATAGCGCCAATGTCTTCGGTTTCGTTGCGAATAATCAATATACCATCAACAATCTAACAGCAAACCACACCATCAGTGCATC
>CAVRAA010000006.1:0-367568 GCA_963718855.1 uncultured Nitrospiraceae bacterium | reverse complement strand
TTATATCAGAAATGTCCGACACTTTTTTGCCTAGAAGCATATAACGTATTGAAAGCATAACATAAAAATGACAACAGCACCTGTTATCGACTTGAAATATTTTAAGCCAGTTTGTCATCGTTCCGGGCACACCCGGAAGGAGATGACACATGTATACTGGAAAGCTGATATTTTCGCAAGTTCTGGACTTCATGCCAATGCACATGTTCCGCCGTTGCGTTGCTCGCTATCACGGAGACCGCAATGTCCGAAGCTTTACATGTCTGGATCAATATCTCTGTATGGCCTTTGCTCAACTGACATACCGAGAGAGCCTCCGCGATATCGAAGCCTGTCTCCGTGCGCAACAGCAGAAGTTGTATCACATGGGAATTCGCGGCACCATAGCAAAGTCAAATCTCGCCGATGCCAACGAACAGCGCTCTTGGCATATATATGCAGACCTTGCCCATTCATTAATCATTACAGCCAGAACACTTTACAGCAACGAGCCATTTGGCATCGATCTGGAGCAAACTGTATATGCACTGGATGCTACGACTATCGATCTGTGCCTCTCGATGTTTCCATGGGCTACGTTTCGTCAGACCAAAGCAGCTATCAAACTGCATACGCTTCTGGACTTACGAGGCAACATTCCAACGTTTATTTACATCTCAGATGGCACCCTGCACGATGTAAATATCCTCGATGTTCTACCAATAGAACCAGGCGCCTTCTATGTAATGGATCGCGGTTATCTGGATTACGCCAGACTCAACGCCATATCTCTGGCATCCGGTTTCTTTGTGACTCGCTCAAAATCCAATCTCAGATGTCGAAGAATCTATTCTCATCAGATCGATCGTACAACAGGTCTCCGGTACGATCAGACAATCATGCTGACGGGATTCTATTCGCTCAAGGATTATCCAAACAAACTGAGACGTATAAAGTATCACGATGCCGACACCGACAAAACTCTGACTTTTCTGACCAACAATTTCGCTCTTCCGGCACTCACTATCGCACAGCTTTACCGATGCCGATGGCAGGTCGAACTTTTCTTCAAGTGGATCAAGCAAAACCTGCGCATCAAGACTTTCTACGGCACTTCAGAGAACGCTGTCAAAACTCAAATCTGGATCGCTATCTCAGTATACGTCTTGGTTGCCATACTCAAGAAACGGCTCAATATCCCGGCAACTCTCTACACAATTCTACAAATATTGAGCGTTACGGTTTTCGAAAGAATACCGCTATTACAGTTACTTGCGGAAACAACCCTGGTAGAGGAAATCTCAGATTCCCAAACCCAGTTGAATTTATTCACTTAACAGTCGGACGCTTCTGATCCATAATAGTATTTAGCATTACAAGCACTCGTTCTGATTCTTCTAAACAGTCAAGTAATGTTTCTCTGAGAACATCAACATTCTGTTCTCCATGTAATGCCATTTCAGCAGTGCCACGTAATCTCGTCATCGGGGTACGCAAGTCGTGGGCAACATTATCCAATGCCATTTTCATCCCGTTTATCAAAGTTTCGATTTTTCCCAACATTGTGTTAAATAATATCCCCAGCTCTTCAAGTTCATCTCTTTTTCGGGTAGCGGGTATGCGAACATCCATCTTGTTTGTTTCTATTATCGAGCGGGTTGTATCAATCAAATGGCGAATCGGTCGCAGCGTATGAACGGCAAGAAACATGCCTCCAATAAATCCGATAATGATCGTTGGTACCAGAATGCTTGCAAAGATTACACGAAAATGTTTAAGCGATTCATTTGCGCCTGATAAACTCTTGCCAACCTGCAGGAGAGAACCATCGGCGAAAGAATGTGATACAACCTCTAATATGTCATCATGACCTTGAGTGGTCAGTTGTTCCCATTGCTCTTTTTTTGCAGCGGCTTTTTTTTTGAGTTGGTTTAAGTCGAAATGTGCCCATTGATCCGGGAGATTAACAAAAAGAGTATTATGTTGTGGCCCTTCAAAATAGACAAAAAAAAGGTTTTCACCGCTGGCATGCTTTTCAAGTTCTACTTCTTTTATTAAAGCATCAAGTCCTCCCCTTTCATATTGGGTAACGCACTCTTTGAGCTCAAGCTGAATTAATTCTTTCTCCTTGTTGTGAAGGGATAGAGAGAAGAAAACATATAAAAGGACAAACAGAGCCAAAGAACTCAGGATGAATATAGCAGAATACCATAGGGCAAATTTCAATCCGAGACTTTTGCGTATGCGATCAAGATTTAAGGACATACCCGGCCCCTCTGATTGTATGAATCATCGTTTTCTCAAAATCTCTATCGACTTTGTTTCTCAACCTGCAAACCAATACATCTACGACATTCGTTTGAGGTTCAAAGTTATACCCCCATACATGATCCATGATCATGGTCTTGGATATTATCCTGCCGGCATTGCGCATCAAATATTCAAGGAGAGCAAACTCACGGGACTGTAATTCAATTTTTCCCCGGACCGAATAACCTGTCTCTTCAGTAGGTCTATGGAGATATCGCCAACGGTTATGGTTGTTGGTTCCAAAACATTGCTCCCTCTGCGGATAAGCGCCTGCACCCGCGCGAGAAGTTCAGAAAAAGCAAACGGCTTGGTCAGGTAGTCATCGCCCCCAGTTTGAAGACCCCTGACCCGTTCATCTACCGAACGCTTGGCGCTGAGGATAATCACAGGGACACTTACTCTTTCTCGCCGAATCTTTTCTATAAGACTCAGACCATCAAGTTTGGGCAACATTATATCTATAATTGCAGCGTCAAATTGTTCGGTCAGGGCAAGATGAAGACCGTCTTCGCCATTGCCCGCATAATCTACTGCAAAGCCTGCCTGTTTTAGCCCTCTTGTAATAAAGGAAGCTATTTTCTTGTCATCTTCAACAACTAAGATTCGCACAATTTTAATCTTTCCTGAAGGATCCTATAATGAGCAAATTTATTAGAAAATCATTTCCAGCTATAGTTTATATTGTAATGCTATGGTTGAATGAAAATAAACTATGGGAACTCCATAAAAGCTTATCGTATATTCAAATATCCCGGAGATATCTAAGTGAACATCTCAATTATGGTGTCAGCGATGTCTTGCGAGTTATTTTCGCAATCAATAGCGTAATGCTTTTTTTGATGCGTTAACTTCTATGTGAAAGGTTAGCCTGGAATAACAATTCAACTGGAGTTGACTTTAGGGAGAAGCTGAGCGGGCGATTTGTCCACTCAAAAAGCAACAATTGTAGGTGGCAGAGAGAAAAAGGGCATGTTGCCTTCGGGGCGAATGTCACACAGCATTCCAGATAGACCTGAGAGGCAACCCTCCTTCCTGTAACAGACACCTTCAAAACCGGATATAATTGTGCTGAGTTCAACTGGCAGTTAATGATTATCTACAAGCTTATTTTGTCTCACTTCTATGGTGCTTTCAACTCCACAGTGCAGTAAGCGCACCGAGTGGCTTTGATCGGAATGACTGACAGGCAATAAGGGCAGTCTTTCGTTGTGGGAACGGTCGGCTTAGCCTCCTCTTGCCTCCTCAGCTTATTGATATTGAGAATAATCAAAAAAACTGAAAAAACGATAATAAGGAAACTGACGATTGTGTTGATAAAAACACCATAGTTGAGGGTTATCGCACCCGCAGCCTTAGCAAAAGCCAGCGACTCATACGGACCGGGGACTTTGCCTTCCTTTAGAAGAACAAAAAGGTTAGCAAAATCGACATTTCCTAAGAGAAGCCCGACGGGCGGCATGATAACATCTGACACAAGTGAAGTTATAATAGTCCCAAAAGCTGCACCGATAATGATCCCGACAGCCATGTCTACCATATTTCCTTTCATTGCAAATTCTTTAAATTCCTTGAACATTGTAATCCTCCGTCTACTATTTTCAAAAATTAGAAAGGAAGGGAGAGCAAGTCAATTTCTCCCCCTTTATTAAAAATACTTCAATAACCAGGTGTATTTTATTCTTGTCATGTGCACCAAAGAACTTTGGGTTATTAAATTAGATTTTTCCTTCTCTGCATTGCCTCCATCAACTACAGATATAACAATAAACCCCTATAACTCTTTCAAGCTTTCTAAGAATTTGCTTTCATTAAACTATCTTCGCCTTCGAGAACGCCAATTGAATCGCCCTATTACATATTTTCAAGGAGGGCGATTACAGAGAGTATCCGCTATTTTTTGACGGGAGGAATATTGTTTTCAGACGGAGGGCCTAAAACAGTGCGTTTAAGAGTCCCGTCATCGGCAATAGTCTCTATAGTTACCACTCCGTTAGGCCAAGCAATGACTATATTGTTACCACTCACCGCAATGTTTGGAGTCGGGTAGCTTGCCTTGTCCTTCTGCCCATATAATTCCTTCGCTGTGTTCAGTGCGTCCAATCCGGCAAACCCTGCTTTCGCGCCTGGTACACCAGGGATATTGAGCCCCCCTGGAAGTTTCGGAAGGCCAAAGTCTGGGCCCCCGCCAGTTCAAAAAAAATGAAAACCAGAGCAATCGACAAAACCAACGAAGCATATGGGAAAAAACGCTTTGATATAAATCTTTTCATTTTCTATCTCCTCTTTCAACTTTGTATTCTTATTTAAAAAAATGTTAAGTCTAACATATATAGTGTTACTTCAACTTAGTACCTTTGCCATCTTAGACACCTCCTTTCAGATTAATCTTAATGCAATATAGATACCATAAGGTAAGCCATTGAATTTAATGGTTTTTAAGAAATAAGTGAGCACATCAAATCAGGCAAAGTGCCGTAGCTTATGGGTATTTCGCCCTTAGACGCAATAGTTGTAGGGTATGCTGTGTAAAACGTATGACTTGTCGGTTAAAGTCCGACTGTGGGAATTCGGTAGCTCACCCACATAGCTTGAGGGAGGTGCAAAGGGTAACCTAAAGCATCAAGTTTCCTGACAAAGGCTTCGAAAGGGAGCTGAGTAAATCTGCGGGTCGCAGCTAATGCGAACCCAGACGTAGCCTCGAAATGCGCAATGGAGTTGTCGACCCTCTCCTACATTGGGGAAGACCGCCGCATCTATCCTAACCATAACTACCGTAACCGACAGATGGACTCCCGGGGTAACAGGGGTGACACGCAGAGGAAGCCATACGACAATGAACACAGGAGACCCTTGCCGATGCTGTTCAGGGCGGCAACTGGTGGATATAAGGAAACGAAGTTCCACGAGGTCGGTAAGGGAGTCGGATTTGCTCATAGTACCGTTCGTATCTCAAAGACAACATAACTTTGGGAGAGGGAAGGAGCAATACTTTTATCATGTTTTCGAAGAAGGAAAGGAAAGGAGATTGCGTAATGCTGAAAACTCCAGAAAAGATCCGGGAACTTCAGAGAAAACTATACCAGAAAGCCAAGCAGGAAAAGGAGTACCGATTCTATCTTCTCTATGACAAGGTGTATAGGCAGGATATCCTGAACCATGCCTACTGCTCTTGTCAGAGCAAACAAAGGAGCACCGGGAGTAGACGGTGAGACCTTTGAGAGCATAGAAGAAAGGGAAAGAGGAGTAAAGGGATATCTTGAAGAGATTGCCGGAGAACTGAAGCGGAAGGAGTACAGGCCGAAACCTGTGCGGAGGGTCTATATACCGAAGTCAGATGGAGGTAAAAGACCGCTTGGGATACCGGTGATCAAAGACAGGGTAGTACAGATGGCAGTGAAAGATAGTGATCGAGCCCATATTCGAAGCCGATTTTCAGGACAACTCATATGGATTCAGACCGAAGCGAAGCGCCCATCAGGCGGTGGACGACGTTAAAAAGCATCTTCTTCAAGGCAAAACGGATGTCATTGATGCCGACATCTCCAAGTACTTCGATACCATACCTCATGACAAACTGATGCAGCAGGTGGCAAAACGCATCGTGGATAAGAACATACTGAAGCTAATCAAGATGTGGCTTAGAGCACCGATTGTGGAAGAGCGTGAAGATGGTAAGAAAGAGTACAAAGGGAATGATAAGGGGACACCACAGGGCGGCGTAATCTCACCGCTTCTTGCCAACATCTATTTAAACGTGCTTGATACGCTTTGGAAGATCGAGAAAGTGCAGGAGCGTTTTGGTGCACGCCTTGTCCGCTACGCAGATGATTGTGTGGTGTTATGCAAGGGCGAGACCGAACGGATATTGAAGGGAGTGAAGGCCATTCTCAACAACCTCGGGTTGACCCTCAATGAAGAGAAGACGACTGTTGTGGATGCACGGCAGGATAGCTTTAGCTTCTTGGGGTTTACCATTGCAATGAGAAAGGGACAGAGAAGCGGACGATAATTTCCCCTCACCACGCCGTCAAAGAAGGCGATGAAACATATCCGATCAGAGATTAAACAATTAACCACTGAGCGGTACAGTGCGACACCGACTGAGGTGGTAATCCAGAGAGTTAATGAAGTCGTCAGAGGATGGGTGGGCTATTTTCATTATGGCAACTGCGCAAATGCTTTGTCGGACTTGAGGAAATATCTGGTATGGCGGATACGGATATACCTGCGCCGGAAACACCATTTTAACGGGTATGGGTATAAGGCATTCCCCGATGATTACTATTACCAGACCTTAGGTTTATACAAGGTCCCAAGAACTGCTCCATGGACTCAAGCTGCGAAAGCAACTGGAAGAAGATAATCGGTAAGCCGTGTGCGGGAAAACCGCATGCACGGAATTGACGAGGGGGAACTGGAGATAGGGCCTTCTGGTTACTACGCCAGTTCTCTACTCTACTGTCTCCGAGAAAAAATGTATACGTCGTACAGGGCGAAAAAACACAGCTTTCCTGAGATTCCTGAGAGGCAAACATCCTTCCTGATACAAACACCTTCGGGAGTACTTGATAAACGCGGGGTACAGCCACGACTAAATGTTTACAGGAGGTTAAGAGTTTTTAACCTTTCTCAAAGAAGGAAATATTTGTACTTAACCTGATAATTGCCTATATTTTTTCTGGAAATAATTATTCATTAGTTCATCACAATTCAACCTCGTTTAAAGGTTTTTTAGAAAATAATAGTTTTCAGCAGCTTTCTGACAAATTTCAAATACAAGGCTTATCTTGCCTTACTTTCTCGATCGAGGGGTGAGATGCTCAGGAGCGAAGCCAAATAATAAACGAAAATCTTTGAATGCACTGAGGGTTTTACCATAGGAGAATCTGGGACAATATAAGGTAAACCGACCCAAAGGGTTGTAATATAGGCATCTATATTCATCGGTTCATCCAGCGCAAGATGGCAAGTCGTAGTCAAATAATCAATAAATTTATGCTCATAATGCAGTGCGTCTCCCGACACTAAGTCTATTTCACCCTCCAAGGGTTATCGTTTCACCTGGCTTCCAGTAAAAAATCTTATCTGAAGCACTCATCAGCACTGTACCGATCTCAGGTAAGCGGTTACTCTTTTGCATTTCAGCGTATTCATTATTTTTCGTTGTCATAAATAGTACTATAGGACCCTTAAAAGTATAATCGGTATTGTTTTTCACTTTGGCCTCAAACCATACTTTGCCAAGAAATCCGGATTGTTTTGACTGCTTCCCAATCAATAGAGCAACAACGTCAAAGAGCTGAGTGGTACTCTGCAATTCAGTTCTTACTTTTCGATATTTTGATTCTTGTTCAGAGAATAGCAATTTGTCAAAAAGGAATTCCCCCTCACGTGAGAGAAATGCCCTGATGAAGTGCAGATAGAGAGGTTCCTTTTCTATTATTGTCACTCCCATACCCTTTTCCCTATAGCCTCCTGCCATTCCAATCGTTCCCAGAAGAGGATCTTTTGAAGCTCTGACAACTTTTCCTTTTAGCTGTGCGGTTAAATCATTCGGCAAATAAATTACTATGTCGAGTAACGTTTCTGGTGGAAATGAGTGATTCGTTCTTATAAAGAGACCATTTAAAGAGAAATTGCTCGACAATCCCCTGTAGGTCACTCCGTCAGCGGTAAAGGCTATTTTGCAACGGTGACTAAATCTTTTCAGCTTTCTTTTGTTTTCGAGTTTTTTCTCTTTTTTTACTGCAATCATGACTTTCTAAGTTGCCTCAAATTCTAATCCTATTATGATTTAAAGTTAAGCGCCTTATCAATCCTACGTATGAAGTTTTCAAGAAGAAAAGGGTTGAAGGCCCGTGATGTATCTTTCTGCATAATGCCAAGTATTTCCTTAATCTCTAAACCTTTTCTATATGGTCTTGTGCTCCTTAAAGCATCAAAACAGTCCGATATTGATACAACTTGGCTACAAATATGTTGGTTTTTAAACACATTAAGCTGTGGATATCCTTGCCCATCGTATTTCAAATGATGTTCAAATGCTACTATGGTAACGAGAGGCGCGAGTCCTCTTATTGAAGAGAGAAATCGTGCTCCATGTAATGGATGGAGTTTAATCACTGCCCACTCTTTTTCTTCAAGAACACCCCTTTTCCCGAGTGTTTCTCCTGAAATAAATAACTTCCCTATATCATGGAGAAGTCCTGCAATGCCGATATCGCGCAAAAATAGGCTTTCTTTTACCCCTAACGTTTTCATCTGGAATATTGATAATACCGATACGTTAGTTGCATGAATATAGGAATATTCTTCCCTGGATTTGGCATGGCTCAATAGTTTGAGCACATTCGCCTTTTTTCTGAAGGCAGACAAAAAATTCCCCATAACCTGATTCAGTCTTGGCACGTTGGTTTGTTGAGTAGATGCAATGTCTTTATATATTTCTTTTACAATCTCTGTCTGTTGGGAGAGGAAACTTGAGATATCATCACTATCGAAATTATCTTCCATCTTTGCTTCTTCAAGTTGAATATCAAGAACACCTGTTTTGATATGAGGGAAACACAGGCATTTTTTTGTCTGTTTCCAATATTTCTGAAATAAATTGCCTCATTTCTTCAAAAGTCACTTTTGGCAAAAACTCAATTTTTGAGAGGCCTTTTCTCTTCATGCGTTTTTTTAGGTTATCAACCTGAAGTCCAATTTCTTTGAACGATGTCTTGTTGATAATAAGATCATCCTCAATAAGCATTATCTCAAACTTGTCCGATTCCTTTAGTAGCTTCTCCAATATTTTGAGGGACTTTCGGGTAAATTCATCCACAGAAGCATGATCTTTTGCATACAGTGAACAATTCGAAATAGCAGCCATGAGTGCAGAGATAAAGTTTTTTACCATAACCATTTATTGTTTCCTCATTTTAGTTAACCGTAATGATTCATTCTTTATATATTCATTCCTGGATTTCAGGCCCTTCTGTATAATATCTTCAATATCTTTATAAGGAAAATTTTTCAGTGTTTTGTATATCTCTACTTTAAGGTCTTCTGATTTCGCCTTTAAAAAAGAAGAAGGTTTTCCTAAAGCTTATCTCTCTGAAAGCATCCAGAGAACGCAAGTCCCCTATATTTCCGAGGGCTTGGATGATTGCAATCTTCTGTGATAAATCGGTTTTGTTCATTCCCTTTTTCCTGAGCATCTGAACAAGAGTGGGAACCGCCTCTTTCATCCTGTACGCACTCAGGAGAGTTATAGCTTGCTCGATTTCCTCCTGCGTCCCTGACCGGAAATATTCCTGTATTCTCTCAATCCCGAAACGGTCTTCCATACTTAAGAGGCATTTGATTGCCTCAAAACTTACTTTAGGGTTTTCATGCCGGCAGTATGGTCTCACATGGGGGATTATTTGCTCATCTTTACATCCACTCAACAAGTAAAGCATATTTCTTTTCACGAACCATCTTGAATCATTAAGGCGGTGTAAAGCTTCGGGAACTATTGCATCTCCATATTGCCTGATCAAACTCATCAGTAAACTTCTGAAACTCTGCGTCTCTTCATTCATAAGCGCATCGATAAGAATTGGAATAATCATCTCACCATAATCTTTACAGAGTTGCCATGCTTCATCCCTTGACTGCCTTCCCATAATTTTAAGGGAATCCATGAAGTCTGTAAAAAACTCTGGAGTAGAATAATACTGAAGTGCTTCTGACGTTATCTCAGCAAACCTGCTCTTTTCTACATTCAACTGCAAGAGCTTTCTTATACGCAGGATCTGTTCGTATTGCCCTGTTGCGATAAACTGCGTTGTCTGCTCCTTCAGTTTTTCAATTAATTGAAGGTATTCTGATTTGGGAGATTAGATCCGATGACATGATTTCAAGAATTACATGATTAAAGGTCTTTTCGATAAAATCATCATTAATTTCTCTTTTTAAATCAGGCAAGCTTATCGACAACGTTTCTGATGCATCATATTCCAGAATTTGCTTGATTTCCTTCTGATATTCATCACTCACCGAAGTTTCAAAGGAATCGGAGAGGGCTTTTTTCGTATCACTCTTCGAGAGCATATTTGCCGTATCAGAGGGAAGAAAAATATCGTCCACAAGCGAATTTTCTCCAATAGTGCGCTGTTCCACCACTTGCGGTTCGAAATTCAATACTACATCGAGAAGATTTCTCAGGTTTTCTGGTATGTCTATTTTTCTCGATCTTATTGCTTCAAACAATTCCATAATTAATTCTGCAGATATGTTCTGGCATACCCTGGCTGTTATGAGAATGTCCCGTGAAAGTGTTTCAATCACTATGGAAAGGAACTGTTCCTGTAGCTCTGATGGCAATTCATTGAGGGAAGCAAGAAGCTTTTTTATCTCTCTATTTGAAAACGGCTTCTGAAAAAACTTTTTCATATACAGAGAAACAATATTTTGAGAAGATGTCTTACTAATGCCGTGTTTCCCCAATGTACCTAATAAGTGTGCAAAAGTATCAAGAGAAACATCTCCTAATTCTTCAGAAATCTCTTCGATTTTCAATGTTCCATTAATAATGCCGGCGATATAGGTTTCCCAAAGATCTTCCTGGGGTATTTCCACCGTAGTTTTTCCTTCTTCAAAAGAAAATGCTTCGTAATCTAAAAATCCAACATTGATATGGGATAAATCATATTCACTGAGGGTTTCACGAATTCCTTCACTCGATAAATCTTTTCTTTGTAGAGATATAAAGCGTTGAAAATTATACAGTTGATCTAATGATAGGCCGGGAGAAAAATGTATATAGGTGATGCTCATCCTTCTGAGATGCTGCGCGAATTCCCTATAGAGATGATTTTTCGTATCCAGGGGATGGGTATCAATAACAAAGGTATCTTTCCCGACAGCGAGGGTAATTCCCGGTCTAAGTTGAAATATTTCTTGTAATACAGAATAAACTCGATTTAATGAATTTTGCACTGCTGGATGATCTCTTGGGTATACTACAATCGTTCTGCGGGAGACCTTCAACTCAGTGATGAATTCTCCTATCAACCCTGCATCAGGGGGAATACTTTCGATTGTTTCAGTCATCCTACTTATTGTTTCCAAAGGATTAATAATTGATCTATATTATTTGTGCTTTAATGTCAAATATTGTTTTTTCAGTAAACCTCTTTTTTCTCCATCAGCTCCATGTGTTAAAACGAATACCCAACAATGCTGTAATGCTCCATTTCTACACGTTATGAGATAAAAGTTTTTTGGCAACACTTCGAACTACTTCACACACCCCTCTATTCCTCTCAAGTTTTCTGAGATCTTTTTTCTTTAATTTATTCGCAAGAGTAGTAGCGATAAAAGGTGGCGTCTTAGGATTATTTACCAGCGCGGACACAATTCCACAATGTTTTATCCACGCTTTATTTTGAATTATTGTTTTTATTGCTTCTTCCGGCATTGTATGCAATTTTGCAAACCTTTCGACTTCCGATTCAGTGATTTTTGGATTTTTTAGTACTGAAAGCACTACGTCTTTATTGGGGTCTCTGAGAAGATTAGATCGTTCTTTGCTTCCGCAAAAAAATGCTGATTTGCGCTTTTCTCCGGTACTTTTATTTCTTTTGTCCTGAAAAGATATCTGCTTTTTTCTCTCCAGGCACTTTTACAGTTTCAATGCACTCCGATAAAATAAACTCTGATAAATCGACAGGCTCATTCTGGTAATTAACAGCATCTCTTTTCGGGAGACCATCTAAAAATCTGTATAACCTCATCTGATGTGTTGCCCAAAAGATCTGTGAACTGCATGCCGATGGTATATTTCGGAATAAGTTCACTTTGGGAAAAAAGCTTTGTGTATTCATTCAATAAAACCCATTTGATAACACCGTGAAGAGTAAGAAAACCATCTTTTCTATTTAATTGAATTGCATATTGTTTATTATGATCAAGTCTTTTCTCCGTTTTAAATGCAATACCTCCGGTACTTATATCAACAACTTTTGCCTCGTCAGATGATCCCACCATGACTGCAATTTCTCCGTCAGCTACTGTGTATCGTTGCCACTGTCGCTTATCCCATCTTTTATCCCCTAAGTCCTTATTTGCTCCTTGATCGGTTGAAGAAGCACCTACTGGGGAGCATAGCAAAGCCGGCTCTTCCACTGCATTTTCTACCGTTTCTCCAATGAGAGATTGCATAAAATGAAGATAGGCTGCATCTTTTTCTACGATTTCAACCCCCATTCCACTGTTCATCGAGCCCAAGGTATCTAAAGTCCGCCGCACAACACCCTTAAGAAAAGAGACTATGTTGTCAGAAGTTGCTATTTCTATATCGACAACGGTATCAGGTGCAAAGCATCGCTTTGATCTAATAAATAGACCATTTTTCGAAAGATCACTCGTGATCACAAATAGTCTGATGTCATTAGCAACAATTTGCGCCACAAGGCTCTTATTGAATCGTCGGATGCTTTCGTTTTTCCATTTTATCCATCTTTTCTCCAGAACGTACATGAGGCTAAGTTATCTTTAAACCGATATACTATTTGCATTAAGTAATTTCTCTGCCTCTTGACTATTTAACGGGTGGGAGAAAAAATATCCCTGCACATACTTACAATTCAGCGCCTTTAATATAGGAAGATGTTCTCCTTTTTCTACTCCCTCAGCGATCACATCCATCTTTAAGTTGTGAGCAAGATTTACTATTGCCCTTACAATCTCGGAATCTTCACCCTCCAGCCCCATCTTGTTAATGAAGGAGCGGTCGATTTTTAATGCACTCACTGGGATACTTGTTTATGTAACTCAAAGATGAATAGCCAGTGCCGAAATCATCGATATGAATCTGGATATCCATTTCCTTTAGTTGGGAAAGCACTGTTGTTATTTTTGTGTCTTCCATCAAAAAACTTTCTGTAATCTCAAGTTTTAAACTCTGAGGGTTGATGCTTGTTTTTTCAAGAACCGATTGTACCTGCTTAATAAAGTCCGGATGAGTAAGCTGTTTGCTTGAAACATTAACGCTGACCGTTAATGGCGGATTTGAAGGAAATTGACTTCTGCCACAGACTACCTGCTGGCAGGCTTTCTGCAGTACCCAATTGCCAATAGGAATAATTAATCCTGTTTCTTCTGCCAACGGAATAAATTCTGCAGGCGGAATAAAACCTCGCTTCTCATGATGCCAGCGCAGGAGCGCCTCAAAACCGCTTATTCTATTATCTGCAATGGATACAATCGGCTGATAGTAAATAATAAAATCATGGTTCTCGATTGCGTGATGCAAGTCAGTTTCGAGCTGGAGATAACTCAATACATCTTTGCGCATGGTCTCGTCAAATATCATATGACAGCCTCTGCCGTTGAACTTGGCTTTATACATCGCAATATCAGCATCACGCACAATATCTTCCGGACGGTGGTATTCCCCGCTTGCCGCAATGCCTATGCTGACGGTAATAAATACCTTTTTTTCGTTTAAATCAAAGGGCAATGACAGTTCACTGTGAATCCTTTCGGCAACAAGTTTTGCATAACCGGGATTTGCAATGTCATCAAGTAAAATTGCGAACTCATCGCCCCCAAAACGGGCAAAGGTATCACCTAATCGTAGACTGTTGTTGAGTCTCTTTGCGACTTCCGCAAGCAGTTGATTGCCAAACAAGTGACCAAAACTGTCGTTAATGTTCTTGAATCGGTCAAGATCCATAAATAAAACACCGAATTGATGATCTTTGCGGCGTTTCTTGCGAGCAAAGGAGATTTGCAGGCGATCCATAAATAACGCACGGTTTGGCAGGCCTGTTAAGCCATCATGAAAGGCATCGTATATCAACTGCTCTTCCATTTTTTTCCGGGCAGTTATGTCAGTTTGAGAGCCTGCCATTCGAACAACCTTTCCTTGCTGATCTCTCACAGTGAACCCTCTGAAGAGCATCCAGAGGGAGGTTCCATCTTTATGTTGTATGCGATACTCATTTTCCATATGGACATTTGATTCTCTCAAATGGGCCGTAATGGAGTTTTTTAAATTTTCAACGTCATCGGGATGTACAAGGGCAAACCAGTCGTCGGGCCTGTTTCCTATTTCGTTATCAGCATATCCTGCCATTGATTTCCAGCGGGAAGAAAAGTATATCTCATTGGTTTTCAGATTCCAGTCCCAGAGACCGTCGTTTGCCCCTTGGGCAGCTAATGCGTATCGCTCTTCGCTCTCTTTAAGCTCCTCGGTCCTTTTTTCAATTACTCTCCGATATTCCAATAACCGGACAATACTGTAGAGCAAAATAACAATACTTATGAACAACAAAGGAAAGGAAATATTTCTTATATAATCCATTTTATCTGCAACGTCTATCGAAGCTCTTGTGATTGATACGGGGCATAAAAAAGAATAAATAAGACTTAGCAAACAGATAAGAACGATCTTTTGTAGGCCTGTTTTTCTCTTATACGCTTGCAGCAATATGGCCCCTTTACTGGATGTTTTCATGTGTATATTAGCAAACCACCTGCTTGTCAAGAGTTCCTGATGGTGGCTGTAGAGGTTGTTTTGCTTGTACGTTGAGGCTTTTTAGAAAACGCCGGTATATAATATCTTTTGCTATCAGTTCTATTCCTAACCCATACTTTCTGTGAGACTCAGGCATCTCTATCTTTCTTCTTACAATGCCCTTGAGGAGAGAATTGTTGTTATCTGGCATAAATATCTCAATATCAATAACAGTACCTATGGGGAAAGCCTGATTACATTTTATGAAGAGACCGTTTTCAGAAAAATCATGCACTAATCCTTGAACCATTTTTGATTCAAGGCGCAGTACAGCGTAGAGTTGTTTTTCAATTCTGTTCTCTTTTCTTTTATACATTTAAGAATATCCTTATTCTTCTACTGAACAGTCCTTTACTGGGTGATCTATCTTTATTGTTGATTCATGCGCTATTTAGTTCTTGTGCTGCGCTATTCTTCGTCTTGTATTTGTATCTTTTGACTTGATTGTCCTGCAAATCCCTTAGATAGTCAATCCTACCTGAGTAGGGGGAGTGCATTATTATCGAATTGAAGTGCGATATTAACAGATCACATTTTTGAGTAAAGCTTTACTCTTATCACTGGAGTATCAGGTTGTTAATTTCATCCGGAAAGAAATAGGGATAGACACTGCTCAATGTATTAACTGCTCTGTGAAAGCTTGCGCTCCATGGAAAATCTGACAGGAGTTTACTTTAGGGAGTAGGTGATAATCCTCAAAGCGTTCAAAATATCCTTTCCCCTGCCTGAATAATCCGAGCGGTTGGCTATCTGTTATGCAAAGAATTAAACGGGATAATCTGAACGGGCAAAAACGTTTATAAGTGTGAGAAGTCTAATAATTGGCGGCTTAATTGCAATTTTATTCATTCAACGATGAATAATCATGAAATCATACTCTATTGACCAAATAATATGGTGACACCTGATAACTGATACCGTGAGCATCTCTTACGATCAGTTTATTTCCGGAAATAACTGTTACGGGACAGGATGGAGCGTGCATATTTGTGACTTCCTGATATAAACACTCTCGGGAATACTTGATTAACGCGGGGTACAGCCACAAACAAACGATTAAGGAAGTTTAAAATTCTTCAATATTCTCCATTAAAGTCCGCGCGGCTAATCCATTGATTGATGTAAAAGGTTCAGGATGAAGGACTGTCGTGTCTCTCATACAGCCACAAGCAGAGAATAACTTTCTCGGCGGCATCGGAGCCGAAGCTGACGATATCCTGATGCCCGAGATTCCGGTTGATTTCGATGTGCTCTTCGAGCATATGAAGACCGTATTTCGCTCGAATCGAACGGAGTAATGCAAAGGCAGGGACCTACATCATCGCCGTTGCAGTATTCAGGTATATCATCTTAATGCCATCTGCATAGGAACTATTGCAACCCATAATACATAGGGAGGCAGTTTTTGTGAGTGGAGGTATTGATTTTTAGATAAAAAAGGGATCGATGAAGGAAAAGCCTTCATAATGTTATCTGCCTTTATTTTGCCAGGCTTTGCTATATTCAAAAGAATAACGCCGCCTTGATGACGAATGCCGCTGTTGACCGTTTTGTCTTCAATCGCTTTTTCCAGAGATACGAATTTCGTTCCCGGCAACAACGCCATACTATTAGCAGCAAGATGGATATCATCTGAGATGATAGCAATGTCTCTTACGTCGAAAATTCCATTCTTCCTGAGCATGTCCTGCAGTTGTATGGATATTGCTTTAAACGGTATATGAATACGCTCAGCCTTTCCGGTGTTATCAGGCATAAATCCTATAAAAATACGTGTTGTCAATCCGGCAATCGCCAAAAAAGCACATAAATAAGTGAAGTATTTGATTCGGATATCTTTCACATTCAGGTCAATCATAGAAAAACCGACTATAGGGACAGTTAAAAAAATAGGAGCAAGCCAGCGGCCGGAAAAATGGCCGGCTCTCAGAGCAAGAATAATAAGAATCGGCATCAGTAATCCATACGCAGCAACCCATTTGAAAAATCTCAACTGCGGATTCTCTTTTCCGGTATCTGTTGAAAGCAAATGGTAAAAAAACAGCAGGAAAATTATTAAGAAAACAGAAAGCCCTGAGTAGGGTGATACTATCGTAAAAAACATCTTCGACAAAGAAGGCGTTTCCAATCCACCTGTCTGCGCTTTTTCTAATGCATAGCGCACCGAAGAGAAATCATCCGTAAGAAGCCAGATGAAATGTGGAAGGACAATGATCATGCAACTCAGCAATGACAGTCCTATTCTTTTATCGAAGATGATACGACGTCCCTCTCTCATTGATAAGCCTGCCACAATCACCGCCATGGCAAATAGCAGGAAATTATACTTGCTCAATGTGCCCATGCCAATGAAAAACCCAAGCAGGATGTAACGCATCGTGGTTTTTTTCGATAATATCTTGAGAGAAAATAGGCAGGTTATTGCAGCAATGAGAGTCATGAGGATGGTATGGCTTAAATCCCTGTTGAACTCATATACATACAGCGGGAAAAGCATGAGAGAACCTGTAGCAATAAGGGCTTTTCTGGAATCCCATAAAGATCTTGCAAGGCTATAAAAGGAACAATAAAATAGAAACAGAAGACAATATTTTATCGCGAGCAGTGTTACGATATTGAGCCCGAATATCGACGACACTCCTTTTACAATCCAGCTGTAAAGAGGCGCCTGGGAATTATACCCCCATTGAAAAACCGATCCGTTGAGGAATTGCTCGGATTCATCAAGCTCCATTGTTGATGAAATAAGGAGTCTCGATACTGTAAAGGCGACACAATACAGAAAAAAAATTCCTACGGCAACGAAATCGTATTTTCCGGAAGGAATATTTCCACTATGCCATGGCAATTTCATATACAATTATATTTAAAATGAAAAGGCGCTTAAACTTTTAAGAGTAAAGTCTAAAACCATTTTTCGAGCCATTTCATTCCCTTCATTATCATAGCAGAAGAATCCAAAGCGTATGATTGTTAAAAAACATAGACGTGATAACAAAAAAAGGGAATTTTCTTGATAGAGTCCTCATGGGTTTTTTATCATGGTTTGCTTATTTCCCGTGCTATTCCCACAGCTAATAGGATTTCTCTATTTCCACTAAATAACTCTTTTCCCGTTCCCCTTTTATACTTTCAAAGGGAACAAGGACTCCTTTTTGTAATCCTTCGATATGAGATATGTGTTTCTCTCTTATGTAGAGGATAAAATCATTCTGCTTTTTGACTACCTCATCAAGTTCCGCCTTGTTTCTTAAAAGCGGGATGCAACGATGTGCATAAAAAACAAGATCTTCCCTTGTGTCTCTGTAGAAATATATTGGTTCGTTTTCAAATGTGGACTCTATTACAACAAATGCATCAGCAGGTCTGATGCTTGATTCATATGCAGCTATATAAAAATTTACAAGCATTAACAGGGCAAGGCCTTTTACGAGGACAAGGTGATATGTTTTCTCCGGACTGGTAATCTTCATTGCAATAAGGAGTGATATGAGAATAACCAGAAACCCTACCAGAAAAATAACGGGATAGATCTTGCTGATAAAAAATGGTAGAGCGATAAGAGCAAGGACTTCGATAGCAATTATGACGAATAATAATTTTTTTGTAATTGGTTTTATGCTCTGCTGTCCGGTCAAAGAAGCACCAAAAAGAATGGCAAGCGGTGGTGACGATATAAGCATATAATTATGGAGTTTATTGGCCGAGATGGTAAAGAAGAGCAGGACAAATACAAACCAGAAGATCAGAAACAAGCCTTGATCTCTATTCTTAACCGATTCTTTTATATTTTCCCATGCATGGGGCAAAAAAGGGAGCCATAGGTAGAGAGACCCGAGGAGTACCGGCACATAGTAGTAGATGCTGAATGGGTGCTGCGCTGCCTGTCCCGTAAAACGATACATATTATGGTAAAGAAAAAATTCGTTGATATACTGCTGTCCGTGAATTCTTGCCATAACAATATACCACGGCAGGCCGACTGATATGAAAATCAATAACCCCAGCGGATTAAACAGCTTTTTTACAGTATAGACAAAGCCTTTTTTATAGAGAAAATAAAGGAATATGATACTCCCGGGGATGATAACGCCAACAGGCCCTTTTGTAAGAAAAGCAAGTGCCAGTGATAGATATCCGGCATATATAAACTTGTTGCTCTCTTTTTCCAGTCCAAAAAATAAAAAATAGAGGGCTAATGACTCGAAAAAAACAAGAACAAATTCCGGCGCTACAGCCCTTCCCATCACCCAGACATGAAGAAGAGAGGCAAAGACAACTACTGACATCGTTGCAGTTTTTCTGTCATACAACCTCTCAGCGAATCTGAAAATTATAAACATTACCCCGAGGGCCGCAAGCATCGAGGGTATCCTTGCAGCCCAATCAGAGATACCGAATATCTTATAGGATGCTGCAATTAACCAGTAAATAACGGGGGGCTTATCGAATCTTGGTTGACAGTTAAAATAGGGGGTAATAAAGTCTCCCGTCTGCAGCATGTACTCAGCAGATGAAGCATATTTTGGTTCATCAGGGGGCATAAGGGGGATAGAAAAAGCGCCATTTAGAAGAAAAATAACCCAAATCAAAAGGATTATTATAAGGGGATTGACGGTTTCTGTCTCTCTGTTGCTTACTGGCTTTTCTGTCTTTTCAGATTTCATGTGAGTCTCATGTGATTAAGGCAATATGCAGAATAAAATAGCGAGTACAATATTTGATGTAACACCTTGCCAGTCATAATCCCTTCTGTCTTGTGCGGTTTAAATGTATTCATTACAAGATATCATTTCCAACAAAGCATGACATCTGGAGACAACGATGAGCATTGGCGCAAAGATCGGGCATAAACTATATTGAGCCCTTCCGCTTTTATACTGGACAATTGAGCTTCTACGTTTCTATCGGTTGAAGCGGGAAACATCCCTGAGTACATTTAAAAAAAATCTCTGATTTTTGGCAACGATACTCTTTTCCTCATCAGGCGAATATGGCCTGTCATCAGCATGTGTGAGACGGGAAAATAGTGCTTCATTGCCATAGGGAATTCTGTATTTAAATTGTGATGTTATGATACCAATGCTTTGATCATCAGCTACCATAATATAATCCCTGGGGTCCGCATCAAAGAGATTTCTTCCCAATGCATAATCCGATGTTTTATTTGCCGCGCCAAGGGCCTGCATAAGTGTCACTGCTATATCCATATGACTTGTAGTACGCTCAATTACAGCCGGCTTCCTTCCCGGAATCCACACCACCAGAGGAGTTATTATCTGCTGCTCAACAAAACTTGAGTTATGCCCCCAGAAGCCGTTTTCCATGAATTCTTCACCGTGATCACCCGTTATTATGACAATCGTATTGTCAAGCAGGCCATCCCCCTCCAGCATGCTTATGATACGGCCTAACTGAACATCAATCCAGTGAGATGAATTTTTGTAGCGGTTATGAAGTTGATCAGCATACGGCCGTAACTTTTCGCGTGACATCTTTGAATAATCAACATTTTCCAGAACAGGGCTATAAATCCTGGCGCTGTCCGGAAATGTATATCTGGCATGAGTCGATTCATAAAACATGAATGACATAAACGGGCGGGAGCGGTCCCGATTACGTATAAATTTAATCAGCGCAGATGTGTTATTTTCATCCCTGCTCCAGGGTGGTCCATCAAACTCCTCCGCGTGCAGGAATGCAGCCGGTATATTTACAAAGAGGGTCCTGTCGAGTTCGGGATAGGAAAAAACAACACTTGTGCGTATATCAAGCTGATAATTCAGCGCCCTGATACGGTCCATTATCAAAGGGCTGACTTCACTATGCATGAAATTTGACCAGCTTGAAGAGCTCAACCCATAGAACATCCCAAACATGCCCTCCCGAGTACCATTGCCTGTCGATGCGTGATGAGTAAAATGCTGTGCCTTACCGGCAAACCTCCATGTGTTCGGCATGGTTTCGGGGGATAAACAATCACCCCGAAGAGACTCGGCTACCAACCATATTATATTGGGTGGATTTTTCACCTCTTTAAATATCATCGGCTGAAGCGGATACTGTAAATGTGAAAAATCTTTTTTGGCTTTTAACCCTGTCTTGTGCTCAGAAGCAAAGCCAAGTTTTCTATAAAAGCTGCTTAATGATGTCTTGCTATAAAACGGATACACCCGGGCATTATTTATCACCGCACTATTGTTCCGGACTTTGCTGACACTATAAATAATTCTCTCACTCACCGATGCTATCAAAAAAAAGCAGAGTAATATACGCCATAAATGCCGAACAGATTGCAGACGATTCACTACTTGTATGCTGATCAGAAATAATAGTATCTGAATCAGCAATATGCGCATAATGATCAATGCTATCCCAGCATAGGTTGTGCTGTCTGCGCCTAAGGAGTCAATGCCACCTCTTGTAAAAATGAGATTAAAAACAAAACCATTCAGGTGAAAATTATAAAGGTCAAATATAACCTGATCTAAGTGGAGCAGCAATAAACAAATTGTGGTGAGCAGGACCGCACATGGGGCAGCAACGTAGGCCTTGTTCTTAAAAGACGTTCTCATCAGGAGAAAAATAACGAGAATAGCGGGCAGTAAATAGATAAAATTATAGCTGGTGTAGGCAAGAAAATGATACGTATAGTCAAGCACGGTGCCTGACTCGAAGCGGATCGCTTTCAACAAAGGATACGTCTGAAAGAGCATATGCAACCAACTCCAAAATATATACAATACAAAAACGGAGGAAGTAATCCGCTCGCGGTGAAACAAGCCATTGTTTCCCAATACCGTGGAATATATGCCGGGTGCTATTCTCAGATAAATTCATCTTATTTTCTCTGAAGGCCATGAGGGGGGTAAAGCATGACATCAAGGTCAATATTCAAGAAACAGTAATTAGTACAAGATTTGTTCCTCCAATAGTTTTATAGAATATAGACAACGACATTGAACATATGGTGATATGTCATATAAATTACTTTCTTTATTTTAACACAGATAACTTTATTTATTTTATGCAACAGACCTTTATAATAAGTGACCCATCAGTGCCGGGGGCTGGGAGAGCCAGATCATATTGCGTTTGAAGTTATACTTATATTGTTTGATGAGCCTTTCTCCTGATAACCTTTATCATTGCAGCTTTCTCGAAACGTATTGAGTAGCAGATGTGCGTCTTGCAGGGAATGGTTCATGTGAGACACGACTTTGATGAAGGAGAGTTGAAGACTTTTTGAACCCCTGAAATCGTTTATTTATGGGCTGAAGTCCGCATTTGCCGATTACTTTGGAGGGCGTTTATTAGATGAAGAATGTGAGAAAAACTTTGCTATCATGGAAACGGTTGTTGGTAGGTGCGGTTGATACTGCAAAAACTATGAAATAATAAACCACGTTTTTCATTAAAGTTGTCTTTTTTATTGATTCTCTTTTGAAAGTCTCACATCAATCAAGGGATTGGCTGTGGTTTGAAGGGGAATATTGAAGAATTTTGAACTCCCGTAATCATTTGTTAGTGGCTGTTATGTGTAACTCCACATAATGGCTGTAGTCTGTGATTATAGTTCACGTTGGAGGGCGTGTATTAGATGAAATTTATCTCTGAAGAGTTCGGACTCAAAGTGATGTCGATGAAGTATTCGGATTTTTCCCGCTGGAATCCGGTGGCAGCTTTTCAAACTGAGGTTCTTTCTTGAGGGTTGAGAAGAATAGGGCGCACAATTTTGCCCTATGTGACGCATGGGTTTATAGTTATTCCTTATGTAATAGACTTCTTCGCCGATGCACAGCGGTTGTACAAGGCATTGTACGGTCTGGTGACGGTTTGCTAACTTATTGAAATAAAACAGAAAACAGCCTATTGATGCTTGTAGAGCCTTGATAATAGCCGATTCTCAAATAATGCTATAACTTATTGATTTATATAGGTATAAATGGAGCGGGCGACGGGATTCGAACCCTTGAATTGTCGTTGTAAGTTATTGATAATTAAGTGCTTTTGTGTATCTTGAGTCGTTCTGGTGACGTTCTGGTGACAGTCTGGTGACGGTCGCGGTTGATTTCAAAGATATTTTGTTCATGTTTATTCGCAAGTTCTCTACGTGTAAAATTGAGAAGAACCGAACTGTTTCAGACATCAATTAGAGGCAAAGCAGACCCTCGCAGAGGGGACAGCCCCGCTGTGGCATGGAGTTTTCCTCAGTAAAATTGACAAATCTAAAAAGGTTGCGATAATATATTTGAACTAATCACTTAACTAATCAGTTGAGATTTGTACGGAGGCAGCAAAAATGAAGAGCACGAATGCGGTAAAAACAATTGAGGCATTAGAAGCCAGGGTTCATTTTGGCTCGGTCATGGACGAGGTAGAGAAGAAAAATACGCGTTTCCTGGTAAGTAAAAGAGGCAAGCCCAAAATTATCATGCTTAGCGTGACCGATTATCTTGAAAACATCCTCAAGGAGGATGAGCTTTTAACAAAGATTCACCTGAAGACTAAGGAAACGGGCTTAGACAAGATAAGCGAAGAGGAAATAGAAAAGGAAATCCTGGCCTCTCGCAGAAAAAGAGCCGGTAAGAATAGATAGCTAAAGCGTGTTTAAAATAGTCATGGACACCAATGTGCTGGTATCGGCTTTATTGAAAGAAAACAGCCTGCCAGCCTTTATTTTGGCCCTGATCAGAAAGGGAAAGATAAGACTATGCTTTAGCAAAGAGATATTCGAGGAATACGAAGAGGTTTTGCAGAGAGAAAAATTCCATCAGATTAAAAGAGAAGTTGCCCCGCTTCTAACTTCTCTGAGGAAAGGATCCTTACTCGTGAAGCCGAAAGGCAAGATAACCGAGGCGAACGATCCGGATGATAACAAATTTTTAGAGTGCGCCTTAGAGGCCAAGGCAGACTTCTTGATTACCGGTAATAAAAAGCATTTTCCCTCTAAAAGTTTTCACCGCACCCGGATTGTCAGCCCTCGGGATTTTATTGACACTGCGCTTAAATTTGTTATTCTCAATACGACAAAAAAACAATAACGATAACGGTGTATAACGGTAACTCACGAAACGGGGAAGTCGAACGCTAAGGTTAACAAGGTGTCACAAATTACTGCATGCCAGGTCTCTTAAATAGTACTGTTATAGTTCAGCCTGTAAAAAACATCGGTGTCTTCACATAATATATAGAATGCCGCAAGAACAAAGACAACCTGCCATCGAGAAGTACTCCCTATACTGCGCATTCGAGATTACAACCTCCGAAAGTTTGAATACTCGTCGGAGTCAATATAGTCAACATTCTTCAGCCCTGTTCATTGCCATCTAAAATCCATAACATCGTCCTCATGGCCATTGATAATCTATACGGTTAATCTATAAAATTATCAAAATTCAAAAAACAAAAAAAGATTGAAGAATATACTAAAGAGTAATAAAATTATGCATTATTTGCTTTAATTGATAATTTTTGCTAAAAAATTGGCAGGTATTTTCCATGAATGACAAAATTCAGTCAAAGAAACAGGGGAGTGTTAATCAGAATAAATCCCTCCGAATAAGTAAAAAACCAAAAAAAACACAAACAGCACTTTTGCATGACAACGAAGAACTGACTATTCTCAATCGGTTAGCTCAAAAAGTAACTGTTCAACTCTCCATTCAGAGAGCATGCAAAGTCGCGGTCAAGGACTTTTATTGCACTGGGCTTGGATGTCGCAGTGCTGTTCCTACAGGAAGGCGATGAACTGCGCCTCGCAGCTGGCCCCACGTCATCGTATCTCCGACCAGAATCCGTAAACTTGCACAGAGTGGGAGAATGCCTTGCCGGGTTGGTTGCCCGAAACGGACGACCGGTTTTCTCCAACGACATCCGAAAAAGATAAGCGATGTACCTGGACAGAATGCAAAAAGGCAGGCCTCTGTTCATTTGCAGCAATCCCATTACGAACAGGAAATAAGCCTGTAGGCATAATTGGTATTGGCTCGGTGGAGGAAAAGATTTCAAACAGGCATCCCGTTTTCTGAAAACAGCAGCAAATCAAATTGCTATAGGCATCCAAAATGCAAAACAGTTTGAGAAAATCCAAGGCTATTCTGAACTGCTTAAGCAGCAAATCACCGAACGAAAACAGGCTGAAAAACGTATCAGTAAGGAGTACGAGTTCAACCGGTTGATAATTTCAAATGCCGGGGAAGGGATCAGCGTCTGTCAGGCGGGTAGAGAGAGAGTTCCCATTCGTAAAATTCACTGTCTGGAATCAACGGATGACGGACATGGCCAGGCTATTCCATAGACGATATCAATCGGCTTGGCTGGTATCAGAGCATGTATCCTGATCCCGCAGTTCAGGAACGTGCCATTGCGCGTATGCAGCGCATGAGAGTTTGGTGACAACCTGCAGAGCGAAGAGTGGGAAATCACCCGTGCTGACGGCCATAAACGCCAAGTACTTATTACAACCCGTTTGCTTACCAGCCCGGACGCGCCTCGAGCAAGTTCTGGCTGTATTGAACGATATCACCGAGCGCAAACAGGCGGAGGAAAAAATCAATATGCTTTCATCTGTGGTCGAGCAGTCAACAGAAGGCATGGCAATTGCCGACTTGGATGGTAATCTCATCTTTATCAACGAGGCATGGTGCAGAATGCACGGCTACAAAAGCCCCAAGGAGCTTCTTGGCAAGAACCTCGCCATATCCCACAATCAGGAACAGTTGGAGAATGAGGTCAAACCATTTAACGAAAAGGTCATGAAATTCGGCGCTTACAGCGGGGAAGTCGGGCATATAACCAAGGACGGAAAACCGTTTCCGACTTTAATGACAACGACCGTATTAAAAGACAAGCAGGGTAACCCATATGCTTTAGCCGGAATTGCTAAGGAAATCACCGAGCTCAAGCAGGCTGAAAAAGCACTAAAAAAAGCGAGGAGCGCTATAGAAGGATCACGGAGAGTATTACCGATTATATTTACACAGTAAAAGTTGAAAAAGACAAAGCTGTAGAAACCGTGCATGGAGAGAGTTTGTGTGGTAATCACCGGATATTCAGCCGAGGAATTTGCCGGAGATTCTTACCTGTGGATACGTATGGTAGTGCCGGAGGATCGTGCAAGGGTAGAAGAACAGGCAAGGCGCATTTTAGCCAAAGAAGAAGCGTATGCGATAGAACACCGCATTATAAAAAAAGACGGCATGCAAAGGTGGATAAGAAACACTGTCGTGCCACGGTATACTGATCAGGGTGAACTCATATGATATTGATGGCTTGATTAATAGGACATCACGGAACGCAAGAAAGCAGAAGAAATACTTCAGAAAAACCGCTCGGACTTGTTGGTTATTCTTGATAATCTCCCGTTTCTCGCGTGGCTGAAGGATTCCGAAGGCCGTTTCATTGCCGTGAATGTCCCTTTTGCTCACGCCAGCGGTCATTCATCGCCAGAGGACCTTATCGGTAAAACAGACCTTGACATATGGCCCAAACACCTCGCTGAAAGCTATCGCGCTGACGACAATACCGTTATGTGGAGCGGGCAGAAGAAATCCGTTGAAGAAGTCATCAGCGACCATGGCGTTGACAGATGGTTTGAGACGTATAAAGCACCCCTGTTTGATGTGAATGGCAAAGTCGCTGGCGTCCGGCTTTGCCCGCGACATCACAGAGAGAAAACAGTCAGAAACAGCGCTTCGCGAGAGTGAGGCGAGACAGAAGTATATCCTGGAGTCGGTCCAGGCAGGCATTATGCTCATCGATGCAGAAACTCATGTTATCACAGATGTGAATCCTGGGCAGCCTGGGTATGGATCAGTTCCGGCCGGAAACAACTCATAGGCTCCATATGCAATAAGCATGTCTGCCCGGCTGAAGTGGGTAAATGTCCGATCACTGATCTCGGTCATAAAATAGACAATTCGGACAAGATACTTATTACCGCCAATGGGAAACGTCTCTCGATTTTGAAGACCGTAGTGCCGGTGACGATTCACGGACGGAAACATCTTCTCGAAAGTTTTATTGATATCACCGAACAGGAAACAGGCAGAAAAAGAGCACCTGTTAAATGAAACCCGTATTTCATCCCTTCTTAAACTGAGCCGTATGACAGATCAGGCCGATCAGGACTTGACTGACTTTACCCTCGAAAAGGCTATTGAACTGACAGGCAGCACCATAGGCTATCTTGCATTCATGAATGAAGATGAAACCGTCTTGAGCATGTATTCATGGTCAAAGCAGGCAATGAAAGAATGCCTTATTGAAAGCAAGCCTCTTGTGTATCCGGTTGAAACGACCGGCCTCTGGGGCGAAGCAGTCAGGCAGAGGCAGCCGATCATCACCAACGATTATCTCGCACCTAACCCCGTAAAGAAAGGTTATCCCGAAGGACATGTGCACGTGCGACGCCATATGAATATTCCGCTTTTTGACGGGGACAGGATTGTGCTGGTGGCAGGAGTCGGGAACAAGGAAGAGCCATATGGAGATCCCGATATCAAGCAGTTGACCCTTTTGATGGACGGCATGTGGAAGATTATCAAGCAGAGGCGTGCAGAAGAAGAGTTGCGAAAATCGGAAGAGGCAATCTATGAAAGCTACAGCGCGCAGTCGTTGATCAATATACTCCTAAGCGAATCACTTGAAAATATACCATTAGAGGAATTTCTTCAGAAAGCCTTGAACATGATACTTTCAATTCCCTGGATTGCCTTTGAAGCAATTGGCAGTATATCTCTCGTGGAAGATAAAGCGGATGCCTTGATCATGAAAGCCCAAAGCAATCTTCCCGAACCGCTGAAAGAACTCTGTCTACGAGTTCCCTTTGGAAAATGCCTTTGTGGAAAAGCAGCACAGGCTCAAAAAATCCAGTTTGCCGACCATATCGATGAAAGACATGAAACCTGCTACGAAGGGATGGTTCCTCACGGTCATTATTCTGTGCCAATCCTGTCAGGCGGCAGGACACTGGGCGTGCTAAATATCTATTTAAAAGAAGGGCACATCAGAAATCAAAAAGAGGAAGAATTCTTGAATACTGTTGCCAATACCCTGTCTGGAATCATAATGCGAAAGAAAGCAGAAGAGGAGAAAGAAAAACTGCATGACCAGCTCCTGCAAGCACAGAAGATGGAAGCAGTGGGTCAGCTTTCCGGAGGGATTGCCCATGATTTCAATAATATCCTTACAGCAATAATAGGGTACGGGAATCTCTTGAAAATGGAGATAGAGAAAGACAGCACACTCAGCACGTATATGAAATACATACTTGATTCAGCGGAAAGAGCTGCTAAACTCACCCAGGATCTTCTTGCGTTCAGCAGAAAACAGATGATCAGCCCGAAACCGATAAATGTGAATGAGGTCATAAAAGGAGTAGAAAAGATTCTTCTCAGGCTGATCGGTGCAGATATTGAACTTTCCACCCATCTTTCGGATAAGGATTTGATAGTGATGGCAGACAGCACCCAGATGGAACACGTATTGATGAATCTCGCAACAAATGCACGGGATGCAATGCCTGAGGGAGGGAATTTACTCATAAGTTCTGATTTCACAGAAATAGATGAGAGATTTATAAATATGTATGGCTATGGTGAAAAAGGCAAGTATGCTGTGATTACTGTCTCAGATACTGGTGTAGGTATTGATGAGCAAACAAAAGACAAGATATTTGAGCCATTTTTCACAACAAAAGAGGTAGGGAAAGGCACCGGTCTTGGACTTGCCATGGTTTACGGTATCGTGAAACAACATGATGGCTTTATCAATGTCTACAGTGAACCGGGCAAAGGCACCACATTCAAGATTTATCTCCCCTTGATTCATGCGGAAATAACAGATACAAAAGAAATAGAATTGCCGATTTCAAAAGGAGGGACTGAAACAATTCTTGTAGCAGAAGATGATGCTATGGTGAGAAAGTTCATGAGAGAGGTCCTTGAAGGTGCCGGGTACACTGTAATAGAAGCAAAAGATGGTGAGGATGCAATTGATGTATTTATAGAGAACAAAGATAGAATCCAGTTGCTCATCCTCGATGTCATAATGCCAAAGAAGAATGGGAAAGAGGTATATGAAACGCTAAAGGAATCAAACCCTTATATAAAAGCTCTTTTTATAAGCGGGTATAGTGCGGATATTCTTCACAAGAAAGGCATTATAAGTGAAGGACCTGAAGTTATTCTAAAGCCTATTTCATCGGATAACCTATTAAGAAAGATCAGAGATTTATTAGATAAATAAACTCCATCGGCTGATAGGATTTATTATTAGATCATCTATCTAATGGTTAATCATTTCCAAGTATACTCAGCGCCTCTGAGTAAATATCTATAGTGTAAAGTGTTAAGTAGATGAAGCAATGTTGCGGTTGAAGAGCACTCATTAGGGAAAAGGAGAACTTTCTCCAATGAATAGTTCACAGCACAAAAAAAGAGACGCCTGGCGTTGATGATCTTGGCTTAAAAGCTGAAGAGAAGTTTGCGGAGCACAAACGGGCGGAAGAGGAGTTGGAACGGACGCGCGACATGTTGGCGGAACCCCGAAGATGGCTCATCTGGGCAGCTTTGAGTATGTCGCCTCCACGCAGACGACGGTATCGTCCATGGAGGAATACCGCATTTATGGCCTCGACGACCCAGCCGGACCGTCACCGGCGTATGATGTTATGCTTGCCCAGTGCATCCATCCCGACGATGCGGCCTTGCTGCACAAGAGACCTTCACAGAAGGCGATGCAAAGCGGCTCGATCTACGAGTTGGAGCACCGCATTGTGCGGCCCGATGGCAGCGTGCGATGGGTATATGACCGCGCCCAACCGTATTTCGACGAAAACCATAACCTCCTCCGGTATATCGGCACCACACTGGACATAACCGAGCGCAAACAGGTCGAAGAGGCGCTGCGCAAAAGCCAGGAGGATCTGGACCGCGCACAGGCCGTAGGAAACATAGGCAGTTGGCGGCTGGATGTTCAACGCAACGTCTTGACGTCGTCCGACGAGAACCATCGCATCTTTGGCGTGCCCAAAGGGACGCCTCATGTCATTCGATACGTTTCTTTCAATAGTGTTCATCCGGACGATCGCCAATACGTTGATACGAAATGGAAAGCCGGAATCGCAGGCAGAAAATTATGATATCGAACATCGAATCGTCACGGACGGCCAAATGAAGTGGGTGCGTGAAAAGGCATATCTTGAATTTGATAAAAATGACGAATTGGTTGGCGGCTTTGGGATTACACCAGGACATCACCGATCGCAAACAGGCCGAGGAAGAACAGCGCAAGCTCACCGAAGACCTCCGAAACGCTCCAATTCGGATCTCCAGCAGTTTGCCTATATTGCGTCGCACGACCTGCAATCGCCTTTGCGAAATATCGAAGGTTTCGTGAAACTGTTGGCGCAGATACAGAGGCAAGCTGGATGAGAAGGCCGATCAGTTCATACACTATATCGCTACTGGTGTAAAGGACATGCAGATGCTCATCCTGGATATTCTCGAATACTCGAAGCTGGGGAGCGATGGCAAGACCTTCAAGAAGACAGAATCTTCGCTGTGTGTCGCAAAAGCGATTTCTAATCTGAACGACGCAATCAGTGAAAAGAATGCTGCTATCACCCGGTGGACGAACCTTTTCCCGTGGTTTTCGGCGATTCTGTTTCAACTGACGAGTCTGTTTCAGAACCTGATAAGTAATGCGATCAAGTTCTGCACGCAGACGCCGAAAATACATTTATCGGTGAAAAGAGAAGGCTCGGAGACATTTTTCTCTATCCGGGATAACGGTATCGGCGTGGATTCTCAGTATTTCGATAAAATATTTGTTGTCTTTCATGGTCTCAACAGCAAGTCAGAATATCCGGGAACGGGCATAGGACTCGCAATATGCAATCAGATAGTAGACCGACACGGAGGACGGATTTGGGTGGAGTCTGAGCCAGGTCAAGGTTCGACGTTGCCCACTTCACGATGCCAGTGTTATACTAGGAAATGGCAGAACAGAAACTGAGAAAGAGTTGGAGTAGCGATAGTCGGGTAGACGATTTTGATGTTTTTTCTACCAGAGAACTGCTTTCAGAAAGCGGACGCGCTGATTATCAGGTGGACTCTGTTAAGAAACGGCATTGAGGGTCTATCATTTCTTCACAAACGCGATGGTTATGAAAAAGCACCGCAGCCTGACCTTATACTTCTGGACCTCAACCTGCCACGGATGCACGGATTCGATTTCCTTGCCAAAATTAAGAAAGATTCCAAGGTGAAAAACATCCCGGGGTCTGTATCCTCACAACATCAGAATCAAAGGAGGATATCGAGAAGGCGAAAGAACTGCAAGCAGATTGTTATCTTGTAAAGCCCCTCAACCTGGAAAAATTTCAGTGAGCCTTCGCCCGCATTTACACTGCTTAGACCAAAATAATTTAACTTTTCACAACCGCATAGTTGTCGCCTGTAATGGAAGTTATCACATTAATCTTATCCTGTGCCCGTTTATTTCGGGAGGAAAGCCGTGCTGAAGCGCGGGCATCTTCGCGATGACTTGATGAAGAAATGTTGCGTTTGAAGTGGGTCCCCCCAAAATTCAACAGTAGTGGCTGAAAGAGAGACACAACACTCCTCCCTATTATCAACGCCTGTTGAAGTCCCCAGAAAGATAACCTGTAGCACATAGGAATGCGCACCTCTAAACCTTTTTGACACCATAAATTTTCCGTTAAAATATTACACAAGAATCGATCTATTGCTTTTTTAGCATAGTCGCTACTAAAATATAACCAGCATCAGGAGCAATCCGATAAGGATTCGGCAACCGAGCATGGAGATGCTACGGTGCCTGAGTGGGAAACCGCTCGATGTGCGGACTGAGTTTTCCGGAAAAAATATCTCCAAAATATCGAACCGCCCTGATGTGGCGGTTTTTTATTGCCCCTGGTGCATTCCACTCTTGGAGGTGACTTCAAGAAAAATATCCTCTTTATTTTGGGGGCGACATTCAACATCTAATCCTGCGAGATATGCTTCCTTCTCAACTCACATGAGATGATTATGCAAGAGTCTTTCCACCGATATACTACTACCGAAATCCTTGCTCTTTGCACGTGCAAGCAATTTGCATTATTTAATAAAATTGCTTTATTTATAAAAAAATGTTAAAAATATTCATGTACTATTTTTCTGATACTGCAAAAAGATCTTTTATAGTATTTGTGCTTTTTGCCTATATCATTATCCCCTTTGCGGACAGTATAGCCTGTAGTGACTGTACAGAGGTTTGTTCATTTCAGGGAAAGCAGATCAGCTATGCCAATATTTCTAATACAGATGATCCGGCTTTAACTATCAGCAATGCTGACACACAGGAACATTCGGCTGAGTATAAAAATGATAGTAAAGGCTCTTGCCCTCTCTGTTACAACACCGACAGCGTATTTACCTATAACCATGTAATCTTATTTTCTGCACTTTATTCAGTCATACAACCAATATCTGAAGTTTCACCAGAACCTTCTTTTCTCATCAGTAAACCCCCTCGGTCTTAGTTCTCATCATTTCAACCCAATCGCAGTGAATCATCAGCATTTTGTTGGATAGTATTGTCTGAAAAATACTTTTTAAGGGATTTGTGAAATGGAACAAGAAAAAAACAAGACATTTATCGATAAAATATGGGATTTTTTTGCCTCGGTAAAATTTGCAATTGTTATTTTCGCTTTAATTTCCTCTACATCAATAATAGGGACAATTATTGACCAGAAGGCCGAACCTGCAAAAAATCTTCAAATATTAACCAAACTCTTTGGCGAATCTCTCGCCCCCACCTTGTACAACATATTCGAAAAGCTCGGTTTTATGGATATGTATCATTCATGGTGGTTCACTGCCTTGCTGATCTTCTTTTCGCTTAACCTTATTATCTGTTCTGCGGACAGGCTGCCGAGGATATGGAAACTGGTCAAGGAACCATTAGGCCCTGTGACAGAAGACAATTTAAAAAAATTCCCTATCAATCGGGAGATCGCAATAAAAGGGACCCCTGATAACGTCAAGGATTCTGTAAAAGACGCATTGAAAAGCACACGGTTCCGATTTACTGAAATAAAGGAAGAGAGAGGATATCAGCTCTATTCCCAGAAGGGAAACTACAGCAGGCTTGGGGTATACATAACTCATTTGAGCATCCTCATAATACTCATCGGGGCAGTTATCGGGATACGTTTCGGGTTCAAAGGCTATCTGAATCTCCCGGAGGGCGATGTATCCCATGTGGCTTTTTCAGGCATGGATAAGGAGTTACCCTTGGGTTTTGAGATACGGTGCGATAATTTTGATGTTGAATTTTACGGCGCATCAGATATGCCAAAAGAATATAAGAGCTGGCTTACCATAATCAAAGACGGCAAAGAGGTCTTGAGGAAATCAATAGTAGTCAATGATCCCTTGACCTATGAAGGCATAACATTTTATCAGTCGAGTTTTGGCCTTGTGCCGGACGGCCTGAACAGAGGGATATTCATATTCAATGTCGCTCCAGCCGGAGGTCAGAACTCCACAATCAACCTGCGGTACGGAGATACATTCCAGATTCCGGGCAGCAGCGTCTCAGGGAAGATAATAAACTTCAGTCCGGCTCTCAAGATAGATGAGCATGGACATGCATCCACCTATGCAAATCATATGGATAATCCCGGAGTTCTCATCGACTTCTTCGATGCAGGGAAATACAAATACTCAGGATGGATATTGAAAAGACACCCCCAGACGTGGCAGCTTCCTGACGGACCGAGAGTTGAATTCATTGATTACTGGGGCGTTGAGTTTACCGGCTTACAGGTAAGAAAAGACCCCGGCGTATGGATTGTCTATCTCGGATGCATCGCCATGAGCATAGGGCTTTTCATTGCCCTTTTCCTGAGCCACCGGAAGATATGGGTGAAACTGGTCGAAGAAAAAAATAATACCAGGGTGATTATAGGAGCTACTGCGAATAAGAACAGAACTGCATTTGAGAGGAAGATAGACAGAGAGTATCTCCATCCTCAATAAAAAGCAGGAAGGAGAAAAATAAATGGAAAGTTCAGTTTTCTTCGGATTATCGACAATGGCTTACTTTGTGGCCATGATGACGTATATTGCCTATCTTGCCTTCAGGAAACAGCAGGTTGGCGTTTTAGCTACAACCATAACTATTTTTGGCTTTGCATCACAAACCATTGCGCTCATTTTGAGATGGAAGGAATTTGCAGATTTGAGCGGCATGGGATTTATGCGCTCAGCTCCTCTCACAAACCTTTATGAATCGCTCGTATTTTTTGTATGGTGCCTGATTGCGGGATATCTGATTATTGAGTTTAAGTTCAAGAACCGCTCATTCGGAGCCTTCATTACGCCTATCGCAGGTCTTGCCCTCGCGTTTATCGATCTGACCGGCGTCTCCAAGGAGATCCAGCCGCTGGTGCCCGCGCTGAAAAGCAACTGGCTTCTGGCCCATGTAACAATGAGTTTTATCGCCTATGCAGCTTTTTCAATGTCCTTTAGTACCGGACTGATGTATCTCATCACAACGACAGAGAAGAGAAACGAATTGTCGTATATATTCTGGACAGTCACATTCGGCATTTTTGCAGTCGTCTTCGTTGCCATGGGCATTGATATGTTTACCTTCAAGGTTGCGGTTAAACCCGACATCTTTGTAAAAACCTACCTGTTCAAAACATCGTTCTTCAGTGCTTCGCCTATTGTAAAAATACTGAGCTGGATTCTTGGGCTGGCCACCCTGTTCATGATCTGGAGGTACGGTTCTATTCCTGAAAAAGGTCATCGAAAGATTTAATGTCACTGCAGACATGCTCGATGAGATTACCTATAAGAGTATTGCTATCGGTTTCCCGATATTCACCCTGGGTGGACTTGTTTTCGGCGCCATTTGGGCTGATCAGGCATGGGGTGTTTACTGGAGCTGGGACCCGAAAGAAACATGGTCTCTCATAACATGGTTTATTTATGCCTTTTATCTCCACGGAAGAATGATAAGGGGGTGGAGGGGAAAAAAAGTTGCAATCGTTGCTGTCATAGGCTTTATGGCTGTGATATTTACCTATCTCGGTGTAAATCTTTTACTTTCAGGACTCCACGCCTATGGAGGGAGTTAATAACGTCAGATGCAGTTGACAGAATATTATCGTATAGGGAGGAAATGTTATGCGCAGAATAGTGTTACGGAAAAAACACTGGATTAATATTGGCTTGCCCGTTATCGGGATTGTTATCGCCTTGTTATATAGCGTATGTGAGGAATCATGCACATACCTTCAAGGTTCTATTTTTGGTGTAAAGCTCAATTACCTGGGAATTTTGTTTATGGGAGTGTTAGCCCTTTCCAATCTTCTGAAAAGGAATGCAATATTCCTCATTCTGCTTTCTTTTGGCATTGGGGCTGAGCTATATCTTGTTGGATTTCAAATAATGAACAGTGTGTATTGTTCCTACTGTCTGTCTTTCGGTGCTGTTATTTTTCTTTTGTTCGCATTGAACTTCGAGCGATCCAGAAAGACCTTTGTAACCGCTGCCCTATTTCTTGGGTTCATTTTCTTTCTTGTATTGTTTCATGGAGCTGCTACCCCTGTATATGCAGCGGATACCCTCTTGCCGTCTTTTGGCAATGGCCCATGTTAACGTGAGATTATACGCAGATTATTTCTGCAAACCATGCAGCGCCCTGGAGCCGAAATTAGATTCGGCAATTACTGATTTAGTGAAAAAACGAGTCATCACCATCACGTTTATTGATACGCCTGTTCATAAAGAGACCACTTTGTATGCAAAGTATTTTCTCTATATTTTGAATGAGAAAAAAGAGTTGAACTACGCTCTTCGTGCAAGAGCTGTTTTATTCGAAGCAGCAAAGCAAAAAATAACTGACAGTAAAAGGTTAGAAGCCTTTATTCTGCAAAAAGGCATAAAAATGAAACCGTTTGATGTTACATCCACCTTTGGTGTTCTTGGCAGTTATCTCAATGAAGATAACATCAAATCAACACCCACCTGTATCATAGAGAACAAAGGGAAAAAGGAGAGGTTCACGGGGGCTGATATTGCAACTGCCCTCAACCATCTCCAGTGAATATAGCATTGCAATATTATAAGATACAGGTACCTTGTCCAATTATTCATTTATGAATTGACTTGACAGAATATCTCTTATTTGAATAAAGTAAATCAGTAAAGGGGAGTAGCTGAATCAGTGGATATCGTCAGCACGGCCAAAAATCCGGTACCACTGGTTAGATAAAACTAACAAGCAAGACCTTTACCACGATAAAAGCAGCATTTCGTGGTGAAGGTCTTTTTTTATGGGAAAAAGGAGGAAATGCATGAACGGATTGAGAACAATGACTTTAATGGTCGCATTAACCCTGTTGCTGGTTTTTGTTGGAGCAGCATTAGGGGGCAAGAATGGCATGACCATCGCCCTTATCTTTGCTTTCGGCATGAACTTCATCACCTATTGGTTTAGTGACAAGATTGTCCTGAAGATGTACCGTGCAAAACAGGTAAGTGAAGCTGAAGCCCCTGAACTGTTTGGAATTGTCAGGAGACTTGCACAAAAGGCAGAACTTCCGATGCCAAAAGTCTACATCATGGAACAGGAGCAGCCAAATGCTTTTGCGACAGGAAGAAACCCGAAACACGGAGCTGTTGCTGTTACAACAGGCATCATGAGGATTCTTTCAAGAGAGGAGCTTGAAGGAGTCCTGGCGCACGAACTTGCACATATAAAAAACAGGGATATCCTTGTGGGAACAATTGCAGCCTCAATCGCTGGGGCAATAAGCTACCTTGCACAGATGGCACAGTGGGCAATGATTTTCGGCGGAAGAAGCAATGAAGAAGGGAACATGGAAATCCCATAGCTTCCATTGTCATGATGATTGTAGGACCTATTGCTGCCATGCTTGTCCAGATGGCAATATCCCGTTCAAGGGAATATGGGGCAGATGCAGGTGGGGCAAATATTTCAGGCAATCCATTGTATCTTGCCAATGCACTGAAGAAACTGCAAATGGCTTCCCAGAAGATTCCTATGGATGCGAATCCTGCAACATCACATATGTTTATAGTGAATCCTTTCAGGAGGGGGTATTTTAAAACTGTTCAGTACCCATCCACCTATTGAAGAAAGGGTAGCAAGACTTGAGTCTATGAGAAGGGGAATGTAATAAATCAGTATCCTTTTTGAAATTTATGACTCAAGTCATTTTAATACCTTTTATATCTGTAGGTCTGTAGAGCTGGGGACAAGACCCAGCTTGCTGTCCTATGCCTCGCTTCCAAAACAGAGAAATATACACAACTGCTGTTAGGGGTCATCCTTGCTTTTGCCATAACAGACGGATTGGCGATACTTCTGGGGAATTTCATAACAGCCCATATCCCGATGTTATATATCAAAATAGTACTCGGGAGCCATATTCATCATTTTCGGACTTATCACTTTACTGAACAACAAGACTGAAGAAGCCCAATGTGAGCTGAAACAACCATTTACATCAGGATTCTTTCTTATCCTTGTATTCAGAGATGGGAGATAAGACCCAGATAGCCTCTGGATTGTTTGCAACAAAATACAATCCCGTCATGGTGTTCATTGGAGTGCTTTCAGCACTCACCAGTCTTATCAGTCATGGCTGTATATTTAGGAAAATACATTGGGCTTAAACATGAACAAAAGAGTTATTTCAAAGATTGCAGGTATTGTTTTTATTGCAATGGGGATATTGTGCTTTTTCTAAAAACAAACATTATTATGAGGAGGTAACACATGAAGTGTCCGGTATGTAATATTGCGTTAACAATGTCAGACAGGCAGGGAATCGAGATTGACTATTGCCCTCAATGCAGGGGTGTATGGCTTGATAGGGGAGAGCTTGACAAGATTATCGAGAGGTCTACTTCCTATCAACAGGACGAAGATAGGGAAAAGAGTGAACACAAGAGAGAATATGAGGACAAGTCAAAGCATCATGGATATGATGAATATAAAAAAAAGCACAAGAAGAAATCATTCTTTGAAGAAATCTTCGATTAACTTACAGGTTAAAGCTCAAATGAGGAGAGCCTTATGGAATGGATAACAGATTCACAGATATGGCTTAGCCTGATAACCCTGACTGCCTTAGAAATCATTCTGGGAATAGACAATATTGTGGTAATTTCTCTCCTGACAAACAAATTACCTCATGAGCAGCAACCGAAAGCACGTAAAATTGGTATAGGGTTAGCCCTTATAACGAGAATATTATTCCTGCTGAGTATTGCGTGGCTGGCAAGCTTAACAATCCCTTTGTTTTCACTATTTAACATCAATTTTTCTGTCCGTGACCTTATTTTGATTGCTGGAGGGCTTTTCCTTCTCTATAAGGGCACTCATGAAATACACGGGATGTTTGAAAAAGAAGACACACAGGTAATTGCAAAGGTAAAGGCTACGTTTGTAGCTGTTATCACACAAATTATCCTGTTTGATATTGTTTTTTCGATTGATTCAGTTATTACAGCAATCGGCATGGCACAGCAACTCGGTGTCATGATAGCAGCTATAGTTATTGCCATGATACTTATGCTGGTGGCTTCAACTGCAATCAGTAATTTTATTCACCTTCATCCATCACTGAAAATGCTTGCGTTGAGTTTTTTGCTGATGATAGGGGTAACATTGACGGCAGAGGGGATGGAATTCCATATACCAAAGGCCTATATCTATTTTGCAATGGGGTTTTCCGGATTTGTTGAAACCCTGAATATTATATCAGGGAGCAAGAAGACAAAAAAAACAACAGGCTTTCGATGCCTCACAGCAATAACGTATGGCAAATCATAGGAAGATGCTTTCAACACTGAGAAGAGGTATTATCCTGATAAGCATTACTTTGATGTTTGCTTCATGCAAGGAAGCCCCTGTAACAGAGCGAAAGCAACTGATTCTCATCCCTGAATCAATTGAAATGGAGTTGGGAGAAGATGCTTTCCAGAAAATCATCAGGGAATCAAAGCTCAGTACAAACCAAGCTCTCATTAATCAGGTAAGAAAGGTGGGGAGCAACCTTGCAAAGGCTACAAACCGTACCAACTATAATTGGGAATTCATTGTCATTGAAGATGACAGCACTGCTAACGCGTTCTGCCTTCCTGGGGGAAAGATAGGCATTTACACAGGCATTCTTCAGTATACAAAAGATGAAAAGGGATTGGCTGCAGTAATTGGACATGAGGTAGGTCATGCTATTGCTCGGCATGGTGCAGAGCGAATGAGCACAGCGTTGCTTGCACAGGCAGGCCAGATAGCCCTGAATTTGATTGTCGATGTTGATGACCCTATGGTGCTGGAAGCATTAAACAAAGCTTATGGGTTAGGAACAGAAATCGGGGTTATTCTTCCGTTTAGCAGAAAGCAGGAACTGGAGGCTGACCGTATTGGCGTCGGACTGATGGATCAGGCAGGATATAAGCCGATAGGAGCTTTGGAATTCTGGAAAAGGATGAAACAGGGAAGACAGAGAGAGCAACCGCTGGTATATCTTTCAACTCACCCGGTAGATGACAAAAGAATTGCCGAGATTGAGAAGATATTACGGAATCAAAAGAACCAAAGATAAATTCCCCAAATTTAACTATTACAAATCGGAAGGAAGCCCATTATATGAGAATTATTGCAGATCAGCGTGTACTTAGAAAAATTCAGGACGCGCTTTTGATAAGGAATTCACTTCCCTTCTGCGTGCAACTTTACGCGGAGGATCTCCGCCGGACGCCAAAGACGCATACGCGGACCCCAGGTCCCAGTACCCCTGCATACGATGACTGTCATGCCGTCAACGTCGTACCTTCCTTCAAGCAAAGGGTATACGCGCTGTACCAGGTAACCAAATGGCCAGATCTGGCCTCCGTGTGTGTGTCCTGAGAGCATTAGATTTGCTCCGGCTGCCGCTGCTTTTTCAGATTGCCACGGTGTATGTGAGAGGAGGATAGTTGCTCCCACAGGCCGACCTTTAAGCGCCTTTGCGATAGGGTCACCGCCTAAGCCGGAACGGTGGTTGGCGGTAAGGTCGTCAACGCCTGCCAGGACAAGGCCAGGCCGCACTTCGGCCCAGGAATTGTTGAGCACCCGTATACCGTCAATATTCATCAGGGGCGTGCCTGTCGTATCCCGCCCATGGAATTCGTGATTGCCAAGGACTGCCCAGACACCCAGAGGCGCGGAAAGGCCGTGTAAGACCTGAAGTAGTTCCTTCTGCGGCTCGCCGTGTCCTTCGAAAATGTCTCCGAGCAGGACCACGATGTCAGGGCGTTCAGCCTGTACCTGGGCAACACGCGCATCCAGCCACTGCTTGCCGAGCAACGTTCCAATGTGCAGGTCGGACATGGCAACGAGAACTGTACCATCCATCTCATGGGGAAGTCCAGAGAGCCGTACCTCGTATTCCTGCACCACCGGAGACCGTAAACCCTTGTAGGAGTGCGACCAGAGAAAGGACTCCGCCTGCAATAAGGGCGAAACCTCGCAGCGAAGGCGACAGCCTGGGTAGGAGAAGGCCGAACCCCGTAACAAGGTCAATCGCAAGAAGGGATACGGTGGTCAGGAACATCACGGCCATCCAGTCCATACTGAACAGTTCCAGCGTCCTCGCAAGCGCGCCTGTGCCGCCGTGACCGAAGAAGCGGCCGAAAGAAAAGACTGCCCAGAATAACACCCCTGTAACGATTAGAAATCTTCGGGAAACATGGCGTCTCAGAAATGGCACCGAGCTTATACGCCAGAAGACATAAACGTGCATCAACGTAACGGCTAATAGAAGTATGGTTCCAAACACACGTCCTCCCCGTGAATCATCCTATATTTTATTCTAACACCCGCCTCCGGAAAATCATCATCTGACACGCCGGTCATATGGGCAACGATAGTAATAAATTGTTTTCTGGTGAATACTTTAGATATCATATAAACATGAAAGCTTCATTAGTAGCGAGATACAGAAACCTTTTTATTCTTATTGCCACTTTCTCTGTCTTATGTCTTTCCCCTCTTGCTGATATTCATTTTGAAGTTAACCTCAACGAGAAGGCTTATGTTCATGGACGGGAGCATAACGAGACAATCTTCCCATTGTTTATACATGAATTGCTTTTTACCCATCTGCAACATACATTTGACCATGTAACTATTGGGATATCTCATCAAACTCTAAAGAAAAGCCAGAATATCTCATCTAAAAAACCTGTATCGCCATTCCATGCAAAAGCTGTCTACAATTCGAGTTTTCAAACGACTCCCGCATATCTTCAGAAAGATATTGTACTTTTACTTGATCCTACATGGAAAACAGATATCTTTTCTCAGGAACATTCAGGCTTATCCCCTCCAATATTTTATTGCTAACTTCATAGTTCTCACGAATCGCTCGGCTTTCTTTAAGGCCGAGTCATATTAGAAACCTTTCATTAGACTCTAATTGTATAGGAGGCCCATTATGAAGTGTCCAACATGCGATGTAGCTCTCTTATTGTCTGAAAAGCAGGGGATTGAAATAGATTACTGTCCAAAATGCCGTGGTATATGGCTTGACCGGGGTGAACTGGACAAAATAATGGAGAAATCACAGGCTGTATCATCAAGAGAGTATCCCGACAGGCATGACAAACATGGCGAATATGGCCATCATGATTATAAAAAAAACAGAAAGAAGTCTTTTTTTGAAGAACTGTTTGATTAAATTAAGGAGGTTCACAGTATGAATAAAAAAATGGTTTTAATCGTTTCTCTCTTTTGTTTTTTAGTAGCACTGACGCCAAATCTTTTTGCGGTACCTTCTGGGAAAACTGTCTCCTGGGAAGGTTCCGGGCAAGGGCAGGTTGTATTTGAAGGAAATGAACACGCTGAAAAAGGATTTAAATGCGAAGCATGTCATCCATCGCTGTTTCAAATGAAAAAAGGTTCAGTAAAGATAACCCTTGCCTCCCACACTAATGGGCAATTTTGTAATGCTTGTCATAACGGGAAAACTGCTTTTGGTACGGAAAATCCTAATAAATGCAATGAATGCCACAAAAAAGGAGAACAACAACATAAGAACAAAGAAAAGGATAAGCACCATGATTGATTCCTAAACAGGTTTTTGGTTAGTTGAGCAATATGATGTTTAAGAGTGTATACCGCTTAGGCGAATACCAGATTGCCGAAGATGAGCATGGCCTGCTAAGGTGGGAACACACATTGTAATTTTGGAATGCAACGTAGCGGGAAATGCTACATCTTCGGTGATATTCTCATACTTGGCAAGTGGAGTCATGAGGAAAGTGGCTACCTGCACCTGGAGTTCTCTGAACTACTGCAAAAATTGCCTATCTGGTACAGAACTCATTATTATTGTTTTATTTCCGAACTGCTGGATATTTCAACAAGCCAAAGCATAACGAACGATTTTCTGGAGAATTACAAATCACTGACCAGAAGCACTATCTCAAAACCCCTTATGAATTTGATCCCGGGAAATTTTAGACTTGGGAGATATCAAATTACTATCGACGATAATGGTGAAGTTTCATGGCAAACGCATGAAAGTTTAAACAGGGTTGTCGGTGGGCAATGTGTTATCGAGTCAGACGTGCTTTTCATTGATCCACAAAAATATGAATCAAGAAATCAGAATAAGCGGGAATTCCTTAATAAGTTAAACCAATTGCCGAAATGGGACAAGACCATGGCTTGGTGCCGCAGTTATGTGTTACGTCCTTGCAACGTCGAGGCCCCAAAAACTGAAAATCATAACTTTACCAGTCCCGACGAGTTCATTATGGATGAATATTCATTTGATGAGAAGCCGTCCTCACCGTCTCTCGATCAGTTACATTTCAGCCAGTATAAAAAACCTTCTAAGAGATTATTACAGTTGAATTTCAAATGGCTGGAAACAGTATGGAGTTGGATATATGGAGGAAGAAGATGGTTAAAATATCTTATACCTCTGGTTTTAGTAGGGCTACTCTTCGGACTTGTTATGATTTGGTATTCAGTAGAAAAGAAATCTCTATCCCACCATGGTGGCAAACAACATCATCGTGAGCATGATGATTAAAGGAGATGACAGGGAGGCTGGGAAAAAACGGTCTGCACGGATAGGCAAACAAGAGCACACTTGATTATTCAGAGTGTGCTGACTTGATAAAGAATTCAATAAGATTTCAGAAATCCTGAAATTCTCTACTTGTGGCTGTAGTCTGTGATTATAGTTCACGTTGGAGGGCGTGTATTTGATGAATTTATCTCTGAAGAGTTCGGCATAAAGTGATGTCCATGAAGTATTCGGATTCTTCCCGCTAGAATCCGATAGCAGTTTTTCAAACTGAGGTTCTTTCTTGAAGGTTGAGAAGAATAGGGCGCTCCATTTTTGCCCTATGTGACGCATGGATTTATGGTTATTCCTTAATGTAATAGATTTCTTCGCCCATGCACAGCGATTGTCCAGGGCATTGTACGGTCTGGTGACGGTTTGGTAACTTATTGATATAAAACAGAAAACAGCCTATTGATGCTTGTAGAGCCTTGATAATAGCCGATTCTCAAATAATGCGATAACTTGTTGATTTATATAGGTAAAATGGAGCGGGCGACGGGATTCGAACCCGCGACTTTCAGCTTGGGAAGCTAACACTCTACCACTGAGTTACGCCCGCAAACCAATGACTTAAGCGGTATTATACCATGTAACGCGGTGAAATCGTAATACGTTAACTGTTTTTTGCAAACAGAATTTCCCTATTTTACCACCGCTCCCCATTGCCGAAGGTGCGTGATGATAAAATCAATAACCTGCTTATGTTCCTCTTTCCCGCTGCCCTGAACAGGAAAAGGTCGCCCGAAAACCATATGGATTGAATTGTGGCGGGTTATGGGGCCGAGTTCTTTAAGATATTTGCCGTTTCCCCAGAAATCTGTCTTAATGGCGACAGGTAAGACCTGTGCACCGGCTGCCCTGGCAAGCTTAATGCCCAGAGAGTTAAATTCCTCCTGAATGAATTCCGCGGACCGGGTACTTTGCGGGAAAATGATGACGGAAGTTCCGTTGGCCAGGAATTCTTTCCCCTTAGCCATTACTGTCTGGAAATCTTCACGAGGGTTCCTTCTCTTTACCAGTATCGGATTGCGTGCGCTCATTACGGGCCCGAACAATGGATGGCTTGCCAGGCTTTCTTTCACAACAAAAGTGACCTCCATGCAGGGGGCTATTATGGAAGGGAATGTCATGGTTTCGAGCGTGCTCATATGATTGCTGATAAATACAAAGGGGCCATGACCTGTGCTTAAGTTTTCCAAACCTCTCAGATGAAAACGCCCGCCGCATTCTTCGATTAACCTGAATACCCTGTAAGAGGTTTCGGCCCATGCCTTTCTGTCGTATAGTCCCCTGAGGGCTATCGAGCGCGAACTGATGACTTCTTGCAGATACCTTCCTGCAAAAAACCAGCGGGTATTAAGAACCAGACGGTCCCCGAGCGCACGGGGGAGCGTCTCAGGGGTATCGTAGGAGGATCCTACAAAAAATGATTTCAAAGTTGTTTCACTCACAGTACAGAAGGAAGTATGCAGCGACGTTATTCATGACTACTGCGACATTGTATCAACCATGCTTCACGGTGTCAAGCGGCCCAGCACTTCGTATTTACGCGATCATGAATGTAGCCGCAAACTTTAGTTTGCGTGTTTTTGTTGTTTTCAATGCCGTACAGCGCAGGCTAAAGCCTGCGGCTACCAGAATAGGACTTCTACATGAACCTCTGTGGTAATATTATAACCATGCCGCTTCCGGATAGAAAAATCAGCGAAAAGATACTGAAGGATCACTATAACAAGGTAGTCTTTGCAAAGGGAAGGGGGAACGTGTATCTTGTCGGAGGATATGTCCGTGATATGGTAAGCGGTGCACGGTCCCATGACAGAGATTATATTGTTTCTGGCGATATCAGGTCTTTTGTGAGCAAGATACGACGGATTACCGGGGGCACAGTTGTCGAATTCAAAAATGAAGGCATGATTCGCATAGCGCTGAAGGGAGGCGGCACTCTCGACTTCTCCAAGCCGCAAGGACCTCTGGAGCAAGATCTTTCAAAAAGAGATTTTACGATGAATGCAATCGCATGGTCTCCGCAGAGCGGAATCGTAGACTTACGCAACGGGGTGGATGATATACAGAAGAGAATTGTTCGTGCCCTTTCGATGGAAAACTTTATTGCAGACCCATTGAGAATGCTCAGGGCTTACCGTATAGCGACAGAGCTTAATGCTACCATAGAGAAAAGAACGCGACTAATGATAAAAAGTTTACAAAATACCATCCAAAAGGTCTCTCCTGAAAGGATCACTTTAGAATTTTTCGGATTGTTAAACTCACATCATTCAACAAAGTACCTTAAAATGGCCTTATCCGATGGAGTCTTAACTGACATATTATCCATTGATTACAGTATATTAGAGCGTTCAATTCGAGCGGTTTCTCATCTCGAAAAAACTTACATTAACATTCTTCCGCGACTTCTTAAAGTAACACTTAATAAGACATTTTCTCAGAACCTTACCTATAAAGGATTATTGTGTCTTGAGATACTGCATGCAATTGAGTTTATCACAGATAAAACAGCACCTTTGCTTGCAATGAGTAACGCCATTGAAAAACGTATTCTGTTGGCGCGAAAGGGCATAACGGCGCTCAGCGGCAGCAGGAATATTGACAAGGAACGGTTATTCGATATGTTCACCGTTGCAAAGGAAGCGGCTGTCGATGCCCTGATCCTGTCACACAGAATTGATCTGCTGAACCGATTATCGCCGTTTTCAAAGAATTAGCCGTAACGCGCTCGTAAGTTCGGAAGAAATAGTTGAGATATCCGGTATTGAACCGAGCGCTCAGCTTGGCAAGATAATTTTGACTATAAAGAAAGCACACTTTACTGGGAAGATAGCATCGAAAAGACAGGCCCTATCAATGATAAAAGCGATTGTGGAAGCTGAGGATGCCCCGAAATCTCAGAAGGCACTATGACAAGGGGCACCATTAGCCTATCTCTTCATTGGTTTCATTGCCGGCATCTTCGGAGGACTCGTTGGCCTTGGCGGAGGAGTGGTAATGATCCCGTTAATGGTAGGCATTTTAAAGATGAGTCAGCACCAGGCGCATGGGACGAGCCTCGTAGCCCTCGTTTTTACCGGTATAGCAGGTGCGATTACCTATGCACTTAAGGGATCGATTGATATCATCGCATCCGTTCTTTTGGCATCTACAGCGATATTTACTGCACGAACTGGAGCTCATTATGCCCATGCACTTGCTGAATGGAAGCTGAAACGCGCATTTGGCGGATTCTTAATCGCAGTATCACTGCTTTTATTGTCGAAACCCTATTTGTCCTTTCTCAGTGAACCAACTTCAGGAGTTGCAAAAATCGCAACGCTCCTATTGACCGGTGTCTTCACCGGCTTCCTCTCGGGAATGATGGGCGTGGGAGGAGGAACGATCATGGTCCCTGCTATGGTACTTCTTGCAGGTTTTACGCAGCATATTGCCCAGGGAGTTTCTTTGCTTGCAATGGTACCCGCCGGTGGAGTGGGGGCCTTTACTCACTGGCGGCTCGGAAATGTGAAAACGGACCTTCTCAAAGGTCTTGTCCCGGGCATTCTTATCGGCACATATTTAGGGGGAACCTTGGCACATGTGCTGTCAGAAGGAGCTCTGCGAATCTCATTTGCCGCTGTTCTCATCTGGACAGGCATACGTTACATGAGAACAAAAGCCCCGCTGAATTAATACATAACCTTAAAGAGAAAAAGGAGATTAGGTAGCAGGCAAAAACTATCGATAGCATTTTACATAATATATCTTATCGGACACTTCAATTAAACATACTCTGTTGATAACCTGTTACTAAATGGGTTGAAAAAGAGGCTTTCTCCTTGATGAATGGAGGCCTAAACGTATCTGACTATGATTTAATCAGGGGAAAAAGCATGACATTATAGGATGTTATGGAGACGTAATGGGATATGCCTTCAGTGAATCTCCTGCTACCCCCGCAATCCTTACAGTCACCAGTGATTTCGCGGGGTATTGATTAGAGGATACCGCTACCTTCAGGTAATTGCTTGATTTCCCGACCGATGTCGAATTCAGGTGTGCCTCCTCGATAATGATATCAAGTGTCTTGCCTATCTGTGATGTGAGATATGCGTTTCTTTTCCTGATATTCAAGGTCTTCAGCGCGTCGCACCGATCTTTCTTAATCTGTGAGCTTATCTGGCAAGGCATTTGAGCTGCCAATGTCCCGGGACGTGCTGAGAAAGGAAATATGTGCATATACGAAAACGGCAATGACTCAAGCAGTCCTTTGCTCTGCAGGAATTCAGCTTCGCCTTCACCGGGGAATCCAACAATGACATCGGTTCCGAGTCCAATATCATGTATTCGGCTGGTTATGCGCCCTATCGTATCAACATATACACCTGCCGTATACGGTCTTTTCATGTTCCTCAGTATGGTGTCGGATCCGCTCTGAAGCGGCACGTGAAGGTGTCGGCATAACCTATTGTCCTGCAATAATTCTATGATTTCTTCATTTATTTCAGTAACTTCGATTGAACTGAGCCTTATACGCCGTACATTCGTTTCTGTCAATAACGCTTTTATGAGTGTTGAAAGCGTTATTCCGGGCCCCATGTCAAATCCATATAATCCTAAATGGATTCCCGTAAGTACTACTTCATTATATCCATGAGCTTCATGACATAAAACCTCATCCACGACCTCAGAGATATCAACACTCCTTGATCGTCCCCGTGCCTTTGGTATAAGACAGTATGAACAGGCATGGTTGCAGCCATCCTGTACCTTCACTAAAGGCCTTGATCGATTTGAATAACATGAAGTAATAGTTGACATATTATTTGATAACATATTTATAATGCTTAATTTATTGCTATTAGAAACAATTCTATCAACTCCCGCTATTCCTTTCAGTTCATCCGGTTTTAGTTGTGCGTAACAACCCGTTACAATCACTCTCGCACCAGTCTTCGCCGCTTTCCTGATGAGCTGTCTTGATTGATAATCGCCTTTCGCCGTCACCGTGCAGGTATTGATTATGCAGAAATCCGGGTTCTCGGACAGACCGACGATGGAAAACCCGCGATTACGGAAGGCCCCCTCGATAGCAGCACTTTCTGCCTGGTTGACTTTGCATCCAAGGGTGATGATCGATATATTCATGGATTGACTGGTGATCCTTCAAGGGAATGCCTTCTGCTTTTTGTTATTTCAACGTGAACCATAGCACCTTTTCGGCTGCAGGTTTTCGGTATAGTCACTATCTTATTTGACCTAGTCCTGCCGGTGAGTTTTTCACTGTTTGTCTCGCTCTCGCCCTCTATGAGTATTTCCTGCACTGTCCCGACGAGCGCCCTATTCTTTTGCAATGTTATCCCATCCTGTAAGGTCAGGATTTCATTCAGGCGATCAGACTTGAGTGATTCCTCCACATGACCCTTCATTTCAGCAGCTTTTGTAAAAGGACGAGGGGAATATTTGAAGGCAAATATTCCGTCAAATTCTATCTGTTGTAAGGCACGTATTGTACGATGATGGTCTCTGTCTGTTTCTCCGGGAAACCCGGCAATAATATCAGTCGTTATTGCTATCTCAGGTATTTGTTTCCTCAGGCGTGATATTTTGTTCATATAGTCGCTGAAGGAATACCTCCTGTTCATGCGCCTTAATACGGTACTTGAACCGGATTGAAGCGGAAGGTGGATATGGTTGCATACCGACGGCAATTCGGACATGGCGCGGATTAAATCATCCGACAGATCTTTTGGGTGCGATGTTACGAACCGAAGTCTTCCTATCCCCCCCAGCCTGTCGAGTTTTCTCAGAAGTCCAGGGAAATCCGTATCGCTGAGGTAGGAATTAACGTTCTGGCCAAGGAGGGTTATTTCCTTGTATCCATTGCAGGCAAGTTCCGATACCTCCGCAAAAATATGATCGCTCGGCCTTGACTGCTCTCTCCCCCTCGTATAGGGAACAACACAATAACTGCAATAATTATCGCATCCGTACATAATGGTTATCCACGCCCTTATCCCGTCGTCTCTTTTTATCGGAAGCTCTGTTGTTGCTATATCGGGGTTCACATGGACCGCAACGCGTTCAAAGGTTGCAGAAGAGATATTTTTCAGGGTGTGGATATTCTGGGTGCCGAAGACAAAATCCACATGCGGGGCGTGTCTAAATATATTTCTTCCTTCCTGCTGCGCAATACATCCTGCAACTGCTATCTTCATCCACGGCCTTTTTTTCTTCAGGGATTTCATTCTTCCGAGCTCGCTGTAGAATTTCTGCTCAGCCTTCTGCCGGATGCTGCACGTATTGAATATAACAAGGTCGGCGTCGGCAGGGTTGTCGGTCCTGGAATAGCCCTGCTCTTCGAGAATGCCGGTCATCTTTTCGGAATCATGCACATTCATCTGACAGCCGAAGGTATGGATATAGGACCTCTTTCCCATAAAAAAATCTACCATGCCTGATTATTTTCTGGCAAGGTAACAATAACGCCTGTCTGATGCGCATGAATGGGAGCGTGGGGGAAAGAAGGGTGCGGTTTCCTTGAAATTGTACTCGTCATATTCTATTATAGACTATGCTTGGAACACTGTTAAACAAGGTTTTCGGCACAAAGAACGAACGCGAACTGAAAAGGCTGTGGCCGATGGTCGAGCGAGTCGGTTTATTGGAACCGGAAGTCTCTGGTCTTTCTGATAAGGGACTGAAGGAAAAGACCGGTGAGTTCAGGCAAAGATTCGCTGCCGGAGTAAACATCGACGACATCCTCCCTGAGGCATTTGCTGTCGTGCGCGAAGTATCCAAAAGAATATTGTCGATGAGACATTTCGATGTCCAGATTCTCGGCGGCGTTGTGCTTCATGAGGGAAAAATCGCCGAGATGAAGACCGGTGAAGGAAAAACGCTCGTTGCCACCCTTCCCGTCTATCTCAATGCGCTCGAAGGCAAGGGGGTGCATGTCGTAACCGTCAATGATTATCTGGCAAAAAGGGATACCCAGTGGATGGGGCCGATTTATCACTTCCTTGGGCTCACCATAGGGGCAATCCAGCATGATATATCTTTTCTCTACGACCCTTCCTACCTTTCCACTGACAAGAAGCTGGATTTCCTGCGGCCCTGTTCGAGGCAGGAGGCGTATGCAGCGGACATAACCTACGGCACCAATAATGAGTTCGGATTCGATTTTTTGCGTGACAATATGAAATATGATCTTTCTGACTACTGTCAGCGGGAACTGAACTATGCGATCGTGGACGAAGTGGACAGTATCCTGATCGATGAGGCACGGACGCCTCTCATTATTTCAGGGCCCTCAGAAGAATCAACGGATAAATACTACAGAATCGACAAGATTATCCCGAAACTCCAGAAAGACGCCGACTATACGATCGATGAAAAGGCGCGGACCGCGATTCTTACTGAGGATGGCAACAGCAAGGTAGAACGGCTGCTCGGGACGGGCAATCTGTATGATCCGGTGAATATAGAGCTTGTGCACCATGTGCTGCAGGCATTAAAAGCCCACACGCTCTTTAAAAAAGATAAAGATTATGTCATAAAGGACGGAGAGGTGCTGATTGTCGACGAATTTACCGGCAGGCTCATGCCCGGCAGGCGCTGGTCGGACGGACTCCACCAGGCAGTGGAGGCAAAGGAAGGCGTCAAGATCGAGAGTGAAAACCAGACTCTTGCGACGATAACCTTTCAGAACTATTTCAGGATGTATGCAAAACTTGCGGGCATGACAGGAACAGCCGACACAGAGGCAGCGGAATTCGCAAAAATTTACAACCTCGAAGTAATGGTCATCCCCACGAATAAACCGATGACAAGGGCTGATTATCCTGATATGATTTATAAAACAGAAAAAGGTAAATTTTCTGCAGCTATCAAAGAGATAGAAGAACTCCATACGAAAGGTCAGCCCGTGCTTGTCGGCACAATATCGATCGAAAAGTCTGAACTCCTGAGTTCTATTTTAAAGAAAAAAGGGATCCCCCACGCTGTTTTGAACGCGAAATACCATGAGAGAGAAGCGGAGATTATCGCACAGGCAGGGAGGAGCGGCGGCGTAACAATTGCAACCAATATGGCGGGGAGAGGCACTGACATTGTGCTCGGAGGCAGTCCTGAAGGCATTGCGAGAGAACTCCTCAGTGACAAAAACGATTATAACGAAGAAGACTGGAAGAAAGCCTTTGCGAAGGCGGAAGCGGCTTGCAACGCCGACAGGCAAAAGGTGATATCAGCCGGAGGTCTTCACATAATGGGCACGGAACGTCATGAGGCACGGAGAATAGATAACCAGCTACGAGGTCGTTCCGGGAGGCAGGGAGACCCAGGCGCATCGAGATTTTACCTGTCGCTCGAAGATGATCTCATGAGGATATTCGGTTCGGACCGGATCTCCGGCATTATGGATAAACTCGGCATGGAAGAAGATATGCCTATCGAAAATAAAATAGTATCAAAGGCCATAGAAAATGCCCAGAAACGTGTCGAGGCCCACAACTTCGATATCAGAAAACACCTCATCGAGTACGACGATGTGATGAATAAGCAAAGGACTGAGATTTATTCCTTCAGGAAAGAGATTTTGCAGGGAGAGAATCTCAAAGACCGCATTCTGGAGATGGCCGACGAAGCAATCGAAGAATTACTGGTAATCTATTGCCCCGAAGAGAAACATATCGATGAATGGGACATGAAGGGGCTCAGGGACGCGGTATATGGACTATTTTCGATCACCCCCGATGTAGAGCCGGAAAACCGGGACGCCCTGAGAGATTCTCTTGTCGCGGAAATACGGCAAGCCTATGACAGGAAAGAAACGGAACCCGGCAGCGATATCATGCGGTATCTCGAAAAGGTCATCCTCCTGCAGGTTATCGATACGCAGTGGAAGGACCACCTCCTCGCAATGGACCACCTGAAAGAGGGAATCGGCCTCAGGGGCTATGGCCAGAAAGATCCGCTGGTCGAATATAAGAAAGAGGCGTTCGACATGTTTGCTGAGATGATATCCAGGATCTCCACTGAAACCGTCAGCAGAATATTCAAAATCCAGGTGCAAAAGAAAGAAGCGATTCAGAGAGAGCCGGTGCAACCCCGGCGGATCAATTACAACAGGGGAGAAGGCTCGGCTGCTGTCAAGACGGCAAGGAGCGCCAAGAAGGCCGGCAGGAACGATCCGTGCCCGTGTGGAAGCGGGAAGAAATACAAAAAATGCTGTGGCGTAAATGCCTAGAATACTCGTAATAGGCAGCGGCTCAATCAGAAATCTCTGCCAGGAGGCATTAGTATCATCGGGATACAGCATCCTTACCTTTGATTCTCTCGATAAGGCATTCCCTGTTCTCGATGATAAAACCGATCTTGTCATTGCCGATAAAAAACTCAGCAGCGATCCGCGGTTCAAGGAATTTTTGAGGATATCGAAGTCCCTTCCGAAGCTCATCCTCTCTGAGACCCGTTCCTTCAGGGGCTTTACTCACTGGCTGAAAGGATCCGTCATGTACCCCCTCTTTAACCCTAATGCGCATGAACTTGACTATTTCGTAAAGAGGATTCTCAAGGATAATAAAATAATCCTGGAAAACGCTGTCCTGAAAGAAGCTCTCTCCGCTGCAAGGAATGAACTCGATTTCTTCGAGGAAGTCAGTAAAACCCTCACCTCTTCTCTTGAATTGGGAGACATCCTCAAGAAAATCATGGAAAAAGTGAAGGCGATGACACGAGCAGAGGCATGGACAGTGCTTCTGGTAGATCAGGAGACAAATGAGTTGGTCTTCGAGAAAACCAGCGCAAGGCAGAAGAAAGACATACAGAAGCTCAGGCTGAAGATGGGAGAGGGAATTGCCGGATGGGTTGCGCGCGAAGGCATTCCCCTAGTCGTGCCCGATGTGTCGAGCGATGAACGCTACATCGGCAAAATCGATAAGGCGATCCATTTTAAAACGAAATCCCTCATGTGCGTGCCGATACGAATCCATGACCAGGTGCTCGGCGTCATTGAACTGGTAAATAAAAAAAACGGGAAGGCATTCATCAAGGAAGACCTCGACCTTTTGATGAGGCTGGTCGATTTGACCGCGATCGCGATAGAGAGAACGTCCTTATATCAGAAGATGACGGAACTTGCGCTCACCGACGACCTTACAAAACTCTTCAACACGCGTTATCTCAACAGGACCATTGAAGTTGAAATCCAGAGGTCAACACGGTACCAGACTTCTGTTTCGCTCATTTTTATGGATGTAGATTACTTTAAACGGATCAACGACCGATATGGGCATCTGATAGGGAGCAAGCTGCTTGTAGAGATGGGCCAGCTTCTGCTCAGAAGCCTCAGAACCATTGATATCGTGGCGCGATACGGAGGCGATGAATTTGTTGTCGTACTTCCTCAAACACCGCCGGCTGCCGCAACGCAGATTGCTGAAAGAATGAGAAAGTCTATAGAACAGAATACCTTTCTCAAGAAAGAAGGCTATGCGCTGAAACTGACTGCCAGCTTCGGAGTTGCCTCATACCCGGAAACTGCGAAGTCGAAAGAGGACCTCATCAGGCTTGCAGATGATGCGATGTACACGGTCAAACATCAGACAAGGAACGCTGTTTATGCTATAGTATAACGTATGGCCCTCTTTAATTATGCAACGAAAGAGATCACCATCAAGATTGTCTACTACGGCCCCGGATTAAGCGGAAAAACTACAAACCTCCAATACCTGCATTCCATATTCGATCCTGCCAAGCGTGGCAAACTCCTGTCGCTTGCCACAGAAGCAGACAGGACCCTTTTTTTTGACTTTCTCCCCATAGAACTGGGGAAGATAAGCGATTTTTCGATCCGTTTTCAGCTCTACACAGTACCCGGACAGGTTCGTTACAATGCAACGAGAAAACTTGTTTTAAAAGGAGCGGACGCTATTGTTTTTATCGCAGACTCCCAGCGTGTGATGAGTGAGCAGAATATCGAAAGCCTGAAGAACATGCACGAAAACCTCATCGCGAACAACATCAATCCTGAGGATATTCCGGTCATCCTGCAGTTCAACAAGAGAGATCTGCCGAATATCCTGTCCGTTGATGACCTGAACAGGGATCTGAACGGGAATATGAAATATGAATACCGTGAAGCAGTGGCAGTCGATGGAAAGGGAGTCGAAGATACCTTCAAGCGCATAACCAAGCTCGTCATTAATGGGATTGCCGAAAAACATAAGGTAAAAATTCAGAGTGTCGAACCTCAGTCACCGGGAGAAGAAGAGAAAGAACCACCGAAAGCGCTTGATCGTCATACAGCGGAACCTATGGCAGCGCCCCCGGTCATTGAACCGTTGCGGTATGAATCGCCTCCGATAGAACAGACTGCCTACGAGCCCTCCTCAATGAGAGAACCTTTTCCGTCTGTCATTACGGAAGAACACATATTGCCAAAAGAGGTTGTCGTCAAAGAGATTCCTGAAGTTCACGCTATTCCCATCGAAAAGGTAGTGATGATCATTGACGGCATAACGGAAATAACGAAGAACCTTAAGGAGCTGAAGGGCGTTGTTTCGAACGTCCAGACCGAAATGCAGGTTTTAAAAAAGGAACAGAAAGAGGCCAGCAGCTCGCTCAGGCAGCTCATGCACGCGATCGAAGACCTGAAAACCAAGAAAAGCTGGTTCAGGTTCTGGTAGTTTCTTAGGCAAGCTCCAGGGTTCTGATCAACGCTTCCGCTTTTTTCATCGTTTCATCGTACTCTCTCCCGGGATCGGAATCGGCGACAATGCCGGCCCCTGCCTGCACATACGCGATACCCCCTTTAATGACGAAAGTCCGTATGACGATATTGAAATCCATATTCCCCGAAAAGCCTATATACCCTATTGAGCCGGTATAGGGACCGCGCCGTACCGGTTCAAGCTCATCAATAATTTCCATGCATCTCACCTTCGGGACGCCGGTAATGGTGCCTCCGGGAAACGCCGCCCGTATCGCATCGAAGCAGTCTTTTTTAGAGGCAAGATTTCCTTTCACATTAGACACAATATGAATGACATGAGAATACTCTTCCGTTGTCATGAACTCATCAACACTTACCATTCCATATTCCGAAACCCTGCCGAGGTCGTTCCTCTCGAGGTCTATCAGCATAACATGCTCCGCCCTCTCCTTCTCATTCAACAGGAGATCTGTCCTCATTAAATCATCCTCGGCGGCATCTCTGCCGCGTGGTCGCGTACCGGCAATAGGCCTTGTGTCGACAACCCTGTCTTTTACTCGTATGAGTCTTTCCGGCGAGGAACTGACGATATGGTAATCACCGAAATCGAGGAATGCGGCAAAAGGAGACGGATTGATGGATCTAAGAATCTTATAGAGATTCCAGGGGTCTGTTTTATTAATATGCGCTGAAACCCTCTGCGAAAGGTTCGCCTGAAAAATATCTCCTGCCGCGATGTACTCCTTCGCCCTCCTGACGATATCCATATAGTCCTGTTTTTTCATTTCGTAATGAATGGATGCTGCACCACGCCTGATACCTGCTGCATAATTGCCGAAGCGCAATTCCTCTGTTTTGAAAAGTACGTCCATTATTCTGCATCCTGTGTTATGTATCTTCTCCGCCGCCTCATCATATTTCTCAGCCCAGTTGATTTGGTCTGTTTTAGTCTCTTCGCCGAATAGATTCTGTACGCCCGGACAGACGATGATCCAGCACTTTTTCAAGAGATGGTCAAAGGCAATACACGTATCGATCATCAAGAAGTGCGCGTCCGGCAGATACAGATCGTCAGCCGCGTTCTTCGGCAATCGTTCAAGGTACTGGACAAAATCGTAGCTGAAGATACCGACCACTCCTCCCTGGAAGGGGGGAAGATAGTCACAGGAATCTTGGTGATACCCCATAACAATTTCCTTTAGTGTGCTGAGTGGTCTGCCTGAAGACAGAACGCTCCTGCCTGATGATGCAATCTCCATTCGCCCATCTTTTGCCTTAAATATCAGAAGTGGATCGAATCCTATAAAAGAATACCGCGCAATCGTCGCAGGACCTTTTACGCTTTCAAGGAAGAAGCTGTTTTTTGATGCCAGCAATTCATACATCAGGCACGGAGAAACATACCGAATTTCCTGATGAAGTGGAGGAATCCTTCCGGTTTTTGTCTGCTCCATAAATTCTTTTTTTGACGGGACAAGCATATGATATGGAGTATAGCCTGAACAGACATGCCATAGCAAAAAGTGGCAGGCAGATCCCTTTTAAGGAGGAAAAGGCAATTTTCAGGCGGAGAGCACTTCGAGGTTAATTAATTCCAGAGCCTTAAGGGGATCTGGCTGTTGCAGTATGGCCCTCCCTATTACGAGGTAATCGGCTCCTTCACGTATCGCCTCTTTCGGGGTCATGGTTCTGTTTTGGTCGTCCGGCGGTGTCCATGAAGGACGTATCCCAGGGGTTACGATGAGGAACCCCCTTCCGCAATGGCTTCGTATTGTTTCGATTTCCCGCGCCGATGCGACGACGCCGTCGAGACCTGCCTTCAGGGAAAGGCCTGAAAGGTGCCTGACGTGTGTCTTGAGACCGTACTGAATCCCCAGTTCGTCCCTCAGGATTTCGCGCGTGAGGCTCGTAAGTACAGTAACGCCAAGGATCTTTGGCCGTTCAAGGTTTTCCCGAAGACAGAATTCGACGAGACTTTCCCTGCACCGTTTCATCATTTCAAGTCCTCCCGATGCATGGACGTTGAACATGTACACTCCCATCCTTGCAGCAGCCAGGGCCGCCTTTGAAGCTGTATTGGGAATATCATGGTATTTCAGGTCGAGGAAGACTTTCTTTCCTTTGCTGTGTATGGCGTCGACTATTTTCGGCCCGTGGGACGTGAACAGTTCGAGACCGACTTTGAATATAGTGAAGAACTCGCCGAACGTATCAACGAGTTCGAGGGCGTAATCGTATTCATGGACATCAAGGGCGAGAATCAGTTTCTTGTTCGCAGTCATGCGGTTATTTGACCTTTGCGAGTGTAATGCTCTTCTGTGCCTGGTATTTGCCTTTTTTATCCGCATACGACACCTCGCACAGTTCGGCCGCCTGAAGAAAGATGATCTGGGCGATCCCCTCGTTTGCGTAGAGCTTTGCGGGCAGCGGTGCAGTATTTGAAATTTCGATTGTTACATGCCCTTCCCATTCGGGTTCGAGCGGAGTGACGTTGACGACGATTCCGCACCGGGCATAGGTTGATTTCCCCAGACAAATGACAAGTACATCCCGTGGGATCCTGAAGTACTCAACCGACCTCCCGAGAACAAAGGAATTCGGAGGTACGACGCATACGTCGCCCTTAAAATCAGTAAAGCTTGCCGAATGAAAATTCTTCGGGTCAATAACTGTTGCGCCCGCGTTCGAAAATATCTTGAACTCATCGGCAACCCTCATATCATACCCGTATGAGCTGACACCATAGGAAATGACGCCCTTCTTTGCCTGCTTTCCATTAAACGGCTCGATCATGCCCTTCCGGGCCATTTCTCTTATCCAACGATCATTCTTCACCATAAGCTGACTCCTGTTTGCAGAGATGGTAAAGAGCAGATTACCATAAAGGGTCCATTCATGACAAGACGATAGCTCTGAAGATTCGAATGAAGATTTAAACTGAGAAAGGTGTTTGAGAAAAAAACGAACTACAGCTATTTTTTAATGACTTTCGTTCTTGTCCTCTTTGCAGGTTTTGCGGCAAGCAGTTCCTCTTCTGTTGCCGTAGCTGCCAGATATTCATTGAAATATCCGAGGGTCTCTTTTGCCACATCCTCGCGGAGTTTTTGAATAGCGAAACCGGCGTGGACGATGACGTAATCTCCTACCTGCACTTCATCCTGCAGTACCAGAAGGCTGATATCTCTTTGCGCGCCGTATACGTCTACAGTCGCACGCATATCTTCCACTTTGATGATCTTTGACGGGATAGCAAGACACATTGTCGTATTCCTCCCCGAAAATAAATTTATAATTTATTATATCATATTTATCCAAAACGGTTCCGGCCCCGTAAGCCGATCTTGATCAAAAATCTATGGATTGCGCCGCACAAATAGAGATTATCTATTGGAATAACAAGGCTTTTTTTGATTATAGTGGAAACAGATAGAAAAAATGATTGCTTTGGATAAACAGAACCCTCATCTCGTCAAAAAAATCATCGGCTCCCCATGGACGTATCGTGCCATCAGATTCATCCTTGGCTCGATATTCGTGTATGCCGGCTTCATTAAACTGATCGACCCGAAGGCATTCGCACGGGTTATTTCTCAATACGGTATCGTGCCGGATTCCCTGTTAGTTGTCTTTGCTATTGGTCTGCCTGCGCTGGAGTTTCTGGCGGGCCTTGGGCTCATTCTGAATATGCGCGGAAGCCTTGCCGTGATTTTCAGCCTCCTTATTGTATTCGTTGGCGTTTTAGGGTATGGAATCCTGAAAGATCTGAACGTCGACTGCGGCTGTTTCTCTCCTGAAGAGATCACAGGCCAGAACAATCTCAGACAGGCTTTTTACCGCGATTTATTCATGATCGCCGGCGTTCTCTTATTGTTTTTTTCAAAATCGAATCGCGTACTTCGCAGCGCTCACAAAGGGTACTTTAAAAAAAATAGACTCATAGAAAAGGAGGATGCATAGAATGTTTCAGAAGAAAATCTTTTCGGCTTTGGTTGTAACATTCGTTGTTGTGTTTGGACTGACAGGCTTAGGGATGGCAGAATGGGGAAGCAAAGAACTTGACACGGAAAAAACCGCCGTAAATCTCACAAAGGAAGTCACGAAAGGCGGCTATAAGATTGTCACTACCGAGGAACTCAAGGGGTGGGTCGATCAGAAGAAGCCCATGCTTATTGTTGACACTATGCCCTATGAAGACAGCTATAAAAAGCAGCATGTTCCCGGTGCGCTCCAGTTCGAATTTCCGAAAGAAGAGGTCACAAAAATCGATGATAAAACGAAAGCTGCCTTCGAAAAAATGCTCGGCCCAGACAAAAACCGTTTGATTGTCGTCTACTGCGGCTTTACCAAATGCGGTCGCAGCCACAACGGCGCAATGTGGGCTGTTAAGATGGGCTATAAGAATGTTTACCGATATCCGGGCGGGATTAAGGCCTGGTCTGAGGCTGATTACCCTGTTGAAAAAGTGAAATAGAACAATCCATCCTTATGGGGAGGGCAATGCTTGTGCAGCCCTCCCCTCATTGTTTTCTCAGATATCCAACCCTTACGGCTCCAGACTGCCCATGTCGGGCCCTGATATACCTCGATTTCATATTTTGCGTATTGCACTTTCACTGCTCGATAGTATTAAATATTTCGTATGCCTGAATTGACCCCGGTTATGAAGCAATATCATTCAATCAAGGAGCGACACAAAGACGCCATCGTCTTTTTCAGACTCGGTGACTTCTATGAAATGTTCGGTGAAGACGCAGAGAAGGCGTCAAGGATTTTACAGATCGCCTTAACCACACGGGACAAGTCAAAAGAAGACCCGGTGCCGATGTGCGGTGTCCCCTATTTTGCAGCCGAATCCTATATCGCAAAGCTTATCAAGGCCGGGCAGAAGGTCGCGATATGCGAGCAGATGGAAGAGCCGAGTGAAGCAAAGACGATTATCGAGCGTGATATTGTCCGGGTAATCACGCCGGGTACGCTGACACCGGACAATCCGAAAGAGAACTCTTACCTTATGAGTCTCTTCCCATCAGGCGACAAACACGGACTCGCAGTTGCGGACATATCGACGGGAGAGTTTTTTGTCTATGAGACAGACGAAAACCTCGAAGATGAGATATGCCGTTTCGAACCGAGGGAAATTCTCGTTCCGCGCAGCATTAACGATACTTTCTACTATAAAGCAGCCCTCGGCCGTTTCTATGTCTCCGCATATGAGGACTGGTATTTCGATTATCCGGAAGCATATAAAACCCTGCTGAGGCATTTGAAGGTATCGTCTCTTGACGGTTTTGGATGTGACGGAATGAATTCCGCGATATCTGCAGCAGGGGCACTTGTCAGCTATATCGAGGAAACTCAAAAGGAAACTTTTTTCCTGAAAAAGATATCTGTCCTGAGACAGGGGGCATATATGTTTTTAGATGCGTCAACACAGCGCAACCTCGAACTCACACATAACCTGAAAGACGGCTCTCAGGAGGGTACGCTCCTCTGGGTCCTCGATGAGACACTGACCGCTATGGGGGGAAGGCTCCTCCGGGCTTCCATCCTGAAGCCCCTTATCGATATCAGTGAGATAAAGAGAAGGCTCGACGCGGTCGAATACCTCCTGAACGATTATGAACTGCTTGAGGGGCTTCGAACGCCTCTGAGAAAGATTCAGGATCTCGAGCGGCTTTCATTGCGGGTAAATGCCAAAACTGCGAATGCAAGGGACCTCATAGCCATTAAGACATCCGTGGCGGTTTTCCCGAAGATAAAGAAATCATTAAACTCATCGAGAAACCCGTATCTCAAATCTGTTGCAGAGGAGATTTCGGACTCCGGACATGTAAAAGAACTGATCGAAAAAAGTATCGTCGATTCCCCTCCCATGACTCTCAGGGACGGCGGCATCATTAAGGACGGCTACAATGCGGATATCGACGAACTCAGGTCTTTGTCGAAGAAGGGGAAAGATTTCATCGCCGAACTGGAGCAGAGGGAAAAGCAGAGAACAGGGATATCCACCCTGAAGGTTGGGTTCAACAAGGTGTTCGGATACTACATCGAGGTCACAAAGTCAAACCTTCCTATGGTGCCCGAGGACTATATCAGAAAGCAGACACTCGTGGGAGGTGAAAGGTTTATCACGCCGGAGTTAAAAGACTATGAATCTAGGGTCCTCGGATCAGAGGAGAAACTGAAGAACCTCGAATATCAGATATTTCAGGATATCCTCCAGACGATGCGGAACGAATCCCCCACCCTTTCAAAGTCTGCTGCTTCTATCGCTCTGATCGACTTCCTGTCGAGCCTTTCGGTTGTCGGAAAACGCCACAACTTTGTTAAACCGGCGGTTGATACAGACGGCCCGATCGTCATTCAGAACGGCAGACACCCTGTACTCGAAAAGATTTCTTCGGATGAGAGGTTCATCCCGAACGATACAGTCATGGATACGGAAAACAACCGCCTCCTCATCATCACAGGTCCGAACATGGCAGGAAAGTCCACCTACATGAGACAGGTGGCTCTCATGGTAATCCTCGCACAGATGGGCAGCTTCGTGCCTGCAACCGAAGCAACAATCGGGGTCGCCGACAGGTTATTCACAAGGATCGGGGCATCGGATTTCCTCACCAAGGGACAAAGCACCTTTATGGTGGAGATGATTGAGGTCGCGAACATCACTCACAACGCGACAGGGAAAAGCCTGATCCTCCTCGACGAGGTTGGGAGGGGCACAAGCACGTTTGACGGCATCAGCATCGCATGGGCTGTTGCCGAATACATCCTCAATACGTTAAAAGCGCGCACCCTCTTTGCAACGCATTACAACGAACTTACCGAACTCGCTCTCACGCACGAGGGGGTCATGAATTACAACATTTCAGTCAAGGAGTGGGGAGACGAGATCATATTCCTGCGAAAGATCGAAAAAGGGCCTGCTGACAAGAGTTACGGGATACAGGTGGCAAGGCTGGCCGGAATTCCCGACGGTATTCTCCAGAGGGCACGGGAAGTTCTCGCAAACCTCGAAAAGGAAGAATTGAATGAGACAGGCAAACCGAGGTTTGCGGACAAGAAAACAAAGAAAGGTGCTGCCCAGCTCGACCTGTTCGGTTCTGTAAGGGAATCGGTTCTCTCGGAACTCAGGAACCTCGATATAACGGACATTTCCCCTCAGGAAGCACTTCAAAAACTAATTGAGATAAAGAAGAAGGTCCTTCTGTAATATGACGCAACAGCATCATTCTCTTGATGCTCCTGCAGAAGTCGTGCAATCATGATGTAGCCGCAAACTTTAGTTTGCGTGTTTTCTTTGTTCCCTGTGTCTTACAAACGCAGGCTATCGCCTCAGCGATCCGCCGGGGCGGAAAGCCTGCGGCTACCAGCATAGGACTTTTGCAATAACCTCTATTAACGGAAACAGTCGTGGCAGGCTGTTCTATTCAGAAAACAACAAATTAATCCTCACCGGTAATAATCTTCAGTATTTCGCCGTAGCGTTTGACGGTTTTTTCTATAATCTCGCCCGGCAGCGGCGGCCCGGGATATGTTTTATCCCAATCGAGCGTGAGGAGGTAATCCCGCACAATCTGTTTGTCATAGCTGTCCTGACTTTTTCCAGGAGCATACGTGTTCAACGACCAGAACCGTGAAGAGTCGGGGGTAAGCATCTCATCAATGACTATCAATGTATCGTTAAAGAGGCCGAATTCAAATTTCGTGTCAGCAATGATAATCTCTTTTTTTTCGGCTAAAGCACTCGCCTTTGCGTATATGTCTAAGCTGGCATCTCTGAGTTTCGCCGCACGTTCTACGCCGACTCTCTTTACCACCTCGTCGAAGGAGATATTCATGTCGTGCCCCTCCTCTTCCTTGGTGCTCGGAGTAAAGAGCGGCTTGGGAAGTCGCGAGGATTCCACAAGGCCTTCAGGCAGTGCAATTCCGCAGACAGACCGGTTTTCTCTGTATTCTTTCCATCCGCTTCCTGCGAGAAAACCCCTTACCACACACTCAACCGGCATTGGCTTTGTCTTCTTCACCAGCATGCTTCTTCCGTCAAGAATGCCCGCATATTTATTCAGACGGTCCGGGAAATCCTTTGTATCGACAGCTTCGATATGATTGGAAATGATATCTTCCATCTGCCTGAACCAGTAAACGGATATTTTGGTCAGCACTCTTCCCTTTCCGGGTATGCCGTTGGGGAGTATTACATCAAATGCGGATATCCTGTCAGTAGCCACAAGAAGAAGGTGTTCTCCAAGGTCATAGATGTCCCGCACTTTCCCCCGTTTTACAAGAGGAATGTCCTGAAAATCCGTCTTAAGAATTATCTGTTCCATTCGTTCTTTCTCATTCATGAAGCAGATGATTTTATCTTCTTGTTCCCCGGCATGTCAAGGAAATCAAATTCCTATTTATTTACTAACTGTTAAACATTGTAATATAATGGTACTGTTTGAGATATATACCGTTGTCGCAACAGGAGGGAAAAGATGGCCGTGGTGATGCTCGATGCAAAAGGTCTGAAATGTCCACAGCCCACTATTCAAATGACCATTAAAGCCCTGAAGTTAAAAAAAGGGGATGTTCTTGAGGTCGTGGCTGATTGTTCTACATTCGAAAATGATGTTAAAAACTGGTGTCGCAGGAATAGTAAAACATTTCTCTGGATCAAAGATGAAGGAAATGGTGTAAAACGCTGCCAGGTGCAGTTCTAATAAAATAGTTTCCTCTTCACAAATTTTCTTTGCATTGAACCGAGCGTATGGTAGAATTCTAATACGGTGCACATTAAATACTTAAAGCCGCATCTAATGTTATTTACGCAACTACATAATAATAAATATATATTAGCCTCATTCCTGTCCTTTTTTCTTCTTATCTTCACGCCCTTCGCTCTATCAGCTCATGCGAACAATAGCGATATTATTATCGGCATGTCAGCCGGGTTCAAGGGACCGACAGGGGGTCTCGGAAGCGAACTGTACAGGGGGTCAATGGCATATATTGAACATATTAACAATTCAGGAGGCGTCAACGGCAGAAAAATTAAAATTATTGCGTACGACGACGGGTATAATCCGGCCCCGGCGATCGAGAACACCATACGCCTGATTGAACAGGACAATGTTTTCCTTCTGTTTGATTATCTTGGGACCCCTACCGTTACAAGGGTATTGCCGTTGCTGAAAAGTTATAGCGATAAGAATATCTATCTCTTCTTCCCTTTTACCGGGGCCCAGCCGCACAGGCAGTACCCGTACGATTCTTTTGTCTTTAATCTCAGGGCGTCGTATCACCAGGAAACAGAAGGATTGGTAAACAATCTTCTGCGTATCGGTCGGAAAAAAATCGCTGTCTTCTATCAGGCTGATGCATATGGAAGAAGCGGATGGAATGGGGTTAAAATCACCCTCGCTAAATATGGATTAAAAATAGCAGGCGAGGCTACCTATCGAAGGGGAACAAAATTTAGTGAAAGCCTGAAACAGCAGGTGGATATTCTCAGAAAATCGAAAGTAGACGCTGTAATATCAATAGGGGCTTACGCTGCCTGCGCTGCATTTATCAGAGACGCACGAGATGCAGGATGGAATGTTCCGATTGCGAATGTCTCCTTTGTGGGGAGCGATTTTCTTATTAAACTTCTCCTTGAGACATCACGTGAGCGGGGGAAGAATTATACAGACAACCTTATTAATTCACAGGTAGTGCCGAGTTATGAAGATACGTCACTGCCCTCTGTCAGGCAATACAGACAACTGATGGATACGTACCATCCGGCGATCCCTTCACATCTTGCGGAGAAAGGATATACGCCGTTGAGATACAGCGTTGTCGGCTTCGAGGGCTTTTTGAACGCAAAGCTCCTTGTTGAAATTCTCAAGGGGATGGGGAATAACCTCAACAAAGCGCGCATCAGGGATGTTGTTGAAAATATGGAAAACCTTGATATCGGTATTGACGCTCCTGTATCATTCGGAGCGAACAAGCATCAGGGGCTGGATAAGATATATTTTACCACTGTTCGTGACGGGCGTTTTGTCCCCTTGCAGGACTGGAACAGGTGGCAAAAATGATAGTGTCGAAACTATTCAAGAAAACCCTCCTCATCATTATCCTCCTCTTTATCGTCATTGCTTTAACGATAGCTGTATCCGCCGGCTGGAACCTCTATAAAGACCTGACGCAGGAATACAAGAGCAAGGGAACCGCAATCGCAAAGAGCATCGCGGGTTCAAGCGTTGAAACAATCCTGAACAGAGACGCGTCGACCGTTCAGGCGATGATCGATCAGTTCCTTGAAATAGTCGGCGTCTCCTATGTTTTCGTTGTAGATGCCCAGGGAGAAATCATATCGCATACTTTTGTGCCGAGCGTACCTGAAGCGATATCGGAGCTGAAGGCACAGAAAGTGAAGAACATTGCGATTCAGGACCTGCATGTCTTCGGCATAGGAGATTACATCGACATCTCAGCGCCCATTTTAGAGGGAAACGTAGGGTATGTGCATGTCGGAATGGACAAGGGAATAATCATGTCGCAGATGCAGTCGGCAATGGTGCGTCAACTCTACCTCCTTTCGGTCATCTTTATCATCAGTATCTCCATGGCGTACTTCTTCGTGAATAAAATATCCCAGCCCCTGAACAAACTTACCGATTACGCCAAAAAACTCGCCTCGCATGATTTTTCGTCCGCAGTCGATATCAGTTCGAAGGATGAAATCGGTCTCCTGGCTGATACCATGAAATCAATGGCTACGGACCTCCATGAAGTATTTGACAGATACGAGCAGGCCATAAACGATGCAATTATGGAACTTCAGGATACGCTTACCTACCTTACGGCAATCATTGACAACATGGCGGACGCCCTTCTTGTTACCGATACCGACGGTGTGATTACACGCGTCAACCCTGCGCTTTCGGCCATGTTCGATCTCAAGGAGACCGATATAAACGGCAGGAGATGTGATATTCTGTTCGGTGATGATCTGGCAAAGCTTGCTGAAAAGAGCAAAAAATTCTCAGGTGAGATTCTTACATCGGAGATAGCGCTCGCAGGCGGAAGGGTCGGCAAGGCAGTGGCAACAGGAATCCATAAGGACATTATCGATACGACAGGAACCGTTGAAAAAGGAATCGGTTCGGTCATCCTCATCAGAGATATCACGTCGGAAAAAGAGATCGACCGCATGAAGACCGATTTCATCTCAACGGTTTCCCACGAACTGAGAACTCCCCTGACGTCGGTTCTCGGCTTTACCGAAATCATCAGAAAGAAACTCGAGGATGACGTATTCTCTCACCTGGCATCCGGTGATAAAAAAATAGATTCAGCGATACATCGCGTGAGAGACAATCTGCAGATTATATTGTCCGAAGGAGATCGTTTAACAGCGCTGATCAACGATGTCCTCGATATATCAAAGCTTGAGGCGGGAAGGGTCGAATGGAAATTGGAAAACGTCAGGATATCTGATATTATTGAACATGCACAGATCGCAACCTCTGCACTTTTTGAAAAGAAGAAACTGTCCTTTCGCGTGGAAATAGAACCGGGATTACCGGACATTGTGTGCGACAATGACCGGTTGATACAGGTATTGATCAATCTTCTGTCAAATGCCGTTAAATTTACGGAGAAGGGGTCTGTTATCTGCAAGGCGAAAAAAACGAATAATGACATACAGGTCAGCGTCATCGATACCGGTATCGGCATTGCAGAATCGAATAAAAAGAGAATATTTCAAAAATTCAGACAAGCGGGAGATACCCTGACCGATAAGCCGAAGGGGACCGGGCTCGGCCTCTCAATCTGCAAACAGATCGTGGAGCACCATGGCGGTAAAATATGGGTCGAGAGTGATTTGGGACAAGGGAGCACTTTTTTCTTCACGCTGCCTATCACAACAGTCGATTACGACAGCGAACAATATTATGTGGTGCACTAACAAAACGGGAGAGCTTACAGCAAGGAATGCCCACCATACTGATAGTTGATGACGATCCGGTCATCCGGAATCTTCTAGGCCAGATTTTAGAGGAGTTTCAGGAATCAGGGGTTCGCCTCCTCACGGCTGAAAACGGCGAAGCTGCAATGGAAAGTATAAAGAGGGAGAAGCCGGACATGATCTTCCTCGACGTAATGATGCCGAAAATGAACGGTTTCGAGGTCTGTGATATGGTAAAACGCGATCCTGAAACTAAAGATATATACATCGTCATGCTCACTGCCAAGGGTCAGGAGATCGACAAGCAGAAGGCGAAAGAATTAGGCTCCGACTACTATATTACAAAGCCGTTCAACATAGATGAGATACTGAGAAAGGTGATCGATATCCTCGGTATACGCCCTTCCTGATAAATCAGGATAATATTCCCTTCAACTCCTCCCCCTGGACAGGTCCGTACACCGTCAGTGAGAGATGTTCCTTTGTTATGAGTTGTTCGGCAAGTTCTCTGATCTGCCTGAGCGTTATCGAATCGATCTCGTTCATAATCTCTTTCGGCGAAGAATAGCGTCCGTAATAGATCTCCTGTCGTGCAAGGTTGTTCATCCTGCTGCTGGTGGATTCAAGGCCGAGCATGATGTTGCCCTTCATCTGGTTCTTTGCCCGCTGAAGTTCCTTGTCCGTAATGGTGTCTTTCAGGCAATAGAGTTCATTCAGAATGAGTTCTATCACCTCTTTCACCCGTTTCCTGCTCACTCCGGCATAAACGCCCCAAATCCCTGTATCTATATAGGATGCAATAAAGGAGTAGATTGCATAGGCAAGCCCCCTCTTTTCCCTTATTTCCTGGAAAAGCCGCGAGCTTACCCCGGCCCCCAGGATAGTATTGAGGCTGAACAGGGCATATCGATCCTTGCTTGCCTGAGGCAGCCCCTTCACGGCAAGACACAGATGCGCTTCAGAAAGCTCCTTACTGTGTACTTCTGCCCTGTTGATATATTCAGGCGGAACCCCCCTCTCAGGCTCCGAACCTCTTCTCAGATTGCCAAGATGTTTGTTGAGCATTGACATGAGGTGTTCGTGATCGAAGTTTCCCGCACATGATGCAACAATGTCTTTTGTGCCGTAATACTTCCGTATATGCTGCAGGAGATCGTCTCTCGTAAAGGAGCGTATTGTCTCTCTTCGTCCGAGCACGGGCTGGCCGAGACCGGTCTGTCCCCAAATGGTCTGATTGGAAAGGTCGTGAACATAATCATCCGGGGTGTCTTCCACCATTTTTATCTCTTCCTTGATGATTTTCTTTTCTTTTTCGATGTCATCTTCCGGAAAGGTAGAATTGAGGAAAATGTCTGTCAGCAGCTCAAGTCCCTTTTCAAGGTACTCGTCAAGCACCTTTACATAGAACGTGGTCGTCTCACGCGATGTAAAGGCATTCAGTTCACCGCCGAGGGAATCAATTTCAACTGCAATGTCCTTGGTAGTACGTTTTTTTGTCCCTTTGAAAAACATATGCTCAAGAAAATGGGATATCCCGTTTTGTTCGGATGGCTCATACCGCGAACCGACCTTTACCCATATACCCAGGACAACGGACCGCATATTCTTCAGCGGTTCCATCAACACCGGCATGCCGTTTTGCAGATGTTCTTTATGGAACATATCTTTATCTTCCTTTACAAATAAAAAAGGGGATACGCAGCAACCATCCCCTTCACTACGTTTTCTATAACGTTCCTATTCCTTTTCGACGCCCTTTTCCTTCAACGCCTCTTTTCTTGAAAGACGTATCCTTCCCATCTTATCGATCTCGATGACCTTCACGAGCACTTCGTCGCCCTCGTTTATCTCATCCGTGACTTTCGCTATTCTTTGCTCGGATATCTGAGATATATGCAACAGTCCTTCCGTGCCGGTCATGATCTCGACAAATGCACCGAAATCAACGACGCGCTTGACCTTTCCGCTGTATATCTTTCCAAGTTCCGCTTCTGCAGTAATGCTGTTGATGATATCAATCGCTTTTTGCGCAGACTCGCCGTCAGGCGAAGAGATATTGATAAGCCCTGAGTCCTCGATATCTATTTTTACGCCTGTCTGTTCTACGATCCCGCGTATAACCTTGCCACCGGTGCCGATAACCTCGCGGATTTTATCCTGCCTGATTTGAATTGTGTAGATCCTCGGCGCATATTTCGCGAGACTTTCACGTGGCGCATTGATTGTTTCGCCCATTTTGCCGAGGATGAACAACCTGCCCTGCCTGGCCTGTTCGAGTGCCTGCTGCATGATGTCCCGTGATATGCCGCCTATTTTCGTATCAAGCTGAAAAGCCGTAATCCCTTTTTCCGTACCGGTAACCTTGAAGTCCATATCACCGAGATGGTCTTCAAGTCCCAGAATATCTGTCAGGACTACTACCCTGTCTCCTTCTTTTATTAACCCCATTGCAATGCCCGCCACATGAGACTTTATCGGAACGCCTGCGTCCATGAGCGCAAGAGAACCGCCGCACACGCTTGCCATGGAAGAGGAACCGTTCGATTCCAAAATATCCGACACAATCCTTATGGTATAAGGGAATTCCGTTTTTGGAGGAATAATGGACTTTAGCGCCCGCTCCGCAAGCCTGCCGTGGCCTATTTCCCGTCTGCCGGGCGATCTCAGCGGCTTTACTTCACCAACACTGAAAGGCGGAAAATTATAATGGAGCATAAATGTCTTGTAAGATTCGCCGTCAAGGGAATCGATCCTCTGTTCGTCATCCGATGTTCCTAACGTTACAACCCCAAGACACTGGGTCTCTCCCCTGATAAACAGCGCTGATCCATGGGTTCTCGGGAGAATTCCCACCTCTGAACTGATGGCGCGTATCATGGTATGCGAGCGGCCGTCCGCCCTCTTGTCTTCGTTGAGAATCATTCCCCTTACAAGGTCTTTTTCAATGTCGTTGAACACGCTGCTGAGGTCTCTCGTAATGTCGTTCTCAGTTGTGTTCATTTTCTCGATCACGTCCTTCAGGATCTCATCAAGGGCCTGCTGCCGCATCAATTTATCGGGGATGGTAATAGCCTTCGTTATCTTTTCCAATGCCATTTCCGAAACAGCACCCTTCAGTTCATCGAGGGAAACAGGTGGCGTTACCACCCTCTTTTCTCTTCCTGCGAGCTTCTGCAATTCCTTTTGGGCTTCACAAATTCTCTTTATCTCCTGATGTGCGATATCGAGCGCTTCAAGGAGATCGACTTCTGAAATCTCCTGGGCGTCGCCTTCCACCATCAACACCGCTTCATCGGTACCGGCAACAATAAGGTTCAGGTCACATTCCTCAACCTCACGGAGGTCCGGATTTATGACAAATGAACCTGATATTCTTCCGATGCGCACTGCCCCAACCGGTCCGTTGAAAGGGATATCCGAAATAGTGAGTGCAGCGGATGCGCTGATTATTCCAAGAATGTCCGCGATGTTTTCATCGCCGTAGGAGAGGACATTGGCAATGCCCTGCGTTTCGCAGTAAAATCCCTTAGGGAACAAAGGCCTTATCGGCCTGTCGATCAGGCGGGACGTCAAGACCTCTTTTTCAGACGGTCTGCCTTCCCTCTTGAAAAATCCTCCCGGTATCTTTCCTGCAGCATATGCTTTTTCCTGATAGTCTACTGTAAGCGGAAAAAAATCGAGACCTATCTTGGGATTTTTTGCAGCTACGGCAGTAGCAAGTACAACGGTATCGCCATACTGCACAACAACCGCTCCGTCAGCCTGTCTTGCCATTTTTCCTGTTTCGAACGTAAGTGTTCTGCCCCGAACATCAACTTCATATTTTTTCATTACTTTCTGATTTCCAGCCGCTCGATAACCTTTTCGTAGCGCCCCTTTTCCGATTTTTTAAGATAGTCAAGCAGCTTTCTCCTCTGGCTGACGAGCTTAAGGAGACCTCTCCTTGAATGATGGTCCTTCTGGTGAGTCTTAAAATGCTCGGTAAGATAGGTTATCCTTGCGCTCAATATGGCTATCTGCACCTCTGGAGAACCTGTATCGTTCTCGTGCAGTTTATAGTCGCCTATAATAGCCTGTTTCTGTTCCTTTACAATCGCCATCTATACACCACCTTTCAAAAAATTGTGATCCTTAGAATACCATAGAATCCTCTCCCCTGTAAAGCGTTGGGATAAATGAGAAAAAGCTCTTTCCCTATGAAAGGAGAGAAAAAGAAAAATACTCTACCTTCCGGCAAGAAGGAGGAAGTTATAATCTGTGCTGCGTATGAGAAGGACCTATACGGTAGACTTGCTGAGATCCTTCTTCATTTTCTCCTTAAGGGCTGCCTGTGCAGCGGCAAGACGCGCGATCGGAACCCTATAAGGCGAGCAACTCACATAGTTGAGCCCGATTTTATGACAGAACTCAACGGATTTCGGCTCACCGCCGTGTTCTCCGCATATTCCCATCTTCATGTTCTTTTTAATACTCCTGCCTTTTTCGACACCCATCTTCATAAGGAATCCGATCCCTTTCTGATCGATCGTGATGAACGGGTCGTTTTCGAGAATCCCCTTCTCAATGTAATACGGAAGAAATCTTCCTGCGTCATCCCGTGAAAGGCCGAAGGTTGTCTGGGTCAGGTCGTTCGTGCCAAATGAGTAAAAATCCGCCTGTGTTGCAATCTCGTCAGCGGTTACCGCTGCCCGCGGGAGTTCTATCATAGTACCAATAGTATGACTGACTTTTGTCTTATAGCGCTGCTGGACCTCTTCGGCAACCTTAACGGTAAGCTCTCTCATCATCTTCAACTCATTCACATGCCCTACTAACGGGATCATGATCTCCGGTATCACCTTCACCTTCTTTTTCGACAGCTCACATGCCGCCTCCATGATCGCCCTCACCTGCATTTCATAAATTTCAGGGTAAGTGATGCCGAGCCTGCACCCTCTGTGCCCGAGCATCGGGTTGAATTCATGTAGAGCCCTATTGCGTGCTTTCAATTTTTCGGCTGGAACTTCCATTGATGCAGCCAGTGCATTTATTTCTTCATCGGTGTGGGGAAGGAATTCGTGCAACGGGGGGTCAAGAAGCCGTATCGTAACAGGCAACCCCTTCATTACTGTCAATATTCCAATGAAATCTTCTTTCTGGAACGGCAGGAGTTTCGCGAGCGCCCTTTTTCTGCCATCAATATCATCGGCAAGAATCATTTCTCTTACCGCGCTTATCCTCTCGGGTGCAAAGAACATATGCTCAGTGCGGCATAAACCAATCCCTTCAGCCCCGAACTTTCTTGCTACCTCTGAATCGTGCGGCGTATCAGCATTCGCCCTCACGCCAAGTTTTCTGAACTCGTCAACCCACTTCATGAATGTTCCGAAATCGCCCGTGAGTTCAGGGGTAACCAACGGCGCTTCTCCCAGCATGACTTCACCTGTTGTGCCGTTCAGGGTGATATACTCGCCTTCTTTTATCACAAGATCATTCACAGTAAAATATTTCTGAACTTCATTTATATTGATTACGCCACAGCCCGCAATACAGCATTTCCCCATCCCACGTGCAACGACCGCTGCATGGGATGTCATCCCCCCTCTTGCAGTGAGAATCCCCTGAGCTGCGTCCATCCCGCCGATGTCCTCAGGCGATGTCTCAGTCCTTACGAGAATGACCTTTATTCCACGCTCTGCAGCCTTTTCAGCATCTTCAGCAGTAAAAACCACCGTTCCTACCGCAGCGCCTGGAGATGCAGGGAGTCCTTTTGCGATCACTTTTATCGGAGCCTTCGGATCGATCATCGGATGGAGGAGCTGGTCGAGTTGCTGGGGGTCGATCCTTAATATCGCCGTCTTTTTATCAATAAGCTTTTCTCTTACCATATCAATGGCTATCTTCAGATCCGGCCGCTGCAGTACGTTTTCCCACACGTGTCTGGAGCATATAGAGCTTCCCTTCCTGAACGGTGAATTCGATATCGAGCATATCCTTATAATGTTTTTCGAGCTTCTTGTATATGATATCGAGCTCTTTGTATGCTTTGGGAAGACGGCTTTTCAGTTCTTCTATCTTCAACGGAGTTCTGATCCCTGCCACGACATCTTCGCCCTGTGCATTAATGAGGCATTCTGCAAAAAACTTCTTCTGCCCCGTGGAAGGATTGCGCGTAAATCCCACACCGGTGCCGGAATTGTCGCCGAGATTTCCGTATACCATTGACTGAATATTGCACGCTGTGCCGAGATTGTCAGGGATGTCATTCAATTTCCGGTATTTCATCGCCCGTTCGCCGAACCATGATCCAAATACCGCACTGATCGCTTTATTAAGCTGCTCCAGCGGGTCGTCTGGAAAATCCTCCCTGGTCCCTCTTTTGTATATAATCTTGAATTCTTCGACGAGGGACTTCAGGTCATGCGCGGAAAGCTCGGTATCAAGCCGTACGCCCTTCTTTTCTTTCATCTCTTCCAGTGCCTTTTCGAACTTCTGCCTGTCAAGGCCCATTACGATGCTGCCGAACATGGTAATAAGCCTTCTGTAAGCGTCATAGACAAAGCGCTCGTTCCCGGTTTTTTTAATCATCGCGGTAATGGTAGCAGCATTCAATCCCAAATTCAGGACGGTATCCATCATGCCGGGCATCGAAAACTTTGCCCCCGAACGAACCGAGACAAGGAGCGGGTTTACGGGGTCGCCGAATTTCATACCCATAACCTTTTCGACCTTTTTCAGATTTTCCAAAACCTGCTCCCACATTCCCGACGGGTATTTTTTCCCTGCGTTGAAGTATTCATTGCATGCCTCTGTCGTTATGGTAAACCCTGCGGGCACAGGGATTTTAAGGCTCGTCATTTCTGCAAGTCCGGCGCCTTTGCCGCCGAGAAGGTCTTTCATAGCCCCCCTGCCGTCAGCTTTCCCGCCGCCGAAAAAGTAAACGTATTTCTTTGCTGCCTTCTTTGCCATCGAAAATACCCTCCCGATTCAGAATATTTGCTTAATAGCATACAGCAGGCATGCAATAAATTCAACGTTTCCGGGTCCCATTTCAGGGACCGATACGGTGGCGGCCGAAAGGGTATTTCTCTCAAAAAAACAGCATATTCCCTATGGGAAAAGTCCTTGACAAAGGAGTGAGAGTAGACGAAAATGATAGAATAAGATGAGAAAATGTAAAGGAGAACCAAATGATGAAAAAATACCTCTATGGTCTGATAATGCTCGTATCGGTTATGGTATTCGTGCAAGCCATTTCAGCTGCAGGCCCTACCCCGTCAACAGGTGAGCCATTTCCCGATATTACCCTCGCTGTGCCCGATAATCCGGCCCAAAAGGAATACCTGGGATTGAAGGGAAAAGGGTCATTCAGGCTCTCGCAGATAAAGGCAGAGCTTTTGATTATCGAAATCTTCAGCATGTACTGCCCCTATTGCCAGAAGGAGGCGCCAAATGTAAATGAACTCCACAGGATTATTTCCAGCAGAGATGATATAAAAGACAAAATCAAGATAATCGGAATCGGCGCGGGAAATACTCCCCTTGAAGTCGATGTCTTCAGAAAAAAATACGATATTGAATTCCCCCTGTTTTCTGACGAGTCTTTTTCGGTCCATACTGCAACCGGCGGCGTCAGGACCCCATACTTTTTTGTCATCAGAACCAGGACCGGCGAACCCGGCGTAATCGTTTATTCAAACGTGGGAACTCTGCATGACCCGCAGCAATTTTTGGATCTTATCAAGAAAAAACAGTTCTAAAACAGGAGGGATGGCCATGCTTCATAAACGAGGATTGATTTCGTCATTGCCTGTGATGCTCTTTGCTCTCTTTTTTTACTCGGCGATAACATATAGCGCGTCAGAGCAGTTTAAAGACAAGGTCTATGATCAGGGGATGCTGAAACCGGTTGACAGCAGGACAAGGCTGAAAGCCGGCATGCCGGCGCCCTCTTTCACCCTTTCTTCAATAGCGGGCGATAGGGTATCTCTCGGTCAATACCGGGAGAAAAAGAATGTAGTAATCTCATTCGTCCCTGCTGCCTGGACGCCAGTTTGTTCTGACCAGTGGCCGGGATACAATATCTTAAAAGATGTATTCGATAAGAATAATGCTGTTCTCCTTGGCATCACTGTTGACAATCTTCCGACATTAAATGCATGGACAAAAGAGATGGGGAATCTCTGGTTCCCTGTGCTGTCGGATTTCTGGCCCCATGGTGCGGTAGCGAAAAAATACGGCGTGTTGCGGTCAAACGGCATCTCTGAGCGCGCCCTGTTCATTATCGACAAAAAGGGGATAATCCGGTATTTCGATGTGCATAATATCAACAAAAGACCTCCCCTTGAAGTCCTTGTGCGGGAACTTGAAAAACTTAACAAATAAATCGCTCCTCTTGCCAGTCCCTTCTCCTCTTCTTTTGCCTCTGGGGCGAAACTCCTCCGGCGTATGCTGATGTGAAACCCATCGCGAAGGGTGCTCTGTTTCCGGCCGTCACCTTTACCGATGCCCTTACAAAAGAATCACGGTCATACCTTGGCATACCGTGGAAGAAGAAATTTTCCATGAAGGATATGAAAGGAACGCTCTTTGTCTTTGAAGTGTTCAGCACGTATTGCCTGAGTTGTCCGAAAAACATTCCTATCCTTAATACCGTGTATGCCAACACAAAAAACGATCCGGCGTTAAAGGGAAAGGTAAAGGTTATGGGCATTGCGGTTGGGAATACTGAGAATGAAATAAAACAATACAACAAGGATTTTAAGGTCTCCTATATTGTCCTTACCGATTACTCATTTGCCGTCCATAAGGCGCTGGGAAATGTGCGTGTCCCTTTCACCATATTCGTCAAAAGGGATGTCAGGGGACGGTGTGTGGTAGTCGCGACCCATCAGGGAGTGTATGATACGGCAGAAGAGGTCATGAAAACGCTGCAGGCCCTTCTCCGTTAAAGCGGTATACCTTTAATTCGTGGTGATTCATGCCATGGCTATTATATGATTAGGAATAAAATTACCATCGGGAGGTACGTATGAAGCAATATGCCGGATTGGTGCTCCTTATTCTGTTTGTCGCGGGCTGTGCTACGGTTGATGTAAGCTACGACTTTGATCAGCAGTTCAATTTTGCGGGGTTAAGACATACGATTGGCTTTCCGTCCCCGAAAAAACGCCGTGGAATGAATTAACGCTGAAACACATCAATTATGCAGTAAACAATGAACTTCAGGCAAAAGGACTGACATTACATCGAAAAACCCTGATGTCCTGATTGCCCTCCATGGCGGAAAAGAAAAGAGGGTTGACGTCCAGGAATGGGGGTATGCATATGACGACAGCAATTTTTCCCATGGCGGATATTTCCCCGGCAGATGGCGTGACAGATGCCTACGGACCCGGTATACCGAATACCGCCGCGGCACGGATACCTACGAGTATGAGGTGGGAACGCTCATCATCGATATTGTGGATGCTGAGAAGAAATCACTTATCTGGAGGGGAACAGCAGTAGGGGTTGTTGAACCCGGCAGGACAATGGAGCAGATAAACGAAACAGTGAAAAAGATGCTTGCAAATTTTCCGCCGGCGAAAAAGTAATACTCATTGAATCGGATAGCGAGCGCGTTCCTCGCAGCTTGCTGCGGGGTTAGCGAGCGAATATGAAAATAGTAATTCCTTACGATAAGATACCTCGCAGCTCTGCTGCGGGGTTCTTCATTCGATCAGGAAATACAGGGGGCATAGGCCCTCACGAGTATCCCGCACAAGAGCGGTAGTTCGACTGCGGACACATCACAATTATCAAAATATCCTTGTCATGGTTTTTGCTGTTCCTTTATACTTAAAGAATCCATGGAACAGGGCATCATCGAAAATCTCATCAATGAACTCACAAAGCTTCCCGGCATAGGGAGAAAAACCGCCCAGAGACTTGCGTTCTTCATCCTCACGATGTCCGATGAAGACGCCAAGGGGATTGCGAAGGCGATCAGCGAGGTAAAGGACAGGGCGCGTTTCTGCAGGGAATGCTTTAATATCACCGACAAGGAAATCTGTGGTATCTGCAGCAGCAGCGCGAGAGACAGGGAAACAATCTGTGTCGTCGAAGAACCGAGCAATATCCTTGTCATCGAACGGTCAAAGGGTTTTGACGGCCTGTACCATGTCCTCCTGGGCGCCCTTTCACCTATCGACGGGTTTACCCCGGATAGGCTTAAAATGAATGAACTTGTCGAACGGGTAAGGAGGAATTCCATAAAAGAGGTTATTATCGCAACAAACCCCAATACGAAAGGCGAGATGACTGCCCAGTACATAAGGGAACTGCTTAAGCCCTTCCCTGTCAGGGTAACGCGGATTGCCTATGGCCTCCCCATCGGCGGAGATATTGAATTTGCCGATGAAGTAACGCTCGGCAAATCTCTTGAAGGAAGGCGGGAGATTTAACCCTGCCAAGGGACTATCCCTGTTTCGTTATTCAGAAGCCGGGACTTTGCAGGTCTTCAGGCAGTTTCTCAGAATTGTCCGGCATTCCTTCATGCTGCCCTGAACACCTTCACGGCACTCATCCCGGCACATAAATGCAGCCACCTGAGCCTGATCGATACACGCATCACGATCAGCTGATCCTTGAGGGTATGCAGCCATGCATTGCTGTTTTGCATCATCAAGCGCTGAAGAGCAGAGGGCCTTGCACTTATCCATGGTATCCATCGGAACCATCGTACAGGTTTCATATCCTTCCCGGCATTCCTCAGAGCACCCATGGTCGATATTGCGGCAGACGTCCTTGTCAGCCTGAAAATATTCAAGGCATATATCTTTACATACCTTGTATTCATCTTTTGCGTCGCTGATGCACTGACCTGTCGTATCTGATACCTTTGCATTCACCGTCCCGGCCAGAACAACCAAAAAAAGCAGAATGATAGGCAAAAATACCTTCCTCTTCTCCATCGTATGTCTCCCTTTTTTTTATTCAACATACCAGAGGGAATAGAGGATTGCATAAAAAATTGTCTTTATACGAAAAAGTGATCAAACATCCGGTCATAGATAAGAGGCTGCATATATACCAAAAGAAGTCCTTCGGGGTTGTCTACTCTCCTGCGGAATTATCGCTTTGTTTTTGCTCTTCTCCCGGTCTCTCGACAGGTCTATTGGCGCGATATTTTCTGAAATCTCCAAGAGGTCTCCTGAACGTGAAGTTGAAGGGCTCTCCGACCATCACATCGCCGGTATGTTGAACGCTTCCGCTGGGAATGGTGAAGGGTAAGGAGACGAAATATACCGCACTGCCGATGACTGTGGCAACGATGCCCAGCGGCCTTGCAAAAAGCAAATCTCCAACAACCATAATATCATCGGTTTCGGTGGCAAACGCTGCAGTGGAATTCAACAGAAGAAAGCACACCATAAGCGAAATTATTATCTTCCTCATTCCTCTCCTCCGCGGTATGTGAGTTTATACTAAAATCTACAATCACTCTATTCTATCTGATAACCATCCTGTTTTCAATACAGCAAGGCTGCTTTGATTGAGATGCATCCCTATCGGACTCCCGGCTCTTTGTATCCGCACCCCTCCTCTACAAACATTGATTTTGGAGCGCCGCAGACAGGACAGACCCATTCATCCGGCAATGCATCGAACGACGTTCCCGGTTGAATTCCAGAATCAGGATCGCCTTCTGCAGGATCATACACATACCCGCACGCCGTACAAACGTATTTATTCATTCATCTTCCTCCTATTTATCTATACGCCCTCACGGGCTGCTTCTCTCCCTACAAGGGGATAAAGAACCGATATCCCTGAACAAATTTTTTAAAGGTCCCTGCAACCATGGTGGCAGGCTCTTTTTCCAGGCTGATAAGATAAATTTTTCTGCTGAGTTTCTTCCCCGCTACCGATAGTATCCTGATCGAACCTTCCTGCAGTGTTTTAAAAATAGACCACTTTGACACAAACGCGATACCCAATCCTGACTGGACCATCCGGACTAACAATTCAGGATCTCCAAGCGTCATTATTATTTTTAATTCCTGCAGATCAATTTTCAGCGTCCGAAAAAAATCATCAATACTATCTCTTGTTCCCGACCCCGTTTCAGGCATTATGAACGGCTGCGAAACAAGATCCCGCGGGGTAACAGTTGTTTTTTTTGTAAGCGGATTGTTGTCGGACGCGATGAGAACAATCTCATCATCTGCTATTTCCTGAACACTGGCTTTACCGTCTTTAACACTACCTTCAATAATTCCCAGGTCAATTTCTCCCCGATGTAGTTTATGTATTACATTCTCAGTATTTGACACAGAGAGATGCAGGCGGGCATCTGAATACATTCTGGAAAAATCATAAAAAACCTGCGGCAGAAGATATGTCGCCGCAGTTGCGCTCGCCCCGATAGAAAGTGTGCCTTTTATTTTACTGACAAGGTGATACATATCGTCTTCCATTGCCTTATATGCCCCGAGTATCCTCTTTGCATGTTCATAGAAAACCCTGCCCGCAGGTGTCGGCAAAACATTTTTGCCCTTCCTGATGAGCAATCTCATCTCAAGCTCGTCTTCGAGATTTTTTATGAGATGACTCATGGCAGACTGTGTCATGCATTTCGACTCCGCTGCCTTTGAGAAGCTCTCCATTTCCACAATGAGACAGAATGCCCTTAGTCTGTGGTCTTCCATCGGGAATATTGTATGTTGTCATGGATGACATGTCAATAAACTCATATGAACAGATTTCATCCTCACCATGAAGAATATACATTTGACTTATGAGGCTTATAAGCATAATTTAACTTAATTTTGTATCTGGCTATGATCCGGGCATTAGCATAAAAATTTCATTATTGATGGAGGTGGACTTTGCATAAGAGGGCAATTGCTTCACATGTTTTTCTTGCAATATTGTTGCTGCTGTCAGCTTCTACTTTTGCCGAAGAACCAAAGGGTCTTATGGGACAGGAAGGATACGAAGTATTTGATCTCGGGGAGATTTATGTGTCAGCCGAAAAATTGCCGGCAAGCAAGGAGGTCACAGTAACGACTGAAATTACCGCCGAGGAAATAAAGGCGACGAATAGCCGTACGGTTGCCGAGGCCTTGACATATGTACCCGGAGTAATTGTTTCAACCGGCAGGAAAAACGAACCGGGCATACAAATCCGGGGCCTTAATCAAAGCAGAGCAATAGTCCTACTCGACGGAGTTCCCTATTATGAGACGAATTATGGGAAACTCGATATCAATCAGATCCCGGTAGATAACATTGCAAAGATAGAGGTGATAAAAGGCGGCTCCTCTGTACTTTACGGTCCGAATGCCTTAGCCGGTGTTATTAACATTGTTACGAAGAAGCCAACCGATACACCCACTGCCGAAGCATTTCTTGAGGTTGGGGAAAACGCTACCAGCAAATTATCGCTGACACATGGGATGAAAGTCGGTATTTTCAACTACTGGTTGAATTATTCTCATCAAGAGTCCGGTGGCTGGAGATTGTCTGACGATTTTGATCCAAAATTAGGGACCATTACAAGAAAACCGGGAGCTCCAAGTCAAGCGATTCTTGAAAATGGAGGTTTCAGGAATAATTCTGATTTTAAGAGTGACAGCATCTGGGCAAAGGTAGGAATAGAGCCCACACCGGATTCGGAATACTATCTCAATTTCCATTACATTGCAAAAGAAAAAGGGGTTCCACCTTCAACTGTTGGTGAGAACGTTTTTACCAGCAGGCCCGCTTTTTCAGGATTTGTCCGTATCCCGCGATACGACGACTGGGGGATAGATTTAAGCGGACAGCAGAAAGTCGCGGACATGTTAACCCTGAAGGCCAAGTTTTTTTATCACAATCACGTAGATGACTATGCGTCTTTTTCAGACGCGACGTTCAATGACAAAATCGCGGTGAGCAGGTTTAAGGATTATTTGGCGGGCGGGGCGCTCACTGCTGATTTCAGACCCGTGCAATGGGATATCCTGCGATTTGGATTCAATTACAGGGGCGATTCCCATAAAGAGCGCGATGATTCCTATCTGCCCTTTGCAGAAGATTTCTCCTACACAGGTTCAGGCAGTATCGAGAATGAATTCAATCTTGTAAAAAATCTTTCCGTGGTTGCAGGAGTCAGTTATGACTGGTTCGAGGTAACAAAAGCAGAGCGGAACATTACGGATAAGAGCACGGGGGACTTTCTGAATCAGACAGATCTGGATGAACCGGATACCATGAACGAGTTTAATCCCATGGTCGGTGCGACCTATTCTCTCACTGATTCCACCAGGCTCTTTGGTTCTGTGGCCCGAAAAGTTCGTTTTCCGACCCTATCGCAATTGTACTCGTCAAAAAGCGGCAACACGGAACTCGATGCAGAAAAAAGCGTCAATTACACCCTTGGGATATCTCAGTCTTTTGGAAAACTTGCATCCGGAGAACTTGCATTCTTCTACTACGACATATCGGACTTTATCTCCCGTGATGCACCGGGCACAGAGGGCATCTACCGCAACTATGCAAAAATCAGTCTGGCAGGGTTTGAATTAAGCGGTACGATAAATCCTTGGTCAGACCTTCTGCTCAGACTGGGGTACACGTACAACAACGCTCGTGACAGAAGCGATGGCAGGGTAACAACCAATGTAACGTTCGTACCGGAGCACAAGGTGGACGCAGGGCTCAGCTATACCCTCCCTTACATTATTACCCCTGTTGATCTTACCTGTGTCTATGTAAGCGAATCGTATAATCAGTTGCCGACACCGCAAAGACCAAACCAGGAGTCGATTAAAACCGGTGATTACTTTATCATGAATGCCAGAATTGCAAAAACTTTTCTGAAAAGGTTCGAGGCCTATCTCGCAGTCAATAATATCCTTGACTCGGATTACGAGTCTGAATGGGGATATCCTGGATGGGGAAGAAATTTTTATGTAGGCCTCTCGGTAAAACTATAGGCAAACAAAATGCCGCTATCAACCGTGACGCTTCACGCTTCTGGTTTTACTCATGCTCTTGTATTTCCCGAAATTACAAAAAAATACCAAAGGAGATTGATATGTATAAAAAATCAGCATTATTGTGTACATTTTTGCTTGTCATTCTGCTCTCTGCAGATGGATTGACGGCATCTTCACCGGCAATAAGCATTACAGGTTCAGTCAAACAGCCGCTCAATCTGAGCATGGAGGACCTTCGCAGATTCGAAGCTGTTACCGCCCGACTAAATGAGGTTTCGACAGACAAAAATTTTCACGGTGCATTCTCCTATCGAGGGGTTCCGCTAAGAACACTGCTCGATCTTGCTGCCATACAGAAGGATAAGTCCGACTTTTCCAAGTCTGTTGATCTTGCGATCGTCGTAAAGAATAAGAATGGACAACAGACGGTTCTCTCTTGGGGAGAACTCTATTACAGAAATCCGGCCGATATTCTTATCGCTTTTTCAGCGACACCGGTCATGCCGCACAGGGAATGTTCCACCTGCCATACGCCTGAAGTGTTCAAAAAGTGGCTCGACCCCCTCAAGCGTGATGTCGGTTTTCCCAAACTCGTCGTGGTAAATGATTTTTATACCGACCGTTCGCTCGAAAATATAAGTGCTATTGAGGTCATCGACCTTCACCCTCAAATGACTGCCAAAAAGTTGGATACCCTCTTCTCCCCTGAGTTTATTGTGACCGGAGCCGTGCAACAGAAGATGACAATTGCAGACATTTCTTCTTATCAGCGCCTGGAAATACTCGCCAAACAAACGGGGGACGGAAAGGGGTATCACGGGCTAAAACATTTCAGCGGTACGCCATTCGTTGAGGTAGTGAGAAATGCCGGGGTCGAACCTGATCTGAATACCGTTTTCCTTATTTCCGCCCCGGATGGATACCGTTCTCTTATATCTTACGGAGAATTGATTTTAGCTCCGTACGGAAGTAATATTCTCATTGCCGACAGGGCTGACAACCAACCCCTGAAGGAGAACGGAAAATTTATTGCTCTCTTGCCGGATGACCTTTCTGCAGACAGGTGGGTAAAGGCAGTGGAGAAAATAGACGTTATCCGTTTAAAATGATATCTAACAATCGCAGGAGAAGATGTGAACTATTTGCAGAGGTCGTTCCAGATATCATTTGCCCTCCATGCCCTCGTAGTATTGCTGCTCATTTTCATGGGGGACAGATTTATCTCTTCGGGGAAAATACTCGTGATTGATTTTACGCTCGAAGATACAGCCGTGAGAGACAATGCCGGGGATAAAGCGGCAGGAAAGAATCAGACACGAGAGCGCAACGCACAGCAAAGGGAGATCAATAAAAAGGAGGCAGAAGTTGCAGAACCTCTTGCTCAAGCCGTTCCGCAGACTATGCCGCCGGTAACCCAAAACTACGGGGTATCGCCGACGGTAGAGATACAGACGGCTGTTTCAGCTCGCAGCGAAGCAACTGTATCTTCAACCATCGGTAAACAGGAGAGCACCGACAAGGATATCGCCCGTGTGAACATCGCACCTGTCGCCGCCACGGACAGAAACGCAGGCCCCGGCCGGGGCGCTGATACTTCCTCTGATGCGGGAGGGATCAAATATCTGAAGGCAAATTTCTCCTACATAAAAGATCTGATAAACAGGCATATAACCTATCCGAACACAGCAAGGCAGATGGGATGGCAGGGAATGGTAAAGATTTCATTTTTCATATCCTCGGACGGGCATGCGAAAAGCATAAAAATACTGGAGAGTTCCGGAATCGGGGTCCTTGATAAAAATGCCGTGGAGGCAGTGAAAAGCGCCTCCCCTTTCCCGAAACCTCCTGTTGAGGCCAAGATAATCATCCCGGTTTTCTATCAGCTCCACTAATATGGCAAAAACGCGTCGATACCGCATTAATAACAAACAAAAAAGGAGGTCATAATGGCAAAAGCAAAATCAACACTCATCGTAGCGTCCACAACAAGTACGCAGAATTCAGGACTGTTCGATATCCTCATCCCTGCGTATGAAAAAGCATCTCCGTACAAGGTAACTGTCGAAATTATCGCTGTAGGCACAGGCAAGGCAATCAGGATTGCAAAGAAAGGTGCTGCCGATATGCTCTTTGTACATGATCCTTTCCGTGAAGAAAAGTTTGTGGCTGAAGGATTTGGGCTGAACAGACGGACTGTAATGCACAATGATTTCGTCGTCATAGGTCCTGCCAAAGACCCTGCGAGGATAAAAACCTTAAAAACAGCTACTGACGTATTTGATGAGATCGCGGAAAAGGCCGCTCCTTTTGTTTCGAGGGGGGATGACTCAGGTACAAACATGAAAGAATTGGACATCTGGGACAACGCCGGAATTAATCCGAAGGGGAAAGGCTGGTACTTCGAGGCTGCTGCAAATATGGGGAATACCTTGCTTATGGCATCGCAGAAGGGAGCTTATACTCTGACCGATATGGGGACATTCCTCAAATATGAACCCCACATTGAGCTAAAGATTCTCTTTAAAGGCGATCCTCTCCTGAGAAATAGTTACAGCGTTATTGCTGTCAACCCCGATAGATTTCCGAGCGTGCGATACCGCGAAGCTATGGATTTCATTGCCTTTGTGACATCCATAGAAGGGCAGCGTTTGATAGCAGGGTATAAAAAACACGGCGTGAATCTTTTTTACCCGGATGCCGTTCCTTCATTGCCGGCAAAGAGAAAATAACATTTTTTAGCGGACGAGAGAAGATAAAAAGGGAGGTTATGAAATGAGACTATTACGTTATGTTGCCGCTATTGTTTTCGTTTTATCACTTGTTGCAACAATCAATGCTTTTGAAGAAAGAGAAATTCTCTGTGCTTCTACCACGAGCACTGAAAATTCCGGGTTGTTTGCATATATTCTGCCCGTATTTGAGAAGAAGACGGGAATAAAGGTCAAAGTTGTTGCACGTGGCACCGGCGCTGCCATCGAAATGGGGAAAAGGGGTGACGCTGACGTTGCCTTTGTTCATGCCAAAGAGCAGGAAATCAAGGCTGTTGAGGAAGGGTACTTTGTGGGCCGCCATGATGTCATGTATAACGATTTCGTCATTATAGGGCCTCCTGATGATCCCGCAAAAATAAAGGGCGTCAAATCCGCATCCGATGCATTCCGCAAGATTGCCGACAGCGAAATTCCCTTTGTTTCAAGGGGGGACAATTCAGGTACGCACACAAAGGAACTGTCCATATGGAAAAAATCCGGCATGGAACCCAAAGGGAAAAAGTGGTATCTTGAAGTCGGCCAGGGCATGGAAAAAACCCAGAGGATCGCGAATGAGAAGCGTGCATATACCCTTACAGACAGAGGTACGTGGCTTGCGACAAAAGACAAGGACAAACTTGAAATGGCTATCATGCTTGAGGGTGATCCCCTCTTATTTAACCAGTATGGGGTTATGGCAGTGAACCCTGAAAAGCATAAACACGCACGATATAAAGAAGCCATGGAATTTGTGAACTGGCTGATATCAAAAGAGGGACAGGAGGCTATCGCGTCATTCAAGGATAAAAATGGAAATCAGCTCTTTATTCCGAATGCAAAGTAGTGATCTTTGTCGTTAAGCCATGAATTCAATCATCGAAGGGTTTCTTAAGGCATTTTCCCTTATCGTGGCATTGGACCGGGAATTGATCGGGATAATAATGTTGTCCCTTCAGGTATCGGGCACGGCTCTTGTGGTGGCTTCTTCCATCGGTGTTCCGGCGGGCGCCATTACGGGATTAGTGAAATTCCCGGGGAGAGGTTTCATCATCACTCTGTCCAATACCTTTATGGGGTTACCGCCCGTTGTCGTCGGACTCTTCGTCTATCTTATGCTTTCGAGAAGCGGCCCCCTCGGTGTCATGGGACTCCTCTATACGCCATCTGCGATGATCATCGCCCAGATTATTCTTGCGCTTCCTATTGTGACATCGCTCTGTCATTCGGCTATCGTTAATGTCGACCCGATCATCGGTCAGGCCGCAGCAACGCTCGGCGCAACCCCGTATCAGAAAGCTCTCACAGTCATCAGGGAGGCACGGCACGGTATTTTTGCAGGAATAATTGCCGGCCTCGGAAGGGTCATGGCAGAGGTCGGGGCAATACTCATTGTCGGGGGGAACATTGCAGGATATACCAGGGTTATGACAACAACTGTTGCCCTCGAGACAGACAAGGGCAATTTCGAGCTCGCCCTCGCCCTCGGCATTATACTCCTCATCATATCGCTGATTATCAATATGGTACTGTACGCGTTTCAAAAAAAGGGGGCATTGAGAAGGGCATGAGTCTGGAGCTTGTTGTATCTGATATCGTGAAAAAATATGATACCGGCCATGTGATCGAGAAGTGCTCTTTCTCATTTCGTGAGAGGGGTCTCTATGTTTTGATGGGACCAAACGGAAGCGGCAAATCCACCTTTCTCAGAATCTGCGCACTCCTTGAGGAACCCGACAAAGGCGATATCCGATTTTACTTGAACGGAAGCCCGGCAGAGAAAGATGTTGCCCTCAGGAGACGGATTACCCTCCTCCTTCCAAAAATCGGCGTTTTCAACACAACCGTTTTCGGGAATGTCGCCTACGGTCTCAAAATACGCTGCCTGCAGAGGGACGAAATCGAAGAGCAGGTCTGTAAAGCGCTGGATTTTGTCGATCTTCTCGGCAAACGAAACCAGAAGGCCCTGACACTTTCAAGCGGCGAAACGCAGAGGCTGGGCATTGCGAGAGCCCTGGCAATCGAACCGGAAATATTCTTTCTTGACGAACCTACTGCTTCGATCGACCATAAGAACACCGCAATCGTAGAGGACATCCTCCTTCGATTAAAAGATGACAAAAAAACGATTGTCATCATGACCACCCATGATATGGCGCAGGCAGAACGGCTCGCGGATACCATGCTGATAATGCAGAATGGCAAATTGCGTACACAATCATCCTGATGCATCAGGATGATTGTGTGTTGTCAATTTAAGACAAATCCCTTAGAATTATCTTCGTGGGAATAAAGTTTTCACCTCCGCAGATCCTTGTTCTCGGTTTCCTGTCCGTCATCCTTATCGGCGCAATCCTTCTCATGCTTCCCATTTCTCACACAAAAGAATGCACTTTTATCGACGCGCTGTTCACGTCGACATCCGCAGTCTGTGTGACAGGGTTGATCGTGAAAGACACACCGAATGACTTTACCCTTTTCGGACAGATTGTCATTATGCTGCTCATACAAATTGGCGGCCTCGGCTATATGACATCAGCCACGATAATTTTTCTTATTTTGGGGAAAAAAATAGGGATCACCGAAAGGCTTACTATTAAAGAGGGACTGAACATAGAAAGTCTCGAGGGAATTGTGAGATTCACAAAGGGGGTTCTGCTCTTTACCCTGATCTTTGAGCTTGCAGGAACCTTGCTGTTAACCGTACGATTTTGGATGGATCATCCTTTTAAGGACGCATTTTTGTATGGGCTGTTCCATTCTGTTTCCGCCTTCAATAATGCGGGATTCAGCCTTTTTTCAGACAGCCTCATCCGCTTCAGGGGAGACATCATAGTAAACCTCACCATTACGACACTTATTATCACGGGAGGGATCGGGTTCATCGTCGTGAGAGACATCTACAAGTACCAAAGAAAGGAAGTCCACGCCCTTTCCCTGCATACCAAAATAGTGCTGTCGACAACTCTAGTGCTCATTATCGGCGGCGCTGTATCGATCTATCTGCTGGAAGCGACGAACTCCAAGACTTTTACGGGGATGACGTTGCAGGAGAAACTGCTCGTGTCCTATTTCTCTTCAGTAACGCCGCGAACAGCGGGATTTAATACGGTTGATTATTCCCTCTTCAGGACCGAAACCCTTTTCCTGACGATAGTGCTTATGTTTATCGGTGCATCTCCCGGCAGTACGGGCGGCGGGGTGAAAACTTCAACGTTTGCGATTATTATTGCGAGCCTCTATGCCACAGTAAGAGGTCTGAGGGATGCGGTGCTTTTTAAACGCAGGGTCCCTTCGGATACCGTATCGAAGTCGTTTCTCCTTATTACCCTTGCTGCCATCTTTTGCACATTGAGCACCCATTTCATTATTACTACCCAGAGCACGCAATATCTTTCCGGCATGTTTGAAGTCACCTCCGCATTCGGAACAGTGGGGCTGTCTGTTGGAGATGGCGGGGTAAGGAGCCTTTCAGCGCTCTTTACCCCTATCGGAAAGCTTGCGATTAGTTTTACAATGTTCATCGGAAGGCTCGGTCCCCTAACGCTCGCCATTGCAGTTACAAGACGGGCCCAGGAGCGTTTTCGCTACCCTGAAGGGAGGGTGATAATAGGATGAAAAAACACGTTGCGGTAATAGGATTGGGACGGTTCGGTTTTTCGGTGGCAAAAACGCTGGCGAAATATGGTTCCGAGGTAATCGCAATAGACCGGGAAGAGGAGAGGGTAAAAAAGGTTTCGGAGTTTGTCTCATACGCAGTCCAGCTTGACGCAATGGACGAGAAGGCTCTGCGTTCCGTCGGAGTCCAGAATGTTGAAACCGCAATCGTCAGCATCGGAGAAAACATAGAGGCCAGCATACTTGTTGTTATGCTTTTAAAGGAAATAGGGATAAGAAATATTATTGCAAAGGCGGTCACAACGCTCCATGGAAAAGTGCTTGAAAATCTCGGAGTCCAGAGAATTATTTTTCCTGAACGTGATATGGCAATCCGTGTCGCACACAGCCTCATTCGTCCGAACGTTCTTGAACAACTTGAACTATCGCAGGAATACAGCATCGTTGAACTCCCGACGCCGCCCCGCCTGATCGGAAAAACACTGAAAGAAAGCCAACTTAGGAGCAAATATGGCGTGAATCTTATTGCCATCAAGAGGAAGGTTACGACGGAAAAGGGAATCATCAGAGAGGCGTGGAACGTCAATCCCCTCCCATCGGATATTATGCAGGAAGGAGATGTTCTTGTCCTCATCGGGTTTAATAAGGACCTTGAAAAATTGGAAACGTGAGTGTCCTTGAACAGAAGATAAGCGATACAATCAAAAACGAGGGTCCGATGCCTTTCGAAGCCTTCATGGAAATGGCCCTCTATGAACCTCGGCTCGGCTATTACGCTTCAGAGAATATCGATATAGGAAAGGCTGGAGATTTCTTTACCAGCCAGCATCTCCACCCGGTCTTCGGAGTAATGATCGGCAGACAACTTGAGGAGATGTGGGAAATACTCGGGAAACCTTCTGTTTTTCATGCCGTAGAATTCGGAGCAGGGACAGGCCTTCTCTGTCTGGATATCATGAATTATCTGCGCGACAAAGCGCTCTTTGGAGCACTTGCCTATGTAATAGTAGAAATCAATCCCTTTCTGCGGGACAAACAGAGCAAACTGCTTCATACCTATTCCGGTAAGGTCAATTGGATCTCTTCCTTGCGGGAACTTGGCACAATCCAGGGCTGTGTCCTCTCGAATGAACTGCTCGATGCCTTCCCTGTGCATCTCGTCGAGATGGATGAAGAACTGAAAGAGATTTACGTTGCGGTTGCCGACGGACATTTCACAGAAATAAAAGGAGCGTTGAGCACAGATTCCCTGGCCTCGTACCTGAAGGAATTTTCCATAGAACTTCCGGTCGGATACAGGACTGAAATAAATCTCAGGATCAGGGATTGGCTCGCGTCATCAAGTGAAATACTGTCGAAGGGTTTATCCTCACCATCGACTACGGGTATCCGGCGCAGGAATATTACAGTGATGAGAGAAACAGGGGGACCCTGCTCTGCTATTACCGCCACCAGGTGAACGAAAACCCCTATCAGAATATAGGCGTTCAGGATATCACTGCCCATGTGAATTTCTCATCGGTAAAAAAATGGGGGGAAGAGTTCGGGCTGAAGACACTCGGGTTCTGCAACCAGGGTGTGTTTTTCGTTTCACTCGGCATCGACGAGGTCATGAGCGAACTTTATACAAATTCCAGCGACTATCTCTTTGAGATCGCCAAGATCAAGAGGCTTATCTTGCCGGGCACGATCGGTGAAACCCATAAAGTGATGGTCCAGTATAAAGGCACAGACAATCCGATCCTCAGGGGATTTGCAATAAAGAATCAAAGAGACAGGCTTTGACCGGGGGAAAAAGACCGGCGAGGGAGTATTTGAGCGGATTTTTTTGCCGATAGTCAACTATATATTTGAAACAAAGAGGCAAAAGCCTCGCAGGGAGGAACGACCGAGAATGAGCGAAAATACTCACTCTCTGGTCTTTTTCAAAAGACGCTTCATAATTCCACCCTTGTCATTACACCGTGCAGCTTATGAGACGGAAGCTTATGGAACTGGACAAAGTTGGGCGTTAATCGTTTAATACTTGAAAATATCCGCCAGAATATATTTCCCGTAACGATATCTTCTATGCCGTAAAAGATTGTTTTTTCATCGATGCCCGCTTCTTTCAATATTTCCTCAATATCAGGAAATTCCATATACCCTGCCTGGATTTCAAACACCCTGAGACCGGGGCCAATATCTTCCTTAAAAAAACCGATGGCCCCGTACGGGTCAACACGCTTGACGATAGTCACAATAATGTTTTCGTCATAAATAATTCCGTTCACCAGCATGCTGCGCAGCATGTACGGAGGGATTTCTTTTGCATCTTTCAAAAAATAAAGGGCGGTTCCCTCTATCCTGTTTGTTCTTTTATACGCGACGATGTATCGTTCGAGGAATTCATTGATGGCGATCGGCTTCAACGCCATGTAAAGCCTTCTTTGCCCTTTGGTATAGATAAGGATTACCGCGAGAGGGAACGCTGCTATGATAAGAGACCAGTAACCGCCGTGCGGTATCTTAACCATATTCGAAAAAAGAAATGCCAGGTCCACAATAGTCACTATGATCGAGACAAACGCCCTGCCCCTGTTATTCCTTTTATAAAAAATCCACGTCATAAAGATGCCGGTCAGAGACATCGTTCCGGTCACCGCGAGGCCGTATGCATAGGCAAGGCGCTGGGATTCTCTGAACTCAACCAGGACGAACAGCACCGATGCGAGGAGAAACCAGTTCACAAAACCTATGTATATCTGGGACCTCATTTCCGTTGAGGTATAGTCGATTTTAAAGAGGGGGATGATATGCGTAGTAATCCCCTGATAAACAATGGAAAACATTCCGCTGATCATCGCCTGTGACGCAATGACCGTAGCAATGATGCTGAGGACAAGAAAAGGGATATAGAGAAACTGCGCCTGGTGGAATATCATCTCGAAAAGCACATTTTTTGCCTCCGGATGCTGAACGAGAAAAGCGCCCTGTCCGAGATAATTCAGGAGGAGCGCTACAAAAACGAACGACCATGCCCTTATGATGGGTTTTCTGCCAAGATGACCCATATCCGCGTATAATGCTTCTCCTCCTGTCGCGCAGAGGATTACTTCAGAAAGCACGAAGAACCCGAAAAGGCCCTGATCAGCAACAAACCGAACGGCATTGTAAGGGTTCAGCGCCGTCAATACCGATGGGACATGGCTGATGGATATAATTCCCGATATCGTCAGAGAAGAGAACCAAATAATCATCAGAGGGCCGAATGCGACGGCCACCTTTTCAGTCCCCTTTCTCTGAAAGACGAATAATATAATTGCGATAACAGCCGCCGCAAAAATGAGGATTTCCCGTCGCGTATGTTCAAGCCCGGGGATCAGCAATGAGCCTTCAACCGCACTGAGAATACTTATTGATGGAGTGATAACACCGTCACCGATCAGGAGTGATATCCCGACAAAAGAGAGAAAAGTGACAAACGAGACCTGCCTCCCTGATTTCAGCAGAGGGGCAAGGATTTCTTTCAAGACAATAGTGCCGCCTTCGCCCCTCTTCCCAAGGCTCATGGCGAGCCATGCATATTCAATGGTCACAAGGATAACCAATGTCCAGACAATGAGGGAAAGAACTCCGATCACATTGTCCTCCGTCGGTTTCATAAGCAGAAAAATAACGGTAAGCGTGTAGATAGGGCTCGTTCCGATATCGCCAAAAACAAGACCGAGGGATTTGATGATTCCCTTAGCAGGAGATTCTCTCTTCAGCATCGCTGCCTCCTTCGGGGGCAAAGGAGGAGCATAAAAAAACCGCCGGCTGGCAGCGGTCCACATCCCTGTCCAGTGCCCTTCCACATGCCTGCGAGGTTAGCTGTCGGGCTCGGGCCTGGAAGTGCCCTATTCCCGGATATCCCGCGAAATACGCCCCTTCTATTTGGGTCCCCCGCATCCATTCTTTCAATGGATTTCGGCTGCAATTTCTATTCGTTTCATACTATACCCTGACATCATGCATGTCAAGTCATTCTCATTTCTTATGAAATCTATTCTTCCATCTCAGTTTTTAGTCTGTATCCAATACCGGGCTCATTGATCAGGAAACGAGGCCTTGCCGGATCTGATTCAAGCTTATGGCGCAACTGGGTCATATAGACCCTTAAATACTGCGTCTCATTTGAGTAAGGAGGTCCCCATACTTCTTTTAAAAGATGGGTGTGAGTAACAACTTTTCCCGCATTTTGAATGAGTACCATCAAAAGTTTGTATTCAATAGGAGTCAAGTGAACTTCCTGCTCATGTAAAAATACCTGGCGTCGTGACATATCGACACGGAGATTGTCGAGAATAAATACCGGTTCTGCCGCAGGGGCCTGTCTCATTACTTTGTGACGTATGGCAACGCGGATACGTGCCAACAGTTCACCGGCGCCAAAAGGTTTTGTCAGATAGTCGTCTGCACCCGCATCAAGCGCCTTAATCTTATCCTGTTCCTGTTCCCGCGCGGAAAGTACTATTATCGGAATATCGCTCCATTCGCGTAATCGCCTTGTTACTTCTAATCCGTCAATATCAGGGAGACCGAGATCAAGTAATATGATATCCGGAGAACGCGTCGCAGCCTGCATAAGCCCCTCTTGTCCTGTTTGCGCTTCAATAGAGCTATACCCCTGGCCTTGCAGGACGATGCGAAGAAATCGCTGCATCTGGGGTTCATCTTCAATGAGAAGAATTATTCCTTTATCTTGTGACATTATTCTTCCATTTCCAGCAATTTTGGCTTCCCGGTAATGGGCAGAGTAAATCGAAAAACGGCCCCTCCACCCAACCTGTTTTCAGCCCAAATATCTCCCCCGTGGGCAGTGATAATTGCATGACAGATAGTCAGGCCTAAACCGATCCCCCCTTTTGCCGTGGAACCATGAACAAATTTCTCAAATATCTGCTTCTCCTCTCCATGAGGAATCCCAGGACCCCGATCTGCAAATTCCACAAGCAAACTATCTCCTTTCAACATCGCAGAAAGCTCCAGGGGAGTCTCCTTTGGCGTATATTTTATAGCATTATCAAGAAGATTCATTAAAACCTGTTCAATGAGGAGGGCATCAAAAGGAACAAGAGGCAAATCAACGGAAAGATTGATGGAAATCGGGTGTTCCTTCAGTTTTTCAGAAAATCGGTTCATTACAACTCCAACAATCTCTTCAAGAGACTGCCACTCTTTTTTTACCACTATCGCACCTGACTCAAGACGCGTCATATCAAGCACATTGCGAATAATTTGATTCAAACGCTCTGCTTCTTCATAAATGGTCTTTATAAGTTCTTTCTTGCTGTGCTTGTCCAGAGATATATCAGGCTGAAGCAATGTTGATGAAGCCCCTGTGATTGCTGCCAACGGAGTACGCAGATCATGTGAAACAGAACTGAGGAGGGTATTGCGCAAGGTTTCAGTTTCTGCTTTTAGAAGGGCATTTTGCGCCTCTTCTGCAAGGAGCGCTCTTTCGATGGCAATAGCAGTCTGGTTTGCGAAACTTTCGAGCATATGCATCTGCTCCGGATCAAACAGTCCCGGAGAGGAGCCGGGTAAAATACCCAGCACTCCTACTGTCCGCGATGAAGTGACCAACGGCAGATAAAGCGCCTTTGCTCCCGGAACCGTATCAGTGCCCAGACCGGCCTGCTGGCGGTGATCAAACGTCCATTGGGCAACCCCCAACTCGCTCTGATCCAAAGCGAATGTTTCCTCGGCAGTAATGGGAACAGTCAGGTTTCCCTTCTCATCAGGCATCAGGATGACGACCTTGCTCGGGAAAACATCGTTGATATGTTTTTCAGCAATTGAACTTAAGATTTTGACCTCCTGCTCGTGCACAAGTTCTTTGCTGAGGTTATAAAGAGCTGCCGTTCTTCTTTCACGGAGCCGGGCTGCATTCGCCTGCTCACGTATGCGGAAGGTCAAATTGCCGATGACAAAGGCAACGATGAACATGACGACAAAAGTGACGAGATATTTTACATCGCTGACCGCAAAGGTATGGTAAGGAGGAACAAAAAAGAAATCAAACGATGCTACGCTGAGCAGTGCTGCCAATAATGCTGGTCCCTTACCGGTATGGCTTGCGACGATCATAATGCCCAGGAGATAGACCATGGCGAGATCCACGAGATTTAAATAGGGGAACATCAGGGCAGAAATACCCGTACAAGCTATAACAATTCCCGCACAAAGAAGCCAGCCTTTCATGTCAGTCTTCCGAGGGACCGGCTTGACTGCGAGCTTTGGTTCAGCATGACCTGAATCACCTGAAATGACATAGACGTCTATGTCCCCGCTGCCGCGCACAACGTCGTCAAGCAATGACCCGAACAGCTTATCTTTCCATCTCGGATGAGTCGGCTTACCTACAATGATTTTAGTTACATTACGGGTGCGGGCATAATTGAGAATTTCCTCACTGGCATTGTGACCGGAGAGCGTCACGGTTTCTGCTCCAAGGCTTTCGGCCAAACGCATATGGTCGGACAGGTGCCTGAGATCACTTTCAGACGGCCTAACCGCTGTCGGAGCTTCAACGTATACGGAAATCCAGTCCGCCCGAAGTCCGGCTGCCATTCGCTTCGCTGCCCGGATCAGGCGGATTGAACGGGGGTTTGCCCCAATGCAGACCATTATCCGCTCAGCTGCGGGCCAAACTTCCCTTACCCCTTTGACTCGCCGGTAATCCTGCATCTGTTCATCCACCCTTTCAGCAGTACGGCGCAATGCCAGCTCTCTCAGGGCAAGCAAGTTTCCCTTGCGAAAGAAATTTGTTCTCGCCGCTCGGCCAATTCAGCTACATATACCTTCCCTTCCTTTAGCCGTCTGCAGAAGTTCCTCGGGCGGAAGGTCTATGAGTTCTATCTCGTCTGCACGGTCGAGGAGAAAATCGGGAACAGTTTCACGCACCTGGATGCCCGTGATCTGGGTGACTACATCATTCAGACTTTCAAGGTGCTGCACATTCATCGTGGTATACACGGAGATCCCGGCGCCAAGCAGTTCGTATATGTCCTGCCACCGGTTTTTATGTCGTGAGCCCGGAGTATTTGTGTGAGCCAGCTCGTCAACCAGAATGAGCGCGGGTTTACGACTGAGAGCTGCGTCGATATCGAATTCATTTAATGTTGTTCCGCGGTATTCAACGGGACGGCGTGGAATCACTTCAAGTCCCACGAGGAGCGCTTCCGTTTCCTTCCGTTCGTGCGTCTCTACAATGCCTGCAACGACATCGACCCCCTCTGCCAGTTTTTGTTGTGCAGACGCAAGCATCGCATAAGTCTTCCCCACTCCGGGTGCAGCGCCGAAAAATATCTTGAGCTTCCCTTCCCGACTCCGCTCGGCTTCACTCCGCATCATGATCGATAAGCAGATCAGGACTTGGTCTTTTTTTCTCTTCCATTTATATGACTCTGTGCTTACCTATATTTTTGCACTTTTCAGAACTATGAGCAAATAATCCATTCAGGCCCTGGTGGCAGCCGCAGCCTTTGGTCCCGTCAGTCAACGCAGGCTGAAGCCTGCGACTACTTTCTAAAGTCTACGGGTTACATAAGCCGGCAGAGATTACCAGGCATGATACATTACCTTTTTTTGCAATGTCATTAGGGATGATCTCACCTTCGACGATCTCAGCCTTTAAATAGGTATCTGCAATATGGGATATCGACTCTGATTGTACCCACTGCCTTTACTTCGCATAACGGGCTTATTCGATAAACAATCAGGATGTCGTTGACATGGATAGTCCTCCTTATGTCTTCTGTCCCGCTATGGAACAAGTATACTGTCTGGCCGGCCTTCATGACTGTTTCAGCAATGTGCTCCTTATGGTAAAGAGAAGCCGGCAGATACGAAGCTGCGATGACAGTCAAAGGATTCACTGCAGCGAATAAAAACAGAATCATGATTACTATACTGACAATCCTTCTTTTCATCTTTTGTCCCTCCTTAGAGCAATCCTCCCCACCTTTATTGAAGGAGGGGAAGGCAGGATTATTTGATTCCGTCGAGTGCTCGTATTCAACTCAAGCACATTAACCCTTGGCTCGCCGAGGAAGCCGAGTTGACGGCCTTCGGTATGGTTCGTCACCAGCATGCGCACCTCTGCCTCATCCAACCCCCGGGCTTTCGCAACACGCCGTATTTGATATTCTGCCGCAGCAGGGCTGATATCCGGATCAAGGCCGCTGCCGGATGCGGTAACCAGGTCTGACGGGCACTTGGCGCAGAGGCTTGCGGGTCGGCTTCGCGCAATGCCGATATCCGGTCCTTCACCTGCTTTATGAGGTCAGGGTTAGTTTGTGACCGATTAGAGCCGCTTGAAGCGGCTGAATTATACGGAAAGGGAGAGGTTGCCGACAGTCTTCCCCAAAAATATTTAGGATTATCAAATGTCTGTCCGATGAGAGAGCATCCCGCAGGCTTTCCGTTTTTAAACAATAACACTCCCATTCGCCTGATCCGGGAAAAACAATTGCGCAATCCCGGTTACAGCGAGTGGATAGAGGATTCCCGTTATTACAGTGAATACGAATAATGAAACTATTACAGGTCGTAGTATTTTTGACATTTCATCACCTCACGCCAAATGCAATAAAGTTATGATCATATCGATCAGTTTGATACCGATGAACGGAACGATAAGACCCCCGAGCACCGTAAATGAGAAGATTGTTGCGCATTACAACGCCGGCCCTGAGCGGTCGATAGGAGACGCCTCGCAGCGCCAACGGTATCAGTGCAATGATGATTAATGCGTTGAATATAACTGCTGACAGTATGGCGCTTTGAGGAGTCGAGAGCCCCATGATGTTAAGTATAGCGAGCTGAGGATAGATGAAAATAAATGCAGCAGGGAGGATCGCAAAGTATTTTGCCACGTCATTGGCAATACTGAATGTCGTCAGCGAGCCGCGCGTCATCAGGAGCTGCTTGCCGATTTCAACGATCTGAAGCAGTTTGGTCGGATTCGAGTCAAGGTCCACCATATTGCCTGCTTCTTTTGCCGCCTGCGTTCCCGTATTCATAGCAACTGCCACATCAGCCTGGGCAAGAGCCGGGGCGTCGTTTGTTCCGTCACCGGTCATCGCAACCAGCCTGCCCCCTGCCTGATACTCCCGGATCAATTCCAGCTTTGCCTGCGGCGTAGCATTAGCCAGAAAATCATCCACTCCGGCCTCCGCTGCCACAGTGGCCGCAGTAAGCGGATTGTCCCCGGTAATCATGATTGTTGTAATACCCATTTCTCTAAGCTCTGCAAACCGCTCCCGTATGCCTCCCTTAATAATATCATCAAGACGAATTACACCGAGCGCCTCTTTTCCTTCGGCGACTACCAATGGCGTTCCACCCGCCCTGCTGATTTCTTTGACGATATCTCTTACGTCTTGAGGGAAGATGCCCCCATGTTTGTTCACATATGCTTCCACCGCATCTGCCGACCCTTTGCGGATTTCCCTCCCGTCGAGATCTACGCCACTCATTCGCGTATGGGCAGAAAAAGGAATGAATTGAGCCTTCAGAGAATGAATATCTCGTTCTCTCAGGCCATATTTTTTTTTGGCAAGAACAACTATACTGCGCCCCTCTGGCGTTTCATCTGCCAGTGATGAAAATTGTGCTGCATTGACAAGTATTTCCGCCTTTACGCCTGGAGCAGGGATAAAAGCGGTCGCCTGTCTGTCACCAAGCGTTATCGTTCCCGTTTTATCAAGGAGCAGCACGTCAACGTCTCCCGCAGCTTCCACGGCGCGTCCGGACATGGCGATGACGTTTGCCTGGATCATTCGGTCCATTCCTGCAATTCCGATTGCGGAAAGGAGTCCGCCGATCGTTGTCGGGATAAGACAAACAAGAAGCGATACGAGTACCACAATAGAGACCGGTGTCCCCTGTCCGGCTGCTGTAACGCTGAATATCGAAAAGGGCAGCAGTGTTGCGACTGCAACCAGAAAGATGATCGTCATTCCGGCAAGAAGAATGTCGAGAGCAATCTCATTCGGTGTTTTCTGCCGTTTTGCCCCTTCGACCATCGAGATCATACGGTCGAGGAAGGTTTCCCCGGGGTTTGCCGTGATCCGCACCACTAACCAATCAGACAGCACGAGCGTTCCACCGGTCACAGCAGAGCGGTCGCCGCCGCTTTCGCGGATGACCGGTGCGCTTTCGCCGGTTATGGCGCTTTCATTAACCGAGGCAACGCCGACGACAACTTCGCCGTCACCCGGGATAATATCTCCGGCTTCAACAAGAAAGAAATCACCTTTACTCAGCTGGGAAGACGGAAGAACGGTGATCTTCGCATCCCTTTCGGGTTGTGAGAGCTTCTTTGCCTGCACGTCTCTGCGTGATGAACGAAGCGCCTCTGCCTGTGCCTTGCCCCGGCCTTCCGCTACTGATTCCGCAAAATTGGCGAAGAGAACGGTTGCCCACAGCCAGATTGAAATATGGAGGATGAACCAGGACGACTCCGTGCCGGGGATGAAAAGAGACCTGAAGAAAAGGAGCGTCGTCAGTGCACTGCCCACCTCAACTACAAACATTACCGGGTTGCGTACCTGGTTTTTCGGATTGAGCTTAACTAGCGCATCGATGAACGCGCGCCGGATAATCCGCGGATCAAAAAGGGTGCGCTCTTTCTTCTTATGATTCATAAACACGCCTCCTGTCTACTTATAGAGCATCAGGTGTTCGGCTATCGGTCCCAGCCCAAGGGCGGGAAAGAACGTCAGTGCGCCGACTATTATGACCACGCTTGCCAAAAACAGGATAAAGAGAGGTGTATGCGTGGGCAGTGTGCCTGCTCCGGGCGGCACATATTTTTTTGCAGCCAGAGAGCCGGCTACGGCGAGCACCGGTATCATGGTCCAGAACCTTCCGAAAAGCATGGCTATACCACCAAGGGTGTTGTAGAACGGCGTATTGGCATTGAGGCCGCCGAAGGCGCTGCCGTTATTGTTTGACATCGATGAAAAGGCGTAGAGCATCTGTGAGAACCCGTGCGGCCCGGGGTTGGAGATACTTAACACGCCTGAGCTGGTAACGGATGCGACAGCGGTCCCGAGCAGAACAAAACAGCAAGGCACCAGGATAACTATTGAAGCCATTTTCATCTCAAATGCCTCTATTTTTTTGCCGAGATATTCCGGTGTCCGGCCGACCATAAGGCCGGAGATAAAGACCGCCACAATAACAAAAGCAAGCATGCCGTAGAGACCTGAGCCGACGCCTCCGAAAACTACCTCGCCCAGCTGTATCATAACTATGGGCGCCAAACCTCCTAGCGGGCTGAAGGAATCGTGCATCGAATTGACGGAACCGTTTGATGCGGCAGTTGTAGCAATTGCCCAGAGAGCCGAATTCGCAATGCCGAAACGCACCTCCTTGCCTTCCATGTTGCCGCCGGTCTGGAGATTGCCTGAAGTTTGATCTACACCTGCCGCGGTAAGAAGCGGATTCCCGGCCTGTTCACCGGAATAACATACTATCAGGAGCGGGATAAATATCATAAACATGGCAGCGAGTACTGCCCAGCCCTGTCGCTTATCGCCAACCATCCTGCCGAAGGTATAACAAAGCGCTGCAGGAATGAGCAGGATTGCCAATAACTCGAGAAAATTCGAGAGAGGCGTAGGGTTTTCAAAAGGGTGGGCGGAGTTCACGTTGAAAAAACCGCCTCCATTTGTTCCGAGCTGCTTGATTGCAATCTGGGAGGCCGCAGGCCCCATCGGCAATGTCTGTTCAGTAGTTTGAGCGGACTCCGTGACCGGCTTTCCATCGGCAGACATGGCGGGCTTTCCATCAGCATCGAGTTTGGGATTGTCATAGATGATCGTTTGCAGGAGCGGCACATTTTTATAGGGACTGAAGTTTTGCACCACTCCCTGCGATACCAGCAGAACGGCCATTATAAGAGAAAGTGGCAGCAGGATATACAGTACAGAGCGTGTCAGATCTACCCAGAAGTTGCCGATTGTGCCAGCTGTCCTCCGTGTAAATCCCCGGATGAGGGCGACTAAAACAGCCATTCCCTGAGCCGCCGAAACGAAATTCTGAACGCCGAGTCCCATCATCTGGGACAGATAACTCATGGTCGATTCGCCGCCATACGCCTGCCAGTTTGTGTTCGTGATGAAACTGACTGCGGTATTGAAGGCCAGGTCCGGCGCGACTCCCGGAAAACCCTGCGGGTTCAGCGGCAGCACTCCCTGAAGGCGCAGAATCATATACAAAAGGAAGAAAAAGGCGAGCTTGAAAAGAATCGCGGCCCCTGCATACGCCTTCCAGGACATTTCATCGTCCGGACGTATGCCGAACATGCAATAAATCAGACGTTCCAGCGGACCGAGGATACGATCAAGCCCGCATGGCTCGGTACTGATACACCCTTGCCATATAGACGCCGAGCGGTTTGACAAGCGCAAAAAGAACGACCAGGTATACTAATATCTGCAGAATACCATTCGCTGTCATGAAAATATCTCCGGCTTCATAAGCGCGATTGCAAGATAGATCAAAAGACCGACAGCAATAATGCCGCTTATCCAATAGAGAGTTTCCACTGTTACCTCCTGGTCTCCATTTGCTTTATTTCTTACTTCACTTTTTCCGCAAGCCTTACCAGCAGCCATGTGACGCCAAAAAAACCTGCGATAATTCCTATATATATCAGATCCATTCTCAGCTCCTTTTTCAAAGCATAACAAAAAATCGGATAAAGATAGTGCAAAGATTGGGCTTTTATGTGTAAAGATTTTGTGAGGATGGTTCTGCGGGAAATAGTCGATGATAATTCAATGCAAAGGTATGCTCAGAGATACTCCTTCAGTCGTACAATGCTCTTCATGACATCATCAGGTGTATGTCCTTCGATCGTGTAAATCACCTCTTTGCCCTTCACCGCTGCAAACAACGCATCAAAGTCGAAGGTCCCCTCCCCTATGGCAATATGAGCATCGGATGTCTTGTGGTTGTCATGGAGATGCAGTTCCAGAATATACGGCTTCAACTCGCTTAACCACTCGCTGAGAGATAGCGTGGAGAAAAGGTTGAAATGTCCTGTGTCAAAGCAGACTCCGAAATGCTCCGAATTTATTTTCTCCATAAGCATTCTGAGGTTCTCCGGATTATCCTCAAAGATATTTTCTATCGCAATACTGACATTTATTGCCTCAGCCTTTTTCAGCAGTACTTCCCACGTGGGGAGACTGCCCTCAAGCCATAGGCCTATGCTGTGCGCATATTTCCATTTCTCGTATCCTGAATGAAACACAATCGTTTTTGGCTGAAGGATGTCGGCGATATCAAAAACAGCGAAAAACCGTTCAAGAGTGATTGCACGGATTTTCTCGTCGACTGCACCGGGTGAGAGGTCCATAAACGGCGCATGGATCGAAAAAGAGGGATTGTAGTCAAGACTATCCTTGAGTGTCTTGATATCGGTTATGGTTAGGCGGTCAAGCGAATGTGAAGAAAAGTACAGTTCCGGGTTAATGCGGTGTTCTTTTATAAATGCGAGATACTCCTCAATCCTGGTGAAGGGCACATGGACATGAGGCTCTTTCATTAATTTTTTGAAACAGCTTCTGTCTTTGACTCTTTCTTAACTTCTGTCTTATTTTCTGTCTTGGGATGTGTTTTGGTTTTCGCTTCAATGGCTTTTTTTCTGTCAGGTGATGCGTAGTCGGTCACATACCATCCGGTCCCCTTCAGGATAAAGGATGATTGCGATATCAGCTTATGCATATGCCCGCCGCATTCGGGGCAGCAATTCAATGGCTCATCGCTGAATTTTTGAATCACCTCGCACTGCCTGCCGCAGCTGAGGCATTCATACTCGTATATAGGCATTCCTGCAAATCCTCCCGTAATCCTTTTTCTATACTAACATATCTCAGAGGCTGCGTCAGTGGGCTTTCCTTGCTCTGAGAATTTTCTTGGCGGTCCCGCGCAAACCCTCAGAGACATTTTTGTTCTTCTCGAGCAGAGAGAGATCTTTTGTTTTGAGCTCGCTTACCAGTGGAAGCGCAATGCCGGTCGGCATTTTTGGATTCGTCAGGAGAGCCAGCATTACATTGTAATTCTTCATCCATTCCCTTTTCTTGGTTATCTTCCTGAGTGCTTCGTCCGGAATCGAACGCGACCGTGCGATAATTTCGACTTCAGTGTCGGTAAGTTTAGGGTTTTCAAGGACTGTGAGACACACTTCCTTGTTTGGGTCGCGCATAAGGATTGTCCTGATTTCCTTGCCGCCCCTCAGTGCGAGTTGTATTTTTTCGGAAACGTTCAGCTTCTGAATCCTCTGGAGAATCCCGTGGGTGCGGGCCTCGGGCGTTTTCTGCGCCCGCACGATCTCGGATTTCGGCTTTGCGGGAGTACTCAACATGCCGGACACCAATGCTCTTGCTTCGTCGGGCGTCTCGGGACTGTCGAGGAGAAGCCTTAAAATCTCAGGCCTGTGGACATTTGCCCTGGCGATCTCTTCAAAGACTGAAGCGTCAACCGCATCTTCAATAATCAACTCAACCAGCACCTCGGATGCCGTGGAAAGATCAATGCCTATGAGAATTTTTTCTTCATCCATGAGATTCCCTCCTCATGTATAAAAAGTACTCCCTGTTTCCCTTTTGTCCAGGTGTCGGCGACTGGAAAACGCCGATGGTAGCAAGTCTCTGCCCTTCAAGCGCACATCTGACATCCTCCACAGCAGACAGCCTTTTCTCCTCATCTTTCACAATCCCGCCTTTCCCCAGTTCTCCCTTCCCCACTTCAAACTGCGGTTTGACAAGTGCGAGTATTTCAGCCCCGGCATGAAGGAACGGTACTACGGCAGGAATAACTGTCTTCAGGGAGATAAATGATACATCAACCACAGCCATAGCTACCCTTCTTTCAATGAGGTCTTCCATTCCCTGCTCCCTGCCCTTCTCTCCCCGCTCTTTTAGTGTTTCGCTGAGGTAACGTATATTGGTCCTTTCGAGGAGAATCACTCTCGGGTCCTGTCGCAAAGACCATGCAAGCTGTCCGTATCCTACATCAATACAGTAGATCTTTCGGGCCCCTCTCTGCAATAAACAATCCGTAAACCCGCCCGTTGAAGCCCCGACATCCATAATAATCTTATCCTGCACAGCACAATGAAAAAAATCGAGCGCTGCTTCAATTTTAAGGCCTCCCCTGCTTACATAGGGGATGCCGGTTTTCCTGAGATCGATGTCGGCGGTGTCATGGACCAAAGAGCCGGCCTTTGTGACCTGCAAACCGCCGACAAAAACATTGCCTTCCATGATGAGCGCCCGCGCAAGCTCTCTGCTTTTTACCAGCCCTTTTGCAACGAGTATCTTGTCAAGCCTTTCTTTCAAAAGCTGAATGTCGGCTCCTTGTGCAGGGAGAGTACCGCACTGGCTATCCCGTCTTCATCAAGGCCGTATCTTTTCCTCAGCTCAGCCTGTGTTCCCTGCTCGATAAAGATATCCGGAATCCCGATACGTTTCACTCTTACGGAAGGTATATCGCGTTCGTTTAAGAATTCGAGAACTGCGCTGCCAAACCCTCCCTGGAGCACATTCTCTTCAACAGTAATGATCTTTGGAACGATTGCCGCAACAGACGTGATAAGGGCACGGTCTATCGGTTTTACAAAACGTGCGTTGACGACCATCGCTGAAACCCCTTCTTTTTCGAGTCTGTGCGCTGCCGACAGGGCAGGGTAAACAGTGCTTCCCAGCGCTATCAGCGCCACGTCTTTGCCGTCCTTCAGCACCTCAGCTTCACCGATCCTGAATGATACCGGCACGTTACCTGCGATATCGGGATACCTGTCGATTGCCGGGCGTGCTTTCCCTCTCTGAAAGCGTATTGCAACAGGGCCCTTATGAGAGAGTGCACATTCGAACATCTCTTTCATTTCGATTTCGTCTTTTGGCTCCATAATTATGATGTTCGGTATGTGCCGCAGGTAGGACAGGTCGAATACTCCGTGGTGTGTCGGTCCATCTTCTCCGACAAGGCCGGCTCTGTCGATGGAAAATATAACGGGGAGATTCTGAAGACAGACGTCGTGCACTATTTCATCGTACGCCCTCTGAAGAAATGTCGAATAGACCGCAACAACAGGTCTCAGCCCCTGCGTCGCAAGTCCTGCGGCAAACGTCACTGCATGTGCCTCGGCAATACCGACATCATAAAAACGGTCAGGAAATCTCTTTGCAAATTGTACGAGCCCTGTGCCTTCCTTCATGGCAGCGGTTATGGCCACGATTTTGTCATCTTTTTCTGCCAGTCCCGTCAGCATAGTGCCGAATACCTCACTATACGTCGGAAGATTTCCGCTGATGGGAGATCCTGTTTCAAGCTTGAACGGACCAATCCCGTGAAAGAGGGAGGGGTTCTGTTCCGAAAACGCATACCCTCTCCCCTTCTTTGTAATAACATGCACAAGCGTTGGAGAGGTTTCCGTTTTTATCCTTTTTAACGTCCCGATGAGAAGATCGATGTCATGACCGTCGATTGGTCCGACGTAATTGAATCCGAGTTCTTCGAAAAGGATGCCGGGAAGAAAAAGCCTCTTCAGCATGTCTTCAGTCTTTTCGGCGATCTCGGCAGCTTTGCCGCCTACTTTGGGTATTTTTTCGAGCCGGGACTTCGTCTCTTTCTTGAATCGCTGATAGAGGTCTCCGGTCAGTATCCTGTTGAGATAAGCAGGCAGCGCTCCGACATTCTTTGATATCGACATTTCGTTGTCGTTCAGGATGACGATGAGATCTTTTTTCAGGTGTCCGGCATTATTGAGGCCCTCGAAGGCAATCCCGCCCGTCAACGCACCGTCGCCGATAACGGCAACAACCTTGAAATCTTCTTTATTCCTGTCTCTTCCTTCAATGATTCCGAGAGCTGCTGAAATCGATGTTGAACTATGACCTGTTCCGAAAGCGTCGTGCTCGCTCTCATCCCTTTTCGGAAATCCGGAAATCCCATTCAATTTCCGTATTTCTGAAAAACGTCCGAATCGTCCGGTCAGGAGTTTATGCGGATATGTCTGATGACCGACATCCCAGATAATTTTATCCCTCGGAGAATCAAGTACATAGTGGAGGGCTATCGTGAGCTCTATCACCCCGAGGTTTGAGGCGAGGTGTCCCCCGTTTTTGGAAACGCGCTCGATGATGATAGTCCTGATCTCTCTCTTTAGTTTCTGCAGCTCATGGGGTGAGAGTTTCTTCAGGTCAGCAGGAGATGCTATCTGTTCAATATACATCAGGCCCTCCTCTCAAAAAGGTACCGCGCAATTTCCCGTAAGGGATCGGCTCCGGACGAGAACACACTGATGGCTTCAATCGCTCCGGTTATCAGGTTGCCTGCTTTCTGCCGGGCGCCTTCCACGCCGAACAAGCCGGGATAGGTCATCTTCTTCTTTCGCCGGTCTGAACCCGCCGGTTTCCCAAGCTCTTCGGTGGTACCTTCAATATCCAGTATATCATCAATGATCTGAAACGCCAGCCCGATATTTTCACCATATTTCGTCATCGACTTCAACATTTTTTTACTGCTGTTTGCGAGAATGGGCCCCATTTTGACGGATGCCGCTATGAGCGCTGCGGTCTTGTGACGGTGAATGAATTCGATCTTCTGCGGGTCAGGAACAGAATCCTCGGAAAGGATGTCTTCCGCCTGACCACCGACCATACCATGCATGCCCGATGAAAAAGCGATTTCCCTCACAATTTTCAGAAGAGAAGATCGGGTGATCTTCTTGCCTTTCAGAGCACCCATACCGCCACTGCTGAAGTGGAGCAACGGGTCCGTGCTCGTCAACATGGAAAAAGCCTCTGTAAGGAGAGCGTCCCCTGCGAGGATTGCCATCGCTTCACCGAAAACCTTATGGTTCGTCGGCTTTCCGCGCCTCAGGTCGTCATCGTCCATTGCAGGGAGATCGTCATGGATAAGCGAATAGGTGTGGATCAGTTCAAGGGCCGCGGCCTGCGGGAGGACATCCACCGCGCCCCCTCCACATGCCTCATAGGAAGCCAGTGCGAGTATAGGCCTAATCCTCTTTCCTCCTGCAAAAAGCGAATATTTCAGGGCGTCATGAAGCAGGGCCGGAGACGCCGGCCTGTCGAAATACGTCTTCAGATACGAATCGATTAATTCACGCTTTTCGGTTAGATAGGGTTTTATGTCCATCGTCGTATAGTAATCTAAATGCTTATTGCCTTGCCCGTCTTCTTGATCTCATCAACAAGTATTCCGCCCTTTTGAAAATCCTCAGGTCTGAACGGCATCGGCTCAATTCTGTTATCTATCTTCCTTCTTAAAGGAATCAACTTCCTCCTGTCTTCGTATCTGTCGCCGGTAAATACGGTCGAGATCAAAGCAATATCAATGTCGCTTTCTTCCTTTGGGGTTCCCTTTGCATAAGAGCCAAAGATAATAACTTCCTGAACAGGGATATTATTATTCTCAAGCTCCTTAATATATCTCTTAACTAATTCTACCGTTGACTCAGTTGTAACAGCCACTCTTTTATTTCCTCAATCTTCATGAGATTTTTCTCAGTAAAATCCTTTGTGCACTTCTTATGAAATGAAAACTTCTCATCCGGATATCGCGCCTCAAGATTGAAGTCCGTGATTATCTCCAGTGCCTCCATTCTTTCGGGAGATATGTCTAATCCTGCTTTTTCAGCTAAATAGGTCAGTCTGTGGGTATAAGGAGGAGGTTCATCAAATTTTCGGACAAAAATCGCCTTTAAGAGCTTCTCAATGGTCAAATGTCCGAAAAACAGGGCATAAGGATAATCACCCTTTTCAAAAAGATGACCTGTTACCACCGAGTCATTCGAGTCATTTTCTGCTGTTTTTATCCAGTATGCAACTTTTTTTTCTTTGTCCATTTAACATTATACTAATAAGTTCATACTTACCGGTTTATTATTAACTTGGCAAGTAAATATATGAATTCTGTCATTCCCCGACTTGATCGGGGAATCCAGTATTTCCAATAGGTTCTGGATTGTCCGGTCATGCCGGACAATGACGATTTTTTAAAGTATTTGCTTGCCGGGTTTATTAGTAACACCAACAGATCATTCCCACTCTATCGTGCTCGGCGGTTTGGAGCTTATGTCGTAGACCACCCTGTTGACGCCTCTTACTTCATTGATAATCCTGCTGGAAATGATTCCCAACACCTCATAGGGGACCTTTGCCCAGTCGGCAGTCATCCCGTCCAGGCTGTTGACCGCTCTCACTGCAATGACATTTTCGTACGTCCTCTCGTCTCCCATGACGCCAACGCTCTTCACAGGCAGGAGAACAGCAAAGGACTGCCAGAGTTTCGTATAGAGGCCGGCCTTTCTGATCTCGTCCAGAACTATCGTGTCCGCCTTCCTCAGAATATCGCAGCGTTCTCCGGTCACTTCGCCGATGATCCTTATCGCAAGGCCCGGCCCGGGAAAGGGCTGACGGTTGATTATCTCCTCCGGGATGTTAAGGTCCTTTCCGAGCACTCTTACCTCGTCCTTGAACAGCTCTCTCAGCGGTTCGACAAGCTTCAGACGCATCCTCTTCAGAAGTCCGCCGACATTGTGATGGCTCTTTATTGTTGCGGACGGGCCCTTAAAAGAGACGCTTTCGATGACATCCGGGTAGAGCGTGCCCTGGGCGAGAAATTCAACTCCCCTGATCTTTTTCGCCTCTTCCTCAAACACATGTATGAATTCATTGCCTATGATCTTTCTCTTTTTTTCCGGATCAATAACACCTTTTAATTTTTTCAAGAACCGTTCGGATGCATCCACGCAATCGATGTTCATGTGAAAATGCTTCCTCAGCGTTTTTTCGACCTTATCCGCCTCTCCTGTCCTGAGCACCCCGTTGTCGACAAAAATACACGTGAGCTGTTTCCCTACGGCCCGGTGCACGAGAACAGCGGCGACAGTCGAATCCACCCCGCCGCTTATGCCGCATACCACCCTTTTGTCCCCCACCCGCTCCCTGATCTCCTGCGTAACCCCGTCAATAAAGGACTTCATCGTCCACAGCGGCCTGCATTCACATATCCCGAACACAAAGTTTCTGATAATCCGGGAGCCCAGCGGGGTATGAGCCACTTCGGGATGAAATTGCAACGCGTAGAATTGTCTCGATGTATTGGCCATTGCGGCAACAGGTGAGTTATCCGTATGCGCTACAGGCTGGAACCCCAAAGGGTACCGTTCGATTCGGTCGCCGTGGCTCATCCAAACAGTAGTCTTTTTGGGAATCCCTTTAAAAATATTCGGTCTTCTGTCGTAATGAGTTCCGCCCTTCCATATTCCCTCTTCTGGGCCTTTGCGACTTTGCCTCCAAGGCAGTGGGCCATCAACTGCATCCCGTAACAGATTCCGAGGATCGGAACGCCGAGGTCGAATATCTTCAGATCCGGTATCGGAGCGATTTTGTCATAAACACTCGACGGACCGCCTGAGAGGATAATCCCTTTCGGGTGAAAGGCCCTGATCTTTTCGATTGACGCGTTGAACGGAAAAATCTCGGAGTAGACTTTGCCCTCCCTTACCCGTCGCGCAATCAACTGGGTATACTGAGAGCCGAAATCGAGGACTAATATTTTTTCTTCATGCATGTTCTGAATGTATTTTGTATGAGATAATGGCCGGTCTTTTTGCTGTTGCCGTCCGTCTTGGTTTCACCTACCTACTGCCTACTACCTACTACCTACTATTTGTCGTGCTTACCATTCCGGCCGGTAATTAGGGGCCTCTTTGGTGATAATGACGTCATGCACATGGCTTTCTCTCAGGCCGGCGCTCGTAATCCTTACGAATCGCGCCTTCTTCCTGAGCTCCGCAAGATTTTTGCAGCCGCAGTAGCCCATTCCCGAACGCAACCCGCCGATCAACTGGTGCACGCTCTGGGCGACCGGCCCTTTGTAAGGAACCCTGCCCTCCACACCCTCGGGTACCAGCTTCGTCGATTTCACACCCGACTGAAAATATCTGTCTTTAGAACCCTGTTCCATGGCGCCGATTGAACCCATGCCCCGGTAAACTTTATAGCTCCGGCCCTGGAAAAGGACGATTTCGCCGGGAGATTCATCTGTGCCGGCAAAGAGACTTCCTATCATTACACAATGGGCGCCTACCGAAAGCGCCTTGGTAATATCGCCCGAATATTTAATTCCCCCGTCGGCAATGATGGGGACCTTGTGTTTCTTTGCCACCGCGTAACAGTTATGTATCGCAGTGATCTGCGGTACGCCGGCGCCTGCAACAATACGCGTCGTGCATATTGAGCCGGGACCGATCCCTACCTTTATGCCGTCCGCTCCCGCCTTTATCAGATCAGCTGCGGCTTCGGGTGTTGCGATATTTCCTGCGATCACATCGATGCCGAATTTCTTTTTCAGCGCCTTCAGGGTTGCAAGAACAGGACTGGTATGACCGTGGGCGGTATCGATTACTATTACGTCAGCGCCTGCCTTTACAAGCAGTTCCGCCCTGTAGAGAGAGTCTTCCCCTGTGCCGATTGCAGCTCCGACGCGGAGGCGTCCATTGCTGTCCTTGCACGCGTTCGGATATTTTTTCCTCTTTTCGATATCCTTTATCGTGATCAGCCCTTTCAGGTTGTTCTTCTTGTCCACGATCGGCAGTTTTTCGATCTTGTATTTATGGAGAATGCTTTTCGCCTTGTCGAGTGTCGTGCCCACTGAGGCAGTAATAAGCTTTTCCCGTGTCATGACCTGCGAAACCTTCTTGCTGAACTGCGTTTCAAAACGGAGGTCTCTGTTGGTAATGATCCCGATGAGCTTCCCTTTTTCCGTAACGGGCACACCCGATATGCGGTATTTTTCCATAAGGTTCATCGCCTCGGCGATCAATGCGTCAGGAGGGATGGTGATGGGATCAAGAATCATCCCGCTTTCAGATTTTTTGACCTTGTCGATCTCAGTTCTCTGCCTGTCAGGGCTCATCGCCCTGTGAATAAAACCGATTCCCCCTTCCCTTGCGCATGGCCATAGCCACTTCGGCTTCGGTCACGGTATCCATTGCCGCACTGACGACCGGGATATTGATCGAAATATTGCGTGTAAGCCGGGTAGTGATATCTACTTCTTTGGGGAGCACTTCCGACTTCGCGGGCAAAAGGAGGACGTCATCAAATGTCAGGCCGATCTGTACGTTTTCATCAAGCATATTTTTTTACCAAAATGTTCTGCTAGTTTATCATGGCACGACCTTCGAAAGCAAACGCCGTACGCACGCGAAATCAGAAACCGAAAACGATTTCGCTGTTTATGATAAAATAAAAGGCTCAGCATAGAATTATGACCAAAAGAATACGCAATTTCTCCATCATCGCCCATATTGACCACGGGAAGTCGACGCTTGCCGACAGGCTCCTTGAGTACACAGGCGCCCTGAGCGCGAGGGAGATGAGCGCCCAGGTCCTCGATACGATGGACCTCGAAAAAGAGCGGGGCATTACCATAAAAGCCCACGCGGTCCGTCTCAACTATACCGCCGACGACGGGCACGACTATATCCTTAACCTCATCGATACACCGGGCCATGTGGACTTCTCCTATGAAGTTTCCCGGAGCCTTGCTTCCTGCGAGGGTGCGCTGCTTGTTGTCGACGCCTCCCAGGGAGTTGAGGCACAGACGCTCGCCAATGCGTATCTCGCGGCAGAGAATAACCTTGAAATAATTCCGGTCATCAACAAGATAGACCTTCCGAGCGCAGATACCGAAAAAACAAAGGAGCAGATCGAGGATGCCGTCGGCATCAGCTGTTCCGACGCCATTCTTGCGAGCGCAAAAGAGGGAATCGGTACGAAAGAAATCCTTGAAGCCATCGTAAAAAGGATACCTCCGCCGCTGGGTGACGAAAGTAACCCGCTGAAGGCGCTCATATTCGATTCATGGTTCGACAATTATCAGGGAGTTATCGTCCTGGTGAGGTTGTTCGACGGAAAGGTAGTACCCGGGGAAAAGGTCCGTTTCATGGCAACGGAAGGCGTCTACGAAGTAGCGCAGGTCGGAATATTTTCCCCCAAGATGACGCCGACCGCCTCATTAACCGCGGGCGAGGCAGGATACATCATTGCGGGCGTAAGGAGCCTTACGGACACGAAGATAGGCGATACGATAACCGATGCCGACAATCCGGTCGACACACCCTGCCCCGGTTACAAAGACATCAAGCCTATGGTTTTTTGCGGACTCTATCCGACCCAGTCCCATCAGTATGAGAACCTGAGAGATGCGCTCAATAAACTGCGGCTGAACGATGCCTCTTTTGTGTTCGAGCCTGAAACATCACTGGCCCTCGGCTTCGGTTTCAGGTGCGGTTTCCTCGGACTTCTCCATATGGAGATTGTCAAAGAACGGTTAGAGCGTGAGTTTGATCTTCTCCTGTTAAGCACTGCGCCGACTGTGGTTTACCGGGTGACAAAAACAGACGGAGCGGTCATCCATATCGAAAACCCCTCGCTCCTGCCGGAACAGTTTGAGCTTATAGAAGAACCGTTCGTCCTTGCGACCATCTTTGTTCCTTCCGGCTTTATCGGTCCCATTCTCGATCTCTGCCAGGAAAAAAGGGGAACCCAGAAAAATTTTTCCTACATCGGCAAAGACAGGATAAAGGTTGAATATGAACTCCCCCTCAATGAGATACTCTGGGATTTCTACGACAGTTTAAAGTCTCTCTCAAGAGGCTATGCCTCCATGGATTATGAATTCATCGGCTACCGGGAATCAGACCTCATTAAACTAAATATCCTGCTGAACGGTGAAGTGGTTGACGCGCTTTCCATGATCGTCCATAAGGACAAGGCATACTATAAAGGCCGGGAGCTGGCGGAAAAACTCAGGCAGATCATTCCGAGGCAAATGTATGAGGTTGCCATTCAGGCTGCCATCGGCAACAAGATCATCGCACGGGAAAGCGTAAAGGCGTTAAGAAAAGATGTCCTTGCCAAATGCTACGGCGGTGATATTACCCGCAAAAGGAAACTGCTCGAAAAGCAGAAAGAAGGCAAGAAAAGGATGAAGCAGTTCGGCAAACTCGAACTCCCGCAGGAGGCGTTCCTCGCAGTACTGAAGGTGAAGTAAAGCAGCACGCAAATAGTTTCTTCTCTTTGCTCTTCAATTTTTCTTTCACAGGCTGCGCAGCAGGCCGCTTCCTTCTTTTTATTGATAAAAAGGTTCTTTTTTATTTATAATTTAAGTACTATTATAGATACTGAAAGGAGTGCTATATGAATACCGTTGCGGCCCAGGAAATAAAGAGAAGAGGGATATCTGTCGTAGATGAACCCCTGAAGAACGGAGCCGTCTATGTCATTAAGAACAACCAGCCTCAGTATGTTGTTCTGACTGAGGATCGGTATCAGGAATTGCTGGCAACAGAGACCGAGGCATATTTGGCGAGAGTACGCGCCTCGCTTGAGGACGTCAAGGCGGGTCGTGTTTCCAGGTTCAAAAATGCGCGGGAGTTGCTCAAGGCTATTGAACAGGAAGATAAGTAGTGTATTCCATCATTACTTCGCAACTTTTTCTTCGTCAGGCCCGCAAATTCTTTAAAAAAATTCCTGCTCTGAATCCCCGTTTTGTGAAGATTGTTGACGATCTCTGCCATGACCCCTTCCAGCCTCATCTCGAACTCCATCCATTAGCCGGCAAGTTGAAAGGATGCCATTCGGTAAGTCTTGCAGGAACCTATCGCATTACTTTAACGCTCCTGATCACGGATAAGGAGATTGTCCTGCTCGATATCGGCAGCCATGATGAAGTGTATCGCTGATGCAATAATTATATCTGCTTCCTCAGAAAAGGAGAATGCTGAATGATCTCGTGGCGGTGCGACCTCCACCTACTTATGCGCATAGCAAACAAACTATTTAAAATGACGCTTTCCATTTATACTGTGGTATGTCCGCAGAAACTTGTAAAGTAGCCAGCTTGTTGCTCATTTATATTTCAAAACCTGACCGTATGAACCTCTTGTTATATGTTCATCCTTTCTTCTCCCTTTTGCTGAAGCGGAATCAGTATGGTTTCCGAGCCATCAATAGGGTTTAAGGTTCAATTATCATCTTTAAAAAAGAAGAGCCACATATTATGGATCTGCCTCAAATTGTCAAAAGACTTAAAATATCATGCCTATCTGCCCACCGAATCTCCAGTTGTTGAAATCAATACTCGAATCTTTGTAATGCTCAGTTTGTTGATATTTTGCATTGATACCTATAAAAAACTTGTTTATTGTGTAGTTCAAATCTATAAAGAATTGTATGCCCAATAGCCAATCGTTGTCTTTGTGTCCTTCTTCAACATAATTATAAGAGCCGCCAGCACCGAGGTCGATGATAAAGTCGGGTCCAGCCTTTATCGCGTATTTCAGGTTTAACTCGATCGGGACAAATGTATCTGTCTCACTAATAGAATTGGCATAGCCGACCTCCGCACCGAGATATAAATTAGGTCTGAGTTCGACATATCCTTCAAGTCCAGCATAAATGCCTGTATCTTCATCCTCAGTAAAGGTGATATAATTTAGTTTTACCGCAAGATTGCCAAGGCCGAGAGAAGATTTTTGCGCTGCACAAATAGACGAAAATGTTAAAACAAATGCAATAATCAACAAAAAGAAAACTAATTTTTTCATGATTCTCCCTCCTAAGAAAATTATTCTTGTAAATTCACCATATATTAATATCCGCTAGTTTCCTAACAACCTCCTCCGTTGCTATGATATCTGAACCAGCTTGTAATATTCCATCTATAGATTTCCGTGTTTAATTTACACTATTTGTGCCATTTTTGAAACTTGAAATACAGGAAGGTTGCCTGCTGTTCAAAGGCTCTCTAGCATGCGATGTTTCTTTCGCCCTATAAGACGCATACCATTTTTCTTAGAGACACCTACTAAACTTTTTCAAGTGTTCTAAATTTTCATTGAATTCAATGTGAAGGTAGAGCTGGCCGGGAAAAACTGAACAGTGCTATAAGTGATAATGCTGCTCTAAAATAGGAACAGGAGGGGATATCAGAGATCGCGTAGGACTCTGATCACCCCGTATAGGGGAAATGGCGAAGCCGATTTTTGCTCTTTGACCCTATAAAGACCGAAAAGGAGCGGCTAAGATGAAAAGACCGAGAAGGAACCACGGGGCAACATTCAAAGCAAAAGTGGCATTAGAAGCAATCAAAGGAGAACAGACCCTCGTTGAGTTAGCAGAACGCTTCCAGGTGCATCCGAACCAGATCACAGAGTGGAAGAAGCAGCTTTTGGAACGGGCAGAGGAAGTGTTTTCCAGGGATAAGAAGAACACAGAGGGTCCGAGTATCAAGGAACTCCATGCCAAGATTGGACAACTTGCCATGGAGAACGATTTTTTATCAGTCGCGCTCGGGCGAATAGGCGAGCCGAGCGCAAGAAAATGATAGAGCCGGAGCATGCATTGCCATTGATCCAGCAGGGCAGGATTCTTGGTCTCTCCCGGTCAAGCCTCTCCTACAAGGCAGTCTCAGTCAGCGAGCGTGATCTGGAACTTATGCGTCTGATCGACGAGATTCACCTGAAGTATCCATTCTACGGCAGTCGGAGGATGCGCAACGAGCTTCGGGACCTCGGCCACGAAGTAGGACGCGGACATGTAACTACGCTCATGCAGAAGATGGGGATAAGGGCTTTATACCAGAAGCCTCGTCTCTCAGCTCCTCATCCGGATCATAAAGTATATCCGTATCTGCTGCGTGGCGTGGAGATCAACAGAGCCAATCATTGCTGGGCGGCAGACATTACATATCTACCGATGGCCAGAGGGTTCTGCTATCTCATGGCGGTCATGGACTGGGCAAGCCGTCGGGTACTGGCGTGGCGGCTATCAAACACACTGGATGCCTCGTTCTGCACAGAAGCGCTTGAAGAAGCAATCAGCAAGCATGGAATACCGGAGATATTCAATACCGATCAGGGCAGTCAGTTCACCTCAGGCGCTTTTATAGAAATCCTCGACACACACGGTATCAATATCAGTATGGATAGCAGAGGACGCTGGATAGACAATGTCTTCATAGAAAGACTGTGGAGAAGCGTGAAGTATGAAGAAGTGTATCTGAAGGCCTACGGTTCTCTTACCGAGGCCAGGCGAGGACTTGCAGCGTATTTCGAGTTTTATAATCAGAAGCGGCGTCATCAAGGGCTTGACGACAGGACGCCGGATGAGGTTTACTGGAGTACACTACCTCAGATAGAGGTAGCGGCATGAACCGGAGTAGCTTATCACTTAAAAACTGCTTTAGGTTGTCCAAACAAACCCGGCCACCTCTGGTTTACCCCCTATCAATACATTATAGTGTGTTTATAACAGGAAGGAGTCAATGTGAATTACTGAGTTGAATGTTTAGAGTCGCCACGCTTGATGTCTTCGATCAGTTGTTTAATCTCTCTCTTCTGATCATCACTTAAATCAATAAACTCGATGCCAATTCCAATCCCCGGTTGTGAATTATTGACCTCTGCTTTCACCGTCAAATTTGAGGGGATAGTTACATGAATCACACTTCCTTGTTGAGGTGGGTGAAGAGTACTCACAAACATACCTGTTTCACAAATATTCTGACTATACGCTTTCTTTCTCCCATCTATCAAGATATCTTCCCTGAAGGGATATCGTTCATATTGTCTCTGTCCTCTTTGCGCTTGGTTATCCATTGCTATTATTGATTTCGGTTAGAAATATAGACTATTTTAGCAAAATGCGTTCTCCTTGGCTATCAGGAAGGATTATTTCCTTCTTTTACCCCTTTGTCTTTGATTCATATTTGGTTTTTTCTTCAACTCAGAAAGTAATTCCTCTTCACTTATTATTTGTTTCTTATTTAATAGAGCAATAAGAGTCTCTAAAATGATATTTTGCTTATACATTGATAAGGAGATATGAGAAGCATTATCAACATCGTTAATTGGATTCGATATGTACGTTTTGCTGAGGCTGTCGATTAATTGTTTAATTATGACTCTATTATCGTCGTTTAAGTCTATGAAATTGATACCGGCTCCAAATCCATTTTCGCAATGGTGGACTTGTCCTTTAATGGTTATATGTCTGCCCTTGAAAGGCAAAGTTATATCAACTATGTCACCCGTTGCAAAATATTGGGCTGCAACATATATTCCGCTTTCACTAATATCCATACACGTACACCGCGCACCATCTATAGATATATCCTCCCTAAAATGAAATCTTTTGTCTTTCCTAAGTTCTTCTTGATCTTGGTTAGGCACTGATTTAATCTCCCCCAATGAGAAGTCTTCCCGCTATTGATTTGCTGTCGTACTATGCACAATTATATCAGGATTGATGGCGGAGTGTTACAGTCAACTATACGCACTCCGCTACAAAAGAAGTTTTCTTCGATAACATTGCGAAGATAACTCTCATAAGCTTATGAGCTGTTGCAAAGACGGCCTTCTTAAACGGTTGTCCGTCGTTGCGTCTCTTTAAAAAGTAATTTTTGAATACAGAATTATGGTGGATGACACTGATCGTCATGAGCCATATAACTCTCCTGAGATGACGATTCCCCCTCTTGGATATCCTGCTTGCCCCTTCATATTTGCCTGACTGATACACTGTCGGATCAATACCTGCAAATGCAATCAAGTGTTTGTGTGAAAGATAATTGCCGATCTGCCCAATTTCTGCCAGCAGTGCGGTAGCCATAATGTTGTTGATGCCGGAAATAGAGGTCACAATGCGCAGATCCTCTACAATCGTCGATTCGCAATACTTTGTAAGTGCCTTTGTGAGTTCATCACGTCTCTTCTGAAGATGTACAAGTGTCTCAATCTTCCCTGACAGAATAAGCTCTTTTGCCGGGCTTACCGTTGCAATCGATGTGCGGGCCGCTTCTATAAGGTCCTTCGGAGTAAACCGTAGCCGGCAACTGCATGGCTTCTCCTTGAGTGTTTTTTCGATAACCCTTGGCTTTGCGATGCTCACCAGACGCGCAGAAGGAAATCGCTGGATGAAATGTAACATTACCTTCGTAAGCGGATTGGTCATGGCCGCTAACTCGGGAAATGTTGTCTGTAAAACCCGCTGTATCTCCACCTTTGCTGCCGATATTTGATGGCACAGAGATTCTCGCTCCCTGGCCATGTCTCTCATATCCTGCATATCCTGAGAAATGGCAAGCTGTGTTACTGAATCCTTATGCGCAAGGATAAACTGGGCTATGGTTTTTGCATCCTTCTTGTCTGTCTTTGTTTTTCTCAACGAGAGCTTGGCGTAGTTTGCAATGAGAAGCGGGTTTATAATGACAGCCTCGATCCCCTTTGCTGAAAGAAATGAATACAGGTTAATGTGATAGCACGCCGTAGATTCCATTGCAGCGACGACATTCCCTGTGCTGCCGCCATTTGCCTCAATTGCCTTTAGGAGTGCAGCAAACCCGGCGCCATCCATCGTAAATGTTAGCTCGAAAAGACTTCTCCCGCTCTCTTCGATACCATATGCAGAGGACTTATCCTTTGCGATATCGATTCCCACATACATTTTTCCCATACAATACCTCCTCTTGGTTTTCTCCAGGATCAGGCAGGGTATGCCTCCAAGCCAATCCTCCCGCGTTACGAGGGTTCAAGACCCAATCAACTTATCATGGCTTAAGGAGGCAGGGAACAGACTGTAGCAAGGGTTCAGAGACCCAGGAAGTACTAAGCTCTCCTGCCTTACCCTTCTCTTTTTATATCACATCTGTATGTAGGAGGAAGAAAGAAAGAAACTGCTTCAGCGCTATTTCTTCAGAAATCGCTTGAAGGATTTGACGTAAAAAAATAGAAGAAACATTGCGACAACGTTGGCGATGTCGTTATTGCAGGATTTGCAACTCGCCTTCATTTCGGCTACCATTTTATTAAAAGGAGGAAATCATGAAAAAAACATCTTTTCTTTTCATTGTTCTCGGTCTGTTGTCTATGGTCGCATCGTGTGTTGTATCGAGCCAGGAGCCTGTTTATCAGGAGAGGTCTGCCTATAATAATAAGCAGGGCATGTTTTATGAACGAATCGAAAACCAGCAGAGGCGCATCAATCAGGATATAAAATCCGGCAAGTTGACCCGGAAGGAGGCAGGGATACTGCAGGACAATTTAAGCTGGATAAGGGACAGATATGCACGGATGACAACTGACGGCAGACTGACTCAGAATGAACAGAAACGCCTGGACAAAATGCTGGATAAAAACAACGAGATGATAAAAAACAAAAAACGCAACCCTATAAAGCGGGTATATTAAGAAAAAGGAGAGAGACATTTGCCTCGCACCCGCCGGCTGAGATCCGGATAGACCTTGAGCGATCCTGTTCGATATAAGAATGTCTGGATTTGGCGAATTAGTGTATACTCTTAAAGGCGTGCATCCTGAAACTCAGGAATTCAGATTATAGATCCGTAACCATAAGGAGAAGAATGATGGAAGAGAAGAAGAAAAGAGCTGTGAACCCTAACTCAGCATTTATGAAAGCTATGAAACCCAGCGATGCGCTGGCTAAGATAGTGGGGAAGGAACCCTTGCCACGGTCAGAAATGACCAAAAAGCTTTGGGACTATATAAAGAAGAACAACCTCCAGGATGCAGAGAATAAGAGGAATATCAATGCTGACGAAAACCTCTTGGCGGTATTCGACGGAAAGAAGCAAGTCTCAATGTTCGAGATGACTAAATTAGTCAATAAACATCTGAGCTGATAGTCATATGGTGCTGTCTAACGCGCTATAAAGTATACCTGGAATACATCCTCTTAAATAAGGATCTTTCCATCTATTAAACCCACAAGTAAATATATGAACTCTGTCATTCCCCGACTTGATCGGGGAATCCAGTTTTTTCAATAGGTTCTGGATTGTCCGGTCAAGCCGGACAATGACGATTTTTTGAAGTATTAGTTTGCCGGTTTACTAATTATCGTTTAACTACATTAAACGTATCTTCGTGCCAAATACACCCTGCAGGAATGTAACATCTTGCTTTAGAATACTGCTATGGCCGATTACCTCTATATCCACATCCCCTTCTGCGTTAGGAAATGTATCTACTGCGATTTCTTCTCCGTGCCCTATGACGAGTCGTCAATAAATAGGTATGTTGAGGCATTATGCGAAGAACTGTCCCTGAAGAAAGACCATGCAGGTATACTAAAGACCGTCTATTTCGGGGGCGGCACCCCTACCCTCCTTCCCGATGAATGTTTCAGGCAGATCTTCGCGTGTCTGAAAACACAACTACCGCTTCTCCCCTGAAATTGAGATAACCGTCGAGGCGAACCCCGGAACGATCGACGCGGCGAAGATCGAAACATTGCTGTCGCTCGAAGTGAACAGGCTGAGTGTCGGCGTTCAGTCATTCAGTGACAGGGAACTGGCTGTGCTTGGAAGAATTCATTCATCGGAGGAAGCACTGAGATCGATTGAGTTGATAAAGACAGCGGGATTGACAAATTTCTCGATCGACCTGATGTACGGAATCCCCGGTCAGACAATGGAATCATGGAAGAACTCTTTGACAAAAGCAGCAGAATTGTCGCCGTCTCATATTTCTGCGTATGAACTGACGCCTGAGGAAAACACGCCACTCTATCCATTAATCAAATCACATACAATCACCATGCTGCATGAAGAGCTGGTCCTTGGAAATGTATAATTATGCAATCGATTATCTTGCAGGCAGTGGATATACGCATTATGAGATCTCTAACTTCGCAAGGCCTGAATTTCAATGCGTCCACAACCTCAACTACTGGAACAGAGGAGATTACATCGGAGCAGGCGCCGGAGCGCATTCCTTCATCAGTGCCGTACGTTCAATCAATACGACCGATATTAACGAATATAGTGCAAAGTTGAATCACGGTCATATCCCGGAGATTCAGTCAATGAAGCTCACTCCTGAAGACGCCTTAAAAGAATACATATTCCTTGGGCTGAGAAAAACAGAAGGCATCAAATTCAACCAATGCCTCTCGGCGTGGACACCGGTCTATCAGCCCAAAAAAGACTTTCCCATGCAAGCCAAGAACTTATCGCCGAGGGATATCTCGAACGTTCTGGCGATTTTCTGAGACTCACACGAAAAGGGATTGTGATTTCAAATACCATTATCGTAAGACTATTTGAAATCATGGGGCTTTGAAGGTGCATTATCCTGCATATCTCAATTACCACTGAATTCACTCTTATTTACACTCATTTAGATTGGCTTGACAAACATTATTATATGCTATATGTTTATCACAATGAACACCCCAATGGATACTATGATGAAGACGCTTAAGGCCTTTTCTTTCTTCCTTATTTTTGCATTGTCAATGTATATTCCCTTCAGTGCAAATGCCGACCCTCTTGACAATTGGCAGGTGAGAAAAGTCTTCTCAGAAGATAACGCGCCTCGACGGCATAACCTTTGGTAACGGCCTCTTTGTTGTAGTCGGAGTAAATGGGATTATTTTATACCTCGCCTGACGGTACGAATTGGACTCCCGGAGAATCCGGCACATCGGAAGGCCTTTCAGGATTACCTACGGAAAAAATATCTATGTGGCTGTCGGACGGTCCGGAAAATTCTCACCTCGCCGGATGGAATGACATGGACTTCAAGGAAATCCGGAAGCGACGCAGTGCTCGCGAATGTAAGATATATAAAAGGTCTGTTTATTGCGGTAGGAGGAGCCCCGGGAACCATTCTTACCTCGCCGGACGGAATAACGTGGACTGACCGCACGCCCTTTCCGATGAATGAATTTCTCAATGATGCCGCATTCGGCAATGATACTTATTTGATTGTAGGGTCAGTCTTCCGTTCCTTCAGCCGAGGTAATCCTTACATCCATGACGGCATCCATTGGACCAGGATTTCACAGGGAACGAAGCCCTCATTAGGGCCTCTGATATTTGTCGGAAGACTCCTTTTATACCGGGACTTTTTCGGCCAGCTCTGGACCACGCCTAATGGCACCGATTGGACTGTTCAGCGTCTGAATGACCAATTTCCTGCTCCCTGTGTTCAAGATATAGACGATATCGCTTACGGGAATAACATTTTCGTAGCCGTCGGATCAGCCAATCAATGCATACTGACTTCTCTTGACGGAACAAACTGGTCTGTAAAAACACCCGCAGGCTACTCTCTGGCGGGTCACCTACGGGAAAGGCACTTTTGTTGCTATTGGTCCCCAGGGCATTGTCCAATCAGATCCCCTTGCGTTGTCAGCAATGATCTCCCTCTCAGCCCAAACTCATTTTTCCATTAAACAACCAGAACGTTTCGGGATCATCCGTAACTTTACGGTGGGAGGAAAGTATCGACCCTGAGAATGATGCGATCAGTTATCAGCTTTATCTCTGTGATAATACAAATTTCAACGGTTGTTCTCCGTTGCTTATGACCTCATTTATAAACAAGGAAATTTCATATGCAGGCATCGGCGGCTCTTTTATTCTGTTGAGTATATGCGGGTTTTTTCTGTCACCTGTGATAGTTCGATCAAGATGCGAGAATCTCATCGGCTGTTGCACTGCCTGTTTTGACGATTGCGTTTCTCATTTCCTGCGGTGGAGGTGGCAGCGGAGGGAATAATGTTAAATCCGGGTCTTTCGATGAGGTCACCTATAAAGCATCAGGTCTCAAGCGGCAGACAACGTATTATTGGAAAGTAGTTTCCACTGACAGTATGGGCGCTTTCAACAGAAAGCGAAATACAGAGTTTCAAAACAGAAGCGCAGAATTAATAATACTGTAACGTGATCATGTTGCTTTCTTTCCCCGTTGACCGGCTCACTCATCAATGACACCTGCTATTTTCAGACAATACCTGTATTTCGAATAGATTCCCAACGCAAGCAGGCAATTCATTTCATATGGTTTTATCAATCAATTCGCTTCTTGACACAATCAATTCGATTCATTGCAATTCCTGCTGAGTGGGATTACAATTACCGTACAATGAAAGACCACAATACCGAAATAGAGCGCCTCATCAAGGAACTTGCCGAACTGCGGCAGCGTATCAGTGAACTGGAGAAATCAGATGCAGAGCACCAACAATCGGATGAGGAGTTGCGTGATAGTGAAGAGAGATACAAAGCCCTTATTGAGACAACCAGCACCGGTTATGTCATTCTGGATATCCAGGGGAGAGTGATTGACGCCAACATGGAGTATGTTAGACTGACGGGTCATACCTCACTCGATGATATCATCGGGAAAAGCGTACTCGATTGGACAGCTGAATACGATATCGGGCGAAATGCTGAAGAGGTGAAAAAGTGCCTGGAGACCGGTTGCGTCAAAGCTCTCGAAATCGACTATAAAAAGGAAATTGGACAGGTGACCCCTGTCGAGATAAATGCTACTGTTTTGAAGAAGGGAAAAACAGTCAACATCCTGACTCTTTGCAGGGACATCACCGAGCGCAGACATGCTGAAAAGGCGCTGAGGGTCTCAGAGGAAAGATACCGTCTCCTTTTCGAGAATGCAACAGACGCTATTTTTGTTGCACAGGATGAAATGCTGCAGTTTCCCAATCCCCAGCTGTCCCGTCTCCTGGGTTATTCATATGAGGAATTGACCAGCACGCCTTTCAGGAATTTCATTCATCCTGATGACAGTGCCATGGTCGTGGAAAGACACAAAAGCAGGCTGCAGGGGCATGATGTTCCAACAGTCTATTCCTTCAGGGCCATAACAAAATCAGGGGAGATATTGTGGGTCGAGGTCAATAAGGTACTCATTACATGGGAGGGAAGGCCTGCAACGCTCAGTTTTTTGAGAGATATTACCCATCAGAAAAAAATAGAAGAACAGCTCCTTCAGGCGCAGAAGATGGAGGCCATAGGTCAGCTTGCAGGGGGGATTGCCCACGATTTTAACAATCTCCTCACGGCAATCATAGGGTATGGACATCTTTTGAAAAATGATGCGCGCCATGATGCCATCATGAGCGCTTATGTGGGGCACATCTTAACCGCTGCCGATAGGGCTGCTAGTTTAACAAATGACCTCCTGACCTTCAGCAGGAAACAGATTATGAATCCTCAGCCGGTCAATCTGAACACGATCATTAAAAATATGGAAAGCCTTTTATCGAGGGTCATCGGTGAGGATATAGAGCTATCTACCGTTTTGACAGATGCTGACCTGACTATTATGGCTGACAGTACCCAGATCGATCAGATACTCATGAACCTCGCCACAAACGCGCAGGATGCGATGCCGTCGGGAGGGAGAGTAACTATCCGCACAGACAAAATGGAATTAGACATCGAGTATGTCGAGGCATATGGGTATGGAAGACCGGGGGATTATGCCCTCCTGTCAGTGGAAGACACAGGGACCGGCATGGATGAAAAGACAAAGGAAAGGATCTTTGAGCCTTTTTTTACCACGAAGGAAGTCGGCAAAGGCACGGGGCTCGGTCTTTCAATGGTATATGGGATCATCAAGCAGCATGATGGATATATCAATGTATACAGTGAACCTGGAAGAGGCACAACCTTCAGGATATTATTACCGCTCATTCAAACAAAGGCTGAAGAAATAAAACATGGGGACTCTCTCAAGGTACAAAGCGGCACTGAAACAATACTCCTTGCGGAGGATGATGCTCAGGTGAGGAACCTCCTGAAAGAAATACTCTCAAAGGCAGGGTATCACGTGAACGAAGTATCTGACGGCAGTGAAGCCGTAGAGGTATTTCACAAGAAGAGAGACGACATCAATCTCCTTATCCTCGACGTTATAATGCCGAAGATGAATGGAAAAGAAACATACAAAAAGATAATCCAGATGAGGCCTGATATAAAAGTTATTTTTATAAGTGGATATAACGAAGACGTCATTCATAAAAAGGGGATGTTGGAGGTTGGATTGAACTTTATCTCTAAACCTGTTGCACCGGGGGAACTGCTCGCCAAAGTCAGAGAGGTATTGGATACATAAACGCCGCATTCCCTACCCGAAAAGCTTCTCCATCAGCCATGCCATATTCTGTCCGAGGTCCCTCATCGTTGACATGCCCTCCTTGTCATTCAGGACATCTCCGGGATTGAGGCCGACAGCGAGATTCCAGTAGGATGAACCAGGCATGATCATATGATTGATGCCAAAGAAGTAGTTGATGGCGGAATAGACGTCCGTTCCGCCTGCCCTTCTCACAGCCACCACAGCCGCACCCACTTTCCTTCGCAACAGATGATTATTGGCAATCGCAACAAGACCGGCGCGGTCGATCAGGGCCTTCACTTCAGTGGAGACATTGGCGAAATAGGTCGGAGAGCCGATGATAATTCCCTCCGCCCCAATCATGTGTTCCATAAACAGGTTCATGTCATCGTTCTGGATGCAGCGACTGTTCTGCTTTTCAAAACACTTATAGCACGCCCTGCATCCCTTGATATCTGCGCCGCCGAGTTGGATGATCTCGGTTTTTATACCCTCTTTATTGAGTTCCCCGCACACGGTCTTGATCGAGTGATAGGTGTTGCCGTTTTTCCTCGGACTTCCGTTAAAGGCGACTACTTTCATGATAAACCTCCCCCATCAACATTTCTGATAATACTCACGATTACGATGACAACCCTGTGACACGGATCACCTCGTCGACTGTGGTGATTCCGTGAATGAGTTGCTTTATCGCGTTTTCTCTCAAGGTATTCATTCCCTGCCCCTGGGCAACCTTTTTGATTATCGAGGGGATTGCCTTTGCATCCACCTCGTTCCTGACCTTCTCCGTCATCTCCATGATCTCAAAAACGCCTGTCCTCCCAAAGTATCCCGTCCCCCTGCATTCTTCACAACCCCTGCCAAGCGAAACTCTGTAATTTTTCACTTTTTCGTAATCTATTTTCAGAAGATAACACTCGTCTTTCGTCAGATTATATTCTTCTTTGCAGTAGGGACAGACTTTTCTTACAAGACGCTGGGCAATCACCCCCAGGAGGGTCGCATTAATGAGAAAAGGCTGAACCCCGAGGTCTATGAGGCGCGCGATTGAACTCGGCGCATCGTTGGTATGGAGGGTCGACAGTACAAGATGACCTGTAAGGGCTGCCTGGATAGCGTTATCTGCTGTCTCAAGGTCCCGAATTTCTCCGACCATAATAATGTCGGGGTCCTGCCTGAGGAGCATCCTGAGACAATTTGCGAACGTGAGGTCAATCTGCGGATGCACGGCGGTCTGATTAAATCCTTCATAGACCATCTCGATAGGGTCCTCAATCGTCGATATATTGACCTCGGATGTCGAGAGAACTTTCAGGAGAGAATAGAGCGTCGTGGTCTTGCCGCTTCCTGTGGGACCGGTGACGAGGATAATGCCGTTGGTGTTTGCGATGAACGATTTTACGAGCTTCATCTCCTTCGGAAAAAAACCAAGGTTGTCGATATCCTGCATTAATATGGCGGGGTCGAATATCCTCATAACGATCTTCTCTCCGAAGGCAACTGGGATAGACGATATGCGCAGTTCCACTTCTTTGCCCTCATGCTCTGTTTTGATCCTTCCGTCCTGGGGCTTCCTCTTTTCAGTGATATCCATCCGTGCAAGCATCTTTATCCGCGAAACAATGGGGGCATGAACAGTCTTCGGTATCTTATGGATGTTATGCAAGATACCGTCGATGCGGAAGCGGATGAGGGTAACATCTCTCTTCGGCTCGATATGGATGTCAGAGGCCCTGCTCGAATAGGCGTAATGCAAAAGGAACTCCACGGCATTGACGATATACTGGTCTGTTGCCTCAAGTTCACCGATAGACTTCAGCTTTATGAATTGTTCGAGGTTCCCGAGGTCCGTCGCCGTGTCGATTTCCTTATTCGCGGAAGTAATGGCAGACTTAAAACCATAGAATTCCGTAATGATCTTGAGGATATCCGCTTTTGTTGTTAATACAATATCCACCTTGTACCCCATTACCCTCTCGATCCAGTCGGCCGCTTCCCTGTCGAAAGGGTCTGCGGCAGCGACGGTCAGCGTATTGTCCGACAGCGCAATGGGTACGACCTGGTGTTTTATTGCATAGGGGCGCGACATAATCCGGGTGACTATTTCATAATTCAGTTTCAGCGGATCGATTTTGAGAAAAGGCAGATGCAGGTGTTTTGCTACCGAAGCCATAACTAGATCGGCAGTGATGGGTGAGCCGTCTTTAGGAGACGACATTTTCAGCGATTCTATGACGTCCACCAATGATATGAACGACTGGTCGACGACCATATGGCGCACTCCCTGCGTCTTGGACTTCAATATCTTTGAACGCTGCAGGGCTTCTTTTGATTTGATCATCCGTATCTGTTCTTCACTCAGGAGCCCATCCGCAGACAAGATATCGAGCAATGCCGCCTTTCCCTTTTCGACCATATTGTATATTAGCATTCCGGGGCATGCAGACAAAACTTTTTTTATGGTAATATGAAGAGAAAAGGAGGTTGGCATGAGGAGAGCCTTTGTCATATTTCTCGCTGTATCGATGATGTCATTTGCTGCAGATTCATCGGGTTTTTCGACAAAGGGACAGGACTGTTCGAAATGCCATACCCTGAAAAAAGACGAGGCCGCGAAGCTGCTGAAAGACTTCGACCAGGCCATTACAATAAAAAATATCAGCGTCAGTGCTGCAAAGTATCTTTTTGAAGTATCGGTCGAATCGAACGGAAAGAAAGGGGTCGTGTATATCGATTTCCCCAAAAAACATCTCTTTACGGGTTCACTCTACCAGATTAACGGGAAGAGGAATCTGACGCAGGAGAGTCTGTCGGAAATCAACAAAGTCAATGTCTCTCAAATCCCTCTCGGCGACGCCATTGTTCTCGGAGAGAAGAACGCTAAATACAGGGTGATCGTCTTCGATGACCCGGAATGACCCTTCTGCGCCAAACTTCATCAGGAGATGAAGAAGGTCGTCAAAGAAAGAAAAGATATCTCGTTCCATATCAAGATGTTCCCCCTGAAAATGCATGCCGGTGCGTACAATAAGGCAAAGGCGATCGTCTGCGAAAAATCACTTGCCCTTCTTGAAAGTGCCTTTGAGAATAAATCTTTGCCTGCTCCCAAATGCAAAACCACGGCAGTCGATGATACTATCAAGCTTGCCGGGAAATTAGGTATTACCAGCGCCCCGACGCTGGTTATGCCGGACGGAAGGGTCGTCTCAGGGTTTAAGGATGCCAATGCCCTGAAGGAGTTGATACTAAGGAAATGAGCGATTGGCTGATCATACTGATTATTGTCGTCGTATGGGGAGTGCTCCAGTACATCGTGCTCCCGAAGCTTGGCGTGCCCACCTGAAGGGTGAACCGGAAGGGGTCGGGTACTCCAAAGAAAAAGTGCTGATGGTGAATGAATTTTTAGTGTTTGCAGTCATTCCGGCTTGTCCGGTCGCCTCGGGCGACTCGCCGAGGAGAGAATCCTTTTCCGTAAACAACCCCCTAACCCCCTTTCCTAAGGGGGAATAATCCTAATCCTTCGGGCCAACTGGCGTGAAAGATAGAGAACAGGTTAGCCACTGGTGAAACGATTATTATTGTCTCCTCGCATACAACTCAGATTTGTTATCGCCCTCGCCCTGTCGTGCTTCCTTATTCTTTCTTGTTCACGCGAGCCTGAGATCAAGAAGCCGAATGCGATCACCATCGGCTCTCTCGCCGATGCAAAGAGACTGATCCCTTTGCTCGCCTCCGACAGCGCCTCCGGGGACATCAGCGGCTGGATTTATAATGGGCTGACTAAATACGACAAAAACATACAAATAACCGGAGACCTCGCTGAATCCTGGGACATCTCGTCTGACGGTCTGCAGATCATCTTTCATCTGCGAAAAGGCGTCCTGTGGCATGACGGAATCGAGTTTACAGCAGATGATGTTGTCTTTACCTATAACACCGTAAACGACCCGAAGGTCCCCTCACCGTACAGCAGCAACTATGGCCCTGTTGAGAAAGTCGAGACATTGGACAAATATACGGTCAGGATAACGTATAATGAGCCGTATGCGCCCGCCCTCGAGTCATGGGGCATGGGGATATTACCTAAACATATACTTAATGGAAATGATATAACAAAAGAATATTACAGCAGAAATCCCATTGGTACGGGTCCGTATAAATTGAAGGAATGGGTAACGGGGCAGAAAATCGTCCTGCAGGCAAACGAAGCCTACTTTGAGGGAAGACCAAAAATCGACACCTACATTGCAAGGGTCATCCCCGATACAGCAACCATGTTTCTGGAATTGAAGTTCGGCGGGATCGATGTTATGGCACTCACACCTCCGCAGTACAAACTTCAGGCTGATACGGAACTATTCAAAAATTACTTTCAAAAATTCAGATATCCTGCCTTTGGATATACCTATTTAGGCTATAATCTCCGGGATCCGAGATTCTCGGATAGAAGAATCAGGAAAGCAATAACACATGCTATCAATAAGAAAGATATCATTGCAGGGGTCCTTCTCGGATATGGAACTCCTTGCACAGGCCCCTTCCCTCCGGAATCATGGGCATATAACCCGGATGTCCGGGATTCGGAATACAATCCTGAAAAGGCAAAGGCTCTGCTGAAGGAAGCCGGCTGGGAAATGGGGCGGGAGGGTATTCTCGAAAAGGATGGGAAACCCTTTGAATTTACGGTTCTGGTGAACCAGGGAAACGATGCAAGGCTGAAAACAGCACAGATCATCAAAGAGAATCTTAAGAAAACCGGTATTATCATGCATATTAAGGTTCTCGAATGGCAGGCCATGCTCCATCAGTTTATCGACCAAAAACGATTTGAAGCGATCATCATGGGATGGGGGTTGTCCAGAGACCCTGATATGTATGACATCTGGCATTCCTCCAAAACAAAGGAGGGCGATTTTAACTTCATCTCGTACAGAAATGACGAGGTTGACAGGCTCTTGCTCGAAGGGAGGCGTACCTTCGATATCGAAAAAAGAAAAAAAATCTATCACAGGATCCATGAGATTCTCTCGGAAGACCAGCCCTACACATTCCTCTATGTTCCCGATGCCCTGCCAGTGCTCCACAAAAGGTTCAGGGGAGTCGAAAAAGCGCCTATCGGCATCTGGTACGATTTTATCCATTGGAAGGTGCCGAAGAATACAATAGAGTGGTACAATTAAGGCAAACATCTTTTTCAAATTATAGATATAGCAAAATCTGTCTGAATGTTGTCATTATCCGGCTTGACCGGATAATCCAGGTTCTTGCTCTGGATTCCCCGATCAAGTCGGGGAATGACAGGAACAACATCCTTAGAATCTCACATATTTAGGACTTGTAACGAAAGATGTCAATCATACAGGTAGAGCAACTCTCAAAGAAATTCGGCAGCATTACCGCTGTCGATGATATCTCCTTTGAAGTTGAAGAAGGTTCGATTTTCGGCTTCCTCGGTCCGAACGGAGCCGGAAAAACAACAACGATCAATATCCTCTGCACCCTCCTCTCCCCTACCTCCGGGAAAGCGTTTATCGCCGGGCATGACTGCATGAGGGAGCCGTCCGAAGTGAGAAAGGCGATCGGAATCGTCTTTCAGGACACAACACTCGACAAGGACCTTACCGCCTATGAAAACCTCATCTTTCATGCGTATCTCTACGATGTTCCCAAGAGTGAAATGAAAGAGCGCGTGGAGGCTGTTCTCAAATTCGCGGACCTGTTTGACCGGAGAAACGACCTCGTCAAGAAATTCTCGGGAGGGATGAAACGCAGGCTTGAAGTGGCGAGGGGATTGATACACCAACCGAGAGTCCTTTTTCTTGATGAACCTACGCTCGGGCTTGACCCGCAGAGCAGAAGCAACCTGTGGGAATCTATCACGGAACTTCCAAAAAGTCGGAATGTCACGATTTTTATGACGACGCATTACATGGAAGAGGCAGAGGTCTGTGACAGGATCGCAATCATTGATAACGGAAAGATTATCGTTATAGGAACCCCTGAAGAGCTGAAAAAAACTATCGGTGGAGATGTAGTATCGCTGAGCACCACCGACAATGTAAACGTAAAGAGCGAGATTGAACGATTATTCAACCTCAGTGTTTCCGAAAAAGGAAACGATCTGTATATGACATGCAGCAAAGGGGATACCTGTATCCCCGAACTAATAAGGACATTAGGTGATAAAGTCACCTCTGTCAGGGTACAGAGGCCGTCCCTGAACGATGTTTTTCTGAAACTCACCGGTAAGACAATACGGGAAGAAGAGCTGTCCGGAGATGAGACGATAAAGGCATCGATTCGCTCATACAGGAGAAGACATCAGTGAGAAAGGGTTCGAGGATTCAAGGATTCAAGGATTCGAGTGTCTTGTCCACTGGAACCCTTGAATCCTTGACCCCTCGAATCCTTGACTCTTTATAATTCGACTATGGAATTCAATGCAATCTACGTCATTGTAGCCAGGGAGTTCAAGAAATTCATCCGTGAGAAGAGCCGGCTTTTTTCTGCCATTGCACGACCCCTTCTCTGGCTTTTCATTGTCGGAGCGGGAATGTCAAGGCTTGTTCCGCGCGATACAGGCGTCTCCTATACTCAGTTCATATTTCCCGGCATTATCGGCATGACGATCCTCTTCAGTTCAATCTTTTCGTCAATATCGATCATCTGGGACAAGGAATTCGGTTTCATGAAGGAGATCCTGGTTGCCCCCGTATCGAGGTTGTCGATTGTGATCGGCAAGGCGTTAAGCGGTACGATTGTATCCACCATCCAGGCGGCCATCATCCTCGCTCTCTTCCCTTTCGTCGGATTTCACCTCAGTGTGCTGCAGATCATCCTATTGATCGTCATCTGCGCCTCGGTGTCATTCTGCATATCCGCCTTCGGCATCGTTCTGGCGACTTTTACGACAGCTATGAGAGCTTCAGCGTCATTATGAACTTCATCGTCATGCCGATGTTCTTTCTCTCAGGCGCCATGTATCCCGTGCGGCTCCTGCCGGACATCCTCAGGTTCGTGGCAAACTGAACCCCCTCACCTACGGAATCGACGCCATGAAGTATGTGATCTTTCCGGATGCGACAGGACATATGGCCCCTGATTTTTCGCTCATGACGAGCGCGCTTGTCATCATCATTTCATCAATTGTGTTCGTGCTTCTTGCCGGAAAGGCATTTGAGAGAAAAGGATAGTGAAAAAACAATCCGCTACGGTTTTCTTCTTTTTTTCTGCTCGTACATCAGCGCGTCTGCACGAGATAATAGTTCTTCTATGGAACAAGGCGCATCAGGATCATAATGAGTAACGCCCACACTTAAAGAAAGAGTGTAACTGCGGCCTGATTTGTCGTTGTGGGTCTCCACATTTGCCTTTAGCCGGTTTACCAGCGTTTCGGAATACATCTCACCGGTTTCCAGTGCCAGTATCGCAAACTCGTCTCCGCCAAGGCGTGCAATAATGTCCGAACTGCGAAACGTGTTCTCCAGAATATGCGCTGTGTCAATTAATGCCCTGTCGCCTTCCTGATGGCCAAATGTATCATTAATATGCTTCATTTTGTCCAGATCAATATAAATCATCAGCATTTCTTTTTTCATGCGGTCAGCTATCTTTAACTGCTGTTCAGCAAGGGTAACAATACCCCTGCGGTTGTAAAGGGATGTCAATCCATCTCTTAGCGACAGGGTCAGCAACTCTTCTTCCATCCGTTTGCGCTCTGTAATATCATGAAAAATACATCGTATATACTCAAGTGTGTCGCCTTTGAAAAAACAGGATATATTGCCTTCTAAAACAACAGGTCTGCCATCTTTTGCAACCAAGACAGTTTCTACATTCTGTACACTTTTGCCGCTGAGTACCTGCTGAAATATCTCTTTGCAGTGCGGCATACTTTCCGGATGGATGATGTCCCACAAAGATATATGCCCAATGTCGTCGTCAAAATAGCCGAGGGTAACCATCCATGAAGGATTCACCAGGAGAAAGCGTCCGTCGGGTGTAATAATCTGAATCAGATCCGTGGTATTTTCAAACAAATCCCTGAATTTCCTTTCACTCTCCCGTATGACCTGTTCTGCTTTCTTTCGTTCGGTGATATCCCGTACTATTCCAATCGCATGCCATTTGTCCTGCAGTTTTACTGCGGAAACAGGCAACGATACCGGAAATTCTGTTCCGTCTTTCCGTAACGCTGTCAGTTCCAATGTCTTGCCGAGAACCGGGCCCTGACCTGTGAATTTGAATTTACTGAAACCTTCCTGTGAAAGAGACCGGTATTTGGAAGGAACAATAACCGAATGTAGTTCTTTCCCTGCAATCTCCTGTGCGGTATAGCCGAATATTCTTTCTGCGCCCTGGTTCCAGAATGAAGCATTTCCTTCATCGTCAATCATTACTATGGCATCTCTCGCTGCGTCACTGATTGTCCTGAATTTTTCCTCGCTCTCCTGTAACTCCTTTTCAATTTTTTTGCGTTCTGTGATCTCTCTGTCTACACTCTCTATCATTGCATTGGAAATATTCCTGAGAGCTTCCAGAAGCTCTACAGAAGATGTTCCTGAAACCCTGGCAGTCCGATCACCCAGTGAAACTCTGTGCAATACATCAAATTGTTCCGCTATCCCAATTGCAAACTCATGAGACAAGTCAACCAACTCCCCAAATTCCTCGGCGGTAAGATTAATCAGTTGTTTTAATTTCTCTATCAACTCTATCTTCGAGGCTACGGGTATCCTCACAAGGGGGTCTCCTGAAGCTATCTTTTTGAGGGCCTCAAACGACTCTGAAAGGCCGATTGCCAATTCCATGCCGATTGTTTCCAGTTCCCTGTCCCTCTCTCCCACCATCTGCCTGAACTGCTTGAGTTGTGTATTGACAATCTTAAGTGTTTTTTTGATTGAGTCGGTGTCTACGTTTTCATTAAAGAATGTGCAGTCAATGCACATCCCATCTTGTCCAGAAATTTGCCCTGAATCTGCTGATGACAATGCGTCCCCGAAATCAGCCAGCATGCATGATTTGCGGATTCATATGCGGGGCAGGAAGTCTCCTTACACTGGAACACTTCCGCGCAGCTTGTTTTTTTCTTTTCTTGGTGTGATGTTTTCTTCGTCATTTATTTAATTACCAGGGAGAGCATTATTAACCCAGCAACTAAACAGATCAATGCTGTCATTCTGAGCAATGCGAAGAATCTCGCCTTTTCATGCTGTTACGAGATCCTTCACTCCGTTCAGGATGACAACTATAATTGCCGGGTTAATAGTATAGACTCTCGTTGTTTCTATATATAAAGTTTATCCCCTGGAACGTCAGTTGTCTACCTCCAGCACAAATTTTATCCTCTTCTCATGCAGCACATTGAAATGATAAACTATGATTCGAAAAAAGGAGGAACACATGCTCCCGTTCTGTCTGTCGGCCAAGACTATTTCCGATGCCTGGTTTCAGCTCATATACAATCTGTTTGATAAAACATATTCCCAAAAAATTCAGAAAGGCTCTTTCGAAAACGAACAATATCGCCTCCAATATCCCGGTATCGCGGTATTTATCGAACATCCCTATTACGATTTGGTCCCGATATTCCGCCGGGGTTAGGAATACCCTCTCCGACAACCATGGAGTATATCGAAGATTATTTCGCGCACTACCTCATGAACCCTGAGCTTGCCGAAAATGAAACATATACCTATGCGAGCAGGATACAACACAGCATGCCGAAGGGAGGCACTCAGCTTGAACGTGTTATTGATATGCTGAGGGAGACTCCATTGACCAATCAGGCGGTGATCGAAATCGCCACCCCTGAAGACCTTGATGTCTGCTATGGAAAAGACGGCAAGATTGACCCACCATGCCTGAGAATTCTGGATTTCAAGGTCATTCCCTCCGGCGATGATCTTTTCCTTACCGTAAGCGCTTATTTCCGGTCATGGGACCTCTGGGCAGGATTTCCCACCAATCTCGGCGGGATAGAACTTCTAAAACAGTACGTCGCAGGCGAGTCAGCACTGAGAAACGGCCCAATGTATGCCTACAGCGCAGGCGCCCATATCTACGGCTACCAGGAAGAGATCGCGCGGATCAGGACGCTGAAAACTGTAAAATAAAGCATTCCGTCAAGGTTTTCCGACTGGCAATCTGATGGTAAAAATTGTGCCCTTGCCGGGTTCGCTCTCGACTGAAATGGTGCCGTCATGATATTGAACTATTTTCAATGCAAAGGTAAGACCTAAGCCGGGACTAAACATCTTGGAAGAGACCATCGGGTCAAAGATATTCCTGATTTTATCCTTTTCAATACCTTTTCCGGTATCAACCATCGTAATGTCAATATGATCTCCGCTCAGGACAGTCCTGAGCACAAGTTCTTTTAAATCAGTGGCCTCCATTGCCTCGATGGCATTTTTGATCATGTTGCAAAGTGCTCTCTTCATAAGCTTTTTGTCTATGAAAAGCAAAGGCGGGTTATCCAGAAAATCCGTGGACACCTGAATGTTTTTCTCTGAGGTCTCTTTCTCAAAAACCTTTAGCGCGTCGCTGATGATTTCATTTATATTCGCGGATTCCTTCTGTGATATCTCCATGGATTTCAGTTCGATAAGCTGCTTTATCATATTTTCAAGTACGGCAACATCTTCAATGATCATCTGCATATATTTTCTATTCGGATCATCTTCCGGCAGTTTGTTGAAGACCTTCCGTGCAAATCCTCCAATGGAAGTCAGGGGATTTCGTATCTCGTGGGCGACTTCGTCAATCATCTGTTCAAGCGCGCCGGTTTTTTCCTCTACCACCTTTTTTTCATGCGTAGCCTTTATGGAAAGCAGGGAGCGGATTCTGGCTGATAGTTCTTTGTAATCGAAAGGGTTTTCCCATGTAATCATCGGCGCCGATATCAAGCCCTTTGATCTTATGCTCGACCTCGCCTTTTGCAGTTAACATCAGAATGGGGATGTATTTTGTCTTTTCATCTGCCTTAAGCCTCTGGCAGACTTCATAGCCGTCTATCTTCGGCATCATGACATCAAGGACGATTAAATCAGGCTCGTATTCAGGCACCCTCTGCAGTGCCTCCTCCCCGTTATAGGCCTCCGATGTCTCATACCCTTCGGCGCGAAATCTCTTCTTCAGGAGTTCTACGGTATCTTCTGCATCATCAACGATCAATATCTTGCTTTTCTTCTCCACCTAACACGCTCTCCCTTTTTCCCCTGAGATATGCCCTTATTTGGTCCGGAAATTCACGCACGTTAATAGGCTTTGAGATGTATCCCTCGAACCCTACCACTATTACCTTTTCCCTGTCCCCTTTCATGGCATGTGCGGTAAAGGCTACGATCGGAATTTCCTGGAATTCTTCCATGCTCTTCAGTCGTTTGGCTACTTCATACCCATCCAATTTCGGGAGCGAGATATCGAGCAGTATCAGGTCGGGTCTTTCCGAAATCGCCTTTTCTATGGCCTCCTCACCGTCGACAGCCTCAATAATCTCATAGCCTTTATTTTTCAGGACCTTGATTGCAAGTTCACGGTTGTCCTGATTGTCTTCAACGATCAATAGTTTCCTTGGCATGTCATCTCCTGGTCTTTGCTGTTCGCATACTATTTTTGCATCATCTATTATAAATAGTTACGTTGTTTTCTCAAAGATTTCTTTTTTTAATGGCAGGGTGAAACAGAATGTGCTTCCCTCTCCATACGTGCTGGCGACCCGGATAGTTCCATTATGCAATTTCACAAGTCCATTGGCAATACTCAGTCCAAGTCCTGTACCCTCATACGATCTTACTAAACTGAAATCCACCTGTACAAACTTGTCGAAAATCCTGCCAAGATCGTCTTCTTTTATCCCTATCCCTGTATCTGAGATGCATACCTCCAGAAAAAGCGGCGTTTCTCCGGGGTTAACACCTGTATCGGAAACCGAAGCAGTGATGGTTATCCCGCCCTTATGGGTGAATTTTACTGCGTTCGACAGCAGGTTTGTCAAAATCTGTTTAATTTTTTCTGCGTCACCATAGACAGTTGGCAATTGTTCACTTACCTTGAGCGACAGGGTCAACCCTTTTTGTGTAATCAGGGGCTCAAATGCAGGAATGACCGATTCCACAATATGTTTCATGTTCAGTTCTTTTACCTCCAGGTGCATTTTTGCCGATTCTATCCTTGATATATTCAGGACGTCGTCGATCAATTTGAGAAGGTGCCTGGCGCTCTCTTTTACCTTTTTGAGACTCCCTTCCTGTTCCTTGTTGAGAGGACCATCTACCCTGTCGATCAACATCTCACTATAACCGATAATGGTATTCATGGGAGTCCGAAGTTCATGAGACATGTTTGCCATGAAGGCTGATTTCATTCTATCAAGCTCCTGAAGTTCTGTTTTGTCTCTTTCCAGTTGCTCAATGAGGCCGGTCCTTTCCTCCACGCTTACCTGCAATTTTCTTTTGTCTTCAGATATGCCGAGATAGGTCTCATAGATCCATACAAAGAAGAGGGTCAGTGTTGCCACTAAGAAGCGAATGACGGTGTTGAGGCTTCCGCCGATCGCATCGAGATAAAGAGTATCCCAAATACCCTGGTTCCCTGTCGGCAGAAGGATATTTTTAAAAATATGACCAAAGGACCTTGAAATGGAAAACATAAAATACGTTGAAGAAAGCCCGACCATATATCTCCAAAGCACATTTGCCCGCTCTCTTTTATAGAGCTTAATGCTGGTAACGAAGCATAGCGCAGAGAGCACAATAAAAAGTATATTGCCTGCTATTTCTGTAAATAAGATCGGAAACAACGGCAAAAAAGCCGCTGTTGATATGCCGCGCTCTTCGGGCTCTTTTTGAAGATGCTCTCTCAGCCAAATGTAGAAAAACAGCATCGCTGCATTCAGCAGTATAAAATCGAGCCTTCCTATGTAATAGAAATATTCCGCCCCTTCAATTGTTATGTGCCGCGCAAAATACTGCCAGCCCTCTGCAGCGCCTGTTATCTGTGACTTCTCTATCCACAAGGCCTCAGCAATGCGACCGATGATCACGTCTGCATTCCATAGGGCATGAAATATCGCGGAGAGAAAAAGGTATTTCCATCTCCTCTCTTTATATAAGCCCCGACGGATAAAAGCCCACAAAACAACAAGCAGAGCAACAAAGCAGAAAATCAGCGAAAGCATATGGACATAAATCGCCGGATATTCATGAGAGACGAAAGCCCACGCGTCAAAAGGAAGGAGAATAATAAAAAGGAGGGTCAAGAGAAATGTCATACGTTGTTCATGGAGCGCCGCTCATCCTTGTGATGGTATTCTTCAATTCCTGCAAGAGGTCTTCTTTTGTCAGAACAACCTTGTTCAATATGCCCTGTATTCTTTCGTTCAGTTCGCCGGCCTCTTTTTCAGAAAGATCCTTCTGGGTGAGTACAATTAATGGGATGTCTTTAGCCCCCTGTGCAGCCTTAATATATTCAATGACATCAAAGCCGGTCTTCGGCATCGTAAGATTGAGAACGATGAGATCCGGCCTGAAATTCTCAATGGACTTTACCGCATCTTCACTGTTAAACGCAGTCGTTACCTGGTATTCAGCCTCTTCAAGCACATTGCCTATCAATCGCACCGTGCCCGGATCATCATCGACTATGAGGATTCTCTTGATCTTTGTCATCCTCTCGAGCGTCTTCAGCTTTCTTAATAAAATTTCCTTTTCAACAGGCTTTACAATATACTCAGCTGCACCGAGGCTGAATCCCATCCTCTTGTCGTCGACGATAGACATGATAATTACCGGAATATCCTGCGTATCGGGATCATGTTTCAGCTCCCGCAAGACCTGCCATCCATCCTTCCTCGGCATCATAATATCAAGGGTAATTGCCATCGGTTTTAGCTGCTTTGCCTTTTCGACTGCATCCTCGCCGCCAAGGAGCCCGACCACCGCATACTCATCACCAAGATATTTGCAGATAATATCAATTGCCTCTGGATTGTCGTCAATCGCCATAATGATTTTTTTGTCAGCCTTTACGGTAAGCACAGGCTCTGTTCGATACTCTTCATCAGTTTTTTGCAGAATGCTTTTCATGAGGTCGCACCCCTTGCAAAAATCTGCCTTCTCCGGATACGCAGCAATCTTCATTCCCGCACAATGCGTTCCCATAATCATCCAGCATCTTCCTTCCTTGCTCCCGTATGCCGGGCAACTCGGTTGTCCGCACCGGACATACTCCCAGCACCGTATCGGCTTCCCTGAGTATTCCGGTTCCTTCAGAAAATCCTCTACCGGCTTTCCAAAATAATCGGCAAGGGATTCTGCCATTCTTGTTTCAACCACCGGTTCAGCAGATGTTTCAAGCATCTCTTTCTTCAAAGGAAGGGTAAAGCAGAACGTGCTTCCTTTTCCTAATGTGCTTGTCACCCAGATCATGCCCTTATGGAGCGATATCAGTCCCCTCGCAATGCTCAGGCCAAGCCCTGTACCTTCATACTGACGTACTGTTGTGAGGTCTGCCTGCACAAATTTATCAAAGATCTTTCCGACGTCTTCTTCGTTTATTCCTATCCCTGTATCCGCAACGCAAATTTCCATAAACAGTGGCGCTTCACCGGGTTTTACTCCCCTTTCCGAAAGCCTTGCAGATACGACTATTCCACCCTCATGGGTGAACTTAATCGCATTGGATAACAGATTGATCAGAACCTCTTTCAGCCTGGCTTCATCACCATAGACATGGGGCAACTCATCAGGGATATTGACCGTAAGGGAAATCCCTTTCATCTTTATTTGGGGTTCAAATGTAGGCGTTGCAGATTCAATCAACCATCTCAGGTCAAGTTCTTTAGGATTGATCTTCATCTTGCCGGCTTCAATCTTTGAAATATCGAGGACGTCATTGATCAACTGGAGGAGATGCCTCGCATTCGTTGCGACCTTGTTAAGGCTCTTGTCCTGCTCTTCGTTGATCGGACCATCCACCCCGTCTATCAAAAGATCGGTATAGCCGATAATGGCATTCATGGGAGTACGAAGCTCATGAGACATGTTTGCAAGAAATGTTGACTTCATTTTATCCATCTCCCGGAGGTCCTTATTCGCCCTTTCCAGTAAAGTCATCAGTCGCGTTCTTTCATTCAGCAAAGCAGTTTTTCTCTTTACTTCCTCTTCCAGTTTTTTGCTGAACGATGAAACACTGTCAACCATATAGTTGAAGGTTCGTCCAAGAATGCCGATTTCATCGTCAGTATTCACGTCCACCTTCACAGCCATGTCTCCCTCTGCAAATTTATTCGCCTTGTCTGCAAGGCTCTCCACAGGATGCCTGACTAACCTGTTCACCATAAGATAGACAAGGACGATTGCGATCGGGATGAGGAATATAACTATCATTATCGTGCGGTTCCGCTGCGCGACAACCTGTGCATAGGTCCGCTCTGCATCAAGTCTCACCACAATCCCGCCGAGGACCTTTCTCGATGACCCATGGCAGTGATAGCATTCCTTTTCATTCAGGATAGGCCGCATGACAACAATTTGTCTTCTGCCTGAGACAACGTCCTCAAAGGGCTTACGCTGGTCGATGTGGGGTTCGACCCCTGTTTTCAGGCTCTCTGTCAGGTTATACGAAATGGTCTTGTTATTAATTAAATCCTGAAGATTTGCTTTTATTTTATCCGTATGTGTGGAATAGACAACCTCCTTGTTGAAATCACAGATAAATACCTCGATATCCTTCATCTTGTCTCTTATGTCCGATAACTCTCGCTTAATCGCTTCACTGTCGCCAATTTCCATAGGATGCTTGATTCCGGCATATACAGAGTCCGCCAGTTCGGCACTTAACGTTGCTGCAATTTCGAGCCTGTCTTTTGTGCCGAAATAGATGCGCATATAGATTTCAGCAAGCAGCACCAGCAAAATGATGGCCAGCATGGCAAACATGATCTTGTAGCCCAGTCTCTTTCTGATTACACCAAACATTTTTCTCTTATTCCCTGATTTTCAACTGCTCAGCGTGACTAATGCGCTCCTCCGTGAATCATTGGCTTATATCTGAATGCACGGACCCGCTCAGACGTGTGGCATACCTCACAGTCTTTCAATGTCATCTTCCTCTTAATGTCCTGCCGGTTTGTTGTTTTTATATGAACCCCGCCGGGGCCATGACATACTTCACACCCTGCGTTCTTGAGATGGGGGGTCTTTTCGATACTGATAAATCCTCCGGGTTTACCGAATCCCGTGGTATGACAGACATAGCAGCCTTTTATTTCTTCTTCGGTCAAACCCTTTTTTACTCTTTCGATGCTGTTGAAGGATTTACTTTTCTTTGCATACTTCACGAAGCCGTTATATTCCTGTTCGTGACAGCCACTGCATGCATCTGATCCGACATAAGATGGGGTACTTATTGCCAGAGCAAAACCGGATTGCATTCCTGAAAGAAGTATAAACGAGAGGATTAAAAAAAAGAGGGCATAGCGCATAGTACATCTGAATCTCTTACGCAACTGTTCCATATTTTCATATTTTCCGTCATTAGGGGAAAATTTGCAACAAGTCTCTTATAATACTAAATGGCTTTTATCATCGCACTGGCGGGGAAAGGCGGCACAGGCAAGACGACTGTCGCGGGGCTGACTGTCCGCTATCTCGTCGAGAAAAGAAATAAACCCGTGCTTGCCGTGGACGCCGATTCCAACAGCTGCCTGAATGAGGCGCTCGGAGTGGACGTCCATACAACGATAGGGACATTGCGGGAGGAATCCCTCGAGTTGATAAGAAGCGGCGCTGAACGACCAGGCGGCATGTCGATGGAACAGATTTTCGACTACCAGGTACAGCAGTCGCTCGTTGAATCAAAAGGATTTGATCTGATGGTGATGGGAAGGCCCGAAGGTCCCGGCTGTTACTGCGCTGCAAATAATATCATACGCAAATATACCGATGCCCTTTCCGAATCGTATCACTATGTCGTTATCGATAACGAGGCGGGAATGGAACATTTAAGCAGAAGAACGACTCATAAGGTCAACCTGCTTCTCATCATAAGCGATCCCACGGTAAAAGGGATTCAGACTGCGAAAAGGATCGATAGGCTTGTCGATGAACTTCAGCTCGAAATTAAAAAAAACGTTGTTATCATTAACAGAGTGACGAAGGGAGCACCCGAACTTGAAGCATTGGCGAAAGATGCCGGCCTCACAGTTGCGGGCATTATCCCGCAGGACCCTGCAATCTCAGAGTTCGATCTTCAGGGAAAAGCGGTCTGCGTACTTCCCGGCGATTCAACTGCAGTAAAAGCGCTTTTCAGCATACTCGATGCGCTCACTATTCCGTAAAAAGCTGAACTCACCCGCCTTTCTTCAGACATTCGCAAAACCCGGTCAGACCGTTCTTGCTGCCTCTTTCGTCGCGAGGATTTCGACCTTTGCCATACTATCCCCAATGATTACTTGTCCGACCCCGGCGACCCTAAGTCTATCGGAATGCCCGATGCCGCCAATTGGTCAGCAATCCTCTTCAGGAGTGCCCGCAGATGGTATGCAGGCTCAATCGCTGCCATTCCCTGATCCCCTCCGACCCATGAACGCAGTCCCCCTTTCAGCACTCCTATGACATACGGTTTAACCTGCTGATAGCGGTATATACCGTCTCTGTCGAGACGAAGCCGTGGGTTCCGAAGCATGACAGGTGTGCCGCTGAGCCCGCGCTCGCTTTGCAGTTCTGCAAGGTATGCGTGTTCATCCATATTCCGGGGAGAATCACTGTGATACCAGGCTTCATGTGACAGTAAAGCCACTTTTCCGAACCTGACGACCGATAAATTCTGTCTCTCGCCCGTGTAACCAAATAAGTATCCAACAGTAAAAATATCCGTCCCTTCGCAGACTCCTTCCTTCTTCATGAGATCTTCATCCATGATCATGGAGTAATTATATTCTGCAAAGGCAGTATTATGAATGTCCGGCAAACGTATTGCAATCAGATCTACTTCTGCCCTTTGGCTTGCAAAAACATTCTGATTTTTTCCCTCTGTTATTAATTTGACGGGAAAACAGACAAGTTCCGGCCTGTCAGACCTGTTCATCCTGACGATAATGGCATCACGATTGCCAATAACGTGATGGGCTGTTATCAAAAAGGGATATGTCTGCATTCTGTCGCCCGCTGATACTGCATCGGGATAAGGCTTCAAGACTACGATGAATCCACTCCCTATGGGGCGCAGCGTTTTACGGGGTGGAACAGATTCCACGACAGGAGCGCATGGCGCTGCGGATGAATCATAAATAAAGACAGCGCCTTCAATGGCCTCTCTTAGAAGGTTCCCTTCCTGCGCCGGCACTCTGTCAGGAAAAAAGAAACCGCTTAAGGCGGCCGCCATAAGGCATCGAATAAGCCATGCACGAATCATTCCCGCGATCACAACTATTTAGAATACCAGAAGTTGAAATTCGTCATATACCTGGAAGCGTAAAGTAAAACGTCGCGCCTTTCCCCGGCTCTGACTCAACCCATATGCGCCCCCCATGGTGTTCTACAATTTTCTTGCAGATAGCCAGGCCGATGCCCGTGCCGGGATACTTATCCCTTTTTTGCAGACGCTGGAAAATGACAAATATTTTCTTCGCATGCTCCGGCTCTATTCCGATGCCGTTATCGCTCACAGTGAAAACCCATTCATTTTCTCTCTTATCGGCAGCTATATGAACTATCGGCGCTTCACTGCCCCTGAATTTAATGGCATTGCCTATGAGATTCTGAAACAATCTTACCATTTGTGTGTCGTCCGCCATAACAACGGGCAAATTGTCAAAGGTTATAAGTGCATGAGTTTCTTCTATGGCAGACTTCAGGTTAAACATCACCTGCTGCACAATGAAAGCGCTGTCTGTATGGTTATATTCTCGCTTTTTTGTGCCAACCTGTGAATATTCCAGCAGATCCTGAATGAGCGCCTGCATCCGTTTTACCCCGTCAACAGTATGCGTGATAAAACCGTCGGCATCGTTGTCGAGCCTGCCTTTATAGCGCTTCTCCAGCAGCTTTACAAAGCCCGCAATTACGCGGAGTGGCTCCTGGAGATCATGTGAGGCAACGTACGCAAACTGCTTCAACTCGGCATTGGAACGTGCCAGATCATCCGACGTTTTCCTCAATTCTTCCTCTGCCTGCAGCCGCTCCTTCTCGCTCTTTCGTATCCGCTGCCTGCTCATGCCTATCCCGGCCAGTCCTGCTATCCAAAACAGACCATGGGCTACGGAAAATGTCAGTATGTTCCGTCGCTCCATGGAAAGCAACGGTTCCATTGGCACCGAAACACTGATTCCTCCACGCACGTCGCCCACCCGGTATCCCTGTTTGGCATGGCATCTCAGACAACCCTCCTCTGTAACAAAAGAATGCATTAAGCGAAAATATTCCTTCCCGTTTATTCTGGACATCGCATTGACCTCCTTCTCCCCCTGTTCGAATGCACGCAGCGCTTCAGCCTCCCAGGGATCAGCAGCATTTTCTGCACGGATCGGATTCAGGCTTGTGATGTGCCCGTAAACGTTATATTCCTCCGCCATCATCCCGTACACCTGACGGGTCATATAAGCAGGATTAATTAACGTCAGATGTTTGCCCGACTGGGTTGTTATATCACGTTCAGGCATTTCTGCCAGGTAAGGGTTGGGAGGGGTTTCTTCGCTTACCGGCACGTAGACTCCTCCGTGTCCCGCATTCCATCGGCGGTATACGATATCCTTTACATAACTGATATGCGCCTGAATACGGGCGCCTTCCAGGGTCTCCTTTTGTATCCGGACAATGCTCCATGACAGCGAAGCGGCAATAATAAGAGTCCATAGAATTGCTGCGACTCTCATATAGCGTTCCATCAGGAAGAACGGGGATATATTCTTTTTGTAATCTTTCATAATCGTGTATTCTGTCTCCTGTGCGCACTAAGACCTTTTTTTATTATTAATGAAAAAACGTTATTTTTCAAATAGGGTTTTGAGGATGCAGAATATTATTTTTCCGACGGCAGTATTTGACTAAGAGAATACCATTCATTAAAATAATCTCATGAACATGAGGAATTTCGGACGTTTGGGCTGTGCATTGGTTCTGTGCAGCTTTCTGATAATTGCGTGCGATGAGAAACCAAAAAATCCGGTATCGGAATACAGCGATGCGTTGCTTGGTGCTCATGCAAGCGCAAAACTGGCAGGAGAAGCAGCAAACCTCGATGCGGTGAAAAAAGCTGTTCAGGCCTATCGGGCAGCCAACGATCAATACCCTGCCGTCCTTGAGGATGTGGGTGATTTCATTGGCGGTAAAGTCGATTTTTCAAAATACAATTACAACCCTGAGACCGGCGAAGTTTCTCTCAAAAAATAGGTCCATCGCAGAAGTCTCCGCTGTATGCAATTGACAAAAGACGTTTTTATGTAGTATAAAATTACTTCCTGGGCGGATAGCTCAGTTGGGAGAGCACAGCCCTTACAAGGCTGGGGTCACAGGTTCAAGCCCTGTTCCGCCTACCATCCGCTTTTGCACAGGCAAAACCGGAATTAATTAAAAGGTCAGAGTTGTTCAATACATTTTCCACGGGGTGGTAGTTCAGCTGGTTAGAACGCTGGCCTGTCAAGCCAGAGGTCGCGGGTTCAAGTCCCGTCCACCCCGCCATACCATTTTTTTATCGGCTTATGAGCCTAATAGGTGACATGAAAAGAACAATGCTTTTTCCTGTTTACGTCCTTGCCTTCTTCCTCTTCCTCTCTCTGAAAGCGCGGGAGCAGAGTTGGCCTGTTCGGTCGTCGACTGGCACGGTAATGAGATTTCCTCTGCAATGTCCTCGGATATTGTCTTTCTGGTTGCCGCCGTACCTGTCAAAAGACCGAAAAATATCATGTTCAAGACAACAATCCAGTACCATTCCTCTGATCCGCGTCTGTATGCCATTTCGCAGTCCTTTAATGGACATTTCAACCATGAGGGGGGAGTGGGAACAGAGTATCACAGAACAGTTGTATGGATACCTGACAGCTCTTATATCCATGCCGTAACGGTCAAGTCGATTTTTCCGGGCATCGGAAAATGCACAAAGACCATCGAAATTATCCAGTGAATGCATCTTTGAAACACGCCCTCTTTGTTCCTCTCTTCTTTTTTGTCCTTTTTTTGAGTGCCGATACCGCACAGGGCGGGGATTGGCGATATTTCACCACATATAAAGACAATTATTATTATGACAGCGAGAGCATTGCCTATCCATTGGCTCCCTATAAAGGGACCATCAGCCTGTGGCAAAAAATTGTCTTTGATAAGGACACTTCATTCAGTATGGCAGAGAGGCTTGGAGGGAAATATTCTGACGTATATGAGTCTCTTCACCTGATCGAACTTAATTGCAGAAGCAGACAGGTTCAGGTCAAATCGATTTCCTTCTATGACTCCAGGGGGGCACTAATCGATTACAGCTACAAAGAGAGCGCGCAGTGGAAACCAATACCTCCTGACACGCCCCACGAGGATTTATACCGGCGCGTCTGTCCGCAGGGAGACCGCGATTAACCTGGAATGTTTTATCACACCGGGGATCATATCTTTTTCTTCTTCTGTTTCATGAGCCTCTCGTATTTCCCGGCGCCGATGCACTCTTTCGCTGCAGGGCACCATTCGATACACGTCGGCTTCATCTCCCGCGCTATCTGCCTTCCGCATCCCCTGCAAACGGTCTCCGCCTCGTCGGACCAAATCTCTGAGAGTGCATCACACCAGAAACATTGTATCTCTTCGGGATAAGGAGTTCTGATTTCCCTGCTCCCCGGACAACTTTCCTTCAGCATAAGGTTCTCCTCTGCTTCTGATATCTGCTTGCAGATGCCAATGATTGATCGACCGAAGAGGTTTTTGCAAAAAGTTTTGAAATCATTATGTAGCCGCAAACTTTAGTTTGCGTGTTTTCTTGTTCGGTGCCTTGCAGTCAAAGCCTGCGGATACAGAACATGACTTTTGCGAAAGCCTCAACAGACAATACTATTATTGTATCGTCGCTCTCAGTGAAAGGACAACAGAAGGTCTTTTGGGATCGTTCGAAGATACCTGCACAGTTTTGAGGAGTGCGCCTCTCCTTCCCCTCATATCGATCTTTGCAGTAATCCTTCCCTTCTCCCCGGGTTTCAGATGGCTCGAACTGGCCATCGCAGCTGCACATCCTCAGGATGAGCCGAGTTGTTGGATAAGGAGATCCTGATCTCCCGCATTCGTGAACTCAAAAACATGTTCAATGGTCTCCACCGGCGCCACGGTCCCGAAATCGTGCTCTTCAGAATCAAAAACAATCGACGGCTGGGCATACGAAAGCACCGGCAACAGCAGAATAATTGTCATGAGGAAAATAATCTTTTTCATACGGTATAGTTTACATCATTCTTTAAAATGATGCGATACGAAACAAATCTAACGAGAGCAGACTTCCCAACGGGATGATCAGAGGAGGAAACAGCGACTCTTCAGCTTAACTTCTCTCCGTTCTTTCGGTTATAGTGAATAACACCCAATGCAGAACGTTATTGTTATAAAGGGAGCCAGAGAACATAACCTGAAGAACATCGACCTCACAATTCCGAGGGAGGCGGTAACGGTTATCACGGGGCCTTCGGGTTCCGGTAAATCATCTCTCGCAATCGATACCATTTATGCCGAGGGGCAACGGCGTTACGTTGAGAGCCTCTCCGCCTATGCGCGGCAGTTCATCGAGCAGCTCCGCAAGCCTGATGTCGATTATATAGAGGGTCTTTCTCCCTCCATTGCGATCGACCAGAAGACAGTCAACAGAAACCCCCGTTCCACAGTGGGGACCATAACCGAGATTTACGATTATATGCGCGTACTGTATACGCGTATCGGCAGGCAATTCTGCTATAAATGCGGCGCTCCCATATCGAAGCAGGATTCGCAGAATATCATCCATTCCGTCATGTCCCTTCCGGACGGAAACAGGATACAGGTCCTCGCCCCGATTGTCAGGGACAGGAAGGGAGAGTATAAAAAAGAATTGCAGGAGATGCGGCGTGAGGGATTCATACGCGCAAGGATCGACGGCGAGATGACAGACCTGACGCACGACATCAGCCTTAAAAAACAGAAGCGCCATACCATCGAGATCGTTATTGACAGGCTGATCATAAAACCCGGAGTAGAGCGGCAATTGAAAGAGGCGATTGAAACCGCCCTTGGGTATTCCGATATCGTGACGATCAATCTCCTGTCAGAGAAAAGGGACATCATATTTTCAAAAACCGCTGTGTGCCACGCCTGCGGCATCAGCTATCCTGATATCAATCCCATGTTTTTTTCGTTCAACAGTAAACAGGGGGCCTGTCCGTCATGTAACGGTCTCGGGTTTCTGAATATCGATGAAGATTCTGTAGAAATCGAAGATCGCACCTACTGCAAAAGCTGTAATGGTTTGAGGCTTCGCAGAGAAGCATTGAGCATTACGATACAGGATACCAATATCGGTGAATTCGCACGGATGCCGGTAAAGGACGCGCTGCTGTTCATCAATACCCTGAGCCTCACCGACAGAGAGATGACCATCGCCTCACGCGTACTGAAAGAGGTACGGGACAGGCTCATTTTCCTCAACAGTGTCGGACTCGGATACCTGACGCTCGACCGATCATCGTTAACGCTTTCCGGAGGTGAAGCCCAGCGAATACGCATTGCAACGCAACTCGGCTCTTCTCTCACCGGGGTCCTCTATATACTCGATGAGCCGAGTATCGGTATGCATCCGAAGGACTGCAGCAAGCTCCTTAAAAGTCTTTCCTCCATGAAAGAGGCGGGCAATACCATTATTGTCGTAGAGCATGATGAAGAAACGATCCGGTGGGCTGACCATGTCATTGATATGGGCCCCGGAGCGGGAATGCGCGGCGGTTGGGTTACTGCTTCGGGCACACCCGGAGAGATCGCCGGGAATAAGAACTCTCTCACGGGGAAATACCTGAACGGGACTCTGTCCATCGATATTCCTTCTGCGAGAAGAAAGCCGAATGATTTTATTCGGATTATCGGTGCGCAGGAATTCAATCTCAAAAATATCGACGTCGATATTCCGGTCGGAGCTTTCACCTGCGTGACAGGGGTTTCAGGCTCCGGGAAAAGCACCCTCGTCGTAGAGGTCTTGTACAAAACTCTTGTTAAAAAACTCTATGGGGGCAGGATCACACCCGGCAGACATAAGGGAATAGCGGGAGCCGACAGGATAGATCGTATCATCAACGTTGATCAGTCGCCTTTGGGAAAAACACCCAGATCGAATCCCGCAACCTATACGGGTATCTTTTCATTTGTAAGAAATCTTTTTTCACAGGTTTCCGACGCGAAAATACGTGGATATTCCGCCTCCAGGTTCAGCTTCAATATTTCAGGCGGACGGTGTGATTCCTGCGGGGGAGACGGGCTTATAAAGGTTGCGATGCATTTTCTCCCCGATGTCTATATCCCGTGCGATGTGTGCAAGGGAAAACGCTACAACAGGGAGACGCTCGATATCGTATACAAAGGAAAGAATATTGCCGGCGTCCTTGACATGACGATATCAGAAGCACTCCAGTTCTTTGCGGCAATTCCTTCGATACGTCACAAGCTTGAAATCCTTGAGGACGTTGGACTTGGCTATCTCCAGTTGGGGCAGCCTGCCTCCACGTTATCGGGCGGCGAGGCACAAAGGGTGAAACTTTCGAAGGAACTCGCCAAAAAAGCGACAGGAAATACCCTGTATATTCTCGACGAACCAACAACAGGGCTGCATTTCGCCGACATACAGAAATTGCTGAATGTGATCAGCAGCCTTGTCGATTCCGGCAACACGGTCATTGTCATCGAACATAACCTTGACGTCATGAAATCCGCGGACTATGTCATCGATCTCGGGCCTGAAGGAGGAGACGAAGGCGGCAGGGTTATTGCGGAGGGCACGCCGGAAGAGATCATCAAAAATCCGATGTCCTATACCGGAAAGTTCCTGAAAGACAAACTCAGAGGGACCAGCCCGGTGGGAGCAGCGTGAACGAACAGTTAAAAGTAAAAAGTGAAAAGTTAACAGTTGTCCTGTCTCGTCTACTGGCTACCTTCTGCTGTCTATTTTTTACCGTCTGTGCGTGTGCTCCACAGAAGGTAAAAATGTTCCAAAAAAGCAGAATATTGATGGATACACAGGTCACCGTCACTGTTGTATCCGCCTCCGGGGACAGCGCAGAAAAGGCGATTGATGCAGCTTTCTCTGAAATAGAGAAAATTGCATCCTTGACGAATTTCTATGCGGTGGACAGCGAACTATCCCGCATAAATAAAAATGCCGGGTTAGCCGCAACCAAGGTTTCCCCGGAAGTCCTTGAACTGCTTGGCAAAGCCCTCTCCGTCTCTGAAATGACCGACGGCGCATTTGACATAGCAATTGGGGCCGTATCAGGACTCTATGATTTTCATAAAAAGGTAAGACCTGAAGAGATTACCCTGCTCGAAAACATCTCTCTGGTGAATTTCAGGGATGTGCGCATCGACAGATCAGCATCCACTATTTTTCTCAAAAAGAAGGGCATGATTATCGATGCGGGAGGAATTGCAAAAGGATATGCTGCTGATAAGGCCGTCGGGATATTAAAGAAACAGGGGATAGCTTCGGGCCTCGTCGCAATTGCAGGAGATATAAAGGCGTTTGGTCGAAAGCCGGACGGAATACCATGGCAAATAGGCATCCGGAATCCGCGGGGTACGGATCAGGATGACGATATCATGGCAACCCTGCCTCTCAGCGATATGGCAATTTCTACCTCCGGTGACTACGAACGTTTTTACCTGGTCGGCGGAGTACGATATCATCACCTCCTTGATCCCAAAACCGGATTCCCTGCATCAGGATGCCGCAGCGTAACCGTTATCACAAACGAGGCCGCCTTTGCCGATTCTTTTGCAACCGCCGTTTTTGTTCTCGGACCTGAAAAAGGGGTAAAGGTTCTCAATGCAGCGGGATTCGACGGCCTCATCATTGACAGCGAGGGGAAAATGCATTTCACAGCAGGGATGAGAGAAAAAGTTGCAATTAAAAAGCCTGTTTCATAACACTACGATTGCCGATGCAGTCCTCTTTTCCCTGCTTATGCTCGCATCCTTGTCAGGGATGTTTATGATTCATAAGGTTGTATCACAGGGACAAACCGTGCGGATCGAAATGGACGGAAAGCCTGTGTATATTCTGCCGATTGACCGCAATAACTCCGTATCCGTCGAAGGTCCCATGGGAAAAACACAGATCGAGATAAAGGACCATAAGGTACGCATAACGGAATCTCCCTGCAATAACAAGCTGTGCGTCCACCAGGGCTGGACTCAACAGGGAACGATCATCTGCCTGCCGAACAGAATTATCGTAACCATAGAAGGGCAGCCTCGGCAACGCGGAACAGTTGATGCAATTACAGGATAAGTACCGTATCGCGGTGCTTTCCGCGTACGCTCTGGCACTGCACGGCTTCGAAGGCCTGCTGCCGACACCTCTCCCGTGGCTGCGCCTCGGGCTTGCGAATATCATCACGCTTACGACTCTCCTTCTCTACGGATTTCGTGCTGCCATGATGGTAACATTGATACGCATAATGCTTGGATCACTATTCGCAGGCACATTTCTCGGCCCCGCTTTCTTCCTCAGCCTCGGCGGTGGCCTTGCGGGAACACTGGCCATGGGGCTTATGTATGCTGCGGCTCCAGGACTTTTCAGCGCTCTTGGATTGAGCATTATCGGCGCACTCTTTCATAATATTGCCCAGCTCTCTGTCGCGTATTTTCTGTTCATACAAAACATTGAACCGATGCTTCTCATAACTCCCTTCATTGTCCTCATCGGGACGTTGACGGGTGCGGTAAACGGCATTGTATCTGAACTTCTGATCAGGAACTTGAAAAAATCCTTGAAAAAGACTCAGAATGTCAGCGGATAGGAGGCACATTCAAATACGATGATCATATTTTGTCCGATCTGCAAGAGCAAAACTACATGGGAGGAAAATCCCTGGAGACCTTTTTGTTCCGAGAGGTGCAAACTCATTGACCTTGGCAAATGGGTCTCGGATGAGTATAAAATAGAAGGCGAAGAAACAGCGGGGGATGACAAGGAAAACAGTGAACACCCGTAACAAAACTGAATGCACAGAGCACAGGGTCAAATGCATCTTGCTCACTGTTCCCTGCCCTATTCTCTGCGCCTTTCAAAGGAGGCTCTAATGATCAGGATAGCGGTTGCCGGTGCAACAGGCAGAATGGGAAGCAGAATAGCTGCACTCTCAAGAGAATATGAAGGGCTTCAGTTAACAGGAGCTTTTGAGCGAAAAGGACATAAAGACATCGGAAAGGACATCGGACCGCTGATCGGTATCGGTGATACCGGCGTTCTTCTTGCCGATGACCTGGAATCGGTCATCGATACTGTCGACCTGATCATTTCCTTCACAACGGTAGAGGCATCGAAGGAGCATCTCCGGCTGGCATCAGGCAAAGGCAAGGCAATTGTGATAGGCACAACAGGATTTACAAAAGATGATGTAGAGGAAATCACCGGCCTGACAAAAAAAATCCCCTGCGTAATGGCATCGAATATGAGCACAGGGGTAAATCTGCTTTTGAAGGTATTACAGGATATAACAAGGGTCCTTGGCGATGGATATGATATTGAAATCATCGAAGCGCATCACAGGATGAAGAAGGATGCTCCGAGCGGCACTGCACTAAAAATGGCCCAGGTCATTGCAGACGCTGTGGACAGAAACCTTGATGAAGTTGCCGTCTATGCGAGGAAAGGGATAATCGGCGAGAGGAAACCGAAGGAGATAGGCATCCAGACAATCCGCGCCGGCGACATTGTCGGCGAACATACTGTTATTTTCGGCGGACTCGGGGAGAGGATCGAGATCGTACACAAAGCATCCAGCCGTGATACCTTTGCGCGCGGAGCTTTGAGGGCAGCCCAATGGCTTCATGGAAAACCTTCCGGCTTGTATGACATGCAGGATGTTCTCGGACTGAAATAGACCGGAGATTGATCGAAGGCAGGTATGTTAGAACATCGACCGGATCCGGCCGGTCCTTCTGTCGATCAGGATTAAATCAACGACAACGCCTTTTCTGTTGATCATTTCGGCAATGAAATAGTGAGGTCTCTCAGTTATTCTTATGACTTTGATATTATTATTCTGCATAAAAACCTGTTCGATTATCTGTTTTGCCTCGACAGGCGTCTTCACCTGTTTCCTCGCGCCATACCAACCCCATTTACTGCTCCGCCAATAATGTCCATAGGTAGGCTGACATTCGACGCTTTCCTTGCGGGCGGGCGTTTCCGCATAAAGATATTCCGCCGCAGCTCCGGCAAAAACGATGATGAGAGCAAAAAAAACGGTTGATCGTCTCATATATTCCGTAAAATTTCTATGCATATAATTATACATCAGCAGAAATTATACTGTATACGGTTTTCATGCAGCCCCCTTTCGCTCTTCAAAGATAAAGGGGGCGGAATGCCCCCTTGCACATTAAAACACAATGGGGCGGGGACATCTCTTCTGTAGAATGCCCTTGCCCGTGACGCCGCAGCGTCTCCTGTCACCTTTCCATGCGACCAGACTTGCTATCACCCCCTTTCTCATTGTGCCACCTCCTTTTGCCGTACTGTAACTAAAGCTTACCAGAGGATTATGAAGAGCTGTCGAACGAATTATGAAGATGTTGTGAAATTCGGGATAATGAATGTGAATGAAGATCCTTTTCCAAATTCGCTTACGACCTCTATCCGTCCGCTATGCGCATCAGCAAGTTCCTTTGCAATCGCAAGACCGAGTCCCAGACCCCCTTCATGAGCTCTATAGAACCGTTCGAATACGAACGGGAGATCTTCTTGCCTGATACCGGAGCCGGTATCTGCAACTTCGATAAAATGCTCATTACCTTTTTCCCCCGCTTTTATCGTCACCCTGCCGCCTTTATCCGTTACCCGCATTGCGTTGCTGAGAAGATTGATAACAATCTGGCTCACTTTATCGGGGTCCGCATACATTGTCAGGTCGTCTTCGCAAGCGAGCTGCAACCCAACCCCCTTGTCACTGAACAACCGGTCAAACCTCTCCTGCATGTTTGACAAAAAAGGCTTAAGATCGATTTTCTGCCATTTCATTTCAAGAACGCTCGCCTCAGCCTTCGAAAGTTCTTCTATTCCCTCAATAAGCTTCTTCAGCCTGCCGGTTTCCTCGTGCAATGAGAGGAGGTGCTCCGCATCAGTCTTTATAAGCCCATCGATCATCGCTTCGAGTTCTCCCTGCATGGCGCTGAGGGGGGTGCGAAGTTCATGAGCTATATTCGCCGTCAATTTCCTTCTCAGCGATTCATAAACCTCAAGGCTGCCGGCCATCGTATTGAATGTCTGTGCGAGTGTACTTATTTCATCACTCCCGGTAATGGACACCCTCGTCTTGATATTGCCTTCGCTGATATCCTTTGCAGCGGAAGTGAGTCTCTTGATGGGCTCCGTAAGCCTTCTCGAAAAGATAAGGCTCAAAAAAACCGAGAGGCCGCCCAAGGCCAGGACCGACAGGAAAAGAAAACGGTTCGACCTTTTCAGAAAGATCGACTCCTTTCCCTGGTCTTCACGTTCGGCAAATGGCCGTAAATCAAGACTCCCGATGTCCTTCCCCGCCAAAAAGAGCGGATAGGTGGTGAATCCTTCAGCATTCACTTCTTTCTTCTGTAATGGAAAGCCTGTAACGGCCATAATTCTTCTTTTCATGAGAGGCGACAGAGACTCCACCGCCTTCTGGGTATTCATCAACTCCGTGTCTCCTGCATCGAGCAATTTTATCTCATATCCATGCAAAAGAGCCCAAACGGCATTTTCAACAAGCGCGTCTTCACTCCATGCCGCATGTTTTTCATAAGATCCTTCGAGCACTGCCATGATTTTGTAGATACGATCTTCTTTCTCTCCTTCAAGATATTCATTGAAATCATCGATAATCATCTGCCTCAAAATGAGCGCTGCTGAAAGGGAAATAAGGGAAACAGATAGGAGCAGGACGAGAAATCTAATCCAGAGACTCTTAAACATCCACCGTTCCGGTAAATTTGTACCCTACCCCGTATACCGTATGAATGAATGACGGGTTTTTGGGATCATCCTCCAGCTTGAACCTGATGTTCTTGATATGGGCATCGATGCTCCTCTCATATCCTTCAAACTGGTATCCGAGTGCGCTTTCGACGAGGTCCCCTCTCGTAAAGACTTTACCCGGAGCGCCTGCAAACACTGAGAGAATTTTGAACTCGGTCGGCGTCAGCAAAACATGATGCCCCGCCTTCGTGACTTCAAGGCTTCTCGCATCTATGGTTAACATTCCCTTATTGAAACTCAGAGTCCCGGACAGCGCGAGTTCCTCCTTTTTGGATCGTTTCAGGACAGCCTTTACACGCGCAACCAGTTCTCTCGGGCTAAACGGTTTTACGACATAGTCGTCGGCGCCGAGGGCAAATCCCGCAACCCTCTCCTCTTCCGACGACTTTGCCGTCAGCATGAGAACCGGGAAATCTCCGATCTCGCGAAGCTCCTGCAATAGCGCCTCGCCGCTCGTATCCGGAAGCATTAAATCAAGGACAACGAGAGACGGCGGTTCTTTCAATGCCAGTTCCATGGCCTTCTTGCCGCTGTCGGCAGTAAAAACCTTGAACCCCTGGCCTTCAAGGTAGACCTTCACAACCCTGGCGATTTTTCTGTCATCTTCTACAACAAGAATTGTATTCATGGTATAAATATACCATATACCCAAATCCAGCGGTAAGAATTGTCGTTGCGCGTGAAACGAAGCAATCCCGCCTTTCCCTTGGAGATTGCCGCACACCTTTCAGGTGCTCGCAATGACCTGTGCATCAAACGTTTGTGATGCTTATCGCTGGATCTGGGTATATATTTCTTTTCTGTACGCCAGTCGATAAGCCATATATATGAAACTTTTTGTCTGTATCTCGCAATCCAGCTGAATGCATCGAAAGGTTAATAGAACCTATCTCAAAATAGGTTTCCTGTGTTTTTTGTCATTCCGGGCTTGACCCGGAATCCAGTGACTTTGCCGTTATATTAGTTAAAGGAAAGGAAAGATACATTAACAATTGAGCATATTAAAGTCGCTGGATACCGGCTTTCGCCGGTATGACTTAATTGTGAGATAGGGTACTATTGTTTATTCCATTGTGCAATAATTATGTATGCTTTCAATCGGACATATAACAGTCGATTCACCGCTTGTCCTTGCCCCTATGGCGGGGATAAGCGATCAGCCCTTCCGCCTGATTAACAGGTCGTTGGGATGCAGATTCGCTTTCACGGAAATGATAAGCGCCCGGTCACTTGTCTACAATAATAAAACCACAATAAAAATGCTTTCTTCTCCTCTGGAGGACAGGCCTTTGGGGGTCCAGATTGTCAGCGCCGATAGTGAAATCATTAAAAGGGCTCTGGATATCCTCTCAAACTATCCGTTCGACATTATCGATTTCAATGCTGCCTGTCCTGTTCATAAGGTTGTATCGACAGGAGAAGGCGCGGGACTGCTCAGGGACCCCGTTAAGTTCCAAAAAATTATGAGAGTCATGGTCGATCATGCCGGCAAACCCGTCACTGTCAAGATACGCTCGGGCTGGGATGAAGCATCCGTCAATGCGACAGATATCGCCATCCGTGCGCAGGACGCCGGCGTGAAAGGGCTCTTTATCCATGGCAGGACCAGAACGCAGGGCTACGGCGGTCATGTCGATTACGCAATAATAGGGAAAGTCAAAAAGTCCCTGACAATACCTGTTATCGCCAGCGGAGATGCACTGAGCCCGCAGCTCATCCGAAAAATGTTTGTCGAAACGGGATGCGACGCTGTAGCTGTGGCAAGAGGGGCGCTCGGCAATCCCTGGATATTCCGGGAGACCATTGAATTTCTGAAGGATGGTACAAACCTTTGCAGGCCTCATGTACATGAAGTGTCGCACACCATGAAAAGACATCTTGCGCTCCTTGTCGGATTTCTCGGAGAAACCACCGGCGTCATCCGTTTCCGTAAATTCTTTGGATGGTATGCGAAAGGGATGGCGGTCAAGCATCTTAAAGTCAAAGCGTTCAACGCAGAGACCAGTGATGAGATGCTGCGATTGATAGAGGAAATAAAAAGCGTTCCCTCATATTGCCCGCCGATCAGCTCTGAAGTATAATAGACGACAATAAAGGAGCGTTGTGCATATGCAAAAAGGGGACGACAAGAAAATTATTCATGAATTCCGCATTCGCCAGGGCCGTCAGTACCTTGCGATCTCAGTAACGCTTCTGCTGGTTATTCTTTTAACAGTGATCTATAAACGGCCTGATCTCTTCGGAGAATTTTCAAGAGAGATTATTTCTATAACGCAGATCACGCTTATCGCCGTCTTTATCGGATTCAGCTCCTTTAACTGGAGATGCCCCTCGTGCAAAAAATATCTGGGTAACAATATCGGCAGGCAGAGATGCAGACGATGCGGTACGAGATTACACTAACACGAGGAGGAATATGCTCCTCCGCAACTCTTTACCCGTCGGTAATCTTTGTGTTATTCTCTTGATGCATCGAGGCTCTTACAAATGTCCTGTCTTGGTAGCCGCGGGCTTTCCACCCCGGCGGATCGCTGAGGCGATAGCCTGCGTTTGTATGCACTGGAAACAAGGAAAACACGCAAACTAAAGTTTGTGGCTACAACATGATTGCAAGACTTTTGCAAAAGCCTCGCATCAGCAAACATTCTTTGAACTCATAGAGCGTAAGCGTATGGCCTTTACCGGAGACTTAGAACACCTACATATCGTTGACATCATTCAGTTACTCCATACGACGAGGAAGTCCGGCACATTTTCCGTCAAAGGCAGCAAGGGCGAGAGTCGGATTATTTTCAGTAACGGGTATATTGTCGGCGCCAGTCATCTCGACGGACGGATCCGCATCGGGACCGTTCTGGTAAAAATGAATGCCATTTCCCGGGAAGATCTCGAAAAAGCGGTCGCAGTCCAGAAAAGTGCGGGAAAAAATCGCAAGCCATTAATTACCACCCTCATCGAACTCGGCAAGCTGGGTCATGAAGAAGCCTCCCGCGGCCTGAAAAAGCTGATCGAAATAACCATTGTTGAATTGCTCGGCTGGCCGAAAGGGACATTCACCCTTGATATGGAGGCAATTGCCGTTTCTCCCGATTGCAGCTATCTCCCCGACAGGATGGAGCAGGAGGTAAGCCTCGACGGCCAGATGATTTTAATGGACGTGCTCCGCATTTTTGACGAGCGTGAACGTGACCGCCAGTCGGGGATACATGTCCCTTCGTATGAAGAACTATTTACGGAGGTTATTTCTTCAGAGATCGCTGTGGAGCACGCGGGAAATGGCCCGGCCATTACCGCAGACGACCTGGGACTGGCTGACCTCGATCATCTTGAGAGAATAATTCCTCAGGTTCGTCCTGTTGACGAACTGTTCAATCCAGTCGAAATGCACCGCCAGAAAATAAGGGAAACATTGCTTGATTTCTCGGTTGATGAGCAGGAAGCTATTGTTGCCTTTCTGGAAAAATCCTCTGCAGGCACGAGCCCCCACGACAGACCGCAAATGCAGGAGAGCCGCTCTAAGGCCCTTATTCTCTTCAGCGATGACGAATTCATTAAACATTCTGTAATGACCATATGCAAGAATGAAGGCATCCTTTCATTTGCAGCTCAGGGTGAAAAAGAACTCGATAATATCGTAGGCCATTGCCTTGCAATAGAAGCACTGCCCCTGCTTGTCTTCGACACCCCCGAAATGTCTGATGGGATACTGAGCAGGGAAACTATCGTCACTCTCCGCCGGCAGATAAAGGGAAAATATTCCTCGGTATCCACTATCCAGATGACCTCTTCATCTGACTATGCAGACACGCTGCGGGCGTATCAGGACGGTGTAAGGGCGGTTTTCACAAAACCTTCGGCAACAATCCGGCGGGCAACGTTTATTGAAGATGCGATACTCTTTCTCCAGACGTTCACATCGTATATCAAAGGCTTTTTCCATGAGCAGAATGAAGGCGGGACAACAGAAAATCTACTGGGCGGTACTCAAAGATCGTATTCTGGCCCTGCGGAACATCCAGAACCCTCCTGATGATATCCTTTGCCCTTCTTCAGTCTGTTGCCGAATTCTTTGAGCGAACTATTACTTTTGTTGTTCGTCCGGCAGAACTTGTCGGCGAAAAAGCGATTGGAGTGTATTCAGAAAAGGACAAGGGCGCATCTCCGGCGTCGCCGCTCAAGATTCCGCTTTCCGGGACATCTGTCTTCCGTGACGTGATTGAAACCGGAGAGCTTTTTTACGGCGAGACCGATGATGCGCTCTTAAGGGAACATCTCCATGCATACATCGGCGCGCCTCTGAGGCCGACCATCCTCCTCCTTCCCGTGAAGAGCCGCGGAAAAATCATAACCCTCACCTATGGTGATTTCGGCATCAAGGAAGTGTCGCTGGTAAATGGCGATGCGCTGGCAATTCTCGCAAATCTTGCCGGACTGATTATCGAGAACGCCCTTTATCGGAAGCTGCTCAATAAGACGACGCAGAAGTGACAACCGGCAACAACGGTCATGCAATCGTGTATAATGCAAGAAAGGAATAGACTATGGACATTGCAACACTGACACAAATCCTGGAAATAGCCTTTAAAAAGAAGGTGTCGGATATCCATTTTGAAGTGGACAACCCTCCCATATTCAGGGCTCACGGTCATCTGATCCGGGCAAAACTGAATACCCTGACAAAAGACGATACCGCCTTCATCGCTTCCACTGTCATGGAACAGAGCAACCGGAAACTCCCTGAAGACCTGACGGAATTCGACACTTCCTATGCGTTGCCCGATGTGGGTCGTTTTCGTGTCAGCATCTTTCGTCAACGGGGCAATATCGGGATCGTTATGCGCGTGATACCTCACTATATCGGCACGTTCGCTGAACTGCATCTCCCTCCCGTACTGGGGAATATCGCGAAAGCTCCGAACGGCCTCATCCTTGTCTGCGGACCTACAGGCAACGGCAAATCCACTACCCTCGCCTCCATGATCCGCTATATTAACGACAGTTTCAACTACAATATTATTACCATCGAGGACCCCATTGAATTTATTTTCCATTCGAATCAAAGCTGTATAATCCAGAGAGAACTGGGGATCGATACGGAGAGTTTCGGCGGTGCCCTGAAAGCTGCCATGCGCATGGACCCCGATGTGATTATGGTCGGCGAGTTGCGCGATCTGGAAACGATAGATGCCTGCATCAAAGCTGCTGAGACAGGGCATCTGGTATTGTCTACCCTCCATACGCAGAACGCTGCCTCCACTATTAACCGCCTTGTCGGGTACTATCCCCCTCAGGCGCAGGACAATGTCCGCTACAGGCTCGCAGACATACTCGTGGCTACGGTCTCTTTACGTCTCGTAAGAGGAAAGAGCGGAGAGCAGGTGCTTCCGGCCATGGAGGTGATGTATGCGACATCTACCATTAAGGCATGTATTCGTGAGGGTCACCTCGATGAAATTGAACAGCACATTGAGAAGGGCCGCGATGAATATCATATGCAGACCCTGGACCAGCATCTGGTCCAACTCTGTAAGCAGGATATCATTTCTCTCGATGAAGCAAAGAGGCTTTCCCGCTCAACAGACCTGGAACGAAAGCTGATGTATTATTAATAGCTCATCGCGTTAGAGTGTGGGTCACTCTCGTCATAAACAACGTCATTCCCCGACTTGATCGGGGAATCCAGATATTAAATCTTCATATAAATCTTTCCATTCCGGATTCGTTTTTTCAATCAGGTCCATTTTCCATTTGCGATCGTATTTCTTCAGCCTTTTTTCTCTTCTGATGGCATTTTCAGCATCCAGAAAATGCTCATAATAGACAAGGTTGTCCACGCCATATTGACCCGTAAACCCTTCTGCCAATTTATTCTTGTGTTCCCATACCCTCTTTATCAAATCAGAGGTGACTCCAACATATAACGTGCCATTTTGCCGGCTCGCTACTATGTAGACATAAAAATTCTTTTCCACATCAGCCTGGATTCCCCGGTCAAGCCGGGGAATGACGACAAAATGTTTAATGTCCATTTGATTTGTTTTGCAATAGCCCCTTCTTATCATTGGCAGGCATATTACTTTTTACCCACACTCTTCACGAAGACCCTTTTTAATGTTCTCTCCCTGTCGCCACAAGATAGTTCTTGCATTAATCCCTTGTATCGGGCTCGAAGAAGACCCAGCGTATCTGCGGAAAATTCGCTTTGAGCGCGCATTCAACGTCGTTGATGTTCTCTATCAATTGTACCGCGCTGTCCATCTCCTGCATCCTTACCTTCGCCGATACCATCAGGTCTGTTCCAAGCTGAAGGGTAATAAGACTATACACCTCTGAAATCTCCTGTCGTCCTGAAAGGAAGTCACGCATCGCCGAGACGGTTTCAGGGTCTGCGCTTTCGCCGATCAGGAGACTCTTCACCTCAATGCCGACGGTAATCGCTACGAGCACCAGAACACCCCCGATGGCGATCGTACCCAATGCATCGAAGGTCGGGTTTCCAGTAACCATTGTTGCAAGAACAGCGACGAGCGCAAGTGAAAGGCCTGCCAATGCGGCAATGTCCTCCCCTACCACCACAATGAGTTCGCTTTGCCGGCTCTCCCTGAACCATTTGAGGAAAGAACGGCTGCCCTGACTGATCCTCACGACAGAAAGTGCTCCTGTTAATGATCCAAACTCGAGCAACACGGAGACCACGAGCACCCCTACCGCAATCCAGGGAGATTCCGGCATTTCAGGATGCAGCAATTTATGAACGCCTTCATAGATTGAAAAGATACCGCCCATGCTGAACAGCATGAGCGCTACGATGAACGACCAGAAGTAGACTGCCTTGCCGTATCCCAGGGGATGCACTTCTGAAACAGGTCGTTTCGCACGCCTGAGACCCACCAGAAGCAGAAGTTGATTTGCACAGTCGACAAAGGAATGGATGGTTTCCGCGAGCATCGCTCCCGACCCGGTATGCCATGCTGCGAATCCCTTTGCCACTGCGATGCCGCCGTTCGCACCCAGTGCGTACATGATCGCCTTAAGAGAGCCGTTGCTATGAGACATGGTACATATTATCAGAAAGAGCGGGGAGGAGTGAACCGTATAGTATCTCTCAACTCCTGCGATGCTTTCCGATGCGTGCCTTAACCCCGAAGATCTTTTCTCCTATACTTTAGTACCATCTCTTTCCGAAGCTGAATGGTTGTCTTATTACACCGGCAAGCAAACACTGTGATGATGTCATTCTGAGCGATGCGAAGAATCTTGCCTTTTCATGCTGTTACGAGATCCTTCACGGAGCCTGGCCTGAGCTGAACTACGAGACCCTTCGTTTCCCTCAGGGTGACAAAGCGAAGGGTTCAGAGATGACAACTATAATTGCCGGGTTAATAGCAAATATGCTGCTCATAACAGGAGTAAATCGTTGGTAGAATTTTTTCTATTTCCTCATTGCCTCGACGATCATTGCTGTCATTTTTAGCATCATTTACGGGATAAAGGGAAAAAAACAACCAGCGCGGAAATGGCAATGATTGAGGGGCACTGGAGATGCTGAAACAGACGGGAGTGTTTTTCGATCTCAAGAGGTGCCTGATGCTCCCTCCTTCTCATAGGGGGCGCTTTTTTTGCGTTGTCTAATTATTCAGTTTGATTCTTTGCAAAACAGATACTCTACGAAAAGCCACTTACTTGTGCTGTTCACATAGTAGTCAATGAACCAATCGGAGTTCAACTATGCCAATTACCAGATGAATTGTTGATCAGTCAGAATTGCCTATTAAAAAGCATTTCCAGAGATAATCAAGAGAGAAACCGTCCTTTATGCTTTTTACTGTGAAGGTCGGCAAAGACAGGAAGGCCCTTAATTACAATATGATATTCAAAAGGGATGCCTCATAATTTCCTTTATTTCCTTTATTTGACAAAATATCTATTTCATGATAAAAGAGTAACAAATAATGGCTCATCGCGTGAGAGTGTGGGTAATCTGATGAGCTTTGAGCAGTATAGCATGCCTTCAAATAAGGAGAAAAGAGCTTTCAAGGGGATGAAGAAATCCGTATGATTTGTGGATGGGCAAAAAGAGACGATTACTGGACGAATATCAATTTCCCGGATTTCGGCCAATGTCTAAAATACAGGGGATATTTGGAGACCCGAAAGCTCGTGTCATCCGACTTAAGAGGACTCAAAAAAAACAGCATGCGGGTGCTGCGGCACCATACATCGCAGTTATTACGACAAAACAGTTCGACGGATACGGGATCTATCTTGTGGAGATGCCCGGATCTATCTGGAAGTGGAAGTCCGACGGGTCCAGTGCAAGAGGTGTGGGAAAGTGAAACGGGAAAAACTGTCTTGGCTGGCAAACAATCCATTTTATACGGATCGTTTTTCCTCCTATGTGGGCCGGAAGTGCCGAACCATGACCATCAAGGATGTGGCAAAAGAGTTGAAACTGGACTGGCATGCGGTCAAGGCGCTGGACAAGGAATACATGCAGGCACAGCTTCGAAGGAATCCGATAGCAGCGCCACGGGCAATTGGGATAGACGAGATATCCCTGAGGAAGGGACATATCTATCGCATAGTAGTAAGCGATTTGGAACGAGGCCGACCGATCTGGTTTGGCGGGGAAGACCGGTCTGAGGAGAGTATGAATATGTTCTACGAATGGCTTGGCCCGAAGAAGACGAAGAAGATACAATTGGCGGTTATGGATATGTGGAAGGCATTTGAAAAATCGACAAAGGAGAATGCCCCTGACGCAGCAATCCTCTATGATAAGTTTCATGTGATCAGACATCTGGGAGATGCGCTGGATAAAGTACGCAAGATGGAATATTCTCGGCTATCAGGGAAAGATCGTTCGTATATCAAAGGGCAGAAGTACACCCTTTTGTCAAACCGCGAGAATCTTACGCTCGATGGGAAAAAGGCGCTTAAGAAATTGCTCAATGCAAATAAACGGCTCAATGCTGCTTATCTCTTAAAAGAATCCTTTGGTCAGTTATGGAGTTATCAAACAGAGGGATGGGCACGCCGGTTCTTCGATAACTGGAAGAATGCGCTGAAATGGCAGCGGTTGGCACCCTATGAGAAGTTTGCCAAAATGATCGAGCGGCATTGGGACGGCATCGCCGCCTATAGCAAACCAGAAAACAAAGTTCCATTGGGATTCGTAGAAGGAATGAACAACAAAATTAGGGTCATTCAGAGAAGGGCTTACGGCTTAAGAGATGAGGAATATCTTCAACTAAAAATCCTTACCTGTATGCTCAAAGAGATATAAATGACCCACACTCAGACGCAAAGATCCCAAATAATTAAAGTCCTGTATTTAGGTTTCTTGGGGTAAAGTTTGTAATCGGGGAAAGACTTATGGGGGGATGAGATGAAAAAAAGATTATGGTTACTTTCGTGTTTTGTCATTATATTTTTCTTCGCCAGCCTGAACTTTTGTTATGCCCTGGATTCTGATGGCGATGATATTGACGATTTATATGACAATTGTCCGCTTATCGCAAATCCAGACCAGTCAGATCATGACAATCCATGTACGGATATAACCTGTGACGTAGATTGGATATCGGATGGCGGAAATGCGTGTGACAACTGTCCTGCTATATTTAATGCTGACCAGCTTGATTCTGATGGAGACGGAATCGGCGACGTCTGCGACAATTGTCTTTACACCCCAAATCCTGACCAGAAAGACTCGAATGGAAACGGCAAAGGTGATGCATGTGATGAGATTCCACCTCCTTTCATCATCATAACTCTCACCCCTGAAAACCCTTCAGGTAATGATACTGTCCATCTTGAGGCTGCATATTCCAGCGCTGAACCCATCAATCCTGATATAAAGATATTCATTAACCGCAGGATTGAAAAGGAATGCGATGCCCGTTCCTGCTCATTTGACGGCGGCCCATTCCCCAACGGCTTGGCATATTATGTCGAATACAATGACACAAACGGCATAACTCAGAAAACACCTGAAGAATATAAAGTCCTTGAAAACAATGACTGGGATAATGACGAGATATTGAACAATGCAGATAATTGCATCCTGACTCCAAATGCTGAACAGAAGGATGAGGATGAATGGTATTGCATTCCGGGGATGACACTCTGCTTCTGGAAAGGTGACGGGATAGGGGATGCCTGCGATAATTGCCCTCATTTGCTTAATCCTGACCAAAAAGATTCGGACAAAGATGATGTCGGTGATGCCTGCGACAACTGCAATCCGATATATATTGATTCACAACAGTGTATAACCGCACGGCAGACAAAAAGCTGTTCGACATGCTGGAACGATATTATGCCACCCGGTTCTCCGCCATGTTCTACCGACGATTGGTTCTGTAAATACTGCTGCGATTCTTCTTCAACTCACTGCACTGCAAACGGCGTAGCCCAGTTTGACAATGATCATGACGGCAGAGGAAATGCATGCGATGCCTGTCCTGATACACCATCTTCTATAGAGGCAAATATATTCGGCTGTCCCCAATGCTATGACACGTCTGTGGGAATTTGGATAGGAAAAACTGGAAGTGTTTATCCGGATGGAGTGCCTTTTAATGCCTTGCATGATCACTGCCTGAATAAAACAAATCTGGAATTATATTATTGCAATACCGACGGGAAGGTCCAGTCGCTGAATCTTAACTGCTCTTCCCAGTTTGGTCCGAAAAGCATTTGTTACAATGACGCCTGCAGAATGGATAAGGACGGTGACGGCATTCCTGATGAAATAGACAACTGTCCTGAAGTATCCAATGTCTCCCAGGCAGACACTGATATTGATTGGATAGGTGATGCCTGTGATAATTGTCCCTCCGTCTATAATTCGGATCAGGAAGATTTAGATAAGGACGGAATCGGTAAAGTATGTGACAACTGTCCGAATAAGGCTAATAAAGATCAGGAAGACAGTGACGGTGATGGGATAGGAAATATATGTGATAACTGTGTAAATGCCTCGAATCCGGACCAGATCAACTCGGATGCTGATACATTTGGCGATGCCTGTGACAACTGTGATAACTATGATAATCCGGACCAGAAGGACTGGGACGGAGATGGAATCGGTGACGCCTGCGACTGTAACGACGGCTTCATGGGTCCAAACGAAGCCGGTGCTGACTGTGGCGGAATCTGCGGCGGACAATGCCCTGACTGCATACCTATTATATTTAATGGAAGCCCGAACGCCAAAATAGATATAGTTTTTATACCCGATACAGACTATGGAGGAGATATTGCAAAATTCAAAAAGGATGTTATAAATCTGATTGAAAACGGGTATCTGAACCAGAATGCATTCTTCGATTCACGGTGCAAGTTTAATTTTTACTATTATCCACAAGTAGGCGATTACGTATCCGCCTGCCAGAAATGGGAACTACCCACAGACCCTACTGATCCTTTTTACATCATCCACTTCCCGGTTAAATTCCTCAAAGCCTGCGGATTTACCGACTCGAAGGCCATTGTTTTTACCTCTGGCGGTAGAGCTTGCGCAAGAGGTGACGGTTTCATTTTTTCGACAGATTTGGACACCAAAACACCCGTCCATGAAACAGGCCATGCGATATTCGGGATGGCAGATGAATACTGCTGTGACGGTACGTACTGGAAACCATCAGGACAGGCGCATATTTTCCCGTCGCTCACAGACTGTCAGAGTTCATCTCTTTCTCCGTTCGGATGTTACGAGTACTGTCCGACATTTAAGTGTTGGCCGGGCAATTCAACCGAGATTCAAAACTGCAAGAACTGGTACAAACAGTCAAAATGGCCTGGTCTGGCTTATGAATGTGACTGCAAGGAATATGCAGCCACATTGAACCTCGATCCGAATCAATGCAAGCCGGCAGATGGTACTGTAAACTGTTCAGCTTCTTGGTGGCCATACTGGAAGGAACGGTGGGTGAGCAATATAAATTCCCTCTCCATACAATCCCCGAACTGGTGCAACTGGAGGGGAACCGGAATGCAGCCATGCTGTGGTAATGGTTGGTGGAAATCCGACCCCTCTTCTTGCTATATGGACAATGGCTATATATTTCAGGCTGATTGCGATTCAAGAGTGACAACCAAGCTGAATACGTTTCCCGCCTGTTCGAATCCGGGTATCATGGCATCAAAGGCTGTGACCATATCCCCTGCGACTGGACAGAATACTGATAATATTTTCATCCTTGGATATAACATTAAGGAGGATATTATCACGTTACTGGGTGCCACTATTGAACGCAGTCTGTCACCAAATTATTTTGCAGAGACCGGACGGTTTACTGTCAGAGAGGTTTCACCGGGCGGCGCAGAATTGATGAAGGTGATACTTGATGATCCGAGGGAATTAAGTTTTGGAGATCAGAAGAATTTTGAACAGGGGATGATGATGGGTGACGATGTCGACTTTTTTGTGGTAATGCCCTTCAAGAGCGGCGCAGCAACCATTGAGATCATCGACAATGAAACCCAGAAGAAGGTTCACGAGGCTGATGTTACAAAATTGGTGATCGATTTTTGTGACAAAGTTAATTATACTGACCCAGAGTGCCTCTCTTTTGATCTGGACAACGATGGTATCCCTGATGCTGAAGATCAATGCATAACTTCTGATATGAGTGCTTTTATCATCATTAATGCCTGCGGGACCGGTGTTAGGAATAAGCCTGTGAAAAATGGATGCACCATGAATGATCTCATCGCTCAATGTGCCGGGAGCGCGAAGAATCATGGCAAATTTGTCAGTTGCATAGCCAATCTTACCAACGGTTGGAAAAAAGACAAAATTATAAGCGAAAAAGAAAAAGGTGCTATTCAGAAGTGTGCAGCCAAGGCAAAGATCCCATAGACATCGAGAGTATGCATACAAGGCAGAGCCATTTTGGCTCTGCCTTTTTTTGTTGTGCAACAATTAATTGGTAATTCTCAGTGTCTGTGATTACTGAGAGTCGTGATTTATGGATGTACTGCGCATTTATTTGAAGATATACGATGTGTTGAGTAGATGAAGGACTCTCTGCTGGCCACATTTTGAGACTCGGCAATAGTTCGAACAGGAATGATCCTTTTCCATCACCTGCCAGGCATGCATATACGCAGGTAAAGAGAAGACTGAGGATCTATATCTTGCCGGTTTAATAATTAAATCTACCTCCGGCTGTCCCCTCTCAAATAATCTCCGAGCATGCCCCTGCTGTGCTCGTCGTCATGACAATATACACAGAGGTTCTCCCAGTTGGAGCCGTCAGACGGGTTGTTGCGGCGATTGCCGTCTTTATGGTGCACGGTGAGGAGCTGCCGGTTTTGAAGATCAAAATCCCTCCCGCATTTGGCGCAAATGAGACCGTGTATCTTCAATGATTGCTCCCGGTAATCAGAGGCTGAAGCTCCCTGCTCTTTCAGTTCCCTGGCGATCTCGGCAGCGGTTTTATTTTCAGCCGGTTTTTTTGGCTGGGGCTTTCTGATTTTTCGTGCTCTTATGGCCAAAAAAATTACCTCCTCTATTGAACAGAGCGCATATTAAAAATTTCCGCGGGAAAGACCGCGAATGATGCGGATGGCGTCCTCAACCGTGTTTGCCCCATGGATCAAATCCATATCTTCAATGCCGATAGTGCCCTCCGCCAGCAGCGTATCGTTCATGAATCGGCGCAGGTGGTCCCAGAAGTCTCTGACCATACCGACAACAGGGAAGCGTTCAAGTTTTCCGGTCTGGGCGAGCGTAATGACCTCAAATGCCTCATCAAGCGTACCAAACCCTCCCGGCATCACAACAAAGGCTGTCGAATACTTCACGAGCATAACCTTGCGCACAAAAAAGTGCTCAAATTCAATAAACTTGTCGAGATAGAGATTCGGCTTCTGTTCAAAAGGAAGCCTGATACTGCAGCCGAGGCTCAGCCCTCCGGCTTCTTTTGCTCCGCGGTTTGCAGCCTCCATGATTCCCGGGACCGCCGCCGGTCATAACTGCATAGCCTGCACTGGCAAGCGCATGTCCGAGTTCGCGGGCCAGTTCATAGTATCGATGCCTCTCCTGAAAACGGGCAGATCCGAAAACAGTCACGCACGGCCCGTCGAACTCAAAACTTTCGAAGCCGTGCAGAAATTCGAGAAAGAATCTCACTGCGCTCTCGAGATCTTCGCCCCTTTTCCTGTCGGCCCGAGAGAAAAAGTTTCTCCGCTCCGGTGACCTGACTGAGCAGGGAGGAGGACTGTAAGATATCCGATAATTTGTTATTCATAGTTTACTCCGTTTCTATTAACTGTGATCCCCGTCAATCAATAAGAAATCAATTTTTCTGCCGTTTAATATCTTCATTAATGCCTTCTTTGTCGTTGGTTTGTGAGAATTCTTCCTGAGAAAATGGAGATTCTGTTTTTTCCTTTTATATGTCCTGAATTTTTTAACATCGTTGAAGGTGTACCCACCGCCAAAGGGGCCGCCGGGCATATCAATGCTTACTAAGAGTGCATCAGGTTCAGCAATTTTACACCATACATAAAGCGTTCCTCCCTTTGCAGTGCCTATTTCGACGATTGTCCGCAATCTTCTTTTCCTGAGAAGACTGATGAAGGGAGATAATTCAGTTATTTTCTGGGTCGCTTCCCTTTGTTTAACAGCTAAACGTGCAAGCTTTTTTGAGCGCATTTGCCCAGCCTTACTGTTACCGATGACCAAGGGAAAAGTTCAATACAGTCTAAAACTGCCTGTTTATTGTTCTATTCATTTTCCTTATCAATCTTCAGGGGCGCAGCATGCCATATTTTTTCGTTATACTCGCGTATGGATCTGTCTGATGAAAACGTTCCCATCCGGGCTACGGTGAGGATCGACATCTTTGTCCATTTCTCCTGATCTTTGAACGCCATGCTTATCCTGTCCTGGCAATCAATATAGGACTGATAATCGGCAAGGACCATATGTTCATCCCGGCGCAGCAGTGAGTCAACCAATGGTTTAAATAGATTTATGTCTTTTTTGGAAAAGAATCCGGAACTGATAAGATCGATCGCTTCTTTCAGGTGATGGATTCGCATCATAGTACCCCATGGGATTATAGCCCTTGTGATTTCATATTCGAGATCTCTTCGGCAGTCAACCCGAAGAGAAATATGTTTTCAGAGCCCACTGCTTCACGGATTTCGATGTTCGCCCCATTCAATGAACCTATGGTCAATGCCCCGTTCAGGCAGAATTTTATATTGCCTGTCCCTGATGACTCCTTTCCCGCTGTTGATATCTGTTCCGAGAGATCAGCCGCCGGATAAATCACTTTGCCCGTTCTTTACATTAAAATCCGGGAAAAAAACGATTTTCAGGCGTTCTGCCACGTCCGGATCGTTATTTACCACTTCGGCAACCGAATTGATAAGCTTTATGATAAGGTTCGCAGTAAAATAACCGGGAGAGGCTTTGCCTCCGAAAATAACGGTCCGGGGCGTTATCTCCGTTCGCGGATTTTTTTTGATCCTGTTATAAAGTGTAATGATGTGGAGTATATTAAGATGCTGACGCTTGTATTCATGGATATGCTTCAGCTGAATATCGAAGAGCGTTCCGGGATTAATGGCAATTCCAGTCCGGTCATGAATAATCCCCGCAAGATCACGCTTATTGTCATGCTTAACCTGCTTCCACTTTTGAATAAATGCAGGATCGTCGGCAAAGGGTTCGAGCTGTTTGATTTCTTCCAGTTGCCTGATCCAGCGGTCTCCGATCGTATCCGTGATAAGTTCCGTAAGCCTGCGGATTACTGAGTACCAGCCAGCGCCTCTGTGTCACTCCGCTCGTTACATTGAAAAACCGCTCGGGATAGAGATCGAAATATTCGGGGAGTATCGTCTTCTTAAGGAGTTCTGAATGGACCTGCGAAACTCCGTTGACCCCGTGGCCTCCGAGGGCCGCAAGATGCGACATCCGGACATATTTCTGATCACCCTCATCGATGAGAGAGAGACGGCTGATGCTTATCGCTGTTATCAGGATACGTTAACCATAACTCTTCAAGAAAGCGCCGGTTTATCTCATAAATAATCTCAAGATGCCTCGGAAGGATATCGGCGAATAAGGGCAATGGCCATTTCTCGAGGGCTTCGGGCAAAACGGAATGGTTCGTACAGGAAAAGGTGTTTTGCGTGATATACCATGCCTTGTCCCAATTCACCAGATGGTCATCCACCAGGAGTCTCATCAGTTCCGCCACGGCAATTGCGAGAGTGCGTATCATGCAGATGCACCGCAAAGGAATTCGCGAAAGCATGGATGCTTTTCCAGCGCAATAGGTGCAGGCGGATCATATCCTGGAGAGCGCATGACACAAAAAAATACTGCTGCGCAAGCCGCAATTGTTTGCCGGCATACGGCTGGTCCTCGGGATAGAGGATCTTGCCGATCGATTCTGAGGCAATCTTCTCGTTGACTGCACTGAAATAATCGCCGGTGTTAAAGGCTTCGAATTCCAGGGATTCGACGGCGCTGGACTGCCAGAGACGCAACAGGTTTGTTGTCGCAACATTATATCCGGCCACCGGGGTATCGTACGCAGTCCCTTTGATAGAAAATTTGGGGATCCAGCGCACGCGGAAACAATCCTGCGCGTCATAATACGACTCGGTGCGCCCTCCGAGATTTATATTATAGGTGATCTCCGGATGGGGAATCTCCCAGGGATTGCCTGAGCGGAGCCACTTGTCCGTCTTCTCAACCTGCCATCCGTCACGGATCTCCTGGGCAAAAGCCCCGAATTCATAGCGCACCCCATAACCGATGGCAGGGAGATTGAGGGTCGCAAGGGAATCCATGTGGCAGGCCGCAAGCATCCCTACCCCGCTGTTGCCGAGCCCGGGCTCTTTCTCCTGTTCGATAAGGTCATGCAGATTCAGACCTAAGCCTTTCACTGCCTGAAAGACTTCATCATACATGCCGAGGTTGAGGAGATTATTGCCGAGTTGAGGTCCGGTGAAAAACTCTGCGGACAAATATGCAACAACCGTAATATCTTCAGTAAAGTTGCTGAGCGTTTCGATCCACTGCTTCATCAACCTGTCCCGGATCGTATACGAAACCGCCATGTACCAGTCGTTCCGCGTTGCGGTATGCGGTACCTTAGCGAGGTGAAACTGAAGATTATCAAGGATGGATTGCCGTATCTCGTCCACGCCCATGCCGGTGCGGATATCCTTATAGTGTTTCTGTGATGGTATCGGTGTTACGTTCTCTTTTTCTTCCATAGCATATCTCCAGATGATATGTACGTTCTTTACATTATACCTTTTTCAATCTCCGACAGGACATCTATTGCCCCATACTCCTTCGAGGGATTAATCTATAATAGAAAAAGAAATGAAACTCTCTGCGTTTTATGTAAAAATATCGCTTTTTTTGATTGTCACCCTCTTCCTTGCACCGCTCTATTTTTTCATATTGCTCGCATTCTTTCCATGGCGTCATCGTATCGGACCTAAGCTTGTTCAACGGTATTCAAAGCTATGTCTTGTAATTTTTCGCGTTGCCATTGACAGGGCAAATTCTCAGTTCTATGAACAAAGGGGGAAAGGCATGCTCATCATTTCAAACCATGCCAGTTTTCTCGATATTTTTGTGCTCTCCGCATCATTTGGGTCGGTATTCGTCAGTAAAGAGGAAGTAAAGTATTATCCGATATTCGGACAGATAGCCTGGCTCATGGGCGTTATTTTTTTTAACCGCACCGCTTCACATGAAAGACTAAGGGTACTCAATACTATTACCAGCACGTGTTCAGACCGCATTCTCGTCGTATTTCCGCAGGGCACGACCAGCCGCATTACCGAGCGATTGCCGTTCAACAGGGGAATTTTCAAAGTCACGGAATTAAACCCTGATATTTCGCTCCTGCCGGTAACGCTTCATTATAAAGAAGATGCGGAAATTGCATGGCACAAGCCGCAATCACTGAAAGAAAATGCGATGAGGGTCTGCGCCAAAAAGAGAATTCATGTCAAAGTAATCATTCACGCTCCTGTAACCATTGAGCATTACCGTGAAAAAAATGCCTCACAAATATGCAAACTTGTAGAAGGGACCGTACTGGAGCCGTTACAGAAAGAGTATTAGCAAACCTTGAGTACGCTTCGGAGCTTTCTTTACTGCATTTTTGGTTCTTTGATCTTCCGGCTTCCTTCGTAGAGCTCATATTCCAGAAGCCTGCATTCTATTCTGCTGTTAAAGAATGGAATCCTTCGTTTCGCTCTCAATCCCACCTTTTTTGCCAGATCAGCGTTTCCGGTAAAAATATATCCTGTATACCCTCTGCATTTCTGTTTAAAAAAATCGCCAATCCCCGCATATATACCCTCAAGCTCATTGGTCCTGCCCATTCTGTCGCCGTATTCAGGATTGAGGATTACTATCCCGCCCCCGCCCCCGTCAGGAACAGTGGTTTCGGAATAATCGCAGACAGCGAATTCGATCAAATGCTCAACGCCGGCAGTTGCCGCATTCTTCCTCGCCGCATCGATTGCTTCTCTGCTGATATCAGTTGCGACAATCCTGCAATGAAGCGTCTTTCCCGCCTCTTTTTTTGCCTGAGCCCTCAGATCGTTCCATAATTGTTCATTGAATCCCTTTATATGCATAAAGCCGTAATTGATTCGCTGAAGACCGGGCGCCCTGTTGAGCGCAATGAATGCCGCCTCAATGGCAAGGGTTCCGCTGCCGCACATGGGATTGACGAAATGTCCGCTGCCGTTCCATCCGGTTGCAAGGATAACTGCGGCAGCAAGGGTCTCCTGCATGGGCGCTGTCATGGGGATCTTCCGGTACCCGCGCCGGGACAATGGCTCGCCTGACGTATCGATATACACGGAGCATTTATCGTCCTTCCAGTAAAGATTAACTACTGCCCTGTTCTGCTCGGGACCTGAATCAGGACGCTTCCCGCACTTTTGCCGGATCCTGTCGACAATGGCGTCTTTGCATTTTACATTCGCATAGCGCGTATCTATGATGCCCGGATTATCCACGCTGGATGTCACACAGACATACCCGTCCTCGCTGATATATTCTTCCCATGCAATCTCCGACATCTCCCGATAGAGCTCATTGTCATCACGCGCCGTAAAATCACTGAGGAGAAAGAGGACGCGATGCGCTGTGCGCAGAAGGAGGTTAAGCCTCAGGGTATCATCGACAGTCCCCTCGGTTGCAACACCCGCAATAGTTTCTGAAACCACCGGGAATCCGAGAGAGAGGACTTCTTCCTTCAAAAAAGGCGTTATCCCCTTTGCGCAGGTAATCAGGATCCTGCTTTGTTTCATCCCCGACCTTCTTCCATAGCGGTCACTTCTCTATCCGGCCGTTTTTAATATGCATGACGCGGTCGGTCCTGGCTGCAATCAAAGGGTTATGGGTTGTTATGAGCAGTGTCATTCCCTTCTCATGGCATAGATTTATAAGGAAATTTATCACCATTTCTCCGGTATCGGTGTCCAGATTTCCGGTGGGTTCATCGGCAAGGATGATTTTCGGGTCATTTACCACTGCCCTTCCAATAGCTGCACGCTGACGTTCTCCGCCCGATACATTTGTTGGGAAAAAATTCGCTCTGTCAGAAAGGCCCATTGATTTCAGTATGCTCAGCGCCTTCTCACGACGGATACGTTTTGGAATCGACAGGGAATGCATCGGCAATTCAACATTTTCCACCAGGGTCATGGATGGGAGGAGATGATGAAACTGGAATACAAAACCTATGGTAGCTGCCCTGAAGCGGTAGAGGGGATGACAGGCTGATATATTGTTTCCATCAATCCATATCTCTCCGGCATCAGGAAGATCAAGGGTCCCGATGAGATTCAGAAGCGTGCTTTTGCCGCATCCGGAAGGACCCATAATTGCGGCAATTTCACCCGTGCCTATCTCAAAAGATATACCATTCAGCGCAGTGATAAGTCCGCTGTCATAGTATTTTGTTACGTCTTTAACGATGATCATATTGTTCATCGCTGCAGCCTCCCGGTTCTTTCCTGGTACAAAAGGGCCTCAGTATTTTTTCGAGAAAGCCGTTCAAACCCACCGCACAGACCCCGGCAACAACATAATAAAACTTGAGAGTTGCAGTCCCATGGATGAGACCGAACATCAACGGCCTTTCATTTGTCACCTGCTGGATTTCAAAGACATAATATCCGCAGTATTCAAGAACAAGAAGACCAGTAAAATAGATGAACCAGGTTGCGAGGATTCTTTGCCACGGAGGCATCAGGATATTTCCAAGCAGTTTATAGACCCTGATGGTAGTAACCAGACCGATGCTCCAGAGAATAAATGCAAGCCAGTTGATGAGCGGTGAATTGAAAAAGGGGACGTTATAGCGGTAACCGTAAAAACCGACCCACAGGCAGGACATGGTGCACGCTATACCGATTTCCATAGTAGTCAACGGCGGCAAACGCAAGGACCTGAAGGCAGAGAAAAACTTCTCCCTCAGCATCGGCACGTGCCAGACGCAGAGACCCCCTGATAATCCGATAATGAGGTCCGTGAACTGGTCAGGAAGGGTTTCCGGATCAAACACTGCTATGGACAGATAGATAAACGATATCTCGATAATTTCCCATCCCAGGAGAATCGCAAGCAGGATAGGGAACGTATGGCGGGATCGTATACGATTGAGAAAGAAAACGATGAGAAGCCCGTTTAGGAAATGAATAAAGGACCAGTAATCAATAAAGAAATAATCGGTTTTTGCAATGACTGTATAGAGAGGAGCAGTCAGGCTGTTAATATACGTATAGATGCTTTTTAACATGTGAGGCCCTCACTCATGACGCAACGCCTCGGCAGGCGACAGCTTTGACGCAAGGGCTGCGGGAGAAAGAGCGCTTACGATCCCGCAGAGAACAGACAGGCCAACCCCCGTATATGCGGTCTTGAAAGATATGGATGTGGGAATCCACCCAAGGCCAGCCGTTGTATAATTGGCCAACATATAGAGAGTCAGCAGGCTGATAACACTTCCGAAGATGCCTCCTGCCACGCAGATGAGCATGGCTTCGGCCACAATAGTCCTGAAAATCATGAAGCGGCTCCATCCTACAGCAAGCAGAATACCTATTTCCTTTGTCCTTTCAGATACAGCCATGATCATTGTATTCATAATGAGTATACAGCATGAAAATATTGAGATGGCAGATATAATCCACACAACTGCATCAAGCGTCTTGAAGAGCTCAACCTGTCCTGTGTAGTCACCGCTTCGGATAGCTGACAAATGGGGGAAAGCGCTGTTTATGATAGTTGTCATCTCGTCGGCCCGAGCGTCCTTTGCCATTTGAATAAAGGCCATATTGATATAGTCTTCTCTCTTCAACAGCCGCTGAGCATCTTTGATGTCAAGGATTGCGCCATTATCCACCATGCTGCTTCCGAAGTAGTAAGTGCCGGCGACGGTAAACAACTCATTATGGGCAAGCAGAATTTTATTCTGCACGTGATAGCCGAGCTTTTGGGCGGCTGTAATCCCTAAAATCAACTCCCTTTTATCAGAAGTAAAGAGCCTGCCCTCTGTAAGATTAAACTTGTTTGAAAAGGTCTTGATTGAGGAGACGCCTATGACAGGGAAATAGGTATTCCACGGAGTTTTTATGGCGCCCATGATCAAAGGGAAGGCCTCTTTGGTGCCTTTCAGTTGTCTGAGTTTATTAAAATCCGAGACAGCAATCCTTGACATGATGAGGGAGTCTGCCCCTTTCGGCTGCACAACAATATCAACAGAATACCGGGTAACAATGTCCTGAATCTGTGTTTTCATGCCTGTGCTTATGGAAGACAAAGATATAAAGATTGAGATTGCGACAGATATTCCAATAAAAATCAGAAAATTCCTTAATTTGCGGCGGAAGATGTTGCGAAGGGCTATCATGACCGACTATCGGATGAGATGAAATTCCGCGTTTTGCTATACTTAAATGTAGTTGTTCTCACTGTCATTGGTATCGCAGGATTTTCTGCTGATCATGAAAAATTATACAATTATGCTCCAGAGCGTTTCAACACGGCAAACACTGCCGAGGAGGTGGCAGTCAACTGCATGAACGGGAATTTTCCATATTATTAGCGATGTGTTATTATAAGAAAATATGTTTAGAAAAGGGGGGGAAACCATGAGACACAGTAGTTGGAAAACCATGTGCATTACAATTCTATTACTTGGTGTCCTGATGTTTTCGGCAGAATCTTATGCAGCTTCGGCTTCGTATGCCGGCATTACTTTTGTGGTGGAAGGTTCATCTACGTATTGCAGCATCACTCGCTTTGGCGAGGGTTTTTCACTTTCCGAGGCTGATGCTCTTTATGCCGTTCTTGCCCGCAATATCTCAGACAGTGGAACCATCAAATGGTCTCAGTCTGTGCTGCCCTCTGAAAATCTGACTGACGGAATTACCCCTGAATACCTGCTCGCAGAAATTGCCGGGAAGGGTACAGGCGCATGTATAATTAATAATCAACCCGTTAATCAGATCCTCTATACGGACATATACAAATGTGCATATCTTAATACGGACCATACCTGCATGGATTTTTATGCCCATACAGGTTCCACGGACCTGAGTGCATATGGAATTCCTTACAACACCCTTGCGGAGTTCAGCGTAGTTGCCGTTGCCGAGCCTGTTTGGGATGCAGGCGCCTCAAAAATGCTCTCTTTTCCACCTCAATCCCCCCAAACGATGGCCCGCATCGGCCTTCTCATGAAACAGACACTTCGCTCTCTGAAGAATGATAAGACGGTGAAGAAGATTTTGCAAAACGGAAAAAACAAAAAAATAAGAACTGGGCTGGTCTCAAAACAATAACATTTTTCCAAAAGGAGGGTCTCGCCGCCGAATAGACCCTCTTTTTGTCGCCCCATTCCTTTGACCGCATATGAAACGTTTCCATAAGATCTTGACGATAGCGCTCGGAGTTGCGCTCCTTTCCATGTATATCCATTACAAAAACAGGGTGCAGGAGATGCAGCTTAAGGTCAACGGTCTCGAAAGCCGTATCGTAAAGGCGCAGGATGAATATGAGACGCAGATAGCCCTTTTGAAGGCGGGCCTTTCAGAAGATACGAGCGATGATCCCATGAAGGAGTCGTCTTCGCCGAAACAGAAATTTTCTGTGAGAATATCAAAACCCCGGAGGGCCGTTCTGTCTGAAATGAAAAAACAGCTTCACCTCAGCGATGAGCAGTATAAGAAAGCTGAAGAATTGATCAGCCTTTACCAGGAGGAGAGGAAAACCATCTTTGAACTTGTAAAAAAAGGTAATGATCTTGAGATTGGATCCTTTGAGTATCTGAGCAGACTGAAAAAAGCCAGCGACGAGGTTAACCGAAAATTCAAAGGCATTCTTCGGGACGACCAATATCAGTTGATGGTAAAGAAAAACTATGATCTGAAACTCGGCATCAGGATGCCGGAAAAGATCTTCTCAGGAACAGAAAGTAACAAAAAAACTCCTCAATAAAAAATAGAGTAGTAAAATAGAATTTTATTGTGCTAAATTATGTATGGATGCGTTGTTTTTTTGTGTAAAAGTGGGGTGCTCTGTCAGAATGTGACATGTTCCTACTGGCCCGTCTGAAACAGAGTATAGTTATAAACATTTTTTTCAAGGAGGTAGCCATGATTAAGAAGAGTATCATCACTTCAGTTCTTGTAATGTTGATAATGGCTTTTTCAGTTCCTGCCTCGGCAACTCCAAGCGGTACATATTACCTGGACGATCAAGTGTATTGCATCAGCGGGAAAATGACGGTGAAGATCGATATCAAGAATTATATTGTCCTCAGCGTCACTATTCCCAATCTGGCAAATTATGAGGAAATATTTATCTTTTTCGGCGACGGCACCTGGATGGATCAATTGTTGTATACTGCTGCCACCAGCGATAGTTCTTACACATCGGGGATTGATTATCCGACATGGTCACAATCCGGCGCGAATTTTACCGTTGATTTATCGTCTTTGGCGGACTCTATTGAATCGTCGCTTGGTTCGTATGTAAACCTCAGCGGCGGCGCTTCAAAAAACCCGGTCATTACAGGAAAGGTATCAAAAACCGGTATAAGCGGCAAAATGGCCCTCGGATGGAATATGTCAACGTATGTGGAGGACTTTGGAAATATAGGCGGGTCTCTTACGATATCCATGACGTACAAGGGTGTTGATTGCGGCGATGTTGTATACTCTTCCGTAGGAGCATCAGAGAGCAAAACGAACCTGCAAAATGCAGTAAGAGACGCAATCGTAAGCGCTTTGTCCTCACTTCCCAAAAAGACCCAAAAGCTGGCAGAATAGATCGGAACCGATAGAGAGAAGGATGGAGCGATGCTCCATCCTTCCGGACAATCTCCTCTCTTCTTAACATAGATCAAAAAAATGAAAAAGATATGTCAATATGCCTTTCTCTTAATCCTGATTTTTTCTTTTCCTGAAAAAGGCTTTACCTGGGGATCGGCAACACATGCCTATATTGCAAAGCAATTGGGGAAAGAGATTGCAGATCCTCAAATGCTGTACGGAGCGGCCGCACCTGATTTTTTTTATGATTCCGGTTTATCTGGCTCTGATTATCTTTTCAAACAAACCCACCGCAGCATCACAAATCTCAAGAAAAAAGCCAGGAAGATGGATATGGCTCCCTTTGCCTTTGGGTTTATTAGCCATAATGAGAAGTGGGGGGCAGATTACACGGCTCACAAAAAAGGCCGTACAACCAAAAAAGGATATGTAATCACCAAGAGCAGTCTGTTGGAACCAAAAATGCTGTTCCACCTGCAGGCCGCGCTTGACGATGCAGGCGTCCCCTACTCCTTTTTATTGGCCCGGGCTCTGGCTTCCGATTTGGCTCATAAACTCACCGAGATAGCAATCGACCTTCAGATCAGGCTGCATGAGGACACCTCCATAGGCATTGACTTTCTCAATTCTGTTCAACACGCTCCCGATACCATTCCTGATCTTCTGGCGAATACGTATGGCAATGGTCTTTCGAAACGTTTGAAAATAACAAGGGAAGATGCAAACCATAGTATTGCAGAGGCAGAATTAGACTTTCGTCAATTGATGGTCCGTTATGGAGAACTATTGAATCAGCAGGATTCAACAGACTTTCATGCGCTATCAGAAGAAGGGGCTGCGTTATTGAATGAAGCCCTCAGGAACATTACCGGAAAAGATGTCGTGATACAGCCTGCAGTCATGCACGAGTTAATGAATCTCGCCATGCAGAATGTAGAAGGAGACTATGCGCAGGAGATCTCTGCAACCATCTCATATCTTAAAAAACGGAAAGAGATTTCCTCTTTCCTGAAAACTATCCTGAGAAACAGATGATGTGATTTTCTGCTTATTCGCTCAGGTGGTCGGGAACCTGCTTTTATTCATCCCCTATCTTCTTTTCCTGTCTGATGTGTCCTTCCGCGCTGTCACTGTGATTACGAAATTCTCCGGCTGGAGATGGGGATCTTTCTCAAGCTCTTCGACAAAGATGCCGATCGCCTTTTTCATGAAGGCTGGAAAATGTATCCCCTTTGGCAGCGCAAGAATTCTCTGACGCGTCTCTTCGTCAATCGGTGCTGTATATTTTGCCATGTCTGCTCCTTTTGTATCCTAATGAATAAAAAAGACTCCGGATTAACCGACGATCATCCTCTAAATACCATGTCATAAATGTAACACAAAAGGCAGTATCAGGGACATTCCCAAGAACATAGTCGCTTTTTCTGTATGATTTAAGGTATGATAGTAATCAGCAATGACCCCCTACCTATCTTCCCTGAGAAGCAATACACCCCGTGCTTGAGATACGAAGAGTTGTTGTCTTTAGGTTGTATTCATAGGTCAACCACTGATTCTCACCGTTTAGGTGATCATAAACCACAGGCTGACGGCCTCAGGCGTCAAACCTGTTACAGAAAAAAGGATACGTACATGAGTTTCAATTCGTTCAATCTTCACCCGCAGATAGCAGCGGGCGTTAAGGCGCTCGGCTATCAGACACCAACCCCTATCCAGCGCCAGGCCATTCCGCCTGTCCTGCAGGGAAACGACGTTATGGGCCTTGCCCAGACCGGAACAGGCAAAACAGCGGCCTTTGTGCTGCCGATTCTCGAGCGCCTGATGAAAAGCCCGCGTGGCGGCATCCGCGCCCTCGTCATCGCGCCGACGCGCGAGCTGGCAGAACAGATCAACACCGCTGTTGCCGATCTTGGGCGCCGGACGTCTATGCGAAGCGTTTCGATTTACGGCGGTGTGGCCATGAACCCGCAAATACAGAAATTGCGCAACGGCGTTCAAATCGTCGTTGCCTGTCCGGGCCGCCTGCTCGATCATATCGATCACGGCACCATCAATCTGAAGAATATCGAGGTGCTCGTGCTCGACGAAGCAGACCGGATGTTCGACATGGGCTTTCTGCCTGATATCCGCAAGATCATCAGACATGTGCCACCTGAGCGCCAGACACTGCTGTTCTCGGCGACCATGCCGGATGACATACGTCTGCTCGCACGCGATATTCTGCATGCACCGGTCACCGTGCAGGTCGATCCGGCTGCGCCGGCAAGCACTGTCGCTCACGCGCTCTATCCGGTTGATCAGCATCTTAAAACCGCCCTTCTCCTCAGACTCCTGCAAAATACCGACACCGAGTCTGTCCTGATCTTTACGCGCACAAAACATCGCGCCAAACGCCTGGGGCAGCAACTGGAAAAGGCAGGCTACCGTGCGGCGTCGCTGCAGGGAAATTTATCGCAGAACAGACGGCAGGCTGCGCTCGACGGCTTCCGGGATGGCTCGTTCCAGATTCTTGTTGCAACGGATATTGCAGCCCGCGGCATCGATGTCTCAAGCATATCCCACGTCATCAATTACGATATGCCTGATACCGCAGACGCATATACACACCGCATCGGCCGCACCGGTCGTGCTGCGAAGACCGGAGACGCCTTTACATTTATTACCCGCGAAGACGAGGAAACGGTGCACAGCATCGAACGCATCCTCGGTGAAAAAATAGAGCGCAGGAAACTGAACGACTTCGAGTACAAAATGCCCGCTCCGGCGCGCGATACCGAGTTTGCACGCCCGCCGCGTCAGCCGCAGCGCCGCCGGGTGCAGAATAAACCCAGTCCATTCGAAGCCCGGACATTTGCCCCGGGCAAAGGAAAGACGATTCAGCGTTCACACGCGACAAATCGTCGGGTATCCGCAAAGAAAGGTTGATAAAGCCGTTCGTCAACAAGATGAGCGCATCGCCGTATATCACGCCTGACGGGCATAAGCGTTTAAGCGATGAACTGTCCTATTTATGGAAGGTTAAACGCCCGCAGGTTACCCAGGCCGTTGCTGAAGCCGCGGCCATGGGAGACCGCTCTGAAAACGCAGAGTATATTTACGGCAAAAAACAGTTGAGACAGATTGACTCCCGCATGCGTTTTCTTGCAAAGAGACTGCGGGAGCTGACTGTCGTGGACAGGACGCCTGACGATACTTCAAAGGTATTTTTCGGCGCCTGGGTCGAAATCGAGGATGCCGATGGACACGTCTGCGAATACCGCATTGTCGGTGCTGATGAATTTGACCCTGAAAAGAATTTCATCAGCATTGATTCTCCTATGGCAAAGGCATTGCTACGCAAGAGAGAAGGCGACGAAATCGCTGTAAGCCGACCGAATGGAAACGCTGCTTTTGTTGTAATATCAATACGTTATTAAATAAATACAAACAATAACTTTAAGTTATTGTGTTTGTCATTCCCCGACTTGATCGGGGAATCCAGTTTTTTATTTAGGTTCTGGATTGTCCGGTCAAGCCGGACAATGACAACAATACTGTATTTAATTACCGGAGTAATAATGAAATCGCGCCGGTGTCGCATGCCCTGCGGCATAATCCGCAGCCGAAGCATTTAGTGGGGTCGATGCGGGCAACTGATTTGCCGCTATCAGTCACGCTGGTGATGGCTTTAAAATGACAGTTCAGATCACAGAGCCCACAACCGCTGCATAATTCCTCATCAACGCTCGCCACATGCTCGGCCCGCGCCATGGTTTCTATATCAATCCGGGTCAATGTCCTCATTGCAATACATTCTTCCGGAGAACAGTTGCAGATCGCGCCGATAAAGGGGGTCATCATGGTCCAGATGGTATGGACTGCACCGTCTTCCTCCATCTCCTCCATCTGCTGAATCGCCGTATCAGGGCTCAAAGACTCGAGGCCTTCATCCGAAGTCTTGCCGAAGTAACCCATGTCTATGTCTCTGAACCACGCATCAGGACCGTAACTGATCGCATAACAGCAGCGCACCTCTTTTTTTTCGATGTTCCAGCGGCAGGCACAGGGCATGCGGACGATGGACTGGCCTTCCTTACCAGTCCGCTGATCTCCTCGATCGGCAATACCTGGCCGAAATGCTCTTCCTTTGCCTTTGCTGATCATGGCGGTTTTTACGGAATTCGGAAGACGGCCCTTTTTTCTGAAGATGGTCTCAAGTCTTCCGAGTGTCTGAAACCCTTCACTGAAGGCAGAAGACAGAAAGTTCCTGATATAAGTGCGCCGCCTTATGTCGGATAAGAGATCATTCGCATAATTTGCGGCGTTCTTATACCATATTTTTCCTTCCCCGTGTTTTGTGCAGAATTCACACATGCGTTATCCTTAATGGGAGCAGATTAGACCTGCTTTATATCATCCAGCTTCCAGTCCAGTGCCTTGCCGACAAAAGCCCAATACTCCCTTGCATCAGCGGACGTGTCTTTTGAGCCTTCAACGATCACATTGTTTTTATCGACCGTATAATCCCTTAACATGGCGTCTATCCTCACTACAGCAACTTTATTGTCGCCTTCCTCTTCGACCTCGACAATATTCACCTCTCCGATGTAGACGATCTCGACAATGTTCTTCAAGCCCTGCGCATTGAGTTCCTCAAGTTGACGGGTCAGATAGTCGTACATCCTCGGAGTGATGAGGTTCTTTACCGGAGAGAGGTCTCCCTTCGACCATGCTCCCTGAAGCGTTTTATATGTACTCTGGGCTATATCCTTTACAAATTGCTCGTTGATGGTAGCGGATTGCGCGCCTGCACCGCCGCCCTGGTATGTCTCCGGCTCCTGCACAGTGGCGCCCGCATTCGATGCATACTGATAACTCAGTGTCTGCTTTGGCCTTGCAAACCTCCTGTACAGGAAAAAGATAATCCCTCCGATGAGGAGAATTTCGATCAGGCCCGGGGAGCCGAACTGGAACCCGTGTCCCATGAACATCGACAACAGTCCGCCCAACAGCATACCGCCCATGAGGCCTCTGAACATGCCGCTGTTAAAGAACGACGGCCTCTGCCCTGGCTGTGCCTGCTGCTGGGACGACCGGTAATTGTTCTGCTGATTTTGTGTTGGAGAAGACTGATTGTATCTCTGGGGTTTATAACTCCTGAACCCCGAAGACGAGCCTCTTCCCATTCTTGCAAACGATTCTGTTGCCGTCATCATGAGAAATGCACCAAGCAACAGCACGACTATCATTTTCTTTCCCATTAAGCCTCCTTGTTTTTAAGCGAATCAAACGATATCTAATATTATAGGATTTGCAGCCGTCAGAAGACAATCGAAACATGGGTAATCCATGTCTAAGTGTAGCCGCAGGCTTTCCGCCCCGGCGGATCGCTGAGGTGATAGCCTAGCGTATATACTGCGCAAACTAATCCCGAAAGCTTTCGGGATTGCGGCTACATCTGTTTTCCCAAAACCTGAGCCTTCATCTCTTCCGGCAATCTCTTTGCACCCTCGCGCAGTGTCAGGCCCGACGCCCTGCCTTTTATCTTCATCAAAAATCGGAACACCTCATCCGGATCTGCCTTCGCGATCTCGCGCAGCCCCCAGCCCATGGCCTTCCTGATAAAGAATTCCTTTTCCTCAAGCATCCTTTCGGCAAACGCATAAAAGAGTCCGGTGTCTCCCCTCCCCTTCCTGAAAAGAAGTATCGGCGATATAAGGGACGCCCTCCTCATCCAGAAGTTCTCTGACCTGCTCCACTTCTTCAGGTAGCGGTATGCTTTCCTGTCTTTTTCAAGGACTGTTCCGACAAGGTGTATCGAGATATCGTCCACAAGGTCCCACGTCGGCGACTGCAGGAGCATCTCCTCAAGAAGGGGCATCGCGGAGAGGTCAAGGTAGTCTGGGTAGAACTGCAAAAGCCTGAGACCAAGCCTTTTTTCATCGTGGTATTCAGAGGCGAAGAGGCTCCTCGCCAGCGAAAGAATGTACTCCCGGCCCGCCTCTGAATTCATTTTCATGAAGTCCTTCGCCACCCTGTCGGTAAACGGCAGAGATGTCCCGAAGCATTTATAGGGGCTCTTCAGGTATGATTTCTCAAATACCGCCCGTCCTTATCTCCCCCGGCCTTCATTATCCTTCTGAAGCGACGAAGCTGTTTTTGAAGGGCATCCGTTTTTTGAATCAGCTCTGCAGTCATCCCGGTTCGCTTACCCCCTCGTCAGATGCCTGTATTTAATACGGTGGGGTTGATCGGCAGCAGCGCCAAGGCGGGTCTTTCTGTCTGCTTCGTATTCTGAATAGTTGCCGTCAAACCATACCACCTTGCTGTCCCCTTCAAAGGCGAGCATATGGGTTGCGATACGGTCGAGAAACCACCGGTCGTGGCTGATGACCACAGCACAGCCCGCAAAATTCTCCAAAGCTTCTTCCAAAGCGCGCATGGTGTTTACGTCAAGATCATTGGTAGGCTCATCAAGGAGAAGGACATTCGCCTCCTCCTTCAGCATGCGGGCCAGATGGACACGGTTTCTCTCTCCCCCTGAGAGCATCGAAACCTTTTTCTGCTGGTCTGTGCCGGAGAAATTGAAACGCGCCACGTAGGCGCGTGCGTTGACCTGCCTCTTGCCGAGTTGAATCGTCTCCTCCCCGCCGCTAATGATCTCATAGATGCTCTTGGCAGGATCGAGGACATTCCGGCTCTGGTCTACATATGCGAGCTTCACTGTCTCTCCTATCCGGAATGTGCCGGAATCCGGCTTTTCCTGGCCGGTGATCATACGGAAAAGCGTGGTCTTTCCTGCGCCGTTCGGCCCGATCACCCCGATGATCCCTCCAGGAGGAAGGGAAAAGGTCATTCCTTCCATGAGGATAGTATCTCCGTATGCCTTCGCCACGTTCTCGGCATCGATAACGATGCTGCCAAGCCGCGGACCCGGCGGGATATAGATTTCGAACTCTTTCGATCTTTTTTCGACATCCTGACTGAGCAAAGCCTCATATGAATTAATGCGCGCTTTTGCCTTTGCGTGCCGTCCTTTGGGAGACATCTGGATCCACTCAAGCTCGCGCTGCAGCGTCTTTTGCCGCTCACTCTCGGACTTCTCCTCCTGCTGGAGACGGTTTTTCTTCTGTTCCAGCCATGAAGAGTAATTCCCCTTCCACGGTATCCCCTGTCCCCTGTCGAGTTCAAGAATCCATCCGGCGACGTTATCGAGGAAGTAGCGGTCATGGGTCACTGCGATAATGGTCCCGGCATAGGCCTGCAGATGATGCTCCAGCCATGATACGGTCTCGGCATCGAGGTGGTTGGTTGGCTCGTCCAGAAGCAGGATATCCGGTTTCTGCAGGAGGAGCCTGCACAATGCCACACGCCGTTTCTCACCTCCGGAAAGCACATTGACCGGCGTCTCTGCTGCAGGACAGCGCAGGGCGTCCATCGCCATATCGAGACGTGAATCCAGGTCCCATGCATCGAGCGCATCGAGTTTCTCCTGCACCTTCCCCTGACGCTCGATCAGCTTGTTCATCTCGTCATCCGACATCGGCTCACTGAATTTTTCGTTGATGGCATTGTATTCATTGAGCGCATCTTTGACTTCCTTCACGCCTTCCTCTACTATCTCGCGAACTGTCTTGCTCTCGTCCAGGTGCGGCTCCTGCTCAAGAAACCCTATGGTGTATCCGGGCGATAAAACTATTTCCCCGTTGATTTCCTTATCCTGTCCTGCAAGGATACGGAGGAGGGAGCTTTTTCCCGACCCGTTCAGGCCGAGGACGCCGATCTTCGCTCCGTAGAAATAGGAGAGATAGATGTCTTTCAGTACCGGCTTCTTATCGTAAAATTTACTTACCCCGACCATGGAACAGATTATTTTATTCGGTTCATTAGCCATTGATGTGTAATCCTTTCTTTGAATTTCCAGCTATGCAATGTGAAAGTATACCATAAGGCGGTCGATGCCTCGCCATACATACAGATAAACCGTTCTGCTATAATTTCAAACAGGAGATGAGCAAATATCTTTTCGTCGAAAGGAATTGTTATGAAACTGCCTGCAAATAAAACCAAAATCGTCTGTACGCTCGGCCCTTCATCCGACACGCCCGAGGTTATAGAGCAGATGATCCTTGCGGGAATGGATGTGGCGCGGCTTAACTTCTCCCACGGGGATTTCGCCACACATGCGAAGGTGATCGAAACGCTTCGTTCTGCTGCGCTGGCTGTTGGTGCGACCATAACTATTATGGCTGACCTTCCTGGTCCCAAGATGCGCGTCGGAGAGATTGCGGATGAACCGGTAGTCCTGAAGGCAGGCGATCTCCTCACGTTAACCGCAGAAGAGATCGTCGGCAACCGCAACAGGGTTTCGGTAACCTTCAGCCGTCTTCCCCAGGTAGTAAAACCAGGGGACACTCTTTTCCTCAATGACGGGATCATACAGCTTGAAGTGATATCGGTGAAAGGGAACGACGTTGCCTGCAGGGTAATTGCAGGCGGAGAACTTCGCTCGCGGAAAGGACTCAATCTGCCGGCCATCAATCTCGGCATCAGTGCTTTCACTGAACGCGACCATGAGTGTCTGAAATTTGCCATGCAGATGGGGATCGACGCGGTGAGTCAGTCTTTTGTAGAATCGGCGAAGGACATCGAGGCCGTCCGCAGCGCAGCGAATGCACTTGGATACCATCCATTCATTATCGCCAAGATCGAGCGATCAAGGGCCCTTGACAACATCGACGGAATTCTCGGGTCTGCCGACGGCATTATGATCGCAAGGGGAGATCTCGGTGTCGAAATTCCGATAGAACAGATCGCGCTCGTGCAGAAACGGATCATGCAGAAGGCATGTCAGATCGGAAAACCTGTCATTACCGCCACGCAGATGCTTGAATCGATGACTACGAACAGACGTCCGACCCGTGCGGAGGCGACTGATGTTGCCAATGCGGTCCTTGACGGTACAGACTGTGTCATGCTCTCGGGAGAATCCGCAACAGGCATGTACCCTGTCGAGGCGGTCTCCATGCTCGGAAAGATCGCCGCTACCATCGAACCGTACCGGCCCGGCTATTACGCGAGGGAGACCCTCAAGACCCTGGATCGCGACAAGAAGATGAGTTTTACCGACCTCATCGCCCTCAGTGTCGAGACAACAGTGGAGCGCATTTGCCCGGCAGCAGTATTCGTTCCGACCCGTGGCGGCGGCACTGCAAGGAGCATCGCCAGGTTCAGGCTGCCTGTCTGGCTGATTGCGGTAAGTTCACAGGAATCCACCTGCCGGCAGCTCCAGTTTTCCTACGGTGTATTCCCTCAGTGCGAACCCGATCACCCCGATGATTGGAAAGTCTATATTAAGGACTGGATGCGCTCCCACGAATTGGAAGGCAGCGTTGTAGTCCTGACAGAAGGACCATCATCGAAACACCCGGGAGCAAACAATCGAATGGAAATAGTCGATCTCGGATAACCAGGCATTTTTCAGAAGTCGGGGAACATCTTGAGAGAAAGCATGCCTCCCGCCGCAGTCATTCTGCGCGCAGTGAGAATACCGCCGTCTACATATTGCATTTCAAACCCTTTATATCCGCTCGATACAAGATCCTGTGCATTTGCCGGGCAGCCTCGTTCGCAGCCGGCTATCCCTCTGATCATTTTCGGAATCAGACCTCTCACATCCAGAGCAGTAATGTCAGTCCCCTTCGAGGCAGCAAACCGCTCAATCTGTGAACAGAGAACGTCTATGTCTGCCTGAAAAGGCGCGTCAATCTGAAATGATGCCGAAGCGTCGTTAATGATTACATCAAGAACCACAGATACCCCCATGTGCACTGAATATGAGACTCTATCGAGTCTCAATTGGAACACCGACTATTTTACGAATATCCGCGTACGCATTCAAGCAGTATTCTCTCGTATAAATCCGGAAACAATTAACCCTCGCCATTCCTGATTTTCGTGTAAGATGAGCAGATTTAGCATTAGAGCGGATTGAGCCCCGATGAATATCGGGGGGACCTCGGAGGGACGCTGAAAGCGGCCCGAGAATGAGCGATAATGCCGTGTCTGCTCATGGGCAACCAATCAAATTTACGTAATTCCCCTCGCCCTTCTTCGCCGAAGCCACTTGTCCGCTTCGACTGAGAAAAACACTATCGATGACAATCCCACTGTTATCAATAATTCATTTAGACTGAGTGGTTGGGTTTTGAATACCGGGTTCAGAAAAGGCACATATATCGTAGCCATCTGAAGCAGAATCGTGAGGAGAAATGCTCCGAGCAACGGCTTGTTCGAGAACAATCCCTGCGTGAATACGGATTCTCTCTCTGACCGAAGGGCGAGGACGTTTCCCATCTGACCCAGACAGAGTACCGTAAACACCATTGTCTGCCAGTGGGCGAACCCTGTTTTCAACGCAAAAGCCTGCGTAAATATGGATACCCCTCCCATGAGAAGACCGACCCATATGATCTGGACCCACATGCCCGTGAAAATATTTTCCTGCGGGTGCCTCGGCGGTCTCTGCATAATATTCTTTTCAGCAGGCTCTGCAGCCAGCGCGAGTCCGGGTAGTCCGTCCGTGACGAGATTTATCCATAAAATATGAATAGGCAGCAATGGAATGGGAAGGCCGAAAAAAGGCGCCAGTACTATCGTCCATATCTCCCCGGAGTTGCTCGTCATGGTGTACCGTATGAATTTTCGGACATTGTCAAATATTCTTCTTCCCTCCTTGACGGCCTTCACGATCGTTGCAAAATTATCGTCAAGGAGTATCATATGCGCAGCCTCTTTTGCGACATCAGTTCCGGTTATCCCCATTGCTACACCGATATCAGCTCTTTTCAACGCAGGCGCATCGTTCACTCCGTCACCCGTCATCGCAACAAACTGCCCCTTATCCTGCAATGCCTTGATGATCTTCAGCTTCTGTTCAGGGGCAACCCGCGCATACACACGGATATGCTCGACCCTTTCCTCGAATTCTACGAGAGAAAGATCTTCAAGCTCCCTGCCGGTGATTATAGACACTGAATCGCTTTCGAGAATGCCAAGCCTTCCGGCTATCGCTTTTGCCGTAATGGGATGGTCGCCGGTGATCATAACCGGTTTTATCCCGGCAGCCCTGCAGGATGCAACAGCCTCCTGGGCCTCCGTGCGCGGCGGGTCCATCATGCCGATAAGCCCCAACATAATAAGATCTGTCTCCAAATGCTCGGGAACAATATCCTTCGGCATTGATTCCCATACTCTCATTGCAACTCCAAGAACCCTAAGGCCTTCAGCCGCCATTGTGTCGTTGATACGCAATATTTCCTGCACATCAATATCAATCATGCCCTGAGACGTGAGTATCTTATCCGTCTTGTGAACAAGCACGTCAACAGCTCCCTTGGTAAAAGAAACGAACTGAGAGGGTTCGAGGATTCCAGGAGTCAAGGATTCAAGAGATTTTATTTGACTCGACTCCTTGGCCCCTTGGCCCCTTGTCGTTTGATGGATCGTCGTCATGCATTTGCGTTCTGAATCAAAGGGGATTTCGGCGACCCTCGGATACGCTTCGATCAAAACGTCTTTGGAAAACCCGGCATCCTTTGCCACCGCGTAAAGAGCGGTTTCGGTCGGATCGCCGATCAGCTTTCCTTCCTTGTCCGCTTCCGCGTCATTGCTGACAGCAAGAGCTATGAAAAAAGTTGAAAGTTTTTGAATTTCTTCACTTTTAACTTTCAACTTTTCACTCTTCACTATCTCTCCGTCCAAATACATTTCCTCAACCGTCATCTTGTTCTCGGTGAGAGTGCCGGTTTTATCAGAACATATATAGGTAACGGAGCCGAGCGTTTCGACTGCAGGCAATTTCCGTATGAGGGCGTTCTGCCTCACCATCTTCTTCGCCCCGAGCGCGAGAGAAATGGTTATTACTGCGGGCAGAGCCTCGGGTATCGCAGCCACAGCCAATGAGATTGCGGTAAGGAGCATGACAAGCGGGGCTTCACCCCTGAGAAGTCCTATACCGAAAATAAAGGCACAGATCACGAAAACGGCAACAGTAAGTTTTTGGCCGAAGACCGCGAGTCTTTTCTGCAGTGGCGTTTTCACCTCTTCTTCTTCCTGGAGCATCGTCGCGATCCTGCCCAGTTCGGTATTCATGCCTGTGGCTATGACGATCCCCTTTCCCCTGCCGTATGACACTACCGTTCCCTTAAATGCCATATTTTTTCTGTCGCCGATGGGAACATTCTCATCTTCAAGAACATTCGGGTGCTTGTCGACTGGAACAGACTCTCCTGTCAACGCAGCCTCGGCGGCTTTCAGTTGGGCCGTCTCAACAAGACGCAAATCAGCAGGCATGATCTTCCCTGCATCGAGAACGACAATATCGCCCGGCACGAGTTCAGAGGCGTGTATTTCCTGCTGGACGCCCCCTCTTATCACTGTAGCAAAGTGTGCCGCCATCGCTTTCAGCGCTTCCATAGCCTTTTCAGCCCTGTACTCCTGAACAAATCCAATGACGGCATTGAGTATGACGATCACTATGATGGGGATGGTATCGGAAAGTTCACCGACGATGCCGGATATGGCTGCGGCGGCCATGAGCACAAGGATCATGAAGTCCCGGAACTGGTCGAGGAACATCATGAAGAGGGTCTTTTTTTCTTTTTCCTTTAAAACATTGGGGCCGTGTTTTTCCAGCCGTATGCGAACTTCTTCAGCCGAAAGTCCGGAGAGAGAAGTGTCGACGTCCTTCAGTACAGTATCTATCGATTGCCGGTGCCAGAGCATACTATCAGTCTATAAGGGATGTTACACAAACGCAAGGGTATGCGTACAATTATACCCGTAGGAGAGAAGTGAGTTGTCGGATCTTGCATAATAGAAAAAATATGCCTACAATTGATGAAGAGGGAAAGGAGGTGAGGATTTTTCGTTCATTTTCAGTATAGTGTCTCTGAAGTATAGCAATAATACAAGGAGGGAGATTATCGCATGAATTCAAGCAAAAGAATATTCCTGTTAACAATCGTGGCATTGCTCACCCTGACTTTTCTCGTTGGGTGCGGTGGCAGAGTATACGCGCCAAGAGATGGCGTTATGTACTATCCTTATGAATTGCCGGAAGCGGAACAGGCTGTCGAAGATGCGCAGAAGGCCGGCAAGGACAAGGAATGTCCTGATGATTTTCTGGCTGCAAAAAATCTGATGGAAGACGCATATCGGACTTACAGGGCATGCAGGACTCAGGAAGCAATTGAGATGGCCAAAAAAGCAACCGCAATGGCAAAGGCACTCTGTCCTCAGAGGGCTGCCTGTACCTTAACCGCTTCACCGGCGGAGATCCAGAAGGGGCAATCGTCTACACTTACCTTTGTCACATCGGGAACAGTCAGGTCTGCAAAGCTGGAAGGACAGGATGCTCCCGTCACAGGCGCCACAAAAACAGTGAATCCGACAAGCACCACTACCTATACCGGTGAGTGCAGCGGAGTGGGTGGCACACAGACAGCGTCAGCAACGGTAACAGTTACGGCGCCTCCGCCTCCGAAAGTCCTGGATAAAATGACCCTTCGGATAAACTTCGACTTTGATAAAGCTGTCATCAGAGACGCCGATGAAGCTGACCTGAAGAGGGCCGTCGATTTTGTCAGGAAATATCCGAACACAAATGTGAAAATCGAAGGACACACCGATAGCATGGGGACCGAGCAGTACAACCAGATATTATCGGAAGAAAGAGCAGGAGCTGTACAGAACTATCTTGTTCAAAAAGGTGCTGCACAGAGGGCGAACATATCGACCGCCGGGTATGGTGAATTAAGACCTTTGGCAGATAACAAGACTGATGAAGGAAGGGCTGAAAACAGGAGAGTTGATATCCTCATCATGGAAAAGTAGTGTAAAACCGCTGTCGGAAGGGGAGCATCGCCAATGCTCCTCTTCTGACTTCTGTTCTCACCCGGCAGGTAAATAGCCTCATTCTGTCATCCCGGTTCAGGGTGATGGATAACATAACCGTGAAAAAACTGAGGATTGCATCCATGCATATGCGAGTTTGTTGTTTGCTATGTTTAGCTTTGCTTATAATACCGCCCACCGCTCAGGCAAACGATGTGGTGAAATACAACGGCATTCCCGGAAGCGGTAGAATACAAATCTACGCGCATCGGGCCGGTAGAGGTTTGATGCCCGAACAGACCCTGCCTGCTTATGCCGCCGCCCTCCGTCTGGGAGTGGATTACGTCGACATGGATATCGGCATGACCAAAGACGGTGTGCTGGTTATCACACACGATCTGACCTTAAATCCTGATTTGACCCGGGACCAAAACGGGCAGATGGATCACGGACCGGATCCCGGTCAAGAGTTTAACGCTGCAGGAGCTCCGGAAATATGATGTGGGCAGACTGAAACCCGGGACGCAATACGGTTCGTATTTTCCCCATCAACGACCGGTTGACCATACGCCTATCCCAACCCTTAGGGAGATTGTTCGATTCGTAAAAAAAATAGCCGGCGACAAAGTCGGTTTCCAAATAGAGATCAAAAACGATCCTACCCAACCGGAACTGACTGCTTCGCCAAAAGAGTTTGCACAGGCCTTGCATCAATTGATAACGGAAGAGGACATCGGCGATCGCACCGAAATCCATGCTTTTGACTGGCGCTGTCTTATCGAGTTGAACAAGCTGGATAAAAATATCAAGACCGCTTATCTTTCCGATCATACCACGGAAGTGATGGATGACACGGAAAAAGGAACCTGGACTGCCGGCCTACTGCCCAAAGATTATGGCTATTCCCTGCCGAAAATGGTCAAGCATCTTGGCGGCTGCTGCTGGGAACCGTTTGAAATGGACCTGACCAAGAGCGATCTTGATGAAGCCCACCGGCTCGGGCTCAAGGTTGTCGTCTGGGGTTGGCCTGAAAAAGAAGGCACGGAATTCAACTATGCGCAGATTGAAAAATTGATCGATTGGGGGGTTGACGGGATTCATCACAGACCGTCCGGATATTTTGCGTGGCATTCTCGTTACCAGAGGCTGGAATCTGCCCAAAGGATTCGAAATCCAGTAAGACATGCTCCGTACAGTAGAAAAAGGGCAGGCTACTTTTCGAATACGTGACCAAGTAGCCTGTCTCTCTTATTGTTAGCCAACCACGCCAAGATCTCGAACTTCATCCCCTCACAAAAATTCTTTGCTCCTGAATCGTGTTAGGGATTCGTCGTACAGGCTCCGAAGATGATAAAAGAAGAATCCCCTCCGGCAAAGCTTATTCTCATGTTGCCTGTTCCACGGTCAATGGCGAGGGTCCAGCCCATCCCTATCTCGTAGCCCTGAAGAATGATCTGGTCGTCATCCTTCTTCATCATGTGGATTGACGTTGTTCTTTTTGGGCCTGTAATTTCTTTTTTCGCAAAATCGATGCGTAAGAATTGCGGTGCCCCCATGATCTCAGGGATACCCCGTTCACATTCCACCCCCGGATCACAATCGAGGGCCTCTATGCTTGAACACAGAAGCGGCTTTGTACCGTCAAAGACGTCTTCAGCAGAAGCCGGAGAAACCGTCACGAATAAACAAAATAATAGCAGGCTTATAAGTGCTTTCATGTTATATACCCTCCCTATTTAACTGCATAGCCCCGGCCCTCCATACATACGCTGAAGGCCTTGTTGAATTTATCAAGCGTTCCTGCTTTTGCCTGCTCAGCCTGCTGCTGCTGAGCCTCCTTGTTCTTCCTTGCCTTTCTGCCGCCGGACATGGTGCCTACCACGGCCCCTACGCCTGCTCCTTTCCCGGCTTCATCATCGGCGATGGCACCGATTGCAGCACCTCCCGCTGCACCACGGGCAGCGCCACGCAGCCTCTCACCTCCACCTGCTGCCGGTCCTGACTGCTGAGCAGGAGCACTCGCCACTGCAACGGGGTCAATGCCGGTCTGTTGCTTCGCCCACGCAAAACATTCCCCTTCATCTTTGTTCTGTTGCTCTGCAGGCTGTCCCTTCGAGGGGTATGCTACAACCCCGAGGGAAGATGACAAGGACTGCGCCGAAACATCTTTCATTGTTGCGACTATCGCGAGCAGAACGATCATCAGACCCAGCGCTATGCTGACTGCTGTACTTTTTCTCATACATCTCCTCCTTGCGTAAAGTTTATTCGTGAACGACTTATAGTAATAAGGCTTACTCTTTCTGTCAATTACACGTTGGTTCAATATGCATGCGGCTACCCGCAGACGCAGAGGACGCGGAATGGATTATCCCCCTGCTTTCTCCCCCGGCAATTCGAACTTTCGCTCGTGAGTGTTCGGGATGAAGCCCTCCTGCATGAGACCCTCTTCGATAATGGCCAGGAGGGCTTTCTGTTTGATCACAGGATCTGAATATTTTGAGAGAAGTTCCTGAATCCGGTCAGAATAAAGCGCTACGACCTTCATCGCCTCGTCAAACATCGGTCCGTCAGGCAATACACCATGGGGCTCCATTACAGCCTTCACGTCGTTTTCGTCGGGGCTCAATTGATTGCTCATTCTTATTCCTCCTTAGAATAGTAATTCCCCGATAAAAGGGGCTGTATCGCAATGTCATTCTGAGGCCAAAGCCGAAGAATCTCGGCTGTTCAAGTACATTGACATCTGAGATTCATCAAAGAGTGTATCCTGAGACAAACGACGAGATTCTTCGCTGCGCTCAGAATGACAGCGAAGAACTCTGAATGACACTATTCACTGTTTCGTAGTTTCTTCATTCATCATTCCATGTTTTGCCGCATATCTGCCGTATAGATGCGCAAGCGGTACAGCTGAGATGCCGTGGAGAAAAACACTGAGAAGCACTGTAAGGGCGATGACGGAAAGCATGTATTCGTACCCGGTTTTCCCAATGCGTCCGACGACGATGAGCAGATACAGGATGGAAGCGATCCCGCGCGGACCAAACCACCCGATAAAACTGACAGAGGCCCAGTCTAATTTGGCGCCCATGAGGCTCAGGGCAACGGGGAGCATCCTGAGCACTGTCAGACTCAGGATGGCGTATATCCAGGCACGGACATCCCAGTACTGTATGGTTAGCGGGATCATGATAAGACCGAGCATCAGGAAAATAAACAGCGCGAGCTGCTGTCCTTCAGCCTCTGCAAACTCATGGATACGCTCGCGTACAGAAGGAGTGCGGGTGCCCAATGCAAGGCCGCTGAAAAAAGCCGCCATAAAACCGTTCCCGTGCATTGACTCAGCAGCGGCATAGGCAATAACCGCCAATGAGGCTGACGACATCCTCTGGTAGGTTTCGTTCATCCATCCCGCCCGGGAAGCCTTATCAACCAGCAGCCCGCCCAACCAGCCCACGAAGACGCCTGCGATTGGCCCCAGTATCAATTGTTTCAGCGTGAAGTTTATCCAGTAATTGGTTCCCCTATCCCCGGTGCCGGCTTCAGCTAATGCCGCAATGCATACGAGTATCGGAGGCAATGCCATGCCATCGTTCAGCCCGCTCTCCACATTGATCGCCCTCCGTATCCTTTCAGGTATCGCCGGGTTTGTCACCACAGCCTGCCCGAGCGCCGCATCAGTCGGGGACAGGATGAGGGCCATGAGAAGGACCACCCAAAACGCCATATCCTGAAAGATCAGAAATCCCGCAATCGATCCAAACAGCATGGTGAGAGGCAGTCCGATAAGGAGAAGACGCATCGGCAGACGGCGTTCGCGGATCAGGTCAGGAACTGATATGGTGGAGGCGTCTACAAACAGGACGAGAACGAGCGTTACACTCGCAATGATTTGTACCACACCCGCATCGATTTTTACGGACAGGATATCCAGCCCCATCGGGCTTGCGAGTATCCCTATGGCAACGAAGACCATTGGCGCAGTGACAGGGGAGCGCTCCGCAAGGCGGGACACGAGACCGTAGCAGAAGATCAGTACAGCCCCGAGAATCAGGATTATCGCCGGATGGTCCATATCTTACTTTCCAGGAAGAAGGTAAAACAGAAGAGCAAAGATGAGATAGATGGTCAGGAGTTGTACACCTTTATACCAGTTGGTCTTTCCCCCGCTCGTCACGAATGTGGTGATCAGAAGGGCCATAAACACAAGGATAATTTCTCCCCGGGTGAACGCGAGAATAAATGGTGCAGGGGCCGCAAAAAGACTGAGCAATACCAGCAGCGGCGCCACAAAAAGGGCGATCTGTACGCTGCTGCCGAGGGCGATCCCCATTGCAAGGTCCATGCGGTTTTTACGTCCCATCATCACCGCAGATCCCAATTCTGCAGCGCCTCCGACAACCGCCAAAACGACAAGACCGATAAAGACTTTTGATACGCCGAGATCCTCTGATGCGCCCTCCACTGCTCCGACGAGGATTTCGCTCATCCACGCGGCCACGACCGATGAGGCGACCAGTAGGCCTACTGCCTTTCCGACGCTCCAATGATGCTCATTTGCAGAATCATCATGCTGCTCACTGGCGAACAGGTCGGGATGCGTCTTTATCATAAAAAAAAGACTCAGCGCATAGCTTATGAGAAGGACGATTGCAATTCCGACATTCAGGTGCTGCTCGTAGCGAATGGTCTGCTCCGTCAGCATAATATGATAGCTTCCCGGCACCAGCATGCTGATCACCGCAATCATCATCATGCTCGCCTGCATCCCTGCTGCACGGGGGTTGAACTCCTGGATGTGGTGACGAAGTCCTCCAAGGAAAAAGGCCAACCCCAGCCCCAGAAGCAGGTTGGCGAGGATGGCGCCAACGATGGAGGCACGCACCATGTCCATGAAACCCGACCTGAGGGCCACAAACGCGATGATCAGCTCAGGGGCATTCCCAAAGGTCGCGTTGAGCAGTCCGCCGATAGCATCACCGGTGCGGACTGCAATCTGTTCGGTAGCCCGCACAATAAGGCTTGCAACCGGAACAATCGCACAAGCCGCGGCAAGAAAGATAAGGACCGGCTTGTCAGGTGAGAAGTGTTCCAGTGCCAGTGCGAGCGGAATGAAAATCAGCAGCCAATTGAGAGAAGGCTTGAAGAAGTTCGCCAAATGCATCTCCCTATTTCCTAAATTTATCTAATGGTGACTTGCCGGTTATGGTATAGCGCAAGGCTTCAACGGCAATGGCAACCAGAATCCCTGTAAAAAGAAATCCGACTGCTGCCAGAAGAACGGCGAGCACTTTCGTCAGAGGATAATGCGGAGTAATATCGCCATAGCCGATCGTAAAGCCTGTGATAAATGAAAAATACAGGGAGTCTCCGATGGTCCATCCTTCTCTTATGCCGATCACGATCCCAATCCCATAATCAGAATGAGAAGGCTCGAAAAAATTGGCCAGATAAACTTTATTATGCTGAATACATGGCGGAAAAAAGTGATGCTTGCGCGCATCCCCGAAACCGGCCGGACATAGTGTGTTTTATGGTCTTCACTCATATGTTAAAAGTTCCATTATTAAATAAAACCTATCTCAAAATTAAGTCATGCCGGCGAAAGCCGGATCCAGCGACTTTAATATGCTCAATTGATAATGTATCCTTCTGTTTTTACATACTACAACGGCAGAATCACTGGATTCCGGGTCAAGCCCGGAATGACAATAAACACAGAAAACCTATTTTAGATAGGTCCTAGTATCATAGTCTGAAAATCTTCCTCTTGATCCCTCGTATAATCCTTCGACAAGCTCAGGATGACAGATGTCATGGTGAGCCTGTCGAACCATGCCTCGCTTTGGAATAGGTCTACACCCGTTATTTAATAAGCCCGGCTGATGACAGCTTCTTGGTGATGCGCTCTATGAATGCAGTGATCAATTCCTGTTCGCCATAGGACTTCTCGGTCTTCGAATGGCCGGACCAGATCAGCTTCTCGGTCTTCACATCGTAGAGGTTCGTCTCTATGTATGCAACAGTCAAGTCACCTGTATACCCGTAGTCGGCAAAGACAACGTTGTAATAGCCCCACCAACCGTAATAGTAATCAGGCACAACAGGAATAACAGTGATCAATCCTGGCCTATAGGACTCTATCGTCTTGGTGTCGACCAGCCTTGATATGAGAACAGTATCAGCACCCGAGCTCGTATCTTCGCTTTCACCACTTCCTTATCGCGCAGCTGCTCGAAGGGAACAACGGTATAGCTCTGGAAGGCGTCATTCCCGCGGCCCTGAAGTTCCCCGGCAAACCGGTTTTCGAACAATTCTCTCGTGTCCGGACTTTTGGCCACCATGATCAGCATAATCTTCTGCGGTTTTCCCTGATACTCCTTATCTTTCCATGTATCGGTCATCACTGTTCTGGACCGCGAGGGTGAGGCGGCACATGAAAAAAAGATCATAGAAGCAATAGGAATAGTTTCAGACATTGTTGTACACCCCATAGTTTTTTTAAAGGTTTCATTGATCTTATTGTCTACCCCCTCTTTGCCGTATTTCTCTTTAGCAAGGGAGGTAGGAGGATTAACAATCACTTTCATATTTTGTGACTGTTATAACATTTTTATCTGCTGAACGGTCAATTGTTCGGCATCCGTGATCCAGCCGCCGCCCATCGCCTTATAGAGATTGATCATCGCCTGGAAGAGAACCCCCTGGGTCTGGGCGTAAGTAAGTTCTGCATTAAACAAACTCCGCTCCGCATCCAGCACTTCTATGTAACTAGTGTACCCGTTGTCGTAGCGCAATCTCGCAATGCGTGCGTAATCCGTGAGAGAGCCTACCTGCTGTTGGAGTGTCTGAAGCTGCTCCTTTGTCTTTCTCTGGTCGACAAGACTGTCTTCAGTCTCCCGAAATGCATTCTGGATAACCTGCTGGTAACGGACAAGGGACTGCTGCTGGAAAGCCTCTGCTGCCCTAACCTGCCCTGAAATGGCCCCACCTGTAAAGATAGGGGCTGCAACAGGTATAGCCCAGCTCCATGTTTTTGCAGGCCCGCTGAAGAGATCTGAAAGGTCTGTGCTTGCCCATCCGAAGAGACCGGTCAGCGAGATCGAGGGATAATACTGGGCACGCGCTACGCCGATTTGCGCATTTGCCGAGATGAGATCCTGTTCAGCCTGACGAATGTCAGGGCGGTTTACAAGAAAATCGGAAGGAAGTCCTGCAGGGATGGCCGGAAGAACAAGTTCATCCACCGTCTTTCCGCGTTGAATGGCCCCGGGATTGCGGCCAAGGAGAAACGACAAGGCATTCTCCTGCTGTGTGATCGTCTTTTCAATCACCGGAATGGCAGCCAGCGCTGCTTCATATTCGGACTTCACCTGCTTGAGTTCGAGCTCCGAGATCACACCGCCTTCGAACCGAAGCTTGAAGAGATTGTAGGAGTCTTCGCGCGCTTTTGCCGTCTGTTTTGCGATTTCCAGCTGCTTATCAAGATCGCGAAGATTAATGTAAGCGCCCGCCACCGAAGAGACGAGAGAAAGGATTACTGATCGCTTTGCTTCCTCAGTGCTCAGGAGGTCCGCCCTTGCCGCTTCAGTTGCGCGGCGTATTTTTCCCCATAAGTCGATCTCCCAGCTCGCATTAAGAAAGAGCTGGTAATTATTCGCCGGGTTTTCGACTCCGGATGATACGGGTGCAGGCCCCTCCTCAGTTGCACGGTCTCTGCCGGCAAGGGCTCCAGCGCCTATCTGCGGAAACAGCGGCGCCCGGACCACACCGTATCTCCCCATGAATTCTTCTATCACGGCAGCGGCAATCTTTACATCCTTGTTTTCCTGCAATGAAATAGTGATAAGCTCATTCAAAACAGGGTCATTGAACTGCCCCCACCACTGCGTATTCACGACTTCCTTCACTTCCTTCTCCTGAAACCGCCATGCCTCAGGCGTATCGACTCCCGGCCGCTGGTAATTCGGGCCGACCATGCAGCCGGAAAGGAGAATCAACATATTGAGAGTGCAGATGAGAATAATTCCTTTGATCAAATCCCCCCTTGCCCCCCTTTCACAAAGGGGGGTATCTCTTTCTCTGCCCCTCTTTGAAAAAGAGGGGTTAGGGGAGATTTTTTGATAGCTCATCTTACGCATGGCTTTCTCCCTCCTTTGTCCCGTCATGTCCGGTCGGTGGTGCCCCATGGCCTTCAGCCAGTCCGCCAGAGGGTGGCTGGACCCCGGTATCACCCTTGTGGGTGAGCTTCTCCACCACATAATAGGTCACCGGAATCAGGAAGATGGCGATGAACGAGGCGGCCAGCATCCCAAAGATGACGGTGTAACCCATGACCTGACGGGAGATTGAACCGGCCCCGCTGGCGATGGCCAGCGGCACGCAGCCGAGAATGAAGGCGAAGGAGGTCATCAGTATCGGCCGCAAGCGCAGTTTGGCTCCCTCCAGGGTGGCCTCCATGAGAGGTCTGCCCTTCTCATACTCCATCTTGGCGAATTCGACGATGAGGATGGCGTTCTTGGCAGCCAGACCGATCAGCATAACCAGACCGATCTGGGCATAAATATTGTTCTCGAATTTCCGGAAGAGCAAGCCGGCAAAGGCTCCGGCTACGGCAACGGGCGTCCCCAGCAGGACCGAGAACGGCAGTGACCAGCTCTCGTACTGTGCCGCCAGGATCAGGAATACGCAGAGGAACGAGAAGGCAAAGATTACCATTGGCGAAACACCCTTCTGGGCCTTCCTCTCCTGGAACGACATGCCGCTGTAGTCATACCCCATCTCCCGCGGCATGGTCTGGGCAAAGGCCTCCTCCAGCGCCTTCATCGCCTGGGCCGAACTGAAGCCGGGAGCTGCGGTAGCGTTGATCTGAGCCGAGCGGTAGAGGTTGAAGCGCATGGTGAATTCCGGGCCGGTTATGTTGCGAATCGAAGTCAGCGCCGAGAGGGGCACCGATTGCCCGTCTTTGTTGCGCACATAGAATTGGCCGATATTCTCGATATTGGTCCGGTAGTCTCCTTCAGCCTGGACATAAGTCTGCCACTGGCGGCCGAACTTATTGAAGTAGTTGATGAAACCGCTCCCCATGAAGCTTTGCAGAACCTTGTAGACGTCGCTGATTTCAACCCCCTGCTTCAGCACCTTGTCCCGGTCCACGTCCACAAAGAGCTGCGGCACGCTGGGGAGGAAGGTGGTAGTTACCCGGGCCAGTTCAGGCCTTTTCCTGGCCGCCTCGATGAATTTCTGCGTGTTTCTCAGCCAGGAAAGCGACATCCTTTCCGGCCCTGTCCTGCAGGATGAAGGTCGCCCCGCCTGAGGTGCCGACCCCCATGATGGCGGGCGGCGGGAACGGCGAAACCAATTGCTCCCGGGATTCCGGCCATTTTTTTCGACAGGGATGCCTTGATCGCCTCGTACTGCTCTTCCGGATCCTTGCGCTTCTCCACTCTTTCAGGGAGATGAAGAAAAAGGCGCTGTAGGTGTTCTGACCTGGCTCAGCAGGCTGTAGCCGATAATCGTCGAGCAGTACTGGATACCCGGGGTCTTCATGATTATCTCTTCGGCCTGACGAGCCACTTCACTGGTCCGCTGCAGCGAAGCCGAGTTAGGGAGCTGGATATTGGCGAAGATAAACCCTTGGTCCTCATCCGGGAGGAAACCGGTAGGAATGCTCTTGCCCGCAACCCCGGCAAGGAGGGCCACCCCAAGCAGCAGGAGCAGACTGATCTTGCTTTTTCTGATGGCAACAGAGCAAATCCCTACATAGCCGTCGGTGGCCCGGCCAAAGATCCGGTTGAACCAGTCGTAGAATTTCTGCAGCGGGCCGGTTCCCTTGACTTTTCGGTTTAAGGAGCAGTGCGCAGAGGGCTGGGGAAAGGGTAAGGGCGTTAAAAGCCGAGATGATGACCGAGACGGCAATGGTCACGGCGAACTGCTGGTAGAGCTGGCCGGTGATGCCAGGGATGAAGGCGGTCGGGACGAAGACCGCCGCCAGGATGATGGCGATGGCGATGACCGGACCGGAGACCTCCTCCATGGCCTTAAGGGTCGCATCTTTGGGGGACAGTCCATGTTCAATATGGTGCTCGACCGCTTCGACGACGACAATGGCGTCATCGACAACCAGGCCGATGGCAAGCACCATCCCGAAGAGGGAGAGGGTGTTGATGGAGAAGCCGAGCATGGGGAAGAGCGCGAAGGTTCCCACCAGGGACACCGGCACCGCCAGGAGCGGGATGAGGGTGGCCCGCCATCCCTGGAGAAAGATGAAGACGACCAGGATGACGAGGAGCAGCGCCTCGAAGAAGGTCTGCTTGATCTCTGCAATCCCCTCGGTGACCGCCAGGGTGGTATCCAGCGCCACCGTGTACTCAAGGTCAGGCGGGAAGCTCTTTCTCAACTCCGCCATCAGTTTCTTGGCGCCGTTGGCCGATTCAAGGGCGTTGGTTCCCGGCATCTGATAGAGGGCGACCAGAGCGCAGGGCTTGCCGTTAAGGCGGCCTTCCTGCTTGTAGTTCTGTGCCCCAAGTTCGATACGGGCCACGTCCTTCAACCGAACAATGGAACCGTCCGGATTGGCACGCAGGACGATGTTACCGAACTCCGCCTCGCTCTGCAGGCGACCCTGGGCGCGCACGGTGTAGGTGAACTCCTGCCCTTTCGGCACCGGCTGGCTTCCGACCTGTCCGGCCGGGTTGACGGTATTCTGGGCCTTGACCGCGTTCATGATCTCCGGGATGGTGATGTTCAGCTTGGCCAGCTGGTCCGGTCGGACCCAGATCCGCATGGCGTACTGGCCGGCACCGAAGACCGAGACGCTGGCGATCCCCTTGATGCGGGTCATCTGGTCGTTGATGTTGATGTAGGAGTAGTTGGTCAGGAAGACGTTATCGTAGGTGCCGTTGGGTGAGGAGAGCGCGAACATGAGGTACGGCGCCGAGGTCGACTTCGCCACGGTGACACCGTAGTTGTTGACATCGGCCGGCAGCTGCGATGACGCCTGGTTCTGGCGCATCTGGGCGAGGATCTGGTCGGTGTTGGCGTCGGTACCCAGTTCGAAGTAGTTGTAGAGAGTCATGGAACCGTCGTTGGCATTGACGGAGTACATGTAGTCCAGGTTGTCAACGCCGGACATCTGCTGTTCGATGGGGGTGGCCACCGACTGCTCCACGGTAACGGCGTCGGCGCCGGTGTAGACGGCATTTACCTGTATTGCCGGCGGAACGATATTGGGAAACTGGGCGATGGGTAGTCCCGACATGGCCACACCGCCGAGGATGACCATGAAAATCGAGATAACCATGGCCACAATGGGCCGATTAATAAAGAATTTTGACATGGTTGGCTACCTCTTCTCTGCTGGTGCCGGCGCGGCCGGTTTCGCCTCTGGTTTGGCTGCTGCCCCCTGTGCCGGCGCCGCTGCTTTGGCAGCTGAATCAGGATCAAACGGCCGCGGGTTGACCACCATGTCCGGCTTAACCTTCTGTGTCCCCTCGACCACCACTGTTTCTCCCGCCTTCAGCCCTTCCGAGATGATCCATTCCGAGCCGATTCGCTCCGCTACTTTCACCGGGCGAATGCTGACCTTGTTGTCGGAACCGACCACCGCCACCAGGTTTTTACCCTGCATATCGGTCACCGATCGCTGGGGTATCAGCAACGCCCCTTTCTTGACCGACATGACCGCCCGCACCAGGCCGTAACCGCCGGGGCGGAGCCGGTTGCCGGGATTCGCGAAAATCGATCCCACTCTGAGGGTGCCCGTGGTCGGGTCGATCTGCCGGTCAGCCAGGACCAGCTTCCCTTTATGAGGATAGATGCTGCCGTCGGCCAGGATCAGCTCAAGAGGAATATCCGCAGCATTTTTTCCGGAGGCGTCAACAGAGAGATATTCCTGCTCACTGACATTGATGTAGGCCCTGATCGGGTTCACCGCGGAGACGGATGTCAATTCGGTCTCTGAGGACGGGCCGACCAGGTTGCCGAGCTGTGCCTTGGCGATGCCTGCAATGCCGTCCACAGGAGAGGTGATTTTGGTGAAGCCAAGATCAAGCTCAGCCTTATCAACAGCAGCCTTGGCTGCTATAACAGAGGCATGAGTGGCCTGCTCTTTGCCGATTGCGTCATCCAGGTCTTTCTGGCTCACGGCGTTCTTTTCTGCGAGGGGCTTGATGCGTTTAAGATTTGCCTTTGCGGTATCCCAGCTTGCCTGTCTGAACCGCAGCTGACCTTTGCCTGATCAAGGGCGGCCTGGAAGGTGCGCGGGTCAATCTCAAAAAGCACCTGTCCCTTTTTGACCAGGTCCCCTTCACGGTAGTTCTGCTTTATCAGGTACCCGGACACCTGGGCGCGAATAACGGCGTTGACGAAACCATCCAGTGAGCCTACCCACTCCTTGTAGATCGGGACATCCTTCTGATCAACCGTCACCACCTCAACAACAGGCGGCGCCGGAGCTTCTGTTTTTTTCTTTTCGCAGGCAAACGTATTCACCATCGCCACGCAAAAGAGAATGAAAAGGCACGTTTGCATTAAGTCCTCCGCACAAAACAACACGCCTGATAATCTTCCCCGTTTCATAATTCGCTCCTTACCATATATTTTCTCTCTATATTCCATTCAAAGCTCTGCTCTGTTTTGCCAGCGGATTTTCCGTAAAATTATACCATCATCAGGATATTATTAGCACGGCAACTAAACCCTGCAATGTGTCATTCTGAGTCCGCACCGGCGGACGAAGAATCTCGCTTCTTCATGCTGTTACGAGATCCTTCACGGAGCCTGTACTGCGCGTAACGACAAGATTCTTCGCTGTGCTCAGAATGACAAAGCGAAGGGTTCAGGATGACAACTATAATTGCCGGGGTAATAATACAGCATCATGTGTGCATCCGATCTCATCGGCCTTTTGCTATTCCTCTCCTTCCGAGCGGTATAACGGCTTTGTTGACCAGTTATACTTAATGGCCAGCACACGCAGAATAAAAGTAAAGGCGATTGTGATAAGCGCCGCAAACTCTGCCTGAATTCCGGAATACAGTGCAAGGAGAATAAAGAGCACGCAACCGGCGAATGCAACGAGCACATATAATTGTCCCGGCTTGAACATCAGCGGTTCTTCCCTAACTAAAACATCACGCAGAAGACCGCCGCCTGCCGCATTGATGATACCAACCATAATTGCAGCAGGGATGCTCAGGCTTGCTGCCAATGCCTTTTGCACGCCGACGACCGCATAGGTGCCGAGCCCGATCGCATCGAAAAACGCGATGATTTTTCCCATATGCTTTTTTTTCTTATGGAACATCAATCCAATAATTCCCGACAGCAGAATGGCGCCAAAATAGCGCCAGTCGGTTGCAACTGCAGGCGGACCATGCTGAATGAACACACTGTCGCGGATGAGTCCGCCTCCTAAACCCGTCACAAAAGCCAGCGCGAATAAACCGATAAAATCATATCCCCGGTACACGGCAGCCAATGCTCCGGTAATCCCGAAGACGAAGACAGCCACGAGATCGAAGATGACGGGTAACGTAAAATTTTTTGCTATTATTTCGCCTGAAATGTCTATCATAATTACTAGAACCTATTTCAAAATAAATTTTCCCTGATCGTTTTCCTGTCGTCATTCCCGCGCAGGCGGGAATCCAGGTTTTTTCGGCCTTTTAGGTTCTGGATTCCCCGATCAAGTCGGGGAATGACAGATTATTTAAATATCGATTTCTGGACAGATTTTTTTAAGCTGATAATGTTTATACCCTTTACAAAAAAAGCGCAATATACCCTGCGACCAGAACAAGGACTGCTGAAATGGCATAGGGCACCGGATACCCTACTGCGGGGACTGCGCTCCCGCACTCTTCCTGCGCTGCCCGCATTGCGGGCGTGGAAAAACGTGCTCCACTGAGGGCACCCATGAGCACAGCAGGGTTAAGTTTGAGAACCTTGAGTCCCACTACCCAGGCCACCAGCGGAGGAACAAGTCCGCCTATGATTCCAATCGCAAGCAGATACGCCACCCCGCCTCCGGTGAAGGCGCTCGCCACCCCTGCAGCTGTGTTCAATGCCACGACCGCGATGAACAGGTCAAGTCCGAGATCCTGCAGAAGGCTTCGTGCACCCTCTGATACAGGACCACCAAAGAGAGGGTAATGAGAACGCAGGGTACTTATGGCAATCCCTGCCAGCATAACGCCTGCGGGAGTGCCCAGACTTATGGGGATACCAGCAATAGTGACGCTCAGGAAACCGAAGATATAACCAATGGCAAGACCCAAAGACATTGTCAGAATGTCAGAGGCGCTTGTAGACCGAACAGCAGCCCCCAGAAGTTTTCCGGCCTGATCAATCCTGTCCTTTGGACCTACGACACGGACAATGTCCCCGCGTTCAATGCGCGTGCCCGGCCAGATGGGAATGGACTCTCCGGCTCGTATGGCTGCCAGCACATGAAAAATTCGGCCCACCTCCTCACCCTCGGGAAACAGATTTCTGCGAAAACGCGTCGCAGCCTCTTCCAAAGTCATTCCGACATACTCTCTCCGCGTAACCACCAGATCGGCAACCTCAATATCCACCTGCAGGGCGCGCTCGTCATCAACCTCTGTGAGCGCCGGCTGCAGACTGCAGATCCGCACAAGACGGTTCTTATCGGCTATCACGGTCACAATATCGCCTCGTTCTATGACAGGATTTTCCGCGATGCCGAGTATCCGGTCGCCCCGGAGTATACGCAATATCGGGATATCGAAACGTTTCGACGCCTCCCGCGCGCTGAGCCCTATGATATCTTCATGCTCGATCTTATACGCCCGAACGCTTACCGGCATTCGTAGCGACACTGAATACGCCTGCTCGGTGCCGACAGTCGGCAGTTGGTCCTGTCCTCCGCCATAGCCCTCTTCAGCAGCCCGCGCTGCTGCTTTGGCATCGATTCCCGACAACCGGGAGATGTTGCGGACCAGCAGTATCATGCCGACCAGAGAAAAGAGATAGGTGATTGCATACCCCGCCGCAACGTGCCCGACCACATCCGCTGCGTTCACTCCTTCAGGCGGCCGAAAGGTACCGCTTTCGACAGCACCCGTAGCAGCACCGATTACAGCCGTATCGGTCATGCTTCCGGCAATGAGCCCCGTGGAGAAACCAGGGCCCAGCCCAAGCGCCTTGCCTGCCCCGAAGACGATAGCGAAATTAAGACCAACCACAAGAACAGCGATTATGATGAATTTAATGCCATCCAGCCGCAGGCCGGAGAAAAACTGCGGACCTACCTTCAATCCTACAGCAAACATGAACAGGTTAAGAAAAATAGTGGTAAGCAGTGTCGGTACCTGGTACTTTATATCGTACATGAGATACGCGCAGAGACTTATTGCGATCCCCGCAAGGAGCGTAGAGGCCGTAGAGCCGAGGCTGATGAAACCGAACTTCAGCCGGCCGAGTTCAGTGCCAATCGCAAGGACGAGGAACAGCAGGACAAACGGCTGGGTACCGAGAAAGTGCAGTACCCCGCCGAAAAAGCCGAGGTCTGTCCGGAACGCAACGTATCCTTCGCCACCAGCCAATCCAATGACCGGCGCAATAATGCTTATAACAATTATTGCGCAGGATATGATCCTGATCCTGTCTCTCAATCTTCTTTGCCCCCTGAAGTAACGTCAGTCGATACTTCTTCGGATACACCCCCTGACACCCATGCTTTCAAAAGGACATGAGACACCGCCAGAACAACCGGTCCGATGAAGAGCCCGATGATGCCAAAGGCAAGCAGTCCTCCGATGACACCGGCAAAAATCAGCAGCAATGGCAGGTCGGCACCCTTCTTGATCAGAACCGGCTTGATTATATTATCAAGGACGAGGACTGGAACAGACCATACGATAAGAACACTCCCCCAGAACGGGTCGCCCTTCCAGAACAGCCAGGCTATCGAAAGGATCAGCACCAGCGCGGGACCGACCTGCGCGATACAGAGCATGAACATTACTGCCGTGAGTATTGCCACGGCTGGAACACCGGTAATTGCCAGTCCAACTCCGGCCAAAACCGATTGGATGATTGCCGTGAGCACAACGCCAAGCGCGACACCTCTGACTGACATTCCTGCAAGCACTGCGGTCTCGTCTCCTTTCGCTCCTGCCAGACGGCGGGCAAAACTCCTGACGCCTGACGCTGCTGTCTCGCCGGTTGCATACAGAATAGCCGAGATGATCACGGTGAGCAGGAATTGCAGAATCATCATGCCGAAACTGCCTGCTTTGGCCAAAAACCATCCCAGGGCATTCTTTGCATAGGGTGTCATCCTTGCGGATAGTTCATCAGGCGGAAGAGCAGCAATCTGCTGCCAGCGCTCTGCAATTTTCTCCCCGACCACAGGAATTTTTCCGACCCATTCAGGCATCGGGGGAACGGTGAAAGTCCCCACGGACTTTATCAAGGCTGACATTTTATCTGCACCGTCTATAATGGCAACTATTGCGAGTGTAAGTGGCACGACCAATACCAGAAGTAATAGTACTGTCATCGCTGTCACTGCAAGCCCGCGTTTATTCCAGAGCCATCCCTGAAGTTTCAGAAGACCGGCCAGGTGGCAATAACAATAATGGTGGCCCAGATAAAAGAGGTGAGGAAAGGCTTGAATACCCAGAAGCTCGCTGCGATAAGCGCGCCTATGAACAGAACTGCAAATGTTACGCGGGTGATGTCATAAGAACCCGGTACGTTATTATTCGTCATCTCTTTCCCTCACTTTATCCTCGTAATATGGACCCCCGCTTTCGCGAGGGTGACGGCTTCTTTGCGAAATTACCTATTCTAAGATAGGTTCTAATAAGACCATAAGTAAAACAACATAATCGTCATTCCCCGACTTGATCGGGGAATCCAGGAAGAACTGGATTGTCCGGTCAAGCCGGACAATGACAGTATGTGTATCTCATGTAATTTTATTTATGAACTTCTTGGCACCTATCTCAAAATTAAGTCATACCGGCGAAAGCCGGTATCCAGCGACTTTACTATGCTCAATTGTTAATGTATCTTTCTTTGTTTTTAACTACTATAACGGCAAAGTCACTGGATTCCGGGTCAAGCCCGGAATGACAAAAAACACAGGAAACCTATTTTGAGATAGGTTCTAGTAACTTTGAATTCAAACGTAAGAGATCGTAATGACATAACTCCCCCTCGCCCCCTCTTAGCTTAAGAGGGGGTTGGGGGCGTTACTTAAATCAATGTCATCATACGTATGAACTCCTCAACATCTTAATCAAAGATCGAGTAAAGAAGCCCCAGCTGAAGACGGAACACATCGCCGTCGGTGTCATCCTTTGTTTTCCTGACGCCATAGAGGCCTTCAAGGCCGACGCTCAGCCTTTTGTACATCTGCCAGATTAAGTTTCCGCTCGCATAATGGGTCTCGTGATACGCTCTCCCATCCTGCGATTCTTCATTGTCTACATTGACATATCCATAGCTTACCGTGGAGCGCCACGTGTCTGACCACCGGTGCGTCAAACCAGCCATCGCGCTGAAGTAAGGAAGCGCTTCGAGATTGCCGTCCTCGTCGAACGCCGCGTCAGTATTATCGAAACCAGCGTCATTACCGAGAGCGCCGATGCCCTCTCCATATACGAGTAATGCCTGGACAGAATCATTTTTGGTGATATCGAGGCCCGCGCCGACATTAACGCCCCAGCCGAGAACATTGTCGTCACCGACCACGTCGCTTCGCATGCGGATGTCACGTACAAGAGAACTCAACTGAACATGACCGACGCCTGATCTCTCCCATCTCGCATTGACGCCGACCTCCGGAAACTTCTTAACGGTCTCCATATCTGCATCTATTTCGTTGTCTATCTGTACAGTCGGTTTCTCGATGCCGAAGTTCAGGTGCCACTCTTTACTGATGGGAAGCTGGTACCGGATAAGCTCGCGCCGCACGAAGAGCATGGAGTTCGGTCCCTCATAATCGACTGTATCGGGCCAGACATCCGGGTCTTCGAAGACACCGTAGGTCTTTCCGACAATAATGTTGTAGAACTGTCCGTAGATGTGCTGTATGCGGAGATTGAGATCACTGCTTCCCGATGCATAGAAGTCGTTCTGGAAATAGAAGCGGGGGCTGCCGTCCACCTTCGGAGCACGTGCGTCAATCCTGAACTGAGAACCTTTTGAATTGATATTAAAGCGTGAACCGCCACCCTCTCTTGCATCTCCATCAACCGGGATTCTTGCTGTGATGAAACGGTTATCGTCTCCCGCATTCTCATCGTCGATCGTCATGTCCACGCGCGGTTTTGCGTTGAACTTGATCAGCACATTTGTATTGGGCACAGGAATAAAGCCCTGGTACTTCGGATCGAGGATCAGGTCCCCCAGTCTCGGAGCCGCTTCCTGCTGGTCGCTTAAAGCCCTGCGCGGGGTAACCGTGGTGGGAGAGCCTGTTACTGCAGGAGCTGTCGTCACTCCCTTTGCCGGCTGAGCCATCACGGGAGCAGGCGCAGCTTTTGTTTTCTCAAGTTCTTCAATCCTTTGGTTCTGTTTGTCAATGGTCTTCTGCATCTGTTTCATCATGGATTTGAGCTCTTCGATATCCGAATCCTTTGCTTCAACCTGCGCCGTTATGAGCGGTGAAGCCATAAACGCAAAAACGATCATCAAGCAGAGTATCTTCGCAATATTCAATCTCATTTTTCCCCCTTCTTTTTCAATGACCACATTTCTCTATTTGCCCGATCCAAAAATGTTCACCCCAAGTTGCGCGCTGATATACTCGATCGCCTTCATCGAACGCACGCTGTTGCCGGCGTCATTCACCCGGGGGGAAAAGCCGACTATCGCCATCTTCCCCGGGACTACCGCAACAATGCCGCCGCCGACCCCGGTTTTGGCAGGAAGTCCGGCAGTGAATGCCCATTGTCCGGACTCGTTATAAAATCCGGCGATCATCATAAGAGCCAGTATCTTCGGCACATATTGACTGTCGATTACCCGTTTGCCGGTAACCGGATTGATACCTCCGTTTGCGAGTGTCGCCCCCATAACCGCGAGCTGTTTCGCTGTTACTCCTATCGAGCACTCTTTTGTGTAGACGTCCACTGCCTCCATGGGGTCGGAATAAATCCGGTCAGAGGCCGCAAGGATATACCCGTGTGCACGGTTGCGCTGGTTGGTTGCCGCCTCCGACTTGTAGACGTCTTCGATGACCGACAGCTTTGCGCCCGACAGATCGTTGAAAAAACCCAGAATTTTATTGAAGCGCTCATCTGCACTTCCGGCCTGCACCATGCTGACTGACGCAATTGCTCCGGAATTCACCAGAGGATTTACCGACACCTGGGGGATAATCTGTGTAGCCAGAATTGCATTGAACTTCAGTCCGGTCGGTTCAACCCCTATCTTGTCAGCAATAGCTTGCGCACCCTGTTGCTGCATCACAAGGGCTGCGGTAAAAGGTTTTGAAACAGACTGGATGGAGAAGGCATAATCGACATCGCCGATTGTATAGACTTCACCTTTCGCCGTCACAATTGCCAACCCGAACAGGTCCGCAGGAACTTTCGCCAGTTCAGGGATGTAGTCCGCAGTCGCGCCATCTTTTACATCTTTGAACTTCAGATATGCTTCCTGCATTACCTTCTGAAGAGACTCTGCTGGCTGAAGAGTCTTTGGCATCTGAAGAGTGTCCGGCATCTGTGCAATTGCGCTTCCTGCTGACATGATAAGTGTCAGCATTACAAAAACTGCAAAAACTCTCACCTTTCCTAAAACGCTTTTGGATAGTTTTCCATACATTCGGTCCATTCTTTAGTCCTCCCTCCGTCTATTTCTCACCTCATATGGAACAACCGTGTTGCCCCCTAATACTTCATATAATAATCCTGCAGTTTTTTGGTATCGCTCGTCTTCATCAGGCCGAGCATCAGAAGAACGCGCGCTTTCTGCGGATTAAGCTCCATACTTGCTATGAAACCGAGCTTGTCGTCATTCAACTCCATATTCCGGGCAACAACACCGCTTCCCGTACGCGAACTGCGGACGACTGCCACGCCTTTCTTTGCAGCATCCTGCAACGCCTCGATGGCAGGCGCGGTTGCATTGCCGTCTCCTACTCCTGCCAGAACGATGCCCTTCACCCCTGCTTTTACCGCAGCGTCTATAAATTCACGGCCTACGTTCGCATACGCATACACGATTTCCACACGGGGGAGCGAGTCCGACCCTTCAATGGAAAACTCTGCTTCAGCAGTGTGCTTCGGTATGGGTTTTGAAAAGAAATAGACAGTCCCGTTATTTACCAGTCCGGCACGTCCGCGGTTCGGCGACTTGAAGGTATCAAGCTGCGTGCTGTTCTGCTTCTGGATCTCCCGCGCAAAATGGATTTCGTCATTCAGCACTGCCATCACGCCGCGCCCTTTGGCATCCGGATTGGCAGCAACTGCAACAGCGTTATAAAGATTCATAGGTCCCTCAGCACTGATGGATGTCGCAGGGCGCATCGACCCGACCAGTACAACCGGTTTGTTACTCTTGACAACGAGGTTGAGAAAATAACCCGTTTCCTCAAGAGTATCGGTGCCATGTGTGATGACGATGCCGTCTACATCAGGCTGTTTGAGAAGTTCATTCACGCGCTTTGCAAGTTTGAGCCAGACCTCGTTATTCATATCCTGGCTGCCGATATTAACGATCTGTTCTCCGCTCAGATCAGCGAGCGTCTTGAGCTGGGGGACGGCATTGATCAGGTCTTCTACCCTGAACGTTCCGGCCTTATAGCCCGCTTCTTTTACATCTGCCTGGGCGCCGGCAATGGTTCCGCCGGTTGCAACGATCTTAATTTTGGACAGCGCATATGCCTGCCCTGAAATAAGAAACAATACCGTGATCAATGTACATACAAATGCGTTCAATACAAATCGCTCTCTTTTCATTTGTTCCTCCTTTTTTCACCCTTATTTTGAGAAGCCTTCCATTCCTCTACATATCCTGCTGCCGCCTCCCTGAGGTACTTGCCGATTTTCGGATAGGTGTCCTCGGGCAGATTGGCAAGGGAAACACGGACCGACCAGTCAGGGCCGCCGAACCCGCCGCCGTGCATCAGCACTATGCCTGATTGTTCAGCAAGACGGAAGAGAACATCAGTGCATTCGTAGTTCTTCCTCAGGAACTTCATGAAGTCACGGCCATAAAACTTTTCGGCCCAGACCATGAGATCGAGTTCGGCATAATAAGAGGCCCTGTCTTCATCGGAAGGCGGTGTTAGCTCCAGGCCGTCCCAAAGAGCCTTATACCTGCGGCGTACTATAATCTGGCAGAGCGACTTGTAACTGTTCGCCGTATCAAGCAATGCAAACAAAGAGAACAGCGCCATCTGCATCTGCTGCGGCATAGAAAGGCCGGCAGTATGGTTCAGAGCGACCTGGCGGCTGTCTGCTACCATGCGGTCGATGAATTTCAGCTTCTCAGGGGTAAGTGAAATGCTGCTGTAGCGGTGATTAAGCGCTGCGCGATCTTTCGCCGGAAGTTTCGCCAGCATCTTGTCGTAGATGTTATTCTGGTGAACAGCCACAACCCCGAGCCGCCACCCTGTGCACCCGAAATGCTTTGAATACGAGTAGACTCCGATGGTATTTTGCGGCAATTCAGCCATGAGAGAACGGAATCCGGGAACAAAGGTGCCGTAAACGTCGTCGGTGATGATGATAAGGTCGGGGCGCTTTGTCTTCACGAGACGGACAAGACGCTTCATCGAGCTTTTGCGCATTGCATACGATGGCGGGTTGCTCGGATTCACGAGGAAAAATGCCTTAATGCGCTTGTCTGCAAGTTTGTCGATTTCCGCATCGGTATATTGCCATGAGTGTGAACCATCTTTACGCAGCTCTTTGCTGGCGTCGATGTTCACAACCTTGAACATATAGCGGTCAAAATGAGGGATTTCAATGTACGGTGTGAATGTCGGCACACCGAGCGCGATGGTATCTCCTCGGTGCAGCAAGTGGTTAAGCATCAGGGAATCGAAGACGTAACACATCGCGGCAGTGCCACCCTCCACCGCGAACAAGTCAAACCGGCCGGCCGGTGCTCTCCCGGCGCACATCTCCTGTACAAGAAATTCATGTACAATGTGTTCTGTGCAGCGCAGCATGCGGTCCGGCACCGGGTACATGCAGCCGATGATGCTCTCAGCGAGTTCATGTACAAATGTATCTGCGTCGAATTTCAGCGTTTTCACCCCGTAATCGAATGAATCACGGAGAAGCTTGGCACCGGGAGCATTTTTATGAGCGACGAGAAACGTGGCAAAACGTTTTGCAATTCCTTCCTTCTGCGGCATGCGGCCAAGGTCTGGGATGTTCACGCCACGCTGCGACTCCTCGATACCAAATTGAAGAAGCGTGCCGAATGCCTCACGCGGGGTGGTGCAAATCCAGTTCGGATTGCCGCGCCCGGCGTTCAGCATCTGTGCGTCGCTCCTTCTTTCGTTTTCGGAAGCAAGCGAAATGAGTTTGTCCTTGAGCTCAAAGGGGCTCAGTTTGAGCAGCTCCCGCTGTTCAGCCCGGGAAATAGAAGCCTTCCTGCTTTTGTCTGCCATACCTTCTCCTTTCTTTCTCCTTGTTACTCCTCAAAGGCATTTTGAAACTTGTTTAGTTCTTTATTACGTCATTCTGGCTTGTCCAGAATCCCTCTTCGCCTTACAGAAAGATTCCCGACAAGCGGGAATGACAGACTAACATCTCAACCATTGCAACAGAGTTCGCTACGCCATAAGTAAAACGATTACCAGTCCCCAGATTGTAAGCAATGTGTTTCCGACAGCGTACGTGACGGTATACCCGAGGGCGGGTACCTTGCTCTTTGCCACGTCTTCAATCATGCCTAATGCTGCCGTTGTCGTTCGTGCCCCTGCAGCAGCGCCCAGAGTAATGCCCGGGTGGAACTTGAATAGATATTTACCCATCAGTACGCCGACGATCAGCGGAACCGAAGTCACCACGATTCCGGCAAAGAAAAGGCTTAGCCCCGCCTGTTTCAGCCCGGCCACAAAGCTTGGACCGGCACTGATGCCAACTACCGCGATAAATGTCGTGAGTCCGACATTATTGAGGACCCAGAGTGCAGGCCCGGGAATGCGGCCGAATGTCCTGTTCACTGACCGCAGCCATCCGAATACGAGTCCTGCCATGAGCGCTCCGCCGCTCGTACTGAGACTGAGGGGGATTCCCCCTATATGGATGGTCAGCGCGCCGACAAGCCCTCCAAGCACAATGCCAAGTCCGACAAATACCATGTCAGTCATGTTCGTAGGCCGGTCGGCGTATCCTAACTCCTTCGCAGCCCTGTCAACATCGCGCTTTGCGCCCACCAGGGTCATCACATCGCCCCGGTCAATTTTTGTTCCAGGGGTAAAAGGCATTTCACGACCGGAACGCACAAGTTTCCGCAGAAACACCCCTCGGGCAACCTCATGTGCCGCTATTTCGGACAGGGTTTTGCCTGCCAATGTCTTGTTTGTTATTACCACGTCAAGCGCCTCTGCCGGAAAGTCGAGCAGGGCTTTGTCGTCCACTTCGGGGCCGATATTGGCTCCCCTCTCTATAAGAACTTCCTGCCGCGTCGCCACAGCAACAATGTCATCCTGCTGAATAATCGTTGAGGGTTCGGTATCGATGATCGCAGAACCCCGGCGTATCCTGAGGATGAAGCCGCGGGCATCTTTGACACTTTGCTTCCAGCTCTTCGACGCTTCTGTTTACCAGATTCCCGTTGGTTACCCGGTAGGCGCGAACATCAAACTTGCGTGCCATTGACATGACCCCGGGCTCCGTTTCTCCTGCACCCATCTTCGCTTCAAGCTTCTTGCACTCTGCTGCGAGGTCCACACGGAGCAGCTTTGGCCCGAGAGATGCCAGGAGCCATGCCGAGCCGGCTGTGCCGAAGATATACGTCACCGCATAGGCAACGGGCATATTATTGATGAGAGCGGTTTTCTGATCAGGAGGAATATTCAGCTGGTTGATTGCATCCGCAGCAACACCCAGCACTGCTGAGATCGTCTGTGATCCCGACAGCAACCCGGCTGCTGCGCCCATGTCATAGCCCAGAAACCGGGCGACTACATATGCAGTAAGCAGGGATACGAGACACTGCAGAACGGAAAAAATCACTTGAGGCACCCCGTCACTCTTCAGGCCCCGGAAAAATTGCGGCCCTACTCCATAGCCGACGGCAAAGAGAAACATGATGAAAAAGACTGACTTTACGTTTGGTGAAATAGTGATATGCATCTGCCCGATAAGGACACCGGCAAGCAATACGCCGGTCACTGCGCCGAGGCTGAATTTTCCGAATTTCAGGCTGCCAATCCAATAGCCCAGCGCCAGCGTCAGAAAGATGGCAAGTTCAGGATATTGCTGAAACGTCTTAACGATCCATTCCATGGTATTACTCCTTTCACTCAAATATTCCCCTTTATGTCATCTTACTCTTACCCTTTGCTTTTGTCAATGCCGACGGTTTGAGGAGCTTCAGTCCATGGGCGGCATGATAGCCGTGAATCTCCTTCACGTCGAGCTTGCGCATAAAGGTGATCGTATCGGCGGTGATGACCTGGCCCGGCACCATAATCGGGAAGCCCGGCGGATACGGGATGACGAAGTTTGCCGATACGAGTTCAGGCCCCTTCTTCAGCCTTTCGTCGATATCTTTGCTCGAAAGCTTCACGAATTCGCATTGGGAATCGTCATATGCCATGAAGAACGCCGGCCGCATGTGGCCCTCGTTGCTTACGGCATTTGCTTTATCGCGGAATACGTCATGGAACCTGCTGAAATTCGGCAGGTCAGGGACGTCCGTCATGAGTGATTTGACACGCGCCGCAAAAATCTCCTGCTCCTGCCGCCCGCCCTCTGAGAGTCTTGCCTCGATCTCCCGCGAAAGATCCGCCAACACCTTAATGAGCAGCGCTGCATCGCTGCGCGTATTGTTGATGTTGGTCTGGACGAGGATGCTGTTGCGCGAGGTCTTGTTGATCTGGATGTCGAAGCGGTCGGCCAACAGATTCTTGAACTGGGTGCCGTCAAAACCCGCGGTGCCGCATATGAGCGTGAGCCGGGTCGGGTCGAGAGCAAACTCGTCTCCGTCAAGGGCTTCGATCGCGTCCTTCCAGTTGGCATTGGGCGGGCCATAATCCTTAAGCCCGGAACCCCGGAACTCGGCGGGGATCATGTCCTCAGGCGTGGCTATGTGGAAATATTTGGAGATGAGCGGATGGTTGTTTATCTCGCGCCGAAGCCTGAGAGCAAGTTCCGTCATCTTCATGGTCAGCTCATAGCCCTCCAGCTCCATCTGCCGCCGCGCGACATCGAGTGACGCGATGATCTGCTGGTTCGGCGAGGTCGAGGTATGCGTAAAGAACGCCTCCTCAAAGGTCCCCTCGACCTTATGGAAGTCCTCGTCCCACACCAGGATCATCGAACCCTGGCGGAGCGCTGACATGGACTTGTGGGTCGAGTTGGTCTGGTAGGCGCGGATGCGCACCTTGTCCGGGTCAGGCAGCAGATGCATGTCGAGCAGCTTTGCGTTCTTCGGATCGAGCTTGCCCGCCTTTGCCGCGAAGGCCTTATATTCTTCACGATATGCAGGGTCGCGGTAGCGGGCGGTCAGCGCTGCTGCAGCGCCCATTGCCGTGCGCCTGCGGTGAAACGGATTGAACCGGGCGAAACCGAACCACGCTTCATCCCAGAGGAAGATCAGGTCAGGCTTGATGGCAAGACATTCTTCCATAACGCGCCTCGGGTTATACATGTGCCCGTCAAAGGTGCAGTTTGTCATGTCCACCACCTTTACCCGGTCGAGCTTTCCCTCTGCCTTGCAGTTGAGCAGCGCCTTTTTGATCGTCCTGAGCGGCACGGCGCCGTACATCGAATATTGCGTGAGCGGATACGCTTCAACGTAGTACGGCTGGGCCCCGCTCAGCACAAAGCCGTAGTGGTGAGACTTATGGCAGTTGCGGTCGACGATCACGATATCGCCGGGCTTGCAGATCGCCTGCACGACGATCTTGTTCGAAGTTGACGTGCCGTTGGTGGCAAAATACGCGCGCTTTGCCCCGAATGCCCGCGCTGCCAGCTCCTGCGCCTTCTTTATGTTGCCTGTCGGTTCGAGCAGGCTGTCCAGCCCGCCGGTCGTTGCAGATGATTCGGCAAGGAACAGATTTGTACCGTAAAACTGACCCATATCCCGGATCCAGTTCGAACGGAAGACAGACTTGCCGCGGGCGATGGGAAGCGCATGGAATGTGCCCACGGGCCGCTGCGCGTATTTTTTGAGGTTCGAGAAGAAGGGCGTATCATACCGTTCACTGACGCCGTCGAGGATCGAGAGGTGGATCTCCATCACTTCTTCGATATTGTGAAAGATCCTGCGGATCGGTGCGACTTCCTCGCTTCCTGCAAGTTTCTCGACAGCCCGGTCGGTGAGGAGATAAATATCCAGTTCCGGACGGATGTTCTTGATTATCCGTGCAAGCGTGGTGGCAAGCACTCCGGGCTCGATGCTTGCCGGATCTATCTTGCAGATGACGCTGCAGAAACTCCCGCACCAGCGGAAGATCATGCCGGGACCGGAACGCAAACCCGTCATAGATCACCACTGCCTGCACGTTATGGTTGAAGATCGCGCCGAGGACGCCGTCCTCAAAGCTGCCGACCTGAACGACTTCATAGTTGAAGGAATCCTCCTGGCGGCGCAGCCGCCTTAACCCTTTCCGCCCGCGCTCCCATGTGGAAGGGTCGTTAGGCGTTACGATCAGCACTTCAAAATACGGCTTATGGGCCTCACCCGGCTGGATATCCGGAGGCAACACATCAGGGACTTGTCCTTCGTCTTCCTGCAAAGGGTCCCATGCAGCACTCTCATAGCGGTAGGAACCGGTGAGCAGCGCATTCGAAATCTTCTGCACAATCCGCGTAAACACACCTGCATTGCGCTCCTCGATCACCTCGCCGACCGTTGACATCAGGCGCGGCCCCGGATATGCCCAATAGTCCTCAAGCGGTCTTATCTCCACATAGAGCCGCACCACGTCTGCGTAATATTTTTTCATCCTGTTTTCCCTGCGTGACAGCGGATTCCCAGGCGCGGCCCGCTGCGTTCATCTGCCGCCAGCGGTCCGTCCTCGCCTCTGCTGCTGAAAAAAAATGTGACAAATCCATGAGTGTCTCCCCTTTCACTGTTTTTCCATCGTATGAGGTTTATTTCTACGCATCAGAAAGCGCCCCTGTTTTTCCAGTCTGAGCAGCCCATTTGATCGTATCGATAAGCGCCTGATCATCCACCGGTTTTGTCAAAAAAGCTGCCGCCCTCAATTTCAGTGCACGTTCACGGTTCTCTGCATCATCATAGGCAGTAATGATTATTATCCTCGCATTGGTTCCCTGGGCCGCCAGTTTTAGCCATGAGATCGAGTCCGTTCATGCCCGGCATGCTGAGGTCAAGAATGATGCAGTCATTTTCGCTTACGCGCGATTGGTCGAGGAACTCCACTGCCGAGGAAAATGCCCTCACATCAAACCCGGCGGATCGAAGAAGGAGCACAATCGCCCTGAGCACTGATTGGTCGTCGTCGATAATGAATATCATCCTGTAGAAAGGATATGACTATTCGTTCCGTTTGTCTATTACACTTTAGTTCAAGGGGAGGATTATTGGAGGATAGCTGACTTCGCCGCCATTCGGACAAGTTCTGCAAGGGAATCCGCGCCGAGCTTCTCCATTACCCGGCCCCTGTGGACTTTGACGGTATGTTCCTTGATATTGAGAACGTCTGCAATCTGCTTGTTCAGCAGTCCTGCTAACACATGAAGAAAGACCTCATGCTCCCGGGGGGTCAGGGTCGCTAACTGTTTACGGAAATCGCGCAGCTCATCGAGTACGGCCTTTTCAGCCCTGTATTTTCCGACAGCGCTTTCGATGACCGAAAGGAGCTGCGTATCGTCAAAAGGCTTGGTCAGAAAATCAATCGCGCCTTTTTTCATCGCCTGCACACTCATCGGAATGTCGCCATGACCGGTCATAAATATGATTGGCATATGACAATCGTGCCTGCAAAGGTGTTCCTGCAGATCAAGTCCGGTCATACCCCTCATCCGTACATCGAGAATAATGCAGCCTATGCGTTCATAAGAGGCCTTGTCGAGAAATTCCTCTGCCGAGGCAAAGGTCTCAACCTGATATCCGGCCGATCTGAGGAGCAGTGACATGCTCCTCCGCACCGATGCATCGTCATCGATCACGAATATGACAGTTTCCTTATCACGCATGATCCTGCGCCTTTAATTCAAATATAAAGCTCGCTCCCCCCTCCGGATTGTTCTCGGCCCAGATGCGCCCTCCGTGCTCCGCGGCGATGGACTTGCAGACGGCAAGTCCCATGCCGAGGCCATTGGTCTTTGTAGTGTAAAAGGCATCAAACACTCTGTCGACGTCCCCTGAGGGAATCCCCGGGCCGTAGTCATGCACAGCTACCCTTATAAAACCGTCCATCAGTTTTGTTGTGAGCATGATGTTCCTCTTTTCCGGAACGCTCTGCGCTACGGCATCCATTGCATTCATGATGAGATTCAGTGCGACCTGCTGGATTTGGGTTTTATCGACAATGACCAAAGGCAACATTTTATCATAACGGGTTTCGATACGGATTTGATGCGCGATCAGCGAGCCACTGGCGATGCTAATGACCTCACGGAGCACTTCATTGATATTGATGGGCTCTTTCCTTATCTCACCCTTTTTCACCATTGTCCGTAGACTTCTGATAATATCCGCAGCCCTCTTGTCGTCCTGCACGATATTCTGAAGGATTTCGCGGAAAAGTTCAGGGTCATTTTTTCCGGACGCGAGGAAGCGCAGCGCGGCCTGTGCATTGCTGCGAATTGCCGCCAATGGCTGGTTCAGTTCATGGGCCAGCGATGCGGTCAGTTCCCCCAGGCGCGATGAACGGTCAACCCGGAGCAGTTCATAATATCGCCCCGTATAGTCCTGAAGCTGTGCATACGCTCTTCTTTTCTGCCGGTTCAACTTAATGAGAACGAAAATAAGGGCTGACTGAAAGATAAAAAACAACATACCCGCTGCGAAATATTTTTTGTAGCGATCGAGCAGACTTGTTTCTTTATTGATAAGAATGCTTCCTTTCGGCAGACTGCTTTCCGGAATCGCCCATCGCTTTAGCTCCTTCCAGTCATAGACAGCCCGGTATCCACCTTCTTCAACGATCGGAATCGCTGCGGGAGATTCGCCGTTCAGGATACGCAGGGTCACTTCCGCAATCTTCCCGATGTGCCACTCGAGGATAGCAAGTCTGCCTCCCACGATACCTTTCCCCATGTGGGATTCCACGAACCCGAACACAGGCGCATTCGAGGCGTTGGACACCATGCTGTGCGCATCAGGTGGGTTAAAAACTTCGCCGTTCTTATCCCTGAATATGCTTGTGTGGAAAACAATTGTGTCCGGCGGCAGGCTATGCACGCGTAACAGGGTTTCTTCCATCGAAAGCCCGGACAGGTCGATCATATCTATTCCACCAATAGCCCGCCTGATCTCCCTGAGGATAGGCACCTTGAAACTGATGTCGAGGGGCGAAGCTCCGGCAATAAAGGCAACTTGCTTCGTCCACGGTCTAAGTATGAGGGCTGTCTTTGCAATTTCATATCCGTTATCAGCATAGATAATGCCTATTGCCCGATTACGCAGAGGAGATGCTGGAAGGGCTTCAGCAGTGTCCCTAGGTAACATAGCAGCGATGATCGGTGCCCCTTTAAACAGCGCTTTCCCGTTTGATTTCAGGCATTCAAGGGCCGGAGGAAGAATTGTTATCACTGCATCGATTTTTTCCCTGGAATATTTACTGTTCAGGAAATGAGCCAGTCGGGATATTTGGGCTTCCTCCGGAAAGCGGATCAGATCAAGGTACTCGTTAAAGATTTGTATATTAAATGTCTTATTCCTGCTGAAGATATCCTTTAGCTGTGCATCCATTCTCTCCTGTCCGACGTTGCCCTTCTCAAGGCTGTAGAGGACAAGCACCCTCTTCGTCTCCCGGGAATCAGCGGACGCGGATGCTGTTGCTGAATGAAGAAAGACAGCAGAAACAAATAGTATGATCAGAACGCGCAGCATCAACAAATTAGTCTCCAATTATGTACAAAATATCACAAAAGTGCTTTTCTTTCAATGTATTGCATTGAACTATCGGATAAAGAACCCAATGGTACTGCACAGTGAAGTATAATATACCATTCTGCCTGACGAAAGGGGTCATAAAGTCATGAGAAAGTCCGGGATGAAGAAGATTATTGCAGCTTTTGCAGGGATTCTGGCGGCAACATATTTATTGCTGCTTATCCCTGAACGTGCGCCGTCGTTACCGGCCACTGATGCCGGTTCCGTCAAGAAACAAGGTTTCGTATGGAATCAGGACACGTATTGGCAGGCACTGGAAGCGAAATACAGACAGTTGCAGCAGTCCGGCTGCAGGGATGTCCAGAACCAGACCGCGTCTGAACTTATCGAGACAGGCAGGCTCTTGCTGACGATAGCACAGAAGAAACTCGGGCCTGATGCTCCTGAATTTGCAGATCTTGAACGAAGAATGTTTGAAGCCGGTCCGCTTGTGAGTGGTTGCAACGTACTTATTCCTGAATACATCCGCTTAATAACCCAAATGCGCGATGTTGTGAAAAAACAGTCGGTGCATTGGGATATGAATGCAGATGCATCAAGGATAACCCTTTACAGGCTCCTCTATGGCGGCCGCACTGCGATCGAAGAGATTATGCTGCAGTCCCCGCAGGAAGCATACCCTGTTATGATTCAAGGGAGGGATGAGCCGTCTCAGACACCTGCGGCTGATGTCAGGCAGGTGAAATTGCACAGCGGCGATATCCTCGTTTCACGGGGCGGGGCACCCACATCCGCACTGATCGCGCGTGGAAATGATTATCCCGGAAATTTCTCCCATATCGCATTCGTATATGTCGATCCCGAAACACGAGAGGCGAAGATCGTTGAATCGCATATCGAGGTAGGGGTTGTGGTATCAACTGTTGAGGCGTATCTGAAAGACAAGAAATTGCGCGTGATGCTCCTGCGCCCCAGGGCAGACCTGTACGAGATTGTGAAAGATCCCATGCTCCCCCACAGGGCAGCAGAGGTCGCCTACAAACGGGCAAAAGAAGAACATATCCCCTATGATTTCGCGATGGATTACAAAGACCATTCAAAGCTCTTCTGTTCAGAAGTGGCATCGGCGGCATACGAACAATTCGGCATCCATCTGTGGTCCGGCATCTCGCATATCTCATCCCCGGGACTGAGAAAATGGCTGGCTGCCTTTGGTGTGCGTCATTTCGAAACGCAGGAGCCGTCCGATCTTGAATATGACCCGCAGCTTGTGGTAGTCGCAGAGTGGCGCGACCAGGCGACCCTCAAAAAAGACCACTACGACAACGCTGTAACAGAAGTAATGCTCGAAGGAGCTGAAAAAGGAGAGGAAGTCTCTTATCAATGGTATCTCCTTCCTATAACGCGTATTGTGAAAGGATTCAGCGTTGTAATGAATTATTTCGGGAAAACAGGCCCTGTCCCCGAAGGAATGTCCGCAACCGCAGCATTGCGTTCGATGTATTATGACAAGATACACACATCCATCAAAGAACGCCTTTCCGTAAAGGCCGACCGGTTCAAGGCAGAGAACGGTTACGCGCCTCCTTACTGGGAGTTGGTAAAACTTGCACGGATAGCGAAGGAGGAAGTCGAAGAAGGCAAGTGATTCACATCTTTTTTACTGCCGGTAGATAGTCTTGATGTCATTCCCGCAAGCGAAGCGCGTCGGGAATCTTTCTGATTCCCCCTTAGCAAAGGGGGTGAAGGGGTTGTTTTTCAGAAAGATTCCGGACAAGCCGGAATGACAAAGTAGAGCTGATATAGGGTTACTAATCACCTTTGATAGCACCCCTTTTTAAGGGACACTATCCCTTTTATTTTTTCGCAGGCAGCACAGGCTCTATGATGGTAATCGGCAGTTTAAGGGTCCTTTCTATAATTCCGAAGAACGCAGAACCAATGGCAGAGGGAGAGAGGAAGGTAACCTCAGGATCTGAAATATTCCCTCTGATCTTTACGGGGATAGAGACCAGACTGCCTCCCAATATTTTTCCCAATACAGGAATTTTGCCTACAATACGCTGGACCCTGTTTACCGGGACAACGAGAGCGTTCAGATCGAGATTCTGATTCTGAAGATCGATTGTTCCCTGAGCAAGCATGCCAAATGAGTATGCGTCAAGACCACTTTCGTCCAGTTCCAGGATATGCTCTTTTATCGTTCCGCTCGCGGTAAAATCACGATACTTGATCATTGTCTTGTCAAGATCAGGCAATTTCCCCTTTACGTTCTCAGTCTTGTTTACAAGATCCAGGGTCTTATCCAGCGACTTAGACTTGTAGATTGTCCCTTTTTTTGCATTGATAGTAAAAGAACCGTGCAGGGATTTCGCAATGGTATCGAGCGGCCCTTTTCCCTTAAGATCGGCTTTCATCGAAAATTTGCCTGTGATATCAGCTTTCTTGTCCGAAATACAGAGGATGGCCGGCTGCAGTTCAAGGTTATCTGCAGACAATGCAATATCTATCTCTGCGCCCGAGGGTGCGATAGTTACATCTCCCGTTGTGGAGATTCCGCAGAGGGCCGCCCGCGTAGCATGAACAGACACCGTGTTCCCATCAAATTTGACCTCAGCATAAAATGGCTCCCAGGTGAATTGCCGGTATTTAAAATAATCCGATTGTATCCTCAGTGTTCCTTTCAGCAGGACACTTTCAGGCGATCCGAACGTTTTCTTCCCATCGCTTTTTTTCGTTTTTTGGATAATATTTTCTACCGTCTCCCAGTTGATACCATCGGCAAAAATATCCATATCAATGAAGACTGATGTCGGAGCAGTGTCTATAGTCCCTTTCAGTAGTAATTTTTCCTTGCCCAGCAAGAGTTGCGCGGTATCTACTGAAATGCGTTTTTTCTCTGCCCTGAGAGAGATATTTTGGACAACCAGTGGAACGTCAAATTTCCAGGGAATCGGAAGGTTTTTCCCCTGGATGACCCCTTCAATTGCAGACTGTTCGGGGTCTTTCGAGAAGAATATGCGATCGAAAATCTCCCTGCAATGAAGAATCAGAAAACATGTTCTGTGCAAAGATGGTATTAAACGTGCGAGAGGCCAACATCCCTTTGAATACGATGTCAATCGTTTTTTTGTTGAGCCTACCATTCGCCGTAACATTGGAGTTACTGTCTTTGATCGCAATTTCATGCACTGACAGTTCGTCCGGAGTCTTTGTCAGCTTGAGAGACACCTGTGTTTCCCTGCCGAATACAAGCCTGCCGTCAAAGGTTGTTTTTGTACCTTTTTCCCATAAGAGTTTTGAGGCTGAAACAGAAAGAGGAGCGCGCACCGCGATTTCCGGAGGAAGCTGGATTAAGGCTGGATATCCATTCAGTGACTTTTGGCCCTATATCTCCCTGCAGGGAAAGAGCAATGGTATTGATAGCAGCGGGAAACTCCCTGAACGTTCCAGATACCGTGAGAACACTGTCACTCATCCTCGTTCGAATGTCCTTCAGGCTCAGTTCGTCCTGGGTGATTCTAAACATCCCGCTCATTTCTTCCGCCTTGCCTGGAAGGAACGCGGCATTAAGGGTGAACTTCTTTGTCTCGCCATCTACGGTGAACCGCCAGTCTTTTGGCTGCTTAAAAGGTCCTTTCAGATTCAGTGAGGATACTGCGATTATTCCACTCATTGACGGCACATCTTTAAGAACAGGCTTTATCTTTTCAAACGAGGTAATCCACGGATATATCTCATCCGTATTCACCGACATCTGTCCGTCCGTGATTTCAAAATCAGCCTTCTCATCAAGATCGATTTTAGCCGTCAGACCAGCGAAGGAAGAGTTCCCAAGGCTGCCGCCCACCTTTGGCAATCCTTATGCTTTTCTCATCAAAGAAAAACTGTCCTCCTGTTATCATGAGAGGAAAGGGCAATGGCTCATACCGGGTAGTGAGATTCATCTGTGAAACATCAGTGACAACATGGATCGAATCGAGCCGGTCGCCGAGTATCAGCCTCCCCTGTGCAGTACCCCGCGTATCGGAGAGACGGTCCATTTCCCGCAGAACAGCTTCATTTTTTATCAGCTTCTTCTGTCTAAGCAATGAAGGCAACTCCGCCATATCTGCCTTCACCAACATGTCGAGGTGGAACGGAGCATCTTTTCCCTTTAGTCCAATTGCCAATTTCCCGTCGCTGCCCTGGTGATTATCCAGAGATGCCCTGATATTTTTAGCCTTAAGGATTCCCTTTGCAACAACCACATCGCCCGAAACATTGTTAAAGCGCAGGTCTTTTACCGCAACAAAGATGTCTCCCTTTTGCATGCTCCCGGATATCTGCATATTCTCCAGCCGCCCGAGATCCGCCGTTGATTTCCCGCCTGTGTGAAAATGCACGGCAGGAATCCTCCCGCCTTGCAGATAAGAAAAAATAGTTTTTATAACAGGGATGTCTCCTCCGAGAGAAAGTGCTGAACTGCGCGTTGATTGCACATCAATTGATTTCCCTTCCACATCGAGTTCCATAATGCCAGTAACTCGATCAAGAGCATATTTTCCGGACATCTTCAAATCCGGATGTGCAGCGTTCAACTCACTGAGCAGGACTGAAACGCTCTGTGGTTCAATTTCGATGTTTCCTTTAACGTTCAAGTCCTCAATCGTTACGCGGTTTTTTCCTCTGATAAGAACCAGACGTGGGACCGAGCTTTTGACCTCACCACGCACCTGCCGTAATCCCAGGGCCTCAAATTCCACAGCAAGGTCTGCCTCAGCATCTCCGACATGACCAGCTATTTTTGGAGAGAGTTCAGCAATGAGAGTATGAGGTCTGAATTTGGTAATCTGAACGGTTCCGCTGCTTTTCAAATCTTCTGCATGCAAGGAGGTATTGATCGAAAAATCATCCCACAGGTCTGATGTACTGGTGAGGGAGAGCTTCAGAAATTTACCCGAGACAGCAAGCCTTGATTGAATCGCATCGAATGAAAACGCAACCCGATCCTCTTTTGTCAGATCAAGCTTGCCTTTCTGTACGCTAATAGAAAGATTCGGCGCTATGGATGTCAGCCCCTGCATTACAGATTTGATTTTCTCTTCGATCTGTTCAAGAGATTTCTTTTCCTTATCTTCAGACAGGGCAATGGTGATGCGAGGTGATTCAAGGCTGAGTTTTGAAAATCGCAGGTCGCCCCTGATAAGTGACCACACGTCGGGATATACAGAAAGGGATTGCATAAGACCACTTGCCTTATCGGGTATCGAGAAACTCACCTGCTGGAAAGCGACATGAGGAAGCGGAAACAGGTGAATCTCTGTTTGCCGCAATGCCAAGACTTCCTCCGGTTTTTTCAAGGAAATAGGCATTCACCTTCGTCTTCACGGCGTCTGAATTGATAAGCCTGGGGACGGAAAAAGAGAGGACGATGCCCAACAGGACAACAAATCCGAGGAAACCGGCGAGCAAATAGAGTATTTTATTGCGCGTTGCCATGAGATTAATTATATACCTTCAGATGAAAACAACAAGGAGGGATAAAAACATTCGAGCCATTGCCACGATCGATAACAACGGCACACGCCGTTCGGGGAATTTCTAACCGACGAGCGGGTTTCGGGTCTGTACAGCCGGAAAGCGCCCAAAGTCCCTGTCTGCGGTCCACAACTCAGTCACGCCGTGCTCCTTGCATAATGCCGCCACCCTGGCGTCGTGTATTTGCGGACCCGAAACCCGTCCGGTCACGAGAATGGGGCGGAGTTGCAGCCAGTAATCCTCTGTTTCAGAGAGAAGAACAAGGCTTGGAGATTCCAGCCAGGCTTCACATTGTTCAAGAGCTTTCCCCAGCGGCGTTGGAGGAGCGTAAATCTTTGGATGGGTCACAATGGCAAGAAACTCATGAATACACGGCCATGGTATCGCCCATGACGCCTGACCCTCAGCTAATTCGGAAATCCGGGCATAAGCGGCATCATGCCATGGGGCATCTTCGCGGTGTGCGTAAACCAGAATATTGCTGTCTACTGCAATCACCCTCCGCGTCCTTCATAGCTGATGTCCCGAATCTGGTCCCAGGTTGCTCCTGTCAGATGAGGCTGAAGTCCCTTTCCTTTGAATGTGGCCTTACGGAGATTGAAACTTCCCCGCCGTTTGCGTTCGGAGACGATACGACGGAGCCCCTCTTCCATGAGGGATTTCAGCGTCGTCTGCTCCTCATTTGCGAGCTTGCGGGCCTCTTTCAGAAGGCTGTCAGGTAGCTGTATTGTCGTCTTCATATGGTTAACCATATCATATTGTACGGCAGTATGTCAAGCAGAAGCGGGAAAAAGTGTCAGACTTCACCCGTCCTGCTTAGCCTGTTCCGGACATCTTGCGGAATCTCGCTCCGACTTTGCTTTGGCCTTACCTCGCAACGTCACTCGCAATGACTATTCTTACCGCTGGATTTAAAATGATGATAGATGAAAGTGCTTCAAGATATATATAATGTACGGCAAGAAAATGGCGAATAAAAAATAACAAGGAGGTAAACGGATGAAAAGTACGACGAAACGATTTATGAGCACTGTAATGCTTGTATTCCTGCTGGGGATAGTCCTCACTGTTCAGGCTGGAGCAGCCGGGGGTTCTGACACTACGTCATATTCAGGAGATTTCTGGTCCCGATCAACTATGACAGGTGATTGGGGTGCTACACGCAATGAATGGGCTGCAAAGGGAATAAAGTTCGACATTAACCTGACCCAGATCGGGCAGAGCGTTATCAGCGGAGGCAAGAATCAGGGCTGGGAGTATACCGGACGTGGCAACCTCACACTTCATATGGACACCCAGAAAATGGGTTTGTGGCCCGGAGGATTTTTCACAGTTGAAGTCGAAGGGAATTACAACAAACCCATAAACCCGGACACCGGCTCAATCATGCCGGTGAATGCAAACCAGCTGTTCCCTACTCCGGGAAAACGGGAATTGAATATTCCCGAGGTAAAATTCACCCAGTTCCTTTCTCACTATTTCGGTGTCACTCTTGGAAAACTTGATACAACCTCGGGAGATGCAAATGAATTTGCCCACGGAAAAGGAGATAAGCAGTTTTTCAATCTGGCATTCAATATCAATCCTGCTTTACTTCTGACTGTTCCCAGTTCAACGCTTGGCGCAGGGATTATCATCCTTCCGACGAAAGATCCCAAACAGGCTGTCATAACCATGATGGTTATTGATTCAAATGGAAGGGCGAACACGAGTGGGTTTGATACTGCATTCGAAGGAAATAATACCTACGCAATCGAGGGGCGTGTCAGGACAGACTTTTTCGGGATGACAGGCCATCAACTCGTGGGTGCGACCTATTCCGGCAAGGACTTCTCTTCCCTTGATCAAAGCCTGCGCATACTTATCGATAAAAGCACGATAAAAAAAGAAGACGACTCCTGGGCGTTTTTCTATAACTTCGATCAGTACATATATGAACCGAAGAAAGGGCAAGGTGTAGGTGTTTTCGGCAGATTTGGTGCATCTGACGGAGACGCTAACCCTATCCACTATTTCTACAGCGTAGGGCTCGGCGGAAAGGGAGTCGTCCCCGGCAGAACCACGGACGAATTCGGAGCAGGGTTCTATTATATTGATATGAGCAATCCCGAATTCACCGGGCTGCTTGCGGACAGAGAGTTTTTTCGTGACGAATACGGAGTTGAAGCTTACTACAATATAGCGTTAACTCCATGGATGAAGTTAACGCCGGACATACAGATAATCAGACCTGCACAGAAAGACAGGCTGCAGATCGACAGCGAGCAGGTACTTGACAGCAGGAAAAAAGACGTTCATACAGCGACGGTTGTCGGCCTCCGGCTTCAGGTGATTTTTTAGTGATTGGGGGAAAGACGGATTGTGGTCAACCCCGAAAGAATTGGAGGAAGAACATGAAGAGAACAACTGTTCATAGCGTTATCAGCCTTGCGCTGGGTACGGCGTATGCTGCAACTGCTGCAGCGCAGACCGTTCCGGACCGCACAACGCTGCCGATCCAGGAGCCGAAGCGGCCTGTGTACAAGGAATTGGATGCGCGGAACGCGAAGATGCCGCCGCTCTTCGAGGTCAAAGCGCCCGCTGGAGCGCCGAACGTGGTCATCATCCTGATCGACGATCTGGGCTTCGGGGCAACCGGAACGTATGGCGGCCCGATCCCCACACCGACGCTTGAGCGTCTGGCCAAGAATGGACTGCGATACACCAATTTTCATACCACCGCACTTTCATCGCCGACGCGCGCTGCACTCAAGTCCGGCCGCAATCATCACACCGTGAACATGGGATTCATCACCGAGATGGGGACCGGCTTCCCGGGCGCAACTGGCCAGATCCCCAACGCGACTGCGCCGGTGGCGGAAATGCTGCGACTGAACGGCTACAGCACCGCGGCCTTCGGCAAATGGCATGAGACTGCGGCATGGGAAACCAGCGTCTCCGGCCCCTTTGACCGCTGGCCCACTCACCAGGGTTTCGACAAGTTCTACGGATTCATCGGCGGCGAGACGAACCAGTGGGCGCCGTACCTGTTTGATGGGGTGACGCAGGTCGAATTGCCGAACGATCCGAACTACCATTTCATGACCGACATGACCGATAAGGCGGTGGCCTGGATAAAGTACCAGAAGGCCATGACGCCTGACAAGCCGTTCTTCGTCTACTTCGCGCCGGGGGCCACGCACGCGCCACACCATGTGCCCCAGGAGTGGATCGCAAAGTGGAAAGGCAAGTTTGACGGAGGCTGGGACAAGATGCGCGAGGAGACCTTTGCACGGCAGCTCAAGGCCGGGATCATCCCTCCAGACACCAAGCTGGCTCCGAAGCCGGCAGCGATCAGGGACTGGGATAAGCTTTCTGCCGACGAGAAGCGACTGTATGCCCGTCAGATGGAAGTGTTCGCCGCCTATCTTGAGTACACGGACAGCGAGATCGGCCGGATGCTCGAAGCGGTAGCGGCGACCGGCCAGGCCGACAACACGCTCGTTTTCTACATCGCCGGAGACAACGGCGCCAGCGCCGAAGGTGGCGAGAACGGCATGTTCAACGAGTACACCTACTTCAACGGCGTGCCTGAAAAGGTGACAGACATGCTGAAGGTGGCGGACAAGTGGGGCGGACCCGAGACCTACCCGCACTATGCCTCCGGCTGGGCTGTTGCCATGGACTCGCCGTTCACCTGGACCAAGCAGGTCGCCTCGGACTTCGGCGGCACCCGTAACGGGATGGTCATCCACTGGCCCATGGGGATTAAGGCAAAGAACGAGATGCGCAGCCAGTTCACGCACGTGATAGACGTTGCACCGACCATCCTGGAGACCGCCAAGCTGCCAGAGCCGAAGGTGGTCAACGGTACGCCACAGGTCCCGATGGAAGGCGTAAGCATGGCCTACACCTTTGATGACGCCAGGGCAAAGGAACGTCACAACACGCAGTATTTTGAGATCGCCGGCAACCGTGCCATCTACCACGACGGCTGGATTGCCCGCATCATCCACAGGGCACCGTGGGAGTACAAGCCGCGTACGACCCTGGATAAGGATGTGTGGGAGCTTTATGACGTGCGCTCTGATTTCAGCCTGTCCAACGACCTTGCCGCAAAGAATCCGAAGAAGCTGGCAGAGATGCAGGAACTCTTCATGAAAGAAGCCGAGCAGCATCATGTGCTGCCCATCGATGATCGCGTGCTTGAGCGTATGAGCGCCGCGATGGTGAATCGCCCCGACCTGATGGCCGGCCGGACCTCCCTGACGCTGGCCGAGGGAATGACCGGGATGATGGAAAACGTCTTCATCAACGTAAAGAACAAGTCCAAGACAATCACCGCCGAAATCGAGGTGCCTGCAAGCCGCGCCAACGGCACCATCATCGCGCAGGGCGGCCGCTTCGGCGGCTGGTCGTTGTATGTGAAGGACAACATCCCCGCCTACGACTACAATTTCCTGGGCCTGATGCGCTTCTCGGTCGCTTCCACCAAGCCGCTTGCCCCCGGCAAGGCAACGATCAAGTTCGACTTTGCCTATGACGGCGGCGGACCCGGCAAGGGAGGCACCGGCACCCTCTTCGTTAATGATGAGAAGGTCGCCGAAGGACGAATCGAGCATACCCAGGCTGGGATGTTCTCGGCTGACGAGACGGCCGATGTGGGCATCGACCTCGGCACGCCGGTCGTCGAGGAGATCGGGTCGGAAGCGAAGTCGCGCTTTACGGGCCATATCAAAAAGGTAATGGTCGAGGTCAAGCCGATGATTGCTCCGGAAAAGGCAGCAGGTCGAGAAGGGCCATAAGGAAGCCGCTCACAAGAAGGCAATGTCTGACTAAACAGTAGACACTCGTCAGGAAGAAGAGGCCGGCAGCCTTTTCTTCCTGACTTTTAGATTGGTTCTGTAAAGTGACTGGTCAAACAGAAAATACAAATACACGAAATAAAGGCACCGGCCACGGCATCCACGTAGTAGCCAAGCCCATCGGGCCTGTCTGCAATCTCAATTGCGAGTATTGCTTTTATCTTGAGAAGCAGAAGCTCTTCGGTCCTAACGAACAGTACCGAATGACCGATGATGTACTTTCCGCTTTTATTACCAACTACATCACGTCACAACCCACCCCGATCGTTGAATTCGTGTGGCAGGGCGGAGAACCGACATTATTAGGGATTAATTTTTACAAGAAGGTAATTGAACTCCAGAAGCAGTTTTCAGGGACAAAGATTATCACCAATTCAGTCCAGACCAACGGAACACTGCTCAACGATGAATGGTGTGCCTTCCTTAAGAAGCATAATTTTATGGTTGGTATCAGTATTGACGGGCCAAAAGAAGTTCATGACCGTTATCGCCGAGACCGCAAGGGCAAAGGGACTTTTGACAGGGGTATGCAGGGACTGAGGCTTCTGCAAAAACATAGTGTTGAATACAATGTGCTTGCCTGTGTCGCCCGTGAAACCGCACAACGTCCGCTTGAGGTATACCGTTTTTTTAAAGATGAAGGGGTCGAGTTCATCCAGTTTTCGCCGGTAGTGGAACGCATGCCCGATTCATCAAGCAGACAGATAGGCCTTCGTCTCGCCGGCCCCGCTTCTTTGAGTACAGGGGATGAGCAGACCGGAGTCACTCCGTGGACTGTCATCCCGGAGGAATACGGCGATTTCCTGATCGCCGTTTATGAAGAATGGGTGCGCAATGATGTCGGCAATATCTTCGTAACGAACTTCGAGTGGGCATTGAATGCCTGGATCGGTAACCCTTCGCCTGTTTGCATCCATGCGAAACAATGCGGTCGTTCAGTCGCGATCGAACACAACGGAGATGTCTATGCCTGCGACCACTGCGTATACCCGGATTACAGGCTCGGCAATATCAGAACCGACACGCTATCAGGGATGGTTGAGCAATCTCTGCAATCGGGCTTCGGCATCTCCAAGGAAACAGCCATGCCGCGCTGGTGCAGGGAGTGCGGGGTGCTGGCTGCCTGTCAGGGAGGGTGTCCCAAGCATCGTTTTTCCATGACGCACTATAAGGAACCAGGACTCCATTACCTCTGTGAAGGATATAAAAAATTCTTTTTTCATATCAGGAAATACCTTCAGGCTATGACTCAATTACTCGAAAACGGCCTTCCTGCATCATACATCATGGATGCTGTAAAGGGCCCGCTGGTCATAAAGCTGGACAGCATGAAATAGGCGGGGAAATGAAGACTCCCCGCCGCAGAGACAGCGGGGTATCTAGGGGTATCTATAGGTAGATTTATAATTTTAAAAATCCCCCCTTGCCCCCCTTTCCCAAAGTGGGGTTAGAGGAAACCCCACAGCAGATACTGTGGGGTATTGAAAATTGGAATGAACTATTAGACAGCAATGGTTTCAGTTCTAATATAAATTAACAATAGAGCCGCAAATTTCGGAGGTGGTACTATGAATCCTACTGTTGTTGGCATAATCGTTTTCGCATGTACGTTCGGTGGCGCACTGCTCGGAATATGGTTGCGTGCTGTCTTACCAGAACATCACTTCGACCCCGAGTCGAAAGACACAGTGAAAATTGGTATCGGGCTCGTCGCCACGATGACTGCGCTTGTTCTTGGCCTCATCACTGCCTCCGCCAAGAGTTCCTTTGATGCTGTGGATACATCGGTGAAACAAACCGCCATGCAAGTCCTCGCTCTCGACCGCGTACTTGCTCGCTACGGGTCCGAAACCGGCGAGATTCGTAAAGGCTTGAAGCACGCGGTTGGGGTAAGGATCGATATGATTTGGCCGCAGGACTCATCCAAGGCCGCCCAGCTGGATCCGATGGGCTCGGGAGCAGGATCGGGAGTTGAAAAGCTAGCGGAAGCAATCCGCGCTCTGAAGCCACTCGACGACTCCCATCGGACGCTCCAGTCCCATGCGCTGGACCTTACCGAATCGCTATTGCAAACCAGGTGGATAGTAATCACCAACACCGAGACTTCAGTCCCAATCCCATTCCTTATGATTCTCCTGTTCTGGCTTACGATCATATTTGTGAGCTTTGGATTATTTGCTCCGCGGAACACCACTGTCCTCATGGTCCTCTTCGTTTGCGCATTATCTGCTAGTAGCGCTGTATTTCTCGTATTGGAAATGGATGCGCCGTTCGGAGGTTTGCTCAAGGTCTCCGCAGATCCTTTGCGTTACGCTTATGCACATCTCAATCAGTAGCTTATTTTTTCTAACCCGTTTAATTTTAACGGTAAACAACACTGTTTTGCTTTGTCAAAACCACACAGTTGTAAGTGCATGTGATACCCTGAAAAGTAGCAGACAAGCATGGTGCAGGGAGTGCGGGTTGCTGGCTGCCTGTGAGGGAGGGTGTCCCAAGCATCGTTTTTCCATGACGCACTATAAGGCACCAGAACTCCATTATCTCTGCGAAGGATATAAGAAATTCTTTCTCCATATCAGGAAATACCTGCGCGCCATGACTCAATTGCTTGGAAACGGCCTACCCGCATCGTATATAATGGATGCGGTAAAGGGACCGTTGGTGATCAAGATGGATGAAAAGTAAGAATCACAAAATCAATTCAAAGGAGGAAAAAAAGATGAAAAAGATGGTGATTGTGAGTATGAGTTTATGTTTAGTCATGCTTCTCGGCGGTCTGGGACTTACCGAAGAGATGGGGCCGGTCGAGATTGTTGCTGATGGCTGCAGTAAAGAGATTGCTACGTACTGCAAAGGGGTTACTCCCGGCGAGGGACGTGTTCTCGCATGCCTCTTCGCGTATGAAGATAAACTCTCGAACCGCTGTGAGTATGCACTGTATGATGCAGCAGCCCAGCTGGAGCGTGCGATTGCTGCTTTAACGTTTCTGGCGAATGAATGCAAGGACGACCTGAAGACATACTGTTCGAATATCAAGCCCGGTGAAGGACGGCTTATCAATTGTATCGACAAAAATATGGAAAAAGTCAGCACCCGCTGCAAGCAGGCGATCAAGGATGTAAGCAAGAAATAGAAAGCAGAGACGGGGTATCAATGATGTCATTCCGGCTTGTCCGGAATCTTTCTTTGCTTTACTGTAGTTTCGTGTTTAACGCATTCCTCCAGAGGGATTCCCGACAAGCGGGAATGACAGAATAAGGAATATATTTACCCCGAAGCAAAGCTTCGAGGAATTCTGTTGATTAATTCAAGTAGTTTAAAACAACGACTTTAAAAAGGAGTTGAAAATGATGAAACATGATGCGCTGCAAAATAAATTTACGATAATTACTTTCTTTTGTTTTATGATGATTTTCATACTTGCAGGCTTGTTTATGACCCCCGAAAATGCAGCGGCAGAGAATGACAAACCTATTGCTGTCATAGACGGAACCTTAAACATAGAGCGTGGCCAATCAGTATATTTAAACGGAAACTTAAGTTCGGACCCCAATGGAGACAGACTTAGTTATAAATGGACTTTGGTATCCGCACCTGAAGGTAGTACGGCTCAAGTGGGTACAGAAAAAGACGATGCCAGTTTTTCTGCCTATGCTTGGACAGCAGGGAAATATGTAATCAAACTTGTGGTCAATGACGGGGATGAGGATAGCGAACCTGCTTATGCAACAATAAATGTATACGAAAAGCACTGATTTATTCATTCAGGGGGAAGAACGACACAGTATACCGTGGTATCATCATCGCAAGGCAAATAATACACATAGGTGTCATCCACGTAATAAGTTCGATTATCTAAAATGACAGCTTTCGCGGAAGGAGGCAAAACAGTGTATCGCGTCCCCACAGCAACATTTCCTCGGATTCCCTCAACCGCCACGTTTCCCTTCTGGCCATCACCCGCTTCGCCACTACGCGGTCCTTGTACTGCTCTGCCACCTCGTGGTCGAGCTTCAGCACTTCTCAAAAAGCAGGAAAATACCATGGCGGCGATCAATAAAATCGCGATCACGCAAAAACCCCTTCCTGATTTCATAATTACTCTCCTTTTATTAAAATTCTGTCTGTCGGCATTGACCGATTCCCGAGCAATTATCAATTGTACTTTTTATAAATATATCATGTTCCTGCCATTTTGTAACAGGAAGCATGGTTATCTTTCAGGACTCTCTTATTACTGTGAGTCTTTCGCTCCGTAAGACGCATACTGTTTTTCTCAAAGACACCTAAAATGATTATTACAAATCCTAAAGGGAATTGATAGAATTAAATAAAGTATTTGTCAACTAACCATTTTAGAGAGGAGAGAGACTTACGCTGAGGCCTGAAGCAGGGATTATTTCTGAAGAAGTTATCAGTCAAGCATACTATGCGAAAAAAAACTGCATCTAAGGCTGTAACGAAGAAAAAGTTCCCCACTATAATGCGGCAGCAAGCCCGAAGGATCCATGAATGAGCACCTTAGTTTTGAACAGCTCATTTCGGCCCTCTCTGCCCGTTTCGTAAATGTGGCCGCTGACCACGTTGATGGAGAAATTGAGAATGCGCTGGGGCAGCTGCTCGATTTTTTTCAGGTTGACCGCTGCAGTCTGATAGGGGTTTCTCCTGACAGGACACGAGTGTATGTTACTCATACGGCCTCTGCCGATGGTATCGAGCGAGTGTCCGGAGATATTGAACTCGCCAAGCTATACCCATGGCTCTATGAAAAGGTCGTTGTGGAGAAACAAGCAGTCTCTATTTCACGATTGAAAGACCTGCCTGAGAGCGCAAAGCAGGACAGGGCGAATGGAACTGCCATGGGCATCCTGTCCTTCCTGAATATTCCACTGTTCATTGCCGGGAAGGTCTCATGCCTCATCTGTCTCAATGCCATTCGTCGAGAACGCTCCTGGCCCGAGGAATACGTTCCGCGGTTGCAGCTTTTAGGTGAAATATTTATCAATGCCTTGGAGCGCAGAAATAAGGAGGGGCAACTCCGGGAGCGCTTACTTGAGATTGAAAAGCTCAAAGAACGCCTCGAAAAAGAGAATATCTACCTTAGAGATGAAGCCAAGCTTCAGTGTGTCCATGAAGAGATAGTCGGCGAAAGCGACTGCTCTCAAAAGGTTCTGGCTCAGGCAAAGAAGGTTGCGCAAACAGAATCCACTGTTTTAATAACAGGAGAAACCGGCACCGGCAAAGAATTGATTGCCCGTGCTATTCATTGTCACAGCAAGCGGAGCAATCGTGTTCTGGTGAAGGTTGATTGTGCTTCCCTGCCGTCTGCTCTCATAGAGAGTGAACTGTTCGGCAGGGAAAAAGGCGCATATACAGGTGCTTTGGCCAAACAAATCGGACGGTTTGAACTGGCTGACGGTTCGACTATCTTTCTCGATGAAATCGGGGAGTTGCCGCTTGAACTTCAGGCCAAGCTGCTACGTGTTCTCCAGGACGGGGCATTCGAGAGGCTCGGGAGCCCGAGAACCATCCATATTGATGTGCGTGTGATAGCAGCGACAAACCGCAATCTGGAAGAAGCGGTGAAGAAGGGAACATTCAGGGAAGATCTGTATTACCGTCTTAAGGTATTCCCTATTGAGGTACCCCCACTGAGGGAGCACCGGGAAGACATCCCCCTCCTGGTTCATTCATTTCTCAATGAGTTCTCAGGAAAATTGGGGAACAAGATTCACATAGTGCCTGAAAGTACGATGGAAATGCTGAAACAATATCAATGGCCCGGAAATGTCCGTGAGTTGCGTAATGTCATAGAACAGGCAGTCATCATCACTGACGGTGATGTGCTTCAGGTGAACTTGCCTCAAAGGCTTTCGGGAAGCGTTACAGAGATGGTCACACTCGAAAAAGCCGAACGCCAGCACATAATAAGAGCCCTGGAAAAAACCGGGTGGCGGATTAAAGGACGAATTGGCGCAGCGGAGTTGCTGGGGCTGAAACCTTCTACTCTGTATGCCAAAATGGAAAAACTCGGCATTCCAACAAACCGCGAGAAAGGACGTTATATCGACTAAAAGACGTAGTAGTGACCTTCTCATAACAACTGCCTCCCTCTTCTTTAGACGTTCTTCTTTATTTTATCTTCTTTATTTCCAGCTACTTATCTGCTCATTGCATCTTTTTACGGGCTTGGCATCAATCTTGTTATATATTCTCAGATTATGATTATTGCATCCATCAGAATAGACCCAATGCCCGACAAACGGCAAGCGGTCATTGAGGTCCTCGTGTCTGTAAAAAACATGACCCGTTTAAAACCCTCATGCACAAATTGCGAAATTTATGAAGAGCATGGTGATGGGCAAAAGATTCTTTATATTGAAAAGTGGCAAACCAGGGAAGCTATGTATCAGCATATTCGGTCGAAGCTTTATCTCAGGGTTTTAAACGCCATTGAACTTTCCAGCGAACCACCTGAAATCTGTATTCACGAAGGTTCAGAAACAACGGGCATTGAATTGATTGAGGCCATAAGAGTTGACAGTACACTGAAACAGGATTCGTGAGGTATTTGGTTTTATGTTCTCACGATTGTGAGCGACAAACAAAGAAAGGAGATCATCATGGATGGCAACAAGGAGAAATCATCATTATTTTCCCGCCGTAATTTCATAACAAAACTGGGCATCTTCCTGGCAGGAGGCATAGCAGGGCACGGTACCAGCTTCGCATCGACACCGGCTCCAACCGTGGCTGAAGCCCCGCCATTGCCCTGGAAATGGGTCAAGCTTGATCCGCTGGAGGCCGGCAGGCGAGCCTATCGCGCTTACCTTGAGAAAAAAGGGTGAGGGAATGGCGCGTGGCTGGGGGTCTCCAGCCTTTTGAAAGAGAAAGTCGGTTATCCATGGACAACCCTGCCGGACTATATGTTCGAACATGCAGGGGCCGGTTACTGTGGACATGGCACACTCTGCGGTGTTCTTGGTGTCTGCTCTTACCTTATCAATATGGTCGTTTACGATAACAAAGGCTCGTATGCACCGCTCGTAGACAGACTGATGTATGGGTACTCTGAGATGGAATTTCCCACTGATCGGTTTGATGACATCTCTGCTTTTCCCAAACAGGTCAAGGCCAAGGCAATGACGCCATTGTGCCATACGTCGGTATCGAAATGGGTTAATGTTGCCGGAACGAAAGTAAATTCTAAAGAGAAAAAGGAGCGCTGTGCCAAGGTGGCGGGTGAGGTCGTATATCAGGTAGTTGCGCATCTCAATGATTACTTTGACGGAACATGGACGCCTCCCAAATGGACGCCTAAACCGGAGATAGCTCACTGCTGGAAATGCCATGGGTCAGACGATATGTTTTATGAAAAAGTAAGCCTTAACAGTCAGCAGGGGCATATGGACTGCCTGATGTGCCATCCGGATCACACGAAGAAAATAAAACAAACAAAGAAATAATGACTATGCGAGGACCAGTGACTGCAGTATGAGTAACATCACGAAGCTAAAAGAAGCAAAACCCATAGAGGTTTATCAAAACAAGGAGGATAAGATAATGCGCAACAAAACAAATTCTGGGGTCACAATGAAGCTTCTCGGATATCTGATCATGGGGGTAACTGCAATTTCCTTTTTTGCCTGTATTGCCGCCATTCCGGTAGCAATATATTATGCAAAAAGCAAAGAAGGGTATGTCGCTGAAGCACAGATTCCGGCTCCGGCAGAGAAAGTCTATGGCACAGCCATTACCCTGGCGGAAGAGCGTGCGCCTGCTGTGAAGATACTGAAGCGGGATGATAAAAAACTCCTGTTCGAAGTGACAGATGATATACAGAAAGCCTCCTTCAAGGCCGAACCAATCAACCCTGAAACAACGGCAGTAATCGTAAAAGCAGATGTGCCGAAGGTTGAGGGCAAAGAAAAGGAATATGAAACGGAGCAGGAAAAGGAGCTTGCACTTCGCATCATTAATAAAGTGTGCACAAAGCTCAATGTTAAATGTACAGTCACCAATAAATAATTATCTCAGAGATCAACAATGATTATGAAAGGAGGACCGCAAGATAGACGAAGACCGGGCAAATTGCATCAAAAATAAAACGCATGAAAGGAGATCAGCATGGATAGCAAGAAAAAGGAATCATCATTCATTACCCGTCGTGATTTCGTGAAAACAGCCAGTATTGTTATGGCAGGAGTAGCAGCAGGGATTGGTACAGGCTTAGCATCTGCCTCAGCCGAGGATAAGAAGGTACCCAGCGACCCAAAAGGAGCGAGAAAGGTGAAGCTTAACATTGGTCCGAAGGGTGAACGGCGTCACGTTACCAACACCCGAGGAATGGCATTTGGCGGAGCCGCCGTCATGGTCGGCACGGGCCGGAATGAAAGAGCTCATGTCTTTACAGCGACATCGTGCGGGAAGCTCATTCCAGGGAGTATCGAAAAGATCGACGCCAAGAAGCAGGCGGCTGAGCTTGGCGCTGGTGTCACTGCATTCATGGGCAACGTAGGACGTCACTGGACCATGGACGAAATCGACATGCACGTTGGCGAGGTCGTCGACTTCCAGGGCGTCAAGATGTGCTGGGCCGGCGACATGACCGGGGAGGAGCTTCGCTCCCAGTTCGGCGCAACATTACGTGCCCGCAAAGATCCTGCGCGACACCAACTGGATCTTCAAGGCGGGCAAGCCGGTGTACTTGCTGCGCGAGCCAGGTGGCATCGTCTGGGTCATGCAGGAATATACGAAGGACAGTCGACCCGACCCTCACCATCGACAACCTCCACACAGTGGGCAGCAAGCTGAAAAACCTGCCGCAGGGCTGGAAGTTCGAGACCAAGGTGCTCACCAAAGACCTTTCCCTGGACACGCCGTCGCACCGGCTTCTGGGCCTCTATCATTCGCGACGAGTTGGGCAACACCTACGAGGGCGCCGGCTTCGACGACCTTGCCAACTACGTGCCGTGAACCAGACAACCAACCGAAAGGAGATCATCATGGCAAAACAAGGAGGATAAGACAATGCGCAACAAAACAAATTCTGGGGTCACAATGAAGCTTCTCGGATATCTGATCACGGGGGTAACGGCAATTTCCTTTTTTGCCTGTATTGCCGCTATTCCGGTGGCAATACATTATGCAAAAAGCAAAGAAGGGTATGTCGCTGAAGCACAGATTCCTGCTTCGGCAGAAAAAGTCTATGGTGCAGCCATTACCCTGGCGGAAGAGCGTGCGCCTGCGGTGAAGATACTGAAGCAGGATGATAAAAAACTCCTGTTCGAAGTGACAGATGATATTCAGAAAGCTTCCTTCAAGGCCGAACCAATCAACCCTGAAACAACGGAAGTAATCGTAAAAGCAGATGTGCCGAAGGTTGAGGGCAAAGAAAAAGAATATGAAACGGAGCAGGAAAAGGAGCTTGCACTTCGCATCATTAATAAAGTGTGCACAAAGCTTAATGTTAAATGTACAGTCACCAATAAGTAATTATCTCAGAGATCAACAATGATTATGAAAGGAGGAGACCGCAAGATAGACGAAGGCCGGGCAAATTGCATCAAAAAAACGCATGAAAGGAGATTAGCATGGATAGCAAGAAGAAGGAATCATCATTCATTACCCGTCGTGATTTCGTGAAAACAGCCAGTATTGTTATGGCAGGAGTAGCAGCAGGGATTGGTACAGGCTTAGCATCAGCCTCAGCCGAGGATAAGAAGGTACCCACCGAGCCAAAAGGAGCGAGAAAGGTGAAGCTTAACATTGGTCCGAAGGGTGAACGGCGTCACATCACCAACACCCGTGGAATGGCATTTGGCGGAGCTGCCGTCATGGTCGGCACGGGCCGGAATGAAAGAGCTCATGTCTATACAGCGACATCGTGCGGGAAGCTCATTCCAGGGAGCATAGAGAAGATCGACGCCAAGAAGCAGGCGGCTGAGCTTGGCGCTGGTGTCACTGCATTCATGGGCAACGTAGGACGTCACTGGACCATGGATCAAATAGACATGCGCGTTGGCGAGGTCGTCGATTTCCAAGGCGTCAAGATGTGCTGGGCCGGCGACATGACCGGTGAGGAGCTTCGCTCCCAGTTCGGCGCCAATTACGTGCCCGCAAAGATCCTGCGCGACACCAATTGGATCTACAAGGCGGGAAAGCCGGTTTACCTGCTGCGCGAGCCAGGGGGCATCGGTCTGGGTTATGCAGGAATACACAAAGGCCGTCGACCCGACCCTCACCATCGACAACCTCAACACGGTGGGTAGCAAGCTGAAAAAGCTCCCGCAGGGCTGGAAGTTCGAGACCAAGGTGCTCACCAAGGACCTTTCCCTGGAAACCCGTCGCACCGGCCTCTGGGCCTCCATCATTCGTGACGAGTTGGGCAACACCTACGAGGGCACCGGCTTCGATGACCTTGCCAACTACGTGCCGTGAACCAGACAACCAACCGAAAGGAAAGTATTATGGACAGAACAAATATGAAAGCAACCATCAGAAGCAATGCAATGAGAGTGGTTGTGATCTTTTTTTCTGTATTCATCCTGTGCTCCTCCACTGCCTTTTCATCCGAAAAGGCAGTGGCCCTGATTGTCGACACTGCCTTCCTCAATGATAAAATCGGCAAACCTGATTGGGTGATCATGGACGTAAGGTTTCCCGACGAATATAGAGAAGGGCATATACCCGGGGCTGTGCTTCTGCCGGGATGGATATCGAAACTCTATGCCGATGACACGAAGCGGTCCGCAACGGTGCTCCCTCGCCTGGAAAAGGCTATTGGCGAGATGGGGATCGGAAATGAGAGCCATGTCATCGTGTATGGCTCGCCAAGCAGAACAGGTTTGAACGCAGTAATGTTCTGGGTCCTTGAAACAATCGGATGTAACAGCTCACTTGCCAAATGCACTGTACATTTCTATGACGGCGGCGTCGAACGATGGCAATCAGAGGGTGGCAAACTCGAACAGGTGGAGACTAAAACCAGGCCGATTGTGTTCAAAGCCGCACCAGGCGCAAGGAGAGGTGTGAATGCCAATGAAGTAATGAAGGTGGTCGACGGAAAGAAAAAGGCGGTTATTGTCGATGCGAGAACGACTGCTGAGTACGAAGGGACCAACGTAGGGGCCTTGCGCGGAGGTCACATTCCGAAAGCGGTTAACATAGACCATTCCAAGAACTTCAATCCCGAGTCGTATCGTATGCTGCCGCTCTCAGAGCTGAAATCGTTTTACAAAGACATACCTTCCGATACTCGCGTGATCACGTATTGCCAGACGGGGGGACGGGCTGCATACACATACCTTGTGCTCAGGGCGCTTGGGTACAAAGACGTAGCCATTTACCATGACGGTTGGAGGGTGTACGGGAGCAATCTGAGTTTACCCGTTGAAAACGAGACCTGGTTTGATTTCACTAAGGTCAACAGCACAATGAAGACAGTGCGGGAACTCCAAGAGAAAATGAAATAGTCGAGTATGCAACATATATGGAATCAAGGAGAAAGCGTATGAAAAAAGTCATGTACTTTGCGAGTTTGTTTCTTTTGCTCATCCTGCTATTACCTGCTTCATTATGGGCAGGCGGAGTCTACCTTACTGAAATAGGCCCGCAGGAAGTCGGCCTTGCATCAGCAGGCTGGGCAGCGCGCGCACAGGATGCGTCAACATTGTTTACCAACCCTGCCGGAATGACACGACTGAAGCAGTCGGAGATCCAGGTCGGTTTGCAGCCAATTTATCTGGGACTGGAATTCGATCCGGACTCAAATACGACTGCTTCCGGCAGCAGCGGCGATGGCAATGACTGGTTGCCCGCAGGGAGTCTGTTCTATGTTCACAGCATATCGGAAAACCTTAAGGCAGGTCTCGGAATCTTCGGCTATTTCGGACTCGCTTTGGATTATAACGACGACTGGGTCGGACGGTATTACATAGATGAAGTCAAACTCCAGGGATTAAACGTTATGCCTGCACTTGCATACAAGGTAAATGACTGGCTTTCGATAGGCGCAGGGCTTAATGTGATGTATGCAATGTTCGAGCAGAAAGCCAAGGTGAATAATGCCCTCGATAGCCTTCCGGACGGTGAACTGGAAATCGAGGATGACGATTTTGCATATGGAGTAAATATCGGTGTACTGATAGAGGTGAGTCCGAGAACAAGATTCGGCATCCAGTACCTCTCGGAAATGTCCCTTGAATTTGAGGACAAGCCGAAATTCAAAAACCTTGGACCCGGGCTTTCATCAATACTTGGACGCGCAGATGAACTGGAACTTGGCATGACAGCCCCTGACAGTGTAATGGTAAGCGCATACCACGAACTGACAGACAAATGGGCGGTGATGGGAAATGTCGGATGGCAGCAATGGTCAGAGTTCGGGAAAGTGGATATAACCGTCAGTTCTGAAGACATCGGCGGATATTACCGCTGACCGCAAATATGAAGATACATGGCATGTTGCAGCGGGTGGCCAGTATCGCATATCCGAGCCGTGGCTCTGGTCATTCGGAGTGGCTTATGACAGTTCTATTGTGGAAGACGAAGACAGGACTGCCGACCTCCCCCTTGGCGAGGCCTGGCGTTTCGGCACCGGTGCACAGTATAAATACAAAAAGAATCTCGATCTGAGCCTTGCGTATGAATTGCTATGGGCCGGCGATCTGCCGATGGATGTTGACAGAGGCCCATTGGCGGGCAGAGTGTCGGGAGATTACAATGATACATACATGCATTTCATTCATCTTGCTTTGAACTGGAGATTTTAACGGGTACATATGCATTCTACCAAGCTTGCACCAAGCGTTAATAAAAACCTTTTCGATTCAACCTCATTGAGGAAGAGACAAGATTGACGGAAAGAGGAAACCCTCTGCTATTGGACTAAAGTTCAATAGACAAAAAATGGCAGTACTGGTACAATGTTAGCGACATTTTTCCATGGGAAAAAGCACTATTATATTGGAATGCCGGACTTAAAAGGCTGCCCAAATGAATATATGTGTTCACATGAAAGGTAAAATATGGCTGCGTTAAAAAAGAGAAGTCCAATAATACCGTCTATCGTTGTCATGCTTTTGTTACTATGCATTCTTTCCCCTCATTTCGTCTTTTGCTGAAGAAACCAAAAGGCCGAAGATTGGCCTTGTTCTGGGCGGCGGCGGAGCAAAAGGGGCAGCGCATATCGGGGTGCTGAAGGTATTGGAAGAGCAGAAGATCCCGGTCGATTATATCGCAGGGACGAGTATGGGTGCGATTGTTGCGGCTCTCTATGCATCAGGACTTACTGCCGGTGAACTCGAGAAGGTGATCACCGCAATCGACTGGAAAGATGTTTTTTCAGGTGATCCTGACCGTCGGGACATTGACTACCGGCGGAAACAGGAAGACTACGATCATCTCACCAAGCTATCCGTGGGCATCAAGGACGGCAAGGTAGTCATGCCCAAGGGCCTTATCAAGGACCAGAAGGTAAATGTGCTGTTCGAGACGCTCATGCTCCATACTTCGGGCATCGATGATTTCGACAAACTGCCGATCCCCTACCGGGCTGTTGCTGCAGACCTTGAGACCGGCGAGATGGTCGTACTCAAAGGAGGCCGGCTTGCTGATGCTGCACGGGCCAGCATGTCTGTGCCGGGCGCATTCCCCCCTATTGAGCTGAACGGCAGGCTTCTGATTGACGGCGGCATTGTCCGGAACGTCCCTATCGACATCGTGCGGGAAATGGGGGCGGATATTATTATCTGTGTCGATGTCGACAAGCCTATGGCGACGAGAAAAGAACTCGGTGGAAGCTTTTCAATCCTGAACCAGATGATCGACATCATGATGAAAAAGAACGTGAAGGACCAGGTCAAAACCCTCGGCCCGCAGGATGTCTATATCAATCCTGAGCTTGGCGAACTCGGTTCAGGAGACTTTGACAAGGCGGCAGAGATCGCCCGCTCGGTGAAAAGGCCGCCCGTGAGAAGATCGATAGCCTGAAGAGATATTCAGTTTCAGAAAATGAGTATGCTGCTTTTACTGCCCGACATCACCGTGAACTGGTAAAAGAGGTAAAGATCGCATAGCGTGAAGATCGAGGTGGATGGTCATAGCAAAATCTCGCCGGATTACGTTGCCAGCAGGCTGACGGTCAAGCCCGGCGACACTGTTGACATCGAACAGATGAAGGCACAGGCCGGCATAGTATACGGCACAGGCGATTTCGAACGTGTAGACCTGCATGTGCAAAAACAGCAGGAAGGCTATGACCTTATCGTGAAGGCAAGGGAAAAGTCCTGGGGACCGAATTACCTCCGCGTCGGCATAGCCCTCGAAAGCGACTTCAAGGGATCGAGCAGCTACAATATCCTTGTTGATTACACCCGGCGGTGGATAAACAGCCTTGGAGGTGAATGGAAGACGCAGGTCAATCTCGGGACTCCGAGCGGCATCTACTCGGAATTCTACCAGCCCCTTACCGTAACCCGCCTCTTTTTCGTCTCCCCGCATGCTGAATGGAGGCAGGAGCCTGTGGATGTCTATGATGGTCACGATAGGGTAGCAGAGTACAGAATAACGCGTTATGAGGGAGGACTCGATTTCGGTATCCAGCCATGGATGTACGGCGAGGCGAGAGTGGGTCTACAGTTCGGAAAATTCAGGGCAGACTCCATAAGCGGTGACATTGATTTCCCAAGGGACGAGGCCACGCGCGGGGCCATCGTCGTTCAGGGAAGGCTTGATCAAATGGATAATGTGAATTTCCCCAATAACGGATACCTGGCACAATTCAAGCTCATCTCTTCACTTGACGCCCTGGGATCAGATGATGAATATAACAAGGTTCAGGGAAACATCGTCGGCGCCTTCAGCTTCTGGAAGCAGACGATTCTTGCATCCCTCGCAGCCGGTTCGTACATAGGAGACAAACTCCCCTTTTATGATACGTTTTCCCTTGGCGGAATCTTTCATCTTTCAGGGCTATCTACCGGGCAGCTCCGTGGCCAGTCTATGGCCATTGGAAGGCTGATTACGTATCATAAAGTAGGTTCGTCGTTTATCGGTGACCTCTATTTTGGCGGATCACTCGAAAGCGGAAATGTATGGACCGAGGAAGAAAAGAATTTTGATCTCACAGACCTTCGCCTCGCCGGAAGCGTTTTTATCGGTTACGATACGATCTTCGGCCCTCTGTACATAGCCTTCGGGCATACTGACGGAGGGTATAATGCCGGGTACTTTTATCTCGGCAGGCCATTCTGATCAGAAACTGTGGAATGGAAGTAAGGAGGATAAGATGAGAAAAACAAAATTTCTTGGATACTTGATCACAGTGGTAACGGCACTATCCTTTTTTGCGTGTATCGCCGCTATTCCGATAGCAATACACTATGCAAAAAGCAAGGAAGGGTATGTCGCGGAAGCGGAAATCCCGGCGCCTGCAGAGAAAGTGTATCGTGCAGCGATCTCCCTGGCCGAGGAGCGCGCGCCTGAAGTGAAAATCCTGAAAAAAGATGACGAGAAACGCGTGATCGAAGTAACAGACGATATTCAGAAAGCTTCTCTTAAGGCCGAGCCGATTACCCCGGAGAACACAGGAGTCATAATCAAGGCAGATGTTCCAAAGGTTGAAGGCAAGGAAAAGGAGTATGAAAAGGAACAGGAAAAGGAGTTGGCGCTGCGCATTCTTAAAAACCTGTGTACAAAACTGAATGTGCAGTGTACGGTCACGAATAAATGAGCAGAGACTCTTGGCTAAAAAATAATTCAGAATAAAAGGAGGTGAGAGCGTAAGAACAGAAGAAAATGCAGCATTTAATGTAATAAGCATCATAAAGAAATTTCTGCAACATTAAAAAAGGAGAGAAGAAAAATGAGAGTAAAATTATTATCAGTATTTTTTGCTTTAGCATGCGCGCTGTTCATCGGACAGACGGCGCAGGCACAGATGCTCCCGTTCGACCTTGAAAACATGGATAACGCGGTTGGGGTAGGCATCGGCTACCTGCCTGATTACGTGGGGTCTGATGACTACATGATTGGTGGAGCGCCATTCGCCAAAGTTACCCTGGTGCCGAAGACTGATTACTATGCACGTCTTCTGGCGACTGATCTTCAGGTGAATATCATTAATAGTCCCGTCTTTCGGTTCGGACCGGCGATTAACTATCGGTTTGGTCGCAGTGATGATGTAGAGGATGATGTGGTAAAAAAGATGAAAGAGATCGACGGCACCATCGAGGCAGGCGCCTTTGTAGGTTTCCAACTTGTTGACAAGGATAATCCCCGGAATCGGTTTATGTCTCAGATTGAGTTTCTTGGAGACGTGGGGGGCGAGTATGACGGGTGGAATATCGGACTCACAGCCAACTATTACTTCCAGGTTCATAAGGCAGTTGATCTCGTAGTTGGCGCCGGCATTATGTATGCTGATGACGATTTTATGAAGACCTATTTTGGCGTAGACCAGGCAGGATTCTGACCGTACCGATAACGTACTGCCTGTGTTCGAACCCGGTGACGGCTTCCTTATGGCAAAAGCCAATTTGGGTGCAGTCCTGCATCTGAGCTATCAGTGGCATATTGCCGCGGGAGTACAATACCGGCCATTGTTAGGTGATGCTTCAGACAGCCCGGTTGTCGATGACCGTGGTGACAGCAACCAGTGGGTATCCGCTATAGGCGTTGCTTATACCTGGTAAACGACATTAAGATATCCCCTCCCCCGGCGGATGAAAAAGATAGCTCACTTGCTAACCCTCCTTCGCCGGGGGATCGGGATTATAGAATGCAACTGTACCGGCTTGTCCGGAATCTTTCTGAAGAACAACACCCTACCCCCCTTTTCTTTCGCCTCGGCGAATCCGCCTGAGCGCGGAAAGGGGGAATCAGAAAGATTCCCGACAAGCGGGAACGACATAAATTATCGAAACCCCGAAGCATAGCTTCTAAGAAAGGAGAGAGTATGAAAACCAAAGAGATGTTTTCATGTGCACTGGTCCTTGTCCTTGCGCTCATTTTAATCGTGCCGACAGGGGCGTCAGGACAGGATGAGACAAAAAAAGTCTTCAAACAGGAGGAACTGGACCAGATGCTTGCGCCTATAGCGCTCTACCCCGATTCGCTCCTTGTGCAAGTACTCATGGCTACGACATATCCCATCGAGATCGTTCAGGCAGACAGATTCGCAAAAAAGAACAAGGACCTCAAGGGTGACAAGCTTTTAGAAGCAGCCAAGAATGAGGACTGGGACCCGACCGTAAAATCACTGCTTCAGTTTCCTGAAGTACTCGCCATGATGAGCGATAAACTCGACTGGACAACTAAGATGGGAGATGCGTTCCTTGCGCAGCAGAAGGACGTCATGGATTCTGTCCAGCGCCTGCGTAAAAAAGCGCAAGAGTCCGGCAATCTGAAAACCACACAACAGCAGATCGTGATAGTCGAAAAGGAGACAGTAATCATACAGCCCGCAAATCCCCAGGTGATCTATGTCCCCAGCTATAGCCCAACAGTTGTATACGGGACATGGGCATATCCGGCATATCCGCCATATCCCTATTATCCCCCGGGATATGGAATGGCAGCAGCCACATTCGGGTTCATGGCAGGAGTTGCGGTAGGTTCCTCGGGATGCTGCTGGGGAAACGCCAACTGGGGGCATGGTGACGTAGATATTGATATCAACAATAGCAATAATTTCACAAAAAACAATTACAACAAAGACCAGGCTACCCAGTATCAAAAGCAAGGGGGTCACAGGGCGGCAGACAGCAATGGCAGCATAATCCGAAAACAGAAAAGGAGCTGCCTACAGGGATAACACCACAGCCCAGAAGTACAACAAGGGGACTTCAGCACAAGCTGCCTCGCGAGATGCATACCGTGGACGGGCAGAGCAGGGAGGCAGGACTTGTCGAAGGGATCAGTCGGGCAAGCGCAGACGCTCTGCGGTGGAGGCGCTCAACAGGGGCGGGCGGAGCATTCAGCGGCATGGACCGCGGCGGAAGCAGCGCAAGAGACTTCAGCAGCCGGGGAAGTTCCAGCCGTCAAAGCATGTCAGGCGGTGGCGGATTCAGCGGCGGTTCCCGTGGCAGCGGAGGGTTTGGCGGCGGATCCAGTGGCGGTGGCGGTGGTTCCCGTGGCGGTGGCGGCGGCGGACGCGGCGGCGGTGGCGGCGGAAGGAGATAACCATGTCAATATCGATAGCAACCATAATGAAACAGTTGAAGGAGGAAGGAATGAGACTTCCGGGAATACAGGTTAGACGGATATCGGCGTTGTATGCCTTTAGTATTGCTGTAACCATGGTAGTCATGATGACCCTTGCCGGCACTTCGTTTGCCGCAGCAAAACAGAAGTCATTCGCTTCCCCGGAAGAAGCGGTGAAAGCACTTATTACCGCTGGACGAAATAACGACAACAATGAAATGTCGTCAATCTTCGGGGCTGATGCAAAGGATTTGATCTCCTCAGGGGACAAGGTTGCAGATAAGCAGAGGCGGGAGAACTTCCTTGCGAAATACGATGAACAGAACAAACTGGTACGTGAGGGTAACAGCACGATCCTTATAATCGGAAAGAACGACTGGCCCTTCCCTATCCCCATCGTCAAAAAAGGGGAAACATGGGTTTTCGATACGCAGAAAGGAAAAGAAGAGGTTTTGAACCGCAGGATTGGCGAAAACGAACTTCTCACGATCCAGACATGCCTCGCTATTGTTGATGCGCAAAGGGAATACGCGATAATGGACCGCGACGGAGACAATCTTCATGAGTATGCCGAGAAATTCGCCAGCGACCCCGGCAAGAAGAACGGACTGTACTGGGCGACAAAAGACGGTGAGGAACCGAGTCCGCTTGGCCAACTGCTGGTACAGGCAAAGGCTGAGGGATATTCCAAAAAGGATAAAAAAGGCCCTGTGCCGTACCATGGCTACTACTTCAGAATTATTAAGGCGCAGGGGAAAAATGCTCCCGGAGGCGCCTACGACTATGTAATTAAGGGTAATATGATCGGCGGATTCGCGGTTGTTGCCTACCCCTCGAAATACGGCAACTCCGGCGTGATGACCTTTATCGTAAACCATGATGGTGTGGTCTATCAAAAAGACCTGGGGAACAATACAGCAAAAATCGCAAAAGCGATGACAAAGTATGATCCTGACAAGACATGGGGAAAGGCAAAGTAGTATTAGAGTCTGTTTATTCACTTAGAGTTTGTCATCCTCCGGTCGGAGCGACTCCTCGTGGAGATCCGCATCGGACTTGACCGGGGGATCCAGGATGCTTTGAACGAAAATGGGTTACGGGAAAAAATCCCGTAACCCATTTGTTTTTCATTGGTCGGGGCGAACAGATTTGAACTGTCGACCACTCGCACCCCAAGCGAGTGCGCTACCAGGCTGCGCTACGCCCCGATTTTTTTATTTTACTGGAGTTGACTCAGGATTTCCCTGAGCCTTTTTTTGACGAGCTCGACCGTGCCGGCAGGCTGACGTGTTTCTTTCTTTGTTGCATCCTGCTCAGGTTTGGCTTCAACCTGGACCACATCGAATCCAAGCCTCTTCCTGACGCCTTCTATGGTATACCGCTCCTGATATAAAAGCCGCTTGATCTCAAGCAGCAATTCGACGTCTTTCTTAATATACACCCTCTGTCCGGAACGGTTCTTCCTCGGTTTCAAAAAAGTAAATTCTGTTTCCCAGTACCGCAGCACATACGGCTCCACTCCGACGATTTTACTCACCTCTCCGATCTTGTAGAACAGTTTATCGGGAAACAATATCTGCGGTCTCAGAATCTCTGCAGTGGACTTATTCATCCTGCTTTTCCATGACAGACTTTAACTGATTGCTCGCCCTGAATGTAATGACCCTTCGCGGCGTAATCTCAAGGTCGTCTCCTGTCTTTGGGATTCCGCCCTCTTCTCGCCATCTTTTGCCGTACGTTGAATGTACCGAAGCCTGATATTTTCACTGACTCGCCTTCCACAAAGGTCTGTTTCATCGTATCAAACAATATCTCAATGATCTCCTGCGCCTCTTTTTTTGAGAGCCCAATTTTTTCGAAAATCTTTTCTACCAAATCAGCTTTTGTCATAACACCCCTGCCTTAATTTTTTATAATTATATTAAGGAGATACATACTTGTCAAGAAGAAATTAGTTTAATAGTGTAGCTAAACTGTAGCAAAAATGTCAAAATATCTTGCATTCACTGCCGGACAGGGATTATCATTGATGTCTAAAAATGCTTTTACGTCCATGATTTACGGAACCGGAATCGATATTGTCAGGATAGCCCGCATGAAAGAAATCTCTGAGAAATGGGGGGATAAATTTCTCAGAAGGGTCTTTACGGACAGTGAAATTTCCTATTGCTATCAAAAAAGAAACCCCTATGGTTCTCTTGCGGTCCGTTTCGCCGCAAAAGAAGCCCTGATTAAGGCAATCGGATCAGAAGTCCCTGTGTCTTTTACCGAAATGGAAATCACCAACAGCAGTAAGGGAAAACCAGCTTTTAAGGTAAGCGGAAAACTTGAAGCATTTTTCAAAAACAGATCGATAATAAAAATCCATTTGAGCCTGAGCCATGAAGATGAATACGGCATCGCTTGTGTCGTGCTGGAGCAATGACGAACGTGAAGAGCAGATGCGGCATTCTCGCTCATTCGGTCCGCTTTCAGCGGCAAACTTCAGCATCAATACATTGATTGTAAAATCCCTCCTTACCTCCCTTTTCCGGAGGAATTCCCCTCACAGGAAATTAAATGGTGTTAACCCCTCTTTGGCAAAGAGGGGTAAGGCGGCGTAGATTTTTCAATAATGATTCCTTACTATTTCACCCATAGCAGCAAGTACTACTGGCTCTGCGGTTGCTGCCCTTCCCTGTCGGGGACCACTATTCCCGGTTCAACCTGAACCTCCCCGCTTTCCTCCTCGATGACCTCCTCGTATTCGGGCACCACAATCCCCCTTCTGACCATAATTGCGTAAATGAGGTTGGACCTGTGGAGAACATACCTGCTTTCGCCGAGGGGGTTATATTTTCTCGGATTCGGCAGTATTGCCGCAAGCCTCGCCGCCTCCGCCGGGCCAAGTTCTGAGGCGTGTTTTCCGTAATAGTGCATCGACGCGGCCTCAATCCCGAAAATCCCCTTATCCCCCCATTCGGCCACGTTCAGGTAAAGTTCGAGAATACGCTTCTTTGAAAGCGCCTTCTCCATCCGGTACGTGATAACCGCCTCCCGTATTTTTCTCACAGGGTTTTTTGAAGGAGAGAGGTAGAGGTTTTTCGCAAGCTGCTGGCTTATGGTACTTCCGCCAAGCTTGAATTTTTTTGCCTTGACATCCTTTTCGATCGCCTTTTGGATCGCTTCATAATCGAATCCCTCATGGCTCCAGAATTTGTCGTCTTCGGCAATAAGGACAGCCTTTTTGAGATAAGGAGATATGCGGGACAACGGAACCCAGGCCTGCCGTATCCTGTATTTTTTCCCCGCCCGCTGCCATTCCGCTTCCCGATATTTCATGAATGAGGTCTTTACAGGGTTTTCCTTTTTCAGTTTTGAAACATCGGGGACGAAAAGGAGATAGAGTACAAGGCCGGAAATCAGGCAGAGGGAGACAAGGAAGAGGAACCTCTTATGCCCGGATCTCCGTGCCAATTCCTTCCCTGGTAAATAGTTCGAGAAGCAGGCAGTGAGGAATCCTGCCGTCGATGATATGCGTTTTGGAGACCCCGCCCTCTATCGCCTTAAGGCAGGCCTGAACTTTCGGCATCATGCCGCCTGTAATTGTCCCATCTTCAAAGAGTTTTTTCGTCTGTCGTTTTGTAACGGTAGAGATTATCCTGCCCTTCTTGTTCATAAGCCCCGGGACATCGGTAAGAAGTATAAGCTTTTCAGCTTTAAGGGCCGAGGCAACCGCTGCTGCGATATAATCCGCATTAATATTCAAAGTCTCGCCCTTCGGTCCGACTCCGACAGGTGATATCACAGGGATAAACCCGTCCTTTTCAAGGCAGCTTATGATGTGCGGATCAACATGAGTGACCTCACCGACGAGACCGATATCGATAATTTCATCGATGCCTGATTCCGATGATTTCTTTATCACTTTCTTTTTTGCCTTAATAAGCCCCGCGTCCTTGCCGCTGAGCCCTACCGCTTTCCCGCCGTGGTTGTTGATCAGGGAAACGATCTCCTTGTTCACCAGGCCGCCGAGTACCATTTCCACAATATCCATTGTCTCCCGATCGGTAACGCGCTGCCCCTGAACAAACATCGGCTTTTTCCCCATTTTTTCCATTGTTGCCGAAATCATGGGGCCGCCGCCGTGAACAATAGTCGTCTTGATGCCGATGAAATTGAGAAGAACGATATCCTTGGCAAAAGATTCCTTGAGTTCATCCTTCACCTGTGCGGCGCCGCCGTATTTGATGACAAAGGTCTTGCCGTAGAATTTTTCTATATACGGCAATGACTCAATTAATATCTCGGCCTTCTTTATGATATCCTTCATTCTTATCTCTCCGCCTTTATTCATTCTGCTTTTTCAAAGCAGGGGATGCAGACCATCTTCCCCTTTGTCACCCGCGCCCTCGGCTCCATCACCTTTTCGCCGCATACAGCACAGCGAATGCTGGGATAAATTCTTGCCTCATCCGGGATGACCATTTTCCCTCTTTTTATCGTGAGCAGCTCTGAATCTTTCGCATTCAGTATCACACTGATTTTCTTCATTTTTCTGTTATGGACCGCTTTCAGTACCTTCGCAGAACGGTCGCCCTTCATGTACCTGTCCCACAGCTTTTTTTCTTGCCCGTCTCTTTCGGCGGCGTCCAGTCAATTGCAATACGCACCCCGCTGCCGGAAGTTCTGTCGATAAACGTATAGACCTGCTTGCCGTAATCCCTGAAAATGAGGTTGCCTTTTCCGAATGTGCATCCGGTCATCACCTGAACCGCATCAACGGCGCACGAATTATTTTCAACAATTGCCACCAGCTCCTCATCAGAAGCTCTTCCAGCAAGTTTCCTGAGGGCATACAAGGCGACCCTGTACCCCAGGGCTAGCCCGGGACATGCATGCCCGTGAAAAGCAACCACCTCATCAAATGACTTCATATGCAATGATTGTACCTCAAAGTGAGAAATTGTGTAAATGAATTGACTCCGGAAACCGCACGCATACCCGATATGATATACGTTTCTTTCCTCAGTCTGATAGAATACCGCATTATGCGCTACAACGTCATTGCCGCCGCCAATGCAGATCCGGCATGCATTTCATAGTCTCCTGGGACGTAAAATCAGGGGGAATACTTTCAACAGAAATGAACGCCGCCATGATCGGGAGCCTCTATGGATATTCATGGATACGGCTCCTTGATGCATTTTACATTGTCGATATCGATGCCGGACAGGACTGGAACATCATTCAGGAAAAGCTGCTCTCCGCCGCCCAAAGATATCCGGGAGAAGTAAATTTTCTCATGAGTCCCATCTATGATTGTGATTCAAATTTTTTCGTCTATGATATGCCTGACGAAGATTTTTATAAGAATACTTAAGGTAATATAAGAAAGATGTTTACGAAAGCCCTCTGGATAACAATCTCGATTATCGCCGCAGTTTCCCTCTCTGTCGTTGCAGGCGTCGTACACCCCGCAGAAAAGATTAACGCCCTCTGGCTCGTCGTCGCCGCAGGCTGTTTCTATGTTATTGCGTACAGGTTCTACGCATCATTTCTTGCGGCAAAGGTGCTTTCCCTCGACGACCAGCGCGCAACCCCTGCAAAGAAGCTCTTTGACGGCATCGACTACCATCCGACAAACCGCTGGGTTTTGTTCGGCCATCACTTCGCTGCAATCGCCGGGGCAGGTCCCTTATCGGTCCGATGCTGGCTGCGCAGTTCGGGTATCTCCCGGGGTTCCTCTGGATTCTGGTCGGAGCCGCGCTCGGAGGCGCTGTCCACGACATGGTCATTCTTTTCGCCTCTATACGGAGGAATGGACGCTCCCTCGCGCAGATAGCGCGCGATGAGATAGGGCCGGTCGGTGGTTTCGCCGCAGCAATCGCGATTCTCTTTATCATCATCGTCGCGCTTGCGGGCCTCGGGCTTGCCGTAGTGAATGCCCTGGCGAAGAGCCCCTGGGGGACGTTTACCATTGCCCTGAGCATCCCGATTGCCTTATTCATGGGACTTTACCTTTACCGGATTCGACCCGGCAGGATTTTCGAAATGAGCGCTATCGGCGTACTTCTCCTTCTCATAGCAGTATTTTCAGGCCATTTCATACCGGGCTCTTTTCTCGCGCCGTTTTTTAATCTTTCGAAGAACAATCTCGTCCTCTCCATCGCCGTGTACGGTTTTATCGCCTCGGTGCTCCCTGTCTGGATGCTTCTCTGCCCGAGGGATTACCTTTCTACCTACATGAAGATAGGAACAATCTTCCTCCTCGCGGTCGGCGTGATCGTCATAGCCCCCACCATACAGATGCCTGCTGTTACGAGGTTCACGGAAGGAGGCGGTCCGATCATTCCCGGAAAATTGTTTCCCTTCATGTTCATTACCATCGCATGCGGCGCAATATCCGGTTTCCATTCCCTGATCTCATCCGGCACCACTCCCAAAATGATCATGAGCGAGAGAGACATTCCGCTCATAGGGTTCGGGGCCATGCTGGTGGAAGGCTTTGTAGCAACTATGGCACTTGATCGCTGCAACGATATTGATTCCCGGCGATTATTTCGCCATCAATACCAGTCTCTCGTTTGAGGCCCTTGCCGGCCTAGGCTTTCCGGTCGAGAGAGTGAGGGAGCTTTCATCGATGGTCGGCACTGACGTCGCCGGAAGGCCGGGCGGCGCGGTCTCACTCGCCGTCGGCATGGCATCGATCCTGTCGGGTATTCCCGGCATGAAAGGACTGATGCCGTACTGGTATAACTTCGCTCTCATGTTCGAGGCTTTGTTCATCCTCACCACCGTCGATACCGGCACAAGAGTCGCCCGTTTTCTGCTCCAGGAACTCGGGGGTAAAGTCTACAAGCCGTTCGCAAAGACAGGGTGGATGCCCGGCAATATCATTGCAAGCCTCCTCGTCGTGGGAGCGTGGAGCTATCTCATCTATTCAGGCAACATATCATCAATCTGGCCAATGTTCGGCGTTGCAAACCAGCTCCTTGCAGCAATCGCCTTCGGGGTGGGCACTGTCATTATCGTTAAGGCGGGTAAATTGAAATATGCATGGGTGACCTTTATCCCCATGCTCTTTATGTTCACCACGACCTTCACGGCGTCGTGGCAGCTGATCTGGATATTCAGGGACAAAGCGGCTGCCTCGGTATCGCAGGCAGAGGCAACGATGTTCAAGATCGACGCATTCCTTGTCTTTTTCATGGCTGCGCTCGCAGTCATAGTGCTTCTGGACATGATATATTCATTCTACCGGTATCTTTCAGGAAGTGTGGAAACAGTGCAGGGAGAAGCCGACTAACCGGATCGATATTGGATTGCGCACTATAAGACTGCTGATAAAAAATATAACAAAAAACAGACTGTTGTCAGGTTCAATAAATGACCTTAACCAGAAACAAGGCGTGAGGAGGAGCTGTAAAGCCGGCCGCTGAGCGTTTTTCCTTTTCAAACATTTCTTTAATTTCTGAAACAGAAAGCTCTCCTAAACCAGCTTGAATAATTGTCCCGGTAATCACTCGCACCATTCTATGAAGAAAACCATCTCCGGAAAAACTGATAGTGATTTCACTTTCTTTTTTAAGAATTTCAATCTTCGAGAGTGTCCGAACAGTCGATTTGTTCTTGGACTTCACGGCCGTAAAACTCCGAAAGTCTTTGGTTCCAACAAATAAATCCGCAGCCTGTTTCATTTTTTCAATATGCAAAGGTTTTCTTATGTGATAATAATAGTGCCTGTTAAAGACATTTTTTTTATAAGGATGGTTCCAAATCTGGTATACGTACTGTTTCCCTTTTGAATTCAGCCTTGAATGGAAGCGTTCAGGCATTTCCTGGATGTCCAGAAGATTAATATCATCGGGAAAGTATTTATGAAGGTAGTCCTCTATTTCGGAAAGTCCCTTTTGACTTTGAGTATGAAAATTTGCAACTTGACCAAGGGCATGAACTCCGGTGTCTGTGCGGCCTGATCCATGTAGCTCAATTTTTTCTCCTGTCATAAGTTGCAACACATGCTCAATGTTTCCCTGAACCGTGCTGTTAGTAGTCGTCTGGCGCTGCCATCCTTTATAACGGCGACCGTCGTATTCCAAAACAAGTTTAATGTTACGCATAAAATTCTTCCAACCGGTAATTGACACCCAATGGGATACAGGGCTTACCGGGGAGTCGCTCCTTTCAGTTCGGTGATCCATGCTCGGATATACGCGGTTAGTTTCTCTTTTTCCTGAGATGACAGTTCCTCAAACGGGTCATAGGAGTAAATTTGTATGATGGGCTTGAGAATCATGTACCCCTCTTCAGACCAGATCGCACCGACTTCATAATTCTGCAGTCCCTGTATCCGCTCATGAATCCAGTCCGGCAGCTCCTGCATTGCGATAGTCTTGAAATGCACAATATCCGGATATGATCTGCTAATGTCTTCAAACGTATCACCCTTGTTCGCCAATGACTGAAGCTCGGCGGCAAGCTCCGGGCGCTCACCCTGCCCGGCATTCTTATATCCTACCGACATGACCTCCACTCTCTTGTCCCCGGGAAGCTCCCTGGCTTTTTTGTCGATCAGCTTACAAATGAGGAGAAACCGTTTCAGGTAGTCAACTTCTTCTATGCCGAGTGTATACCGCTCACGCAGTTCGTTCAATTCATCTTCATCAACTGAAAGGTTTAGCTTGACTGCCTCATTGTAGAGAATCTGTTCATCAATAAAGTCCTGATTGCGATCCCCGGTCGACCATAATGCGCCCTGAATGCCTACCTTATTGAGAACTATCTGATCTGACCTCGCCTCTTCTTTTTCTGATGGCAATTCCTTTGTTCCTTCGACAGTCGGCTTACCGGCTTCTTCACCTGTTGCTTGAACCTCCTGTAATGGAGCAGGTTCTTTGACCTCAGGTTCTTTGACCTCAGGTTCACTCACTACCGGCTCTTTTACTTCGGATTCCTTTCCCGCTGGTTCTTCAACCTTTTTCATACTATCGGATGCTTGATCTGGTGACAATTCAGGCAGGAGGCTCACGGCTTCCTGCTCTCCGGCTATTGTTGTAGCAACTACTGTTTCAGGTGTCTTGATAGTCTCTGGTTCCGGAACTGCGTCCAGAGGGACAATCACCGGCAATGCTACATCAGATGTTACCACTACCTGCGCATCGATTCCTTGTTTGTCAGGAATGCCTGAGAGTTGTGATGCATGCTCTTCTACAGCTTCGTACGGCTCCTGCGCAGGTTTGATATTCTCTGCCGGTGGTTCGTCCACTTTGTCAGCCAGGATCGGCGGTCCTCCTTCAGGAAGCATACCTCCGGCGCTATCAGACTGTGGCTGTTCTGGTATTGCCGGCAATTTCTGCTCCTCTGCGACAGCCTGCTTTCCGGTTTCCTCTCCAGTTCCCTGAGATTCGGGTAACTGAGCGGGCTCCTTGACTTCAGGCTCTTTCACCGCTGGTTCTTTCACCTCAGCGTCCATCACAACAGGTTCATCTTTTTTCGCCAGCACACTGTCTTCCGACGCCGTCTCGGACTCAGAAAGTATAGGCTCCCGATCTTCTATATTCTCCACGTTGACTGTTTGCGACCTCTCCGGAGAGAGAGTCTCGCTCATTTGCTGTTGTATTGCTATAGACGACTGAGTTGTTTCAGGCTCTTTTTCAGATGGTGTCTCCGAAGTCGCTGCTGTATCTGTCATTATTGTCGGTGCTGTTAGGGTCTCATCCGTTTTCTTGACCAGTTCCGTTTCTTTTATTGCGGCGATTTTTTCACTCTCCGGGAACTCTGATGGCGTCACAATAAACGCTACAAACGGGCTATCCGGGAATTGCCGTTTAAGCTCTGTAAAAACATGCCCGGCCTCATCGGTGGACTTTGCCTGCATCAGGGATTTTCCCAGCCAGAACAATGCCGCATCCCTGGCAGAACTGTCGGGAAACTCCTGCAGGAACGTCCTGAATTCTTCTGCTGCCTTCTCAGGTTGATAGGAAAGATAACTTTCATATCCCTTCTGCAGGAGGTCATACTCCCTGTATGACGCGTAGCTCTGCACAGAGCTGAGGAAAAGCAGAGTCAGGAATATGACTACGCTTACGGTTGGTTTATTGTAACGAACGCTTCTTCCCATAATGTCTTGCGCCATTCATTGAATATTTTTTCTCTCTTTTGTGTGTGCAGGCGATGACGGATCTCCTCCTTTACTTCAGAAAGCGTTTTGTACTGTTCGCTGTTCCTTCGAACAAGCTGAAGGATATAGGCGCCTTCACTTACCCATACAGGACTGCTTGTTTCGCCTTCCCGCAGGGCAAATGCAACACTGTCCAGCCGCGGCACTAATGCACCTCTTGTAAATTGTCCGAGTACGCCCTCATTGCTTTTCAGAGGTTCGTCTGAGTATTCATAGAGCAGTCTGTCAAAATATTCGCCTTCCTGAAGGAGTGAGGCTACCTTCAGTGTCTTAAGCTTCAGATCGGTAAGCTCCGTCACAGAAGCTCCCTCACGCAGTCTGAGAAAGATGGCCTTAACGTCTACTGTTTCAGGACTGCTCACGAATTCCTTTTGATTTGCACGATAATATTCATCGATCTCCCGGTCCCCGATAAAAACTTTTGCATCAACATCGCTGTCTATCAGTCTTGATATCATTATCGTTTCTCTCGTTTTCGTCCTGTATGCCGCGAGGGTCGTACCCTCTTCATGCAGCATTTTTTCCAGCTCATCGGGAGAAAGGCTGTATTGCTGCTTAACCTCTGCTATCGTTTTGTCAACCTCGGCGTCGCTTACCTCCACGCCTTTCCTTTTCGCCTCCCGAAGCATGATCTTTTCTTCGATCATTTTTTGCAGGATATCCTGTTCAACCGTTTCGTTGATGCTCACGTCGCCGCCGGTTCTTACAAACTTCTGATAATCCGCGAGCGTAATTGCCTCACCTCCAACTGTGGCGAGCACCCGGTCTACGATGCGTCCATAAGAAACTTCCGGGATGAGCATTGAAGTGGCCAGTATCAGAAGCAAAAGGACGAAACGGCAGTTGATACGACCTGCAGAAGTCATGAATGCAGTGCGGCAAAAAGCTTGTCGTACGTGCTCAGAACGTGCTCCGGGATCACCCTGACGTCGTCGAACACTGTCATGAAACTGGTATCTCCCGCCCATCTCGGCACTATATGGAGGTGGATATGCGTTTCCATCCCGGCCCCGGCGACCTTGCCGAGATTGATGCCGATATTGAAGCCTTCCGGCATAAAAGCCTTTTTGACCGAACTGACGGCATGGCGGGCAACCTTCATCAAGTCGAGCATGGTTTCGTCATTCAGACCGTCGAGCGAAGGAGCGTGGAGATAGGGGACGACCATGATATGTCCGTTGTTATACGGATAACGGTTCATGATGATGTAGGTATGGGAACTTCGGTAAAGGATGAGATTTTCCCTGTCGTTGTTCTGTTTCGGCAGTTCACAGAAGATGCACCCTTCTGTCTTGTCGGAAAGGATATACCCCATTCTCCATGGCGCCCATAATGTTTTCATCAGATCTCCCTCTTCCCCAATAACTCCATGACCTTCTGCGCATCAGCCCACGTGAGCCATTTATCCTTGGGGGTCCTGATGAGATACGCAGGATGAAACGTCGGTATCATGGGAATCCCTTTATAATCGAATCTTCTGCCGCGGACAGCTGTTATCTTCAGTTTCGTGTCGCCGGTAAGCGTCTGGGAAGATATGCGTCCCAGAGACATGATCACCTTCGGCTGTATTATTTCTATCTGCTTCTCCACAAACCCTCTGCACATTTCGATCTCTTCGGGATCAGGGTCGCGGTTCATCGGAGGCCGGCACTTCACAATATTGGCAATATACACATCCGCTCGTGTAAAACCCATTTTTTCTATCAGACGCGTAAGGAGGGTCCCTGCTTCTCCCACAAACGGTCGGGCCTGGAGGTCTTCCTCCCTGCCCGGCGCCTCGCCGATAAACATCAGCCTTGCATTGGCATTACCCTCGCCGAAGACGATATGCGTCCTCTGTTGTGAAAGTTTGCATTTCCGGCAATCGCCGATCATTGATCTCAACGCATCCAATGCAGCCTCCCCGGCCCCGGACGCGCTGTTCCTGATTACCGGCTTCACCGGAATCGGCAGGCGCTCGAACCCCATCGCCTCGTAAAACGCAAAGACATCTTTAACGGCAATCGAAAATTGTTCTCTGTTCATTCGCATTTACTCAATAATAAAATTGTCATTGTCCGGCTTGACCGGACAATCCAGCGTCTTCTGGATTCCCCGATCGAGTCGGGGAATGACATTCTGTTTTATATGTATGCACTGTTTTTCCTACCTACTACCTCCTACCTTCTATTTTATCGTTCCCCCCACTTCAGTTTCGTCCTCAGGATTGCGAAGTAGTCCCGCTCGCAGGGGATAAAAAACTTTGCTTTATACGGTGATTTCTTCACTTCAATGGTATCTCCCTGACGGAGCGAAAAACCGACCTGACCGTCAATCGTAAGAAACACATCCTCATTCCGCGACCTGAGGACAATTTCTACCAGCATATTGTCAGGCAGGACAATAGGCCTGTTGGTAAGGGTATGCGGACATATCGGAGCAAGAACAATGCTGTTTAAGGTCGGGTAAAGTATCGGCCCTCCGGCAGAGAGCGCGTAGGCGGTCGAACCGGTCGGAGTCGAGACGATTAACCCATCCGCCTTGAAGGTGGCTACGTAGCTGTGTTCGATGTACGTCTCGAGGTCAATGATCCTCGCAAGGGCTCCCTTGTTCACCACAACGTCATTGACAACAATATAGTCGGCAATGCATTCGCTTTGTCTGATTACGCTCGCCGTCAGCATAATCCGTTCCTCCACGGAGCACTCTTCAGTAAGTACTTTTTCGAGCACTTCGTAGATTTCATCCTTATGCACAGCCGTAAGGAATCCGAGGCCCCCGATATTGACGCCGAGAATCGGGGTCCCTTTTTCTCCCACGAGTCTTGCGACGCTCAGCATGGTGCCGTCTCCGCCGAGGACTACTATGATATCCGCCAATGCAGGGATCTGTGAACGGGGCGTGCCCTCTATCTTCAGAAGAGCGGCAGTCTCGCTATCCACAAACATTATGCAGCCTTTTTTCCTGAGCCATGGCAGAAGCCCTTTTACAATTTCGGCCGGTTCGGATACGCCTGTCTTACAGATTATTCCTATTTTTTTCATCGATTCCTTCTATTGTTATTTCCCGCAACAAATCATTAATAGATTTTACCATAACTGCGATCATGTCCCCGGGAAGTAATCCCCCTGCCTTCTCCGGCCATTCAATCACCGAAATACCCTCACCGCCCAGTTGGTCCCACAATCCGATTTCAGAAAGATCTGATGCGTCCTCTATTCTGTATAAATCGATATGGGCAAAAGGAGGGTTTGTCTCATATTCAGAGATGATCGTAAAGCTCGCGCTCGTAACCTCCCGTTCGTCGATGCCGAACGCACGTGCAATCCCTTTTACCATTGTCGTCTTCCCCGCACCCAATTCACCATAGAGCCCCACGACGTCTCCGGGTTTCAACAACATGCCCAGGCGGTAACCGATCTCTTTCGTCTCTTCCGGCCCTTTGCTCGTGTAGTGCTTCATACCAACGCCTTTATTGGAATATCCCGATAAATCCGGCCTGACGGCCGGCGTGATTCTTATGATAGCGGAAAGAATGGTATTTCCGGGGATTACAGAAGGTGCAGTCATCCGCAATCCATATATTTTCAGCCGGTACGCCTGCCGAAATCGCCTGATACCTGTTGGCAGCGGAGAGGTCTATGAAAGAGCCGTCGTCATTATGTGCATGGTAATTGCCTTCTCCGGTCGCGCTGCAGACTGCGTCAATGACCTCATTCCCCACCTGATAACAGCAGCCGCGTATGCTCGGACCGCAGGCCATCACAATGTCCCCGGGGATTGAATTGAAATGTTCGGACATCGCATGGATTGTCTTCCTGATTATCCGTGCAGCCGTACCCCTCCAGCCTGCATGGACCGCCGCGATAACCATCTTTCTCCGGTCACAGAGCAGGATTGGGACGCAATCGGCAACCTGGACACCAATCAAGATCTCCCGCTTTACAGTAATAACAGCATCGGCGATTACCGGATCAGTTCCGGAGTCGAGGATATAGACTGAATCGGTATGTTTCTGCACGGGGAGATAGATAGCTTCTTTGCTGATCGACATGATACTGCATATCTTATCGATATCCGCTCCAAATGATTTCTGTGTAAAAAAACCCTTCACATCCCCATTAAAGATTTCAGGACAGATGAGCGAATTCATGAATTGTGAGAGTGAAGCGATAAAAACGCGGCGGGTATCGCATCGATGATATCTGTCGCAACGAGAGCATCCTGCCCTTTTTCGGACGCAGCGATATCGCCTGCAAGCCCATGCAGATACACGCCGATGAGACAGGCGGCCAACTGGTCCCTGGTCCGCCCCAATAAGCCGGCGATTATACCGGTGAGGACATCCCCTGTCCCTGCGGTCGCCATACCGGGATTTCCTGTCGGATTGATAAACGCCCTGCCGTCCTCCGTTCCCACAACGGTGGGAACTCCCTTCAGCACAAGGTGCGTGCCCGTCTCTTTCGCAAAACGCATTGCAGTGCTGATCCTGTCTTTTTCGATATCCTGAATGCTTATCGTTGTCCGTTTTTGCCCCTTGCCCCTTGTCCCTTGCTCCATACTCCCTGCCCCATGTCCCTTGCCCGTTTTCCCCTGCAGCAGCCTCGCCATCTCTCCGGGATGCGGCGTAAGAATAATGCCGGCCTTTGCTTGCAGCAGAATGTTTTTCTCTCCCTGCAAAGCGTTGATACCATCGGCATCGATGACCATCGGAGATCGTGATCTTTTTATTACGGTCTCCATGAGTTTCCCGCAATCGGCGCTTTCCCCTATGCCGGGACCAATAGCAAGGAGATCCGCTTTGCCCGCAAGGAAATCGAGGATTGTTGCGGCGGCCTTTGCTGAAAGCGTTCCATCGCCGCGGTCGGGAAGACCCAATATCATCTCCTCTGTAACACGGGACTGGACCGCCGGCGCAAGGGATTTGGGAACCCCTATGGTGACAAGACCGGTGCCCGCACGCAGACACGCTTTTGCAGCCATAAGTGCCGCGCCCGTCTTCCCTTGTGAACCTGCCACCAGAAGCACGTGACCGTAGTCTCCCTTGTGAGAAAAGGCATTTCTCCGGGGGATCATCGCGGAGACGGTATTTTTTTCGATCAGTTCAACAGGAAGGGATTCGGACGTGAGCAGACGTTTCGGGAATCCTATATCCTCAGTGAACAGTCTACCGGTATATTCGGCACCGGGATAGAACATGTGGCCCCTTTTCGGCAGACCAAAGGTAACGGTATATGCCGCCCTCACTGCTGTTCCCATCACCTGGCCGTCATCAGACGAAATACCTGTCGGCATATCTACAGAAACGACAGGCAATCCGGAACGATTGATATGTTCTATGACATCAGCGAGCGTGCCCGATATGTTTTTTTGCAAGCCGGTCCCCAGGATCGCGTCAACAATAATCGAATGCCGGGTAAGGATGGATGACGGGCGGCTGAGCAATGTTTCAGCCGAAATAATTTTTACTCCGCATGCAACTGCGGTTTTATACTGTGATAATGCATCACCTTTGAAATCAACGGGCTTCGACGTTATAACGACGCAGGCTTCCCCACCCTCATTATGGATGATCCTCGCGATGACCAGTCCGTCACCGCCGTTGTTTCCCTTGCCGCATACGACAATAACGTTCTTGCGGACGAACAGTTCTTTTATTCGACCCGTAACGGCCAACCCGGCACGTTCCATGAGGACCATACCGGCTATACCGCATTCATCAGTGGTCTTCCTGTCAATCTCCCGCATCTCAGCGGCGGTAACGACCTTCATACTTCTCTCCATTTATTGCCTGAAAGCACAGGTAAAAACACTGCCTGGTGTAGTATTCAATGGTTCAGAAAAAAAAACCTTTCAAAAATTATAGCATTACTTTAAGAATTATTCCTGTTCTCATTAATAATACAATGGATTTTATTTGACAAAAAAAAGGAAAACATGGTAAAAATTTACATGGCGCCTCCCGGGAAAAAAAAGCAGCGTATCGGCGAAATGCTGATCGAACAGGGGCTGATCACCACACATCAGCTGAAAGATGCCCTGAAAAGACAGGCTCAGATAGGCGGACAACTTGGGTCTAACATGGTCGAGATGGGGTATATTACCACCGATGACTTGTTAAACTCCCTCAGCCAGCAGCTCGGCGTCCCGTCGACGAATCTTTATAAGATGGAGATCCCTCCCGATTTACTCAAACTCATGCCTCTGGAAAAGATCAGAACCTTAAAGGTATTGCCCCTCAGCATCGATGAAAATTCCGTTACCCTTGCAATGGTGAACCCGCGGGATATGCTTTCGATAAGGGATATCGAATTTTCACTCGGGAAAAAAGTGCATCCGGTTGTAGTGCCTTCAGCTCAGATGGATACCGCCATTCAGAGTCTCCTGCTGCATCCTGAAACAGGGATCTCCGGTGGTACGCTCGAACAGGAGATCCGGAAAGTAGAGACGAAAAAGGCGCCTTCTCTGTTGACGCTCCTGAAATATCTGGCGGGCTCGTCCGCTACTGATATGCTCTTAACTGCCGGTGTGCCGCCTTCGATCAAGCTTAGCAACGAAATCAAAAGGGCTTCAATGGTACCTCTGACGCCTGCCGATTGTGAACGATATGCACGGGAGTTGATGACTGATAATGACTGGGAAGCATTCGTTGAGAATCTTGACTATGACGTCGCTGTGACATTCCCTGAAATCGGCCGTTTCAGGGTGAATCTCTACAGACAAAGGAATTCCATTTCGATCACATTGCGGCATATCAAGGATATCCTGCCTTCTATTGAAGAGCTGAACCTCCCCGAATGGATAAAGGAATTTGCGCTGATGCCGCAGGGTCTGATCCTTATCTCAGGTCCTGCAGGTCATGGAAAATCAACGACGCTCGCTGCCATGGTGGACATCATCAACTCAAACAAACGATGCAATATCGTCATGCTCGAAGACCCGATCGAACACCTCCACAAACATAAGAAAAGCAATGTGAACCAGAGGGATATCGGACTGGATACAAAGTCATTCGTTGAAGGGCTGAAACATGTATTCAGGCAGGACCCTGACGTCATTGTCATCGGCGAGATGAGGGATGCAGACAGCTTCTCCATCGCTCTGCAGGCGGCCGATACCGGTCATCTGGTCATCACAACTGTGCATGCAAGCACGGCGGCGGCAACAATAGAAAGGGTCATCAATATTTTCCCTGCCGATCAGCAGGGTCTTATCAGAACACGCATTGCGGACAACCTCCTCTTTGTTCTTTCGCAGAGACTCATCCCTTCAAAAAATGGCGACGGACGGGAACTCGCGCTCGAAAAGCTCATTAACAGCTTCAGCATCAAGAATTTCATCAGGGAAGGCAAAACACATCAGATTAAAGCTCAGATGCTCACCGGTTCAGACGATTACAGCTGTCTCGAAACGTCCCTGGCAAAACTCTATCTTTCGGGCATGATCAAGTATGAAGACGGCCTTGTCTTTGCCGAGAATAAACAATTCTATAAAGACCTTACAAAAACTGCATAGTTTCCTGAAATTGATCCGCCATCAGTCCTTCATTTATAGTATTTGCTTGTCGGCTTATTATTAACCCGGCAATTATTTTGGTCATCCTGAACCCTTCGCATGTCACCCTGAGGGAAACGAAGGGTCTCGCAGTTCAGCTCAGGACAGGCTCCGTAAAGAATCTCGTAACAGCATGAAACAGCCAGATTCTTTACACATCGGCGGATCCTCTGAGGAGGACGCATTGCTCAGAATGACATCATTAATCTGTTTCGTTGCCGGGTTAATAGTAACCGAATAATTTCCACAAGAAATATAATTTAACAAGAGACGTTCATTGACAAATGACTCCTTCCTGCTAAACTATTTATGGATTAGATTAAGGGTGAATAGGAACGGAGCACGTTACCATGACCGACAGCCATAGTATTAAAAAAGTTTTCCGTTATTTTCTTGTTATGATGTCCATTGCGATTACCGTTTCTCCTTTGCTGTCATTTGGTTCATCAAAACCTGCTGACGCATATGAAAGATCCGGGAAGTGCATCAGTTGTCATGTAATGGAGGCTCAATATGAAGCCTGGATGCATGCCGGCGCCCATCGGAGAAAAGCATGCGTTGACTGCCACCTGCCGAATGAGAACAAATTCGTACACTATCTGTGGAAATCCTTAGACGGCCTTAAAGACCTTGTTATATTTCATTCAGGACATATTTCTGAACAGATAAAAATATCGTCGCACGGACAGAAGGTTTTGCAGAGCAATTGCATACGATGCCATGAGACAACTGTTATGATGATCGATGCTGAGAGAAAATGCTGGAATTGCCATAAAAGAATTTCGCATATCCATACCGGGATAAGAGCGACCCTTTAAAGGAGGATTTCATGAAAAGTAAGAAGTATCTTGTATCGGGAGTTCTGGCTGTCAGTATCATAGCGCTGCTTTCTCTGTACGGTTGTCCTCCTCAGAAAACGGAACCGGTAAGGCCCGTGAAGATTGCGGACGGCGATGTCGATCCTGCCAACTGGGGGAAGGCTTATCCGATCCATTACGACCTCTGGAAAATGACGGAGGAACCCACGGAAGCCGGAAAGAGCAAGTATAAAAGGGGTTTTGATGCGGACAAAATCATTTACGATAAACTGTCAGAGTTTCCTTTTATGGCATTATTGTTCAACGGATGGGGTTTCGGTATAGAGTACAACGAACCCCGCGGGCATGCATACATGGTAATCGACCAGCTTGATATCGCGGCGGGAAGGGTAAAGGCCGGAGGCGTCTGCCTTACGTGTAAAACCCCTTATGCTCCGAGGCTCGAAAAAGAGATGGGCGCCGACTATTACAAAATGCCTTTCAAGGACGTCCATGCCAAAATTCCGGAACAGTTTCAAAAACTCGGGGTGGCCTGTATCGACTGCCATAACAATAAAGATATGTCACTCGCCATATCGAGAGGGTTTGTCCTGAACGCTGCTTTGAAAGAAATGAGGGTCGAACCGGAGAAATTGACCCGTCAGGAACTGAGGACCATTGTCTGTGCCCAGTGTCATGTCACCTACAATATCATCAAGGATCAGGAAATGAACTCGGTCGGTATCTATTTCCCATGGCAGGGAAGCAATATGGGAAATATTTCCATCGAGAATATCATCAAAAAATTACGCAGCGACCCGTCTGTTCTTGAGTGGAAACAGAATGTAACGGGGTTCAAAATGCCGTTTATTCGTCATCCCGAGTATGAACTGTTTACCTATAACAGCATCCACTATAAGGCAGGTGCTGCATGCGCGGACTGCCATATGCCGTATACAAAAGTCGGCGCGTACAAAGTATCGAACCACCGTGTCACAAGTCCTTTAAAGACAGATTTAAGGGCCTGTATACAGTGTCATTCCGAAAGTGCAGAGTGGTTAAGGGCACAGGTGGAAGCCATTCAGGACAGGACTGTATCTCTTATGCTTCGCGCCGGGTATGCAACTGCAACGGTGGCGAAGCTCTTTGAAAAAGCCCACAGCCTGCAGACTGCCGGCAAGGTTATCGATAAAGCACTGTACGACAAGGCAAAAGAATATTACGACGAAGCCTTCCTCCGTATGAATTTCATCGGCGCTGAAAACTCTGTCGGATTCCATAACCCTGCGGAAGCCCTGCGGGTGCTGGGAGATTCACTTGCCTTTGCAGGCAAGGCAGAAGGCCTGCTCAGACAGGCGCTGGCCAAGGCAGGAGTGGATGTTCCTGTTAAGGTAGACCTTGAGCTCAAAAAATACCTGGAGGAAAGAGGCGAAAAGAAACTCAAGTTCACTCCCTCGATGGAGATCAAGGACCCGTTCGGGGTACAGGACAGGTTTTAGAATTAATTTCACATGAGAAGAGCAGATGCGGCATTTGAGCGCATTTCAGTCCGCCGAATGATCGGGTACCTCGGAGGTTCCCGATGGATATCGGGAACCGAGAATGAGCGATAATGCCGCGTCTGCTCTTCTTGAAGCATGTAAATTATCAATGTTAGGCTGATACTCCCCGGTTAACCTGAGAGGCGGGCATAAACCCGCCTCTCTTTTTTTATCTAAGAATCGCTTTCAAATCAGCGTCCGGCGTGGTGATGGGCTGGATATTAAACTGTTTCACCAGCACATCGAGCACATCCTTCGAAACGAACGCCGGCAGCGTCGGACCAAGCCTGATATTCCTGATCCCGAGATAAAGAAGGGTAAGGAGTATCGCCACAGCCTTCTGCTCATACCAGGACAGTATCATGGATAACGGCAGGTCGTTCACCCCGACATTGAACGCCTTTGAAAGTGCAACCGCTATCTGAATTGCCGAATATGCGTCATTGCACTGTCCGACGTCGAGCAGCCTCGGAATGCCTCCTATATCACCGAGGTCTTTGTCAAAAAAGCGGAACTTGCCGCATGCGAGGGTAAGCACAATGCAATCCTTTGGTACTTTTTCTACAAATTCCGTGTAGTAATTCCTTCCGGGCTTTGCGCCATCGCAGCCTGCCACCAGAAAGAAATGCCTTATCTGTTTATTTTTTACCGCATCAATCACCTTATCGGCAACGCCGAGGACCGTATTCCTTGCAAATCCCACCATGACTGTCTTTCCGCTTATGTCTTCGGCAAACCCCGGCAGAGACAAAGCCTTTTCGATGACGGGTTGAAAATTCCTGTCCGCAATATGCTTCATGCCGGGCCAGCCAACGAGGCCTGTCGTAAATATATTCTCCGCATAGGCATCAAGGGGTTTTTGAAGACAGTTAGTCGTCATGACGATGGCGCCGGGGAATTGCGGGAACTCCTTATGCTGGTTCTGCCAGGCGGTACCGAAATGACCATAGAAATGTGCATATTTTTTCAGTCCCGGATACCCGTGAGTCGGAAGCATTTCACCGTGGGTATAGACAAAGATGCCTTTTCCATCGCTCTGCTTGAGTATCTCTTCGAGGTCTCTCAGGTCATGACCTGAAACGAGGATGGCCTTTCCTTTTTTTACCCCCAGGGGTACTTTAGTCGGTACAGGGTGGCCATAAGTACCGGTATTTCCGGCGTCAAGGAGCTCCATGGCCCTCAGGTTTATTTCCCCGCATTTGAGGACAAGGCGTAGCCATTTATCAAGGGCAAGATCTTTTCTTAACAGTGAGGCCAACGCCTCCTGGCAAAAGGCATACACTGCGTCATCTTCCTGTCCGAGGATCTGGGCATGGTCGGCATATGCCGCAACTCCCTTTATCCCGAACAAAAGGATATGCTGTAAAGAGAGGATATTCGGGTCTGCCGATGGATCTGATTTCAGTCCCACTGTTTCCCCCTGTTTGAGCAATCCCGGCAGGCTTGCATCAGGTTTCCATGTCGCAGGCGCCTCCTGAAAATCCGTTTTACCGCCTGCATTCCCGACTTTTTGTTTTAGGGCTTCCCTGAGTTCTACACATTTATTGATGAGTGCAACGAACCTCTGCGGGTCGAAGTCCACATTAGTCAGGGTCGAAAAAAGTGCCTGAACAGTAAAAATATTCACGTCCCGGTCGTTTATTCCTGCCTTCCTCCCCTCCTGCGCATAAAGAGACAACCCCTGAAGCGCGTATACGAGAAGGTCCTGCAGGGCCGCTACATCAGGCTGCTTCCCGCACACTCCTATATTCGTACATCCTTCCCCTTTTGCTGTCTGCTCGCATTGATAACAGAACATAGTTTCTTCCTCCTTTTGTGATAGTTTTGTAATAGTTCAGCGTCCTTGCAGTTACTATATCCTGTACAGATTGAGATGTCTTTGACTTAAGTCAAGCACTGAAGGTAAACATGGGAAAGGCGATGAAACGGAGGTTACGGCCAAATACGCTCTATTTGAGTTTATTCTCAGCCCATTCTATCTCTGAGGCTTTTTCGGGATACCTTTTTTTCAGCAGGGAAAAGTCGTCATTCAATTTATTTCTGAGCGCTGCCTGCTCGGCATCCTGTTCCATATATTTTTTATAGATAGATAATGCATCACGTTTTGAGTTCTGCAGGAGATATGCGTGGCCAATATATGCATGGAATTCAGATGCCCTTGCGTCAAGCGCCAAACCATCGTTTGCATAACTCTCTGCGTCAGCGAAACGCGCGGCCAGCAAAGCATACCAAGAGGCCTTCGCATATTTTGCAGCGGTCTTTTCTTTTTCCATATCGGTTTTCAAGTGGGTCAGAAGACGCTCATAACTGCTTTTGGCATTCTGCGTATCGCCCTTCAATAAATAGCTCGATGCCTGAACCTGCATGTAATCAATGTTTTCCGGGCTGATGGCAAGCGCCCTCTGAATACCTTCAAGTGCATGAGCGTATTCGCCCTTTTCCTTATAGCACAGGGCGAGGAAAGCCCAGGCCTTTGCCCTTTTTGGATCCTGCTCTACGGCCTTCCTGAAAGCTTCGATTGCCTTCTCTGCATCCTTTTCTGTTCCCGTACCATTTCTGTAGGCCAACCCAAGGTAAAACCAGGCATCGCCAGCTCCCTGGTCCGCAGCCAATCTGCTCCATTTAAACGCCTCCTGGTAATTCTGCTCTGTTCCCATGCCGTTAAAATAGAGTTCTCCGGCTTTCGCCTGGGCCGCCATATAGCCCTTCTCCGCATTGATTAAATAGAGCTTTAACGCCTTGCTGTAATCCTTATTCTTATATGCTTTTTCCGCTTTTACGTAATTGATACCTTGTTTGTATCCGTCCATGATACAATCCTCAGATTCACGGTAATGCTCATCTGCCACGCGTTGTATCATAAATTCCTCCACCCCTTCCAGCCCTGCATCAAAGCCAATGCTTTTGCAATCATATTTTTTGGCATGAGACAGGGAATACTGCAGGCAGATGAAAAGGGCAAAAATAAATACGATACTAATTTTTAACGAATGTTTCATCAGATATAAAAATATACACTATCAGGGCATTCTTTTGGAAGACCGGCCCTGATCAGACGGGTTTTTTCCCTGTCCGGAGCATCATGCTTTGTACATTGTCAGCATCGTATCGCCGTACCGGTATGTCCTGTTAATGGTGAGCGAACCTGCTTTGTCGGGAACGGCTTTTTTAAAAAAATGCTCGACGATCACAAGGCCGTTTTCACTGAGAAGACCTTTTTCTCCAATTAAAGGAAGGACTGTTTCGATCTCTGATGACTGATACGGCGGATCGATGAAAATAATATCGAAGCGCTCATTGCGGAGCGCAGCCTTCAGGAGAAATTCATCCGCCCTTCCCTTCAGCACAGCAGCCTTATCAGGAAAACCGATATCCTGCAGCGCCTTGTTAATCATACTTACCAGCAGTTCATTCGGTTCTACAAAAAAGGCATACCCGGCGCCCCGTGACAAGGCTTCAAGGCCCACCGTTCCAGTCCCTGCATAGAGGTCGACAAACCGTGCGCCTTCGATGCGATTTCGTACTATATCAAACAGAGCTTCACGGACTTTCGAAGAGGTGGGCCGGACCCGTTCTCCGGCTGATGTCTTTGTGAACAGGCTCTTCGAAGCAGTCCTATGCCCTTTTGCAATGCCGCCGGAAATTCTCATTTGAATATATCTTACTATAAGAAAGGAGAGGCTGCAAAAAACCTTGAACAAAAAGAACGTATCTGATGTAATGATGAGTGAGACAGTTATTAGCCCACTTTATTCATAAACGTTTCGTAAGAGGAGAGCAGATGCAGCGTTGGAGCGGCTTTACAGAGTGTTCACTACCAAAGGTCGTGGACACTTTGTACCTCGGAGATCCGCTGAAAGCTGAAACGAATCTGCAAACACAGCCGCAAGCGATACAGATTCGCAATCTGCTGATCGATCCGCTGCTTCTTCTTGCCCCGCAGGAAATTTACCATAGGCAGTGATATAATCTTATCCTGTTTTCAGAATACCTGTTATCTCAAAAAAACACTTAAAGACGTTGAAAATGGCGGCACAAAGGCCGCAGGACATTGCGGACATAGCGGCCCTTGATGATTTGGAAAGGATCTAATCGAAAATGGATGCAGACCGGGAGATAAGAGAGCCTTTCAGTTTTCGTCTTTCGAAAGAGAAACTGAGAGAATTTCAGGTACTTTCTGCTGAGGCAAAACTCCAGTGGCTTGAAGATGCAAACAGGTTCGTGAATGAATTTGTTTCTCCTGAAAAGCGCAGGAGGTGGGAAGAGTTCATAAAAGCCGGGGGGCGTTAGCTGCGTTAACACTCCATTCGATTGGGTTTCCTTCGTAACCCGGTACAGTTATTTAACAAAGAGTGCCATCATATTCTATACGCAGCAGAGTCTATAGCAATCTGCAAAATTAAAGACCCGCCCCTTTATTTATGGCAATATGACCGGTGGATTGACGATATGATCTTCCGGCGACATCTCGCCGGTAATCTTCACTCTTCTCCCCTCGACCTTCAGCCTTCCTTCTGAGAACAGGCGGATTGCTTCAGGGTATATTTTATGCTCCAGCTTCAGGATCCTTTCCGACAAAGCCTCTTCGGTATCGTCATGGTACACAGGGACAGCAGCCTGTATAATGACAGGGCCAGTGTCCATTCCCTCATCTACAAAGTGCACGGTACAGCCGGATATCTTTACCCCGTAATCGATCGCCTGTTTCTGGGCATGCAATCCAGGAAAAGACGGCAGGAGCGCGGGATGGATGTTCATGATCCTGTTGGGGAATGCATCGATCAGCGGTTTTCCGACTATCCTCATAAATCCGGCCAATACCACGAGACCAACGTCTTTCTGCTTTAATGCTTCTGCTGCCGCGATGTAAAAAGCGTCTCTTGAAGGAAATTCTTTCGGCACCAGAACAAGGTGTTCGATACCGTGCTTCCTGGCGCGCTCGATCGCAAATGCCGATGGGTTGTCGGTGATCAGAAGGCAGACCTTCGCCTTAAGTCTGTTCTCCTTAATAGCGTCGATGATCGACTGAAAATTCGATCCCCTGCCCGATGCAAGGACGCCGACTTTCAGATGGGGAACAAACTCGACCACTGCTATAGCCGTATTTCAATGCGGGCTTTTTCGCGCAAGGCTTTCAGCCAGCTTTTATATTTCTCTGAAAACTGCTCTTCCGTCAATCGCCTCCTGGCAGCCTCTTTCATTTCATCGAGAGTCCGCGCCGAAACTTTTTCCTCAAGCTTTATAATATGCAGTCCTTTCCCGGTCCAGAAAGGACGGCTGACATCACCGGCCTTCATGGATGAAAGCACTTCGATGAATTCCTTCGCCAGCTGGTCCTTTTTAACAGATCCGAGGTCTCCTCCGAGCTTTGCCGATGCGTCTTCGGAATATTCCTTTGCCAATGAGGCAAAATCCTCGCCTGCCCTCAGACGCCCCATGATCACAGCGGCTTTTTCCTCGACAAGGGTCCTCCCCTGTTCGTCCTTCGGAATTTTCATGAATATCTGTTTAATCCGGAACGATTCCTCGGCAATAGCCAGCTCCCCGCTGGACTCAACATATTTGTTTACTTCTTCCCCGGAAACGACGACGATTTTGGACCTGATCTGTTTATTGACAACATGACTGATGAGCATCTGGTCAGAGAGTTTCTTTTTATAGTCGTCAAAGGTCAACCCTTCTTTCCCGAGCGATTCCTCAAAGCTCTTATCGGTCAGTGAGTACTTCTTCTTAATATTCTCAACAGCCTCTGCGACCTCTTCCTTACTTATGGTGAGCCCCAGGTTATTGGCCTCCTGAATCTGCAGTCTCATGTCGATGAGCCTGTCAAGAAATTCCGCCTCATTCTCTTTGAATATCTTCGCCCGTTCATTGTCGTTCAGTTTTTTTGCCTGTTCGGATGATTCGTATTCCATTATCTTGTAGAGTTCACTCCACGTAATAACTTCGTTATTGACGACCGCGACGACACGGTCAAGGAGGATGGCGGAATACGACGTACTATTGAATAAAAAACCGAGAGAGAGAATAATGAGGACGATGCGATATGCTGAATGAACCTTTTTGTTCAACCAAATCTCCTTTTTTGTACTGTATTCTGCATCCTTGTAATTTATTTTTATACCACAATAAAGTACACAAACTCAAACGCTGCTGCAGCGATGATATAATACCATAGGTAATCTTCGTATGGGGTTTATTTACCTTCCGGGCTACCTTTTGCTAAGATAGGGCACAGGTGTTCACCATAATCCTCAAACATCTCTTTCAGGGTATAGTTCGAGAACAGGTTTTGTGATGGAAGAAACTCTCTGGAAAATACTGAAGCACTATCAGGAAAACGATGGAAACATCATCACTATCCTCCAGGATATCGAGCACCATTTCGGTTATATTCCTGAAGATGCAGTAACCTGGTTTTCAAAACAACTCGACATTCCCGCAAGTCGTTTCTTCGGCACTGCCACATTCTACTCTCAATTTCACCTGAAGCCGAGGGGAAAAAACATCATCACCGTCTGTCGCGGCACCGCCTGCCATGTAAAGGGTTCTGAAAGGCTGATAAACAGGCTTTCCCTTGAACTCGATATCCCTCCCGATGACGACACCACCGCTGATCACAGATTCACCGTTGAAAAGGTGAACTGTATCGGCGCCTGCGGTATCGCCCCTGTCACGATTGTCAATCATGAAGTACACGGAAAAGTGACCCTCGATAAATTGATGAAAGAAGTAAAGAAACTGAAAACATCCGAATAATGACGAAAGATATTGTTATTAAAGTATGTACGGGTACCGGAGGAATCGCGTCGGGCGGAGCTGAAGTTCTGTCTGCATTTAAACGTGCCGTATCTTCATCAGGCATTGAAGCTACTTTTTATGAGCGATGCGCCGTGGAAAAAGTCGGCTGCAGGGGTTTCTGTTCAAAAGACGTCCTTGTAGATATCGTCATAAACGGCGATAAAACAACCTATAAACATATCAGGCCGGATATGGTCACGCGTATTTTCGACGAGCATATCATAAACGGGAATCCTGTCAGTGAATGGGTCGTTGAAAAGGAGTACCACACATTCCACGACAAACAGACGAAGGTAGTGCTTTCACACTGCGGTGAGATCGATCCGGAAGACCTCAAAGCCTATATGGCTGTCGGCGGATATAAGGCCGCGCGAAAAGCCCTCACCACGATGGAGTCCGGTGAAATTGTCGAAATAGTAAAAAGGTCCAATCTCCGGGGAAGAGGCGGCGCGGGTTTTCCGACAGGGGTGAAATGGGAGCTCGGATTAAAGATACCTTCTGATGTGAAATATGTCATCTGCAATGGAGATGAAGGCGACCCCGGTGCTTTTATGGACCGGTCCGTGATGGAGGGAGACCCCCACTCGGTTGTCGAAGGCATGATCATCTGCGCGAAGGCGACCGGTTCACATCGTGGATATATCTATGTAAGGGCAGAATATCCTCTGGCGGTAAAGCGTCTCCAGATGGCGATAGATCAATGCTATGAGGCGGGATTTCTCGGCAACGCTCTTTTCGGCACTGATTTCGCCTTTGATCTCAGTATATTTCAGGGCGCGGGAGCGTTTGTCTGCGGCGAAGCAACTGCCCTCATGCGTTCCATCGAGGGAAAACGCGGAATGCCAAGCCCCAAGCTCTGGCGCTCAGCGGAAAAGGGGCTCTGGGACAAACCCACTGTTCTGAACAACGTCGAGACCTTTGCAAATATCCCCCGGATTATTCTGAACGGCGCAAGCTGGTATAGAAATCTCGGCACTGAAAGGAGCGGCGGGACCAAGGTTTTCTCGCTTTCGGGAAAGGTAAAAAACACCGGACTTATCGAAGTGCCTCTGGGCGTTTCCCTCCGTGAGATCGTCTACGATATCGGTGGAGGAATCGAGGGCGGAAAGGCGTTCAAGGCCCTGCAGACAGGCGGCCCTTCAGGCGGTTGTGTTCCGGCGGAGCTGCTCGACCTCGAAGTGGATTATGAATCGCTCGCACAGGCCGGCTCGATCATGGGTTCCGGCGGCATGGTCGTCCTCGACGAAACAAGCTGCATGGTCAATACCGCCCAGTTCTTCCTCGAATTCACACAGTCGGAATCATGCGGCAAATGCACGCCGTGCAGGATAGGCACAAAACGGATGCTCGAAATATTGCAGCGGATAACCTCAGGGAACGGGAGGGAAGGAGACATAGAACTCCTCGAAGAGCTCGGACAGTATATACGGGCAACGTCATTGTGCGGACTGGGCATGACTGCTCCCAATCCCGTTCTAAGCACCCTCCGGTATTTCAGGCATGAGTACGAAGCCCATATCAGAGAAAAACGATGCCCTGCCGCTGTATGCAGGGACTTAATCACCTATTCCATCCTCGAAGAAATATGTAACGGCTGCGGAGCATGCAAGCGGGTGTGCCCTGCTGATGCGGTGAGGGGAACACGGAAAGCGCCGCACAGGATCGATGCGGAAATGTGCATAAAATGCGGCACATGCTTCGATGCATGCAAGTTCAAGGCAGTGAAGAAAGAGTAAAAGACGACGAACGGATATATATGGTAAACCTCAGAATAGACGGAAAAAAAGTCGCGGTCAGGAGACTATCGACCATCCTCGATGCGGCAAGAAAGCTCGATATTCCCGTCCCTACCCTCTGCCATCACCCTGAACTTTCGCCGTTCGGCGGCTGCAGGCTCTGCATCGTCGAAATCAAAGGCTCTCCAAAACCGGTCGCGTCCTGTACAACCTTTGCAAAAGAAGGCATGGACGTGATCACGACAAGCCCGAACCTTGAAAGACTGAGGAAGACGACGCTTGAACTTCTTCTCTCTGATCACCCGAACGACTGCATGGTATGTGAGAGGTCAGGTGACTGCAAACTGCAGGAGCTTGCGTATTTTTACGGGATCAGGGAAAACCGTTTTTCAGGAGAGCGAAGAAGATATGCAAAAACCGATAACAATCCGTTCGTTGAACGGGATATGGAAAAATGCATCATGTGCGGCCAGTGCGTAAGAATATGCGACGAAATCCAGGGGGTCGGAGCCATCGATTTTTGCTACAGAGGGATGAAAACAAAGATCTGCCCGCCCTTCGAGAAAGACCTCGACTGTGAATTCTGCGGCCAGTGCGTGGCAGTCTGCCCGACAGGGGCGTTATCGGGAAAAATGTGGGCGCATAAGGGGAGGCAAAATTTTAAAGAGGTGGAAACAGTCTGTCCGTACTGCGGGTGCGGGTGCAGTCTGACCCTCCATATCCGGAGAAACGAGATCGTCAGGATCTCTTCGCGTGCAGGACTCCATTAACGAAGGCTGGCTCTGCGCAAAAGGACGGTTCGGATATAAATTTGTGAATCATCCGGACAGACTGAGAAAACCGTTGATCCGGATTGCCCCGAAAGAGCGGTGTGAAATAAACTCATCCTCCCTCCTTCATCCTTCATCCTTGTTTAAAGAGGTTTCCTGGGACGAAGCATACGATTATATCGCCCAGAGGCTTCAGGAGATAAAAGACACATACGGCCCTGACGCGATTGGCGGGCTTTCATCAGCGCGGTGCACCAATGAGGAAAACTATTTGTTTCAGAAGTTCATGCGCGCAGCCATAGGAACAAATAACGTCGACCACTGCGCACGGTACTGACACAGCTCATCCCTGGCCGGTCTGGCCACTGTATTCGGATCAGGCGCGATGACGAACTCCATCCCCGAGATCGAAAACCACGATGTCATCTTCGTTATCGGATCGAACACAACGGAGACACACCCGATCATCGGGTTGCGGATGAAGAAAGCGGTAAGGAGAGGGGCTGAACTTATTGTGGCAGACCCGAGAAAGATCGACCTCGTCAGGTTCTCAAGTCTGTGGCTCCAGCACAGACCCGGCACTGACGTTGCGCTCCTGAATGCCATAATGCATGTGATTGCGGAAGAAGATCTCATCGATAAGAAATTTATAGAGACGCGGACAGAGGGATTCACATCGTTCAGGGAATCACTGAAGGATTATACCCCGGAAGAAGGGGAACGGATTACCGGAGTTCCGAAGGAGAATATTATAAAGGCGGCGCTTCTTTATGGAAATGCGGTGCGGCCGGGAATTTATTACACCATGGGAATCACGCAGCATACCCACGGGACGGAGAATGTCTTTTCGATTGCAAACCTGGCGCTCATGACCGGCAACCTCGGGAGAGAGAGCACCGGCGTCAATCCGCTAAGAGGCCAGAATAATGTCCAGGGTGCGACAGATATGGGATGCATCCCCGATTTTTATCCCGGATATCAGAAAGTTACGCTCGCCGGGGTTAAGGGAAAATTCGGGAAGGCCTGGGGAGTTCACCTTCCGGACCGGATTGGTCTGACAGCAACGGAGATGACGAAGGCTGCTGCCCAAGGACATCTCAAGGCTCTCTATATTATGGGGGAAAATCCTGTTCTCAGTGATCCCGATATGAACCATACGATAGCTGCTCTTAATAAACTGGATTTCCTGATCGTACAGGATATCTTTCTGACTGAGACAGCCGAACTTGCGGATGTCGTGCTTCCCGCAGCCTGTTTCGCCGAAAAGGATGGGACGTTCACCAATACAGCGCGTATGGTGCAAAGGGTGAGAAAAGCGGTCGAGCCTCCCGGTGAAGCAAAAGAAGACGCTTTCATCATCACTGAACTATCAAAAAGGCTCGGTTACGCAATGCAGTATGATTCCATCGAAGACATATTTCGGGAAGCGGGAAAACTCTGGCCGGCCCTCGCAGGCATCACCTTCAAGAGGATTGCGCAAGGAGGTATTCAATGGCCGTGCCCGACAGCAGATCATCCCGGGACTCAGTACCTTTTCAAGGGCGGGTTCCCGAGAGGGAAGGCCTCATTCACCGCTGTGAGTTTCAGACCGTCCGAAGAAATACCTGATGCAGACTATCCTTTTTTGCTCTCGACAGGGAGACAGCTTTTTCAGTATCATACAGGCTCAATGACAAGACGGGTCGAGGCAATCAATACCGTATGTCCCACGGCCTATGTTGAGATTCATCCTGACGATGCGCGTGGATTGCATATTACCGACGGGGACATGGTGCGGGTATCATCGAAAAGAGGGGCCATTGATCTCAAGGCAGCGGTATCCCGTCGTCCGGCAAAAGGTATGGTTTTTATTCCATTTCATTACCGTGAGGCCGCGGCGAATGTGCTGACGAATACCGCGCTCGACCCCATCTCGAAAATACCCGAGTTGAAGGCCTGCGCGGTCAGGATAGAACGAATTGAAGGGAAAGGCCTTCAGCATTCAACAGGATAAACCTTTTAGCATGGAGGAGGAAATACCATGATTAAACCGGAATTATTACAGCAGCAGGTGTTACTTCAGGATATCGACAGCGCAGGACTCGCCAAAATAGCGAAAATCGTCAAGCAGGTTACGGTAAAAAAAGGGGAGCCGCTTTTCAAGGAAAAGGACAACACGCAGGGGCTCTGGCTCATCAATTCCGGGAAGATCGAAATCTCCAGGGTCACTGCTGACGGATGGAGACAGACCCTTGTCGTACTTCCCGCGGGCCACTTCTTCGGAGAGCTGTCCATCCTCGAGAACAGAAAACACGTTGCATCAGCCGTGGCCCTCGAAGACACCGATCTCTTGCTCATCCCAAAGGAAGAAGTTGACCGGATGATGGAAGAAGATTGCGCACTCGCGCTGTACCTCGTAAAAAAAATCGCAATCGTTATGAGCAAAAATCTGAGGAGAATGAACGACAAGTTCCTCAGCGCACTTATCAGCTACTAAAACAAGTAGGTAGTAAATAGTAGGTAGCAGTTATGTAGGAAACTTAGTAGGTAGCATGTAGTAGATAGCATGTAGGGGAAAAATATTTTCTCCTATCTACTACCTACTATCTACTATCTACTTATAAAGGGGAGGGTAGAAAGATGCCTCTTGATCCGACGAAATATGCAGACTGGCAGATTGCGGAAGCAGCGGAATTGCAGATGAAAACGGTGTATAAAATAGCCGAGAGCCTGGGGCTGAAAGACCGCGAGCTATTGCCCCACGGCCATTACATCGCAAAGCTGGATTTCAAAAGCATCCTGCACCGTCTTCATGACAGACCGGACGGCAAGTATATTAATGTCACTGCGATAACGCCGACGCCGCTCGGAGAAGGCAAGTCCACGACGACTATGGGACTAACGCAGGGGCTCGGGAAAAGGGGTAAAAAGGTCATTGCCGCCATACGCCAGCCGTCCGGCGGACCTACCATGAACATTAAAGGCTCGGCAGCCGGCGGAGGTCTTTCGCAGTGCATCCCCCTGACTCCGTTCTCCCTCGGGCTCACCGGAGATATCAATGCCATCATGAACGCCCACAACCTTGCCATGGTCGCCCTCACCTCACGTATGCAGCATGAGTTCAATTACAATGACGAACAGCTCTCAAAGCGCAGACTGAAAAGGCTGAATATCGACCCCCGGAATGTAGAGATGAAATGGATTATGGATTTCTGTGCACAGTCCTTGAGAGATATCATAATCGGCATCGGCGGCAAAAACGACGGGTTCATGATGAATTCCGGATTTGCCATTGCTGTCTCTTCTGAAATAATGGCAATCCTTGCGGTTTCGAAAGATCTGAAAGACATGCGTGAACGCATGGGGAAGATTGTCGTCGCTTATGATAAAAGCGGAAAACCGGTCACGACGGAAGATCTCGACGTCGCCGGCGCCATGACTGCCTGGATGGTCGAGGCACTGAATCCGAACCTGATGCAAACCATTGAAGGCCAGCCAGTTCTGGTCCATGCAGGCCCGTTCGCAAATATCGCCATTGGACAGTCGTCGATCATTGCCGACAGGGTTGGCCTCAAACTTGCTGACTATCATGTAACGGAATCCGGCTTCGGCGCTGATATCGGGTTTGAAAAATTCTGGAATCTTAAATGCAGGTTCTCCGGTCTCAAGCCGAATGCAGCGGTCATTGTTGCGACGATCAGGGCCCTGAAATGCCACGGTGGCGCTCCTATCCCTGTGCCCGGCAGACCGATGCCCGAGGAATACAAAGGTGAGAATGTCGGCTGGGTCGAAAAGGGCTGCGACAACCTCATCCAGCATATAAAGACCGTGAAGAAGGCAGGCATCAATCCGGTAGTGTGCATCAACGCCTTCTATTCCGATACCGATAATGAGATAAAAGCAATCAGAAAGCTTGCCGAGCAGGCAGGCGCACGGGTCGCGCTGTCACGCCACTGGCAGTATGGAGGTGAAGGCGCAATGGAACTTGCCGACGCCGTTATAGACGCCTGCAATGAACCCAATAATTTTACATTCCTTTACGAACTTTCGACCCCGCTCCGCCAGCGTATTGAAATGATCGCCCAGGAAGTATACGGCGCTGACGGCGTTGAATATTCATCGGACGCCCTCGTAAAAGCGAAGCGTCTGGAGGAAGACCCGGAAATTGCAAAACTCGGCATCTGCATGGTCAAGACGCATCTGAGTCTTTCAGACAACCCGAATATAAAGGGGGTCCCGAAGGGATGGAAGCTCTCTGTTCGCGATATTCTGACCTATAAGGGCGCAGGATTTGTCGTCCCTGTTGCCGGTGCGATAAAATTAATGCCGGGGACGGCATCTGACCCCGCTTACAGGCGCATTGATGTTGATACAGAAACCGGCAAGGTAAAGGGACTTTTCTAAAAGATACTATATAGCAACTTTGAACACAGCATTCTCGCTCATTCTCGGTCCGCCTTCAGCGGGCCTGCGAGGTACCCAGATTTTCATCTGGCTAAATCCGCTCGAATGCTGTATTCAAAGTAGTCTTATGATCATGGAGAGCGAATGAAAAAAGTAGGCTTCCTCTACGATGACATTTTTCTGAAGCACGAAATGCCTCCCGGCCATCCGGAGTCTCCGCAGAGGCTTGTTCACATCCTCGATACGCTCAGGAATTCCGATTTCTGGAATCAACTCATTCATATCAAACCGAGGCGCGCCCTTGACGAAGACATCCTTCGCGTTCACACCAGCAAATACTTTGACAGCATAAAATCATTCACCGGGTTTTACGACGGTGACACCTATGTCTCCGAGCATTCGGTCGAAGCTGCATTTTTTGCCGCAGGCGCTGTGATTGAGGCAATTGACAAATGCAAAAGCGGACAGATAGAACGCGCCTTCTGTGCGGTGCGTCCGCCGGGTCATCATGCCGAAGCCGATAAGGCAATGGGATTCTGCATATTCAACAACATCGCTGTCGGCGCACGGTATGCCCAGAAAATCGGTTACCGGAGAGTGTTCATTATTGATTTCGATGTCCATCACGGAAACGGCACCCAGCATATCTTCGAAGAAGACGACACCGTGTTCTACTTCAGCACGCACCAGTATCCCCACTACCCCGGCACAGGGAAGGATTCCGAGCGGGGACGCGGAAAAGGAGAAGGCTGCACCTATAACTTTCCGATGCCTTTCGGTTCCGGCGATAAAGAGTTCTACGAAGCCTACCGGGATATCCTTCCGAGACTCGTAAAGAACTTCCGCCCTGATATCATTCTCGTATCCGCGGGCTACGACATCCACGTAAAAGATCCGCTTGCAGGGTTTAATGTTACAAACGAAGGGATGCGGAGCATCATTCGCGGAATTCTCTTGCGCAGAACCACGACCTACCTCCCCTCCGTGCCTTACGTCTTCGCCCTTGAAGGCGGCTATAGCCTTCAGGCCCTCGGAGAATCGGTCATGATGACCATCAAAGAGTTGTTGGAAGATTAAGGGTAGAGACTATTTTTTCCGCGGTGCACCCTCCAACAAACGAGGGGGTGGGGCGTGCGATATCGCTGGGCATGAGGCACGAGGGCTCTAAGGCAGGAAACAAAAAAGAAAGACAGCTATCCCCGCGACCCTCTTGATGCCTTTGCTGGCCTTCTCATACTACTTTGACTTTGATTGTGTTTCTGAGGGCGTGAAGCAGGAATACCGTAAAGCATGCCCCCTGCACTAATATCTTCATCAATGTCCGGCCAATGCACACCATCGCCGTCTCCTATGATTCTGTAATTTGCACGCTGTTTAGCAGTGGCCTCGGACAGCCGCCATGACCAAGCAAGCGGAACGCTGATTATACGACCATCAACAAGCTGGGCCGTTATTGTTTCTCCAGTGACTTTTATTCCTTTAATTCTTACTTCTTGCAGTTTCACCGCAGTGCTCATGCCATGCCTCCATTATTTTGTCTCTGTTGTTTATAATCTTTTCCCTTATCGTATTGAGTTCTTTCGGCGCAAAACCCGTATTCTTCGTCAAAGCAACAGGCTTCAGCCAGAATTTGGTTCTCTGAGGGACGTTGTTACTGAAATTGCCTTATTATTCACTGTTATGCTGTATGATGCACTCTATCGATAGCTCTCGTAATACTCGACGTTGCCATGCCCATGTGACGCGCTACCTCCGCTGCTGATAAACCAAGCTCCTCCCTGCTCCGGTATGCTATTGTTGACCGGAGTCGGCTCACCGGCCCCCTGCGGCTGCCCGCCCTCACCTCCGTTTCGCTGATTCCTGCTTTTGTGCATTCTTCTTTTATTATTGCTTCTATCGTTATTCCTCGGCGCTGTATCTTCAGTTGCCTTATCTGTTTGTCTTCCGCTTCCTTCAATACCTCCTGCACAAAATTCCCGCCTCCGAGTATCCGCTCATCGAACTCTTCTTTCTGCCCTTTCCTTCTCCTGGCTACTACCTCCGACCAGCCTCCGCCACTCCTAAGAAGTCCACCTCCCGTAAGATCAGGGTTCCGCCCCATCGTCATGCCTTCCTCTACAAATTTCCTATATGCATTCCCGGCAGGCCTCTTCTTTGTCCCAAACTGAGCAAGCACATAATCGATGTCCATCCAGGACTGGCTGACTTTTCCCATTATCGCACTGTGTCCGCTCCAAGGATACTCATCTAATTCTTTCATGGTTCCGACTATCCCGGCTCGCACCGGATTCAGGTGAATATAGCGGATTAAGGCAAGAAGGTATGTTTCTTCATCACACAGTATGGATTTATAGCGATTCTCGAAAAGATGTCCTCTCCGCCGATGGCGACGGTTATAATACTGGGCATACCACGTCAGAAGTTTTCGCATTATATCGGATATGCCTCGTCTTCCGCTCCTGATTAGAAGATGCAGATGATTGTCCATAATTACCCAGGCATATACAAAACCTTTCCCATCAATAAGATTTATCCCAAGCCGATTAAGTAGTTGTTCTTTGTCCTCCTTGTCACTGAAAACAGCCTCCTTATTTATCCCCCGCACCATAATGTGGTGCAATGCTCCCGGCATATCCAATCTGGCTTGTCGCGGCATGGCAGTATTTTATTGTCCAATTTTGCCTTTGTCAATAGTTTTGCAATTTGAGTAACAACGTCCCTTTTAGTCGTTACCCCGGCAATTAAATACTTTACCATTGTCATTGTCCGTCTTGACCGGACAATCCAGAACCTATTGAAACAACTGGATTCCCCGATCAAGTCGGGGAATGACAGGCACAAGAGTTTCATATACTTACTTGCCGAAGTAATAATATTCAAGCAGCAATACAATATATTTGCTTTTTGCCTTTTTAAATCCTATACTTGATTTAGCATGTTTTACTCCCAGCGAACCCCCTTTATAAAGTGCCTGACGATGCTCCTGTCGTCTTTTCTTCTTATTGTCTTTATGAGTTCGAATGCTCTCCCTGAAGAACCGAAAAAGACGGTCATGGTGATTACAGTTAACGGCGTAATTAATCCTGTTTCCGCTGAATTCATCGAAAAAAGCATTCTTAAGGCAAATGAAAAGAAATGCGAGGCGCTCGTTATCGAACTCGATACCCCTGGCGGACTTGACGCTTCCATGAGGACTATTGTAAAAGATATCATCGGCAGCGAAGTCCCGGTTGTCGTCTTTGTTTCGCCGAGCGGCAGCAGGGCCGCCTCTGCCGGTGTTTTCCTGACCCTGGCAGCCCATGTCGCTGCAATGGCGCCGGGGACCAACATCGGAGCTGCTCACCCTGTCGGCGTTGGTGAGAAAATGGACAAAACAGTGGCAGAAAAGGCAACGAACGACGCTGCAGCTTATATCAAATCCCTGGCTGAAAGAAGAGAGAAAAATGCGCAATGGGCTGAAGACGCTGTCAGAAAAAGCATCTCTGCGACAGAAAGCGAGGCGCTGCAATTGCGGGTAATCGACCTTGTCACAAAGGACATCGCTACCCTTCTGTCGGACCTGGACGGCAGAAAGATCCAGACAGCATACGGAGAAAGAATACTCAGCACAAAGAACGCTTTTGCGGCAAGAGAGGCGATGGGCGTCAGGAGCAAGATTCTGGATATGATCTCCGACCCCAATGTCGCCTATATCCTCATGCTCCTCGGTTTTTACGGCCTCTTTTTTGAGCTTACCAACCCTGGAACACTCTTCCCCGGTGTCATCGGCGGGATATGCCTCATCCTCGCCTTCTATGCCTTTCAGACACTCCCCGTCAATTATGCGGGACTTCTCCTGATTATCCTTGCCGTCATCCTCTTCGTGTTGGAAGTCAAGATCATCTCCCACGGGGTTCTCGCCATCGGCGGGGTCATTTCCATGACGATCGGCTCTTTAATGCTCTTTGATTCCCCGGCACCGTTTATGAAACTCTCTCTCGCGCTCGTCATCCCCGTTGTTCTTGTGACCGCTGTTCTCTTTACCATGACGCTCAGTCTCGCGTTGAAGGCATACAAGAGAAAACCTGTTACAGGCCGGGAAGGCCTCATCGGCGCAACAGGCATGGCTGATACGGACATTACCATACACGGAGGCATGGTTTCGGTGCAGGGCGAGCGATGGTCAGCGTATTCCGACACGCTGATTGCTAAAGGCGATACGGTTATTGTCGAGGACGTGATAGGCTTAAAGGTAAAAGTCAGGATATTATAACTTCATTTTTTACTTGAAGTTATTTTCATAACAAATAGTTTTATTGAAACAAAAGGAGGTTGTTATGCAGCTATTTGGACCATCGTTCATGAGTGTTATCTTTATGCTTTTTCTCGCCGTCTACATTCTTTCGAGCGCCATAAAAATCCTGAAGGAATACGAACGCGGGGTCGTATTCAGGCTCGGACGGATAATACCGGTGAAAGGTCCCGGCCTCGTCCTCATATGGCCCATTATTGACAAGCTCGTCAAAGTAAGTCTCCGTATCGTTACGATGGACGTTCCTTCCCAAGACATCATTACCAAGGACAATATTACGGTCAAAGTAAACGCCGTTGTCTATTTCAGGGTGATGGACCCGACAAAAGCCATAACTGCGATCGAAGATTTCTTCTTCGCAACGTCACAGATAGCCCAGACAACGCTCAGGAGCATCCTCGGTCAGAGTCAGCTTGACGACCTGCTTACGAACAGGGAGCAGTTGAACGCCGAACTCCAGAAGGTGATCGATTTTCAGACCGAACCGTGGGGCATTAAGGTTACCGCAGTCGAGGTCAAGAACGTCGACCTGCCTGAGGAGATGCAGAGGGCGATCGCAAAGCAGGCAGAGGCGGAGCGTGAGAGAAGGGCAAAGATAATCCACGCTGAAGGCGAGTACCAGGCATCGCAGAAGCTTGCGGATGCGGCAACCATTATTGCAACAGCGCCGACTGCAATGCAGCTCAGATTTCTCCAGACGCTCACCGAGATCGCAACTGAGAAGAATTCAACGATCATTTTCCCGGTTCCGATAGACCTGATCAATCTCTTTCTTGAAAAAAGGGAGAAGGAGAAATAATTAGCAAGGGAATTCGAAAAGTGAGGGTTATCCGCATGTCTCCGTAATGGAAGAGGAGAACACCCATAGGAACATTTCGAAATAAGACATGGCTTAAATTAGCACTTCTCATTTCGTTTGTTGCAGGCTCAACCTTCATCCTGTATAAAACTGGCCTGATCTCTTTTTTCCTTAATAGGGAAAAAATGACCACTTTCCTCAATTCTCTCGGCCCCCTCTCTTTTCTCGGTTTTCTGGGCGTCCAGGTGTTACAGGTCGTAATTTCACCGATCCCCGGCGAGGTTACCGGCTTCATCGGCGGTTTTCTGTACGGTAAATTCCTCGGAATCGTCCTTTCTACCATAGGCCTGACTCTGGGTTCATGGGCTGCCTTCAGCCTTTCAAGGGTTTTCGGAAGACCGTTAGTCGAAACATTCGTCAAAAAAGAGACCGTGGACCGCTATGACTATCTTCTCCACCATAAAGGGGCCTTTCTCATATTTTTACTCTTCCTCATACCCGGCTTCCCGAAGGATTACCTTTGCTATATCCTCGGGCTGGGGCATCTGACGATACGGGAATTCCTCGTAATCAGCACAACAGGGAGGTTTATGGGCACTGTACTTCTCACGCTTGGGGGCGACTATATCCGCCATCACCACTATTACCGGTTTTCTCTTCTCCTGGGAACCGCGGTCATCGTCGTTCTTCTTTCGATGGCATACAAGGACAAAATCGAAAGGCTTCTGAAACGCCTTCACCTCCCGGCGTCGCGAAACGCCGCCAAAAAGTAAACACATGATAGCTGCCTTATATTCTGCTATGGTTATAGAAGACCCAAAGAAACTAACCGAAAAGGAGGAGAAGAACCATGACGTAACAGGGCATCGTCTTCAACAGAGTACATCTTCATCGTATAAACCGAACGAAAACACCCTTTTAGGGGGTGGGAGGTTTTATGAATTCCATTTCGAACGTTCAGCATGAAAAAGCAAGAAAGTACGACAGAAGACCATATTCACAATCCATTGATTATTCACTCAGTATCTCTAAATCGAATAAGCGCAAATGGTTGAATTTAAAAGGCAAGGCTTTTGACATCAGTGAAACGGGAATCTGCATTCAGACCGATTATCCTTTAGCCCCGGGTCATATGCTCTGGTTCAATGGCGGGATTGAGGAAAAAGCCGGCTTTGTACGATGGTCTACAAAAATTGATAACGAGTACAGGGTTGGAATCGAATTAGATGGCAGACATATCAGGACACTTGATGAGGCGACAGAGATATTCAACAAACAACTCGAAGGGATAGAACAGAAATGTCGTAACTCCGATGAGAGTCCTGAATCAATCCTCAGGGAAACCAGAACTGCTGTCGATGTATTATGCGAAGCCTGTAAGTCGTTCGAAGCGGAAGTAAAAGACAGGGACATTATCCGTGATGCACAGGTGCGGTTCAGGATTAAAACGGACCCTCTCCTGTCCAAAAGCCATTGCATTCATCGCGTGAGAACATGGCCTCAGGGATACCAGGGCGACTATAAGACGCTTGAGTCCATTTACAGGAACACACCGTTGTCTGAAGGAATAGGATATTATCTTGATCTCTGCTGCCTGGATTTTCCCCTCGGAGTAGCGGTGAGGAACAGAATAGAAAAACTTGAAGGCATGCTGAGAGAAGAATTACAGAGCAGGACCGCGCCCTCTGTCCTGAATATCGCATGCGGCTCGTGCAGAGAAGTCTTCGAACTGGCAACGGACATTGAACAGTCAGGGGCGAAATTCACCTGTATCGATCTCGACAATGATGCCCTGGCGTTTGCCGCCAATCGCCTTTCCTTTACCAATATCTCTCCTGTCACATCGGACCAGGTCATACTGCGGAAATATAACGCGGTCAGGATGTTCGACCACGAAATGAACATGAATGAATTCGGGATGCAGGACATCATCTACAGCGTCGGTCTTTTCGATTACCTACCCACCGATTTTCTGACAAATCTGCTCAGGGCGCTCTATAAAATGACTAAACCGGGAGGAAAACTAATCGCTTCCTTTAAAGATGCAGACAGGTATCGGTCCCAGGAATACCACTGGATTTTCGACTGGGATGGTTTTCTGCAGCGGAAGGAAGAAGACTTCAGGAATATCCTCTTCGATGCAGGTATTCCCTCGTCCGCAATAACGGAGACGCGCGAAGACTCCGGCGTTATAATTTTTTATCTTATCGACAAATGAGAATCGTCCTCTGCTCGCATTGAGGGGGAGAATCTGATAGAATTGTACACGCATATATGAGGATGAGCAGGAAGGCAGTGATCACGGGGATAGGTGTTCTTTCGCCAATAGGTATCGGGAAAGATACCTATTGGGATTCACTGCTTCAGGGGAAAACGGGTTTCAGGGAAATACGTATCTTTGATACCTCTCCTTTTGCTGTTCATACGGCAGGAGAAATAAGCGATTTCGATGCCGTGTCCCTTCTCGGGAAAAAGGGAATTCGCACGCTCGACAGGAGCACAAGGCTGATTAGTGCAGCCGCCGGGCTCGCCCTCGACGACGCAAAGCTACTTATTGGCGACGGGAACAGTCATTCCGTCGGCGTCTCTGTCGGGACCACCTTCGGAAGTCTCCACAGTATTTCGCAATTCGACAGGGACGGACTTATCGACGGGCCGAAGTACGTGAACCCCTCTCATTTCCCCAATACGGTCATAAACTCTCCGGCAAGTCAGGTCTCAATCCGCTTCGGGATAAGAGGCTTCAATACAACGGTCTCAACCGGTTTTTGCGCCGGACTCGACGCCGTCTCATATGCTTCTGATTTTATCCGGCTGGGGAGAGTTGAGATTGTTCTTGCCGGCGGTGTGGAAGAACTCTGTGAAGAGACGTTCCGGGGATTCTATCAACTCGGTTGTTTGTCAGGCGCAGACGGTTCTCTCCCGCTCTGCTGTCCGTTCGATGCAAGAAGAAACGGGACCATCCTTTCCGAAGGGGCGGCTGTTCTCGTCCTCGAAAATGAACAGCACGCGCTGGGACGGGGCGCCGGCATCCTCGCAACAGTTGCGGGCTACGGGAGCTCTTTCGACCCTTCAGCAGAGAATACGTTCGATAACTCAGGGAAAGGCCTGCGAACGGCAATCGGCATCGCCCTGAAAGACGCTATGCTGAACCCGGAAGACATCGATTATGTCGCCTCAGGAGCGAACTCCACAAAAGGGTTCGACCGGTTCGAAACCAGAATTCTTAAAGAAGTATTCGGGGAAGCGGTATTTCGTATCCCCGTGAGTTCCATCAAATCGATGGTGGGAGAGTCCTTTTCCGCATCGGGTGCCCTTGCGCTTTCAGCCTCAGTAGGCGCTATTGTGCGAAGTGCGATACCGCCTACCGTGAATTATGCCGTAAAGGACCCGGCCTGTGACCTTGACTATGTTGCAAATGATGCACGCCCGGCACAGATAAAAAATGTCCTTGTGCTTTCATCCGACCCTTACGGGAATAACACAGCCATGGTACTGAGCAGATACGAATAACGATGGAAGATGAAAGGGGTAACAATGCAGCTTGATTTCGAAGATATCAAAAAACTGATCCCCCAGCGGTTTCCCTTTATCATGATCGACAAGGTAGTGGCGGTAGTTCCCGGTAAAGAAGCTGAAACCATAAAGAACATTTCAGGCAACGACATCTTTTTCCTCGGGCATTTTCCGGACAGGGCGATTATGCCCGGCGTGGCGATCATTGAGGCGATGGCACAAACCGCGATCATCCTCTTTGCTGCGGGCAAAGAGGAAACGACAAACAATACGTATTTCCTCGGATCGGTGAAGGCAAGGTTTCACCATCCTGTTGTTCCGGGAGACAGCCTGAAGATCAGGGCAGTAAACGTTAAATCTCTGCCGAACGGCGCATATGTAAGTGCAGAGGCATTTGTAGAAGATAAAAAGGTTTCCGAAGCAGAGCTCGTCTTTATTGTGAGGAATGAATAAAAGGGTCGTCATAACAGGACTCGGGGTCATTTCGTCCGTCGGTATCGGCTGGGTCGATTTCTGGGAAAGCCTAATGAAAGGCAGATCAGGGATCAGCTCCGTCTCATCGTTCGACACGACGAACTATTTTACCCATAACGGGGGAGAAGTCAAACAGTTCGAACCAAAAGCATTCATTTCGGAAGAACGTATCGGATCACTCAGCAGGGCGTCGCAGTTTGCAGTTGCTGCGTCAAAACTGGCGATGAAAGACGCTGATCTCTTTAAAGGAAATATTGTTGCCATGCGGACAGGCACATGCATCGGCACTACCATGGGGTCAGTACAGACTGTAGAGGTACTGAATGAACGGGCAGTGGTCCAGGGACAACAGGAATGCGACACTGGGCTTATCTATCAGATACCGACACACTCAACACCGGCTGCTGTCGCAAGAGAGTTTGGTCTCGGTGGTCCTGCCATGATGTTTTCTTCTGCATGTGCGGCCGGAAACTATGCAATCGGCTATGGATTTGACCTTATACAACTCGGGAGAGCTGATGTAATTTTGGCAGGCGGTTCCGACCCGTTTTCAAAGGTCGCGTTCACGGGATTTAATCAGCTTTCAGCGGTAGCGCCCGAAAAATGTCAGCCGTTCGACAAAAACAGAAAAGGCATGATGGTGGCGGAGGGTGCAGGGATATTGATCATCGAGTCGCTGGAACATGCGAGGAAAAGAAACGCTTCAATATATGCAGAAATATTGGGATACGGCTTAAGCTGCGACGCACGGCATATGACACAACCGTCCGTTGAAGGCATATCGCGATGTATGATGGCGGCGATCAACAGAACGGGTATCAGAAAAGAAGATATCGACTATATCAGCGCGCACGGGACAGGAACACCCGCGAATGATAAAACAGAGTGCGCCGCTATTAGGGAAGTCTTCGGCGACGTGCACAAAAGCATCCCGGTAAGCTCGATTAAATCAATGCTCGGTCATACAATGGGTGCTGCATCCGCCTTAGAGGCAATTGCGTGTGCTCTTGCCATCAGCAAAAGTATGATTCCACCCACAATCAACTACGAGACGCCTGACCCTGAATGTGATATTGACTGCGTGCCAAACGTGGCGAGAAAATATACCGTTAACATTGCATTGAACAATTCATACGCATTCGGCGGCAATAACGCGTCATTGGTAGTAAAGAAATTCACCGAATAAAAGGGAGAATGAAGGTATGAGCGGAAATACTGTCGAAAAGGAGATTATCGCAATAATTGCAGACGTCTCGGGATATGACGAGGAGGAAATTCATCTCGACTCTAAACTGGCAGATGACCTTGAGATTGATTCGATAAAAGCGATCGAAATCACCGTTGCAATCGAGAAGAAATTCAAAATCTCCGTGAGAGACGAAGACGTTCCGAAAATTGCGACAGTAAATCAGGCGGTAGAGATGGTAAATAATCTCCTCTCTCCGTAGAACCTTCATGAAGGTAAGAGCGATAACCCATGTATGATGTCATCATAATAGGAGCCGGGATGAGCGGCCTTGTCTGCGGATGCTATCTTGCAAAAGCAGGACTGAAGGTATTGATCATTGAACAGCATGACAAACCCGGCGGATACTTTACGTCGTTCAAAAGACGTGGCTTCCTGTTTGATGCCGCAGCCCATTCATTCGGTAACTATAGAGAAGGTGGACACGTTAGAAAAATTCTGACAGAACTCGGAATACACAAAGAAACAGAAATCAAAAGATACGACCCTTCTGATATTGTCATCACGCCCGATTTCACCATTACGTTCCGGAACAATACCCAGGACACCATTACCGGGCTAATCGCCGCTTTTCCAACGGAAAGGGATAATATCATTCATTTTTTCAATTTTCTTACTTCGTCCGATCAATTCGAATTTTCAAAATTAAAGGATAAAACATTCAGCGATCTGCTCCATACGTTCTTTCACGATGAGAGCTTGATCAATGCAATCGCTTTTCCGGTATTCGGGAACGGGGGGCTCCCCCCGTCGTTAATGCATGCCTTCAGCGGCTCAAAAATATTCAGTGAATTCATCATTGATGGCGGTTATTATACCGAAGGTGGCATTCAGCGGCTTCCCGACGCCTTTGTCCGCATTCTCACGCAGCATAACGGTGAAGTTATATATGGAAAACGCGTGAAGAAAATTCTCCATACCAGCGACACCGTTCACGGCGTTATGCTTGATACCGGCGCAAAAATATTTTCAAAATATATTGTATCCGCCTGCGATATGACACAAACCTTTAAAACCTTTCTTGGAAAGAACACAATCGGGAATCCGTTATCCGATACGCTAAAAACAATGACGCCCTCTGTATCGACTTTCATTCTCTATATTGGCATCGACAAACCGTTTAAGGGTCTTCCCCTGCCAGGTACAAATACGTGGTATCTCCCTGTCTGCGATTTGGAGGAAATTCATCGTCAAAACGAAAAAGGCAATTTCAGCAAAATCGGCGCCTATATGCTGAGAGTATCGCCTGATAAAAAAACAATCGTCGCCTTCTTTGGTGCCCCCTATAAAACGCCGCTCTTCTGGAAAAAACAGAAACAGAGAGTGAAAGAAGACTTTCTCTCCAGAATTGTTACATTAATACCTAACCTCCGTGAGCATATCGTCTATCTCGATGCCGCAAGCCCTTCCACACTCTTCCGATATACCCTGAATTACAAAGGAGCTGCGTTTGGCTGGGCAAAAACGCCTTCCCAGACATTCGAACGTATCTTTAGCAGGACGACGTTTATGAAAGGTCTCTTTCTGACGGGCCACTGGACAAGTATTGCCTTTGGTCTTCCCGGCACCTGCTATTCAGGACATGATACTGCTAAAAGGATATTGAGGAAAGAAAAGGTGCAATGAGGCAACGAGTCCTCATCAATAGTTTTTTCCTGTGAAATACGTTGCGTTCCGGTTATCAATATAATAGAATGTGACCATGTCAAGAGAAGAATATATTCAAACAAATATTCTCAAGCTTCTGCATCACTGGACGAACATAGCAACAAGCGTTGGAGCGTTAGCCATCGTGTCTTTGAGCCTTCTTGACTATTTCGTAACACCTTTCAATTTCAAAACATTCCTGTTATATAGGGTCGCGACTGGGATAGCGATTTTCGCAACATACCTCTTCAATAAGCAGAAAATCGATACAAACAGACACCACGCTGTAATGATACTTGCTTCGGTTATCGTCTCCGCAATGGTGACTCTTATGATCGCACATTTCGGCGGACATCAGTCTCCCTATTTTGCCGGCATTATTTTAACTGTCGTATTTGTCGTTGGAATGGCCCCCCTGGATATAAAAATGTGTGTTCTCTCCTCAGTCATTATCTATGCAATATACCTCATTCCGATTCTTATGTACGATACCATCACCAATATGCCTTTTTTCATAACTGCAAATGTATTCATTATCGCAGTGATATGTTCAATAATACTCTTTCGGTATCTCACACATCAGAGGTTTGTGAGCGAATTCGGACTCCAGTATGATATCGAACAACAGAAAAAACAGCTCGAAATGTATTCTCAAAAGCTCGAGGACCTGGTCCAGGAAAGAACGAAGGAACTCAGCATATCGGAGAAGTGGCACCGGTCAATCTTTGATAACGCAACTGACGGAATCATTGTGCTGAACAGAAACGGCGTGATCGTCAATGTGAACCGGAAGGCATGCGATATTCATGATTTTGACAGAAACGCACTCGTCGGAATCAATGTCGAACTTCTTGAAGCCGGCGCCGACAAGAAGAAGTTTGAAGAAACCATGTCGAAAATTCTCAACGGCGAAACACTCATTTATGAGACAGAGCATTATAAGAAGGATGGCAGTAAAGTATTTCTTGAAATCAGTTCGAAGGCGATCGAAATCGGCGGTGAACTCTTCATCCAATCGTTTTACAGGGATATAACCGAAAAGAAACGGATCCAGGAACAACTCATGCATTCACAGAAAATGGAGTCCATCGGGTCCCTCGCAGGCGGCATTGCGCATAATTTCAACAATATCCTTACCGCCATTCTCGGATACTCGGAGTTGCTGCTGGAATTCAGCTCCCTCGATGAAACTTCGAAGCAGAGGGTAAAAAATATTGAGAGTTCCGCCAGGAAAGCAGGGGTAATGGTCTCAAAGCTCCTGAGCTTTGCCAGAAGAGAGGCGCATGAGGTCTTTCCGCTGAACCTTAACGACGTGATCAACGACTCGGTCAAGCTCTTTGAAGGCGTCCTCAATAAGAGGATCGGATTAAAAGTTGACCTCTACAATGCCCTTCCGACCATGGAAGGCGACCCGAACCAGCTTGAGCAGGTAATTATGAATCTTATGGTGAATGCCAGAGACGCCATGCCTGACGGAGGTCTGATAACGGTCAGAACCGACGTTCACGAGATAGGAAACAGTCCGATCGATATGCCGTCCGATATTACTCCTGGCAAATATATCGAACTCTCCGTATCCGATTCCGGCTGCGGCATCCCGAAGGGGATCATAAACAGGATATTCGATCCTTTCTTTACCACAAAGGAGAAAGGCAAGGGAACGGGGCTTGGCCTCGCATCGGTTTACGGCATCGTAAAAGATCACAAGGGATATATTGCAGTGCAAAGCGAGGAAGGCAAAGGGACATCCTTCACTATCTATCTCCCTGTCACCGGAAAGGTCGTTCAGCGGGTAAATGAGCCGCAGCAGTTTGTTGTTGACGGCAATGAAAATATCCTTGTAGCAGACGACGACCGGGATGTGCTGAACTTCATCCGGGATATCCTCGAAACCCACGGCTACACTGTTATCCCTGTAAACAACGCCCTCACTGCTGTCGATACGTTCAGGAATCTCTCCGGCAGGATACATCTCGTCATTACAGATATTATCATGCCGTTGATGGAGGGCGATGAGTTAATAAGGAATCTCAGGGAGATAAAACCTGACATAAAGATAATCGTGGTGTCCGGTTACGGCAATGAAGCGGTTCAGCGGGAGAAAATAGCTGACGCGTTTATTAAAAAACCTTTCGAAAGCATCGAACTTCTCTCAGCGGTCAGACAGCTTCTTGATACGGGGATCCGGAGATCACCACTGTATTAGCGCAGAAGCCCAGGTAAGCCCTCCGCCAAATGCCTCAAGGAGAAGATAATCGCCGTCTTTGACTCTTCCCGATACGACGGCTTCATCAAGAGCAATCGGTATGGACGCTGCGGATGTGTTGCCGTATTTATCGAGGTTAAGTAATGACTTTTTCCAGAGGTATTTTCAGCCTGTCTGCAGTCGCCTGGATAATTCTGAGGTTCGCCTGATGCGGCACGAGCAGGGAAATCTGCGATGAGGCCATATTGTTCTCCTCAAGCGTCTTTGCGGCGACTTCCTCCAGCGTTCTGACGGCAACCTTGAACGTCTCATTCCCCTTCATCTTGATGTAATGGAGCTTCTTTGCGACTGTTTCCGTCGATGCGGGATTCCGCGAACCGCCTCCGGGTACGTGGATGAGATCCCACATTCTTCCGTCGGAATTAATATGCATTGAGAGTATCCCGCGGTCCTCATTTGTCTGCTCAACGATGACCGCCCCGGCTCCGTCACCGAAAAGCACACAGGTGGCTCTGTCATCCCAGTCCGTAAATTTAGAGAGCACCTCTGTTCCCACGACAAGTGCCCTTTGATGCATCCCTGACTTTAAAAAAGCGTCTGCAACATAGAGTCCGTAGAGAAATCCCGAACATGCGGCGTTGATATCAAACCCGACTGCATTGCGGGCACCGAGTTTATCCTGCAGAAAACATGCGGTCGCCGGAAACGGCATATCGCCGGTCACCGTGGCGATAATGATCACGTCGATATCATCCGGTCCCAGTCCTGCCCGTTCCAGCGCAATCTTTGATGCCTCGTACGCAAGGTCAGAGGCTGCCTGCCCCTCGTCTGCGATTCTTCTCTCCCTGATGCCTGTCCTCTCGATGATCCATTCATCGGTGGTATCGACCATTTTTGCCAGATCATTGTTCGAAAGCTTGCGCTCCGGGAGATAGGAACCTGTTGCAATGATTCTACTTCTTTTCAACCGCTATCCTTTCATGATGCGCAAGGTCCTTCTCGATGGCAGCAGATATCGTTTTGTAGACTTTCTTCTGTGCGAAATCCGAAGCAACACGCACGGCATTCTTAATCGCCTTGGAAGTGGACCTGCCGTGGCAGATGATACAGGTGCCGTTGATGCCAAGGAGAGGCGCTCCTCCGAATTCATCGTAATCGGTTTTCTTTTTAAAATTCCTCAATGCCGGTTTCAGGAGAAGGTATCCTATTCTTCCTGCAGTCATGCTCGCGACTTCCCTCTTCAGCATCTTGATGATCGCATCTGCCAGGCCTTCGCTCGTCTTCAGTATGACGTTACCGGTAAAACCGTCGCATACGATGACATCGATATCTCCGGTAAAGATATCTTTGCCGTCAACATTGCCGATAAAATGGATGTCCGCCTCTTTCAGGAGCTTGAACGTCTCCTTGGTAAGCTCATTGCCCTTGGTATCCTCCTCCCCTGTACTGACGAGCGCCACCTTCGGATCGGTTCTGCCGAGGATCGCCTTGCAATACGTGCTCCCCATAAGCGCAAACTGGAGGAGGTTGGTCGGCTTGCAGTGAAGATTGGCCCCCGCATCGATAAGGACGAATGGGTCCTTGAGGGTCGGCATGATCGCCGCTATCGCAGGTCTGTCAACAACATCAGAGGTCCCAAGGACCATAAGAGCTGTCGCCATGACGACACCGGAATGCCCGGCGCTTACAAACGCGTCAGCCTCACCTCTCTTTACGAGATCGATACCCTTTCGTATCGACGAATCCTTCTTTTTTCTGAGCGCTGCGGTCGGAGACTCAGCCATCGTAACGACCTGAGATGCGTGTATGATCGATAGGCGGTCGGAGGGATACCGTTTCCCCTCAAGTTTTTTGGCGAGCGTCGGTTCATCTCCGACGAGGAGAATCTCGATATCCTCTGAATCTGCTATGGTCTCGACGGCACCCTCGATATTAACGGCAGGGGCATAATCACCCCCCATTGCATCAAGGGCAACCTTCATTCTGCTTTTTCGATAATCTCGAGAACCTTGCGGCCGTTGTAGGAACCGCAGCTGATGCACACCGTATGGGAACGTTTCAGCTCATTACAGTCGGGACAGAGGCTCAGGTTCGGAGTCTGTCCCTTCCAGTTCGCCCTTCTTTTGTCCCTTCGTGTACGCGTATGTCTATGCGTTGGGTTTGCCAATTTTTACTCCTTTCATCACGTTATTAACTTCTTTAATGATTCGAAACGGGGATCGATATCCTTCACGCTGCACGTGCAGCTCTTGACATTCAGATCCGTACCGCATTTCGGACAGATTCCTTTGCACGCATCATCACAGAGAGGCTTCATCGGGAGATTCAGTTCGACCTGTTCCTTTATCAGGACGAGGAGATCCAGTTCCTCTCCGGAATAAAAATCCAGATCAAGTTCCTCAGCCTTGACCTCATTCAGATGCGCCCCATCCTTCAACTCCTCAACGGAATGATACACCACATTAACCGGCACAGTCAGTTTACCATTAAACTCCTTCAGACACCTGCTGCACGTAAGTATAACTATCGGCCCTGAGGTCGCCTGTTAACCATGATTTCAGCTCCTGCTTTCTCGATCCTTAAACGGGCGCTGACCGGGGAACGCACATTTTCTGTGTCAATACTCTCCTCTATTTCGAGATCAAGCCCTTCTTTGGGTATATCCGGTATTCTTAGCTTCATGGTAAAGATCGATGGTAAAGTCCTTAATTATAAAAGTTCTTTCAAAAAAGAGTCAAGAAGCAAGCCTTCAGTAACGGGGGGTAGCCGCAACCTTCAGTCCGCGCCAATCAACGCAGGCGATAGCCTGCGGCTGCAGGATGTCACCGCGTTGCCGAGATGAATATCATCTTCCTTGACAAAGAAGAAAAGCCTATGATATGAAATCTGGTACTGCATTATGCGTGAAAGGAGGAGTCAATGAATCCGGATGATCTCAGATACCACAAAGAACACACATGGGTGAAACTGTCGGGGAAGAAGGCAACAATCGGCATTACCGACCATGCACAGGATGCGCTCGGCGACATCGTTTATATTGATCTGCCTGAAGCTGATACTGATGTTGAAACGAACAGCGAAATCGGCGAAATTGAATCCACGAAAGCGACTTCATCCATTATCTCTCCTGTAGGCGGCAGAGTGCTTGAGGTGAACGAAGACCTTACGGAATCTCCCGAGGTCATCAACGATGACCCATACGGCAAGGGGTGGATAGCGGTTATTGAAGTCGAAGACGCCTCCGAGATAGATGACCTGATGGACTCGGCTGAATATGCCAAATATATAGAAGAAGAAGCGAAATGAGATTAGCCGTACTTGGTGCAGGACCCGGCGGATATGTTGCTGCGATCAGGGCAGCCCAGTCAGGCGCCGACGTAACGGTGATAGAAGACAACGAAGTCGGCGGAACCTGCCTTACCCGGGGCTGCATCCCTACAAAAGCGCTCGTCGCATCTTCCGTGATGCTTGCAAAAATGAGAAGGGCTGAAGAATATGGAATCGAAATCAGGGGTGAAGTGATACCGAATGCGGCAAAAATATTTGAGAGAAAAAACACCATTGTAACTACGCTGGCAACGGGAATACGAAATCTTTTTAAGGCACGGAGAATCGCCCTCAGGCAGGGCCGCGGACGATTTATCTCTTCAAATGAAATTCTCGTTACCGGCAAGGACGGCTCGCAGGAGAGCGTTGCATTCGATCGTGCAATCATTGCGACGGGCTCACGTCCTCTGCAAATTGCCGCCTTTCCTTTTGACGGCAAAAGGATCCTGTCGAGCGATGATGCGGTAAACCTGAATTCGATACCGAAAAGCCTCATAATAATCGGGGCAGGCTACATCGGCTGCGAATATGCCTCCATTTTCAGGGCCCTTGGATCCGAAGTGACGGTCCTCGAAAAGTTGCCGGGAGCACTCTCTTCAGAAGACGCCGAGATTTCCGAAATCCTCGAACGGGAATTTAAAAAGAAAAAGATTTCATTACATACCGGGGTTGTCGTTGATACAGTCGTTGTGAACGACGACGGCGTTCTCATAACGTTGCTCGGCGGTAAAGAGCTGTCCGCTGAAAAGACACTCGTATCAGTAGGCAGGGAATTCAACAGCAGTGGTATCGGCATCGAGGAGATTGGAATAACAAAAGGCGTCTGTGGCGAAATTATTGTGAATGACAGGATGGAAACGAACATATCCGGTATCTACGCGATAGGGGATGTAACCGGCGTTATGATGCTTGCTCATGTGGCATCGAGACAGGGCTGCATTGCTGCAAAAAATGCGATGGGTGGTGATGACCGCATCGATTACCGTGTCGTCCCGACAGCTATTTTTACTTCTCCGGAGATTGCATCTGTCGGGCTGAGAGAACAGCAGGCAAAGGATAAGGGCATTACGGTTCGTATAGGCCGTTTCCCTTTCAGGGTTCTCGGAAAAGCCCAGGCAATGGGAGAGATTGAAGGCGTGATAAAAATACTTTCGGACAGCGTATCGGATGCGGTTTTAGGGGTGCATATCATTGGACCGCATGCATCTGATCTCATCCACGAGGCTGCCCTTGCCATACGCAACGGCCTCACGTCCAAAGACATTGCTGAAACGATTCACGCCCACCCCACCCTTTCCGAGGGATTGAAAGAGGCTGCTGAAGATGTCTATGGCGAAGCGGTCCACGTGCTCAGGCGCTGAGTGAGAATTATAGTCCCTGAAAAGAGATGTCCCGCTGAGATATTTTTAGAGACAACGGATATGGGACGCGCGAAATGCATCGTCAGAAGTATACAAATGCAAAGAAGCGTTCTATAATGTAAGATAATGGGAATCCCGGTCAACCAGCTGCGAAAACAGGTAGCCTCCGAGAGGAAGAAGAGGAAACTGATTTTTTTGACTGTCGTCTTCCTGAGTTTCCTCTATCTTCTTATAACCTTCATTTTCGGGGATATGGGCCTGCTCCAGTACAGGGAGCTCTTCGCGAAAAAAATGCATCTGGAAGCACAGGTGAAAGAGATAGAGCGGGACAATGCACGGATCAGGTCGGAGATAACATCCATCAGGGAAGATCCCTATTACAAAGAAAAACATGCGCGCGAGGATTTTGGATTAGCAAAGCCCGACGAATATATCTTCCAGTATGACCGATAGCCTTCTCTCTATCTCTTTCCTCCGGCACATGCACCAGCCCTTTTACAAAAACCCTGATTCAGAATTCTACAAACTACCGTGGGTGCGGCTTCGATGGAACAATGATTCCACCTGATTAACGACGGCCCGGTCACAATGATGCTGGATTCAAGGATATAGGAACCTTCAAGCCATCGACATTCTTGCAGTCATCGATTAAAATACTTCGTACTGCACTGCAGACACCGCAGGGTTGAGCAGTCTGCATATGCATTTGTTTTGATGAGCAGCAATAACTAAAGGGGGCGTAGGTCACTGTATGAATATCAACTTTACGAAAAAACAGTATGAAGATCTGATGAAGCTGGTATACCTGGGTGCATGGGTGATTAATTCGAACCGGACTGATGATATCGCGGAACAATATGAGGAACTCGAACAGTATATCCTTTCTTTTTCTGAAGAGTTCGGGATGGAGAAATATGTCGAATTTGACGAAGAACTGAGCAGATTTTTTACCACGCAGGAGTTCGAAGAAGATACTGAAATTGAACAATATAAAGAAGACTATGACGACAATACCTTCTGGGACGAACTGATTTACCGGCTGGCAAGACGTGACTTGATCAAAACATTCGGCGAGGCTGCAGTATTCACCATGACTACCGATGAGTTGATCGAAAAAGAACAGCCGTTCATCGACCGGTATGAGTTGGAATTTGAAAGGAACGGGATTGATAACCTTGAGATAAAAGAGAGAGCCGGTTACAGGTTCTTTGAAACAAAGGGCAACGCATAATATGGCAAAAGATTCCCGGAAAGACCAGGTAAGGCTTATCATAAACGCTGACCACTGGGACCCTTTCCAGGTTCTCGGCAATCATATCGTCAGGAGAGACGATATGAAGGCTGTCGCCATTCGGGCTTTCCTGCCTGAAGCAGCACAGGCATGGGTTCTCGATACTACAACGGACAAAGCGCATCAGATGGAGAAAATCCATAAGGCGGGCTTCTTCGAAGTGGTCGTGGCCGGGAAGAAAGACATTTTCCCCTATCTCATCAGAATAAAAACCCCTGAAGGAACGATATCAGAATTCCATGACCCCTATTCGTTTCTCCCGGTCCTGACTGATTTCGATCTTCACCTCATCGGCGAAGGAAGCCACTATAAGACGTACGAGAAACTCGGCGCGCATCTCATTTCAGTAAACGGCATTCGAGGCGTTCATTTCGCCGTTTGGGCGCCGAATGCACGTCGTGTCAGTGTTGTAGGGGACTTTAACCGATGGGATGGAAGAAGACATCCTATGCGGATTCTCGGTTCATCAGGGATATGGGAGATATTTATTCCCGGACTGTCCAAGGGAGAAATGTACAAATTCGAGATTAAATCAAAAGACGGAAAGGATATTTTCGAAAAGGCAGACCCCTATGCATTTTATTCCGAGATACGTCCGAAAACTGCATCGATCGTTTATGACATCAACCATTATCAATGGAACGATGCCGGATGGCTGGATCTTCGTTCGCGAAAAAACTGGCTTGAATCTCCGGTTTCCCTGTACGAAGTACATCTCGGCTCATGGATGAGGGTGCCGGAGGAAGATGAACGCTATCTCACCTACAGAGAGCTTGCCGGCAGACTCATCAGGTATGTGAAAGACATGGGATATACCCATATCGAGCTCCTCCCGGTGACAGAACATCCGCTCGACGCGTCCTGGGGGTATCAGACCATAGGGTATTTCTGCACCTACGAGCAGACACGGGAAACCGGAAGACTTTATGTATTTTGTCGATGCATGTCATCAGAACAATATCGGCGTCATTCTCGATTGGGTCCCTGCCCATTTCCCGACAGACGGACACGGTCTCGGCTTTTTCGACGGCACCTGCCTTTACGAGCATGAAGACCCGAGGAAAGGCTTTCATCCCGACTGGGGAACAAAGATATTCAATTACGGAAGAAAAGAAGTAACAAATTATCTCATCTCGAATGCCCTTTTCTGGTGCGAGAAATATCATATCGACGGCCTTCGCGTCGACGCGGTCGCCTCGATGCTTTATCTCGATTATTCGAGGAATGAGGGTGAATGGATTCCCAATATCTTCGGCGGAAGAGAAAACCTTGAGGCAATCGAATTCATTAAGAGCTTCAATCAAGTCGTCCATCAGCACCATCCCGGCATACTGACTATAGCAGAGGAATCGACTGCATGGCCGGGGGTATCAAAGCCTGTATATCTGGGCGGCCTCGGTTTCAGCCTGAAATGGAATATGGGATGGATGAACGATACCCTTGAGTATTTCACCAAAGAGCCTGTCCACAGGAAGTATCATCACAATAATCTTACCTTCAGCCTGCTCTATGCCTTTTCAGAAAACTTCGTCCTTGTGCTTTCCCATGACGAGGTCGTGCACGGGAAGCGGTCGCTGTTAGACAAGATGCCCGGGGATACGTGGCAAAAATTCGCAAACCTCAGGCTTCTTTACGGCTTCATGGCGTGTCATCCGGGGAAGAAGCTCTCATTTATGGGAGGAGAATTCGGTCAGTGGGATGAGTGGAACCATGATAAAAGCCTCGACTGGCATCTCATCCGCTTCAGCCCCCATCGGTCTCTTCAGAAATTCGTCATGGACCTCAATCATGCCTGTCAGTCGGAACCTGCTCTTTATGAAGTTGATTTCGAGTATCAGGGCTTTGAATGGATCGATTTCCGCGATACCGACAACAGCACTATTTCCTTTATACGGAAGGCAAAAGACCCCGGAGATTTCCTTGTGGTCGTCTTTAATTTTACGCCTGTGCCGAGAAGCGGGTACCGCCTCGGAGTACCGGAAAACTGCTTCTACAAAGAAATGCTCAACAGCGATTCCCGTCTCTACTGGGGCAGTGATATGGGCAACGCAGGAGGTCTGCCTTCAGACAACATCCCCTGGCACGGAAAGCCCTTTTCGATACTCATCACCCTCCCCCCGTTGGCTGTGGTCGTATTTAAGCCGGTCCGCTAACCCCCAAACAACGACATGCAGGCACATGGGCATCAAAACCCTGCTAATGCAGAATTTGAGTTATACTCATCATTATTGTGGATTGCATAGTACTATTGAGAACACATACGATAGCTCTCCGCCCGCAAAGGTGCTGCTACCAGGCTTTTGCTGCCCATATGCCTGCACGCCTGCTCAATACTAACTCCGACGCAGAACTTCTATGAATTCTTTGATTCGAGGTTCTCCGCTTATGAGCGGATTCAGATTTTCGCCAGCGCCTGCTTCAGGTCCGCGATAAGGTCGTCCACATCCTCCAGCCCTAAGGCAATCCGGACGAGGTTGTCCACCATGCCGATCGAATGACGGTAATCCTCGGGATAATCGAAGAACGACATCATTGCCATCTGCGTCACAAGGCTTTCACTGCCGCCGAGGCTTGGCGTGATGAGAAATATCTCGAGCGAATCGATGAACGTGCGGGTTTCCTTGTCGCCGCCCTTGACCAGAAAGGTGATCACGCTTCCCGAGCCGCGCATTTGCTGCATTGCGATCTTGTGGTCGGGGTGCGATTTCAGGCCGGGATACCAGACCTTCTCGATCTTGGGGTGCGCTTCAAGCATACGGGCGACAGCCAGCGCGGTGTTGTTGTGGTGCTCCATACGCATAGCAAAGGTCTTCAGTCCCCGTTCAAGCAGGAAACAGGTGAACGGGCCGGGGATTGCGCCGATCATCCGCTGCATACGGTTAAGGTTTGTCCAGAAGGTCGTGCTTGCCAAGGGCGACTCCTGCCAGAAGGTCGTTATGGCCGCCGAGATATTTGGTGGCGGAGTGGATGACAATATCAACGCCCATTTCTAACGGCTTGATGTTGTATGGCGTTGCCAGCGTAGCATCAATGAACGTCAGCACGTTATGCCGCTTGGCGACTTTCACTATTGCCGGGATATCCAATACCCGCAGGTATGGATTGGTCGGCGATTCAGTGAAGATGATGTTGGTATTGGGCTGGATTGCTTTGGCTATGGCCTCTGCAGTCGGGTCAACCAGAGAAACCTGTATGCCGAACTCCGCGAGAGTGTTCGTTGCGAAATCCCGGGTCTGGCGGTAGCAGTCGCTTGTGAATATGATATGGCCGTCACGGCGCATATACGCCAGCAGCGTTAAAATTACGGCGCTCATGCCGGTTGAAAATAATATCGCTCTCTCGGCACCCTCGATCGCTGCCAGCTTGCGTTCACATTCCTGCTGGGTCGGGTTGCCGTAGCGGCCGTATTCGTGTTCGCGCACAACGCGTCCCTTGCTTTTTGCCTTCATGAACTCGAACACCTCGGTGGTCGAGTCGAAGTAGTAGTTGGAGGTCTGGACAATCGGCGTAGAGACCGAATAATAGGCTTTGGGGGTTCGGCCCAAACCGTGAATAGCAAGCGTAGCCGGTTTCCGGTTCGGGTTTTTTGCGGATTTTTTAGACATCGGGGTTCCTCCTCTTATGCAAAGCATGCCTCGAGGGCTTCCTTAACCGCATCGACGCGGGGCGGCAGTTCGATTGGTTTATTTGCAAAACGGCAGGGAAAATCCAGCGTCTCTTCATGGTAGCGGACCTTGAAGTCCGTGAACTTCAGGCCGTGTGCAGTTGAGATGACCACGACCCGCTCGGATTTATCAATCTTGCCGGATTTTAATAATTTGATCAGCGCTGCCAGCGCAACGCCGGTATGCGGACAGTTTAACATGCCGAAGGTATCGCCGAGCGAAGCTGCATCAGCCAATTCCTGCTCGGTTGCCTGTTCGACGATGCCGTTAAACTGCTTAAGCGTACGGACGGCCTTTTCGAAACTGACCGGGTTGCCGATCTGGATAGCGCTGGCCAAAGTCGTTTGGGCCTGAATAGGCTCAAAGTTCTCGAAATTCGTCAGATATGAGCGGTAGAGAGGATTGGCGTGTTCTGCCTGGGCAACAACAATGCGGGGCAGCCTGGAGATAAGGCCGAGATCGCGCATCATGAGAAGACCGTTGCCCAGAGCTGAGACATTCCCGAGATTACCGCCGGGAATGACGATCACGTCGGGAGTTTCCCAATCAAACTGCTGGACAATCTCTATGCCGACCGTCTTCTGTCCCTCTATGCGCAGCGAGTTCATCGAATTGGCAAGATAGATCGTCTCGTCATTGGTTATTTCCTTCACAATGCTCATGCAACCGTCAAAGTCGGTGTCCAGCGACAACACAAGCGCGCCGTTGGCTATAGGCTGAATGAGCTGCGCAACCGATATTTTACCCTTGGGCAGCAGCACAATGGACTGGATGCCGGCAGCGGCACAGTAAACCGCCAGTGCGGCGGATGTATCGCCGGTGGATGCACAGGCGACCGCTTTGATCGGCGCGCCTTCGCTGATCATCTGTTTTACCTGAGACACAAGCACCGTCATGCCGAGGTCCTTAAACGAGCCGCTGTGGGAGTTGCCGCAGAGTTTGATCCAGAGGTCCTCTATCCCGATCATTTTGCCGAACCGCTCGGCCCAGAACAGATTGGTACCACCCTCGTACAGAGAGACGATATTGTCGTTATCGATCTGCGGCAGAATCCATTCCTTTTTGCCCCACACGCCGGAGCCGTAGGGCCACTCGGTAGATTTGTACCGGTCTTCGAACAGCTTCATCCATGCCTTTGCGTCCCGCCGGGCGAGCGCCTGGAGATCGTGCTGTACTTCCAGCAGGGAACCGCACGTCTTGCAGCGATAAATGATAGAGTTGAGCGGATATTCCGCCCGGCACTGCGGATTGATGCATTGAAACCATGCTCGATATGACATAGTCACCATCCTCGATTATTGGCAGGCATTGACCGGTCGGAAAGATGCCCGTGGTCGCAGCCCCACACCATTGTTAGGATTGATTATAATACAACATCCCGGCACAAAATGAGAATTTTGAAATGCACCTGGGGACAATATTTTTAATCCCCTACCCAAGTAGGATTGATTCTTTGATTATTTCATAGGATACTATCTTTTATGGAAGACCCGCTATGACAACTGTTGAGAAATTCACAGAAAACAGTGAAGAAAGAAGACGGCATCCCCGGTTCATTAAGCGGCTTCCGGTAAAATTCTTTATTGATAATGAATGTCTTACCTCGCTTTCGAGTGATCTGTCTGAAAGCGGCCTCTTTTTGAGAACGAATCGGGGTACCAATGTCAACTGCGTCGTCAGCATGCAGCTGTTCCTTCCGTCTAATACAGTCTCTCATCTCAAGGGCGTTGTAAGAAGAACCGTCAGAACCCCCTTCTCCGCGATGAAAAACGGAATGGGCATCGAGATTACAGAAAAAGACGAGGCATACGGACATTTCATGAAATCAATTCGTGGAGGTCCTGTCGATAAAAATGCTCTTCCTTCACTGCCTGTGGCCCCCTGCGCCGTTTCTGAAATCCCTGATGACAACGATACATAGTGTGGCAGAGGAAAGGAGAGAGCACAGGAGATTGAATATTGAGCTCAGGGGAATGAGCGGGAAGATGGCCTTCACCAGCTATTTCAACGTTATTGATATCAGCTCAGGCGGCATTTCATTCGAAGCAGACAGGCGATTGAATATGGGGCGATCATATACCCTTTCGATCATTTATGATAAACAGACCATACATATAAAAGGCACCGTCGTATGGTCGATAATAAGAAAGTCCAAAAAAGACGATAGAGGCAATGTTATTCCGGTATACAAGGCCGGCATGAAATTCTCTGATGAATCACAAGAGCAGATTCAGGAGTTCATCCCTCACATCGAAATTGCCCTGAAAGAGCAACGTGAAGGATCTTTGCCTCAAAAACCGGGCAGCGACCCCTCTCAGCGTTTCAGAAAAAACTAGACCATACCTATCCCCTCTTACTCAGCAATCTTCCACTGCAATTGAAACTCGACTTCCTCTGCCTGCTTTTCCCTCTCGTGCTCAATATTGATGACTGCATGGGGAGGAATAGTAATGCGCTCTCCGGCGATCTGTATCCTGAATACTTCGTCTTTTTCGAGACAGTCGGCCAATCTCCGCAGCTTTTCGATGAACTGCTTTTTGGGATATTGCCGTACAATATCACGTCGCTTCTTTTTCACCATTTTTCTCCTCCGATCCTCATGAGATACAATCAAAGGTATTGTAACAATTCTCTTCCATACAATTCGATACGCCTGCAGCTACCTTCTTTCAAGTGGCCGAGCCCTTCAGGACATGATATAATTGCAATGAATCATGACCTGCCGGAGGGGATACATAACGATGTCATTTCAACCGAAAATCATAGAGATTCAGCTGCCTGAGTGGATCGATCATTTCTTGCGCGGGTACCCTGATACTCTTCCTTCAATCCAGGACCGCATGTCGCTCGTCATCGAAGCCGCGCAGCGGAATATTTCCGAAGGCACCGGAGGCCCTTTCGCAGCTGCGGTATTTGAAATGGAGTCCGGGAAACTCATCTCACTGGGGATGAATCTGGTTCTCTCCCGAGGGTTATCGATCCTCCACGCGGAAATAGTGGCCTTCGCACTCGCGCAGAAAAAGATCGGCAGCTACGACCTGGGAAGATACGACCTGCCTGCCCACGAGCTTGTCACCAGCATAGAGCCATGCGCCATGTGTTTCGGAGCAATTCCCTGGTCCGGAGTGCGAAGAGTCATTACCGGTGGCAGAGACGCCGATGCAAGAAGTATCGGATTTGACGAAGGACCAAAGATGCAGGACTGGAAAAGCGAACTGGAAAAGAGAGGGATTGCGACCATATGTGACGTCAGCCGTGAAGCTGCAGTGCAGGTGCTTCTCAACTACTCCCTGCAGGGCGGAATAATCTATAACTCGCGGGAATCAAAGTAGCAGAGGAGCCGTCAGGTTCTATAACGAATGGAAAGGCCCTTCAGGAATTTCCTCAGAAACTGGTCCCCGCATTCTTTGTAATTCTTATGTCCTTGCTTCCTGAATAGCGCGGACAGTTCAGATTTCGATATGTCAACCTCTGCCAGTTTTAAAACCGCAAGCATATCATCCTCTTTCAACTCCAGGGCAATCCTCAGTTTTTTCAATATGATATTATTCGTCAGCCGTGAGTCGGGCCTTCTCATCTCACCCGGTTTCATTTCTTTCCTGCCCCTCTTATATAAAATAAGCCCGTCCAAAAAATACCCCAAAACAATATCCCCGCAGTTAACAAAACCTTCTTCGTCTTCTTTCTTGAGAAGCCCGGTCAGAATGGATTGTCCGATTTCATGATCAGCCAGTTTGAAAATTTCGATCATGGTTGAATCGTTCATATTCAGAGCGTAACGCAATTGCCGCACTATATCGTTGTTATTCATTTCTACCTCCTGATGAACTTATCTATAGACTATTATAGTTCAGTCGATGCCTGAAGTCAGGCCAAATAATCAGTGCATTGGAGGTTTGTTAATCAATTGATTTTTTGGTACACTTTATTTATTAACGAAAGGAGATATAGCCATGATGAAACGGATTGAAGTCTTTCAAGAAGGCGGATTCAGCGATAAAGGAATGCAAAAGTTATTAATTCATGACTCACCGTATTTCAGAGTAATAAACTTCAATTTTAAAAGCGGACAGGAATTAGGAATTCATTCGCATGATGTTGATGGACAACTGAGCATTGTGGTGCTTGAAGGAGAAGGAGAATTCTTAGGCAAGGATGGAATCACACTTCCTGCCAATACCGGCGATGTTTTGATTTCCGATATACGCGAACCACATGGAATTTTAGCGATAAGTGATATGAGGGTAATCGTAACAATTGCTCCTCCGGTATAAATGGTTTGAGCGTGCTGTGTAGGCTAATTTTAGACTATCAACGTCCTTCCTTTTACAAAGAGGGCTGAATAAATTGCAGGAGCAAGTAGGGGCGCCCCGCTGTGGGTGCCCTGTATTAATTCCTTGCCGGTGTCCTTCCCGATCAGGGTATCCATCCCCTTGAAATACAGGGCAGGCACAGGGGCCTGCCCCTACAGGTAATACAGATGCGGGTTCGGGTCCGAGACACTGAACCCGCAAGGGTTGGAACGTTTCAAGGGAATAAAGTCTTCCCAAGACACTTCTCCGTAGCGCCGGGTCCCCCGTACGCCATGGTACAATACTTGATATCGGTTTTCAGATAGCCCGACAAGGAAGAACAATGAAAATAATCTCAGCGAAATGCATTATCAGCGCGGTTGGACCAAACCAATGCCCTAACACCGGGTATCCGGAGATCGCGATGGTCGGGCGCTCCAATGTGGGCAAATCATCCCTGATCAATTCGTTATGCGCCCGACGCGCGCTGGCGCGGACCAGTGACCAGCCCGGGAAAACACAGACGATTAATTATTTTGCGATCAATGAGCAGCTGTATCTGGTCGATCTGCCCGGATATGGTTATGCGGCGACTTCAAAGGGAAAGCGCGGGGAGTGGGGAGAGTTTGTCACCGACTATCTTCGGGACCAGAGACAGACTTGCTCTCATTGTGCATCTGATTGACCTGCGGCATGAGCCGATGAAAAATGACAAGAACGCTTCAGAATGGCTGATGGGGCTCAATGTCCCGTATGTCATTGTAGGAACAAAGGCGGACAAAATCAGCCGGGGCAGGCGTGCGGCCCATATTGCCGCGATTCGCAAAGGATTAATGCTTCCCGCCCATGTTCCGACTCTCATCTATTCCAGTGAGACCGGAGAAGGCAGGGATGAATTGTGGCGGCATATCAGAAAGGTTTTAGCCGGACAGGAATAAAGTAAAAAAAGACCGTCTGTCGGAGTATTTTTTATGCCTAAAAGATCAAAACCGGATACACACTTGCCAAAAGATATCAGCATACTTTACGAGGACAATGACATTCTGGTAGCTGTCAAGCCCTATGGCCTTCTGACGATGGGCACGGACAGGGACAAATCGCGGACACTCTACGCTCTGCTGACCGATTATGTCAGGAAGGGTTACTCCAGGTCCTCAAAGCGCATCTTCATCGTTCATCGATTGGACCGTGATACGTCCGGCATACTTATTTTCGCAAAGAACATGGAGGCCAAACTGCGGCTGCAAGGCGGATGGGAACAAACAGAGAAGAAGTATATCGCCGTTGTTCACGGCAGGTGTAAACAAAAGGAGAGGACGATCACAACGTACCTGGCTGAGAACAAGGCCCAACTCGTATATTCCACGACCGACACCGCAAAAGGAAAACTGTCCCATACTGCTTACAAGGTGCTCAGGGACACAAAGGACTTTTCCCTGCTGGAGGTTACCCTTTTAACAGGCAGAAAGCATCAGATACGCGTGCATCTCGCTGAAATCGGACACCCGGTTGTGGGGGACAAAAAGTATGGTAAGACGCAAGACACATACAAACGTTTAGCCCTTCACGCCAAATCGATTTCCTTCATACACCCTGTCAGCGGCAAGCGGCTTACGTTCGAAACCGCGCTTCCGGAATATTTCAATAAACTGGTCGAACGCAGAGAACAAGGAAAGGGCTTAGCGGAGAAATTGAGAGATTTGTAATCCCCCTCTGTCCCCCTTTAGAAAAGTGGGATAAAATAGAAACTAGAAAAGAGAAAAATAGGAAAGAGGATACCATAGTGGACAAGTTACCTGACAAGCAACCAATCGAATTTCAGGAAGGCCAGAGTGTGGAATTGGTGATTGGCGAACGGACCAACCTTGGGTATAAGGCTATCATCGACAACACGCAGGAGGGCATGCTGTATAAGAACGAGGTATTTCAGCCATTAAGAAAATGGCAATGTATAAAAGGATTTATAAAGAAGGTAAGGGACGACGGAAAGATAGATCTCTGCCTGCAAAAACCCGGTCCTGAAAAGGTTGATGAGGTATCTGAAAAGATTATCGATACACTGCGGGAAGCGGGCGGATTTGTTTCCGTAACCGATAAAAGCCAGCCTGAGATTATCTACGGCTTGTTCGGTGTGAGCAAGAAAACATACAAGAAAGCGATAGGCGCTCTTTACAGGAAACGGCGTATTGTCATCGAAAATGACGGGATAAAGCTCCTTTAGATCCAAGACACTGCATTTACGCCAGTTCAGTCCAGTCGGAAATCTTCAGCACATAATCGCGGGCAAGGCCTGTGCAGCGAATGGTCTTGCCGACCAATTTTTGCAGTTCCGGATCGTGGAAGGGATTTCCCCCTTCACGCCGCAATACATATTGTCTTTCTTCAGTTTCGAGAAAGATTGCCTCAGATTCGCTCTTGGAACCTTTCCCGAACGGTTTCTTTGTCACTTTGCCGACGTACTCCGGCATGGTTATCGTATTCCTTCCCTGTAATACAGGCCTGCTGCTCACATTCTACCTCATCTGCTGAAGATTTTTTTTACTGATACTATCGTGCCGTTGACCTCTTTGAGGATCAATGCAGCGGTGCCGGTCACTGCAGGTCTGACTGTCTTTGTCGCTTCCTTTTTCGCTTCCGCCCTCCCCTGTCCTGTTGCCTCAAAGATCACATAAACACGAGTAGGAAATAATTCCTTTGCCATCAAACTCACCGGCATGAACTTCGCTGACGGCGGTTCCATTACCGTAAATGTCAGTGTTCTGCCCACTGTTATACGATACTCTATGGCCTTCTTCCTGATGGGACAACAGCAATCTCTTTCGGCAGTTGGTAAGCAAATCTGCTGATGATCGGCTGGCTTTTGGCCAGGGCGAGACCCCGGCTGAACAGGTCACGGCGGCGTTCTGCACGCTCTATGCGAAAGGCTAGGGACAGGGCTTGCGGTAATAGCTCTGGTTTTGCCTGCGATCACCTGGGGCAGTTGTATCGGTGCGACTGACGGGTCCCCATAGAGATTGAATTGCGCGATGGTCTTCACATTGGACGGGTCGGACATGGAGGCGGTGTGCGCGAATTTCTGCCGGGCTTCCAGTGCCGCCCTCCCCAGCGAGGCGCCATTCAGAAGACTTTGCAGAAAATACTGGCAGATAAGGTCAGCCTGGTCGTTGTGGTCATCCGGGCCATAGGCTATGGTCGTGCTGCCGAAAAACCCATAGCCCAACTTCCGCAGTTATTTCTTAGAAATCATAAATAAGACAGGCAAGCGATTCGCGGGGTGGCGTCAAATGGGGCTGGGGCATTGCCATATTCTGAAAGCAAATGTCGTGAAGAAAAGCCTCTTGCTGAAGAGGAGCAAATAGCTCATAATTTTTGTCATGTACCTGCGGCGTTATGGCAAGAAAGTTAATGGAGAGGAATATGGATACTGGTCACTGGTAGAATCCGTGCGGACTGCCAGAGGACCCCGGCAGAGGGTTATTGCAAGCATCGGCAAGTTGCCGGACTTTGATAAAGAGGAACTGCTTGGCTGGGAAGAGATTGGGCGGATACTGACCGGCAATCCCAAACCACAAGAAAGCCTGCTTGAAAAGACAGAGGAGCCGCCCTCATGGGCAACCGTAGATATCAACCGAGTCAGCGTGGAGAGGCTGCGAAGCTTTGGCGATATCTATCTTGGGCTTCTTCTATGGCACCGGCTTGGCTTCCCTGAATTCTGTAAAGAACATATGCCGGAAGGGAGGGAAGCAATCCCGTGGTCAGTAATGGCCTGTATACTTATCGTTGCGCGTTTTTGTGCGCCATCTTCGGAACTGCAGATAGCAGAATCCTGGTATGACAAGACAGCGCTTGATGATCTGCTGGGAGTCCCCGTCGATAGAGTAAATGACGATCGGCTATATCGATCTCTGGATGCCCTTCTTCCTCACAAAGACTCTTTGTGCAGGCATTTGCAAAATCGCTATGGAGAGCTCTTTGGCGAGACCTTCGACTTTCTTTTTTACGATATCACCTCCACATACTTTGAAGGGGCGTCCCTCGGCAATCCGCAGGCCAAAAGGGGTTACAGCCGTGACAGCCGTCCGGACTGTCCGCAGGTATGTATCGGACTGGTTACGAGTCGGGAAGGATTGCCCCTTGCCTTTGAAGTCTTCGACGGCAACCGTACGGATGTCACCACTACCGAAGAAATGGTGCTGATCATGGAACGCAAGTACGGCAAAGCCAACCGGATCTGGGTCATGGACAGAGGAATGGTGAGCGAAGAAAACATAGAGTTCATGCAGGAGCGTGGTGCCAGATATCTTGTCGGCACGCCGAAGTCCATGCTCAGAAAGTTTGAACAAGCGCTTCTTGAAAAAGACTGGGAAGAAGTTCATCCCGGCGTTGAAGTGAAAATGTGCGCTTCTCCTGAAGGCAAAGACGAAACCTTTGTGCTGTGCCGCTCTGAAGGCCGGAAGGACAAAGAGATGGCAATCCTCAACCGGTTTGTTGCCCGCTTGGAGGCAGGGCTTAACAATCTCAAAGAACAGGCGGAGCAGGGAAGACTCAGAGACCGGCAGAAGGCTGACCGCCGGATCGGACGGCTTCTTGAGAGAAACAGCCGAGCAGCATCACTCTTTGAAGTTATTGTCACAGAAATAGGGGCTGGGAAGGACAAACGCCTTGCGGTCGATGTCAAAAGAAACGATGAGCGTTATCAGTGGGCGCTTCAGAGTGGCGGTAGTTACATCCTTCGCACCAACTGGAAGGAGGATGATCCAAAGACGATATGGAAACGGTATCTTCAGTTGACCGAAGTGGAAGATGCCTTCAGGACAGAAAAACATGATCTTGGCATGCGGCCTATATATCATCAGAAACAAGACAGAACGCAGGCACACATCCTGGTCTGTTTTTTGTCGCTGGCAATGTGGAGGACCCTGCAGCAGTTGATGAAGACATCAGGGCTCGCACTGCTGCAAGAAAACTCATTGAAGAGATGCGAGAGGTAAGATCCCTTGATGTCCTGCTTCCGGCAAAAAACAAAAACATCAGACTCAGAGTGGTTTCTACACCTTCAAAGGAACTGAAGATTCTGCTCCAGAGAATGAAAATATTCTTGCCCAACAGACCCAAAATAATTGAAAATGTAGTGAAGAAAATCGCCTGACTTGAAACGTAAATCCCTGATATAATTGACTTTCAAATTTTGAACGCGGAAGATGAGATAGCCTTATTTCTTAAATAGGTGTTGCATATTCCCATTTGGCCCTTGTTATAGGCGGGATCGAAAAGTTGTCCGCCGTAACAGCATTCCGCGGCAGCAACGGTCCCTTCCGAAATCTTCTTCTCCAGATATACGGCATCAAGCGCTATTGGATACGCCTGGGCGCCGCTGCGAGGTTGACCATAAAAGTGAGAATCGTCCGGTGCGCCGTGACAGTTGATGAAATGCGAGAGGCGCTTTACCATGGCAGTCGGCCACTTTGCATTCGACGGAGGAACTGTCTTAATGTCCGCAGCATTCCCGAAGGTTGCGGAAAGACTCATGACAGAGGATTGTTTCCATACCTCTGCGGAAATGCCGAAGTAGTTGCGATATGATTGCGCATTACTGTTCTTGTATGCCGCTGCAGTTTTAAGCAGGGCAAGCAGATACTGCGGGTCTTTTGCCCCGGTTATATCCGGCAGCCGTCCCACAACCCGTGTAGGCCCGAAAAAATTCTGGGGTCTCTGGCTGTATTTTGCCTCACAGGCATAGGGAAGATCTCCAAAGGCGAATTTGTCCGGATCATCATAGGGCGAATAGAGCGGGTTTTTGAGATTTTGATGCGGGATGATATCGATAGAACCGAGAATCATAAGGTAGTCAGGGGCAAAGGCATTATAAACGGCATCGATCGCATTCTTGTTCTGTTTGGGATCAGTTGCTTTGGTGACCGGTTTCCCGTTGACCTGTTTCATTGTTGCAGCATCATCGAGAGGATAAAGGCGGGTGACCAGTCCCCGCTTTCGGTCCTTCGCAATGAGATTCTTTAATGCAGCCTGGATCTTTTGTACTCCTGCCGTACCATATTTTCTTTTCAGCGCCGAAAGATTTGTGACGATTGCCTTATCGATCTTCACTCCGGTTGCATTCGAAACGACTTTCTGCAAGTTCACCTTGATTGCTGACATTGAAACCTCCTCTTTCATTTGTGTGATAAAGGTTTTATACCACAGGAGATTCAGATTGTCTGTAGTTTTTGGACTACAGCGTGTAGGTTTTGAACTACATTTTGTAGGTTTTCAGCTACACGTGTAGATTTTCAACTACAAGGGGAGCATAATGACATCAAATATTATAATCATGGGTTGCACAACCTCTTGAGTAGCTTCGGCCAAGTTCCAATCTAAATATTTTGGCGAACGGTTATTAACCCGCCAAATTCAGCTTACTATAAGGAAGAGGGAAAGACATGGCAATCTTGATCTGTTAAAGTTGGATAGCCAAAACAACATAACAGAAAGGAGATTACCATGTCCGAGAAAGATTATAACAGGCAGGTAGCAAAGCGTGAAAGGATTGGCAGGGAGACCCTTGTCATAGGAGTGGACGTAGGGAATGCATGGAATGCGGCAGGGTTCATGAACAAAGAAGGCAAGGTCTTAGGGAGTTGTGCCAAACTGTACAACAGCCGAGAGGGATTTGAAGAGTTTGTAAAGATGACAGAAGTGTTTAAAGCGAAACATGGCATGAACAGCGTGCTCATAGGGATGGAACCGACAGGGCACTACTGGAGAAAGCTTGCCTATTTTGCAAAAGACCGAGGTTATGAAGTTCGGTTTGTACGGACTACGGCCCTGAAGCATCATCGGGAACTTGACGAGAGTGCCTCTGCAAAGAGCGATAAAAGAGATGCCTTGACCATAGCGAATATCACGCGAGAAGGCAAATACATCGATACTGTGATTAAAGATGGGGTAGTGAGACAGCTAAGGACATTGTCGAAAGTAAGGGAGAGACTCCTGAGATATAGCGTTGGTACAAAGAACGCACTGCATGCTGCACTGGATGACTATTTTCCCGAGCTGCATGAGATATTTTGGTCGATGAGTTCCAGGAGCTTATGGGCGGTTCTCGATCAGTGTCCATTCCCTGAGGATGTGCTTTCGATGAAGGTTTCTGCCCTCTGCGAACTGATAGCGCGCAGTGCGCGTAAGAAAGCTGGTGCTGCCCAAAAAGCAAAGGCTCTCAAACAGGCAGCAAAAAAGAGCATTGGCGTAAAACGGATCGGCAGCGCGGATCGCTATCGGGTAAAGATATGTCTGGAGGAAGTGAAACGGACAGTTCTTATGCTCAAGGGTATTGACCGACAGATGAAGGGAGTATTAAGGGAGATACCCTCTTCGGAGTATTTACTGAGTATACCAGGCATTGGATCCCTCTCAGCTGCTGTTTTCTTAGGAGAGTTAGGAGATCCTGCGTATTTTCAGAACGCCCGTCAGATTGTGAAATATGCAGGTATGATCCACAGGAAACGATTCCGGCTATAGGATAAGCCGGAGATTTATATCTAAAAAGGGACGGTGGTTGTTAGAAAATTCCTTTTCTTTATGAGCATGAGAGTGGTCGTACTCAGCAACTATTTTAAGGAGTATTATCAAAGAAAATTGCAGACAAAAAATAGGGTTGGTCAGTTGCCAAGGAAGAAGGAAATCCTCTGCGCAGTAGCAATAAAGCTGATTAAGGTGATTTTTGCACTTTTAAGAGATAAACGTAGATTTCAGGATACTGTAACCATTGCTGCTTAGTATATGGGAGTAAATAGTGGTTGTGGTGGAAGAAGGACCGTGTAACTTCGTAAGCTAAAAAGAAGGCTTGCAGGATTCAGCTTGGTCAACTTCCACCGTCCTTTCGACCTGAATAAGGTAAGTTGGGCATAATAGGCTCGTAGAACAAAAGAGGTTAGGTGAAAAGGTAAAAGGTTGAAGTAACACACCACAACCATTTCAGCTTTAACAGAGCAGCATAAGAAAAAAACTTGACATCTTCCTTAGAAGAGGAAGTTATAGTAAGAGGGTGACTTCGAATAGGCGTCATTCCGCAACTTCGCAGCGGAATGACGCCTATTCGGATGTTTGCCTCTCAGGAGGATCTCAGGAAAGCTGTGTTTTTTCGCCCTGTACGACGTATACCTTTTTTCTCGGAGACACCTACAACTATTGTGCTAAGGGCGAAATACCCATAAGCTACGGCACTTTGCCTGATTTGATGTGCTCACTTATTTCTTAAAAACCATTAAATTCAATGGCTTACCTTATGGTACCTATATTGCATTAAGATTAATCTGAAGGGAGGTGTCTAAGATGGCAAAGGTACTAAGTTGAAGTAACACTATATATGTTAGACTTAACATTTTTTTAAATAAGAATACAAAGTTGAAAGAGGAGATAGAAAATGAAAAGATTTATATCAAAGCGTTTTTTCCTATATGCTTCGTTGGTTTTGTCGATTGCCCTGGTTTTCACTTTTTTTGAACTGGCGGTGGCCCAAGACTTTGGCCTTCCAAAACTTCCAGGGGGGCTCAATATCCCTGGTGTACCAGGCGCGAAAGCAGGGTTTGCCGGATTGGACGCACTGAACACAGCAAAGGAATTATATGGGCAGAAGGACAAGGCAAGCTATCCGACTCCAAACATTGCGGTGAGTGGTAACAATATAGTCATTGCTTGGCCTAACGGAGTGGTAACTATAGAGACTATTGCCGATGACGGGACTCTTAAACGCACTGTTTTAGGCCCTCCGTCTGAAAACAATATTCCTCCCGTCAAAAAATAGCGGATACTCTCTGTAATCGCCCTCCTTGAAAATATGTAATAGGGCGATTCAATTGGCGTTCTCGAAGGCGAAGATAGTTTAATGAAAGCAAATTCTTAGAAAGCTTGAAAGAGTTATAGGGGTTTATTGTTATATCTGTAGTTGATGGAGGCAATGCAGAGAAGGAAAAATCTAATTTAATAACCCAAAGTTCTTTGGTGCACATGACAAGAATAAAATACACCTGGTTATTGAAGTATTTTTAATAAAGGGGGAGAAATTGACTTGCTCTCCCTTCCTTTCTAATTTTTGAAAATAGTAGACGGAGGATTACAATGTTCAAGGAATTTAAAGAATTTGCAATGAAAGAAATATGGTAGACATGGCTGTCGGGATCATTATCGGTGCAGCTTTTGGGACTATTATAACTTCACTTGTGTCAGATGTTATCATGCCGCCCGTCGGGCTTCTCTTAGGAAATGTCGATTTTGCTAACCTTTTTGTTCTTCTAAAGGAAGGCAAAGTCCCCGGTCCGTATGAGTCGCTGGCTTTTGCTAAAGCTGCCGGTGCGATAACCCTCAACTATGGTGTTTTTATCAACACAATCGTCAGTTTCCTTATTATCGTTTTTTCAGTTTTTTTGATTATTCTCAATATCAATAAGCTCAGGAGGCAAGAGGAAGCTAAGCCGACCGTTCCCACAACGAAAGACTGCCCTTATTGCCTGTCAGTCATTCCGATCAAAGCCACTCGGTGCGCTTACTGCACTGTGGAGTTGAAAGCACCATAGAAGTGAGACAAAATAAGCTTGTAGATAATCATTAACTGCCAGTTGAACTCAGCACAATTATATCCGGTTTTGAAGGTGTCTGTTACAGGAAGAAGTCGTGCCGCGCATTTCAAAGACAAAGTGGCAATAGTGCTTTCAGTGCTTGCAAAACAATGGGAACGTGAAGAAGTGATGAAAGGAACATAATTGTATACCACTTGTGCACCAGTATTGAGATTATAAAGATAGGGTAAGTCTTTAATATATAATTTATTTGGTGCCGAAGGCGGGATTTGAACCCGCACGGCCTTTCGACCACTAGACCCTGAACCTAGCGCGTCTGCCAGTTCCGCCACTTCGGCAATAAGAAGGTATATTATACGTTTCTGTTTTAAAAAATGCATCATCTGCTTCGATCTGAACCGATGACACGTCACCACTTGAACGGCATCCCTTCGGTCTTTGTCACCATCCATTTTGTCCTCTCTTTTTCAAGGCTGAAGGTGAGATGAACAGGATTCGGCAGATCTCCGAGGATATACCCCCGCTCATTCCCTATGCCTGCCACAACCCTCACATCCATCTCCGCCTTCGCTGCTTTATCGGCAATGGTTATTGTGAGGTTTTCGTATTCAATGTCAAGATCTCCCATCTGCTGAAAAACGCGCTTCATCGACTCTTTCAAGTAAAGATAATTAAAGCCATATTCATCCGTATAGTTAAATGACACCTTTGACATCACGGCATCCAGGTCTTTTTTCTCGATCGCCTTTGACCCTTCTCTGAACAGTTTCTTTATCCTCGCTTCATCTGTTGGCCAGAGGAAGTAGATGACCAGTGGGAGTATGAAAAGAATGAGTAGCAGAATGATCGTCTTACGGCTCATTATGAACAGACACTCATTATCGCAGCCCGGATGACTTCGAGCAATTGTTTCAGGTTCTGCTCGCTTATGCTCAGCGGAGGCATTATGACGATGACATTCCCGAGGGGCCTGATGAAAACGCCGTTATCCCGTGCATGATATGCGACCTTCCACCCCACCTTCTCCTCCCATGCATACGGTTCTTTTGTTGCTTTATCTCTTACGAGTTCTACCCCTGCCATAAACCCTGCATGTCTTGCGTCACCAACATGCGGAAGCATCAGCAGTTCCCTGAGCCATTCATCGAGCATCCCTATCTTGCTCTGGAGCCCTTCCAGCACCTTTTCCTTATCAAACAGATCAAGACATGCAAGAGCAGCGGCGCAGGCAAGCGGATTCCCGGTATAGGAATGCCCGTGGAAGAAGGTCTTCAGGTCTTTAAACTCCCCGAGGAACGCATTGTAGACATCATCCGTTGCAAGGGTAACGGCCAATGGCATATAGCCGCCGGTAATCCCCTTTGAGAGACACATGATATCGGGTTGTACCTGCTCATGCGCGCAGGCAAACATTTTCCCTGTCCGTCCGAAGCCGGTTGCTACTTCATCGGCGATCATAAGGATGTCATGCTTGCTGCATAATTCCCGCACCCCCCTGAGATATCCGGGGGGAGAGGTAATCATCCCTCCCGCTGCCTGCATCAGCGGCTCGATAATCAGACCGGCAATCTCTCCGGAATGGGCATTCAGTATCTTGTCCAATTCAACGAGGCATGAAAAGGTACAATCCGGATATTCTTTGCCGAGTTCGCATCGGTAGCAATAAGGGGATGGAGCCTTGTAGGAATTGAACAAAAGCGGTCCGAATGTCTTATGGAAGATGTCGATTCCTCCCACGCTTATTGCGCCGATAGTATCGCCGTGATAGCCGTTTTTAAGAGAAACAAAGGCATGTCTGCCATCTACACCTTTCTGTTTCCAGTACTGGAACGCCATCTTCAGAGCAACTTCAACAGCAGTTGAGCCGTTGTCGGAATAGAAGACCTTTGTGAGGGATGAAGGATCAGGGATGAATGATGATTTGACAACCTGCACAAGCCTCTCAGCAAGCTGTATCGCAGGAACATTGCTCAGGCCAAGGAGGGTACTGTGGCTGATTTTGTCGAGCTGTTCTTTAATGGCGTCATCAATCTCTTTTTTCCGGTGTCCGAAGATGTTCACCCAAAGCGACGAAACGCCGTCGAGATACCACCTGCCATAAATATCCTTTAAAAAACAGTCTCTGCCCTCAGCGATGATGATAGGCGTCTCTTCAACCCATTCCTTCATCTGGGTGAACGGATGCCAGATATATCTCCTGTCGAGTTCTTCCAGACGTCTGTTATCTTCCTGTATTCCCATGTTCTATCCTTTTATATTATTAACCCGGCAATAAAAATCTTTAAAGAATCGTCATGTCTGGCTTGACCGGACAATCCAGAACCTATTCAAAAAACTGGATTCCCCGATCAAGTTCAGGAATGACAGAGTTCATATATTTACTTGCAAAGTTATTAGTAGCCGCAGGCTTTAGCCTGCGTGTATTCCACGTTTCCTCTGATGTCTCGCAGGCTATTGCCTGCGGCTACAATGGCGGTCATCGGTTACATTAACTATATCATTATGCCCTTGCTATGAAAATTCTCTCGATCCCGGCATAATCTCTTCTTACCGAAATATCCTGAAACCCCGCATCCTCCGCCATCTGTTTTGCTGCATCCGCCTGGTATATGCCGAGTTCCAGGAGGAGAACTCCATCTTTCTCAGATACTTTCTTGCACCGGGGATGATCTCTCTATAGAAATCAAGCCCGTCTTCCCCGCCGTCCAGAGCAGGCAAAGGCTCCCAATCCCTGATTTCAGGCTGCAACCTGTTCAAATCATCCCGCCTGATATAGGGTGGATTTGAAACGATTATATCAAAAACAGAACGGTCTTCAGTTGAGACATTACTTTTCTCTATTGGCTCAAAAAGCGAACCCTTCATAAATCTAACGTTCCTAATAGTGTTCGTTTTTGCATTCTCTTCCGCATAGCTGATAGCCGTCTCTTCACTGTCAGTGCCGTACACCATTGCGGCCGGAAACGCCCTGGCGAAAGTCAATGCCAGACAGCCGGTTCCAGTGCAGAGGTCGAGAATATTCAATTTTGCATTTTTATTTGAAATTGCCTTTATCGCTCTTTCCTCTGCCAGTAATTCAGTTTCAGGCCTCGGAATAAGCACTCCGGGACCAACGTGTATCTTCAGTCCGTAAAAATCAACATATCCGAGGATATACTGAAGCGGTTCTCTCTTTAGCCTCCTCTGCACTTTTGCATCAATCTCCGCGGCGATATCTGCCGGGATGATGGGGTTATCACGATAAAAAAATGTCCTGTTCATCCCGAGGCAGGAAGACGCTATCAACTCAGCGTCCCTTTCCGCATCATTGATACCGGCCGTTTCGAAGCTGCATTTTCACGAATGTATTTTTGCAAGGACTCTCATCTCTTCAGAAAAAAGTTACATCGATATTTTTGTAAACACACCGTGAAGCTTTTTCGGCGGGAAATTATAAAACTGCATGAACGTGGGGGTGATCCTCTTGATCAGAGCAAACATTTTCCAGATAATATTCTTTGCGCTGATATGTCTTCAAGGCCGTAAAAAACAACCCTCTCTTCTATCCCCTCTTCTCTCAGAATTTCTTCCACATCGATCATTTCCATGTATCCCATCTGCACCTCAAAGACCTTGAGGCCTTTTGCAAGATCCTCTTTAAAGAACCCGGTAACACCGAATGGGTCTTCTCTTTTGATTATTGAAACAAAAATATTCGTCTCATAAATGACGCCGTGATAAAACATTGTCTGTGTGACATAGAACGGTATATCCTTCACATCCTTGATAAGAAAGAGCGCTGTGCCTTTAATTTTCGCGTTTGTGGTATATACCCTTGTAAATTTATGAAGAAATTCCTCAAGAGACATAAAATCCATTGTCCTGTAGAGCTTTTTCTGTCCCTGCGTATAAATGATTATCATCAGGAAGGGAACCATCGAAAGGATCAAAGACCAGTACCCACCGTGAGGTATTTTATAGAAATTGGCGGTAAGATACGCCGCATCAATGAATGTCACAATGAGAGCGACCAACGCAAGCATTCTCTTTTTCTTCAGGTAGAAGATCCATGTCATCAAAATACCGGTGAGAGCCATTGTCCCTGTAACTGCAAGGCCATACGCAGCGGCAAGACGGCTTGATTCTCCAAAATTGATCATGATAAAAAGGACCGAGAAGAGCATGAACCAGTTCACTGAAGCAATATAGATCTGGGATTTCCGTTCCTCTGAGGTATAATCAACCTTGAACATGGGCATAAGCCGTGTAGTGATCCCCTGATAAACCATCGAGAATGTACCGCTTATCATCGCCTGTGAAGCGATAATCGTCGCAGAAATGCTCAGGAGGAGAAAAGGCACATAAAGGACTTGCGCATAATAAAATACCATCTCAAAAAGAACATTTTTTGCCTCGGGATGATTCAGGAGAAATGCTCCCTGCCCCAGATAATTCAGTATTAAGGCTGGAAATACCCCTGCCCATGCCTGCCTGATGGGTTTTCCCCCGAGATGCCCCATATCCGCATATAATGCTTCTCCTCCTGTGGCGCAGAGGATTATCTCTCCAAGGACTATAAATCCCTGAAACCCGTTCTCAAGGAGAAATTTTATTCCCCAGTAAGGATTCAATGCATACATAATCTCCGGTGACTCTGACAAAGCAACCATCCCTGAGAGTGAAAGAGAAATAAACCATATGCTCATTACCGGGCCAAAAGCCCCGGCCACCTTCTCAGTCCCTTTTTTCTGAACTACAAAAAGTAGAATGGCAATTACCATGGAGATGAGAACGATTGTAGTTTTAGAAAGACTCTGAAGACCGGGGATCAGCACGGAACCTTCAACTGCACTCAGAATACTGATTGCGGGGGTTATTACTCCGTCACCAATCAGCAATGAAACTCCTACAACTGCCACAATCGACACAAAACCGGCGCTTCTCTTGGACTTGAGCAGCGGTAAAAGGATTTCTTTCAGCACAATCTTGCCGCCCTCACCCCTGATACTCAGGTTCATGGCAAGCCAGGCAAACTGAATCGTAACCAATATTACCAGTGTCCAGATGATCAAAGATATAACACCAAGGATATGGTCCCTCGTGGAAGACAGAAAGAGAAATACAACCGTTACCGTATATATAGGACTTGTCCCTATATCTCCGAAGACAAGTCCAAGCGCCTTAATGATTTCTTTGGTAGATAATTTTTTCTCAGGCATAGAGTTCTCTCACTATAAAATAAATCATGCGGACGTGACAATCAATATAAAGCCTGTCAGCATCAGAAGCGCCCCGAACACCCTTTCACCTATATTCGTCTCCCGGAAGAGAAAATAGCCATATAGTACCCCGATGACCAGGCTTATCCTCTTTACGGATATCATATAGGCAACTTTAGTAAGGTTGAGCGCCGTCATGTGAGAGGCAATCATTATAGAATAAAGCAGCCCCGGAAGAAAGAGCCTTTTATACTGCCCCGTGAAAATGAACTGTTTCATCTCATGCCTTCCCATCCAAAGCGCTATCGGCGCAAACAAAAAGGTAAGAGCACAAAAATACGTGATCCCGAAAAACAACGGGGATGAATGTTGGATAGCCATCTTCCCCAATGTGGCGGTGACGCTAAAGATTACAGCAACAGCGATCATCAGCATTGAGCCTTTTTCCCTCCGGATGGCCTTGAAAGGCATCCATAATCCGTTCCGTATTTCGTGGATGTGCAGCGTATACCCTCCTGCCGCGAGAACCGCAATGCCGACACCGCCCTGCAATGATACTTTTTCTCCGAGGATGAGATAAGAAACAACAATCAGGAGGATCGGGGTGAGGGACAGGAACGGCAGCGTCAAACTGAGAGGGGAAACCTTCAGCGCCTTTACGTACAAGATCATAGCCGCTATTTCGAGCGGGAGGGAAAGAATGAAGGCACTATAAAAGGCAGAATCGAGTTTCGGAATCGGGACAGCGGTCCAGAGCAGAAGAAGCAGCGGCAGGGAAAATACAAGCCTGAACCAGGCTGCAAGATATTCATTGCTCCGGACAAGCGCCCTCTTTGTGAGGGCATCGCTCGTGGCAAGAGCGAACGCGCAAATCAATGACAGAAGGACCCATGTGTGAGCCATTTATAATAGTAATGCAAATACTATTTTTTTTGAAAATAATTATCGTTGCCTTGCCCAAATAAGCACTTTGAATTTGCAGGGAAAAACCTTGACATATTGCTGTATACATGATATACTGAAATTATATAATACTGTATATGAATGATAGTGATAATGAGATTAAATAGAGTCTGTCCATGCATTCGGAATTAAGTTGTCCGTCATTCCCCGACTCGATCGGGGAATCCATTGTTTTCATTGCCTTCTGGATCCCCCGGTCAAGCCGGAGGATGACAGAAAGAGACTTTATACACAGGCACTAAATAGCCTTCAAGGGTATCGTTTTTTATATTAAACGCTTAAAAAAGGAGGTTTTTATGAAGGTACTGACACGCAGAGACTTCTTGCGTCTCTCCGGGACTACCGCAGCGGGCCTGACATTGTGCCAGTTGGGATTTGACATGACGCCCATACAGGCATATGCCGCCGAGCTGCGCACAGAACTCCGGATCAAGGGCGCGAAGGAAACACCTACCATCTGCTGTTACTGTTCGGTGGGATGCGGCATTTTGGTGTCCACTGATAAGAACGGTAAGGTGATTAATGCCGAAGGTGATCCCGATCATCCGATCAGTGAGGGAGCATTATGCCCAAAGGGCGGATCTCTCTATCAGATTGCGGTAAACGACAATCGGCTGAAAAAAGTCCGCTACCGTGCGCCTAACAGCGACAAATGGAAAGAAGTCAGCTGGGAATGGGCGATGGACAAGATCGCAGCCAACATCAAGAAGAGCCGCGACAAAAGCTTCACGGAGAAAAACAAGGACGGCAAGGTTGTCAACCGGACCAATGGTATCGCTTCGGTGGGCAGTGCAGCAATGGACAATGAGGAATGCTGGCTTTACTCGAAATTTCTCAGATCTCTTGGCCTCGTTTGGATAGAGCATCAGGCCCGTATATGACACAGCGCTACAGTAGCGGCTCTGGCAGAGTCGTTCGGGCGCGGTGCAATGACAAACCATTTCATTGATTTCCGGAACGCCGACGTTATTCTTAACATGGGCAGCAATGTTGCCGAGAACCATCCGGTCTCCTTTAAGTGGATCCAGGCAGCACGCGATAAGGGCGCGACATTCATCCATGTAGATCCCCGTTTTACGCGCACATCGGCCAAGGCAGATATCTTTGTTCGTCTCCGTTCCGGCACGGATATCGCCTTCCTTGGGGGTATGATCAAATATATCCTGGACAACAACCTGTATGATGAATTTTACGTCAAAAACTATTCGAATGCGTCTTTTCTCGTAACCCCGAAGTTTAATTTTGATGACGGTCTTTTCTCCGGCTATGATCCGAACAAAAGGTCGTATGATCAATCAACATGGGCCCTCGAAAAAGACGAAAACGGTATTCCAAAAACGGACATGACCCTGCAGAGCGAACGGTGTGTTTTCCAGCTTTTGAAGAAGCACTATTCGCGTTACACTTTGGAGAAAGTCACCGCGATTACCGGGACCCCCCAGGATGATCTTGAAAAAGTGTATAAGGTGTATGGATCAACAGGAAGACCTGATAAGGCAGGCACCGAGCTCTATGCAATGGGATGGACCCAGCATACTGTCGGCGTCCAGAATATCCGTGCCATGTCCATTATCCAGACACTGCTTGGCAATATGGGCATTGCAGGCGGAGGAGTTAATGCCCTCAGGGGTGAATCCAATGTGCAGGGGTCAACTGATCAGGCATTGCTTTTCCATATTATTCCCGGATACCTGCCAACCCCCCGCGCTCAGTGGGCAACGCTTGAAGATTACAACAAGACAACTCCTTCCAGCAAAGACAAAAGGAGTGTCAACTGGTGGAAAAACCGGCCCAAATATGTGGCGAGCCTCTTAAAATCGTATTATGGAGAGAAGGCTTCGAAAGAAAACGATTTCGGATATCATGGATGCCGAAGCTTGACCCTACACAGGACGCTTCCTGGCTGAATCTTTTTGACGAGATGTACAAGGGTGCATTCACAGGGTTCTTTGCCTGGGGCATGAACCCTGCCTGTTCAAGTGCGAATGCGGGGAAAGTCCGTACGGCACTGGCAAAGCTGGACTGGATGGTGAATGTCAATGTCTTCGACAGTGAGACAGCCTCTTTCTGGAAAGGTCCCGGCATGGATCCGAAAAAGATCAAGACCGAGGTCTTCCAACTGCCGTGTGCGGCCTCCCTCGAAAAAGAGGGGAGCATATCCAACAGCGGCAGGTGGATGCAGTGGCGGTGGAAATGTACAAACCCTCCCGGTGTTGCAATGCCTGACGGCGAGATCATATACGATCTCTTCAAAAAGGTCCAGGCGCTCTACAAGAAGGAAAAAGGCGCTTTCCCTGATCCGATTATGAACCTCAAATGGGACTATGAGACCAACGGCGCATTCGATATCCACAAAGTCGCAAAGGAAATTAACGGCTATTTCCTTGAAGATATTGCTGAACACCCGGTAGACAAAAAGGCGTATAAGAAAGGGACACTGGTCCCGAGCTTCGTCTTCCTTCTCGATGATGGAAGGACCTCATGCGGAAACTGGATATATTCGGCAAGCTATACAGAAGCCGGTAATATGGCTGCCCGGAGAAAGAAGACCGATCCGACCGGATTGGGCCTTTATCCTGAATGGTCATGGACATGGCCGGTCAACAGGAGGATCATTTACAACCGTGCCGCTGTTGATCTGGAGGGAAAACCGCGCGATCCGAACAGGGCGCTGCTGAAATGGGACGCCGAGGCAAAGAAATGGGTCGGGGATATCCCTGACGGACCTGCCCCGCCTATGGGAACTGAAGGCGTGTATCCGTTTATCATGAAGCCCGATGGGGTTGCTTCCCTCTTCGGTCCCGGGTTAAAGGATGGCCCGTTCCCTGAGCACTATGAGCCTCTGGAATGCCCGATTGAGAAGAACATCATGTCAAACCAGAGGATTAATCCTGTCGTAAAAATATTTGAAGGCGGGCTCGACACCTTTGCAACATGCGACCCGAAATATCCGTTTGTCTGCACCACATACCGTGTAACTGAACACTGGCAGACAGGAGTGCTGACACGCTGGCTTCCCTGGCTTACAGAGGCTGAACCGCAGATGTTCTGTGAGATGAGCCTGGAACTCGCAAAGCTGAGAGGCATCGAAAACGGCGACCGCGTTTTAGTAGAAACCCAGAGGGGGAAAGTTGAGGCTGCGGCGATTGTGACCATGCGGTTTAAACCATTTGTTATTGCCGGCCAGACCATCCATCAGATCGGCATCCCGTGGCATTTCGGATGGCTTTATCCGAAAGACGGCGGAGACAGCGCTAATCTTCTGACCCCTACGATCGGCGACCCCAACACCATGATACCGGAGTCAAAGGCATTTATGGCGAACGTAACCAAGATAACCGCTCAACCGGCAAAAAAAGCCGGGAAAGCATAAGGAGGTGATCGGAAATGGCAGATAAATCCTTTTTCATAGATACTACGAAATGTACGGCATGCCGTGGATGCCAGATCGCGTGCAAGCAGTGGAATATGAATCCAGGAACGAAAACCACTCAGCGCGGAAGTCATCAGAACCCTGAAGACCTTTCCTCTGTCACTTTCAAACTGGTGAGATTCAGTGAACTGGAAGTCGATGGAAAGCCACGCTGGTATTTCTTCCCGGACCAGTGCAGGCACTGCTCAACCCCTCCGTGCAAGATCGTTGCGGAATCTATCGGGGTCAAAGCGATAACGCAGGACGAGGCAACGGGAGCGGTCCTTTATGATCCGAAGGTAAAAGTGAAAGAAAAAGAATTTAAGCAGATCCGTGAAGCCTGCCCATGGGATATTCCCCGGTGGGACGCAAAGACCCTGGGAATGGCCAAATGCACCATGTGTATCGACAGGATCAAGGAAGGCATGCTTCCGGCGTGCGTAAGACATGCCCCACCGGAACGATGAATTTCGGAGACCGTGACAAAATACTCGAAATGGCGCGCAAGCGGGTTGCTGAAGTGAAAGTGCAGCACCCGAAAGCAATGCTGCTGAATGATGATTTTCACCGGACTATCTACCTGGTGATCGATGATCCGCAGAAGTACCACAAGTATGCTGCAGCAGGAGAGCATGAGATAACGAGGTTTGCTGCGATAAAAAAGATATTTCAACCTCTGGTGAATCTTTCCCGTATAGCGGGATAAGAGTACGCAAATCGTGTTACAATGGCTTGTTCCGTCTTGCGGAACAAGCCATTGTTTTCTGTACAGGGAGGATACATGATCAAATCGCTGGAACAGAAGAAGAAACTAATTGAACTTCTGAAGGGGAAGAATTCAGCCTATACAGAAATCCTCGGTTTTTATGAAAAAGTGATCGAGGCACAGGATGCGGAAAAAGCCGATGTGTCTGTTGCTGCTCTCCACATCCACAATAATGTGAAAAGTCTGCAGGCCGGCGAGGGCTTTCCCCTCATCGACAGAAAGGACTTTATCCTTGATATCCCTTCCAGCATCCGGCTTTTCGAGTCATTGTGCCGGATTTCGAGGAATGCAAACGAAAAGATGAGGGAAAATATTCAGGCGATAGAAGAGGCCTCTGCAATCAATGCCCTGAATCTCAGGGAATTGCTGAGGAGGCATTCGGATGAATCGTATCTGAACAGTATTGCTGAAGAGTTCTCTATCGACAGGGCCATTCTTCTCTTCCTGGTGAATGCAAGCATTCAACCTTCCCTCACCGCCAACGTAGAACACTTAAAGGACCAGGTCGATCTGAAAAACTGGCTGAGAGGATACTGTCCGGTCTGCGGCTCATCTTCGCAGATATCGGAGCTGAAGGAAGAAGGGAAACGCTTTCTCCTGTGCTCTTTTTGCAGGTTCCAGTGGCCTTCCGAGCGCCTGAAATGCCCGTTCTGCGAGACGTCCGACCATGAAAAACTCCAATACCTTTATGAAGAAGGACAGGAAGCGTATAGGGTTGATGTGTGCGACAACTGCAGACAGTACATAAAAACCTTAGATTCACGGAAGCTGGATTACGAACCTGATTTAGAGCTGGAAGATATTATAACCATTCACCTCGACATACTGGCATCGGAGAAAGGTTACAAACGAGCGGTTCCAAGCCTCTGGGGATTGTAGGCCGAAATGAGTACTTCGTACGATCAAGAAGAATTTCTTAATCCCTTCGATTAATTCTCTGACAGCTGCCTTCTGGTTTTCACCCATGTCAACAAACCGAATGCCCATCCCGATTCCCGGCTGACAATACTGGACCTGCGCCTTGAACATCACCTTGGCTCCCTTAAAAGGGATTGCAAGATCGACAATACTGTTTTTTTCAAATACCTGAATGGCTGAGACATAAAGCCCCCCTTCGCAGATATCCATGCTCGTACACATCTTTGTGCCGTCTATGATGATATCTTCGCAAAAAGGAAATCGTTCGTATTTTCTCTGTTCTGCCAACAACAAACCTATCCGCTTTTTGACTGGAACTCTATGACCTTTATTTCTTCTTTCGACATTGAGGACCTGCCTTCGAATATGCCGCCTTCGATGATCGTGAATTTAACTGATGAGACATCTCCGATAACCTGGCCCTTCGATTTTATTTCGACGATCTCTTTTGCCCTGAGATTGCCCTCGATCCTGCCGCCGACAACGATCCCCCGCGCAGTGATATCTCCCTTTATCAATGCCTTTTCACCCAGGATCACCCAGTCAGCGTTGACATTGCCTTCCAAACTCCCGTCGACCCTCAACGTACCCTTTGTTTCGACATTACCCTTAAAAACAGAATTAGCGCCTATGAGTGATTCAAGTTTTTCCGTATTTCTGGTAAACATTTATGCCCTTCCTTTCAAATACGTTCTTGGGTTGACCGGTTTACCGTCCTTCCATATCTCATAGTGGACATGAGGGCCGGTAGAATTCCCGGTGGAGCCCGCGTTCGCAATCACGTCGCCTCTCTTCACCTTCTCCCCAACCCGAACGGTGAGCTTCCTGTTGTGTGCGTAAAACGTCGAAAAACCGTGTCCGTGTTCCAGTACAAGAAGATTCCCGCTGCCGCCGCTCCACCCTGCAAAGCTCACGATGCCGTCTGCTGTGGCTTTCACCGGATTTCCAGGACTTGTCGAAATGTCGATACCTGAATGAAAATCAGCCCTCCCGCTCCTCGGATGCTGCCTGTGGCCGTAGGGGGAGGAAATGTCGCCCCTTACAGGAAATCCCTTCGGGGTGGCGACATAAGTATCTCTCTCTGTTTTTAAATATTCTCTTATTTCTCCAACACTTTCTATTGTTTCCCTAATCTGTTGCTTTAATGTTTCCATGTCGATAGATCCACTGTCTGAGGTATCAACATTTTCGAGTACCTTCTCCCTTGAACCGAGCGAAAACAGCCGTTTGAACTCGTATTCGGCCTTTTTGAGCGCGGATATTGTCGCATTCAGCTCGGTGAACTGCTGAGTGTAGTAATTCAACTTTTCCTTCGTCTTATAATATTCAAGGGTATTGACCGCCATCGATATCACATAAACAACACCGAAGCAGCATAAAATGAGAGAAGTGAAGATGCCGATAAAAGGAACTTTCACGTTAATAGGGCTTGTTTTGCTATGCGGAACTATCATAATGGTGATCGGGGTAAACGCCTTTTTCACGAACTGTTTTACCTTATGCATATCGAACATCGTTGCCTCCTTTCCCGGTTTTACCGATTATGTAAGCATCGTATCCTGTTGCATGTAATAAAGCCAATGCCTTTTTTGCACTGGTTTTTGGGGACTGCTATAACATACCCTATTCCCATGTTAAATGTTCGTCTCATGTCGTCTTCCGGAACTTTTCCCGTCTTTTTTATGAAGATGGAAGATGTTCGGTACAGGCCATGAGCCTGTTTCGATATGAGCGCTGATACCCTTCGGCAACATTCTGGGCACATTGCCGGGGATGCCGCCGCCTGTGATATGCGCCATACCCTTCACCGTGACGCTATTTTTTAACGCCGCGACCGCTTTCACATAGATCCGTTGTGGGCTTCAGAAGTTCTTTGCCGAGCGTTGTTCCCAGTTCAGGGATTATGGAGTCTGTCTTCATCTTTTTGAGATCAGAGAATACTTTTCTCACCAGAGAAAAGCCGTTGCTATGAAGTCCGTTCGATGCGATGCCTATGATGATATCGCCCTCCCTGATCCTGGAGCCGTCGATGATTTTTCCATAATCAGCAATGCCCACCGCAAACCCGGAAAGATCGTATTCGTTCCCGGAATAAAATCCCGGCATCTCAGCGGTTTCACCGCCGATGAGAGAGCAGCCGGCTTCTTTACAGCCCTTCACAATGCCCTTGATCACCTCAGCCGCCTTTTCCGGCCGGAGTTTGCCCGTTGCAAAATAGTCGAGGAAGAACAGCGGTTCAGCCCCGCTCGTGAGGATGTCGTTCACGCACATGGCGACAAGGTCAATGCCGACGGTATCATGCCTGTCCAGCATGAAAGCGATTTTCAGCTTTGTGCCGACCCCGTCTGTTCCACTGACAAGAACCGGTTTTTTGTATTTTTTCAGGTCGATTTTGAAAAGGGCATTGAAAGAACCGATATCGGTGAGGACTTCGGGCCTGAACGTGGTTTTGACCATGGGAGAGATCAGGCGTACGAATCTCTCTCCCTCGTCAATATCAACACCTGCCTTCTTATAGGTAAGTTTCTTCATAATTTTTTACAATGGGAAGGTGTTAAAAAGCTTATATATTTTGCATAAATCGACGGTGAAGAGCAAGCTTTTTCTGCTTAACACTAAAGCAGGCATATGGGCGCCAAAACCCTGCTAATGCAGAATTTGAGTTCTGTCAATTATCTGGTTTGTATGATCATATTCACAACCCATTTGATAATTATCCGCCTACAAAGGTGCTGCTACCAGGCTTTTGACGCCCATATGCCTGCTTTCTTTTTCAAGAGACGCATCTACCGGATTAACACTCCCCTCACTTTCTGCTACAATAGTTCTAATGCCGGTCATCCTTGTGACAAACGACGACGGAGTCCATTCACCGGGCCTCCTTTCCCTTTTCACTGCCATGAAGACACTCGGGGAAGCGTTCATTGTCGCTCCTGACAGAGAAAGAAGCGCGGTCAGCCATTCGCTCACCATGCACCGTCCGCTCAGGGTAGAAAAGCTGAGAGATCATGTATACAGTATTAACGGCACCCCGACCGATTGTGTCGCAATAGGAATCAACAAAATCCTGCCTGAAAAACCCACCTTTGTCGTTTCAGGCATCAACAGGGGAGCGAACGTTGGCGACGACATCACCTATTCCGGTACGGTCTCAGCAGCGATTGAAAGCACTATTATGGGAATCCCGGCCTTTGCCATATCACTCGTGATGGAGAAACCTTCCTCCCCGCTCAATTTCGAGGCTGCATCGACAATCGCTCTTGAGGTCGGAAAGTACATCCTCGAACACTCACTTCCCTACGACACACTCCTGAACGTAAACGTTCCCGCTGTGCCGATAAAGAACATGAAGGGAATGAAGCTGACGCGCCAGGGGAAACGCATCTATGACGGTTCCATACAGGAGACGTTTGATCCCCACGGCGAAAAACATTTCTGGATCGGTGGGGGAAAGCCCTATTGGGAACACGGAGAGGATACGGATATTCAGGCAGTGTATGACGACTACATATCAGTCACCCCTGTCCATCTCGATCTCACCAATTACGAAGCCCTGAAGTTCCTGAAAAAACGCTTTTCACTGAATATCTGACATGAATACCTATGACGTCATAGTGGTCGGCGCTGGTCCCGCAGGCATTTTTTCCGTTCTTGAACTCCTCTCGCAGAAAAAGGATATGCGCATCCTCATCGTAGAAAAAGGAAAGGATATCGACAAAAGGGTCTGTCCGATGAAACTCCGCGGGGTCTCATGCGCGGCATGCCCTGAATGCGCACTCCTCAGCGGTTGGGGAGGGGCCGGGGCATACAGCGACGGCAAATTGACCCTCTCTCCGGATATCGGGGGATTTCTCTCGCGTTATACCGACAGGGCGTCGCTTGAATCACTGATCACATATGTGGACAATCAGTATATTCAGTACGGCGCACCGGGCACATTCTATGGCGGGAATCAGAAGGAAATCAATCGTATCGCCCGGCTCGCGTCGGAACATAATCTCCACCTTATCCCATCGGGGATACGGCATATCGGAACAGACAGGTGCAGGACAGTCCTCAGGAACATCAAAGATTCGCTGAGCAGCAAAGTTGATATCCTCTTCAATGCCGAGGCAGAAAGAGTTCTCATATCAAAAAGAAAGGCAACGGGAATCAGACTGAAAAGCGGAGCGAAACTCTATGCCGGAATCGTAATCCTTGCACCCGGCCGCGAGGGTTCGCGATGGCTCGAAAAAGAATCGAAACGGCTTCGCCTCACGCTTCTCAAAAACCCTGTTGACATAGGAGTGCGGGTCGAGATACCTGCATCTGTTTTTGAGCCGATCACAAAAGTCACCTATGAACCGAAATTGGTGTTCCATTCGAAAAAATTCAACGATAAGATCAGAACATTCTGTGTCAATCCCTATGGCGAAGTCGTAAAGGAGTATCTGAAAGGAATCTGGACAGTGAACGGTCACAGTCACTCTGACAGAAAATCGGAAAACACCAATTTCGCGCTTCTCGTGAGCACAGTTTTTACCGAGCCGTTCGACGAGCCGATATTATACGGAAGATACATCGCAGGCCTTGCGAACATGCTCGGCAAGGGTGTTCTTCTTCAGAGGCTCGGCGATCTCAGGCTCGGACGGAGATCGACTCCTGAGCGGATAGCACGGGGAGCCGTAAAACCTACCTTACACGACGCAACGCCGGGGGACCTGAGTTTCGTCATTCCCTATCGTTATCTCTCTGACATCATTGAAATGCTTGAAGCCCTTGACAACCTCGCGCCGGGAATGAATTCGGAGCACACATTACTGTATGGCGTTGAGGTCAAATTTTACTCAATGCTTCCGAAGCTGACAGATTCTCTTGAGACCGAAATAGAAAACCTTTTTGCGATCGGTGACGGCGCGGGAGTCAGCAGAGGACTCATACAGTCGTCTGTTTCAGGGGTTATCGCTGCACGGGAGGCAGGGAAAAGGCTCGCGTGATGGAATTCAAAGAATTAAGGGACCTCATGGTGAAAACACAGCTCGTTCCGAGAGGGATTAAGGACGAGCGGGTGCTCGCTGCCATGAAAAAAGTGCCGCGACATCTTTTTGTCGACAAACAAATGCTGCACAGGGCCTACGACGACTCTGCCCTCCCGATCGGCGAAGGACAAACAATCTCACAACCTTATATGGTAGCGGCAATGACAGAATTATTGGAATTGCAGGGGACCGAAAAGGTGCTCGAAATCGGCACCGGTTCCGGGTATCAGGCAGCGGTCCTTGCAGAGCTTGCAAAGGAGGTATATACGGTGGAACGCATAGCAGTCCTTGCGAATCGCGCTGAAGGACGATATCGCGAACTCGGCTATGCCAATATCCTTGTTAAAGTCGCTGACGGGACCATCGGATGGCCGGAGGCTTCTCCCTTCGACAGGATTATCATAACGGCAGGAACCCCGAAAGTGCCGGAGCCTTTGCTGCAGCAGCTTGCTGATCAGGGCATGCTTATTGCTCCTGTCGGAGACCGCTTCTCGCAGCAGCTGATAAGGGTAAGAAAGAGCGGGGACAAAGTTCTTGAGGAATATCACACGCCATGCGTCTTCGTTCCCTTAATCGGTGAATACGGATGGAAGAAGGACGATTAAGAGCCCGAAAAATACATTTTAGCTGGATGACAGGCAGGCACATGGGCTGCAAAACCCTGCTAATGCAGAATTTGGGTTATGCTCGTTATCTCTCTGCCTTGCATAATATTTCAGAATCCACAAGATATTGTCCGCCCACAAAGGTGCTGCCACCATGCTTTTGCTGCCCATGTGCCTGCCTGTTTTAATCGATGAATTGCATTTCCCGGGTTGACTCAATTTTGCATAAAATAAAGAATATGAACCGGAGAGGACGTATTGGAGCGGATTTTTTTGCCGATAGTCATGTAGCTTCTAGATAATAAAGAGGCAAAAGCCTCGCAGGGAGGAACGACCGAGAATGAGCGAGAATACGTTCTCTCCGGTTCTCTCCAATAATTTGCGAACTAAGGCTTAATATCTGCTATTATTTCCTGCATCAGCTTCTGGTACCTCGCCCTATTCTCCCCATCCATCTCTCTGCCGCCGAACCGGTGCTCCTCATACAACGTTATGAATTCCCCAATCCTTTTGTCCGTCCCAAAACGCATTGCTTCTCTCATGACATCGGACGGCGTTGAAGACGGCGTGATATGCGCCCCTCTCTTTTTCATCATGTTCCTCAGCTTGATATACCGGCCCGTCACAAATCCCTCGCGTCTGAATCGGATTTTCTTCAGGAGGATAAGAACAGCCAGCCCGGTCATCATGAATGCAACGGCAAAAAGAAGGACTTCAATCCTCTGCAAGCGCATCACCGGCAGTGAAGGCAGCCGCAAGGGCGTTGAAAGTGTTCTGATGATTTCCTTCTGGTCCGATGCGCTGAAGGCCACGATATATCTGTGCCATTTCATCCTCAGCACGTCGAGGAGATATCCGATGGCCGACGCCCCTTTTTCGACAACCGGCGGTGTCGGGTCGAACAGCCTCCAGCGTCCGTCAAGAGCTGCTTCCACCCACGAGTGGGCATTGCGCTGCCTCACGATGATATAGCCTCCGTATTCGTTGAACTCGCCTCCATAAAAACCGGTAACAATCCGCGCGGGAATCCCTATCGTCCTGAGCATTAAAACCATTGCACTTGCATAGTGTTCACAGTAACCCCTTTTCGTATTGAAAAGAAAATCATCGACAGGGCTTATCTCTGCGGGCGGCTTGCGTGAAGAAAGGGAATACGTATAATTTGTCTTGAGATACCGCTCTATTTCGGATGCTTTATCGCTATCGTTTACTGTTCGACCGGTAATTTCACGGGTAAGTTGAGAGATCCTACCGACCCCTGCCGGGACTTGAAGATAATCCTCCACGTCTCCGTTCACATCAGCCTCACTTCTTAAACTGTAGACAACATACTGAAAACGCTTCTTTTTCTTTGCCGGAAGAAAAAGAGAGTTTGCGGCGTCCATAAAGAGCAATCTGGTATCCGCTTCGACCGCGGCTATCTCGCTCAGACCGAAAAGAACATCAGTGTCCATGGGATCGAGAAATATCTTCTGAACAACTGCATCCTTTTCCTGAAAAGGCCTGAAAGAAAACCGGTCACCCATCTTTAAAACCGCCGACCTTTCCCGAAACGTATCCCTCCACGATATGCCGTCAAAATAGTCAAGCGTCTTCCCTCTCCAGTAATAAGCGACGGGTTGATCTCCGGATATTTCGATTCTCATAACAACCGTAGGATCCAGCTTTACGTTACCAAAGGAACCGAAATCGATATTATCCGAGAAGCCGACCGTTTTGATAGTTTTTGCATAGCTTTTTCCCCACAATCCCCCGTGCACTCGCGGCAACGAAACAAAAAAAAGAGCGGTAACCATGAGCGTCAGAAGGGAAATATACGCCATAGGCCTCCTTAGTCCCCCCGTTGCTGTTATCCCTTCCTTCATAAAATGCGCGAATATTATCGCGTTTACAAATGTAATGAGAAAGAAGACGAATATGGCGCCATAGGCAAGGGAATAGGTAAGTTCCGACGCGATAATCAACTGGAGAAGGGACATGAAATAGACCTGCAGATGGTCCCACGGCTCTCTGAGATCAAAACTCTTGATCGCCTGAAACGCAATCGTAAGGTGTGCAACGGCAAGGAAAGAGTCGTTCGAAATAATCAGGGCGTCTGTCAGCAATACGATAAGCGTAATGATCGAAAAAGCTCCTATAGACCATTTTGGCGCCTGCGGCATGTTTTTCAGGAGTCTGTAATAACCGGGGAAAAGTCCGATACCCGGCAACGCCATGAGAAGATGAATGCCGCCGCTCATCACAAGGCTCACGCACCCGGTAAAAGCAAGGACGAACGTCAGTGACTTATACAGCTGAGGCATAGATGACCTTATCACTCAGGGAAACAAACCGTTGCAGCGGTGAACCCTCAGCACAGAGGATCAAAATCAGAAGCCCTTCAGCACCGGCCTCGGAGGACAACGGGCATTCCCAGGAATGATCTCCTTTTATTTCAGCAAGGATATCAAGAATTTTATAAAGATGTTGGCTGCCGCTTCCGAAGGGCACTACTTTCCTGCAGGTGAAGAGTCTCACATAGAATCCTTCGCTGAGAAACCTGTCGGCAAGGGAGGCTGCGAGCGAAACCGCATTTTCAAAAACCCGGTCCTCGGGCGGCATCAGATTGTCGAGAATAATCGTAAGCTTTTTCGGCTCCTCAGCCGCATATTCGCTCACCATAAGGCGTGCCGTTTTTGCCGAGGACTTCCAGTGGATAGTACGCCGATCGTCACCATACCGGAAGTCCCGTACGGAAGAAAACTCCTCCCGCTTCTCATGCCTGAATATGACAATGCGTCCCCCAACTTTGTCAGATCAGAGATAGAGACATCTGCGTCTTTTATTTCAGGATAAACGATCACTTTTTCACTAATCGTGGAGACGATTTTTTGCGTTACGAAAATGAAAGGAAAACTCGATGAAAGATAAAAATCGCCGAACCCGTAAACACCCCTTTTATTATAGACAACCCGCATAGTCTGCGACGGCTCCGATTGAGCGGGGATCCTGGGAAAATACGATTCTCCTCCAAGCGCATCAGGCAGGATCACCTTTACGGAATTCGATGGGAGTTTCCTCTTGTTGTTAGTTACGGCTATTTCCAGGACGGCCGGGCTCTTCGCAAATATGGGATACTCAGGGGATACTCTGAGCGCCAGACCTTTCAGGTTCATCTTCGGAACGATAACGGAGATCACGAGGATTGAGCACATCATCGAAAAAATAAGGTAGATGAGGTTATTGCCGGTGTTAAAGGCGGCGAGAGCAGTAAGAAGTGTGGCGAGGATAAATCTCTTACCTTCCCTGCTTACGTTCATACAGGCACGGGAATTGTTTCGAGTATCTCTCCGATAATCTTTTCGGCGTCCGAAATATAGGTCCGGGTTTTCAGGATTATCCTATGGCCGAGGACGAAAGGAGCAGGTTCCTTTATGTCTCCGGATACAACATAATCTCTCCCTTCATAGAATGCAGCAGCCTTGGCGACCTTCAGCAGGAACTGGGCGCCCCTCGGACTTACGCCGAGCCGTATCTTTTCATTCCGCCGGGTTTCAGTAACAATGGACATGAGGTATGCGACAAGACTGTCATCAATCCTGACGCGGTCAACAGCCTTCTGCATGCTGACAATCTCCTCCGCAGAGATGACGGGAGGCATCGACTCGATCGCATCGAAACTTGACTGTTCGAGCACAATCCTCTTTTCATATTCCAGCGTCGGGTAACCGAGCTTAATATGCATCATAAACCTGTCGAGTTGACTCTCAGGCAATGGAAACGTACCGTGATACTCGATGGGGTTTTGTGTTGCTATTACCATGAAAGGGTCAGGGAGGGTCAAGGTTTTTTTTTCGACCGATACCCTTCTTTCGTTCATCGCCTCAAGGAGTGCCGATTGGGTTTTAGGGTTCGTCCTGTTTATCTCGTCGGCGAGAACAATATTGGTAAAGACCGGTCCGGAACGGAATTCAAACTCCCTGCTGTCGGGGTTATAGATGTTCACCCCTATGATATCGGTCGGCAGAAGGTCGCTCGTAAACTGTATGCGCTGGAAAGTACAATTCGTCGCCTTTGCAATCGTAAAAGCGAGTGTGGTCTTGCCGACCCCGGGGATGTCTTCGATGAGCAGATGCCCCCTCCCCAGCAGCGTCACCAATGCCATTTTCACTGCACCGCTCTTGCCCCTGATGACAGATTCTATGCGCTCCTGGAGCGTCCTCAGTAATACGTTTGACATATCTCTACTTTATCCGATTTACAGGCGTATCTCAAGGCCTTCGTAGTCATCGTGTCGTTTCGACATGGTATTTTTATCCGACATACCTGTAATAATTCACGCTTTATCTTGACACTCTTTCCGCTGACCTTTATTATTAGGGATTACTTCAATATATATATCTTGGATTCATTGTTACGCCGGACAGTAAGGGCATTTATTCAGGTCACAGGAGATACACCATGAAAAAGCCGTGGGCAGGCAGGTTCAAAGAACAGACTTCCAAGGTAGTCGAGTCCTTTACGGAATCCATATCGTTTGATCATCGCCTCTGGAAATACGACATCGAGGGAAGCATCGCGCATGCGAAGATGCTCTCAAAACAGCGCATCATTCCGAAGGGCGATGCCGTGAAGATCATCCACGGGCTCCGGGAGATAGCAAAGGAGATCGAAACAGGGAAATTCATTTTCAGGGAAGACCTCGAGGACATCCATATGAACATAGAGGCAGCCCTTATGAAAAGAACCGGCGATGCAGGGGGAAAGCTGCATACCGCGCGGTCGCGGAACGACCAGGTGGCGCTCGACCTGCGGCTCTATCTCAAAGCTGAAACCGCAGCGATTATTTCGCTCATCAGGACATTTCAGCAGACGCTTCTGGATTCGGCGACAAAGCACCTCAATGCCCTCATGCCCGGGTATACACATCTCCAGAGGGCCCAGCCTGTCCTGCTTTCTCATCATCTTCTCGCGTATGCAGAGATGTTGCAGAGAGACAGAGAGCGACTGCAGGATGCCATGAAAAGGATGAACATACTCCCGCTGGGGTCGTGCGCCCTCGCAGGAACAACCTTTCCGATCGACAGATTGTATGTCGCACAATTACTCGGCTTTGAAGACATCTCTTACAACAGCATCGATGCCGTGTCTGACAGGGATTTTGCGGTCGAGTTCCTTTCTGCAGGCGCGATCCTCATCATGCATCTTTCGCGGCTTGCCGAGGAGCTTGTTCTCTGGTCGACCGAGGAATTCAGGTTCATCGAAATGCCGGATGCATTCACAACAGGTTCGAGTATAATGCCGCAGAAGAAGAACCCCGATGTGGCAGAACTCATCAGGGGAAAAACCGGGAGGATTTACGGACATCTGCTTTCGCTCCTCACCACTCTAAAAGGGCTTCCCTTGTCCTATAATAGAGACCTGCAGGAAGACAAGCTCCCTGTTTTCGACACAGTCGATACCGTGAAATCCTGCCTTATTGTCCTGGATGAAATGTTCCCCGGGATTCGATTTCATACCGACAGAATGTCAGCAAGCGCCGGGGACGCGTTTTCTACTGCGACTGATATCGCTGAATACCTTGTCAAAAAAGGGATACCGTTCAGAAAGGCGCATGAAATTACCGGCAGGATTGTCCTCTACTGCATCACGAAGGACAAGAAACTTCAGGAGCTTACACTGAAGGAACTCGGGATCCTTTTCCGGCGCCTTCGGAAAAGATATCTATTCCCTTTTAAAGGCGGAAGAGTCTGTAAAAAACAAAAAATCCGCCGGCAGCACCTCACCTGTTGAGGTCCTGAAACAGATCAAGAGGCTCGGGAAGATAGTAGGTAGCAGGTAGTAGTTAGTAGGTCAGGAACGGATAATACAACAGGAAATACTATAATGTTTTTAAACCACAGATGGCTTTTTTCCCTTGTATGCGCATTCGCATGTGCTGCCTGCTTTTCACTGTTCGCATGTGGTAAAAAGGGGGATCCTACTCTCAAATCATACGAAAAACCTGAACCGCCCTCTCAGCTGACTGCCCGCCACAGAGAAGCAGAAATCATCCTCTCCTGGAATTATCCAAAGAGTAAGGAGCCGTCAATAAAAGGGTTCCATCTTCTCAAATCCACGGGCGGCGATTTTGAGGAAGTCACACTGCTGAATAATGACCAGCGCTCATATATCGATACACGATTTGAGATCAACGCCGAATATCACTATAAGGCTGTCGCTGAGAATCTAAAGGGGGTGCTTAGCAAAGATTCGAATATTCTCGTCATAAAACCTATGACTCCGCCTGCCCCTCCGAAAAACCTTTCCTTCACGGTGACATACGATTCGCTCATGCTGACATGGGACAGCGCAGGGAAAGACATGGGATACAACGTATATAAAAGTGAGAACCCGGGCGTTTATTCTCTCAAGCCAGTGAATAGAGAGCCCCTGAAGGAACTCTCGTTGAAAGATGTCTTTACCATCAATAAAAGCGTCTTCTATACGATCAGAAGCATAACAGGAAGTGATATGCGGGATGAAGGTCCTGCATCAATAGAACTTGTGATAAATCCTGAGGAGTTTGTCCCGCCCGCACCAGAAAATTTGCACGCTGTGTCCACTCAAAACAATGTTTATCTCATCTGGAAGGAATCTGCAGCGACATGGGTAGGCAGCTACAGAATCTACAGGGAGACAAATAAACAGGTAGGTTTCATCGCCGTAGGAGAAACGCAGACCCCTTCGTTCCTCGATAACGAAACGCCTGTCACAAAAAGGAACTACAGAGTCACCGCGCTTGGCCCGGGCAAAGAAGGCCCTCCCGCAGAAATTAGGGACATAGTCTACACAGAGCCGCGATAGGACCCATGCATATCAATACATATTCCAGGTTCATAATGAGCGTATTACTGGCAGTCTTTCTTTGTGCCGGGTGTTCGGACAAAAAAAAGGATGAGGCAGCCCCGATTCAGATAAACCCTGAAAAAGATGTGCACGAACTTTACAAAAAAGTTCTGAAAGAAAGAGAAAGAACAGCTGCCAGAGCCGGACAGCAATCAAAAGAAAACGAAGCGCTGAGGGAAAAACAGATGGATGCTGCCGACGCATGCCTGATAAAATATGGCGCATGCCTTGAGAAATGTAAGGACAGTACATGTGAAGAAAAGTGCCTCACTTCGTTATCAATCTGCGAGAAGGACGTGCCGCAGAATATGAAAACGGTCAAGGAATAATAAAGGGCCGGTTTCGAACTGACGCTCTCTCAGCGAGCATTGCGCTGCAGATATCCGAGATACGTCATGAACTCCTGCTCGAAATTGTCGCTTAGTATCTGCTTCCCGATCGCCTCTTGTATCTCATCAAAGCTCCAGAAGCGTATCTCATCGATCTCTTCCTTTTCAAACAGAAAATCGCCTTCGCATGTACAGCGGTATGTTGTTACCAGTTCTGTCTCATATACATTTCTGTGGATGTATGAATAGAGATATTCGGTGTCATGCCCGGAAACACCGAGTTCCTCAGCCATCTCCCGCATGGAAGAGGAGAGTAAATCTTCCCCGATCCCGACGTGCCCTCCGACAGAGGTATCCCATCTTCCCGGCGCAACGTCTTTCTTCTCAGACCGCTTCTGCAGGAGGAGATGTCCATGCCTGTTAAATACAAGTACGTGTACAACCTTGTGAATCAGTGATGGATTGCCGTGGATCTCTGATCTCGGCGCAATACCGATCACTTCCCCCTTCTCGTTGATGATTTCTAGATGTTCTTCGGAACCCATAAACTCTTCAAGAACAGTATCTCACTTTTGAATTTTACCCTAATTGAACTCGTGGAGAGATTATTGAGGAAATGCATTAAGAATGCGGGTTCCGTTTCACCGGAACCCGCAGGTGTCATTAGATTCTTGTAACGTTTTCCGCTTTGGGGCCTTTCGGGCCGTCAACGACGTCAAAGCTGACTGCCTGGCCTTCGGCCAGCGTTTTGAAACCATCACCCTGGATGGCTGAAAAGTGAACAAACACGTCACCGCCATCTTCCTTGGTAAGGAATCCAAACCCCTTGGACTCGTTGAACCATTTTACGGTCCCTTTTACCATACTGCTACACCTCCTTACTGATAAAATTAAGATTGAAGATTACGGAATTATGCTATACATGCTGCCAAGCAAAGTCCTTGAAGCTGTTTACAACAATATTTCCGAAACTTCGCAAAAATATTTTACACAGGAATATAAAAAAATTCAAGATTTTCACCGTTTGAAGATTGGAAGTTTGACCCCGGGTCCTTTTCCTCTTTCTCCGCATTTCTTTCCATTTTATGCAGGCCCATGTCTTTCCATTTCAGCGACTTGCCGATTCTTCCGCGATACTTTATTCTACAATCAACTGGATGCTGAAGAATGAAATAAAAGCGAAAAGTATGCTCTGATCCCATTATCTCATCGATTGTAAAAATATAATTAAATTAATGCATTCCAAAATTCAAGAGCACAAGTATCACAACTGGAGATTATGTCAATTAAGCATAGATCGTTCGCAAAGTTCAGCAAGTAATCTTCCCCTGGAGATTCAACTGGAGGTTACAACTCACTGTAATATTGAATGCCTTATGTGTCCACGATCATCTTTTGTTTCAATCCCAACGCATATGCCCCATGATTTCCTCAGCAATATTTTTTCTTTTTTCCCAAGTGTGCTTAGAGTCGTCCCATTCGGTGGGGGCGAGCCCCTTCTCTATCCTCATTTTATAGAGTTGGTGGAAGCAGCAAAACGATGTGAAGCCGAGGTATATTTCAATACAAATGGGACCATGTTAAAAAGGATATTGCCCGCAGACTTGTAAATCTCGATGTAGATAGAATTAGCTTCTCCGTGGATGGTGCGACGGAAAAGACCTTTGAATCCATACGAAAAGGAGCTAAATTCATTACGGTTATAAACAATATTGCTGCGCTTGATGCCATAAAGAGAGAACAGCGCACGTCTTTGCCAACCATGGGCATAACATTTATCTGCATGACAGGTAACATAGGGGAAATTCCTCAATTACTTTCGTTATGCCGGGACATAGGAGTCCAACTCATCAGTTTCGAATCGCTCATATCTCCGGGCTCAACGTGGAACGCAGAGTATAAAGAGTTTTTTCAACGTCAGACACTGTCTAATCTGCCCACGTCTGAATTACTGCCGTTTCTCGAAAACTGTGATAAACAGGCAAAAAAAAGTGGCATACGAATTTTTCCGCCGGACTATTTCTCCCGTTTGTACAAGAGACAGAAAACCGCTGAGACAAGCAACGCATCGACGACATGTGTAAAAGACGATAGTCATCAGAAATGTAACAGGAACATTCAGACTGGTGCGCCCAAAAGTCAGTTTTTTTGCACATCCCCCTGGACTACTGTTTATATAACAGCCAACGGGTTAGTACAAACGTGCTGTTTTAGCTCTCGTATTTTTGGAAATTTAAGGGAACAGGATCTTGCTGAAATCTGGAATGGTGAAAAATTCCGCTCTTATCGAATACAGATAATCCAGGGCATTTGTCCGGACGAATGCAAAATATGCTTTCACAACGCCCGAAACAGCAGAGAGGTAAGCATATTGCCATTATTGCATGTGAAACGGTACATGTTACACAGTTTGAAGGAATTGAGAGCAACCTCTATTGGTTTCATTCGGAAATTGCCATTTTTTAAATGATTGTTTCAGTACAGATTTGCAGGTGGTGTCGAAAGCAAAGAAATAGCACTGGAGTGGTGACTCTATAAATCTGTCTTTACAAAAGGAAGAGGATCGGCGGGTTGCACCGCACTATTTTATGAACCTCGGCTTAATCTCCCGGATGAAAAATGTAATTGCCTCAATGACAGGCCTGGACTTTGGTTCCCGGACCAGTGAAAGAGGGATCTGCGCGCTCCACCGTGCAATACCGCTTAATCCAAAAAGCACTTGTTCAGGCTCTAAATGAATGCTGCCGATTTCAAAATACTGCGGGAGGAAGAAACCTGAAACAAGCATGGTCGTCATCATCGCAAGTCCTGAAAATGCGCCGGACACCCCGGAGTAAACCTGTCTTCTATCGTTCGGTGCTATTGAAAGAACAAAGTTCGTCGCGACCAAACCGGCGCCTGCCCACATAATCCCTGATGTGATTGCCTCCAGGTACAAGACGTGATAGTTCTGAGGAGTCACAAAAAGCCATACCAGAGGGTTGAAACCTCCGATCATTATTATGAGACGCATTGCAGTTCTGTTGCCATATGCATCGATAAGCCTTCCCCAAAGACGCAATACCAGGATTGCTGCTGAAATGTTTATACCGCTGTAAATCTGGACCTCAAAAAGCGACATATGAAGTTTCTGCAGCATAAAGGGCTGCCAGAAAGGAGCACCTATTCCAACTGCGAGCATCCACCAGCAGTTGAAAAGGAGAAACTTTCTGAAGTTGCCGTCCCTCAGCGGAATGAGGAACATGCGTGCTGCGTCTTCCTCCTCGATCTTCTTTTCCTTCTCCGGTAGTCGTGACAGGACAAACAGCCCGGAGAAAGCGGCAGCAACCGCTACAAAAAATATAATCGCAAAACCGAGCGGCAAATTTTCTGTCTTAAAAAAGGCAGCTGCCTGTGGATGGATGTTCTGCCCGCCTGCAGAACTGAAGTAATCAATGAAGAGGCTAAATCCCACCCCCACTCCGACAGCGGTGAGCATTACATACTGCGAGAGTGTCGAAAAAAAACGTCCCCTGACTCTTGGCGGCACAATTCCCGTTATCCATCCAATCCATGCATTGCTTGAGATCGCCAGCAGGGAAACACTGAGAAAGGAGAGCAGGAGTAAGGCGTGCATCGCATGTTCGGTCGAAAAAACAAATGGAAGGATGCCGAAACACAGCACGATAACGCAACCGATGAATTGGAGGGTAAGCACGACTCCTTTTCTTTTTGTGCGCTTCTTCGTCACAAAGGCACCGAGGGGCTGAAAGAGCTGGGAAACTTGTCCTATTGCGGAGAGGATGGCGAATTGCAGAGGTGTGGCATTCAGCATAATTGCAAACTTCGTCAGGAATGCCGACCCTGATCCGGCGAGTGTACTAAAAATCTGGACAAAAATTCCGGATAGTACAGATATCCGAAAGATCTTCCTGATATCCCTATGTTTACTATGCCTTGTCATTACGAAGGTATTTCCGAAGCTGAAACCCTGATCATACTTCTTATTATAGAATTATTGATTGTCAGTAAAAGTGATTCTTTTTAATATATGAAAAACGGTGCTTAACGAAGACTCGGGATAGTATAAAGCTGAGGAGGAAACAGATGACCATACAAAATTCTCTCCATTTCCCCACTGTTGCACATTGAGGAAATGGAGAGAAACTGCCAGATCATCATTATGCTGCCTGCCGATTGAAAAGATGCCGGTTTTGAATACGCTTAAAACTTTGGGAACTGACTTTGTCTGAGAGATGCCGCTATCGTTATACTATAGCAGCCTGAAAGGACTACAACTTACGTGTACTGTATTGCAACCTCATAAGCAATATCCGAATGACTGGTGGAAGGATCTGTGCCTTTGCAGATAAGTGTTCCTTTTACTTCCGCTCTGTGGTTTTTGATCATCGTGGTTATGACCTGGGTGAGATCAAACCCCCCGTCAACACAGTCTTTTCTAAGGCAATTCACCACAAAGAAAGCATGGCTGCTGGGAGTGAAATGAATGGTCCGGAGTATCGGTCTTGTCCCCTTCTGGTTATAGGTCATGTTCATGTCGATATTTGTAACCTCAGGATAGTGTGTCGCTATAAAGCCTGCGTCAGATTTCAGCTGCATTAACTCCTGCTTCCGCTCCATCATCGCTGCATGCTTATTATTATTCATGTTCCTCCCGTTCTTATCAAAGAAAAAGGCTCCCCCTAAAAGAGGGAGCCTTTTCCAATTAATTACAGTTTGACTACGTTGATTGCCTTGGGACCCTTCGGGCCCTGTTCGGTATCAAAGCTGACGTTGTCACCTTCGGCAAGGCTTTTAAAGCCGCTGCCCTGGATGGATGTATGGTGTACAAAAACATCAGTATTGTCTTCAGCAGTAATAAAGCCAAAACCTTTGCTATCGTTGAACCACTTCACTGTTCCTTGTGTCATTTTGTTTACCTCCTCATCTCTAAAATTAAAATTTCAGAAGAACTCAAAAAAAAAGGTCACAAAGCTAAAAGTCTTTGTGGCCCTCTGTGAACGCAAAAACCTCTAAAATCTTATAAATATAATATCACGCCCCATGCAATAAGTCAATATAATAAAATCAGAACAGCGTGCTCGCAAAAAACGCTTATTGCTTATCAGCCGCTTTAATCTTCTCACCCCACATACGGGCTTTGTGAAGAATTTCTGATTCGTCTGCGGTCATAAGCCTGCCGCTGTTCACCAGGACTTTTCCGTTCACCATAACCATATCAACATCCGATGCCATCACAGCATAAACGATATGGGAATAGACATCGTAGAGAGGAGTCAGGTGCGGTTTATTGATATTAATGGATATCATATCTGCTGCCTTGTCTTTTTCAAGACTTCCTGTTTTATTGCCGAGGCCAAGGACCTCAGCTCCCCATCGCGTTGCCATGAGGAGTATAGTCTTTGCATCGAGAACAGTCGGATTCTGTGAAAGGGCCTTATGCACTTTTGCGGTAGTGGACATTTCACTTATAATGTTCAGGTCATTATTGCTCGCAGCGCCATCGGTGCCGAATGATACCTTTACCCCCTGCATGATCATGGTTGCAACAGGAGCAAATCCCGACGCAAGTTTCAGGTTGCTCTCCATGCAGTGAGAAACGCCGACTTTTCTTTTTGCGAGCAGCTCAATTTCATTGTCCTCCATCCATATGCAGTGCGCGGCGAGGACCGTCTCGTCGAGAAACCCAAGGGACTCAAGGTATTCAGCGGGTCTTTTCCCATACCTGGCCATCACCTCCCTCACCTCCCATTCTGTCTCTGAAAGGTGGATATGGACCGGTATATCATACTTTTCTGCTACAGCCTTTGCCCTCTTGAGAGTCTCCGGCCCGCAGGTATAAAGCGCGTGGGGCGCAATGCAGGGAACAATCAGATCATCTCCCTTCCATGTCTCGATAAGCGATACGGCATTCGCGATATACTCGTCCGGGCCGGAACCCGACCGCGAAGGGAAATCGAGTATGCCCGAACCGAGCACCGCCCGCATCCCCATTTTTTTTGTGACTTTGCCTGCTTCGTCTTCGAAAAAATACATATCGTTGTACGCAGTAATGCCGCCTTTCAGCATCTCAAGACAGGCAAGCCCGATTGCGTCGGATATGAACTCAGGGCCCAGCCACCTGTTCTCAGCAGGCCAGATATGCTTATTCAGCCAATCATTCAGCGGCAGGTCATCGGCAATGCCCCGGAAGTAGACCATCGCGGCGTGCGTGTGGGTATTGATCAGGCCGGGCAGCAGGATACAGTCAGTTTTTTGAATATGCTGCTCAGTGCGATACCTTTTCAGGATATCTGCTGATTCGCCGATATCGGATATCTTCGTATCCCGGATAGCAACAGCGCCATTCCTGAGAACGGAGAGCGATTCATCCATAGGGAGGACGTAGTCAGCGCTTATAATGCAGTCGGCATTCAGCATTACGCCGTTTCGATCAGCTTTTCCGCTATCTGGACGGCATTGAGGGCAGCGCCCTTCAGCAGGTTGTCGGCAACGATCCACATGTTGATCCCGTTTTCGATCGATTCGTCTTCGCGGATCCTTCCGACATAGGTTTCATCCTTTCCTGCCACATGAAGCGGGACCGGATAAATGTTCTTCCCAGGCGCGTCGTAGACGATGATGCCGGGCGCCTGCGAGAGGATGGCCCTGACTTCGTCGGGGTTCAGTTTCTTTTCTGTCTCTATGTTCAGGCTCTCGGAATGACTCCTGAAAACCGGCACGCGGACGGTTGTCGCTGTCAGGCGTATCGAGTTGTCTCCCATGATCTTTCTCGTTTCGTTGACCATCTTCATCTCTTCTTTGGTATAGCCGTTTTCGAGAAATGCGTCGATATGGGGAAGAACGTTAAACGCTATCTGATACGGATAGACATTGCACTGAACTTCCTTGAAATTCAGCAGGTCGGTGGTCTGCTGCATGAGTTCGTTTATCGCCTTTTGCCCTGTGCCCGAAACAGCCTGGAAGGTCGTAACTACTACCCGTTTTATCTTCGCTGCGTCATGTATCGGTTTCAGTACAACCACCATTTGTATCGTCGAGCAATTCGGGTTGGCGATGATGCCCTTATGCTTTTTCAGGTCATGAGGGTTCACCTCGGGGACAACGAGAGGTACTTCCGGGTCCATCCTCCACTGGCTTGAATTGTCCACCACGACACAGCCTGATTTCGCCGCTACCGGAGCCCATGTTTTGGACCTCTCGGCACCTGCGGAAAAAAGGGCGATATCGATACCCTTGAATGAGGTATCTGTGAGAGCCTCGACAGCTATCTCTTTATCGTTAAATCCGAGGGTCTTCCCCACTGATCTCTCGGAAGCAAAAAGCCGCAGGGTTTCAACCGGGAAATTCCTCTGGGCGAGAGTCTTGATCATCTCATTGCCGACAGCCCCTGTCGCACCCACAACAGCGACGACATACCTCTTTTTCTTCTTAAGCATTGCTGTTCATCCTCCGTTCAGCGTAATGTATGTCATTATTATAATCATTGCCCCTGAAAAAACAATACGCGGAGCCATGCTGTTCACTATAATCTACCGCATCGACACGACCCACTTTCTGAAGCCGGGTCACGGGTAATCTTTACGAGGCTGAAGACGGAGCGGAAGCCTCGCCCTTGATTTTGGTGAAAACAGCAATTATGCCGCTTTTCTTATGCGGTTCTTCGTACTCAGAAAAAGGTAGTTTAGCCGGCTTCAGAAAGTGGGTCGTGTCGCTCGATTCGCGATTGATAATTCCCGGCGATAATAATTACAATTAAATACTGTTTACTGAAAGGGAGGATGAATGGGTTTTTTTGACCGCCTGAAGGAAAGCCTCACAAAAACAAGGAAGAGTTTCATCGACAAAGTAGAGTCGGTATTTACCGGCAGGAAGATCGATGAAGAGACACTGGAGGAACTTGAGGAGATCTTGATCATGTCAGACGTCGGCACAAAAGCCTCGTCTGAAATCATGACGGTTCTAAGGGAAAAAGCGAAGAGCGGTGAGGCGAACGACGCCGTTTCCGTAAAAGAATTGCTGAAACATGAGATGACTGCTGTCCTCGGCGAACCACAGCCGCTTGTGGTCTTCGGCAGCAAACCCTTCGTTATCCTCACCGTCGGCGTAAACGGGGTCGGCAAGACGACCACGATAGGAAAGCTTGCGAGCCGTTTCCGTTCTCAGGGACTTTCAGTCCTTCTGGCCGCCGGGGACACGTTCAGGGCAGCGGCGATTGAACAGCTCGAAATATGGGCCAAAAGGGCGGACACCCAGTTCGTAAAACATCAAAAGGACTCTGATCCCGCTGCAGTGGCCTATGACGCGGTGGTAGCGGCGCGGAGCAGGGGCATTGATGTGGTCATCATCGACACTGCCGGAAGGCTTCATACTAAAAGCAACCTCATGGAAGAGCTGAAAAAGGTGAAGAGGTCGATCGACAAGGCATTGCCGGGAGCGCCGCATGAGATACTCCTTGTCGTGGACGCCACGACTGGTCAGAACGCCCTCAGGCAGGCGGAATTATTTAATGAAGTGAGCGGCGTTACCGGCATCGCGCTGACAAAACTCGACGGAACGGCAAAAGGCGGAATTATTTTCGCGATCAGAAAAGGGCTCGGCATTCCCGTAAGACTCATCGGAGTCGGGGAAGGGCTCGACGACCTCAGGGATTTTGATCCAAAAGAGTTTGTAGAGGCGCTTTTCTCATAAAATCGATCCATATCGGCAGCGCTGCCCTCGCGCCGGTTTCTTTCGGACCGATCGGTTTGTGGTTGTCCCTGCCAACCCACACTCCGACCACAAGCCTGTCGTCGAACCCTATGAACCATGCATCGGTATAATCGTTCGTCGTTCCGGTCTTGCCGTACAAAGGCCTTTGGAGTTCTTTCGCCTTTGTCGCGGTGCCTTCATCTACGACAGCCTTAAGGAGGATTTTTATTTCATTGATGTCTTCTTCGGCCAAGAGTTCTTCGAGCAACGGTTCCGTCTCTTCGACGGCGACGCTGTCTCTATTGACTATCCGCTCATAGAAAACCGGCTTCGGCCTGAACCCCGAAACAAATGCCGAATACGCAAACACCATATCCGCAAGGGTCACATCCGAAGCGCCAAGTGCGAGCGGGAGATATGGCTGAAGGGTGCTGCGTATCCCAAGCCGTTGCGCCATTTCGATGACATTTTCGATCCCCACATGGGCCGCGAGCCGTATCGTTGCAGCATTAAGTGATTTAGCGAGCGCGGTCCTCATCGTGACGCTCCCGTAGTATTTGCCGTCATAATTACGGGGGCTCCATCGCTGTCCGGCCCTGGCGCCGGGAAACGATATCGGGGAATCGCTGATCCAATCTTCAGACGTCATTCCCTCTTCGATTGCCGTCATATAGACAAACGGCTTGAATGCGGAGCCGGGCTGTCGTAGGGCCTGTGTCGCCCTGTTGAACTGGTTCCTCCAGAAGTTGGAGCCACCGACCATTGCCTTTATATGGCCTGTTCTCACATCTACGGCGATCAGCGCAGCTTCAACCCCCTGCCTGTCTCTCTTTTCTATCGAGGAGAGTCCGGCCTTTACTGCCTCCTCCGCGATCTGCTGCATTCTGAAATCAAGCGTTGAATAGATCTTATATCCCGCTGTATAGAGCGCTTTGCCGTATTTATCTTCAAGAATCTGCCGTAGCATCTCAATGAAATACGGCGCATTATACTTTCTGAAAAAAGGCGCAGCCGGAAGAGGAGTGCTCTCAGCTTCGCGGTACTGATTCTCATCAATAAAATTATTTTCCCGCATCCGTTGAAGGACAATCGCCCTCCTCTCTTCTGCCTTGACTGGATTTTTAAAGGGGGAATAGACCGACGGAGCCTTGGGCATAGAGGCGAGGAGCGCCGCTTCCGCAACAGTAAGGTCTTTGACCGGTTTTCCGAAATAGGTTTGCGCTGCGGCCTCGATCCCATACGCGCGGGTGCCGAAATATGCCTGGTTGAGATACATCCCGAGTATCTCGTCCTTGGTATAGTGCTTCTCTATCATCAGAGAAAGCGCCGCTTCCTTGATCTTCCTTTTTATACTTTTGTCGGACTCCAGAAAAAGCATGCGCGCAAGCTGCTGCGTGATAGTGCTCCCTCCTTCGACAATACCTCCTGCCTTGATATCATGCCACAGAGCGCGCAGTATGCCGATTACATCGACTCCGGGGTGCCGGTAGAATCTGACGTCTTCAACGGAAATGAACGCTTTTTTCACATGGTCCGGGATCTGATAGTACGGGATGAACGTCCTGCGTTCGAGATAGAGTTCGGTCAGCAGCTGCCCGTCGCTTGAATACACCATTGAAGATTCCATCGGAGTGTATTCTTCGAGAAGTTTTACGCTCGGCAGATCAGCCACCGTCCAGTAGAGAAAACCTCCGAGCATGCCGATCAGTACGGAGAAGAAGATAAGAACGACCGTAATCTTGCTGATCTTCGTCATTAATTGCATTATACCCTATCCGGCGCTGTTGGTTGAACGATACTGTTCTGATTGAACATACCAGAAAAGCGCGAGGGTTCATAAAGGGTACTAGAACCTATCTCAAAATTAAGTCATACCGGCGAAAGCCGGTATCCAGCGACGTTACTATTCTAAATTGTACTTTATCATTCTTTGTTTTCAAATAGTATAACGGCAAAGTCACTGGATTCCGGGTCAAGCCCGGAATGACAAAAAAACACAGGAAACTCATTTTGAGATAGGTTCTAGTTATTGCAAAGGATAGCGCGATCTGAAGTTATCTATTCATAGGCATCAATAGGGATTGTATTATATGACCCTATAGAGGAAGCATCTGTGTGAGCAATGAGCAAATTCGTATTTTGTGTTGAATAATACATTTCATTCATATGATAAAGCAGATTTATTTCGCCTTGTCGGTAACCCTTGGGGCTCATGGCAATATAGTCCACATTTTCCCTCCCTAATACCTGTGCAATACAATTTCTGAATTTCAATTCATTGTCATTGTCAGCAAAAAAATAGACCTGAAAATGCCAGCAGTGGTTCTCGCCGGTTATGTCAGCAAGGTTTGATATTATTTTTTCCAGTTCACTCGTTGATTCCCGGAAAAGAGAGGTAAGCGGTGTCAGGTGAATGAAACATAGATGACTATCGCTTGTCCCGACAAAAATATGACAGATTGAGGCAGACAGCTCAGGGAACGGGAAAACAATAGCAATATTTTTTCTGAATAACTTTTTTTCGATAGTCCACATACATTTATCAGGCATCCAGCGATTAGTGCCGATGAATACAATCTCGACATCTTTTGACAATCGCTTCCTGTTAAGCGCAATGGCATCCCTGCATTTGCTTTGCATTAATCTTTTTTCTCTTAGCATCTCCGTCTCGCTCACGCTCATCGAGCGTCGTTTATCTTCCAGGAATCTCCAATTGCTTTGCTTCAGGATAATATATAACGAAGAGCATGCCGGTTTCGGCATGCTCTTCGTTATATATCGGACTACAAATTGACGGGGAAATGTGTTTACCGTGCACCAAGTGCTTTTGCAGCCTTGTTTATATCCTTGGGATTGACCCAGAAAATCGCAGCATAGCGGCCTGCGCCAGCCGACACAGCGTCAATGGCCGTAACATTAATGTCCTTGGCCGCAAGTGTTTTGAGCAGGCCGGCCACGGCGCCCTTCCGGTCATCCCCCTGGGCCAGGAACCCGAACTTCTGAGGGCGTGTCTTGATCTTTGCTGCCTTGACAGCCTTCTTGAACACCGCAACATCCTCGGGGATAAAATCGAGCTGAGCTTTCCTGCCGCTCGGGAACCCTGAAAATGCCAGCAGGTTCACCCCTGCCGCTGCCAACGCTGCCAACACACGTGCCCCCTCACCCGGCTTGTTCGGAATATCCATCGCAAAATATGCCACCTTCCTGATATTGTCCGCCATATCCGATACCTCCTCTTTCATATTTTTTTTGACTTCTCATTACAGTCTATTAAATTCAGAGGAAGGTTACAATGTTTTCGTTCAGAACGGATTCTTCCCTCGTTGTCACTTATACGATTATCATGCGTCTTTCACCCTGAATAAATGGCACCCACAGGGGGCGCCCCTACACTGTTGGCGTTGCCGGATATTGTTCATCGGTAGTATTGACTATTCAATAATGCACAACAAATTTGAATTAGAAGCAAATCGAATTATGAGGCGTAGGTAATTCAGCCCTGCTTCAGCTCTTCGAAAACAATCTCGATAATCCTCGGAATTTTCGCCTTGATTTCAGGCGTGAGTTCGAGGCTCATTTCTAGGGATTTCGGTTCTACCCCGATTATTGTTGTTTTCGGTGTTTTGCCGATGAGGCCTGAAAGGTCGATTACTTCGAGTATGCCGACCTGATGGACAGACGTCCTGAAACCGGACGGGACATTTTTTACATCATCGACATTGAAGCGGTAAATGGAACCGGGATCTGCCCCGCCTTTCACCGCATCGATAACAATCAGGCGGTCTGTTTCGGTGATGATGTTCAGGAGCCGGAAGCCGTCCGTACCGCCTTCGACAACCGATACTCCAGGAGGAAGTTCCATTGTCGAAAGTTCGTTTACAACATGCACACCAATCCCTTCATCCGAAAGCAGCACATTTCCGACTCCCAGGATAACGGTTTTTGGAGAGGAGATATCCTCACCCTCATAGGAAAGCTGATCTGAAGACGATTCGGAATTATGTGATAACAAATCCCCCCTTCCCTCCTTTACCAAAGGAGGGGCGGGGGGGATTACTCCCGTTTCGTTTGCAGCGTTATTCGATAACGAATTTTCTGATTTCATTCGTTTGCGGATCGATGATGTGGACCGCACACGCAAGGCATGGATCAAAGGAACGGATGATGCGTACAACGTTCACCGGATTCTTCGGGTCAGGAACCGGCGCCCCTATAAGGGCTTCTTCATACTGCCCGCGTATTCCGTTTTCGCACCTGGGCGAAGCGTTCCATGTCGAAGGCACAACAGCCTGGTAATTCTCAATCTTCTTGTCCTTGATCTTGATCCAGTGTCCGAGCGCACCCCTCGGGGGTTCGGAAAACCCCGCGCCCATAGCGGTTTCCGGTGGGTCCCAGTGGTCGGTGTCATGAATTTTGAATCCCGGTTTGGTCATTTCTGTGAGCAGCTGATCAATCCAGGTGTAGCATGCGTCGACAACCAGTTTTGTCTCCACCGCACGTGCAGCGTGTCGCGCAACCGCTCCCGGTTTGGCGCCTTTGCTCACCAGATCGAGCACCGCCGGGTTCTTTGCGATGATCATTCTCGCCAAAGGCCCGACTTCGACCGGCTTGCCGTTGTAGCGTGGCGCTTTCACAAACGAGTAGGCATCCTTCTTGTCCAGATTGAAGACCTGCTCGCCGTTGTATGGATGCACCGGTTTATTCTCCTTGTACCATGCATATTTCACCGACTCGGTAATCTTTCCGGGATCTACCGCATCGACCTTGATGTTTGCCGGGTTTAGTCCCATGATAATGCCGGCGGGAAAGACCAGATTTTTTCCTGCCTCATCCTTCTTGAAATCACCGTAAGACATATAATTGTAATGGCCGCCGCCCACTCCCATGGTAGCCAGGGGCCATAACGGTCCTGTACCAAAAGCAAGGACGTCCGGGATATAAACCTCATTAACGAATTTGGCCTGTTCATCCAGCATCGAGCGGAAACGGGCAACCTGGTTGACGTCAGGTAAAGAGGTAACGCCTCCGACAACGATATTCTGGTAGTGCGGGGTCCTCCCTCCCCAGATCGCGCCCATATTTCTTGCCTTCGCGTGCATCTTTAAGGCGTCGAGGTAGTGCTTCACGGCGCTGATGACAATATCCGGATCTTTCACCGTAAACGCATCGGGTTCATAGCGGGGGGTCAGCGGATAGGTGTCTTTCGACGTTACCAGACCGATGATCTTGTCTTTCACCGCCAGCAGTTCTTTATCCTTGCCCTTGTAGTCGGCAATTGCCATGATATCGATATAGTCGAGTGCGCTTAACTGGTAAAAATGGATCACATGGTCATAGATGTACTGGGCGCCCATCACGAGGTTTCTGATGAGTTCTCCACCCCACGGAACCTTCGCGCCGAATGCCGCGTCAAGTGCCCGCGCAGAACCCAGTTGATGTACGCTGTAGCAGACACCGCAGAACCGGCTCGTGATATACGACGCATCTCTCGGATCTTTGCCGGTGAGCAATGCCTCAAAACCACGGGCCATTGTGCCACTGCTCCATGCATTCTTCACTTTCCCGTCTTCGATTTCGACTTCTATTTTCAGATGACCTTCAATCCGTGTGATCGGATCAACAACAATTTTCTTCGCCATTTCTCGTCACCTCCCTAGCTTTCTTCTCTTTGATAGTAGCCGGCTTCTCTCATTGCCCATATCTGTTTTGAAGCCTCGCTTTCAGCGGTATATAACGGCGTCACTTTCTCATAGAAACTCGGGTCTCCGCAGGCCTGGCAGACACCTCCGCAATCAAGGCAGAAGTTGATGCCGTCGTTCCATCTGCGGATAGAACAGTCCACATTCACCATCGGTCCCTTGCAGCCTTTCTGGAAAAGACACCAGTCTTTCTGTTTGGGATCGTTCCAGTCTTTCAGAAATTCACCGGCATCAAAATGCGCACGGCGTCTGCAGTTATCGTGAAGCAGACGGGTATCGCCGAAATACATCGCAGGCCTGCCGTTCGAATCGAGTTCCGGGAGTTTCCCGGTTACCAGCACATAGAGAATTGTGCCTATAAGATGGTCCGGATGCACAGGGCACGTCGAAATATTGATGACAGGCGTATTGATCTTTGCTTTTTTCAGGGCTTCACTCACCGCGATCCCCTTACTCGGGGTTGTGCGCGGTATTCCGCCGAATGCGCCGCATGCCCCGACAGCGAGAACCGCCGTCGCTTTCTTTGCCGCATCCTCCACGAGTTTTCTGAATGGACGTCCGCCGACCATACAGAACCGGTCATCCGCCGACGGGATTGCTCCTTCCACAATCAGGATATATCCTCCGGCTTTCACGGTCTCATCATATACATCGTCAACAAGATGTCCCGAAGCGGCCATAATAGTCTCGTGATGCCTGAGAGATATCTTGTCCAGAATAATCTGGGAGACCGGCGGATTGAGGCTTTGCGTGAACGAGATGGTACATCCCGTACAACTAAGTCCTTCAAGCCACATAACCGGCGGTTTCCCGGAAGTCTTTTCCAATGCGTGTGCCACCTTTGTCGTGAATTCAAATTCTGAAAGACCGAACAACGCTGCTGTCGCGGCACAGTATTTCAGAAAATCCCTTCGATCGATCCCATTGGATTCGACAACCTTCCAGAGTTTACTGCTTATCCTCTCTTCTTTCATATTTCACCTCCTTGCGATTTTTACCTTTTTCCGTTCCATAAGACATTAAAATATCCGGCTTGCACATCCCGCCATATCCGATATTCACACATCGTACTCTGCACATCACACAAAGCAAAAGCAATGCCAAGCCATAACATAATGAAATTATATGTTTTTATACAGATATCCGCCTCTGAGAGACGGCTTTTTGCCATAAGATCAGGGCATATTGCCCAATCATTCTCCGTGGGATAACAAGGCGTTACGCATGATCGCGACATCGGGTTTTACCCCTGTCCAAAGCTCAAAAGCAAACACGCCCTGCCATAAAAGCATACCGAGTCCATTGAGGGTTACGCATCCTGTCTCCTCAGCCTTCGCAAGAAGACGTGTTTTTTTGTATATGAGATCGCACACCGTCTGATCTTTTCCCAATTTTGCGGTGTCAAAAGGCAAAGGGTCTCCCTCTTTTAAACCCAGGGGAGTTGCCTGAATGACAATGGGGAATCTGCCGATGCCGGAGAGGTCTTCTAGAACAGAGACCGAATCATTTACCTGTCTCAAATCACTGACGAGTTTCCCCACCTTATGTGCATCGATATCAAAGAGAGAGAGAGACTTCGACTTTTGGCAGATATAATAACTTATCGCCCTTGAAGCGCCGCCTGCGCCGATAATTGCCACGTCCCTGCCGTCCATCGAAATGCCCTTCTCCGCCAGGGACTGCATGAATCCTCTCCCGTCTGTGTTATATCCCGAGAGCCTTCCCCCGGAATGTACGATGGTATTGACTGCTCCGATAAAAGACGCCTCTTCGCTGACCTCATCGAGAAAGGGGATGACTTTTTCCTTGTGCGGGACGGTCACATTCACTCCCGCAAAGTTCATGGCCTTTATTCCCCGGGCAGCGTTCTCAAGGGAATCGGGGTGGACGAGAAAAGGGACGTAACAGTAATTAATGCCGAGAGCCCTAAATGCAGCATTATGCATTGCCGGTGACAGTGTATGCTCTACCGGATAGCCGAAGAGGCCTGTGATCCGTGTTTTTCCGTTAATTTCCATAGTTCCATTATTCCTTTCTTGTCAGGTATACTGCTGAAAGTTTACCACATTCATCATGTCGCTTCGTACGCATCGGTACCATCAATCCTCGGAAGGACCGGCATGTTCCCCCACGTATTCAATCCTTACTTTTGCGTACCCTTTTCCCACAATGCCGATTTTTTTTGCCGCAGCATAAGAGAGGTCTATATCTCTCTCTTTCGAAGTAGGCCCTCTGTCATTGACTACGCACTCCACAGTCTTTCCGTTTGCGATATTCGTAATCTTCAGCTTTGTGCCGAACGGATACGTCCTATGTGCACAGGTAAAGTCGTGCATGTCAAATCGTTGTCCGGAAGACGTCCGCCGTCCATGTAATTCCCTCCCGTACCATGAGGCAACGGCATACTCGGAATCGTCATACGATTGTGAATAGTCTTCATAATCGATCGATGCGCAGGAGGAGAGAATAAAGAGAGAACAGAGCAGGAGTGCGACCCGGCGGCCTGTTTTTAAGCCGGCATATGGGCAGCAAAATCCTGGTAGCAGCACCTTTGTAAGCGGAAACATTTCAATTGCACCAGTCGTATTCTACAATGCAAAAACATATCGAACAAAACCCTAATTCTGCATCAGCAGGGTTTTGTCGCCCCGGCGACTCGCTGAGGAGAGATGCCCATATGCCGGTTTCTCACAAGAAACAATGTGCACATTACAGAATATACCTGCTCAAATCCTCGTCTTTGACGATTTCGCTCAGCTTCTCTTTCACGTACTTTTTATCTACCGTGAGCTTGCCGTTCTTCTTCTCCGGGGCCTCGAAGGAGATATCTTCGAGAAGTTTTTCGAGCACTGTATGCAGTCTCCGCGCTCCGATATTTTCCGTTTTTTCATTGACGTAGGCAGCGATATCGGCGATTTCATCAACCGAATCCTCTGTAAACTTCAGCGTCACATCTTCTGTAGCAAGGAGGGCGGTGTACTGTTTAATGAGGGCATTGTGAGGCTCTGTCAGTATCCGCACGAATTCATCCTTTCCGAGCGCTTCAAGCTCAACCCGAATGGGGAACCTTCCCTGAAGCTCTGGAATAAGGTCGGACGGCTTTGTCATATGAAACGCGCCCGCTGCAATAAAAAGGACATGATCTGTTTTCACCGGCCCGTGCTTCGTCGATACCGTTGTCCCTTCGACAATCGGCAGAAGGTCTCTCTGAACGCCTTCGCGTGAGACATCGGGACCATGAGATGCATGCCCCCTGCTCGCTATCTTGTCGATTTCGTCGATGAATACGATTCCCGCCTGTTCGACACGTCCGATTGCTTCTTTCGTTACTTTCTCGATATCGATAAGCTTATTTGCCTCTTCCTGGACCATGATGGCCATGGCCTCGGGCACTTTCACTTTTCTTCTCTTCGCTTTCTCGGGCATAAAATTTCCGAGCATCTCTTTCAGATTGATCTCGAGTTCTTCCAGTCCGACATTCGATACAACACCGAACGGCATGACCTTTTCCTTCACCTCGATGTCCACATATCTATTGTCGAGTTTTCCTTCCTTGAGTTGAGCGCGCAACCTCTCACGTGTTTCCCGGTGCTTTTCCCGCTCTTCCTCTTCAGTTCCGGTCCCCCTCGCCGTTCTCGGCGCAGGGAGGAGCAGATCGAGGAGACCCTCTTCTGCAAGCGTTTTTGCCTTTTCCTGGACTTTTTCGACATGCTCCGACTTCACCATGCCGATCGACAATTCAGTAAGATCCCTGATCATTGATTCAACATCACGGCCAACATACCCGACCTCGGTGAACTTCGAAGCCTCGACCTTCACAAACGGCGCATGCGCGAGTCGTGAAAGCCTCCGCGCTATCTCGGTCTTGCCGACGCCGGTAGAACCGATCATGATGATATTTTTCGGCAGCACTTCATCTTTCAGCTCAGGAGAAAGCTGCTGCCTTCTCCATCTGTTCCTCATGGCAATGGCAACGGCCTTCTTTGCCTTGTGCTGTCCTATGATGTATTTGTCGAGTTCTTCGACGATCTTTCTCGGCGTAAGATTATCCATGGAGCTCCTCGATAGTAATATTTGTGTTCGTGTAGATGCAGATGCCGGCCGCAATATTCATTGCCTTATCAACAATATCCTTTGCTGAAAAGTCTGTATTGTCCATCAGCGCCCGCGCTGCTGCCTGGGCAAACGGGCCGCCTGAACCTATTGCCGCAATCCCGTCTTCAGGTTCGATTACGTCGCCGTTCCCCGAAAGGATAAATGTATGCTCCGCATCCGCAATGATCAATAATGCTTCAAGCCTCCTTAAAACCTTGTCCGTTCGCCAGTCTTTTGCAAGTTCGACAGCAGCCCTGGTGATGTTTCCCCGGTACGTTTCAAGCTTTCCCTCGAACTTTTCGAATAAGGTGAATGCATCAGCCGTTGCGCCGGAAAAACCGGCGATGACTTTTTCATTATACATCGTCCGTATCTTCCTGGCGTTTTGTTTCAGGACAGTGCTGCCCATGGTAACCTGGCCGTCTCCTCCTATGGCAACCTTGCTGTTGCGTCGTACACAGAGTATCGTCGTTCCTTTGATCATAGAATGCCTTTCTTTACCTGCTCACTTTTTATTTGCCAGCGGATGCGCCTTATCGTATATGTCCATTAAATGCGTGATATCCAGATGCGTATACTTCTGAGTAGTAGAGAGCGATGCGTGCCCAAGAAGTTCCTGGATGACCCTCAGGTCTGCGCCTCCCTGCAGCAAATGACTTGCAAACGAGTGCCGCAATACATGAGGCCCCACATGGCCGGTCATCGAAGAAGCCCTAGCGTATTTTACTACTATACGTCTGACACCCCTGTCTGTCAAACGTGTTCCCATTCTGTTAAGAAACAAAGCCTTGTCCCTGCTTCTGCGCAGCATCCGTTCCACCAGATATGATTTAATGGCGCCGACCGCTTTCGACCCCACCGGCACGATTCGCTCTTTTTTCCCCTTCCCTTTGATCTTTACGAGAGACTCCCTGATATTGAGATCATCGACATTGAGTCCTGAGAGTTCGCTCACCCTCAGACCGCTCGAATAGAGCAACTCAAGGATGGCACTGTCCCTCACTGGTGCAAACCCTATGCCTTCAGGGCTTTCGATAAGCGAGAAGACATCGTCTACAGAAAGATACCGGGGGAGCATCTTCGGGATTTTCGGATTCGAGACGAGCTTTGCGGGGTTTGCCGTTATATATCCTTCCCGGTGGAGATATTTAAAAAATGATCTGATGCTCGAAAGTCTTCTGCTCACTGTTATTTTACTGAGGCCTTTATTGATCTGTCCGGCAATAAAGCTGCGGATATCGATCAGGTCCATGGTTTCCGGCTTCGCATCCGCATACGCGGAAAATTCCTCAAGGTCTTTCCTGTACGCCCTCACTGTGTGGGCCGATACCCCTCTCTCACCTCAAGATACCGAATGAACCTGTTGATATGCTCCTGCATCAAAGCCCTATGGAGAAGAGCAAATACACATTATTAATGCTTTCATTATGAGGATAGAGACAAGCGTTTGAGATATGCCTGAATCTGCATGAAACTGCGACGGGTCTTTCATACAGCGTAAATTCATATCCTGCACCTCCCATAACGCTAAAAATGAACGCGCCTCCGGAATTCTTGTCCCCGGTAACATTGCGGCTGATCACATTTACGCCTGCCCCTGTTTCGAAAAACGGTTTATTTTCTCCCTTCAGCAGGTAAAATCTGAGAAACGGGGCCGCACCTATGACAGCGGTTATCCGGCCATCGCTGTCAATAAGTTCAAGGTCCGCCTCGATGCGATACTTCAGCCATTGTTTCGGACTTTGCAGAGATATGGCAGGGGCAATGAGAATCTGACTGGTATGGTTGCCGTCAACATTGAGCCCTGGTCCAACTGTCAACTCCCAGTGAATATTTTCTGCACAGTAACCCTCGCCTGCACTTATCGTAACTAATGTCATACATGCAAACAACAGGGACAAAAAAGATTTTATCGTCATATATCTGCTCCCTTTTATGATTTAAACAATTTCATGCTAAAGAAATGATAATGCGGCTTCCATACTTTTTGTATCCTCAACATTCAAAACCTTTTTCTCCGGGACGATCCTTTTTATAAGACCGGTGAGTACCTTTCCCGGTCCTGCTTCGATAAAGACATCGACTCCGTAAGCTGCGATCTCCTTTATCGAATCCTCCCACAGAAGCGGGCTGCTGAGCTGGCGGACGAGTGATGCTTTTATTTTTTCAACATCATTCAGAAGCGCTGCATCCGCGTTGTTGACCAATGGGATGACAGGATTTTTGAGGTGAACGCTATCGAGCAATGCAGCAAGCCTTTCAGATGCTGGGATCATCAACCTGCAATGCGACGGCACACTAACTGCCAGTGCTACGGCCCTCTTAGCGCCGCAGACTTGCAGCTTTCAATCGCCTCTTCAATAGCGGCTTTTTCTCCTGCG
>CAVRAA010000005.1:0-408529 GCA_963718855.1 uncultured Nitrospiraceae bacterium | reverse complement strand
ACGTGCTAGAACAGGGAAGCTGGCAGCCCGCTATAACCTTAAGGTCGCTGATGTTCTCGATATCGTTCAGTCTGCTGCCGGCGGACTGAACCTTACGACGACCGTCGAGGGGCGTGAGCGGTATCCCGTGAACGTCAGATATGCGAGGGAACTGCGTGACGACACTGAGTCGATCAGGAACCTTCTTGTCCCTTTGCCCTATACCCCGGTCATTTCGAATCCTGTCAGCGATGTGTTCAGGGGTTCATCGATGGTCCCTATTTCCGAACTCGCAGATATCAGTGTTGTGAAGGGTCCGAGTGTGGTAAAAAGCGACGAGGGATTCCTGACTGCCTACATCTATATCGACTATACGGGAAGCGATATCCAGGGATATATGGATACAGGCCCGGAAAAAGATTTCTTCGGTGAATATTCCGGCCGGTTATCAGATTCTCTGGAGTGGCGACTTTGAGTACCTCCTCAAGACGCGTGAACGGCTGAAACTGGTAATTCCTCTGACCATCGTCTCATCCTTCTCTTACTCTATTTCAATACAAAGTCTCTTACAAAAACGGCGATCATCCTGCTTGCCGTTCCGTTCTCTCTCGTAGGTTCTTTTTGGCTCCTGTATCTCCTTAACTACAACTGAGCACCGCTGTCTGGATCGGTATTATCGCAATGGCCGGTATTGACGCGGAGACCGGGGTTATCATGCTTCTCTATCTCGATCTTGCGCATACCAGTGGAAACGTGAAGGCAGATTGAACACCAAGAAGACCTGAAAGAAGCGATCATGTTCGGTGCAGTCAGAAGGATCCGTCCGAAGCACATGACCGTGAAGTGTATCATCGCCGGACTCCTGCCTATTCTCTTCAGTTCAGGGATAGGATCCGACGTTATGAAGAGGATCGCTGCACCAATGGTTGGCGGCATTGTTACATCGACGCTGCTGGAACTCCTGATCTATCCTGTCCTCTTCATGATCTGGAAGGAACGGGAACTGCGCACCGTCACTCCACAATCAGATTCTCAGCCTTAAAATCGCCTATCACAACGGCGACCTTATCCCCCGGCTTCACCAAGCCCATAGGATTCGTAAAAAGCATTGCATAATCACGGTTCGGCATTGGTTTGACCGTGGTCTGCCGCAAGGGGCCAATCCTCGTTCTCGGGACAGAAAGCTGTGTCCCCGTCTTCTGGTCCACCATGTATGCCTTGCTTTGCTTCCGAAGCAGCATTGTTGCTTTATCAGGATCGATAACGCGGTAACGAAAATCGATCATATGTCCTGCTGCGGTTATCCTAACACTTTTTATCGTTATCCCCCATTGTTGCTCAGGACCTGCCACCTTTCCGGCAGACGGCTCCCGTTGCGCTGCTCCGGTGTCGGCAGGTATATCCTGAACGAAAAAAAAGACAATCCCTATACCCAAAATCATTCTCATCAATATATAGAAAGCATAGCAATACTCCTTTTCTCTCTTTAGAGCGTATCCCTTTTCGATAGCATATTTAACAAGATCTGCGGTCTTTTTCAGTTGCAGTTTCTCCATAATATTCGCGCGGTGATGGTCTACGGTACGTGCGCTGATAAAAAGGGCTGAGGCAATCTCTTTGCTCGACTTCCCTTCAGCGATCATCTTCAACACCTCTTTTTCCCTGAGAGTCAGCTTCTCCTGGTTCGTAAGAGGCCTCGCATCTCCCCTTTTTATCCTCGCCCAATCGTCAGTCAATTCCTCGGAGAGCTTTTGAGTGATGTATATTTTCCCCTTCCTGATTTTTTCGATAGCGGAAAAAAGCTCCACATCTGCATCTTCTTTCAGAAGATATCCGTCTGCCCCGGCAGCGATAGCCTGACGGAGATATTCGCTCTCCTTGTGCATGGTCAGCACCAGTATCTTCACATCAGGACAGCGCGCTTTAATCTCGTGAATCGCTTCAATACCGCGCAGGTTCGGCATTGAAATGTCGAGGATGACCAGATCGCAGGACACTGCATTCACCATCTGGAGAAGTTCAAGTCCGTCCCTCGCCTCGCCGACTACATCAAGCCAGGCGATATCACTGAGAATCCTCTTCAGCCCCTGCCTCATCAGGGCATGGTCATCGGCCAGTATAATGCGGCAGGATTTCATACCCTCTCACCTTCATATCCGGCCGGTATGCTGAACGATATCCTGGTGCCCTTCCCTTCCTGACTCCAGACGCTTAGTATTCCGCCAAGCATCCGTACCCGTTCATCCATAGTCTTTAATCCGAATCCCATGGGCGTTGTTCTCTTTGTGAGTGCAGGTCCGCTATCGAATCCCTTTCCATCGTCTTCTGCAGAAAAATAGATACTGCCTTCCTGTTCCCTGATCGCCACAGATACATGCGCGGCGCCGGAATGCTTTGCTATATTGGTAAGGGTCTCCTGAAGGATCCTGTAGAGTATGATCTGCGAGTCGACCGGAAGCAGTTGATCGATGTTCGTAATATCGTGCGTTATCCGGACATCATCATTTTTTGTAAAATTGCTGATGGCCCACCGGAGCGCAACCGTAAGTCCGAGGTCTTCAAGTACGGACGGGCTCAGGTCCTGTGAAAGGCGCCTCATATTCTCGATGACCTGGTTGATGTATAGCATGCTGTTTTCGCATTCTTCCCTGGGGATAATCTGATCGTGCATCAGGTTCTCCTGAATAAAACGCAGCCGCATTTTTATAATCGTAAGAGACTGTCCCAGTTCATCATGCAGTTCCCTTGAGATTCGCTTCCGTTCCTTTTCCTGTGCTGTCATCAGCTGATAAGAGAGTCTCCTCAATTGTTCTTCCGATTCCCGGAGCATCTGCTCAGCCCGCTTGCGCTCCTCAATTTCCTGCTGCAATTTCTCATTTGCGAGCAAGAGTTCATTTGTGCGTTCTCTTACGCGCTGATCGAGCTCATCAAGAAGGGCCTCACGCATCATCTCCGTTCTTTTCCGCTCTATCGCATACCTGACAGACCGGACCAGCAGGTTGATGTCGACAGATCCCTTGAACAGGTAGTCCTGAGCGCCCATCTGTACCGCTTTCACGGCTATCTCTTCATCGCCCATGTTGCTCATCACGACAATCGGGGTATTTGGGGAGATACGGTGAGTTCTCATAACCGTATCCATACCATACGCATCGGGAAGCGAAAGATCGAGTAGAATTACATCAAAACGTTTGCGGGACAGCGCTTCCGGGAGGTGACTCAATTGTGTGACATGCGTCAATTCGAAAACCGGGGCAAAAACATCATCGAGAAGTGCGCCGATTAAACCGGCATCAGCCGCATTATCTTCAACCAGCAAAACGCTTATGATCTCGGGATGAGGACCTTCAAGTTCAGTCATTTCATGCACTTTTTATCTTCGTATATATCTTTATGCGCAGCCGGTCAATAATTTTTTATATACTAATACGTTCATAAGTAAAGCCACATTTAAACACCCTCCCCTTAATCCCCTCCCGTCAAGGGAGGGGCAATTCTTAAGTCCCCTCTCATTTGATGGGAGAGGGCAAGGGTGAGGGTGTGAGGCTTTTTTAATGAACTCCTAATAAATATATTATATTATATAATAATTCGCCGCTCTCAATAAAGAACTATAGCAGACATTCCGCTGAAATAAAATATCGTTGACAACAATTTTCCTGTTCATTAGACTTTATTGGACGCTTTTGCGTATTCGAAGATACTGGTTTCGGGGGTCCATGAACAAAATATCTTTTATTCAATCGGTGATCAAAGCTTTTGTTCTTTCCGCCTTTGTCATTTTATCCACGCCGCCATCATACGTTTTTGCCGAGACCCTGAACGACGCGTGGAATGCGGCGCTTTCTGTTGATCACCGCCTTCAGGCAAGCCGTAAAATGACGGACTCCTCTCAATTTGCTCTCTCTGCGGCAAAATCTGCGCGACTGCCGAGTCTGTCCATTGAAAGCACTTATACGATGCTGAATCACGCTCCAACCGCCGTAATCGATTCTCCGGTTGCACAGATAAGGGAAATGCGGGTTTCTGAAGACAAAAGCCTTTCCTATACCACCACGGCATCACTGCCTTTGTTCACAAGCGGACGCATCGGCAGCAGTATCGATGCAGCCGGCGCCTCCCTCAGCGCAGCACAGCACGAGGAGACAAAGACTGTTTCGGATATTAAGCTGAACGTGGCGGAAGCTTATGTGGCGTCCCTTCGGGCAAGACGCGGCATTGAGGTCGCCGAGAGCGCTGTGTCGAGCCTCACGGCGCATGCAAGCGATGTCGGACATTTTTTTGAAGAGGGCGTGGTCGCGAAAAACGATCTCCTCGCCGCCCAGGTAGCGCTGTCTGACGCGCGCCAGCAGGCAATCCGCTCGCGCAATGCCCTGGACATCGCTCATGCCTCATACAACAGGCTGCTTCACCGTCCTTTGGATCAGGCCGTGATGATCGATGATGTAGGTGCCGGTATATCGAAACCGGATATCAACGATTTAACGTCAAGCGCGTTACAAAAACGGCCCGAGCTTGCCACCCTGTCTGCACAGGTAAAATCCCTGCGCTTGCAGGCGGAGAGCATCCGCTCCTCGACAAGCCCGCAACTTATGCTCATGGGCAGTTACAACTATCAGCAGAACAAATATCAGCTCTATGAAAATATCTGGTCAGCAGCCTTAGGGCTTAAATGGGATATCTTTGACGGGGGCGTAATCCGTAATAACGCGAATGCCATGATGCAGAAGGCCGAATCATTAAGTGACGTGCAATCAGATACCGCCTCGATCATCACGCTGCAGGTAAGGCAGGCGTGGCTTGAAGTCGGGGAGACGCAAACCCGCATTGCAGTGACACGTGAAGCCACCCAGCAGGCGGAAGAAAACCTGAGGGTAGTGAAGGACCGTTATCGCGAAGGGGTGGGAACGAATACCGAGGTGCTTGACGCAGAGACGCTTCGGACAAAGAGCTACAATAACTACTACAATGCGGTCTACGATGCGGTGATGGCGAACATCCGTCTTCAATATGCAACCGGAGAGCTTTAGGGGTCAGCTCTCTTCCCGTTCACAATCTCTTCGAGGATCGCCCTGTTCGATTCGATTTCCATGGCAGCAATGATCGTCCGTATCGAAAAAACCCGCAGCGCATCCGAAACAGACAGAGTCCCCTCTCCTGAATCCTTTCTTCCTGCAAAAGGGAAAATATCGGGACCACGCTGACACATACTGTTGATATTCACCCTGCAGACCTGATTCACGAGGACATCGACAAGGTTGGCGATCACGCCGGTATCGTTCCCGAAAATGCTCGCCTGTTGTCCGTAGCTTGATTCTATGCAGTACTGTATCGGCTCTTCGATATTATCATACAGAACAACAGGAACAACCGGACCGAATTGTTCTTCATGGTAAATCCTCATTTGATGCGTAACAGGATACAGCAACGCCGGATAAAAAAAAGTTATGTTAACCGCTCCGCCATGCTCATTCACAATTCGGGCGCCATGCCGTTTCGCGTCTTCCACAAGTCCGGCAAGATAGTCGGGTTTATCCTGTTCAGGCAAGGGGGTTATCGTTACGTCCTCATCCCATGGCATGCCGAATTTCAGTTTTTTGATTTCAGCGGCAAAACGCCCAAGAAAGTCTCAGCGATCCGCGAATGGACAAATACTATCTTTAACGCCGTACACCGCTGTCCATTAAATGAAAGGCTTCCCTTCATGCATTCCGCTGACCGCGAGATCCATATCCGCATCAGGAAGCACGATCGCGGGATTTTTCGCTTCCAGCCCTAAAACCGAACGCAGCCTGTGGGGCTGCGGGTGCTGACTTTTCAGGATATCGGCCATCTTACTGGAACCGATAAAGGCGAGGACATCGATTCTCCCTGAAGAAATGATGGGAGTAATTACCTCTCTGCCGTCGCCGTACACGGTGTTGATTACGCCGGGAGGAAATGAAATCCGGAACGCATCAAGCAAAGGCCGATGGAGCAAAACCCCGAGTTTCGGCAGTTTTAATATGACGGTATTGCCCATGAGCAAAGCCGGGATAAGCGTTGTGAATGTTTCGTTCAGGGGGTAGTTAAATGGCCCCATACAGAGCACTACACCCAGCGGCGCACGGCGTATTTGTCCGATGATCCCCTCTTCAGTAACAAACTTCGAGGAGGCGCGGTCAAGGTCTTTTAACGCCTCTATCGTGTTTCTTGCATAACCGATAGTACGTGCAAACTCCTTTTCGGATTCATCGTACGATTTTCCTATCTCCCACATCAGGAGATGGATGATATCTTTTTTCTTTTCCTGCATCCTGCGCAGAAATTCCTCGATATGCGCAATCCGTCCGTTGACAGGCATCGAAGGCCAGAGACCTCTGCCGTTATCATAGGCATGTTCTGCCGCATCAAGAGCTTCCATCGCCTCTCTGGCAGTTAAGACAGGATAGCTCCCGATGGCCTTCCGGAAAACGCCGGACGCAGTCCTCACACAGACAGGGGAAAGGACCTCCTGCATCGGCCCCTCCCATATTCTGAGTTGCCCATTAATGAGATACTCCTTCTGTATAACCGGTTCCTCGTGGCGATGCTCCTCAGGTATGCCGCGTTCATCGGGGAAAAGCGCTGCGATGGTTTCCTTTGTTGTTATCGACTGTCTGTTTTCCGGCATAACGTAGTAATTTTATCACGACTCGCCGCAGCCAGGATCTTCTTTGTAACGTACATTTACTTCAGTTACTCATAGATATTTGCAGAACGGGACAGGGACATACGTTCAACAGTCTTTGGAAGACATGATAAATGGGCGAGAGACCTCTCCCCTGCAATCGCTACAGCGTTGCTATCCTTTTGTCCTTATAGGGCTGGGGAAGTTTGAATGTTTCGATGAGCCATAAGAGATGCCCCATAAGCCTTGGCTGTTTCTGCATGTCCAGCTCCTCATTGAAAAGGACCCCGACAAGATAGCTGCCTCTGAACTTTGACTGCCAGTCGACCTTCCCCTCAACAGTATCGTCCGATATCCCGCCCTTGCTGTTGATAAAAGAAACCTTCAGTTTTACTGTTTTCCCCTTGCCTACCGATTTTGGGGAATAGAGCCCTATACCGGAAACCGAGATATTGGAGATCGTTGCGGTTGTGGAGGTCCTTTCTCCCAGGACCCTGATTCTTGCAGTGCCGATGAATAGATAACGATGCCACTGTCGTTCCACGGGAGTTTTTTTCTTTTTTGTTTTCATGCGTTCACCTCCCCTTATCACTCTTTATAACAGCCCTGCCCTTTCCATGATCACAGGGACTTTATCTTCCATACCAATAGCCATGATATGCACACCGTCGGCGATATGTTCTTCCTTCAGTTGTCTGATATGCCGTGCAGCGATATTCATGCCCGTATCGAGTGCCTTCTCTTTGCCTGCAGCCTTCATCTCATCGATCAGCTCCTGGGGGACCCTGATCCCCGGCACGTTTTTATTCATGAAATTCGCCATGCCGACCGATTTCAGGACCACGATGCCTGCCAGTATTTTCACCGCAAACGTGCGTGTATACGTCATAAACTCCCTGAATTTCCCGATATCGAATATCGCCTGCGTCTGGAAAAATCTCGCTCCGGCCTTCACCTTTTTCTCAAACTTCATAAGCTGCGGCTCCAGGAAATCCGTCTCGGGTGTAACAACAGCCCCCTGATAAAAATCCGTTGGACCCTTCAGGTCATTGCCCGTCATATCCTTCCCTCTATTTAGGCTGTCTACCACCTGCAGCAGCTGCACGGATTCGATATCATACACAGGTTTTGCAGCTTTATGATCTCCCACTGCCACATGGTCGCCCGTCATGCAGAGGACATTTCTGATGCCGAGCATATGGGCGCCGAGGAGGTCTGATTGAAGCCCGATCCTGTTCCTGTCGCGGCACGTCATCTGGAGGATCGGTTCGAGCCCGTTATCAAGCGCTATCTTACATACTGCGAGAGAACATATCCTCATCACCGCAGATTGATTATCAGTCACATTTGCGGCATCCACCTTCCCTCTCAGGAGCTCGATATGGTGAACCATAGCTTTTATATCGGTTCCTTTTGGAGGGCCTACCTCGGCTGTGACAACAAATTTACCTGAATTGACAGCCTCGCGAAATGTCATTGTATCCTCCTCATTATTCCTTGCCGATATCGCTTCTGTAGCGGATACCTTCAAAATGGATTTGCTCAATATTATTATAGGCAACATCCCTTGTAAAGGCTGTATATTTTAACTCACTCCGATATCGCGTCGGCAAAATCCTTCAGGCCAATGTATTTTATCTATTACTGCGTAAGCTTTGGCGCGGGCCTGGTCGATGGTTGGGGCATGCGCTACAATATTTAATACTCGACCGCCGTCGGCGATTATATTGTTGCCGTGAAACTTGGTAGCGGCGTGTAGAATTTGCACATCAGGGTCGCCGGCAGCCGCTTCCGCAAGACCGGATATGATACTGCCTTTCTTGGGCGTTCCCGGATATCCCTCGGCGGCCAACACAACACATATGGAAGAGTCCTGATTCCACGAAAGTTCGACGTCCGCCAGTTTTCCCTCACGTGTAGCAATAAGAATCGGCAATAAATCGTTATTCATGCGAATTAAGAGCGCCTGACATTCCGGGTCGCCAAACCGCACGTTATACTCAATCAGCTTAGGCCCGTCCTCAGTAAGCATCATGCCTGCATACAGAATTCCTTTATAAGGGCTGCCGATTTTTTTCATTCCTTCCACAGTAGGCAGGATTACGGTCTTCATCATCTCTTGCTCTATATTTTCCGGCAGTCCCATAGCAGGGGAGCAAGCCCCCATCCCGCCGGTATTGGGACCTTTATCCCCATCGCCGACACGTTTATAATCCTGTGCGGTCGCAAGCGGCAAAACGCTTGAACCGTCCAGAAAAGCAAAAAAAGAAAATTCTTTCCCGGTGAGACATTCTTCAATCACAATTTCCCGCCCCGCCTCTCCAAACTTATTCCCGATCAGCGCGGCCTCTACGGCTGCTAAAGCATCTTCATAACTTTGGGCTACGGTTACACCTTTTCCAGCGGCCAAGCCATCCGCCTTAATGACAATCGGGGTTCCTTGAGATCGGATATAAGACTTTGCCTCAGCGGCGTCTGTAAACCTTTTAAAAGCGGCTGTTGGAATATTGTGCGCGACACAGAACTCCTTTGTAAAACCCTTTGAGCCTTCGAGCCGCGCCGCCATTTTAGATGGTCCGAAAACCGGAATGCCGTTGCTCTCAAGCAAGTCGGCAAGTCCTGCAACTAAAGGATTTTCCGGTCCGATGACAACAAAATCAATCGCGGACTGTTTGCAAAAATCAAGCAGCCCTGCCGTATTTTCACTGGATATAGAAATACAATCGGCAACTTCACTTATGCCGGCATTTCCTGGAGCGCAAAAGAGTTTTTCACACAAAGGTGACTTGGCTATCTTTATACACAAGGAATGTTCACGCCCACCCTGCCCAACAACTAATACGCGCATCTTTTCGGTTTCCTTTCCCTAAAAATTAAGACTTGCCTATTATATCATTTTGCTTTGATAGGCGTGTACCTGACTCAAGTTGCTATTCTTGAATTAAAGAGCAGATACAGCATTGGAGCGGATTTAGCCCCGATGAACATCGGGATACCTCGGAGGTCCGCTGAAAGCGGGCCGAGAATGAGCGATAATGCTGTGTCTGCTCTTCTTATCATATAGTTACAAAAGAACATCAAGCCTGATATTCAGTCTTATACGCTCTCTTTTTCTTTTCTGCTGTACCGCCCCGGCCGCTGCCCCTTTGACCAGTCTTTTGGCGGCACGTCTTTTTTGAATTCATCGAGTCTGCCCAGGTCTTTCATCCGTTCATAGATCATAACCCAGGCACAGGGTGTATCCGGACTCACCTCGCACATGCCCTTCTTATTCCCGCCGCACGGACCGTTCAAAATCCCCTTCGGACATGTTGTGACAGGGCATATCCCCCCTGTGGCGGCAAGGACACAATCTCCGCAGGCTGCGCATACCTCAAGCCATGTCCCCTGTCCGTCGGTCATCCCGATAAAGCGCGTATTCATGGCAGGCAGAACCTCCCGTTCGGGAAGATTCCTGACAATGCCCTGCACTCCCGCGCCGCACGCCATCGAGAGAATAACATCGTAGTTTTTTGCCTCTTCTTTTATTTTCTCGATAAACTCCGGATCACACTGCCTGAGGATCGTCTTTTCCCCGACATCGATCTCCTGCCCTTCAAGTTTTTTGCCATCCTCACAGCAGCGGCAAGCAGTTCCACCTGCCTTTCACCGCCGCTCATACAGACGCTCACACAGGAACCGCATCCGAGAATCAACACTTTTTTGTAATCCTTGAGCAGGTTCCTGATCTCTTCGAATGGTTTCATCTCTGCAACAATCATGCTTCCACCTTCTTTCCGCTCCGTATCGGATTCACGCCTGACTCCTCGATCTTCTTCCTGAAGAGCGGGAATTCCTCTTCATCGGAAATCGCATCCAGCCTTTCGGCTCCGACACCGGTTTCTTTCAATATCCTTTTTGCCCTTAACAGGTATTCTTTCATCTGACGGCTGCCATCCCTGAAACGACATTCGTCATCCCCGCATATGCTCACGATAACACCGTCCGCGCCCATTTCAAACGGATAAATAAGATGGGATTCATTGACACGGCCGGTGCAAAAACGTCCGACCCAGTAGACTTCATCGCTGTCGAACGGAGGACCCACAGGAGAGGCATATCTGCAGTAAAATCCGATAATAAGCAGTTCAGGTGTTTCCTGCCGGGCGATATCCATGACCCTGTCCAGTTCACGGCGTAAATCCTCTTTCGGTTCGCAGCCGAGCAATATCGCGGATGCCGGGCATTCAGCTGCGCAGATCCCGCAGGCCTGGCACTGACTGATATCTATTTCTGCGATATCCTTCCCAGGCTGCGGAACGCCATAAGGACAGATCCGGACGCATTGAAGACACGCAGCGCAACCCTCCTGCACAGAGGCCCCTGCTCCACAGTTCAGGCAGCGCTGGGCTTCGATGGCAGCCTGCTCCCTGCTGTACCCCAAATCCACCTCACGGAAGTTACCCGTCCGATCCTCGACCGGCAATGCGGACATCGTCTGTCTTTCAGATTTTTTTATTCTTTCAATAATGCGTGCATCAAGCAGCGGAAGCGGTTCCGGGCGCGCAGCCCCAGTATAAGGCAGCTTGCGCAGATGCCGATGGATCGCCTCAAAACCTTTCTGCCGGACGCCATGGCCTCAATCACGCTCTGGGGGCCGCTCACCACATCCCCCGCGGCAAAAACACCGTCCAGGTTTGTAGTGCCTGAATCGTCTTTCACAATAACGGTCCCTTTTCTGTTGATATCAAGGCCGCTTCTTTCAGTATTCCCGCATCCGGCGCATAGCCTATGGCCAGAATGACCGTATCGGTATTTATTTCGAATCGGAGCCCTGGATAGGCACAGGACTGCGTCTTCCCGACGCATCCTGCGCTCCGAGTTCCGTTTCACGCATATGAGACGTTCCACCTTGCCGACGCCGATAAATTCCACGGGCCCCGCAAGATAGATGATCTTCACCCCTTCCCGCTCAGCTTCCACGACTTCTTCGTGCGCTGCGGCATCTCATCGAACGTGCGGCGATAGATAATGGTGACGTCACGGCAGCCGAGACGGATACACGACCGTGCCGCATCGATTGCGGTATTTCCGCCGCCGACCACGACAACGCTCCTGCCCAACACCGGCTGTTCCCCTCTGCTTATCTGTTTCAGGAACGCGACGCCTGATATGATGCCCGATAACCCGGCGCCCTGTACTTTCGGTGACAGGCTCTTCTGACTTCCCATTGCAAGAAAAACAACCCGGTATTCGTTTAGAAGCTCTTCGATCGTAAAATCCACGCCAAGGGCAACGCCGGTTTTAGCTTCCACCCCCAGCGCAAGAATATTGTCGATATCTTTCCTGACAATGTCTTTTGGAAGACGGTAATCCGGAATTCCCTCGCTCAGGAGTCCTCCGAGTGTTTTTTGGGCCTCGAAATAGTAACGCCGTATCCGAAAAGTGCAAGGTCATGGGCTGCCATAAGCCCTGCGGGTCCGCTTCCGATAATGGCAATCCTCTCATCGTACGCGTGTCCGGTTTTTCTCTGCCCTTCATCCCCCGGTTTGATCAGCCGCAAAGCGTTTCAGGTCCCTGATCGAGATTGCTTTATCGACCTGGGCGCGCCTGCATGCCGATTCGCACAATCGTGTGCATATTCTTCCGCAGACTGAAGGGAGAGGATTGACCCGCCGGATAATAGCAATGGCTTCTTCCGCGTCGCCCCGCGCGATTGCGGAGACATACCCGCGCACGTCGGTACAAATAGGGCAGGCCGCCTGACATGGGGGGATGCTGACGGTAGTCATCGTTTAGACCCTCTTTCTACTTCTTATTATTATATTATATCCCAATTCTTTTAAAACGATTCGCAGGGGGAGGGCCCCGCGATATATCAGTCAGTTATAATGCCGGCAGCCGCTTTTGCGGCCTGGACAGTATTATACATAAGCATCGCAATTGTCATCGGCCCTACCCCTCCGGGAACAGGAGAAATATAGCCTGCGCGTGCTGCCGCAGCCTCAAATCGACGTCCCCGACCAGTTTCCCGTCTTCCGTTACGTTGATTCCACATCCACAACTGCAGCGCCCTGCTTGATCAGTTCCTTTCACAAACTTCGGCTTTCCGATCGCGACGCACAGGATATCGGCCCTCAGGCATTCTTCTTTCAGGTCCCTGGTTTTGCTATGGCATATGGTAACGGTCGCGTTCTTCCTGAGAGGAGCATCGCCAGAGGTTTTCCGACTATCACACTCCTGCCGAGCACAACCGCATGCTTCCCCGACGGGTCTATCCCGTATGCGTCGAGCATCTTCATCGCTCCATACGGCGTACACGGAACAACCCCTTTTTATCGAGAAGCATCTTCCCCAGCGACTGCGGTCCAAGCCGTCGACATCCTTTTCAGGCGCAATCCTGTGCATAACCTGCTTTTCATCCAGCCCTTTGGGAAGGGGTAGCTGTATAAGAATCCCATGCACCTTTTTGTCGTTATTAAGATCGTCGACCAGCCTGAGCAGGTCCTGCTGCGTAGTTGTTTCAGATATTTTATGGGCGATGCTTATTATTCCGAGTTCCGCGCAGGTCTTTTCCTTTGATGCAACGTATTTTTTCGAAGCAGGATTCTCCCCGACAAGGACAACAGCAAGGCAGGGATCGATTCCTTTTGCTTTTACGCTGGCAATTCTTTTTCAGGCCTTCCCGGATATCGGCTGATACCTTTTTCCCGTCAATTAACTGCGCTGACATTTCGCCCTCCTGTTGATTACATTTTAATTCCCCCCCGTTTTTGGTGGGGAGTTTTCTCCTAACCCCACTTTGGGAGGGGGGGGAAGGGGGGATTTTTTTAAAACTATATTTCTTCCAAAATAATCCGCCGTTGTCTCTGCGGGGAGTCTTCATTGAAAAAATTCTATTTACCATGAAGCACATCATCTGCACGGTGCTCTGTGATGGCATTAATCTCTTTTCTTGATGAGTTCCAGCAATTCTTCGCGCGTGGACTGCTTCGTCCTGAAGATCCCCCTCACCGCTGACGTGACGGTTCTCGCCCCTGACTTCTTCACCCCCCGCATACTGATGCAGAGATGCTCGGCGTCGATGATCACCATGGCGCCTTTGGGTTTCAGGTTATGCACTATCAGATCCGCAAGCTGCGTTGTCAGACGTTCCTGCACCTGCAGTCGTTTTGCGAGGACTTCAACAGCTTTCACCAGTTCGCTCAACCCGACAATCTTTCCGCCGGAAGGGATATACGCTACATGAACCTTCCCGATGAACGGCAGGAAATGGTGTTCGCACATGGAATAGAACGGGATGTCTTTGAGAAGCACCATCTCGTCATGGCTTTCGCCCTCGATCGCCTTTAGAATCTCTTCGGTGGGAGTTTCGAGCCCGGCAAAGATTTCACTGTACATCTTTGCGACGCGCTCTGGGGTTTCTCTTATCCCCGCCCTTTCAAGATCTTCGCCTATCCCTTCGAGGATAAGCCGCATTCCTTTCTCGATCTTCTTTAAATCCATTGCCGGCACCCGTGTCCTCTCATTTTTGGGCATTTTAGCACGCCGAATCGCAGCGTGTCAAAAACCGCGCAGAACACATCAGAGTAAATAAGTGTAATGCCAAAACTTGCCTGTCCGCTTTTTTTTTATCGGGATCAGGAAATCCAGCCTTTATAGCAGCTTTCGGTTGCCGGTTTAGCGACGCTGGCCACCTACTGAGCGGGACATATGGGGTTTCTTTCAGACCGTAGCACATTCTGCCACGAACTTCCTCATTCCTTATTTCTTATCTTTCCAGAAATATTGTACAGTACAAATAACAATCGATAATAATCGTCCCCTACTCAAGTAGGATTGATTAACGGCTTCATTACTGATATAACCATATTGGCTCTGGGTTTATTGAAACAAAGGTAGCATGAATAATTCCAAACCAAAGGCGGTAGGGAGGGGCACTTGTGAAAGTACTAATTCTGTTAGTTTCTCTCTCGGCAATTTTAGTGATTTTCTACGCATTGTTCAGAGCCATAACCCTGAACAGTAAGATCCCCGGAGGGCTTGTCAAGGAATCCTGGCGACTTCTCTACTACCTAATAGGGCCTTTGGCGGTAGGATATCTCACAATGCCATTATTTCCAGTGCTGCCCGAGTCATCGAGAGACCTCATTGTTTCAATTATTTATCTGGCAGGGGCTATCTTTATTGTGAAGGTAATCAATCTCATATATAAGATTACAAGAGAGATAGGATTATAAATCAAAAAGTGGGCGTCAAAGACGATTTAAAGAACATTGTTCAAAAGCATATCGGTGAGGCTGTCAGCTCTTTTTCTGGAAAAGTCTTTAGCAATCATAAATGAATCAGCGGATAATAAAGAGAGTTTCATCGCTGCTGCTGATCGGATCAGCAAAAGGATCGCCTTATTTATTGATAAAAACCTGGCGCAAACACGTAATATGAAATTGTCTCGTATGACTGTGCAATGAGCAGGTAGTAAACCTTTATGGGGGAATTCAATAACATGTCTACCAACCTGCTCAAAAGGTGACGTGATACACAATTCTCTATCTGTGAATTAACCAATTCCTTTCTCGGAGGCAATGTCCAGGAAAATGAACATTCCCTCCCACTTCAAAATTTAGAAAAAATTTTGTTTTCAAGGCACGAGTCTGAAGGTAGATTGGCAGTTACCGAAGATAATCGTGGTTCTCTGCAACGAGCCCTACTGTTACCTCTTGAATTTATCTTTTTCCGCATGGCATTACAATTCGATTTATCATGCTCATTCGGGCATCTCTGCATGAAAGTTACGATGGGGAACTATATAAAATTGAAGCACTATTGAATTATATGGCACCAGATTCGATAATAGACAAAGACACTCTGCGGGATAATAGAAAATGGCTATGCGTTGTATCGTAAGGAATCTTTTTGTGGAGATTAGCTTCTACTCAGGTATGATCCCCGCAAACACCTTCTTTACTTCCCCCAACAGTTCTCCGTGGATCACCGGCGCCCCTGCGACAATATTGCCGGTAGACAAATAATTATTCCCGCCGTTGAAATCGGTGACGATCCCGCCTGCTTCCGTGATCATGAGTGCTCCGGCGGCGACATCCCAGGGGCTGAGCCCTATCTCAAAAAATCCCTCACACCGTCCGCATGCGAGATACGCAAGGTCCAGCGCAGCGGAACCCGCCCTTCTCATGTCGCTTACCCTGTTGAAGATATTTTTGAAAAGCCTGAGGTAGAGATCGATATGTTCTTTTTGCCGGAAAGGGAACCCGGTGCAGATAAGGCTGTCTTTCAAATCCCTCACCGGGGAAACAGCAATCCGGTTTCCGTTCAGGAACGCCCCGTTTCCCTTCACGAGCGGTAAAGAGGTCATTTCTCAGCGGATCATGGATGACACCCGCAATTCTTTCTCTGTTGTATTCAAGGGCTATCGAGACGGAGAAGACGGGATATTGATGAATATAATTCGTTGTGCCGTCGAGGGGATCGATAATCCAGCGGTAGCTGTCTGTATCGGACTCGTGAGCAGATTCTTCGGCAAGGAAAGAATGGTCAGGAAAGCGTTCTTTAATTGTATTGATAATAATCCGTTCGGATTCCCTATCGACACGCGTAACAAAATCCGATTCTTTCTTCAGGCCGATGTCATTTTTCGAAATATGGCCAAGGTTCTCGAGAATTATCTTGCCTGCGTGCTGTGCGGCAGTAACGGCGGCATTGAGAAATTCGCTTCGTTGATCGATCATTGCTGAGAAACACCATCTTCAGCAGGGGGAGACGAATCAAGGGCTGTCCTTATCACCCTCTTATCCGTAACAATCATATCCACCTTCACATCATGCGTTTCAGCAGGAATAGAATCGACTATCTGTTCTTCGTATGCAAGAGCAATGACAGGGATCTTTCTTGTTCGCTGCGAAAGCAGGGAATCATAGTAACCCGCGCCATAGCCGAGACGGTTTCCCGCAAAATCGAAGCCCGCGCCCGGTATGATAACAAGGTCGGCATCATCGATACCCACCAGTCGTTCATCCATCTGAGGGGGTTCAGGGATGCCCATATAACCCGGGGTTAATTCGTCCATATGTTTCACTTCATACAACATTAGTGCATGTTCATTCCTTGTTCACCTTCGGCAACGCTACCCTTTTTCCCTGTCTGAGCGATTCTTCCATAAGCGTTTGTGTCCCGACTTCAGACCTGAACGCAGCATAGAAAACGATCGTTTTCGCGCTTATGAATTCCGGGATGCTCAATACCTGTTCCCTGATGAGTATGTCTTTCTGTCTTTTGACGACAGCGGGAATAGCATCCCTCTTCTGTAAAACCGCCTTCCTGATTTCTTCCTTCATTGCATGACGCCCGAAATCAGAACGATTATATAGATGAGATAGAGACAGCCGCCGAAGAGCATGGTGAAGGGGGAAATCCTTTTTCTGAAGGTGATATCCAGAAGAACGACGAATGCCGAAACAAGCGCGATGACTGCGGAGAAGAAGGCCATGCCGGTGAGTTTCCACTCGGTAAACAGCAGACCGACGCAGACCGGGAAGGTCGACTGAAAAACCATCGCGCCTGTTATATTGCCGATTGCCAGCGTATCCCTTCCCTTCCATGTCCAAGTGACGCTGTTGAATTTTTCAGGGAGTTCCGTTGCCACAGGCGCGAGGATCAGCGCAAAAAGGAGGGGGTTCATCCCGAACCGTACTGAAACGTGTTCGAGGCTTTGAACAAACGTGTGTGCGCCCATAATCATGACCGTCAGCGAACCGCCCACCTGAAACAAAATCAGCATGAGAGAGGGATGTTCAGAACTGATCAGCCCCATTTTCCTGAAGATTTTCGAGAGATACATCTCTTCTGTATGCTCGATATCCGCACTTTCCCCTCTGAACGTCCGATAAGCATAAAAAATATACCCTGCGACGAGTAATACTGCTATAGCGTATTGAAACAGAGCGTCCAACGATAGAAGGCAAAACAACAGCGATTGCATACATGGGCAGAAAAAAGATGAGGTCCCTTGTCGTGGAATGGGGCTCGACGTTGATTTCGAATTTACGTCTCTTTTTCAGGAAAGATATGATAACGGTAAGACCGACAAGGAAAAAAGCAAGCGTCGAAAGCATGAAGGGTGCGCCGAGTATGGCGCCGACCCCGATATCCTGCGCTGACTCGCCGCCGTAAAAAAAGATCGCTACAATCGGGAGTATCGTCTCCGGTAATGCAGTGCCGACTGCGGCGAACAGACTTCCTACAACAGCCTGCGAAAAATTAAATTTTCTTCCGAACGTCTCGATCCCGTTCGTAAACGTTTCAGCGGCAATGAGGATCATTATGAGGCCGATGGCGAGAAAAACAACTTCGATGATCATCAGTGCAGAACGAGGACAGGACAGTGCGACGATTTGAGAACAGCGTCGGTGACGCTTCCGATGAGCATCCCCTCTATCAGTCCCAGACCCCGCGCCCCCGTAACAATAAGGTCAATGCTGTTCTGCTGCGCAAACGAAACGATTTTTTCATACGGCTCTCCTTCCTCTATCGTTCCGGTGCATCGCGCGGCATTCTCCATAAGGAATGCATCGAGTTTTTTCTTTGCCTTTTCACGCAGTTCCTGCAGCGCTTTCTCCCGTCTCTCCAGCCGCCTTCATCTTTTTGAACGCGGAATCATCAAAAACATGGAGGACATCAAGCCGCGCAGAAAAGAGTTCGCACAATTCCATCGCTGTTTTCAATGCTTTCAGGGATTGTTCGGAAAAATCCGTCGGACAGAGGACCCTGGCTATCGTCACCCCGCCTTTCCGGACAGCCGCGGCCTTTTCTCCTCTCACCACCAGCATCGGAATCTGCAGCCCCTTGATCAGTTTTTCCGAACTGGACCGCCTGAACATATGGGTCACGAAACCAAGGACGAGCATATCGGCATTCGTTTTTTTCAGTGACACGGCAAAGGATTCATGGAGCCTCCCGATAACGGTCTCTGTTCCGGTCGTTATTCCGGCTTCCTCCAATTCCTTTTTCAGCACGGCAAGATTACTATCGGCAACCCTCTTCTCCTCATCGATATATGGCGCGAGATATGCCGGCGGGGTTACGACATAATCAAGCACATGGAGCAGATGCACGGATGCCTTCGTCGCGGATGCGAACGATGCGGCATACGCTATGATTGAATCCGTAGCAGGCCCGAAATCAACACCCGCAAGAATTTTCTCTATCTTCATTGCTTTACCGCCATAGTGCTCTCGATCCTTTCTTTCACTGTCCTAACTTCTGCAACCGTGCCGGGGGAACAGGCATAGGGGGACGAACCTTTCATGTCCGCCTCCATAACAGCATCGTTAAAAGTAAGCGTGCCTGCGATGTCCATTTCTCCGAGGGTATCCCGTATAAATTGAAGATCCTCTGCGCCCCTCACCTTATTCGCAACGACAAAAACATCCTTCACATTGAGCTGGTCCGCCATCACAAAAATCGCCTTGGCTGTCTGTATGCTCCTCTGTCCGGGTTCGACCACAACGATAAACGCATCGACAGCCTCTGCCGTCCCCCTCGTGAGATGCTCTATCCCTGCCTCCATATCGACGATGACCACCTCTTTTCTCTCGACGATAAGATGTTTCAGGAGGTTTCGCAAAAGGACATTCTCAGGGCAGTAACAGCCGGCAGCGGCAGCCTTCAGTTTTCCCATGGTGAGAAGCGTAATCCCGTCCAGCCGGTAACCTATGCCTTCGGGAAGGTCATCGACCTTCGGGTTCAGCTTGTAGATTCCGCCCGGACCGCCGGGCTTTGCGCCTGTCCGCTCTTCGATGAGGTCAGCCATGTCTGCAATCGGCCGTATCTTTTCAGCTTCTTCTTTCGGGACCCCCAACGCAGAAGCAAGGTTTGCATCGGGATCAGCGTCAACGGCAATTACCCTCCTGCCTTCCTCCGCATAAAGCCGTGCCAGGAGAGACGCCAGTGTCGTCTTCCCTACCCCGCCCTTTCCTGTGATTGCGATCTTCATAAATAAGACAGTGTCAAAGGGTTCAAGGATTCGAGGGTTCGAGGATTCAAGTTTGCCGCGCACCTTTCAGGTGCTCGCAATGCCATATGCAGCAAGTGATCAAGTCGCTTATTGCCGGGTTTTGGTTTCAAGTACATTCTTTTCTACGCACTGGAATCCTTGAATCCTGGAATCCTTGAATCCTTATTCTGCCCTTCTATCCCTATACATTTCTTCGTCGACGGCACGCCCTTCACCCTGGGATCAATCGTAACGGCCTGCCTCAGGGCCCTTCCCAATGCCTTGAAATACTCCTTCTATAATGTGATGGGTGTTCCTGCCGTAGGGCGACTCGACATGGAGGGTTATCCCGCTGTTGCCGGCAAACGCCTGGAGGAAATCTTCTATGAGGTCGGCATCGAAGTTCCGTATCTTGCTCTTCTTCGGGAATGCGACCTTATAGACGAGATAGGGTCTTCCGCTGATGTCGAGGCTCACCGAGGCGAGCGCCTCGTCCATCGGGACAGATGCCTGTCCGTAACGCTGAATGCCTTTCATATCTCCCAGCGCCTGCCTGAACGCTTTGCCGAGGACTATGCCGACGTCTTCAACTGTATGGTGATAATCGACGTCGATATCACCCTTTGCCTTCAGCTTTATATCGAAAAGCCCGTGCTTGCTCATCAAAGAGATCATGTGATCGAGGAACGGGATTGACGTGCTGACCGTAAATCTGCCTTCTCCGTCGAGGGCAACCGTTGCCTTAATATCGGTCTCTTTTGTCTTGCGCTCTATCGCGGCTGTTCTCATTGTCCTTTTCCTCACTTCACTCGTTTTCTGTCACTTCTCACGACAACCTTCAATGCCTTAAGAAATATGCTGTTCTCCTCCGGCGTTCCTATCGTCACCCTGAGACAACCATCCACAACCCCCTTCATATTCCTCACGAGAACCCCTTCACCGAGAAGTCCCTGATAGACTCTTTCCGCGTCTTTGACTCTGAACAGAATGAAATTTGCCTCTGACGGATACGGGTCAACGCCTTCGACGTTCGACAATTCTGCAAAGACCTTTTCTCTTTCTTTGACAATAGCCCGGATATGTTGTCTTAGCAAAGCCTTATGCTTCATGATCTCTGCTGCCATTGTCTGTGAAAGCGCATTGAGATTGAAGGGAAGCCTTACCTTGTTTACCTGCTCGATTATCTCTTCAGACGCTATCAGAAAACCTACCCGCAGTCCCGCCAGGCCTATCTTGCTCAATGTCCGCATTATAACGAGGTTCCCGTAATCACCGAGCATGGGGAGAAAGCCCTTCTCGCTCGCAAAGGGATGGTATGCCTCATCAACAACAACGAGTGATTTCGACGAGGTCGATGCGATAATCTGCAGCATCTTTTCGGAGGAAAAACAGTTGCCTGTGGGATTATTCGGAGAGCTTAAGAAGATAATTTTCGGTTTTTCCCTCCGTATTGCGACCGCCATCCTGTCACCGTCAAGATCGAAATCCGCTTCAAGGGGGATGCCTATGCCCTTTTCACCGAGTGCCTGAGCTATAATGCCGTACATGGAAAATGTCGGGACAGGGTAAAGCACCGGGCCGCCGAAGGCAGTAATAAGGTAATAAATCAACTCGTCAGATCCGTTCCCCTGGAGGATATTCGCAGGCCGTATTCCCCACTCCTTTGCAAGTAGTCTCTTCAGCGTTTTTGCCTCGGGGTCCGGATATCGGTTGGTTTTTACGGCTTTTAATACCGTATAGCCGTCAGCAAACCCGTAAGGACTTTCGTTCGCGTCGAGTTTCACCCTGCACGGAATCTCCTTTGCCTGGTATGCGGTAAGGGAATAAATATTGGGCTTTACGAATTTTTTGACGTTCATCGCAAAGAAATTATACCATAACTCGCCGATCCTTACCGTGAAGCCACTTTGCATGTTTGAAATATCTGTGTTACTATCAGTCAGAGTGAAAGAGCAACTCTTATTGTTTATTATTAACTTGGCAAGTAAATATATGAACTCTGTCATTCCCCGACTTGATCGGGGAATCCAGTATTTTCAATAGGTTCTGGATTGTCCGGTCAAGCCGGACAATGACGCCTTTTTAAAGTAGTTACTTGCCGGGTTAATATTATAGAGCGTTTGCAAAGGGCGGTTTGGATTGAAAGCTCAAAAAAACTCTGAAAAGAAAACAAAAGACTACGATTCCCTGACAGGGTTGCCGAATAATACTCTCTTTTACGCCCTCATTTCACAGGCCCTCTCGTATGCTTCCCGCAATAAAAAAACTGTAGCGGTTGTATTCATCAGCGTAAACCGGTTAAAGGTCATCAACGATAAACTCGGGAAACAATTCGGGAATCAGTTGCTGAAATCGCTGGCCGGTCGCATTAAGTCATGCGTAAGGAAGAGCGATACTGTCGCGAGACCCGGAAGAGATGAGTTCATGATTCTCCTCCCCGAGGTCAGAAATCCGGAAGATGCTGCGGTAGTAGCACGAAAGATCTTCCGGTCCCTGGAAACGCCATTTGTGATAAAAAAACACGAATTGCTTGTAACGCTCAGCATCGGCATCAGCGTCTATCCCAACGACGAAAACACTCCGGAAGATCTGCTCAGGGCTGCCTATACCGCGATGCAGCGCGCAAAGGAAGATAGAACAAACTCATACCAATTCTACGCTCCCGCAATTACAGAAAAAGCATTTGATCGTATGGTGCTCGAAAACAGCCTGCAGCTCGCTTTCAAACGGGACGAATTCATCCTTTATTATCAACCGCAGATTGACCTCACCACAGGACAAATAACAGGATTGGAAGCACTCGCCCGCTGGCAGAAACCCGGGGTCGATTTGGTATACCCGAAGGGATTCCTGCCGTCAATGGAAGAAACAGGATTATCGGTAACGCTTGGTGAGTGGGCGCTGCGCACTGCCTGCAGACAAAACATTCGCTGGCAGCAGTCCGGACTAAAACCCGTTCGTATTGCCGTAAACATTTCAGCGCACCATTTTCATGAACATGATATCGTACACTCTGTCAGTACAATCCTGGAGGAAACCGGCCTTCAACCGACTTTCCTCGAACTTGAATTAACAGAAAGCATCTTCATCCAGAATCTTGAACGGACGATAAAGGCTTTGAAGATTCTGCGCCGTATGGGAGTAAATATATCGATCGATGACTTCGGGACAGGGTATTCTTCCCTGTCCTATCTCAAATATTTTCCGATGAGCAAACTGAAGATTGTTGAGCCGTTCATATCGTCGGTGTCTGTTAACAGCACAGAAGAAGTCATTGCGCGGGCGGTTATCGCGCTTGCCCATTCACTCAACATGAAGGTAATCGCAGAAGGGGTAGAGAGAGATGAGCAGCTGGAATTCGTCCGGGCGCTCCACTGCGATGAATTGCAGGGGAACATCTACTGCACTCCATTACCGGCAGAAGAAATCGAACTGTTGTTGCGCGAAGAAAAGTAGCCGCTGCTCCTGAGATTATACCCTGATAATATCCCCGTCTTTCAGTATTGTGAGGTTTTTCATCCTGAGGGCAGCGATCTGCTTTTTGATGGTCATGATATACTGAGGCTTCGGATGGGTAATATAGATGTGCTCCGGCGCCTGATCGAAACTTGCGATTTCTTCCCGGAGCAGTTCCGGAGTCAGGTGACCTGTCTTAAGCGCCAGTTCCCTCATACTGTTCGGGAACGAAACGTCGATAATGAGACAGTCGAGCTTACTGTTCCTGATCTTTTTCCATGTCGCGGCAGTAGGGCCTGTATCACCTGTATAGAAAAATCGTTTCCCTTTTATGTCTTCTACCAGATACCCCACTGCAGGAACGGTATGATTCACCTTGTGAGGGGTGATGGTATAGCCGTCCAGAACGACCGGCTCCCCTGCTTTCAGCGCGACGAGATTGAGGATAGCGTCGCCGGGATTCGGGATAATCGTAAAATCAGGCCACACCGCGCTGTTGAAGAGATGCTTCTTGATCGTCCTGATTACAGGAGAAATACTGAAAAGGGTAATCTTTGTATGCTTCTTCCCTACCACGATGTTATCGGCAAGGAACGGAATACTTCGTATGTGGTCAAGGTGCGCATGGGTGATAAAGATATTGCGTATCTTCATCTGCGCCTTTTCATTGAGGGTGCTCGTAAGGCTCCCCGCATCAAAAAGGATTTCTTCATCCAGGAGAAATGCCGGAGCATTATGACCGGGGAATTCAGCCCCTGAGCATCCGATAACGTTGATTTTCATAGCGCCTCCCGTCAAAATTGTATATCAAACTGATACAAATAATCAAACTTTTTCATACTTTTTCAATGACGGAAAGCGCTCCGGATACAGAGGAGAAGTAGAAGACGATTTCCAGTCATGGTATCATATGACTCAATGTCCATGCTATCAATAGAGCGGTCCTCAAAATCAAAGGTCATCTTCATGATCGGCCTCCTCATTGTCGCTATAATGGCAGCCCTTATGATCACAAAAAAAGTTTCCCCGCTCGAAAGACTTGAAGGGATGATGTACGACCTCCGGCTTCGTCTTGCGGGAACGACAAAGCCTCCTGATGCGATTGTAATCGCCGCGATCGATGAAAGGAGCATCGAGAAACTCGGGAGATGGCCGTGGGGAAGGGACACGATCGCCCAACTCATCACGAAGCTTTCGGATGCCGGAGCAGAGCTCATCGTCTTCGACATCTTTATGAGCGAGAAGGAGGAGCATGACCCTGTTCTGGCCAAAGCAGTGAGGGAAGCCTCGAATGTGCTGGTTCCGCTCGTTTTCTTTTTTGACAGATCAACAGGGTCTGAATATAACAAAGCATTGACAAATTCAGCCTTCCAGACATTCAAAAATCCGGAAAAATTCCGCAGGCATGCTCCGATAGGCGCAAAAGGCGTTCTCGCGCCTGTCCCCGAGCTTATGCAGGAGACGATGAACCTCGGGCATATCAATATGAGATCTGATGACGACGGAGTCCTGCGATGGGAACTGACGGCAGTCGAATATAAGGGATATCTTTACCCTTCCCTTGACCTTCAAACCGCTGCCGTATACCTTGCAATCCCCCATGAGAAACTCGTCCTCCATGCTACCGAAGGCATACAACTGGGCTCAAAGCGGTTTATCCCCACGGATGAATACGGAAGGGCCCTGATTTATTATTACGGTCCTTCTGAAACGTTCCGGCATTTTTCGGTCGCCGATATTATAGAGGGGAAAATAGATCCGGGGCAGATCCAGGGGAAGATAGTGCTGATCGGCGCAACCGCCCTTGGAATTTTCGATCTTAGGGTTACTCCCTTCTCTGAGGTGATGGCCGGCGTCGAAAAACACGCCAATTTCATCGCCTCAATCATTGACAACAGATTCCTGAGAAAAGCCGACGTGTCTCTGAATCTCGCAATCCTCATCATTTCAGGGCTTCTCCTCTCCTTTGCCGTCGGGAGATTCAAGGCAAGTGTTTCATTCATTATCACTTCTCTGATTACCCTCCTCATTATCGCCCTCAGCTACTATCTTTTTGCGTGGAAAGGCGTCTGGATCAATGTCGCCTATCCCGTTATTACTGTACTTCTCGTATTTGCGTATGGCATTGTTTACAGCCATGCGGTTGAAGAACGCTACGCAAAGAGAATACGGGCGATGTTCTCAAGTTATGTCACCGAACGGGTCGTGAACGAGCTGATCAAGAACCCCGGCATGGCAAAGCTCGGGGGAGAACGGAAAGAGATGACCATTCTCTTTTCCGATGTGAGGGGATTTACCTCATTTTCGGAGAACCATCCTCCCGAAGAGGTCGTCCCGATTCTCAATGAATACCTCGGTGCAATGACGGATATCATTTTCAAGTGGGAGGGGACGCTCGACAAATTCATGGGTGATGCCATTCTCGCGTTCTGGGGCGCACCGATGAAGCAGGAAGATCACGCCGAGCGCGCGATCAAATGCGCACTCGAGATGATGAAAAAGCTGAAGGAACTCCAGGAAAAGTGGCTGGCCGAGGGAAAACCCGTGCTGGATGTGGGGACAGGAATAAACACCGGTGAAGTGCTCGTCGGAAATATTGGCGCGGAAGGAAGAAAGATGGACTATACGGTCATCGGGGACCACGTCAACCTTGCCTCACGCATTGAGGCCCTGACAAGGAAATACAATGTCCATATCCTGATCACCGAATTCACCCTCAATAAGATACGGGAATGCCATAGATGCGGGAAGGATCTGGCGCATGGAGGCGACAGGCCTCGAAAAGGTCATCGTGAAAGGCAAGGAGAAGGCTGTCGGTATCTATGAAGTCAATCCTGTCGAAGGCCCAGCCAGGCCCGTTATTGTTGAGTATAAAGAAGGCGAGGCGGTGCGTTATAAAGAGAAATAGCTCATGTGTACTCCTCAAGGAGTCGCCGCAATGCGCCGCAGTTCATAGAGAATTCAATAAACTGCAAAAGGTCTGGCCTCGCTTCCCGCTTTTCAACCCTCTCTCTTTTTAAAGCGGTTAAATCCTATTGATGAAGAAATCTGATAATATAATCAATGAATGTTCAGAGAATACTTGTTGTAGTTTTTTTACTCCTCATTATCAGCAGCATTATGGCTATCATTTTTCTTCCTGAAAGTCTTGTCTATCTGCTTACAAAAGAATGGGGACCCATTGAAAATGCACAGGTTATTTTTTATGTGACCGGTGCACTTGTGTCATGGATTTATGCAAGACAAAAAATATGGAATGGCGGTTATCAGGGAAGTTTGATTCTCCTGATTTTCGCCATGCGTGAACTTGACTTCCAGAAAAAGTTCACCGGAATCAGTATCACAAGAACAAAATATTATTTTCATTCTGATGCAGCACTTACGGCCAAGCTGGTGTGCGCTCTTATCGTGATCGGCATAATAGTTCTTTTTATTTTATTTATAAAGAAACATAGCAGGGGGTTTTATGAAAATGTTAAGGCCCGCAAAAACTGGTCACTTTCTGTTATTGCCGGGTTATTTTCCATACTTTTTGCAATTCTTTTAGACAGTATTACAAGAGTTCTCGCATCACTCGGCATCGAATCCGTCAAGCATGGACATCTTTTAAAGAACCCCTTTGAAGAACTGCTCGAACTTGCAATACCGTTCTTTTTTCTTAATGCACTCCTTTTATACGGAAGTCACACTGCAGGAATAGCACAGGAAAAACGAAATAATGAATACGAGCTTAATCATCATAAACGCTGAACCCTTAACAACTTCCTTTTAACTCTCTTCAACCACATTTTACAGCGGAGCAAATAGTATCTCTATCGAATGGTTTCCTGTCATCTTCTTGAACGTAAAGGTGTTCACCGCGCCGATCGAAATACCATCGATTTTGATGTCCGCTACACGGAACCCGGGATCAGGCTGAACGTTAAATATGATTCTTGCGCCATGTGCGTATTCTCCGGAGCATGCATCTCCTTCGCAGATTAATCCCTGAGCTATTATTGATCCGCTGCCGGAACCTGATTTCAGGATTGAGACCGTATAGGTGGCAACTTCAAATACTGCCGTTACTGTGCAATTCGCGGTAATTTCTCCGGTGGTAAAGACAAACCCATTCAATGTCCCTCCGCAGCCGCTCACCGATGCGATGTGGTAGCCCGTATCAGGCGTGATCGTGAACTGTCCCGTATTGCCATGGGCCACCTTTGCGCTCGCAGGGTCTATCCCGCCGCCCTGACCTGCCAACGCAGATACCGTATATTCGTTGATCTCGAATTCAGCATGTACCGTGCAATTCCCTGTTACGGGATTTGCAGTATATGTGTTGCCGTTCAATGATCCACCGCATGTGCCGTTCACTCCCATTATGTGATATCCGGAATTCGGCGTTATTGTAAATGCCGGCGTCTCTCCATGATTCACCGTTGTTGTGCCCGATGGACTGATGCTCCCTCCCGGCCCTGCATCCGCTGTCACTGTGTAGGCATTGATTTCGAAGGTCGTGGTGACCGTACAATTCTCCGTAATCTGCCCTGTGGTATACGTTGTTGAGGCCAAAGCCTTCGCCTTCCCTTTCTTCTTCTTTGCAGCAGCCTTCAGAGAACTTTCCGATAAGGTCCCGCCGCAGCCGCTCACCGATGCAATGTGGTAACCCGTATCAGGTGTGATCGTGAACTGTACCGTATTGCCATGCGTCACCTTCGCGCTCGCAGGGTCTATCCCGCCGCCCTGACCTGCCAACGCAGATACCGTATATTCGTTGATCTCGAATTCAGCATGCACCGTACAATTCCCTGTAACGGAATTTACGGTATATGTGTTGCCGTTCAATGCTCCACCGCATGTGCCGTTCACTCCCATTATGTGATATCCGGAATCCGGCGTTATCGTAAATGCCGGCGTCTCTCCATGATTCACCGTTGTTGTGCCCGATGGACTGATGCTCCCACCCGGCCCTGCATCCGCTGTCACTGTGTAGGCATTGATTTCGAAGGTCGTGGTGACCGTACAATTCTCCGTAATCTGCCCTGTGGTATACGTTGTTGAGGCCAAAGCCTTCGCCTTCCCTTTCTTCTTCTTTGCAGCAGACTTCAGAGAACTTTCCGATAAGGTCCCGCCGCAGCCGCTCACCGATGCGATGTGGTAACCCGTATCAGGTGTGATCGTGAACTGTACCGTATTGCCATGCGTTACCTTTGCGCTCGCAGGGTCTATCCCGCCGCCCTGTCCTGCTCACGGTCGATACGGTATACTCGTTGATCTCGAATTCGCCATGTACCGTACAATTCCCTGTTACGGGATTTGTCGGTATATGTGTTGCCGTTCAATGACTCCGCCGCATGTGCCGTTCACTCCCACTATGTGATATCCGGAATCCGGCGTTACTGTAAATGCCGGCGTCTCTCCATGATTCACCGTTGTTGTGCCCGATGGACTGATGCTCCCGCCCGGCCCTGCATCCGCTGTCACTGTGTAGGCATTGATTTCGAAGGTCGTGGTGACCGTACAATTCTCCGTAATCTGTCCTGTGGTATATATTAATGAGGATAACGCCATCACTTTTCCTTTCTTCTTTTCTTTGCAGCAGCCTTCAGGGAACTCTGGGATAATGTCCCGCCGCAGCCGCCTGCGTAGAGAAGGTGATAGCCTGTATCAAGTGTGATCGTGAACTGCGCCGCATTGCCATGCGTCACCTGCGCGCTCGCAGGTCTATGCCGCCGCCCTGCCCTGCTGCGGTCGATACGGTGTACTCGTTGATTGCGAAGCTCGCCTGAACAGTACAATTTCCTGTTACGGAATTCGTGGTATATGTATTGCCGTTCAGTGATCCACCGCATGTTCCGTTCACTCCCACAATGTGATATCCGGGATTCGGCGTTACCGTAAATATCGGCGTTCCTCCATGATTCACGGTTATTGCCCCTGACGGGCTGATGCTCCCGCCTGCTCCGGCAGAGGCGTTCACTGTATAGGCATTGATTGCGAAGTTCGCCTGAACAGCACAATTTCCCGTTACAGCATTTGTGGTATACGTATTGCCGTTGAGTGATCCTCCGCATGTTCCGTTTACTCCTGCAATGTGATACCCGGGGTTCGGCGTTACCGTAAATGCAGGCGTCGCTCCATGGTTTGCCGTTATTGTACCCGACGGACTGATACCGCCGCCTGCCCCCGCAGAGGCCGTCACAGTGTATGTATTGATTGCGAAACTCGCCCTTACCGTACAGTCTGATGTTATCTGTCCGGTGGTATAGGTAGTACCTGAAAGGACTCCTCCGCAACCTGTCACCGACACTATATGATATCCGAGCGCTGCCGATACAGTGAATTGCCGTGTTGCATTATGATTGACAGTAGCACTGGCCGGATTGACCGAACCGCCTGCCTGGGGAATAACTTCGCTTGAAACAGCATGCGTATCGGACACGAAAGTAACGGTTACCATGCAATTAGCTGTTATCGGACCTGTATAATAGTAATAGCCGTCCAAGGCCCCACCGCACCCGGTTGCGGAGCCGATATGATAGCCTGTGTTTACCGAGATGTTGAATTGTGCGCTATCACCATGGGAGACATTCGCACTGGTGGGAAAGATAGCGCCTCCCTGATTCGTCTGTGTCGAGACCGTGTATTGCCTGAGGTTGAATATTGCAGTCACATCCTTATCATTATCCATTGAAACGTAACAGGAACTCGCTCCTGTACATGCTCCCGACCATCCGAGAAAGGTTGAATCAGCGTCTGGTATGGCATTGAGAATTACCTGGATATTCGGATCATAAAAGGCTGAACAGACTTGTTCGCACGTTCCGGAACAGCAATCTATATAAGGGTTGAGAGGAGCAGAACTGACTACTGTTCCGTAACCGGGGCCGGTTTTGGATACGACAAGTCCATACTGCAAATTCGTCCACTCACAGATAAAGTTCTTCAAGAAAATTCCGTTGGTATCATGCCACCTTCCATTCATAAAATCATTAGGATAGACGAAACCATCGCCAAACATGGCAAGGGAATCCTGGTCCCCGGACGGATCATTTGGTTCGTATTGACACGGGGTTACATTGCACCAGTGTGTATAACTCCATGTTTCTCCCATCACCCATTGCCAGTCTTGCTCTGGATAAGGTTCGGATTGTGCAGGAGGCTGGAACCCACCAAGCCAGCATTGACGAAAATCCTCTAACCCGCTGCCTGTCATAAATGTGTTAAATACGAAATTCTGTTCACCGTCATCCGTTATGGTTGCCATATATCCCCCCCGGCCTCCACAGAATGTGTCCGCATCCTGCCAGTTCAAAAGCATATCATAGCGCTTGTACGTATGATTGGCATAAGCTACATAGCCTGAGCCCGGACCCTCCTGTGTTATTGGGAAGAAAGCCTCTGTTTCAGTAATGTCGATACTTCCCTGACGTACACGATCAGTATTGGGATCAACGGTATAATGGATTAACCCTGCGCCAGTGCCGCTTGCCCCGGACGTGATGGTGATCCATGAGTAGTCGGCGTAAGCAGTCCATGGGCAGTTTAAAGGAATAGTTGATACCGCAACAGTGTAATTTCCTCCTGTTGCAGGAACGGTCCCCTCAGCAGGAGTGAATGTAATACTACACGGTGAAAAAATAGCCGTACATGTTTTCGGACCATTCATGAACACGGAACGTATGCTACTGGTCCCTGTGCAATCACCACCCCAGTTGTCAAATCCATATCCTAATATCGGTGTTGCATAAAGGAGAACTCCACCTGTGAAATCTTCAGAGCACATGTCGTTACTATAACCACATTCGATCCCCTGTGGCTGGCTTGTCACAGTTCCGCCAGAGGGTAGTGGACTGATTGTCAGATAATAAGCATGAGTATTTGCAGCGCTCAAAAATAGTGCAATGCCCATCCAAAGAAGAATAAGGAATTTATGCCGTTTCATCATCATCCCCCCTACCTCACTACCCCGGCGCCTGTGCCGGAGAAGGAGCCAGCGTTCGTGCCTGTATGTGTCCCTGCCGCGGCACCTTTGAAATTGACAGGACCGTTATACGAACCGCCGCTGAGGTTCCCTGTGCCATTCTTGACCGAAGCCGACCAGGTGTTGTTACTCGCATTCCAGTTATTGAACTGAAAATCCGCGCTGATACCGCTGCCGTTGCTGAGGGCAATCACATTGTCGGCATTCGCAATGTTCCCGCTGTTGATAAACCCGTGTGAAAAGTCATATTGCCCGGTCACGGAATTCGTCGCCCATATGCCCGGCTTCTGCCCCGTGGAAGGCGCGAAAAATACCACATCGTTCATCGCTACGCTCACAAAATCAAAGGAACCGGAATCGCCGTCGATGAGAGAACCTGAAAGGTTCGTCCTTCCCACTTCGAATGCAGGGATGTTCAACTGACTTAGTTTATTCCTTCCGGCCTCTGTTGAGGCCGTCTGGAGAAATCTGTTTGTCTCCATGAAAACACCTGTTGAGATAGCCTGCCATGAGTGGTCGGCAGGGTTAAAGGTCCCCGCAGTTTCGCCGATATAAATACCGGTCATCGGCGAAGCAGACCTCGCATCGACCCAAAATCCCGCTCCTGATGCATCAATTGTATTGGCAGACCATCTGCTGCCGGTAAGGTCGGCAGTCAGTTCATAGCCTTCGCCGGCAGAACCGCCCAACGTAAGACTCCATGAATCGTTCACCATATCCGTATAAGTCCCGGCGAGGATCATCTGCGAGATACCCCAGTCGTTCTGTCCGGTTATATTCATTGATTGGTTGGTTCCTGAAGAGATATTTATCACCAGTGCATCATTGGCAAAACTCGATCCGTTGACGGAGAATTCGGATGTAGTAATGCTGTTATAAAAATCAACGGGATTCACAGAGGTTGTCCCGAACACTACAGGAAAAAGACCCCCGTTCATCGTGATGGTCGTCCCGTTTACCGGTCCGGAAAAGCCGCCAATGAGAATACCGGTATTTCCCGAAGGGTCGGCATAAAGCCCCATAAATGCGGCATCTGCTGCATTGCCCGTCTCACGCCCGCCGAAGAACCCGCGGTATGCGCCGCCATCAAATGTGGTGTTGGTTGCATTCGTATTGTTGAAACTAAAAACGTCCTGTGAAAACCAGATGTGGGGCAGACCGCTGTTCGCCATATATGTGCCCGCAATCAGCGTATCCGCAGATGTTTCCTGTGTGGCCGTCCATAACGTATCAGTGCCCTGCATATCTGCATTGAAAGAACCGTCACCCGTTATTGGATAGCTGCTCCAGATATTCATACCGACAGTGCTCCTGAATGTATTCTCCGAAGGAGGAGGTGGTGGTGGCGAGGGGGGATTCTCCGCCTCAGGAAATGCCTCAGTGATCGGTTTTGACAGTGGGGTATCCGTAATGCTCGATGGCGTATCCGTCATCGAACCGGCAAAAGGACTGCCCGTCGAAGAGCCCTGATCAGACGATCTGAGAGCCTCTGAAAGTGGAGAAGCGCTGACGAGCGCAACGCCTCCGCCGGATATCTCTCCCGGACCGGCTTTAACAGATGGAACGAGCGGAGACGTTTCCCTGTCATAAATGGTGAACTCCGCTTCCGCGGCTTTTCTCGGCACATCCGGCGGATTTCCTCCGGATATCGTAATGACATAATTCGGGGGCATACATACGGTCTTCAGTGGCTCTTTCGGATTATGTACGCAGACTTCGCCTTCCCGTAAGAGAACAGTCGTTGTATTCCGCTCATAGAGAACAAAGAAATCGGTGCCTCTCACCCCTGCAACAGCATTCGGCGTGTGAATCTCGAAACGGTTCGCATCCGGCGAAACCGCAATGCGCTGAGACATGCTCTTGTCGACATTCGCCCTCACCAATCCTCTTTGCAGTTTAACAATGCCTTGTCCGTTCGCCTCGTTCTGGAAGTATTCACTGATGTCGATCCTGCTCCTCTGCGCAATACGGAGGGTTGCGTTGTTCCTGAAAAGTATTTCCGCTTTCGCGCTGCTCTTTGTCCTGATAATGTCCTTTAAAAAAACCTCCCCATTCACACTGACCGGTTTCCCGGGCAGGGCGCCTTCCCTGAGGACGTCCACTTTCCCCTCGACACGCGTGAACTTGCCGACTGAATCAGCGCCCAATGCAAGAGATGCGATGAGATGAAACCAGATAAAAGAGAAAAGACACGTAACAATAAAAAGGCTCTTTTTCAAACAGGCAGGCTTTGATGACATTCTATCCCTCCCCCGCGAATATTCTGACGTCCGGATTGTTCCTTAAAACCTGTACTCAAATCCCATGGTATAAATATTTCTGTCGTAATCATAGACAGCAATAGTGGAATCGGCTCTTATATAAGAATACTGGAGATTGAGATAGAGGGCTTTCACGACCTCGGTAATTGCTGTCGCTGACACCGTATAGGTATCGTCCTTCCTCTTCTTTTCGAATACCGTATTGGTGTTATCGTACTCCTGCAGGAAAATGTCACCTGAGAGGATCAGGTTTGTCTTCTTTATCAGGTCGGGTATGAGACAACTGACGATAAACCTGTTGCCGGTATTCGCCCAGTTCTTTCCATCCGTGTCGTCGTTCGAATATTCATAGAAGACATTGAATGCGCCTTTGCCTTCCTTGAACAGGCGTATGTACCCGGCAGAGGCGTTGAACACATTCCCGTCTCTGTCTTCATCCCTGTCGATTGCCCCCTCGATAAGCTCGCGTTTGTTATAGCCGACAGAGAATTGTCCTATATGGTTGGGATAGAATGCAATCTGCAGCGTCGGTGTCATGGTAAGAAGGCTCATATACGGGTCCCCCGACACCCACAGATAGGCAAAGGAGAGCGGCAGTGAGAGCAAGCTGTTTTTGACAGTATAACCGGGCACAACCGAAACCGCCTGCGTCAGGAGGTTATGCGATGTCGTATGGAAATACAAATTATTGTATAAATCATAATGGCAGCGAAGAGAAAAGGGACCGTTCAGCAGCGGACTGTAAAGAACATTCAATGTGCTGACGACGCTGCTGTCTTTTTCTCCGGAAATATCGACGCCCTGTATAGCAGTACCGGGCTTAAGAACAACGTTGTCATCAAACTGGTACGCAATTCCGACCCTGAACTGCCAGGGTTTGTACAGAGACACAGTCCTTGATAATGCCCTTTCATATTCTTTCGAAAACGCTGCGAGATCAGACAACGGGTCGATATCCTGGATCGTATGCAAACTCTTTTTTGCCTCGTCGAATCTCTGCTTCTGGACATGCGCGGCGGCTATCTGGAAATCAGCAGGCTGGGAAAACGACTGATCAAGTTTTTTTGCCTTCTCAAATGCGGCGATGGCGTCGTCCGCCTTCCCTTCCTTCAGGAGAATAAGCCCTTTCAGAAATGCGGTATGGGCAGGTTTGATCCCTTCCTGTTCGGATTTTGTGGTCCATTCCTTTGCCTCTCTGAGCGCATCGAGTGTATAGAGGACCTCCGCCAGTTCCAGATATGCGTCTTTGACCGGAGGGCTGAGCGTAATCGCGTCCCTGAGGTTTCGTTCAGCAAGCCTGTATTCTCTCATCTGTTTGTAGGTAAGGCCCAGATAAAATGCCGCGATGGAAGACGCAGGCTGTTCATACCGCACTGCTAAAAGGATGTCGACGGCCTCTTCATAATTTTCAGCCTTATACTCTTCGATCCCTTTTTCAAGCATGGTATCGGCAGCATGAAGCGGCATCTGCCAGAGGAATACTGCTGACATCGAAAGAAACAGCAAGAGGATGAATTTCTCGGTCTTCACGTGCTCCCTCCAGGTGAGAAATGATAAAAATATGCTTTAATATAAAGGTCTTTTCACGCCTTCGTCAATAAAAATCTGGCGTTGGCGCCGCTTACCACAAATCGAGGAGCGTAGCGTGCTTCAGCAAGGCATCGGCAGCGTCTCTGAGTCGGGTAGCATTGACGGCGTTTTCTATTGCGATGGAGGCGTATATCCCGATGGAGCGCAGCGCCTTCAGATCTTCAAGCGTAAACAGGGCATCCGAACTCTTGCTCATATAAATCACGCCATACCCGACGTCTCTCCACTTGAGTGGGACGCAAAGCAGAGAGCTGATCTGTTCCACCCCGGATTTGAACCGCGCGTCGAAAGAAAAATCATTAATCAGTTCTGCCTCGCCGGTCTTCATAACGTACCCTGCAATCACTTCACCGATACGCAGGTTAACGTCAGACTCCCGGTCAGGGCCGAACGAGGCCTTCATCACAAGCCTTTTCTCCTTCTCATCATAGAGCATTACAGCCCCATTGTCCGCATTGATGAAATTCTTTGTCTCCTCAAGTAGAAATCTGCACATTTCGTCGGCATCAGCAAAAATCCGGAACGTATCAAGCCTGCTCTTCTTTAATTTCGCGAATTCCTCATCGAGCTTCCGTATCCTGTGGCTCATGGACTCAAGCATTTTGAAGACGATGGTGGGGTCCCTGCTGATCGTCTGGAGAAGTCTCTTTTTGTCTATGGTCAGAATACTCGCTTCCCCTGCTGCCACGGCTGTGGCGGAACGCGGCATCTTGTCGAATATGGCCATCTCTCCGAAGATTTCCCCGCTTTTGAGTGTCGCGATGGTAAGATCTCCTGAAACGGTTTTTTTTGTTATTCGCACTGTTCCGGACTGCACAACATACATCCTGTCGCCTTCCTCTCCCTCCCGAAAGATGATCTCCCCTTCGGAATACGCCCTGCCGAGTTCGCCTTCTTTCATGCTTCCCCCCGTAGTAGTGCACCCGGAATATATTTCATAAGATGAGCGAACAAAGGCAGATTGACCGCCTTCAGGAAAATGTTCTTATACCGTTCGTTTCCGGTGAACATATCCCACAGGACGCAACTCAGCCTTCCGGTGCTGCCGGGATCCTGCCGCTCCTGTCGTACAACCGCGAGCATGCTTTTGGTCAATGCCGTGTTCTGCTTGAATATATCTGTTGCTGCAAAGAGTACTTTTCCGAACCAGTTATCGATAATCAGACTCCTGTAGACGGGATAATATTCTTTCCGGAAATCCTCCCTGCCAACCCCGTAAAAGAGAACGGTTTTTGCAGCGGCCTTTCCCATGATATATGCCGCTCCGATCCCATCCTTAAAGAGACGGGACGAACCCGCGTCCCCGAACAGGACTGCCCTGTCGGTAAACGGAACTTCCGCTGCCTTCACATTCATCTTCGGCAGACATCGGCACCCAATCGTATAGTTCGATGATTCGGGTAAGACCTTCTGCACAACGTTGTGCGAGATGAATGCGTTCATGCTGTCCTGATTCAGGTTTTTCCCCAGCAGGCAGAGCGTTACATAGGTACCCTTCGGGATCATCGCCGCGAATTTTATCTCACGCATCGGCAGGAGAAAGAGGTGTACGGAATTCCCGAAACGCTCCTCAATAGTCCTGCTGTCTGTTTCAATCTCCGTAATCGCCGCCGTAACCGTTTCAGGCGCTTTATATCCGAACCCCATATCTTCGAAAAGCCTTGATGTCCCGCTCTTCACGCCGATTGCCCCTGCAATGAGATCGGGTTCATCTATGGAAAGCCCTCCCGCATAAAGGACGGGCCTTCGCTGTTTGTATTCTATACGTTCGATCTTTACCTGTTTATGTTCCGCTCCTTCACTGACAGCAAGAGAGAGCAGAAAGTTGTCGAAGCTCTCTTTCTTTATTCCAGTTCCACCCTTCGGTCCACCTCCCCTATATACGGTAGCGATCGTTTTCTCATGGGCCGGCGTCGGGATAAAAACGCTGCCGTGATCGGTATGAAGGTTATAGGAATCGATCCCCCTCTGCACGACCGATTCAGGGAGAGTTATCCCTTCAACCGCCAGCGTCTGAACAAGGAGTTCGGAGATGATGCCGCCGCACCTGTTGCAGCCTGCAGGACCGTCTTTCGTAAAATCCTTGGGTTCATAGATGGTGAGCGATATTCTCTTGCCCGCCATCTTCGCCATTCTGAGGGCAAAGATGCTGAAGAAAGAGCCGGACGGCCCCCCGCCGATAACAGCAATACGCGCCCCGTCTTCAAGAACATATGGATCTGCCATGAAACGTTCCCCCCATATAAAGGTAGAAGAAGCACATCTGTTTGTCAAGGAAGGATTGTTTGAACAGCCTGCTAATGCAGTTTATACATATGAAAAGAATACGGTTGGTGGTAAAATAGCGGAAATTATGAAGATAGCCTATTTCGACTGCTTTTCGGGAATCAGCGGGGATATGTGCCTCGGCGCACTGGTTCGATGCAGGGGTGCCGCTGAAGCACATCGAAAGGGAACTGAAGAAGATTCCTGTCAAAGGGTATCGGCTTGAATCAAGGAACGTGAAGCGCGGAGACCTTTCTGCCTGCAAAGTGGATGTTGTGCTGAACTCAAATGTCAAAAGTTCAAAAATCGAAATCAGAACCTTCAAAGATATTAAGGCAATCATCGGCAGATCGACTTTGCCGGAAGAGATAAAACAAAAGGGGCTGAAAATCTTCAAAATACTCTTCGAGGCCGAATCAGGGGTGCACGGAGAACCAGTGAATAAGGTCCATCTCCATGAACTCGGAGCTGTTGATTGCGTTGTGGATATTTTCGGCGCACTCATCGCCATGGAACAGCTCGGTATTGAAAAAGTGTACGCGTCTCCGATAAACCTTGGGCAGGGGTTCGTGAAAACAGCGCATGGCACCCTCCCTGTTCCCTCACCAGCTGTGGCCGGGATATTGAAAAACGTTCCCGTATATTCAAAATATATCCGGTCAGAACTCACCACACCTACAGGAGCAGCGATCATCAAGGGCCTCTCAGATGGATTTGGCGAAATGCCTCTCATGGAGATTACTGAGACCGGAACCGGCGCGGGAAGCAGGAACTTCGAATCCTGGCCGAATGTACTGAGGATATTTATCGGTACTGCCGGACCTTTTTTCGAAAGCAAACGCGATGATACGATAACAGTCATCGAGACCAATATCGATGATATGAACCCGCAGATATTCGGGTATGTGATGGAGAAGCTTTTCGAGGCAGGCGCCCTCGATGTGTATCTTACCCAGATACTTATGAAAAAAAACCGGCCGGGGGTCAAACTTACGGTGCTCTGCAGGCAGAAAGACCGGGACGCGCTCGGGGAACTCATCCTCAGGGAGACGAGCACGATAGGTCTGAGGTTTTTCAGCGCGCAGAGAAAGGTCCTTCAGCGGCGGATAGATACGGTCGATACCTCATTCGGCAAAATAAGGGTAAAACGCTCGACCCTTGAAGACGGCACCATACGACAGACACCGGAATTCGACGACTGTAAAAAGATTGCGAAAAAACTCAATATTCCTCTCATCGATATCTTAAACAGTCTGGGGAAAAATTAACCCAGAATGTCCATTTCGACAAAAGGCAGGCAGGTATGAGGGAAGCAAATATCTTGGTAGCAGCACCTTTGTGGGCGGAAAGATCATCAAGTTCAGCAGGAAGCTTTTCATTTGATACCGTAACATATCGAAGAAACTCAAATTGTGCATCAGCAAGGTTTTGCTTCACTCATGCCTGCCTGTAACTCACCTTAATGAACAATTTGGGATTAAGTGCCCTGCATTGTCCGTACAGAAAGATATCCCCTCCCCTTGCGTTCTATGACGCGCAGAGGAGGGGATTGAGTGGAGGAGATTATGCCGGGAACAGCGGACCGTGCATCCGCTGCGGAATAACTGCTACCTCGCCGACTCTTTCGGCATAAGGCGATTCCATTTTTTGTCCTTCTTCACAAGGTCCATCAGTTCGCTGTACATCTGGGTAAGCCCCAACTGACACGATACACAAATGCCTTCCTTCTGAAGTGTTGTGTTATCACATTTTTGACATTTTTTCGCTTTCATTCTCTATCGCTCCTTTTCCCTGTTTCCCTTTGTATTTTATACATGCCCGGCCCTCCCCGGCCTATTTCCCCGGAAGTGTTATATAGAGGGTCGAACCCTTTCTGAATAGAAGGATAAGCAGATTCTGGTCAGACGAAATATTCGATATGACCTTCTCATACTCATTCACATCCTTTATCCGATTCCTGTTAATCTCCACAATGACATCGTTTTTCATTAAAATGCCGTCCGCGGAACTTCCGTCTTCGATATCAGCGATGACAACCCCGTTAATACGTTTCGGGACATCAAGGCCTTCTCTCACCTGAGGGGTCAGTGCCTGGACTGAAACCCCCTTGAGGTGGCTGCCGGACGTTGTTGATGCGGCCTGTACTTCAGAAGACATTTCAACAATCTTCACCTGAACCGTCTTTGGTCCGCCCTCGCGGATAACTTTCAGAGACACGTTGGTATTCGGCGCGGTGCCGGCTACCATATTCCTGAGGTGTGGGGGGTCCTTCACTTCTTTGCCGTCGAATTCCACAATGACGTCTCCCGTGTGAATTCCTGCCTTTTCAGCAGGGCTGTCTTCCACAACATCGCCGACCAGGACCCCTTTCTCATCCCCAAGACCAAACTGTTTTGAAAGCTCCGGCGTCAAAGGTTGTATGGTAACGCCGAGCCATCCTCTTGTGACTTTACCCGTTTTTATCAGACTTTGCATGACGTTTTTTGCCATAGCGCTCGGAATGGCAAAGCCGATTCCCTGATATCCCCCGCTCGTACTGAAAATAGCGGTGTTGATGCCGATAAGTTCGCCTTTGATATTCACGAGAGCGCCGCCGGAGTTCCCGGGGTTAATCGCTGCATCGGTCTGAATGAAATCCTCATAATCCGCAATCCCCACGTTAGCTCTCCCTGTTGCGCTTACGATCCCGGATGTAACGGTATGGCTCAGTCCGAAAGGGATGCCAATGGCCAAAACAGTTTCCCCTACTTTCAAGGCATCGGAATCTCCCAGATGAATAACAGGGAGATTATCCGAATCGATTTTAATCACAGCAAGGTCTGTCTTCTGGTCTGTTCCGATCACCTTGCCCTTGAATTCCCTTTTATCCGACAATGTTACCTTGATCTCATCAGCTCCCTTTATGACATGGTTGTTGGTGAGAATATAGCCTTCCTTATCCACGATGACTCCTGACCCGAGGCCGGACTGCTTCTGTTCCTTCTGCTTTTCCGGGAACCGGGGGTCATCACCAAAAAACCGCCTGAAAAAAGGATCGTTATGAAATGGAGAAGACATTGCCCCTCCGCTTTTTATAGTTTTTGTTGACGCAATACTTACTACCGACGGCTTCACTGCAGAAACAACCTCCGCCATTGCCTGGCTTGTTTTCGAGAGTGCATCAATAGCTTCTTTCGAAACTGTTGCCTCTCCCGCATATCCGTTTGAATGAAGGTTAAACTGCGATGAGATAGTCAGACCGGCAACAAGACCGATAACAATAAAGAGAGAGGCTGTTGCAATCCATGGCTTCTTTCCGCGCATCATTCGTTCTCCTTTATGAAAGCATAATGCATCTTATAGTCATATACAATACCGGACTCGTGTGAAGAAATTACGAAGGGAATATGAAGAAGTTATGAAGATGATAACACATACGCCTGATGCAGCAGGATGGGCGTTTCCCGCCCACCCTTTTTGAAACGAATGCTGGTTACTTGTTCGAAAGTGTGATGAATATTGATGCCCCTCCCCTGAAGACGAGGAGGAGAATGTCTTTTTCAGCGGCTATCCCGGATACGATTTTCCCATACTCTTTCAGACCGGTGATCTTCTGCCTGTTGATCTCCTGAATAACATCTCCCTGCATGAGGACCGCGGCCGCAGGACTGTCCTCATCGACATCCGTTACTATCACTCCCTTAATTTTTACCGGGATGTTGAGTTTGTCAGCGATATCAGGAGTAATATCCTGAACAGATACGCCATTAAGGAGATTCTTATAATCATCTCCTCCTGCGGGTCTCCGCATATCCGCAGGCAGTTCACTGATGACCACCTTTTTTGTCTCCGGCTTATTGTCGCGAATAATTGTTACTCTGACCTCTTTCCCCAGCGGGGTGTTGGCAACCATATTGCGGAGCTGGTTGGGTTCCTCGACCTTTTTTCCTTCGAACTCGGTAATCACGTCGCCCCGTTGCAAGCCGGCCTTTTCAGCAGGACTTCCTTCGATGACGTCTCCCAGAAGCACCCCTTTCTCTTCTTTGAGATCAAACTGTTTGGCGAGCTCCGGCGTTAACGCCTGGATGGTGACTCCCAGCCATCCCCTGGTGACTTTACCCTCAGTGATCAGGCTGTCCATCACGGTTTTCGCCATGCCTGTGGGCACTGCAAAGCCGATCCCCTGATACCCGCCGCTCGTGCTGAAGATGGCGGTATTGATGCCGACAAGTTCTCCTTTTATATTTATCAGCGCCCCCCCGGAATTGCCGGGGTTTATCGCCGCATCGGTCTGGATGAAATCCTCATAATCCGCTATGCCTACATTCGCCCTGCCGACGGCGCTGACAATGCCCATGGTTACTGTCTGGCTTAAACCGTAAGGGCTTCCAATCGCCAGCACTGTTTCACCCACCCGTAATGCATCCGAATCACCCCATCGTATGGCAGGCAGCTCGTCACCGGCCTCGATCTTGATGATACCGATATCGGTCATCGCGTCGCTGCCAATGACCTTTCCTTTAAACTCCCTTTTATCGGAGAGTGTGACCTTTATCTCCTCGGCCCCCTGAATAACATGATTCGCCGTCAATATGAAGCCTTTGGGATCAACGATCACCCCTGATCCGAGGCTTGCGGATTTCCGCTCCTTCGGCATCCTGAACTGGTCTCCGAAAAACCTCTTAAACAGCGGATCGTCAAAAAAAGGGTTTACACCGCCCTGGAGCTTCACCGTCCTGGTGGTCGATATATTCACTACAGAAGGTTTCACCGCCTCGGCCAGCTCTGCGGTGGCCTGCCCTATTTTTGCCAGGGTATCGACAGACTGCTGGGAGATCCCGGCGTGACTTGTCCCGCACCAGAGTATGCAGAAAAAACCGACGACGAGCCACGTTCTGAGGGAAGTCATCGCCCGCACATACTGTCGTATGGAAAACATTTCTCCTCCTCTGCTACATTATTTTCTTGTCCATATTATACTAAAAATATTTATGATATATTAACCAATCCGCAGACGACGATAACCCGTCCGCCAATTTATGATCGGAGCAGGAAGAATAGAGCATGAAAATTACCATTATCGGGCTGTCCAATTCAGGAAAAACAACTGTTTTTAATGCACTCACGGGCCTCGACATCGAGACCGCGGTCTATCCGACGACTTCGGGAGATCCGCATCTTGGAGTCGTCAAAGTGCCTGATGAGCGGGTAGACAGGCTCACGGAAATATTCAAGCCGAAGAAGATCGCGTACGCCACCATCGAATATGTAGACTTTTTGGGGATAACGAAGGGCGACATCAAGCAGAACAGAAAGGTCTTCGACCTCATTAAGGATGCTGACGCCATCGTCCATGTTGTGAGGGCGTTTGAGGACGAGTCTGTTGTTCATCCTTTGGGCGGGCCCGATCCTGCCCGGGATATCGAGACCCTCGAACTCGAACTGATATTCGGGGACCTCGAGTTTGTTGAAAAGCGGCTCGAACGGATGGAAGAAAACATCAGGCGCGGCAAGAAACCCGATGAATCAGAGAAAAAGCTGCTGCTGAAGTGCAAAGATATTCTCATGAAAGAGACCCCTCTCAGGGATGTGGAATTTACCGAAGAAGAGCGCAAAGCCATGAGACCCCTGCAATTTTCATCGACTGTTCCTGAAGTGGTTGTTGTGAACATCGGGGAAAAAGACCTCCAGACAGACGCGGCAAAAAACCTCCAATGCCACCCTGAACGACGCGCTTTCCTTCATTGCCTGTCCTGACGCTCTGCGGGAAGATCGAGATGGAGATCGCCCAGCTTTCTCCCGATGAAAAAAAGCCGTTCCTCGATGAACTTGGTATCGACGAACCTGCGTCGAACAAGCTGATTCATACCTGTTACGATATTCTGGGGCTCATCTCATTTCTTACCGTCGGTGAAGATGAGGTAAGGGCCTGGACGATTAATAAACAGACAAGCGCCCTTCACGCCGCGGGAAAGGTCCACTCGGACATCGAGAGGGGTTTTATACGGGCCGAGATTATTTCCTATGACGACTTCATCGCGAGTGGCACTATGCACGCGGCAAGGGAAAAAGGGCTTTTGAGGCTCGAGGGCAAAACCTATGAAGTCAGAGACGGTGACATCATCAATTTCAGGTTTAATGTGTAGCGCTGTAAATCATTTTTCGTTCACCGCGGCGGAAAGGTGCATATTCTTTTCACTCATTCTCGGTCTCGAAAGCTTTCGGGACCTCCGAGGTAACGAGTAAATGAAACATTTTTCGTTCATTTACTCGTTAATGCCGTGAAAAGAACATACCCCTTTCCTCCGCCTAATCTTTTATTGATTCATTTCTATCCATCAGTTCCCGGTAAATAAAAGGTTTCGTACTCGTCGGAACTTCAGGCGCATCGTATAATTCCTTCAGGTCTCTTGATCGCATTTTTTCCAGAAAATGCACGACACGGCTGAGCGGAGCATGGTGGTTACGGATGAGCGCCCACTGCACGTCGTATCTCAGCGACCATTTCGGATGCTCCGCGATCTGCCGGATAACGTTTGATGCGATTTTCTTCATATGGACAATCCTGCATATCATCGCCTCTGTCATGATAGGGCTGTTCAGGCAGTCCGCCACGACGTCTTTCATCCCGTCTTCAACGAGTTTGATGAGCACTTTGCCGCTCGCCTTTTTCGCAAGTGTCTTTTTGATACCGATCGGCAATATAAGCACTTTCTCGTTAATGGATTCCTCGGCCCTCATCCTCACAGTGACAGGAATCTGCGGGTTTTTCGTAAGATCGGCGAGGTCGAATATCCTCAGTTTCTTCAAGAGCGAAAGGGTTACCTTCTGGGGCGTCTTGAGGTTTCTGCAGAGGGCCAATATAACGCGGTACGCATCCTTCCACCGCAGATCAGTGGATAACGATTCAAGTATTTCGGAGCTTATATTTCTCCTCCCGGCAATGATCAGAACGATATCTTCGGTAATATTTTTGTTCAGCAGCATATTTGAGAGAACTTTTGAGGAAGGATGGTAGGCGAGCAGTTTTAATTCTTCCCGGTCGGCAGTGAACGCCGACTGCAGGTCTTGCTCCAGATCTTTCATGGCATTATTTTACCTCAATACAGCGGATCTCTATTGATGCTTACTATCGTTTACACGCAAATCATAGCAATTTGATATTGGATATCTATTGCCTTCTCTTTCCATTATAAATTATGCGGAAAAATACTATAGCATCTACCGTTATGCACCGCCCTATCAGTCCATCACTCCGGAAAGAACTCGATACTGTTTCTGAAAAATGCATCAACTGCAAACTCTGTCAAAAAGAATGTGAGTTTCTCAGAAAGTACGGCAAGCCAAAGGAAATAGCGGACTCATATGATCCGTCGGACAAGGCCCATCAGGGGATGCCCTTTGAATGCAGTCTCTGCCAGCTCTGTGCTGCTGTCTGCCCGGTAAAGATCAACCCCACCGATATGTTTCTCGAAATGCGGCGAGAGAGTGTCAGAAGAGGCGCGGGAGACTACCCTGAACATGCTGTTATCCTCGGCTACGAAAAGCGGGGCACATCAAAAAGATTTTCCTACTACACCCTTCCCGAAGGTTGTGACACGATATTTTTCCCCGGCTGTGCCCTTTCCGGTACAAGGCCGGATAAGGTGTCGGCCCTCTATGAACACATGAAAAAAACTTTGCCTGCGTTGGGGATTGTACTCGACTGCTGTACAAAGCCGTCACATGACCTTGGCAGAGAGAACTATTTTCAAACGATGTTTCATGAGATGAAGGAATTTTTTGTAAAGAACGGCATCCGGGAAGTCATTGTCGTCTGTCCGAGCTGTCATGAGGTCTTCAACAGGTATGGCGGCGAGATCTCTGTAAAAACGGCGTACGAGTTTATGGTGCAAAACGGCCCGCCTGATACCGGAACGTTATCAGGCACCGTAACAATTCATGATTCCTGTGCATCGAGGTTCGAAGAATCTGTACATACCGCGATCCGGGAACTGGTATCCGCAAAGGGTTTGACCATCGAAGAAATGACTCACAGCGGGGTCAAAACATTCTGCTGCGGTGAAGGAGGATCGGTCGGATTTCTGGCACCTGAACTTTCGAAAAAATGGGGAAACCTCAGAAAGAAAGAGGCTGATGGGAGAAGGATCATAACCTACTGCGCAGGCTGCGCGAATTTGCTCGGCTCCCTGACTCCAACAAGCCATGTCCTCGATCTTCTTTTTGAACCTGAAGCAACCATGGCAGGAGGCGTTACTGTATCAAAAGCGCCTTTTACCTACTGGAACCGCCTGAAACTGAAGAAGCGCCTTCAAAAATCATCAAACGGTGCACTGACCCGCGAAAGGACGTTCACCCCTGACGGAGAATATAAAAAAAGGGGAATGCTCAAGCGCATCGTTTTTCTCCTCCTTGTCATCGCCGTTATTGTTGCGATACGGTTCTCAGGAGCAACCCAGTATCTTGAGCAGGATACATTGAGACAATTAATTCAGGGGTATGGGGCATTGGCCCCGGTGATATACATGCTGGTCTATGCCGTAGCTCCCTCACTCTTTTTGCCCGGGCTTCCGATCACGATAGCAGGCGGCATTCTGTTCGGTCCTTTCTGGGGTGTCGTGTATACCATCACCAGTGCAACCCTCGGCGCATGCCTGGCCTTTCTCATTTCCCGCTATATCGCACAGGGACTGGGTGGCAAAGAAAGCTGAAGAGCCCGAGATGGAAACAGACTCGATCAGGGAGTCGAAAAGCACGGGTGGAAAATCGTCGCATTCACCCGGCTCATCCCGCTCTTCCCTTTTAATCTCCTTAATTACGCCTTCGGCCTTACGAGAATTAATTTCCTGTCCTATGCAGTCACGACATTCATCTGCATGCTGCCTGCATGCATCGCCTTCATCGTCTTTTCGAGTTCTCTGCTTGATGTCATCAAAGGCAATGTATCCCCGGCTTTTGTTGTCGGATTGGGACTTGTGGTTCTTGTGTCATTCATACCATTGTTCTATCAGCGTTACAAGTCGAAAAAAGGAATTTCAGACCCCCTTTAATTCGGCCTCTTTAATGAGAAAAATGTACCACGGAAAAACTATAGCGCTTATTCTTCCTGCCAGAAACGAGGCGTTGGCTTTGCCCTCCGTGCTGAAAGATGTCCCGCCTGAAATCGATTCTGTCCTGGTCGTTGACAACGGCTCAACCGACACTACTGCATCTGTAGCAAAAGCGCATGGGGCGGTAGTTGTCTCAGAATCAGTTCCGGGATACGGAATGGCGTGCCTTGCCGGCATCGCACATCTTAAAAAAACATCCTCCCGATATTGTCGCATTTGCGGACGCTGATGGAAGTGACGATCTTACAAAACTCCGCGAACTTATTACTCCGATTGCAAAGGAAGAGGCAGATTTCGTAATAGAGAAGCGCATGCCTGTCGAACCCCAGGCCTTAAGTCAGCAGCAGCGCTTCGGCAACTGGCTTGCCGCTTCTCTTATACGGCTTTTCTGGGGCCATTCTTTCGGAGATCTCGGACCGATGCGCGCCATTCGCTGGAAATCCCTCAGCGCTCTCGGCATGACCGATCAGAATTTCGGCTGGACAGTGGAGATGCAGATACTTGCATTAAAGAACGGACTGCGGATACAGGAATATCCCTTGCCTTACCGAAAGAGAACAGCGGGACGATCTAAAGTAAGCAGAACGCTGCGCGGCAGTCTAAAAGCCGGCATGAAAATACTGTGGGTAATATTTCGTGAGGTGTTTGTGGACAAGAAACTCCGGAGAGACAAACGTCCGACAAAAGTTACTTAGAATAAGTTTCTTGAGGTCGGTCGGGCATGATCTTTCTTATACAAAAAGGCAACAATGATCCGGCAACGGAGGCAAGCCAGATAGCAGCGGGAACAGTATCATTTTCAATCCATTGACCGAGCAATGTGTAGTTGATCAGCACGTAATAGGAAAGAAATACCGACCAGCTGAGAATGATACCCCCGGGTTCCGCAAAAAAAGGGAAGAGGCATACGAGATAAAGTGCATACCATGGATGGAGAGTCGGGGTTAAGAGAAGATACAGTAATGCGATTCCGTAAATGGTTTTGATGAATGAGGCTGAGAGATTATCGGACATCCCCGGCTGGCCGATTCGAACCTTGTGGAGATTGGCCTGAGCACCATTCGCTCATGCTTTTTCCGGTAAAACAATGAGAATGAAAAAAAAGAAAGAGTGGAAAGGAATACAGAAATGAGAAGCAGTCTCGCACTGTTTCCTGACGAAGTCAGCTCTCTCAGCGCACGGAATACAAAACCTGGAAAATTCCCAGTTCTGCAAATAGACGCTGAGAGTGTCAAGCATATTATAGAAGTCGGGAAGGAAAGGAAGCGATAAGGCCGAGTATGCCGAAAGGAATCCGGCGAGGAAAATAAGGCTTCGCTGCTTTGGAATGAAAATGATGAAAGCGGGCAAAAAAATAATTGGGAACAGCTTTAACGAATACCGCACATGCAAATACCACCCCTGCTGACATAAACAGAAGATTTCTTCTTGTATGGATAACAGCAGAGGTCCTTTTGATTGCAAGAGAGGTTCAGAAGATTTCGTCCCCGACACCACTGCCATGAGGCAGAGCAATAGAAAAAGAAGCCCTGCACTGTCGATATGTCCTGATGCCGGCAGATTTCTATAACCGGGAAGGGATGCCATGCGTATAAAACTGCACGCCAGGCCGGCAAATGCATTACAGACAGGACCCTCAATATTACGATACATGCCGCAATATCCATAACGACCAGGACTGTTTTCATTCCGATTACACTCCCCGACAGGAACGAACCGAATGCGAACACAAGTTGGGCAGCAGGGGGATAGATGGTAACGAGTTCCGGATGGTTCACGTGGCGCAGGAGTAATACGCTGCTTTCGCCGGATAGTTGGGTATCGGCAGGCGCCAATGAATAAGGGTTATATCCCTTCATCATTTGAAGGCCATCCCATACATATCGATATATATCATCGGAAAGCTCTGGCGTACGGAGGAGAAATGGAATGCGAATGAGAACTGCAATAGAGATGATGAGAAGGGGAGACCAAGTTATGCTCTTCCGTTCACCGGCATATATGACAATAGTAAGGGAGAAGATTACTATGGCCGTACTCCCTATAAGGGCAGGAACAGACATCCGCAAATCGTGCTGGAGCGCTAAAAACAAATAGGAGGTTATTACCATGATGGGTATTCCAAAGGTGAAAAGAAGCGATGGACGTTGTATCTCTACCATATTCATGTTGCTGTTGGGAATGTTCATTTCTTTCTTTCAGTTAAGCAGCATCGCGTATGGATCGGACCTCGGGATCATCGGGGCTTCTGACTTAAACAAGAACGCTTCAGGTTGGACTGTCCTGGACGCCCGTCCGAAGTCTGAATGGACAGCAGGTCATATTCCCGGAGCTCTTTCATTTTCCTGGGAAGATTATACCAGAACCGACGAACAGGGAATCCCTTACAGGGTATGGCAGCCGCAGGCATTGGCAAAGGCATTGGGCGCTATGGGAATTAATGAAAATACACCCGTCGTTGTCTATGGGGATGCTGATAAGAGCTGGGGGGAGAAGGCTGGACATGCTGGGTGCTCTCCTGGCTCGGGCACAAAGGACCTGTCCGTCTCTTGGCCGGAGGCATACAATCGTGGAAAGCAAATGCGTTTCCTGTGCTTGCAGGCGCTGAAAAAAAGAATATCAAGAACGTCCGGTATAACGTTCAACTCGATCCGTCATTAGATATTTCTACCACTGAAATTGAAAAGAACAGATCGGGCCTCGTTTTGGTAGATACCCGTTCAACATTGGAGTGGTTCAGGGGAAGAATCCCCGGAGCAATTCACATCCCCTGGGATGATTTTTATTCCGGCAAAGACAGACGGCCGTTGAGTCCCGATTCCCTCAAAAAACTTCTGCAAAAAAATAGCGTTGATACACGCAAACCTATCGTCTATTACTGTACCGGAGGAATCAGATCAGGCTATGCATGGATGGTCCATCAACTCGCCGGCCTTCCTGCGGCAAAAAACTATGAAGGCGGCTATGAAGCCTGGCAAAAACAGCATTCCCGGTAGGCTGATCATATTTGCTTCAGAGCAGCTTCGCCCTAATAAATACAATGTATAGCTGTTGTCGATACACCTGTGCGCAATTATAGTCAATATCAATTAGACATATTTGTGATACTTTAACTATCTTAAATTATGAATATGAGAATTTTTGAAGGAGGAGATATAATGAAAAAAAGATTTCTGTTCATGCTTGCGTTGCTGTGCGGTCTGATGTTGTTAGGCGCCAATGTTTCTTCGCAAAACTGGCTGCATCCCGGACTGATTTCCCCAACAAAAAGCTTCTGGTATCGGCTGAGTCTGTCCAGTCCACCATCGGCACAAAGAATTTCGTCGTGATTGATGCACGCACCGCAGGGTATGAAACTGCGCATATCAAGGGCGCTATCAATGTCAAATTTGGAAATTATTTCACTGCCGGATCAGGCCTGCTCCCTGTAGCTGATTTAAACAGCAAGCTGAGCGCCGCAGGCCTCAAAAGAAACATGACCTTTGTGATTTATGACAATACCACAGCCTCGTTTGGAGCAGCCGGGCGTATCTTCTGGATGCTCGAATATCTGGGCTGCAGCAATGTGTATATATTGACGGCGGGTGGGATAAATGGGTTGCTGATGGAAGACCCACAGAGACAACTCTGAACACACTTCCGACAGCCAAATTTAAAGCTTCTGTAAAAAAGGCCAAGAGATCGACAAAAGAGCAGATTGTGAAAAAACTTGAGCTCCGCTAGATTTGCGATCGTCGATTCCCGGGCGGACGAAGAATACATTGGCTGGCAGCGTTACGGCGAGGCACGGGGAGGACATATCCCCGGAGCGGTGCAGTTGCCCTATGAGTGGTTCTTCAATGCTGACAAGACCGTTTTAGAATCTACAGCGATCTCAAGACTATGTTTGAATCCCGCGGGCAGTAACAGAAAAAAAGGAAGTAACCGCTTATTGTACCGTGGGATCAGAAGCGGTTTTGTTTACTTTCTCTTCCGACTGATGGGATATCCAATGCTTCGAACTATGACGGCTCAATTGCAGAATGGAGCGCTGATTGCACGCTTCCCATGGAGAAGATGTCGAATTATAAAGCCTTGGTATATGCACAATGGGTCAAGGATCTGATAAACGGCCTCAATCCGCCGACCTATCCGGGCAACGGATACGTTATCCTCTATACGACATGGACTGCCCGCTATGCGGAAAACCGGACTGATTATGTGGGAACAAATTATGAAACCGGACATATACCGGGAGCTATCTTCCTCGATACATACAGCATAGAAAACGGCCCGAATTCTGAATACGGTGATGGGTATAAGCATCCTTCAGAAGGCAATGTGATGCCTATCCCTCAATTGCAGCAATTCTTCGGGAGCATGGGAATCTCGAAAGACAAAACAGTAGTCGTATATGCCGATGATGAAATAGCCATGATGACAGCCGGACGTGTCGCATGGGCATTGCTTCTCGCCGGTATTGACGACGTCCGCATCCTGAATGGAGGCTATAACGCATGGGTACAGAACGGAGGGCCGGTTGAAACAACACCGCGCGCGTGGTCGCCTGCAGCCTTTGGAAGCGATCCGGGAAATCCGCAATACCTCGCGACCATGAACGATGTGACAAATGTCATCAATGGTACCATTGCTCAATACCGTGATTGCCGATGACCGTTCCTGGGAAGAATATATCGGCGATTCCAACTCATACTATCCCTACTTTTTTGCCCTGGGAAGAATTCCGACAGCAAAATGGATCGGTGACTGGGTTGAGCTTGCAAGAAGCGATTTCCAGTCATTAAGAACATACACGGAAGTCGAATCACACTGGAGAAATGCAGGGTTTACCCCTGATAGAAAAAATGTATTTTTATTGTGGCACCGGCTGGAGATCGGGCCTTTATACGTTCTACGCCTATCTGCTCGGTTGGCCGGCAGCAAATTATGACGGCGGATGGTTTGAATGGACATATTATCCATCGAATCCAAAGGAAACAGGTACCCCCTAAAAATAGAGATTGAATACAAATAATTTTGACTCAATACTACAAGGAGGAGGTAACATGAAAAAACGATTTCTCTTATCACTCTCGTTCATACTTGCTGTGATGTTCTTCGGTTCCAATTTCGTTTCGCAAAACTGGTCGCATCCCGGACTGTTTCCCCAACAAAAAGCTTCTGGTATCGGCTGAGTCTGTCCAGGCCACCATTGGCACAAAGAATTTCGTCGTGATTGATGCACGCACAACTGGGTATGATACTTCGCATATCACCCGGCGCCATTAATATCAAATTTGGAGATTATTTTACTGCCGGTTCAGGATTGCTCCCTGTAGCTGACTTGAACAGCAAGCTGAGCGCCGCAGGTCTCAAAAGAAACATGACCTTTGTGATTTATGACAATACCACAGCCTCGTTTGGAGCAGCCGGGCGTATCTTCTGGATGCTCGAATATCTGGGCTGCAGCAAAGTGTATATATTGGATGGCGGGTGGGATAAATGGGTTGCTGATGGAAGACCCACAGAGACAACTCTGAACACACTTCCGGCAGCCAAATTTAAAGCTTCTGTAAAAAAGGCCAAGAGATCGACAAAAGAACAGATTGTGAAAAAACTTGGCTCCGCTAAATTTGCGATCGTCGATTCCCGGGCGGACGAAGAATACAATGGCTGGCAGCGTTATGGCGAGGCACGGGGAGGACATATCCCCGGAGCGGTGCAGTTGCCCTATGAGTGGTTCTTCAATGCTGACAAGACCGTATTGAACTACAGCGAACTCAAGACCATGTTTGAATCCCGGGGCATCACCAAAAAGAAAGAAGTTACCGCATATTGTACCGTGGGTATCCGCAGCGGTTTTGTCTATTTTCTATACCGACTGATGGGTTATTCCAAGGCGTCGAATTATGACGGCTCAATAGCTGAATGGAGCGCCGATTCCTCCCTCCCGATGGAGAAAGCATCGCGGTTTTCGACATTGGTTTATCCTGCCTGGGTAAAGCCCTCATCGACTACCACAAGGCGGACAGCACATCCCCAGCTCCTCCGGAATACCCTTACGAGAGAAATCACAAGTATCTCATTTTCGAAACCCAGTGGGGAAGCTTTGAAGACATGGCACAAGGTTGGGCGGATGACTCCTATCTGATCGGCCATATTCCAGGAGCTATCCACTCGAATTCCGATATATACGAAAACGGCTATCCAAGGTGGTTCCTTACTCCCCGATGCCGAACTTCATGCAGCTATGGGAAATATGGGCATCACGGCGGACACGACTGTCATTGTCTACAGCAACGACCCGAGTTTTGGCGCGCGCCTCTGGTGGATACTGAAATATGCGGGTTTGAATGATGTCCGTCTGCTGAACGGCGGCTATGCTCAGTGGATCGCAAACGGCTTCGCCGGAGAAACCGACATTAATTATCCCGTCGCCCGCTGTGTTTTCGGGTTCAACCCGTCCGGAATACCTTGCGACAACTGACTATGTATTTGCAAATTATACAAACACGGACACCACGGTGATCGCCGACAACAGAAGCTGGGAAGAACACATCGGCGAAAAAAGCGGTTACGGTTATCTCGCGGCCATGGGCCGCATTCCCAATGCGGTATGGGTTCAGGACTCCGCCGAATATGATGATCCCGACTTTACCCTGAGGAATACCAGCGAAGTCATGGCATTATGGAATTCCGCAGGCATATATTCGACTGCGAATCCCTTTTTGTTCGACAAAGAGGTCATTTTCCACTGCGGAGGCGGTTATCGCTCAAGCCTGACGTTCTTCTTTGCCCACATGATGGGATATGACAATGTGCGTAACTATTCAGACGGCTGGTCAGGCTGGAGCACAGCTTATGCGGAAGATCCCGCCTGTACGGACGGCGTTACTCCCGGCTGGTGCCAGACGCCATCAGGCAGGCCGATCATTATCGGAACACCGTAAATCCGCATGACTTTCACTGTATTTGTAGCATAGGAAAAAAGGACCGCTGCAAGGCGGTCCTTTTCCTCTGTGTAAAGACCATGGTTATTGACGAATCCCGCTTAATCCCTTTACGTCTTCACAGATCATCAGCAAAAAACCATAAGGAAATAACAGGACAAAAGGGATTGCCGGCCATGTCCCACGCTGAACTACAAACAGCAGCGGCAGCAGGCTATAAACAAATAGTGCGCTATTCATAAGAATATAAGGAAACGATTGCTGACGGTAAAGAACATGCCAGCTTCGGCATGCGCTCTTTACCGCGAAGCCCGAATTTTGGAGTTCGGTGAAATGACACCCCCCCAGATATCAATCCTTTTATTACCGAAATGGTTATGCTCGGCGCAATCCCTATGGTCAATACCGGCAGCATAAGGAGGCGGCCCAGAGAAATCTTTCTTTTCTGTCCCAGAGCGTAGATGAGAAAGTAGAGAAAAAGAATAAAACTTGTTGCCATGAACAAAGGTGCATCGAGCCGCAACATCTCATAAGGACCGATTGATACTCGCCAGGTTATCGTCGCATAGAGCGTCAGGGTTACGATTGTGCCGAGGAGCCAGCAAAAATTCGCCATGAGATGTGCTACAGCTTCGCACTTCACCTGAAGAGGAAGACGTGAGGCAAGAAGTCGAGGCAGAATTTTTTTTGCAGTCTGAACAGAGCCTTTCGCCCAACGCTGCTGCTGGCTGCGGAACGACGCCAGGGTGACCGGAAGCTCAGACGGAACAACGAGGTCATCACAATAGATAAAGCGCCAGCCTGCAAGCTGGGCCCGGTAACTCAGATCCAGATCCTCGGTTACCGTATCGGCCTGCCAACCTCCTGCATGATTCGATAGCCTGCCGTCGCCATATACCAGCAGTGCCGTTAAAATTGAAGAAAAGTCCCTTCCTGAATCTGACAAAATGCTCGATAGAAAAATGCTGTCCCAGCAGGAGAGACTGAACAGCTGTCAGCCACGAATGCTCTGTATTCAGAAAACCCCATTGCGCCTGAACCATCCCGATTTTCTGATCTGAAAAATAGGGAACGGTCCGAAGTAGAAAATCAGGGCTGGGAAGAAAATCGGCGTCGAAAACTGCAATGAATTCCCCGTTCGCCTTTGTCAGTCCATGACCCAAAGCTCCTGCCTTAAAGCCTGCACGGTCTTTCCGTCTCAGCACATGGATGGTTATGCCCTTTCTGAGACCAATAATGAACTCTGTCATCGATTATCTGGTCGGTATCATCATCCGAATCGTCTAATACCTGAATCTCGATTCTATTCTTCGGCCACTGAAGCATGGCAGAAGCATCGATGAGCCGCGCAGCAACAAACCGCTCATTATAGAGAGGCAACTGAACGGTCACAAACGGGTAATAGGTTACCGGCTCAGGGAGACTGCAGTAATTCCTTTGGACTCTTTCTCCTGCTTTCACGATGCCAGCACACAAGAAGCCATATCCTGTGCAGCCCGTACAATGCCAAACCGGCCATGGCAGCGAAATGCAGTATCGTGAAGAGATGAAGATTTTCCGAAAACATGGTCATATATCTATAACAAATTTTCGTTTTTTTTACTCATCGCAACTTTGAATGGATAACGGATGAGCTATCTTAATTATCTATTTGACCTTACCGGCAACCGAACAGTAAGTTAGAAGACATACATCCGGCATATAGGATCATCTTCATACATCAGGGAGGACGCAGTCCGTGAACAGATTTATCAAAAAAATTGCGGAAGTCTCTTTATAACAGGAATACTCATGTTGTTTGTCGCAAGCACCTGTTTCGCCGGGGCGTGGACATTGCAGAAAGGGAAGATATACGACAGACTGGCAGTGAACTACTATTTTGCAGACCGGGAATTCGACGATGACGGCCACAGAAAAGATTTTTCAGATAACGGAGAGTTCCGTGATTACAATATCAACAACTATATCGAGTTTGGCCTCACGGACAAGATCACCCTCATCAATTCCCTCTATTACAAAAACATCGAAAAAGAAGACGACGTCAGGGACATGGAAACGTCTGGTATCGGCGACATCGATCTCGGGGTCAAATATAAACTCACGGAAGGTACGTGGGGGATATTCTCCACACAGGCCCTGGTAAAAATTCCCGAGGCGTATGACGAGGACGACGACCTGCCATTGGGAAACGGCCAGTATGACCTGGAACTGCGTCTGCTCTATGGCCGCTCCTTATACCCGGCGATCCCCGGTTACTGCAATTTTGAGGTCGGCTACAGATGGCGTCTCGACGACCCTTCCGATGAAATCAGATACCTGATCGAATTCGGCATCGATATAACGAAAAGCCTCTATGGTCGGGCCAAGCTCGACGGTACTTACAGCATGGACAACGGCGAACATTTTGATGAAGGCGGAAACCCGACGACTACGAATAATTTCGATGTAGGAAAACTCGATTTAACGCTCGGCTATAAAATCAATAAGTCCTGGGGCATTGAGGCGGGATATATGCCTGCAATTTACGGCCAGAATATCGCTGCCGGCGCTACCTATACCATAGCGGTTTCCTTTCAGCAATAATTATACGTTAACGCCTAATTGTTGGATTTATCTGCAGACATTACCACAAATAAACCTTACCCCTGCCACCCTGAGGCAATAGCATTTTTATAGCGTGCATCTCTGATTGATAAACCCATGGATGGACATCAAACCATTTATCATACTCATCAGCATATGTATCATATGCGTTATGCTGGTTCATCATCCTGATAGTTGCCCCAAATGGGGTCTTTCCCAAATTGCTTTGCCCAGAGTTCTTCAGGAGAGAAATACTTTTCTACTTCTTCCCTGGAAAAAGAAAATCGATACTGTTCACAATAATCCATGATAGTCTTGTATGCATTGATTATCTCAATAGTCTTTTCTTTTCTCACAGCTTTATTTTTCTTTTGTAAATCAGGGTGCCATTCTTTGAGCAATTCGCGGTACTTGTTTTTGATCTCTTTCAATGTTGCATATTCATCCAATCCAAGGATTTTTCGTGCTTTTGTTATTTCTTCATACTTTCCCATGAATATCCTCAAATACTATTTCTGGTATCGTCATTACTTTTTCCCTTTCTGGAACGGTACAAAGATACCAGTTTCTTTACCGCTATGGGGAAAATGCCTATGAGTGCAAATGAAATGATCAGACCCGGAGAGAATATGCCTTTGACAGACTCAATCTTTGCCAGTTCTGTCCCGGCGTTCACGAAAACCATGGTCCCGGGCAGCATCCCTATCTGCGATACCCAATAGAACTTGAAAAGAGACATTGTCGTAAGCCCCATGGCGAGATTGATCATCCAGAAAGGAAATGCCGGGATCAGCCGCAGGGTAAACAGATAGAATGCCCCCTCTTTTTCGATCCCTTCATTTACCTTTGCAATCCTGTCACCGAATCTGCTCTAGTATCCAGTCCCTTAAAAGAAAACGGGAAACAATGCAGGAGAGAGTTGCGCCAATAGTACTTGCGAAGGAAACCAGGAGCGTCGCTGTCCAAAAACCAAAAAGCGCACCTCCAGCAAGACCTAATGGAGAAGCGCCGGGCAATGAGAGAGAGGTTGTAAGAACGTAAATGACAAAATAGCCGGCAATTACCATTAAACTGTGATTTTCATAGAGGGCCTTTAACGTATCCAGTGATCCCTTCAGATATGAAAGAGTCAGGTACTGGTCGAGGTGAAATACCTTTACTGCAACAATTGCCCCGACAATAACGAGCAGAATAACGACTTTCTTTATCTTCATTCTTGCGCTATTCTCCTAATGCCTTTTTCATTCTTGGCAGAAATTCACTCCCCGGGACATAATCCACAATCTGCAATGCCTTTATTTCATTTCCATCGGTATCAAGGAATATCACAGTCGGAACACCCTTCACATCGTATTTTTTCAGCAGCTGCAGAATATCGGGCGGCGCTTCCTTTGTAAGATCAACCTTAATCATGCTGAATTTCTCAGATTCCTTCACTACATCCTTGTCATGGAATGTCTTTTTATCCAGTTCACGACAGGGCGTACACCAGTCTGCATAGAAGTCGATGATTATCGGTTTTTTTGCGGCTATTGCTTTTGCAAACGTCTCCTGAGAATATGGTTGCCAGGATACCCCTGGTCCACGTAAAAGAACAGTTCCTGCGAGCAGGAGAGACAACCCTATTGCAAAAACACCGACTGTTCTTTTTATCATGACGAACTTCCGCATTGTTTTCCCTGTTTTACTCATAAAGCCAAGATGAACTCCTGCGGCCAGAGCAATAAGGGCCAGTATGAACGTGCCTGTGTCATGTCCCGGTATGAGTGGTTTTACAAAATACACAGCCATGGCAAGCATAATCCAGCCGAACAACGTCCTGATCCATATCAGCCACTCACCGGAGCGTGGAAGTTTGCTCAGATTTCCGGCAAATAGCGACAGAATAAAAAGCGGCAATCCGAGGCCGATGCTCAGGGTGAAGAATATGAGAAAACCGTACAGTGGGTCGCCCTTCTGGGCAACCATGGTCAGAAGGCCGATTATAAACGGCCCGATACAGGGAGCAGCGACAATACCGAGTGTCAGCCCCATAAAGAGTGATTGGGCATAGCCTGTATGGGATTTTGATACGGTGGAACTCAGGAAACCCGGCAGCCGGAGTTCCCATAATCCGAAAAAGTTAAGCGCCATGAGGAACAGAACTGCTGCGACAAAAATGAGCACAGCAGGATGCTGAAGGAATGAGCCCATGAGCCTGCCGGTGAATGCTGCTGTAACGCCAATGGCTGAATTCATGACCGATAGCCCGAGAATATAGAGAAGACCATGGAGAAGCAGAAATCCCTGACGTTCACCCGTTTCGCTCCGACCGCCAAAATATGAGGCCGTAATCGGGATGAGCGGATACACACACGGAGTAAGATTAAGGGCTATCCCCCCTAAAAACACTCCGAGAAGTGTCAGAATCAATCCAGTGCCAATGACAGTCGAAATACCTTTCTCTCCTCCGGATGCTCCATACGTCGCACGGCCTGCATCCAGAGGCAGCCCCATCTCCTTCCACGTCGGAAGTCCCTCGGCAAAACGGTATACATTTTTATATCCAAGTTTTACAGCCAAACTGGCTGCGCCGTGGCTCCTCACTCACGTGAGGCCGTCTCAGTAAAAGACAAATTTTTTCTCTTTGTCAGGACCGAGCAGTTTTTTCATATCCGAGCGCATCATGGGAGAGTATTGATTCCACCACGTCGGGGCAAAATCGATATGCAATGATCCCTTGATATGCTGCATCTGGTACGACCATTCCTGTCTCACATCTACAAGGGAAACTGCGGTTGAATCTTTCAAATATTCGTTTTTAAGTTCCTCTGGTGAAATAAGCTGATACCCTCCCTTTTTCGCTTCAGCAACGACAGTGTCCCGGGCATTTACAGAATTTTGAGTTTCTGATTGTGCCTGAGCAGCAAAACTCAAAAATAGCAAACACAGAAATCCTAAATATATTATCTTTTTCATAACTCCTTACTTCCTTATCTTTTCCAACTCCATTATTAATTGTTACTTCGTTTCTATCTGTTGTCATTATCCGGCTCGACCGGATAATCCATTCTTCTTTAACCTGGATTCCCGCCTTTTCTCCTCGGCGAACCCGCTGGGGCGGGCGCGGGAATGACGACACCTCGATCAATAATATGTTTAAGCCAGCTTTTCCTTAACCGCTTTTTCAATATCCTCATACGTGGGTTCGCTGCCGAGCACTTTATCATCAACCGCTATGTTGGGTGGCTTGATCGGATCGTTCTTATGACCGAAACCCAGAAAACCGGAATACACGGTCTCCACTTCAACCTTATCCGGATATTTTTCTTTGACTCTCCCGGCCAAAGCGCAGAGATTTGTTCAGCGTTTTCCGGCAGGCCGGTTGGAATAAATTGTTATTTTAACCATGATAATTCACCCCCTCAGAAGCAGAGAAGCTTGTCGCTCGTCATAACCATTTCGTACAGGTCTTTCTGACTGCCCTTTCGGCAGATGTCATTTTCTTCCAGTCCCCTGAAACCGAGACACTTGCCGCAGGCAAGCAGTTTGCCGTCGCTCAGGACAAACGTCTTTGCCAATTCCTTGATATTGAATTTCTCCGAGTCGCAGCTTTCATATTCGACAGCTTTTGCATGCATAAAGATCGATACTTCGTCGTCCACGTTTGTATTCATGCAGAGATTTGCAAAACGGAAGGCATTCCAGATTGTCTCAGGATCGCCTGTTGAGATTAAAATACCGATTTTCATTTCATCCTCCTTAATGTGTCTTAACTGAATGACTTATCTTCTGCGTTCTCCCGGATATGTCCCTTTTTTCGTCACAGGGCAACATGCGGGTCTCGGCAATGTCTCCTCGTAATCCTTTCGCAGCAACGCCAGCAGATCAGGAATAAGCGGGTCCACAAGAAAATAACATCTCAGTCTTCCATCAACATAATAGTCGACAATTCCGGATTGCCTGAGAAGGGACAGGTGCTGGGATATGTTCGGCTGCCTCAGTTCAAGAAAGTCCTCAAAATCGCTCACGCACTTGACGCCTTTTGCCAACTCCTCAAGGATGCGGATTCTGACAGGGTGGGCAATAACCTTCAAAAGCTCGACTTTTTGGCCTAACGAAATCATATTCAATCTCCTTTAATATATTCCTTATTTTGAATATATTAGATCTTGAATATTTTGTCAAGGGCACGACTGGCGGAAGATTCTATGGAAAATTCGGCAGCGGGTCGGTTTTGAAAACAATTCACTAAGCCACTTTATTCATTCACACTCTCAATAAGAAGAGCAGATGCAGCATTTGAGCAGGTTTAGCCTCGATGAACATCGGGTGTACCTCGGAGGTCGTTTCGACCGAGAATGAGCGATGATGCTACGTCCGCTATTCTAATCATCGTGCGAATTCTCTGACTAAGGGGCAAGCAGATCAGGGCAAATCGTTCCGAGACTTTCTATACGACCCTGATACCAGGATTTTGGCTTGGTATCACTTCCCCAATTTTTGCAGCAGTTTCCACACCTGCGGTTCTCAATGCGCTCATGAACTCTTTCGCCTGAGATTCAGGAAGAGACAGGAGCAGCCCGCCGGACGTCTGCGGATCGAAGAGTAATTCCTCCTCCTCCCTCGACAGCTTTGCGTCTATTTCCAGATGTCCCAGTGAAAGTCGCCTGTTTGCTTTATTGCTTCCCGTGGTTTCGCCTCTACCATACATCTCACGCGCATGGGGATAAACCGGCAGTTCTTTATAGAAAAGGTTTATCTGCACGCCACTTCCTGTTGCCATCTCCAATGCATGTCCAACAATACCGAAACCCTGTTATGTCGGTACATGAATGGATGTCGAAACTTAACGCTGTCTCAAGGGCCTTTTTATTCAATGCAGCCACCTGGGGTAAAATAGCTTCCAGTTCTTTGAAGGAGAGTTTTTTTGCTCTGCACGCATTAAACAACACCCCTGTGCCCAAAGGTTTTGTGAGAATAAGAACATCACCTTCCCGAGCTGCGCAGTTCGTCAGTATTTTATCGGGATGAACGACTCCCGTAACAGCCAGACCATATTTTGGCTCATTGTCATCCACAGAATGTCCCCCGGCCATGCAGGCCCCGGCTTCAAGAACTTTGTCATTTCCGCCGCGAAGAATTCCTTTCAGGACGCTCTTGTCAAGCTTTTTGGGAGGAAACATGACGAGATTCAGTGCAGTGAGAGGCCTGCCTCCCATCGCATAGACATCCGAGAGAGAATTCGCTGCAGCAATTTGTCCAAACCAATAGGGATCATCCACCGGCGGTGTAATGAAATCAACAGTGCTGACAAAGGCTATCTCATCTGAAAGACGGTACACTGCCGCATCATCACAGGTATTGAAGCCAACAAGCAGGTTGGGGTCCTGAGAGGGACTGAGTGCTTTAAGCGCTTCCGCCAGATCTGACGGACCAATTTTCGCTGCTCACCCACATGTGCGGGAGAGTCCTGTGAGAGTTTTCTTTCGGAATAATTGCATTTTATCTACTTATGAACTGTTAAAAACCTATAGTCCTGACAAAAAGATTATTTTAAACAGTTGCTGCCCATGGCACTATAGTTATAATGATCAATCTACCTTTATCGTGTCCAATAGTTCTTTTCTATCGATGTACGATGAAATATAGAAAACATCTATTTGTGTTGTGATTCTATAGAATCACATAAAGAAGAATGCTAATCGCTTGAGCATTTCTTCTATACTTATATTTTCCTTCAGATTTGCATATAATACTTTCCAATAATGCTGAGGGCATACCTAAAAAGGTATATGTTTACAATAGTGAGCATTATAGAGATCGTCGTTCTTCTTTTGCACTCAAAATGTGCGCAGTGTTTTCTTCTTCCAAATATTGCTTCAAGTAGCCCAGTGTTTCCTCTGCGACTTCCTCTGCAGTTTCTGTATAGCAAAACCCGCATGCACAATTACATAGTCCCCTATATTTACATTTTCTTCTAAGACGAGAAGGCTGATATTACGCATTGCACCATAAACACCAATGGTTGCCATTGAACCTTCAATGCTTATGACCTTTGAAGGAATTCCAAGACACATTTGCTGACTCCTCCTTTTACCATAGTTTTAAAACAGGAAACCTCAATGTTGTTCCAAGGGTTATATAACACATAGAAAATTGTCTTCAATGATTGTAAAATACTGGAGAGGGGTAGTGGGAATCGAACCCACCATGGAAGCTTGTGCAGACCATTCACTGATTTTGCAGACCAGGCGGGGCCCAGCCCCGTTACCCCTCAATTGATATTGTATATTTTAATTAGGAATATGTTAAATAGTTATTATCTATACTTAACTTGTTTACCTATAGGAACAACGTATAAACGGAAAAGGGAAGATCAGATTGAAAGATATTTTTTTATTGATTCTTCAGCTGTTATTAAAGCAAAATCACTGAAATATCTTATTATCGACTTTTCATTATAAATGACACTTCCGTCACGCTGGCGATAGTTTTTGCTGAGAACACACTCGAGTTGCTGTCCGCCTTCATCCCATTGCATGCCGATGATGGCCTCTATTTCTTCTCCTGATGTTACGTGCCGCAAGGGGAGGAAAAGCTCGATATCAAATTTCTTTACGAAAGCCTGGTATGCGTCCAGAGAGACTTTGATCTGATTGATCTTGATCTTGCCATCGTGGGATTCTCTCTCACCGCCAATGATGAGATTGCTCCCCAGTTTTTTTGCCAACGGAATGCGTATCGCGTGAAAATAGAGGTGGCAGCCGACACAGTGGGGAAGAAATCCGTATTGTTGGTTGAGTTGCGCCGTATCTTTTCCGCACAAGGTCCACCACATCCTCGGAGAACCCACTACAACAGGATCAAACACTTTAATACTGCTTCGCTCCAACCTTTCTTTCATGAGCTCTGTTTTTTCGAAGGGGGTCTTCCACCTGCCGTATTCGGTACCGGTATACGCTATCGTCGGAACCACTGCCTTAATCGGCCGCAGCTCGCAGGCCCGTATCACCGCTGCAATGCTGTCCCTCCCGGCAATTTCCGCTATCGCAACACCTTCGGTTGCCCTGATTGCATCGACTGCAGACGGAGAGAGCATCCAGTCAGGGAAATCGCCGATGAGATCGGGTTTGTCCGCTAAAAGTTCAAGGAAACGGCTATCCATCTCTTTCATAGTTTCAAAGGCTTACAGTTCCCCGGATAATACGGCTGGTCGACCGGCGTATCCATGAGTCCCTGCATCTTCGCCCTGTCAAGAAAATTAAGGACCATATGCATCAGTTCCCTTCCCTTCAAAATACTGAGAGCTCCTTTGGCACAGGCTATTTCATTGTAATGTCCAACCTCGTCCCGTCTCACGTACTTTCCGACCATGGTTATGGGCACGGTCTCTCCGGTATGAATCATGCTGCCTGAGCTGGCAGTTGAATGGTCTGCGGTAACCACCAGCAGGACTTCTCTGTCAGGGATGATTTCATTGACGGCAACAGACATTGCGCGGTCGATGGCCTCGATCACATCCTTCTTATACCAGGGATTTTTCGTATGGCCTGCCTCGTCAGGCATCTTGGTATGCACGTGGATAAAATCGTACTCGCGTGCATCCTTTGCATACCGCAAACGGTATTTCAGATCTTCCTCTATATTGCCGGTATCTTTGACTTTTATTACATCCATCCCCAGTTCTGCGCAGAGACCCCAATAAATAGCGCCTGAAGAGATCGATAACCCTTTCAATCCCCATTTCTCATGGAAAGGTGCCAATGGGGCATGCATGCCTGCTCTTTGCGTCACCAAGGCATTTACCGGCGGGAGATTTCTCGACACACGGTCCCTGTTTATCTGATGAGCCGAAAGTGTCTCATGGCACCAGACCAGGTACTTGTTCAATGCCGCTGCAGTCTTTTCTGAAGACGGAGATATTCTCTTCTGGTTCGTCGGCATAATCTCCATTACCGGCTTTCCTTCATAGATAGGATCCGAATCCGTTATGGCATCTGCCACATTTCCGTTCAAAATAAGGAAACCGTCGAGGCCATGAGACGATATCAACTGAATCCTGATCTTGTCCGTTTCAAAATATTCTATGGATTTCTTCAGTTCCATGGATTCATCACGGGAGATATCGGGACGGCCCCAGGTGAGTATGAGATTATCATGCCTGCGCTCCGCACAACATAAATGGCACAAGACAGCAACGTCCTTTTCGCCTACAGAGATCCCCTTCCCTTTTGCCTCAATATACCCCCTTCCCGGAAATTCTTCCATGTCATACCCGAAGATGATAAAGTGGGCTGTCTCGCTCGACAGCGGGATGCCCTGCATCAGCGTGTGATACAGGCCGTTCATCCCCATTGATGCGAGATGATCCAGATGAGGAGTATAAGCGGCGTAAAGGGGTGTTTTCCCGTCAAAACAATCCTGCCCCCTGTCGCCAAGACCGTCCAGAATTACGAGGATGCAACGCATCTCTATTTATACCAGAACGCGCAGTATTACTGCTAATAGAAAGTAAGAATGCGTTCTACACTTCTTATCGACAATCTCTATTTGACAATAACAATACGCGGGCCATATTATGTAATTATGCTGTTCGATATGCATGTTCATACCCGTTTCTCACCCTGCAGTGTTATCAGAATCCGTCAAATTATCAAAAGGGCACGTGAAGTCGGGCTGGACGGTATCTGCATCACTGATCATGATACCGCTGCCTCAAAACATGAATTCGAAAAGATAGCTGACGCCCATGGCATCTGCGTCATTATCGGCACCGAGTATACTACGCCAAAAGGGGATATTCTCATATACGGCCCTGTCGACGACCTCCCCCTGTGGCTGGATGCCGATCATCTGATAGAGTGGGTGCGAAAAGAAGGCGGCGTCGCGGTGCCAGCCCACCCTTTCCGGAAAGAAAGGCCTGCGAACCAGCATATTCTGCGCGCCGCTGACATCATCGAAAGCATGAATGGAAGAAACAGGCCGTCCGAAAACGAACTGTGCAGGAATTGGCTGCGGGAACAGGGAAACGGAAAACGGGAAATCGGCGGAAGCGATGCCCATACCCTCGATGAATTAGGAAGAATCGTTACGGTATTCGAAAAAGATATTACGAACACTGAAACACTGATTCACGAACTGAAATACGGGAAATATCATCCTTTGCAGCGGTTTTCTTTTTAGAGACTATAACTGTATTACAATCTCAGCGTGGCAATAATTCGTTTCGGATTCAAGAGCAGGTCTATAGCGTCGATGGGCAACCTGACAACAATTTTGGCAGCCGTAAGGGCATCGACCGAGCATCCTTCTTTCAGGCATACGGAGATGCCTACCTTAGCCGCCTTCAGCATTTTTGCATCGTTATTGCCATTCCCGAGCGCAACAACACCGTCAGCCCCGAGGGATAAAACATATCTTTCCTTCTGCAATGTATGCCCCTCGCCTTCGAGCACGTGAAGAGTACAGTTCACCCCTTCGAGTTCTTTCTTCGCCATACCAAACGTATCCGATGTCAGGATGTGCACCTTCAGTTTTTCCGACAAGGCATTCAGCTTTTCTCTCACACCGGGCAGCACCCTTCCGTCCTCTGAGAGCGTCCCTGAATAGTCGGTCACAAAATGTTCGAGTTTCAGGATGCCGAATTCGGGGATGTCTATCTGTATCATAACGGTCTTTATTGTACCAATATTCCTCCATGTAGTACAGCGAAAGAGCTATTGATAACGGTAGCAAGCGCGAAATAAAAACCTATTTCTTACTGCCGTAAAACCTGACCTGCTTCGCACCTGTCAGCCATGAGAGGAGCATGCTCACGATGCTGATGATGAGGGCACCCTTAAAGGCGGCCCAGAAGTCGATTACCTGAAGGCCGAGTTGCAGGGGTCCCGAAAGCTCAACAGTGACGATCAGCATGAGCGTATTGACGATGAGGGTAAAAAGACCTAAGGTAAGGACAATCAGGGGTAAGGTGAAGAGTGTTAACAGGGGTTTCAGGAATGAATTCACGACCCCGAATACAGCGCCGACGATGATCATTTTCCACCATTCGCCGGTAAAGGTAATGCCATCAACGATTTTTACCGCAGCGGCAATTGCCAGGGAGTTGATCATTATTCTCAGAAATAGATATGCCATGTCAATCCCTGGGTGGGCCCCCCTGCCCCTTCATGCTCTTTTCAATGCGCTGCTTTACCGTGCGCAGAAGACTTTTCGCCCAGATGAATTCCGTGGCAAGAATTCCCAGACCGATCGGGATGACGATAAAGGCCGGCCCCGGCAAAACAATCATTGCAACGCCGATAACGAGGACCGTAAAACCGATCAGCCCGATAACGAGTCTTTTCACCTGTTTGAAAGTTTTCAGCGCCAACGCGACCATGGCATTATTTTATACGATATGAGAGATTTTTTTGCTATCCTTTAAAAAGAACTTGTCAAGTAAATATTTGAAACTCTTAGGTTTGTCATTCCCCGACTTGATCGGGGAATCCAGTCTTTTCAATCTGGCCTGGATTGTCCGGTCAAGTCCGATGCGGATCTCCGCGAGGAGTCGCTCCGACCGGACAATGACGATTTATTGTAGTATTTGCTTGCGAAGTTAATAATAAGACGCCGTGGGAAGAGATCAGGCCCTTTCAATGCGCCATAGAAAACCTCTATGGAAGAACCATTCATCATTGAGAAGGCATATTTGACAATCAAACTGTATGTTCCTGATAATAAAGCAGAAACCATGGCATAGGAGGAACAATGGCTGTTCTATGGGCAGACGATAAAATCACCAAGACGGAACTCCAGACCATACAAATCAATCTTGGGAACAAGTGTAATCAGAGCTGTTCCCATTGCCATATAGGCGCTTCTCCAAACGGCAAAAAGAATATGGAAGAATCGGTGGCCGGGAAAATTCTCTCAAAGCTCTTTGATATAAATACCGGAGTTATCGAGTTTACCGGAGGCGCGCCGGAGCTTAATCCGAATCTCGAAATGTTCCTCAACGAACTCGGAAGGCGCGGCAGGCAGACAGTGGTAAGAACGAACCTGACCATCCTTGATACTCCGGAATATGCTTTTTGCATTGATCTGTACAGGCGTTACCGAGTAAAGGTCATCGCTTCCCTTCCCAGTTGTTTTGTGGATAGTACCGACCATCAGAGAGGCAAGGGGGTTTTCGACAAAAGCATAACGGTCCTGCAGAAACTGAATGCGGCAGGATATGGGACCGAAGGTCTGGGCCTGGACCTCGTTTACAATCCCGGGGGGATGTATCTGCCCCCGTCCGAGAAAGAACTGGAAAAGGATTACAGAAAGCTCCTGAAGGATCACTACGGCATCACCTTCAACCGGCTCATAACCATTACCAATACGCCGGTAGGCGGGTTTAAGAGATATCTGCTGAACCAGGACAAATTCGACGATTACATGAAAATGCTCGTGAATAATTTCAATCCCGAGACGCTGAATAACATCATGTGCAGACGTTTGCTTTCAGTAGATTATCAGGGCTATGTGTACGACTGCGACTTTAATCTTGCCCTCGGAATAAGGGTGAAAGACTATGAAGAAAAGAAATTCTGGGAGATAGATTTTGAGGACTTCAACCCTGAAATAACATGCGGAGAGCATTGCTATGCCTGCACCGTCAACCGTGGAAGCAGTTGTCACGGTGCACTGATAAAGGACGAGGCGGAATTTGACGTAAAGGGGACGGTGAAACACTATTATGGTTCGGAATTGCAAAGCACCTCTGACCTTAAAACCGGCGCGTGCTGCACGACAGACTCATTGCCTGCCCATGTGAAGGAAGTACTGCCGTACATCGCTGAAGAAATCAAGGAGCGATACTATGGCTGCGGATCGCCTGTCCCCCTCGTGCTGAATGGTCTGAACGTTCTTGACATCGGGTGCGGCACCGGAAGAGACTGTTACGTTTTTTCAAAGTTGACAGGAGAAGAAGGCTCTGTCCACGGCATTGACATGACCGAAAGCCAGATTGCGGTTGCCCGGAAATATCAAAATGAACAGGCAGCGAGGTTCGGTTACAAAAAACCGAATACACACTTTATTCATGATTATATTGAAAACCTCGAAAAGCATTTTTCTGAAAACTCCCTCGACCTCATTGTTTCCAATTGCGTGGTAAACCTTATCGAGGATAAGGAACGTCTCCTGCGTCAAATTCACAAGGCACTGAAATACGGCGGGGAATTCTACTTTTCGGATATCTATGCCGACAGGAGACTGCCGGAACATCTCAAAAAGAATCCATTGCTTTATGGTGAATGTCTGGGAGGGGCCCTTTACTGGAAAGATTTTGAAAGGAGTGCGGGAAAGGCCGGCTTTATCGATCCGCGTGTGGTCTCAAAAAGAGTCGTCGCCTATATCAAATGAAGAAATAAAACAACTCGTTGAGAATATCACGTTCTATTCCATTACCTACCGACTCTGGAAAATCAAGGGACTTGAAGACGCCTGTGAAGACTACGGCCACGTGGCCGTCTACAGAGGAGGGATTCCGGAATCACCGTTTAAGCTCGCGCTGGACGCTAACCATGTCTTTGAAAAGGACAAGCCTGAACGGGTATGCGGCAACACGGCGCTCATGCTTTCTGAGACCAGGTTGTCCGGGTATTTTGAAGTCATCGGCAGCTTTGCGCAGCACTTCGGGCTGTTCGAAAGTTGCAGCACCACAAAAAACCCGGAGCAAAGCAGAGATAGTCAGGGAGGCGCGTGTTGTTAAAAAAACAGGGGTGATTAACCGGCAGTCCGCGGGAAATATTGATCAACCGTCTGCCTGACTTCCCCTAACCACCCTTTTCTCTGTTCCTCTGAGCTCACGACGACGATGTTGAACATTCTGCGATGAAAGCTCTTCACCCCGCATAAACCAAAAATGCAGTTTTTCCAGATGGTTTCCAACGGGTCCCCGAATATGTTTTTTTCTCTTTCTGTTTCAGTATTGGAAGTATTGAATACAACAGCCGACTTTACCTTCAATAAACCGCAGGGGACCCCTTCGCCCTTGTCGTTTTCCAGAAATTCATACGCTACTCCGGGCCGAATGACCCTGTCGACCCATCCTTTTAAAATAGCGGGCGGCTGTCCCCACCAGTTTGGATGGACAATCACCACTCCATCCGCCGCTGAAATCTCATTACAGTGTTTTTCGACTTCAAAAGGCAACGCAACACCCCTTGGTATTTCTTCTGCCGTCAGGAGCGGATCAAATTCTTCTGCATATAAATCATGAAAAACGACCTCATGCCCGTTCTTCTGCAGCGTATCAACGGCAGCTGCTGCAATAGCATGGTTAAAGCTCTTCTTATCAGGGTGAGCAAGTATTACCGAGATTTTCATATGACTTCATCTCCTCATCATTAAGCGTGCCTGCTACGCGCAGAGGATTCAACCGCTTATTATTTAAGAACAATTATAGCAAAGTCCCGGAATCCCCCACCGGCTTTTTTTGAACATGAAATATATTTAATCTCCCGTTCATCGCAATTTCATTATTGGGTAGTAATCTAATGACTAGATGGTGAAAAATTTGATAAAAAAGTCAGTGCTCATAAAAAGAAACCGAAAAGCGAAATATATCTGAAACCTGGGTATGGAGCGGGCTGGGATGCCTGCGAGTATAACGGTCGGCGCGACCCTTAAAGGGCTGCACCGGACGCACAGATCGAATCCGAACATTTCTTCAGTCGGCTTTTCCTTCATTGCAAGCGTGTTCTCGGCTATCCAATCAGATAAAACAGGAGGTGAAAAAAGGGTTGAATGAAAACGACAGGAAATAAATATTAACAACATATTATTACTCCGGCAATTAAATGCCTTAAAGTCGTCATTCCCCGGCTTGACCGGGGAATCCAGAAGGAACTGGATACTCCGATCAAGTCGGAGTATGACATGTTTCTTCTTTTTAATTGCCGCTGTAATAAAAAAAGTAGCGAAAGGAGCACTATGAGAAAAGCTAAATTATCACTCAGCATAGCCATTATTCTATGTCTGACGATAACAGTGATAGTCGGATACGGCGTTGCATACGCCTCATCCGGATATCTCACCCAGTTTAACACCAGGTACGGCACTTCGGGAACAGCTCTCAACACGTGTTCAGTCTGTCATACGACGACACCCTCACGAAATTCCTATGGAAGTGCTTATGGCAGTAACAATCGCAACTTTGCCACCATCGAACCTCTTGATTCCGACGGAGATGGATTCACGAATATCGTTGAAATCAATGCCCGCACGTTCCCGGGCAACTCGGCCAGCAGGCCGGTATCAACAGATACAACGCTTCCCACGGTAACCGCGCTTCAGTATCCCATCGACATCAGCCTCTCTCACGGTGGCGATTTCATCGTTCACGGCGAGCGATAATGTGGGTGTTACGGGCTATACGGTAAATGAAAGTTCCGCAAAGCCCGCAGCATCCGCAGCTGGCTGGTCTGCATCAAAGCCTGCAGGCTACACTTTTGCATCAGCAGGGGCCAGAACGCTTTATGCATGGGCCAAGGACGCGGCAGGTAATGTCTCGACAAGCAGAAGCGCATCGGTAACGATAACGCTTCCTCCTACAGCAGACACAAGTTTGCCTACAGTTACGGCGTTCAGCATCCCGGCTACAGCGTCCTCTTTAACGGTGACGATCTCAGCTATAAGCGCAAGCGACAACGTGGGCGTTACCGGCTATATGGTGAATGAAAGCTCTGCAAAGCCCTCGGCATCGGCAGCAGGATGGTCCGCATCAGCGCCTACAGGCTACACCTTTGCATCAGCAGGGGCCAAGACGCTTTATGCATGGGCGAAGGACGCGGCAGGCAATGTCTCTGCAAGCAGGAGCGCATCGGTTACAATAACCACTTCGACACCTCCTCCCACCGGGAACCATTCATCACAGGTATGGACCGGAACGCAGCAATGCCAGCAGTGCCACACACAGGAGGCAAATGAGGTGCACGGTTCCGTTCATTATCAGTGGCAGGGCCAGGCACCCTACGGCATCAGCGGGCCTGCAGTACAGGGCAAGCTGAACACAGCGATCAACAGCTACTGCGTCAACATTCTGGGCAACTGGAATGTCTGCGGCAACTGCCATGCAGGGCTCGGAGCCAAACCCGAGGCCGGTGCGTCTGCTGTGCAGTTCGCGAACATCGATTGCCTGATTTGCCATCAGAAAGACTATAAGAGGAAGAAGGTAAACGGTGTATTCGTGCCAGATACCGCAAATATGACGAGCACTATGGACCAGGCGGTTCAGACTGTCCATAAGCCTGTCAGGGCCAACTGTCTCCAGTGCCATGCGAAAGCCGGCGGAGGTGACAACAACAAGCGCGGTGATATAGCGCTTGCCCATGCAAATACGAGCGACAGAAACTTCGACGTTCATATGGCCACCACAGGCGGCAACCTCACCTGCCAAAGCTGTCATACCACGCAGAACCACAAGATAGCAGGCAGGGGATCGGACCTCAGAGAGACCGATCTGGACGTTGCGGTCAGCTGTACGAATTGCCACACAAACAAACTCTCCTCGACGGGTCATGCAACCGCTGACGTCAACAGACATGTGAGTAAGGTAGCATGTCAGACGTGCCACATTAAGGCATATGCCAGAAACGCCTCGGATACGGCTGCAAACGAGTCGACCGAGATCTACAGAGATTGGACCAAGCCTGAATGGAGCATTGCCAGTAACCGTTACGAGCCGGCCATTACACGCGGGAGTGACCTGAAACCGGTTTATGAGTTCTGGAACGGATACAGTTACAACCATAACATGCATGAGACGGCTGTCACAGACCCGGCTACGGGACGATATCCAACCTCACGACCTGAGGGAGGAATCAATGATGCGAACAGCAAACTCTTCCCGTTCAAATATAAAGCGGCTTTTCAGCCCATGGCAACAAACCTCAGCAAACTCATCGCGCTGGATACGGGTATTTTTATGGCAGGCGGTGACATCAATGCCGCTGTCAAACAGGGCCTCACCAACATGGGACTGAACTCCTCGGAACCCTATTCTTTCGTTGAGACCGATACCTATCAGCTGATCACCCATGAGGGAATGCCTTCATCTCAGGCATTGTCCTGTAATCAGTGCCATGGCTCGACAGCGACCCAGATGAACCTGAAGGATATGGGTTATGTATTGAAAGGCGCTGCATCATCGTTATGCGCGCAGTGCCATGAATACAAATCGACCCCCGGGTTCACATCGCTCCATAAGAAGCATGTCAGTGAAAAGAAAGTAGACTGCTCAAAGTGCCACAACTTCACGAGGGCTTCGGCACCGACCCCGGCTCCTTCACCGACAAGCTACACTCTGAGTGTTACCAAATCGGGAACCGGAAGCGGAACCGTGAACAGCAGCCCTGCAGGAATCAGCTGCGGCAGCGACTGCTCACAAAGCTACTCGGCCAATACTCAGGTGACTTTATCGGCGACAGCGGCCAGCGGCTCCACCTTTGCGGGATGGAGCGGCAACTCCGATTGTTCCGATGGGGCAGTAACCATGAACGCAGCTAAATCATGTACAGCCACGTTCAACGTTCAGCAGTCGAGCTCCGGGCCTGATATATCGGCGCCGTCCTCGTTCAGCTTCGGATCGGTGAATGTCAACTCATCTACAACAAGATCGATCTCGATCCAGAACAAGGGCACAGCCACTCTGAGGGTAAGCAGGGTCACTGTCAGCGGTGCGAATGCGAGCATGTTCAAGCCGCTCTCGAGTTCATTCAGCGTTTCACGTTCAGGCTCTTACAACCTGAGGGTCAGGTTCTCACCCAGATCCTCGGGCAGCAAGACCGCAACGCTCACTATTTACTCGAACGATTCCGACACGCCTGTCAAGAGCATAACGCTCACAGGCACCGGCGGGAGCCGTGACGATGATTAGTCGATAACTCGTCTGATACCTGAAAAGGGGGAGAGCCCTGGCTCTCTCCCTTTTTTATTGCGGCTTTTGAATACCATGAATAAATAGCATTGACATGAATAAATGATATGTCTTAATATTCTTACGATTCAATGTTCAACTGCTTGTTGTGTAATGCAATATTTCTGATCGGAGGTATACATTGACCCCAAAGAAGGCTTTTTTTACGAAAGGTGTGGGTGTCCATAAAGACAAACTTTCGTCTTTCGAGGTTGCCTTGCGGAGTGCAGGCATTGAGAAGTGTAATCTTGTGTATGTATCGAGCATATTGCCGCCTAATTGCAAAATTATCACACGGCATGCCGGCCTAAAACTGTTATCTCCGGGAGAGATCACCTTTTGCGTGATGGCCCGCAATGAGACCAATGAGCCGAACCGGCTTATCTCTGCAGCTGTCGGTGTTGCCATGCCGACGGACTGTTCCAACTATGGATATCTCTCTGAACACCATGCCTTTGGTGAAAAGGCCATAATCTCCGGGGAATACGCAGAAGACCTTGCGGCCACAATGCTTGCAACGACGCTTGGCATACCATTTGACCCGAACCAGGCATGGGATGAACGTAAGCAGGTGTATACGGCAAGCGATCATATATTCAAAACAAAGCATATCTGCCAATCCGCCGAGGGAAATAAAGACGGCCTCTGGACTACTGTTTTAGCGGCCGCCGTCTTCATCATGGACTAAGATGCCAAAAGCTCCTGCCAATTTCTGCGGATTGTCAGGTGAACGTCACCGCATTACTCTCAGGCAGCGTAGTTATCCTCCCGTTCCCTTTGATAAAACAAGCACATGGGGTAAGGGCGCTGATAAAGGCCCGCATGCAATAATTGAGGCATCAAGATATCTTGAATTTTACGATATAGAGACCGACAGCGAGGTCTATAAAAAAGGTATTTTTACTGCCAGCCCGATCCATGCCGCATCCTCTTCTGCCTTGATTAAAAAAACTGATGCCGCAGTCTCACGTTATCTCAAAGACAATAAGCTTGTCGTAACCCTTGGGGGCGATCACTCGGTATCTATCGGCGTTATCAAGGCCTATGCGAGGCATTATAAGGACCCTGAGCATACTGCATCTTGATGCCCATGCGGACTCACGCGAATCATATGAGGAATCCGCCTATAATCATGCATGTGTTATCGCAAGGGCCCGGGAATGTACCACAAACATTGTCTCTGTCGGAATTCGCAGCATGGATGTTTCTGAACGGCCAAACGTTAACAAAAAAAGATGTTCTTTGCCCATGACATATACGATTCCGACAGGTGGATAAATAATGCAGTCCGCGAATTGACCAATCCTGTCTATATCACCATTGATCTTGATGTCTTTGATCCGGGCATTATGCCGTCAACAGGAACGCCTGAGCCGGGCGGGTTAGGATGGTATCAGGTTATGAAACTCCTTGCTGCGGTATCGAAGGCAAAACGGATTGTCGGATTTGACGTGGTTGAACTCTGTCCGTCCAGGAATAAGGCCCCTGATTTCCTCGCTGCAAAATTGATATATACGCTCTTAAGCTATATCTACGCATACAAATAAAAACCGGGACTCGTCATGACTGCCTGTTTCTGTAATCCTTATATCCGAATCGCCTCACCACTTCAATCTTTCCGCCGGCCCTTATCACCGCGATGTCAGGGAGATTTATTCCGTTAAAAGTTGTATTCTTGACGATGCTGTAAAGGGCCATATCCGTAAAGACGATCTTGTCGCCTCTCTTGAGTGGCTTGTCAAAAGAATAATCGCCGATGACGTCCCCTGCAAGACAGCTTGGCCCTGCAAGCCTGTATCGGTATTTTTTTCACTCTTTTTACCTGACCCGAGGATGTGCGGCCTGTAAGGCATGAGCATCACATCAGGCATATGCGCTTCTGCTGACGTATCCATGATAGCTATCTCAGTCCTGTTCTTCACAATATCCAGGACCGACGATATCAGTACTCCTGCATTGTAGACACTCGCCTCCCCTGGTTCAAGATACACCTGAACACCGTATTTTTTCTTGAAAGTGTTTATGAGGCTGATCAGAAGCGCTACGTCGTAATCGTCCCGTCGTTATGTGGTGGCCTCCTCCGAAATTCACCCATTTCAGGCCCTTGATGTATTTCCCGTAAAGCTTCTCGAACGACTTCAATATCCTTTCGAGCACGTCTGCATTCTGCTGGCACATCGCATGAAAGTGCAGGCCATCCACACTGTTCCTGTGTCGGGGGAATTCTTTTTTGAATAGACGAGTGGACTATCCCCAGCCGCGAATAGGACGCGCAGGGATCATACATGGCAGTTTTAACCTCAGAGTGTCCGGGATTTATCCTCAGACCGATCTCAACGCCGCTTTTCTTTGCAGTTTTTCCATATTTCTGAAGTTGGTAAAATGAATTGAATATAATTGAGTCAGAATACTTCAGGATCGCCTTGATCTCGTTCTCCCGGTATGCCGCACTGAACGTATGCACTTCTTTTTTGAATTCTTCATAGCCAAGTCTCGCCTCATTCAGGCCGCTTGCACAGACGCCGTCAAGATACCTGGACATCATCGGGAAGGTGGCAAAAGAGGCATAGGCCTTCAAGGCATGGAAGACCTTGCAGCCTGTGCGCTCCTTCACATGCTGCAGAACCTTCATATTTTTTTCGATGATGGTTTCGTCTAATAAATATACCGGGGTTTCAATTGCCCCTTTTGCTGATCCTCAGAAATCTATTTATATCTTTTGTGTCCATATCCGCTCTAGATTCTATCGGGCATCGCTCGCATGTTCTGACAACCTGCCAGGGAAGACCGTATTTATTCAGCGCATCCATGAACCTGTCCGGGTCGAGTTGCTCGATATTAAAAACCCCAGCCCCCTCCCAGACCCCTGTGAGCACCATCATTGCTCCGATCATTGCAGGGACGCCGGTCGTATACGCAATTGCCTGTGTCCCGGTCTCCTTAAAAGCCTCTTCATGGTCGCAGATATTGTAGATGTATCGGGTAATGAGTCTTCCCGTCCTTTTTCCCGGTCATTATGTTGCCGATGACGGTCTTCCCTGTATATTTTGTTCCAAGAGAAGCGGGTTCAGGAAGCAAAGCCTTAAGAAACTTCACCGGCACAATCTTCTGGCCTTCATACTCCACCTCGTCTATTCGTGGTCATGCCAACGTTCTGCAGCACCCTGAGGTGGTTAAGGTAGTTCTCGGAAAAGGTCATCCAGAACCGCGCCCTTTTCAGTCCTTTTATGTTCTTCACAAGCGATTCAAGCTCTTCATGGTAGAGAAGATAGCTTTCTTGTGGCCCTGCCACAGGATAATCAAAACTGAAATGCACGCTTTCCTCTTCGATTATCGGCGGAGTTTCAATCCATTTGCCGTCTTCCCAGTGCCTTACCACCTGCGTCACTTCACGGATATTTATCTCGGGATTAAAGTTCGTCGCAAAGGCATGGCCGTGGCTTCCGGCATTGCAGTCAAGTATGTCGAGATAATGGATCTCATCAAAGAGATGCTTCTGCGCATAGGCTGTAAAGACATTCGTTACGCCGGGGTCAAAGCCTGAACCGAGCACCGCCATTAAGCCCTTCTCCCTGAATTTCTCCTGATAGGCCCATTGCCAGCTGTATTCAAAATGCGCCTCATCCAGAGGCTCATAGTTGGCGGTGTCAATATAGTGGACCCCTGTCTCAAGGCAGGCATCCATGATATGGAGGTCCTGGTACGGCAATGCAAGGTTAAGGACAACGTCCGGCTGATAGGTATTTATCAGAGCAACGAGTTCAGGCACATTGTCCGCATCCACCTGTGCTGTTTGAATATCTTTACCGTATCTCTTCCTGATATCTTTTCTGATTGCCTCGCACTTGGAAAGTGTCCTGCTTGCAACCATTATTTCCTTGAATACTTCAGGAACCTGCGCGCATTTATGCGCTGCAACGGTTGCAACACCTCCTGCCCCGATTATCATTATCCTGCCGCGCATCCTTCTTTTGTTCATAGGACTTCCCCTTTACATTTGTTTACTTCATTGTATTCTTATAAAATACACTATTTATCGAGGGGATACTATAATAATTCCAGAGGGGTAAGCCGGTAGTGAAAACAGCGACAATGTATCGGACCAGGATATGACTGACAAAAAATCCAATGACCCGCTTCACGGCGTCACGCTGGAGATGATGCTGACCAGACTGGTAGCACATTACGGCTGGGAGGAGATGGGCAGGATGATTCATATCCGGTGTTTCACTAATGACCCCAGTATCGGATCCAGCCTCCACTTTTTGAGAAGGACCCCGTGGGCGAGAAGCAAAGTCGAGGCGCTTTACCTTAGATATCTGCAGAAGAGCTCGAAATAAACAATTGATGCTACCTAAGACCGGTTCATGAAAGACTTCGCTCTCTTTACCGATGCGAGTGTCAACCCCATACTCAAAATTGGCGTCGGGGCTTGTCTTGTCCTCCCTGCTCCCTTTCTCAATGTCCCTTTTCCGGAAATCGAAAAAAGCGAAATCACCGGCCGTATAACCTTGCGGAGATTTGAAGATACGTCATCGACAAAGCTCGAACTCGATACAGTCTTGTGGGCACTCGGGGAACAGAGAAAACGATCAAAGGGAAGACTCCAGCTCTATACCGATTCCCAATGCATTTCCGGTCTTCTGACGAGAAAACCCGGGCTCCTGGGCAGAGACTTCCTTTCCCGGAAGACGAATCTCCCGCTGAAAAACGCCCCTCTGTACCGAAGATTCTATGCATTCCACGATGAGCTCGTTTTTAACATAATTCAAGTGGACGGCCATTCCAAAACCAGTGTCCGCGACACCGCTCACCGTATCTTCTCTATCGTAGACCGGGAAGCAAGAAGGGCCTTAAAGCTATGGATAAAAGAGTTGAGAGAAAACCATCCGGATGCCAGGGATAAAACAAGGGGTGGAGAATGGTGCGTCTATGTGCTGCATTGCCGGAACGGTTCCCTCTATACAGGCATTACCAATGATCTCGCACAGAGGCTGAAGCAGCATGAGCAGGGAAAGGGCAGCAAATATGTGAGGTCCTGGAGGCCATTTGAACTGGTCAAGACAATATCCTGCAAGGATGCCGCAGAAGCGAGAAGGCTTGAGTTCGATCTCAAGAGACTGACCAGAAAAGAAAAAATCGCATCTCTTGACCTCGGAAGTGCCCTGGAGCATTAAAAAAATACAGACGCTCTTCCTGCCATTTCAGTAGCATTCCGCATTTTTTTTGATTGTTCATTCGATTTCATATTTGAGGCAACGATTCAGTTTTGTATGGTTTTTCCATGAGGCAATTCGCAAGTCCGTTCCTTCCACATACTCTTTCAGGATAACAACAAAATCAGGAGAAATTGTATGGATTGAAGCCGGCGTAGTTCTTGTAACATGGGAGGGAAGTCCTGCTGCCCTGACTTTTCTCAGAGATATAACCGTTCAGAAAAAATTGGAGGAACAGTTGTTCCATGCCCAGAAGATGGAGGCCGTCGGCACACTTGCCGGAGGAGTCGCCCATGACTTCAATAACCTGTTGTTCGGCATTCTCGGCTACACATCTCTTATGCTTATGAAAACCGATAAAAACCATCCCTTTTATGAAAGTCTCAAAACCATTGAACGGCAGGTTGAAAGCGGCGCCGATCTCACCAAACGGCTGCTTGGTTTTGCACGCGGCGGCAAATATAATGCAAAGCCCTGTCAATGTGAGTGACCTGATCATAAAGACATCGGAAATATTCGGCAGGACGAAGAAAGAGATAACCATACACAAAAAACTGCAGGAAGATCTGTATACCATAGAGGCGGATGCGGGACAGATCGAACAGGTGCTGTTGAACCTGTATGTGAATGCCTGGCAGGCGATGCCGTCAGGGGGTGAACTCTATCTTGAAAGCGGCAACACCATTTTTTATGAACAGGCGAATCAGCCTTTCAATTTAAATCCTGGCCAGTACGTAAAGATATCGGTGACAGACACGGGGGTTGGTATGGACTCAGAGACGCAGAAGAGGATATTCGAGCCTTTTTTCTCGACAAAGGGGATAGGGAAAGGCACCGGACTCGGACTCGCCTCTGCATATGGCATTATCAGAAATCACGGCGGCATCATCAATGCATATAGTGAAAAGGGACACGGCACTACATTTATCATATATCTGCCTGCTTCAGTAAAAAAGGTGGTTGAAACGAAACCGGCTGATGAGAAACTGCTCACCGGGGATGAGACCATCCTCGTAGTTGATGATGAGCAGGTAAATGTTGAGCTGATGAAGAAACTTTTGGAGAGGCTTGGCTACAAGGTACTGACAGCTCAAAGTGGCAAGAAGGCTATTGAGCTTCAGGGAACACTGCAAAGCTATAAAGCTTGTCATTCTTGATATGATAATGCCTAAAATGAACGGCAGGGAGACCCTTGGTAAGCTGATGGAAATAGACAATAAAGTCAGGGTCCTCCTGTCAAGCGGTTACAGCATCAACGGTGAAGCTGCAAGACTTTTGAGCATTGGCTGCAAAGGTTTTATACAGAAACCATTCAGGATTGAGGAACTCTCCCAAAAGATAAGAGACGTGATGGAATGCGGAGATTCATAACATTATTTTTAACATCGTGCAATTCAACATTTATAAGCGTTCCACGTCAAACAGAAAAAATACAAAAAACCCCTCCGATCATTTTCGGAGGGGTTTTTCATTGCGCTACGTTGCTACCCTTTGTGTCCTCTATGCCTTCCTTTCCCGAATTCTTTTTGGCACTCGGCAGACAGTTCACTCTTATGTTCACGCATACAGTTCGCCATGTTGCCCTTGCCCGGCTGCACATCTTTACAGAATTTATCAACATCATCCGCGCACGCCTTATGCATCTCTTTGGACCGCATCATCATTTCGTGATTTCTCTGCTTGCATCCAGGCGATAAATCCTTTTCATGCTCTTTCAGACAGGCCGCCATGCGACCGCCGCCGGGATTCAACGCCTTTGCAGAATTTTGCCGCATCATCAGCGCACGGGCGGGTGTCTTCCGCATATGCATTGATTCCGACCAAGAGACTCACACAGAACAATGCAATCATAAATGGAATGATTCTTTTCATCTTTTTCTTTTTTCTCCCTTCTTTTTTCAGTTGTTTTTTATAACAAATGCTCCTTAACCGGTGACTTTTGCTTCACCTCCTTTGTGTATGAATGTGCCGCTGCATTCCTGTTCTCTACTCATAACAATACACCGGAATTGTGAAGAACCCATTAAGGAACTATGAAAAGCTTATGAAGGTGTTTCGGCGAGCAACCGTGGATGCTCCGACTTGATTGGGGCATCCACGGGACTCAAGCCTGGATTCCTCGACTAGGGGATCAAGCCGTGGAATGACAAACATTAGGCCTGGTAGACTGGCTTGGAATAAGCGCTTAAAATAGCGCTATTCTCCCTGTCCTCTTCCTCTGCTTCCTCATCTTTATACGCCCTTTTCTTCTGCAGCAGCCGGATAAAACCGTACACGGTGATGAGAGCGGCAAAAACAAAGAGGATGGTGTAGAGGTTGCTGCTGAGATAGTAAAACCATGTGTATTTTCTTTTCAGATGCGCCTGCCAGTCCTGTTCAAGATCATGGAGGCTCATCGAAAAACTTCTCTGAATCGCATCGTCGAGCGAATTCCCTTCTTTAAAATATCCCATTGCCTGCAAAAGGCCCTCTTCCCCGGACTTGCTGATGAGATATTCAACAAAACTTTTACTCTCCTCATATGCAAGGAGAAGGGATTTATCCTCTTCGGGAAATCTTTCCAGTTCCCGTATCGGAATAAGCATGTCAGATGCGGCGGCCTGTGCGAGGGCCTTATCCGAATCTTCAGCCATAAGCTCTGCAATGCCTCCGCTTGCCCATTGGCATATCCCCTCGTCGAGCCAACGTGGCAACCGGTCCCCCTGAATATTCCGGTGCAGCACGAGATGGCACAATTCATGTTTGAGGGTTGTGCGGAGCGTAAACGGTTTCGTATAGACCCTTGAGGTATCGAGGACGATCAGGTTTCTTTCCGGAACGGCAAAGGCGAGAATACTGTCGCTGCCTACCATTTTTCTGAACGTATCCCTGTCTTTTGCTAAAACGATCTCGGGACTGAAGTCAATCTCCCATCGAAATGTTCGTGACAGTTCGCTGCTGACAGCGGGATAGATCTCTGCAATCTCGCGTGCGACAGGCATGAGAGGCTTTTCAAACAAGACGTTCACCGCACTTGTCTGTATCGAACCGGTTTCGGCAGAAAGGAAAGACGCAGAGAGAGCGATGAATACTACCGATACAACAGAAAGGGCATATACGTTTGAAAAGCATAATCGTCACTATTGTGACCTGCACTGATTTGTTAAGGCAAGGATTAAAATGCCGGCAGAAATGCTGATTGCAGATGAAGGATTCCCGGAATGCATCAGGAATGCCTCATCGCTTCCGATGATAACTGACTGCAGTTTGAAAGGTTTTGTCGAAATCTTAATCTAATGCTATAATATCCGAAAATCTCACTCTCGGCAGAGTGCGGGGTGCATTTCAAATCTTTTTTCGGACGAGAACAGGGTACATACATGAGATCATTAAGAATCGCGCTTGCACAGATCAACTCCACGGTCGGGGACCTTGAGGGAAATGTCTCAAAGATTCTTCACTCCATCAGGAAGGCAAAGAAAGCCGGCGCAGATATCGTGGTCTTTCCCGAACTCGCAATTACCGGATATCCCCCTGAGGATCTTCTGCTCAAAACGCGTTTTATCGAAGATAACCTTCGGGCTCTGAAAAGAGTACAGCAGCACGTTGACAATATTACGGCAATCGTGGGATTCGTCGACAGAAAGGACGATATCTATAATGCCGCTGCAGTGCTCTGCAGGAAGAAGATCATCGGCGTCTATCACAAGATGTACCTTCCGAATTACGGCGTTTTTGATGAATACCGGTATTTTCAGGCCGGCACGCGGTGCCCCATATACCGGATCTGCAATACATGGATCGGGGTGAACATCTGCGAAGACATGTGGTATCCCGAAGGGCCTCTGCGGACGCAGGCACTGGCAGGCGCTGAGATCATCATTAATATCAACGCATCGCCCTACCGCATCGGCAAAGGAAAATTCCGGCAGGACATGCTTTCGACGAGGGCAACCGACAATACGGTGATTATTGCTTACGTCAATACCGTCGGTGGACAGGACGAACTCGTCTTCGACGGCCACAGTCTTGTTATCGACCAGGACGGATCGGTCATTGCCAGGGGAAAACAGTTCGAAGAGGACCTGATCATTACGGATCGTGAAACTGGAAGGCATCCTGATGAAGAAACTGCATGCCCCCCTCCAGAGACAGGAAGCGCTCAGACTCGAAGAAGGCGCAGTCGATAAAATCGTTGTCCCCGCTGCAAAGGCTTCGGGGAAAAAAATAAAGCTTTCCGCTGACGTATCGTCAAGGGAAAGACCTGTCTTAGAACCTTTCGAAGAGATTTACCGCGCGCTTGTGCTCGGCACTGCTGATTATGTGAAAAAAAATGGGTTCAAAGGCGTGGTAATAGGGCTCAGCGGCGGTATCGATTCTTCCCTGGTTGCAACCGTCGCGGTCGACGCGCTCGGCAGGGAGAATGTGACCGGTCTCTTTATGCCTTCCCCCTATACTTCAGGAGAAAGCAGTGAAGACGTCTATGAACTTGCACACAATCTCAGGATAAAAATAAGGGAAATCCCCATTACCGGTGTGCTTCAAAGTTATCTCGAAACCTTGAAAAAGCATTTTAAGGGGTTCCCCGCTGATGTGACCGAAGAAAACCTCCAGGCGAGAATCCGGGGGAATCTATTGATGGCATTTTCGAATAAGTTCGGATGGCTTGTCCTTACAACAGGGAACAAGTCAGAGATGAGCGTCGGCTACGCAACACTCTACGGTGACATGGCAGGCGGCTTTGCGGTAATTAAGGACGTCCCCAAAACAATGGTATACGAACTCTGCGCATGGAAAAACAGGAATGCCGGGAAAACAGTCATTCCCAAACGCATTTTTTCCAAGGCGCCTTCGGCGGAGCTGAGGCCCGACCAGAAAGATACCGACACCCTCCCTCCTTATGAAGTGCTCGATCCGCTGCTCAAGGCATATATCGAGGATGACCGTGATTTTGATGAAACAGGTTCTCCCGGCTGTAATACAAGGTGCATACGGAATATCATCAGGATGGTCGATAAGAGCGAATATAAACGAAGGCAGTCGCCTCCGGGGATAAAAATAACGCAGAGGGCTTTTGGAAGGGACCGCCGGTTTCCGATCACAAACAAATACAGGGGGTTTTAACCGCACATGCACAAATTTTTTCTCCGGATATTCTTCGTTTCCATCTGTCTGTCTTTCATCTTCAGCACTGCCTTTGCAGCGGACATCAAAAATCTTCAGGTAAAGAAGCAGCCCGAAATTCAACAGGTCAAACCGAAAAAACCAGTCAAGATCAAACTCAAACGGTCTTCTGAAGGCAAATATACGTGGGACCTCGCCGGTGATGATGCGGATGAGGTGGTGAGGACAGACAGGCGTCTGAAGAAGCTGCTGAATATCGAGTGAAGGGCACCCTCTACATTGTTTCCACTCCCATAGGGAACCTTGAGGATATCACCGCAAGGGCATTGCGGATTCTCGGGGAAGTGGACATCATCGCAGCCGAAGATACACGGCATTCGCTGAAACTGCTCAATCATTACGGAATCTCCAAGCCGATGATCAGCTACTGGAAAGAAAAAGAGAGATCAAGGGCTGAAGAGATTGTCCGGAGACTTCTATCAGGTCAGTCAGTTGCCCTTATCTCAGATGCCGGGACACCCGGGATATCTGACCCCGGTGCAATTCTCATAAAAATGGCTATCGAAGAAAATATACCCGTAGTCTCAATCCCCGGACCGTCGGCATGTATCGCTGCATTATCCCTGTCAGGGCTTCCGACTGATCAATTTGCATTCATAGGGTTCCTTCCTCCGAAACAAACCCAGCGTAAAAAGATGCTCACCGAATTGAGTCTTGAGACGAAGACCATGATTTTTTACGAAGCGCCGCACAGGATTCTTGAGACGCTCGTTGATATGGAGGCTATATTTCCAGGCCGGAGGGCAGCGCTCGTGAAAGAACTGACAAAAATGCACGAAGAAGTATTGCGGGGGAATATTTCAGAGATACTGGCTAACATAGAAAAAACAAAAATTGCAGGCGAGTACATACTTGTTCTCGGGGGCAAGACAGAAAAAGACAGGGTCTCGACTGAAGATGCGCTCATTGAAGTGCATTCCCTCCTGAAAAAGGGTCTGGGCAGAAAAGAGGCTGTCAAAAAGATCGCAGACCAATACGGACTAAGCAAAAAAGAGCTCTACGACAAAAGCCTTAACGAAATCACGTGACTTGCACGCGTTACCATTGGGATCCTTCAGCATATTCTGAATAATGGGATGTGTCCCGATTTAAAAAAGAGGCGTACGGGCTGAGCAAGAAGGAACTCTATGATAAAAGCCCCGATGAAATTCCTTGACTTTTTTGGTATGTCACAATAAAATTCTTTCATACGTATTGTTATATAAGAGGTGAAGGGTGTCACATAAACTGCTTCTTGCAGACGACAGTATTACCATACAGAAGGTAGTCGAACTTATCCTTGCAGAAGAAGATTTCGAGATCAAGTCGGTAGGCAACGGCGAAGAAGCCCTGGCGGCGATCCCTTCTTTCAGGCCTGATGTCATTCTTGCCGACATCGAGATGCCAAAGATGAACGGGTATCAACTCTGCGAAAAGATAAAACAGGCCCCTGCAACGAGCAGCATACCGGTAATACTGCTGACAGGCGCGTTTGAACCGGTTGATGAAGAACTTATAAAACAGGTTGGCGCCGACGATGTTCTCACCAAACCGTTTGAATCCCAGGAACTCATAAGCAAGATCAACGCCGCATTAACGGTTTCAGGGATGGCCGGGGGAGTGGAAGCAGAAGCGGTGATGGAAGCAGAACCTTTTGCAGAAGTAGAGGCTGTTGCAGAAGCAGAACCTTTCGGCATAGAGGCTGCGCCTGTTGAGGAAGATCTCTGGGCCATGGAAGAGATACCCGAAGCCGCCGAAGCCGAACCATGGTCGCTTGAAATCGGTTCCGGAGCCAGCACTGAAGAGCTCATCGATATCGCCGAAGAAGCCGAGGTTGAATCAGCTCTGGCTATAGAGGCAGAACCTGTTGTTGAAGAGTCAAAAACAAAAGAGGTGCCGGCGAAAAGGGTGGCTGTTCCGGAAGTGGCACTTCCGACAAAAGACGATATTCAGAAAATAGTGAAAGAAGCCATCACTGAGAATATGACCGCCCTCCTGTCGTCAATCGATATAAAAGAAACCGTCCTCGCAACATTGACTCCCTTATTGAAAGATTCTGTCGAGAAAGTTCTCTGGGAAGTCGCTCCTGACCTTGTCGAGAAAATGTTAAAAGAGATGCTGAAGGGTTCTCTCGAATCACTCACCAAAGAGGTTGAAAAAGTGATATGGGAAACCGTACCTGACCTCGCCGAGACGATGATTTCCAAAGAAATAGAGAGGATTAAGTCAGCATTTTAGACAAGGGCTTCAATCCGCAGGGAATCGAGGAAAAATGGTATCAGCACTGGGTCGCAAAAGGATATTTCAGGCCTGACCCGGACAGTACCCGTATTTCCTATTCGTTAGTCATCCCGCCGCCGAATGTGACCGGTTCTCTTCACATGGGCCATGCCCTCAATTCCGTTATACAGGATATCCTTGCCCGGTGGAAACGCATGTCGGGGTTCAGGGTCCTCTGGGTGCCCGGCATGGACCATGCGGGAATCGCGACACAAAATGTAGTAGAAAAACAGCTTGCCGCCGAAGGGCTGAGCAGGCATGCGCTCGGACGGGAGGCGTTTATTGGGAAGGTCTGGCAATGGAAGGCTGAATACGGCGGGAAGATTATCCACCAGCTCAAACGCCTCGGCGCGTCATGTGACTGGTCCCATGAGCGGTTCACCCTCGACGAAGGTCTTTCCAGGGCCGTCCGGGAGGTATTCGTCCGCCTCTATGAAGAGGGGTTGATTTACCGGGACAACAGGCTCATCAACTGGTGCCCCCGCTGCCACACTGCCCTTTCAGACCTTGAGGTAGAACATGAAGAACTGGAAGGAAAACTCACCTATATACGCTATGCGCTTTCAGACGGGAGCGGGAAATCGGTTACCGTTGCGACGACAAGGCCGGAGACAATGCTCGGTGATACCGCGGTGGCGGTCAATCCCGACGATGCCCGATATACAGAATTTGTCGGCAAAACAGTGAACCTGCCTCTCACCCGGAGACAAATACCGATTATCGCAGATCAGATGGTAGACCCTTCATTTGGCACGGGAGCTGTAAAGGTAACACCTGCCCATGATTTTAACGATGAAGCAACGGCAAAAAGACAAATCCCCCCTCTTCGATTCATCACCGTTATCGGAGATGAGGGACTGATGACTGCTGATGCAGGTGAACGGTATGCAGGACTTGACAGGTATGAATGCAGGAAACTTGTCCTGAACGATTTACGGGAACTGAATCTCATCGAGAAGGAAGATACGCATACCTATGCGATTGGCCATTGCTACCGGTGCAAGACGATCACGGAGCCGCTCTCGACTCTTCAATGGTATGTGAATGTGCAATCTATGGCAAAAGAAGCCATCCGTGCGGTGCGAGAGGGAGAGATACGGATCATCCCGAAGTCATGGGATACTACCTACTTTGCCTGGATGGAGGACATCAAAGACTGGTGTGTCTCCCGGCAAATATGGTGGGGGCACAGGATCCCTGTCTGGTACTGCAGAAAAATGCAGAATGAAGAATGTCAAAAAAAGAACGGGATCATCGTTTCGAGAAGCGAACCACACACGTGTCCCTACTGCGGGGCTGAAGGCCTGATGCAGGATGAGGACGTACTCGATACATGGTTTTCTTCAGCGCTCTGGCCTTTTTCGACCCTCGGCTGGCCCGATGACACAGATGACCTGAAGGCCTTTTATCCAACGAGCGTTCTTGTAACAGGCTTCGACATCATCTTTTTCTGGGTCTCGCGGATGATCATGACCGGACTCAAATTTATGAACGATCCCCCTTTCAGGGATGTCTATATCCATGCACTGGTACGGGATGCAAAAGGCCAGAAGATGTCGAAGTCAAAGGGAAATGTCGTTGACCCCCTGATCATGATGGACAGATACGGGACAGACGCATTCCGTTTTACGCTCGCGGCATTTGCCGCGCAGGGCAGAGACGTTAAATTCTCGGAAGAGAGGGTCGAAGGATACCGCCATTTTGTGAACAAGCTCTGGAATGCGTCGCGATTTATCATGATGAATCTGAAAAAAGAAACAGAGGACTTTTCGGAAGGCCCCCTTTCCGCTTCGCCGGTTGATCTGCCGAGCAGATGGATATTAAGCAGGCTGTCGTCTGTCGCCGACGAGATGAACAGGGCCCTCGCGGAATACCGGTTTAATGATGCCGCAAGTTCGATCTATCAGTTTATATGGCACGAGTTCTGCGATTGGTACATCGAGATGGCAAAGATAGAATTGTCGAACGGGAAGGCTGAAGCCGGAGTGAAGTGGTGTCTCCTCCGTGTCCTCGATGTCTCCCTGAGGCTCCTCCATCCCTTTATGCCTTACATTACCGAGGAGATATGGCAGATGTTAAAGAACTTCGGCCTTGAAATCGCAAGCCCTGAAACCGGCGACAAAGAAAGCATCATGCTTGCCGCGTACCCCAAAACCTTGCCGAGAGATATGAAAGCGGAAGAAGAAATAGCGTACATTCTCGAAGCTGTTACAGGCATACGAAACATACGCGGCGAACTGAATATATCCCCGTCCGTAAAACTCCCCGCACTGATTAAGACGGACTCACCTGCTGCAGAGAATATTTTAAGTGACAATGCGGGTCATATCAGGGTGCTTGCAAAGCTCGACCGCCTGGAGACGGGAATGCATCTTAAAAAACCGGGCGGCTCTGCAACCGCGATAAAAAAATCGCTGGAGATATACATCCCGCTGAAAGGGGTCTTGAATGTTTCAGCGGAAATCGATAGACTGATTAAAGAAAGAAAGAAGGTTGAGGTCTCCATCGATACCCTCAACAAGAAACTCCTGAACGACGATTTTCTCCGGAAAGCGCCGCAGGAGATCATCGAAAAGGAAAAGACAAAGTACGACGAACTTATCCATATGAGAGATAAGATCGCGACAAGCATAAAAATCCTTGAAGAGGCGGAGGTGAATAGTGATGCATAGAGAAAAAGAACTCGATAACAGCGACGTCGATTTTATCGAGGGAGAATTCATCAACATCAGACAGAGTACCATCCGTGCTGTGGAAGGCGGCCACGTTGAACTCCAGCAGGTCGCAGCGCTGAGCATCGACGGAGAACGGGTCGAGGTTACACAGGGCGCGGCGGGAATCCTCAGAGGGACCGATGTCAGTCTGAACCAATGCATGAGCGCCGTTACCGCAGCGGACACCGTTTCGATAAATTTTTCCTTTTCTCCTCTCTCCATTTCGCGGGAGCAAACCTCTGCGAACATGTCTGCCATAGGTTTTATGGGTGCACGGGAGATTAAAGCTGAGAATACCTCTGCGTTCCTTGTCGTCGCGAACAAGGTAGAGGGGAATATCACAACGCTTCTCGACTGGAAGTCTGCCCTTGCCTTCGGCGCGGTGTGCGGTGGTCTTTGGGGCTTTTTCTCACTCCTCATGAAAAGGAAATAGAAGCAGATGGAGATTCCCTCAAGCGTCGTCGAGACAATACGCCGTGCGCTTGAAGAAGATGTGGGTCCCGGAGATCGTACAACTTCCCTCCTGATCCCCGAAAAGAAAACATCATCCGCGCAGTTTATCGCAAAAGGAAATCTGATTCTTGCAGGGTTGCCGTTTGCGTCACTGGTTTTTCAACTCCTGGATCAGACCGTGCGATTTCGCCCTTTTTTTGCAGAGGGCGACAGAATTAAAAAAGGCAGGATTATCGCAGAGGTTTCCGGATATACGAGCGTACTGCTCAAAGGGGAGAGGGTAAGCCTGAACCTTTTGCAGAGACTTTCAGGCATCGCAACGCTGACCGGTATATACGTCGAGAAAATAAAAGGCTTAAAAGCAAAGATTGTCGACACGAGAAAAACGACTCCGTGTCTGAGGTTCATGGAAAAGTACGCGGTAAGAACCGGCGGTGGGTGCAATCACAGATTCGGTCTCTTCGACGGTATTCTGATAAAAGACAACCATATAAAGGCAGTGGGAAGCATTCCGAAAGCTGTTCAACGGGCAAAGGTCAGCCATCATCTCTCAAAGATCGAGATTGAGGTTGAGAATATCCGCGGGCTCAGAGATGCTATTAAGGCGGGAGCTGATGTCGTAATGCTTGATAATATGTCGATTGCAGATATGAAGAAAGCGGTGAAGCTGTCCAATGGACGGGTTGTGCTTGAGGCGTCCGGAGGGATAACGCTCGAAAATGTCAGAGAGGTCGCGGAAACCGGGGTTGATCTCATCTCGATCGGCGCACTCACCCACTCCGCTCCGGCCGTCGATATCTCCTTGAAAATAATTAAATAGTCTGCTAAAGTGGCAATTAGATATGTTCGGGTACGTTAATCCTCGGCAAAGGAGGCTTCAATGACTCTGAAACAGATCAAAGAGATTGCAAAAGAAAAAAACGTAAAAACCGGGAACATGAAGAAAGAGAATATCATCCGGGCTGTCCAGAAGGCTGAAGGCAATTTTGACTGCTTCGGGACTGCTACAGCCGGCTACTGCGATCAGATGAACTGCCTCTGGCGTAATGACTGCATCGCGTAATCCCTTTTCCTGATTTGCCACGAATCTGAAAATAGGAAGCGCTGTCAGTTTTCAGAGACTACCACCCTGTTCCTTCCCTGTCGTTTGGCCTCATAGAGAGCGGTATCCGCGTTCTTGATGCAACTCTCAAGGGTCTTTCCCTCGCTGTATTCGCTCACGCCGATGCTGATTGTCAGTGTCAGCTGCTTCTGCGCAACAGAGAAAACCTGGGCTGCGATCTGCCCCCGCACTTTTTCAGCCGCTACCCTGCCGCCATTGAGATCAGTATCCGGCAGGAGGATCAGAAATTCCTCGCCTCCCCATCGTGATATCAGATCCTGGCTGCGGGTGCTTCTGTGCAGCTGTAGTCCGACATCTTTCAGAATATAGTCCCCCACATCATGTCCATGGGTATCATTGATATCCTTGAAATTGTCCAGATCAAGCAGCAGAATGACAAACGGCAGGTTATTTCTGGTATACCTCGCCTGATGGTACTTGAGCTGTTCAAGCATAGCCCTCCGGTTCATGAGTTCCGTGAGGGGGTCGGTCGTAGCAGCCAACGCCAACTTCTCCTCGACACGCTTACGTTCGAAGATCTCCTGCATAAGTTTCTCATTCAGTTCCTGAAGGTCCTTTGTACGGTCCATCACCCTGATCTCCAGTTCGTCTCTCGACCTTCTGAGGTCTTCCTCCGCCTGCCGGTTTTTCTCCTGACTAACATTGAGATTGGCCGACATGTCGTTCACGGCAGCGAACAAGCCGTCAATTTCGTCACCGGTTCTGAATTCTATACGCTCATCCAGCCGGCCCTTCGCTATGGAACTGCATCGCGAAACGAGCAGTTGAATCGGGGTGGTGAAATGCCGCGAGAGAAAACGGCTGAAGAGAAATGCGAGTATGACGGAGACAAGAAGAGAAATAATCCCGGAAATGCGGAGATTTCGCAGCTTATTTTTCACCTCCGTGGCCCGCATGTCGACCCCGATGAGATATCGTCCTTCACTGTTCCTGATAGGCGCATAACCGGACATAAATGAGCCCCACTGATCAGTGTAAATCTCCCTGTCTACTGAAGGCCACAGGAAACCCTCCATGAGAGACTGGAGGCGCTGTTTGTATTCCTGACCCGGCATAGCCTGGCCAACGGTATCGTCGGAATCGATCACGAAAACAACTTTTTCTCCAACTCTTCTCATGAGGTAGAGGTAAGCGATATCAGGGTTTGTCTTCCGGAATGTCCGCAGCATGTCAAGGTACTCCTGATATTCAGGTTGAACGATGTCGGATTTTGTCTGAATTTTTTCGAGGCTGCGTGCATCGACTGCCTGGCTGATCAGTGCGGCGCTGTATTTTAAGCGGTCCTGAAGGTTATTGATAAGGCTGTCGACGGCGTTGAGGTAAAAAAAGCTGCCGATGCTTCCCGAAACGAGGATTACGGCCAGAAAATGGCTGAAAAAGAGCTTACGCTTGATCGGCAGATCTATTTTCATTCTTCAGGAAATTTTAGCATTTTCCTGTTCAAAAAAGCGAAATCTTTGCGAATATCAACTCGACATGCAATATACTTCAAAAAATTGTCATTGTCCGGCTTGATCCGGACAATCCAGAACCTATTAAAAAACCTGGATTCCCTGATCAAGTCGGGGAATGACAAAATCTAAGAGTATGATACATTCCTTTTTTCTCATGAGAATTCATGACTATCAAGCCTCATCAGCATGAACACTCTGCTGCCGCAAATCACTGCGGAGGAACAGGGAACCTACTGCGCCTAACAGGGCCACACCTGAGGCAAGCAATAACGCCGGCGACAGGGTATGGCTCGCATCTGCGATGATGCCGGCAACTCCGGGGCCCGCAGCCTGTCCAATTCCAAAGAAGAGCGTAATAAAACCAAGTCCCGCAGGCGCAAGGCGCGGACCGAGCAGGTCTCCGCAGGTAGCAGCCATAATCGCAGGGATACTCCATGCAGAGAAGCCGAACAGGACAGCGGAGAGAACAAACCCGGGTGACGAAGGCCAGAGAGCAAACAGGCTGAAAGCAAAAGCCTGGATAATATACACTGTCACGAGGGCGGTTTTTCGTCCGAGTCTGTCCGAGACAGAACCCCAGAACAGACCGCATAAGAGGCTGAACCAGCCCATTATCATAAAGAGGCGGCCCGCTCCCCCCGGCGTGTATCCACCCTCAGTTATCAGGTACTTGGTAAAAAAAGTCATATAGATGATGTAGGAAAATCCAAAGGCAACGTAGATCAGGCCCAAGTGCCATACGACCCCTGACCGATAGACGCTGCTCCAGTTTAACTCTCTCGCCACGACAGTTGCTGTCGAGCTGCCTTTTGGAGCGCCGAGAGGAAGGAGTCCGAGGTCCGCAGGACAATTGCGCAGAATGGTGAAAGAAAAAACCGCCGTTCCCAATGTTATGCCCGCGAATAAGAACCAGCACATCCGCCATCCGTTCCAGCCGTAGCCATCGAGCACCTGGGGCACAAAAAGCCCCAGAACAATGAGCGCGAATGAAGAGCCGGTCACGCCGATCCCGGCGGCCAACCCGCGGCGACGCTGAACAAACCATGCTGCAAGAAGCCCGATGGCAGGGACATTGCTGGCGCCGCTGCCCATGCCGGTAATCGCCCTCCATGCCGCAGCATCGGCAAAACTATCTGAGAGGCCCGTCAGCAGCATGCCTGCAGCCGCCACGGTCAATCCCGCTGTTATGACAATCCGTGGACCATACCGGGCCGCAAGAGCGCCTCCGAGAACAGACAATGCCAGATATCCGATTAGATTTGCCGTTGCAAGCCCACCGGCCTGGGCATTGCTTAAACCCAATCCCGCCTGCATAGCAGGCAGCACCATCGTGTAGCCGAACCGCGCCAGACCCAGGGCGCAAAAGACGACCAGTGTCCCGACAGCAAGGATGACCCATGCGTAGTGAAACTGTGATTCTTTTGATTCGTCACGTACAGGCATGATTTGTAGTATCCTCTAACTCACATCAATCATTCAAGAAGAGCAGATACGGCATTGGAGCGGATTTAGCGAGTGTCTCACTGCCGAAGGTTGTGGACACTCGGTACCTCTTGAGGCCCCGAATACGTTCGGGGCCGAGAATGAGCGAGAATGCTGTATCTGCTCTTCTTATTAGCCACTTTGAATACTCCCCGCTAAAGACTTCTCTCAGATACCTCTGCGAATAATCTCAGCTTCGCCATCATTGCCGCGAAGTTCTCCGGCTTCAGCGATTGCGGACCATCCGAAGAGGCATGTTCCGGGTCGGGATGCACCTCAACGATAAGCCCGTCTGCGCCCGCAGCGACCGCAGCAAAAGACATGGGAGCCACATACTGATAATGTCCTGTGGCATGCGACGGGTCTACGACAACCGGCAGATGGGTTTTCTGCTTTAATACCGGTATGGCTGAGAGATCGAGGGTATTGCGGGTTGCGGTCTCAAAGGTCCGTATGCCGCGTTCGCAGAGGATTACTGACTGGTTCCCTTCACTCAGGATATATTCAGCGCTCATCAGGAGTTCCTGTATGGTCATGGACATACCCCGTTTCAGCAGCACCGGTTTTTTGATCTGTCCAAGCTTCTTCAGGAGTTCAAAATTCTGGGCATTTCTTGTTCCTATCTGGAGGATATCGGCATATTCTGCAACAAGCTCGGCAGTCTCCGGATTGACAACCTCCGTGATGATCGGCAGTCCCGTTTCCTCCCGGGCCTTTGCAAGCAGTCGTAATCCTTCCTCTTTCATCCCCTGAAAGGCATAGGGGGACGTCCTCGGTTTGAAAGCCCCTCCCCGCAACATCTTCGCGCCTGCTTCTTTCACTGCGGTTGCCACCTCTATGATCTGCTCCTCGCTCTCCACCGCGCACGGCCCTGCAATCACAATAATATCTCTACCCCCTATTGTGACCGTATCGCTGATTTTTATAAGACTCGTCTCTTTTTTCACTTCCCTGGACGCAAGTTTGTACGGCTTAAGTATGGGGACAACATTTTCCACCCCCTCCATCAGTTCGATCGACTGGAGGACAACTTTTCCCCTCTCATCACCAACCGCGCCTATCACATCTCGTGTAGTTCCGTGAATAACATGCGGCTTGTATCCGAGTTCCTTGATTTTCCTGATCACGTCATCCCTCTCACGTTTTGTTGCGCCTGCCTGCATTACAATAATCATTCTGCCCTCTCCTTTCGATGTCCGAAAACCAAAAAGGCCGGAGAGCTTTCCCCGGCCTTGATCATTCTTATGAAAACAAAAAAGCCGGGGTCACGTTCCGTCTACCCTCGGCTTCGGTTGATCTTTTGTGTTAGTTCTGTCTATCTCTCACAATCGACCTTTACCTCAGGTAGACGGCCTAAAGTAAAAGCCGCACCAAAAGTAAAAGTTAAAAAATGAGAAATAGCTGTTTTGCATGTATACGTTTTAACAGATTCGACAAATGAATGTCAAGAAATTATCCATAAGGGTGTTACGGCAAAGTGAGCGCCATGGCTGAATTTCTGAAGCCGGGCCACGGGTAATCCTCAAGAGGCTGGAGTCGAAGCGGAAGCCTCGCCATGAATTTGGTGAGAACATCCTATTCATATAACGCGCTGTATGCAGAAGAAAAAGGCAGTTTAGCCGGCTTCAGAAATTGAGCCATGGCGCTGTGTATGAGTGCAAAAAAAAGCGGGTTCAAGTTACAAACTTGAACCCGCCGGATAATGAACGCAGAACGATCTGCTTAGATTTTGAATTGAAGCTGCCACCTCAGGAACTGTGCGTTTTCCGCATCGCCGTCATAAAAATCTCCGGGAATAAAATACTCATACTGGAAAAACGCATCGATATATTTATTGAATTTGTGGGTAAGAAAAAGGGTCGGCAGATGTCCTTTCTCATAGCCATCGTCAAACATGGCGCTATGCGCAGCCAGAGGATTCGCCTGCTCGTTTGCCCTGTAGTACTGATAGGAGAGCGCCAGTTTTGTGTCCGGTGTTAATTCCATGCTTACTTTCGCCATGTACAACTGGAGATTTGTCCAGTAACCGGGAATTCCGCCGGAATCCGGTATGACCTCCAATATCTGGGTATAGATCAGGAGTTCATTCCAATAGGGATTCCTCGAAAACAGTGGGTCCCAATTTTCGTTCTCTTCAGAATCAGGATCATCTCCGGATAAATACACAAAGCGAAGCTCAAACTCCGGCTTCAGCGCCATGTCGGCAAATTTACGTTTTCCAAAGATGTATCCTCCGTATCCTTCTCTGTCTCTATCAATGTCGTCATATTCCCCGAACTGGTATGCAAATTCGCCTCCGAACGACCATGGAGCCATTTGATACACTGCCCGCGCTCCGAAGGTATTCAGATCGAGATCAGGAGTAGCCTGGTCCGGCGGCTGATGATTCTTCCTCTTTTTTGATAGATATAATAGGGTTCCAGCGTCAGGTTTTCACTCAGCTTATCTCTGCCATATACCATGTAACCCTGCTCGTCGGAGGCATTCAGTATCCTCTTGTGACTGCGATATGTTGCGCTGTTCTCAATTGCAGTTTGCCACGACGGCAGATATCTGTCCTGGAACTGGTTCGTGATATAGACAAAATCCACATTGTGATCCTTGTTGATTCTCCATTTTGCCTTTGCTGCATTAAAGTAGAAACTTCCTCGAACCGTCATTCGGGTTTCCGTCTGCGATTAAAAACCCCTCACCATACATGTCCGGGCCCAGAAAATCCTGCCTTCCTATCTTCAGGTCAACCGGGATTCCGAAAACATCTGTTCGCTTTCATATACAGATTATCAACAACCATCTCATTTTCATCCAGCTGCGTAAAATGACCTCTTTTGTCTCTCGGGTATTTATAGGGACCCAGGTTATAGTAGATTTCACTGGTAAGCTTGAGGTATAAACCGACACCATTATCAAAATCTGCGCCGCCCCAGAGAGATGTCTTGAAACGAAAGAAATTCCTGTCGTAATAACTATTCGTGGAAGGCAGTGTTTTGAGATCGATTACATTATCCCATATCTCCTGCCTGATCCTTTCTGAAGCGCCATACTTGAAGGTCACTGGTTCAGCAAAAACAGTAGAAACAAAAACGATACATCCCAGACATACAACCAATGCAACAGCCAGAAACTTTTTCATCATAATCCCCCTCCATTCATGATAATAATGCGACAGAATACCATAAGCATTCTTTTTTTTAAACATATTTTTTCCTTGGCACACTATCTCACAAAGCCCTTTTGTCAAGGACCCTTTTTGCCTTTCCCTCAACCCTTTCGAGTGTTTGCTTCTCCACCGGTTTTACTTCAACGGCTATACCGATCTCCGAAGCAAGTCTCGCCTTAATCCGCTCAATAAAATCTTTCTGTTTTCTGACCTGATCGAAAAAGATAGACTCAGACACCTCAACGAGAACCGTCAATTCGTCAACTGCAGCTTTCCGGTCGAGTATGATCTGATAATGAGGCTCTGTTCCTTCAATCTCGAACAGTACGGATTCAATTTGAGAGGGAAAAATGGTAATCCCCCTTATCTTGATCATGTCATCTGTCCTGCCCATGACCTTGTTCATCCTGACAAAAGTCCTCCCGCAGGAACAGGGTCCGATGATAAGACTCGTCAGGTCTCTCGTCCTGAACCGGATAACAGGAAATGCTTCTTTCGTAAGTGTCGTGATAACCAGTTCCCCTGTTTCACCGTCAGGCAGAGGCGTGAGGGTTTCCGGATCAACCACCTCAACAAGGAAGTGGTCTTCATTAATGTGAAGACCCTTTCGCTCGGGACACTCTCCTGCAACCCCCGGACTCATTACTTCGCTCAATCCATAGTTATCAGTTGCAATAATCCTGAGCTTATCCTGCAATTCATGCCGCATCGCCTCAGACCACGGTTCTGCACCGAAGAGCCCGTATTTTAACGACAGGGAGTTCACATTCATGCCCGTTTCCATAATAGTTTCTACGATGGAGAGGGCAAAACTCGGGGTGCACATGAGGGCGGTTGTCTTGAAATCCTGCATTATCTTCACCTGCCGTCTGGTATTCAGGCTTGAGATAGGTATTACTGAAGCGCCTATGCGTTCTGCACCGTAATGCAGCCCTAACGCACCGCTGAAAAGACCATAATCAAATGCGATCTGCACAATATCGTTTTGTGTAACACCCCCTGCCACAAGAATTCTTGCTGCAAGATTCGACCAGTTCTTTATATCGTTGCGGGTATATCCAACAGCCGTCGGCATTCCGGTCGTACCGGATGAGGCCTGGACCCTGACGACCTCACGGAGGGGAACCGCAAACATGCCATAGGGATAGCTCACCCTCAAATCATCTTTTGAGGTGAAAGGAAGTCTGCTCACATCTTCAAGCGACCGGAAGGAGTCAGGGTCAATGCCCAATGCATCGAATTTCTTCCTGTAAAAAGGAACATTCATATACACTCTCAATACCGTGGCCTGAAGTCGCTCAAGCTGCAGCTGCCTGAGGGCTTCTCTGCTGATGCATTCTTTTTCACCTTCCCAGTACATACTTTTCCTCCATTGTATTGAAAAAATTAAATCGGATAGTCAACATCCCTGCCCAAATAGGCCCTTTGGACATCTCTATTTAAAAGGAGGTCTTCTGCCGGACCCTGGAGTATTATCCTCCCGGTTTCAAGGACATACCCGGTATTTGCGATCCTCAGCGCGCTCCTCGCGTTCTGTTCAACGAGAAGTACCGTGATGCCATAGGTATCCCTCAACTCAACGATATATCTGAATATCTCCTTGATGATAATCGGCGCAAGTCCCATGCTCGGTTCATCGAGCAACAGCAGCTTGGGCCTTGCCATTAACGCCCGCCCGATTGAAAGCATTTGCTGCTCTCCGCCTGAAAGGGTCCCTGCAAGCTGCTTTCTCCGCTTCTTTAAAACAGGAAAGATAGCGTAAATCATCTCCATATCATTCCTGATCTTTGAACGATTTTTCAGTGAATACCAGTTATAAGAGCCGAGCAATAAATTGTCCTCAACGTTCAGAGGATTAAAAACAAGGCGTCCCTCGGGGACGTGTGAAATCCCTCTTCTTACTATTTCATCCGGGGTCTGTTTCGCAATATCATGGCCATCAAATACCAGACTCCCGCTGCCCGAACGAATAAGGCCTGAAAGCGTGCGCAGGAGCGTTGTTTTTCCGGCGCCATTCCCTCCGATAAGCGTAACAATCTCTCCCTTATTCACATGGAGAGAAACCCTTTTAATGGCATGTATCTTCCCGTAAAAGATATCTACATTCTTAAGGATGAGCATTATATCCCTTCTGAACCTCTTCTTCTTCTCCAAGATACGCGATAATCACTTCCCGGTTTTTCTGAATTTCCAATGGGGTGCCGTCAGCTATGACTTCTCCAAAGTTCAGAACAGTAATCGAGTCGCTTATCCTCATCACAAGCTCCATATCGTGCTCGACAAGGACTATCGTTATCGTTAATTCCTCCCTTATTTTCCGGATGATCTCTCCGAGATCGCGTGTTTCCTTTATATTCAATCCTGCGGCAGGTTCGTCCAGGAGGATAAGGTGCGGTTCAGTTGCCAGGGCCCTTCCGATTTCCAAAACCCTTTGCTCCCCGATAGGAAGATTGGAAGCGAGCTCATCTTTTCTGGGCCCAAGGTTGATATAGTCGAGAATCTCTTCACTTTTGCGTTGTATCTTTTCCTCTTCTTTCATGATAGAGGGAAATTTAAATCCTGAAGAAAAGAATCCTGCTTTGGTCTTTGCATACCGGCCGACCATGATATTCTCAAGAACAGTCATATTTCCGAAAAGTTCCACATGCTGAAACGTTCGTGAGATACCTTTTCTGGCGATTGCTGACGGGGTCAGCTGGACTATTTTTTCGCCCATAAAAGAGACTTCACCGGTGTCGGGCTTATGGATACCGCTTATAATATTGAGCAGGGTTGTTTTGCCGGCGCCATTCGGTCCTATGAGCGCCTTAATATCACCCTGCTTTACATCTAAACTTACAGCCCGCAGCGCGGTAAGGCCCCCGAAACTCTTCCCTATCTCTTTAATGCTTAACAAAAGCAAAGCCTCTCAATTTCTTTATTTTTTCGATCAGGATCGGAACTAACCCCTTTCTGAAAAACATAAGAGATACCGTCAGAATTAATCCGTACACAAGCACGTCCAGCTCTTCAAATCTCCTCAGCAGCTCGGGTAATACCGTAATAACAACAGCGCCGATGATTGCGCCCCATACATTCGTAATCCCGCCCACGATTACCATCATGAGGACCAGAATGGAATAAAATAATGCAAAACTGCTCGGACTGATAAATGTCACATAATGAGCGTAAAGGCTGCCGGCCAGGGCCGCATAGGCCGCGCTGAGGATAAACACTTTTATTTTGAGGGCAGCGACATCCAGCCCCATTGCGTTGCATGCTATCTCACTGTCATGGACAGCCCTCAATGCCCTTCCCGTGCGTGAGTGTATGAGATTGATGGAGAAGAACAGCACCACCGCAACAAGCCCCCAGACAAGGTAAAAATAGCCTGTTGTTGAATGAATGGTATACCCGAAGAGGTTGAAATGGGGGATGTCTCCAAAACCCGACGGGCCGCCCGGACCCCATTCATTCAGGATGACGTAAATAATTTCGCCGAAACCAAGTGTCGCTACCGCCAAATAATGCCCTTTCAATCTCAGGGCGGGAACTGCTAATACCGCGGCAGCAAAAGCAGCAACAACCATTGCACAGAGCATGCTGACAACGATGGGAAATCCTGCGTGGACGCTGAGAACAGACGAGACATAGGCGCCGATCCCATAAAACCCCGCCTGTCCTAATGAGACTTGCCCCGCAAAACCCATAAGTATGCATAACCCTATTGCTACGAGGGCATTTATCCCCGAAAATATTCCCACCGTAAGTGTATAGGGGCTTCCTGAAAAGATTGGCAATACGGCAATGAGGAAGATCAAAAGAAGAAAAGCTGATGCATCCCCTTTTTTCATACGCTAATACTTTCGCAGCTGGAGCATTGCTTTGCTGACAAAGAGTCCGGCAGGTTTAAAGAAAAGGATCAGCAGGAGAATGATCGAAGGCCACTGCGTCCTTCAATCCTGAGTGGATATATCCCGCGGTCATGGATTCGAGAATGCCGATTAAAAATCCGCCGAGCACTGCCCCCCTGTTGCTCCCGAGGCCGCCCATGATCGCTGCACAAAACCCTTTTACTGCAAGCATGGGACCTTTGTCATATTCCATAAGGGAAATGGGAGTTATCGCCATGCCCCCTATTGCCCCGACTATGGCGCTCAATATAAAAGAGAACATAACCATCCTCGATACGTTGATTCCAACCAATTTTGCTGCGGTAGGATTCACTGAACACGCCAGCATGGCCTTTCCGATGATGGTCTTCTTAAAGAAAAAGAACAATGCTGTGATGCAGAAACCCGTAATACCAATAACCCATAGCGTCTGCTGCTGGATAATAGCCCCGTAAATGCTCACCGGTTCCCCTTCGGTAAAGGAAGGGTAGACATAGGGATCTTTCCCGAAAAAAAACATTAAAACCCCGCGCAACACAATCGAAACCGCTATGGTGATCATAATCATCAGCAGCAGATCCGGATTTTTCAAGGGTTTAATCGTCAGTCTTTCCATGAGCAGCCCGATAAGCCCGGCAGTAATAATAGTAAGCACAACAGATACAAAGAATGGGAGTTTCAGTGATTCGGAAAAAAACCACATCATCAAACCACCGATCACCACAAATTCGCCCTGGGCAAGGTTTATGATAGACGTGGCGTTATACGTGATATTGAAACCTATACCAACCAGGGCATACACAGCCCCGACAGTAAGGCCGGAGAAAAGGAATTGCAGGAAGACCGTAAGCAAAGTGTGATTTTTTCTGAAGACAAATGAGGGGATACCATATATCCCCTCATTTGTTCACTCCCTATTATTTTAGAATTTCCCAATCACCGTTTTTCACCACAACCATCTCAAAGGCAGTCTTGTCCAACCCGCAGTGATCTTCCGGTGACATGGTAAAGATACCGCCCGTACCCGGCCATTTCTTAATATTCTTCTCGATATAATCCCTCATCTTCTTTTTGTCAGGACCAACTTTTTTCAACGCTTCCACGATCATCATGATGGAATCATACGCGTGTCCGCCAAACGTACCCGGCTCGCTCTTATATCTTGCCTCATAATCCTGCGTATACTTTTTCAATAACGCTTTCTGGGGGTGTTTATCGGGGAGTTTATCCCAAATTACCAATCTTCCAAGCGGAGCGATGACTCCTTCCGCAGCCTTTCCCGCCAGTTCTATGTTTTTCTTGCTTCCCCAGCCATGGCTCTGATAAAGGGGAATTCCCATTTTGAGCGCCTGCCAGTTTTTCGTCACAACTACCTGGCCCGGTCCTACTGACCAGTTAATGACTGCCTGTGCGCCTGCCGCCTTAATTTTGGTAAGCTGAGTCGTCATATCCGAATCTTTTGGCCCGTATTTCTCCTCTGCAACAATAGTGATGCCATATTTAGGGGCCATTTCCTGAAGTGCCTTTTTCCCGGCATCCCCAAAGCCTGTAGATATCGTGATAATTCCGACCTTGCTTATGCCCTGCTTTTTCATATATCCATAAATAGCTTCTACTGCGCTGATGTCATATTGAGGAGTCTTAAAAATCCAGGGTCTGTCTTTGACCGGCTGGGTTATCGGAGCCCCGGCTGCACAGGAAAGCAATGGGGTAGCAGCAGTATTCAGAATAGGGACCAATGCCATTGATTCACCGGTGGTAGATGGCCCTATAATAGCCAGCACCTTATCGCTCTCGATAAGTTTCTTGGCAGAGAGGACCGCTGTTGCTTCCTCACTCTTTGTGTCCTCAATAATTATTTCGAGGGGATGTCCATTTATCCCGCCCGCTTTATTAATCTGCTCCTGAAGCATGACTGCAGTATTTTTTTCAGGTTCTCCCAAAAAAGAGGCTGGTCCGGTTACCGCAAAAAGTGCCCCAATCTTATAAGGTTCTTTTGCAAAGGCATTCCCGAACAGCAGACAAACAGACAATGCTGCTACCAGTACTACGAACAATCTTCCCGTCGCTTTTTTCATAATCTCCTCCTTTAATTGAATTATTCAGGGACTATTATTTCTTCCCCGTGTCCGTTTTAATCCTTTACAACGCGGAAAGCTCTTCTCCTCCCAGCAGCCTTACTCCCGCCTTCTGCAGTATGTCAACCGACCTGGGAAACTCATCAAAACGGAATATAACAATGGCATTTTCGCCGCTTTTTTCGACAAAGGCATACATATATTCCACATTTATTCCTTCATCTTTTATTGTGCTGAGAATATCTGAAAGTCCCCCGGGTCTATCAGGTACTTCAATCGCGACAACCTTCGTTTTCTCTACGGTAAAACCATTCTCTTTTAAAACCTGCCGTGCCTTTTCCGTATCATTCACAATAAGTCTCAATATCCCGAAATCAGCGGTATCAGCAAGATAGAGTGCCCGTATATTGATGCCGGCTTCCGAAAGGACCCTGGTTACCTCGGCAAGTCTTCCTGATTTGTTCTCAAGAAATATGGATATCTGCTCAACATTCATATCTCACACCTATGGCAAAACATCGATATAGAGACTATCATAATTTGACGCAAGAAAACAATATAGTGTTGCTACATTACACATGATAGGGAGAGAAGAACCTTGATAGAGTAAGGCTTATTCAGCTCAATACAGTGCCTGGACATGCAGATTCAGCATTTGAACATATAATGCATTGATTCCATGACATATTTTATATGGTTAAATTTTATGCAGGGAAATCAGAAGCTCTATATATCAAGGGTTGGCATGACTTTCAAACGTTCTTGTTAACAGCTTTTCAACAGACCATGTTAATTAGTACCCTTGGACAAAGGCGCCCTCTATTACTGTTACGATGGGCGACATACGTGGTACCGCACGGGGGATTCTTCCCCGTGCGTGTACTAATCCCAAATTGTTCATTACGGTGAGTTACAGGCAGGCATGAGGGAAGCAAAACCTTGCTGATGCAGGGTTTGTGTTTCTTCGATATTTTATAGTATCAAATGAAAACTTGTGGCTGCACATGAAATCTTTTCACCCACAAAGGTGCTGCCACCAAGCTTTTGCTTCCCTCATGCCTGCCTGCCATTTTGTCGAAATGGACAATCTGGGCTAATTTTATTTTTTCAACGATTTTATGTATGCAACAAGGTCCTTCATCTCCTGGGAATCCGTGGCCGGCGGTTTTCCTCCCATCGCCTTCTGTATGCATGCCTGAATGGTGCTTTCAAGATTTACTCCGGCCTTTTCAAGACCTTTCCCATCCGGATGACAGGTGTTGCAGCTCTTATCGTTTGTACTTCCCCCTAATGTCGTGGCGCTAAAAAGCTGCTCTCCCTTTGCGGCATCCCCGCCCGCTGAAGCCTTTCCATCAACTGCATGGGTTCCCCCGGAACCCATACTCCCGCCTCAAGCTGCCTGGGCAGGCTCAGGGTATCCAATTCCTAAAAGGGTTGCTCCGGCAACAAGCGTGGTAACGCTTAATCCTGCGAGAATTTTTTTTAAATCTCTCTGATCCATCAACTACCTCCTTTTAAATTTTTTCTGTGATTGTCATCATCACCTTTTAAAGAAGCAAAAGGGATGCCATCAGTAACCTATTGTTTTTTTAGTTTTTTTTCGGAACAACCGGACAATGCGTACAGCAATTTGTCTTCTGCCGGTACAAATTGCCTCTTTCAGAATAAGATGTGCTATTTCTCCTAAGCCTCATCCAAAATCCCCCTTATTTGAACTGAAAGGTCTTCTAAATTGAATGGCTTCTGGATAAATCCTTTGCATCCGCGAGCCATTATTTCCTGAGCCTGTCCATTGATACTATATCCACTGGAGAGAAGAACATTGACATCGGGATTAATCTCAGCAAGCCTCTGAAAGGTTTCTTGACCATTCATATCAGGCATAATCATGTCAAGAATGACCATATCGATGCCGCTCTGGTTTTTACTGTATATACTTATTGCCTCGCTCCCGCTTTCGGCAATTAATACCGTATAGCCCAGATAGTGCAGCATGTCGTTGCCGACATCTCTGATAATCTTCTCATCGTCCACAAGAAGAACCGTTTCTGTGCCTCTTAATGCAGGAACAACCGGTTCCTTTGCCTCCGCAACTTCCTTTTGCGATGCAGGCAGATAAATATTAAATGTAGTCCCTCTGCCTTTCTCGCTGTAAACATTAATGAATCCATTATGATTTTTTATTATTCCATAGGTAGATGCCAATCCCAATCCGGTTCCTCTGCTCATTTCCTTCGTCGTAAAAAAAGGTTCGAATATCCGTTGTTTCGTCGCTTCATCCATGCCCGTGCCCGTATCGGTGACCGAAATCATTACAAAGCTGCCAGAGGGAACTTGGTAGGGCTTTATATAATGCTCATCCAATACAACATGCTGGGTCCGAATGAATAGCTCTGCCCCAGCCGGCATTGCTTGCCAGGCATTTACATAGAGATTCAATAACACCTGATCAATCTGACTTTTGTCTGTTTCTGTGGTCCAAATATCCTGCTGATACTTTTCATGAATAATAATGTCTTTCTGCGTTCGAGCAAACATTTGAACACTGTTCTTTACCAATGCATTGAGATCAGTCGGTTTCACCTCATATTTGCCTCCTCTGGCAAAACCCAAAAGTTGCCTGGTTACATCTGATGCACTTTTGACGTATTCTTCTATCCCTTTGAGATTTTCGTAATGCGGGGAAGATCTATCCATATCTGCAAGCAGTAAGGATGTCCGTCCTTGTATGCCCATAAGCAAATTGTTAAAGTCATGGGCTATACCCCCAGCCAACGTTCCTATCGCTTCGAGCTTTTGTGAATGCAGAACTTGTTGTTCCAATTTTTTCTTTTCCTGCTCGGCCTGTTTTCGTTCTGTAATATCTCTAAAACTCCAGACTCGCCCTGATATTTCTCCTTTGCGAACCAGGGGGGAAGAGAACCGTTCAAATACCCGTCCATCCTTGAAAAAAAGCGTATCCATATCTTCTTCGGCTGATTGATACAGTTCCTTCACCCTGGAAAGAAACGCCTCTGGTTCTTTGAGCTGATCAAGAACATGGCCAAGTAGCTCCTCGTCGTCTTTTTGTTCAATGATATTTGATGGGATGTGCCACATTTGAACAAACCGCTCGTTCCAATGGGTAACCTCGCCCTCTTTATCTACCACAAGGATGCCATCTGCAGTTGCTTCGATAGTATCACTGAGGAGTTCCCTGCTCTCACGCAACGTCTCCTCCATCTGCTTTCTCTCAGACACCTCATGCTGCAGCTCAACATTTGCTTCTGATAATGCCACAGTTTTTTCATCAATTTTTTTTATCATTTTGTTGATTTCCCCGGAAAAATTCCCAACTCATCCTTCCTCGACGTTATTATGGGAACTGTAAGGTCGCCTGTTCTGCCGAGTTCATTTACCTTTGACGTGAGCCTGCTAAGCGGCATAAGCACAGCTTTTTCAAGAAAGACCATTATCAGAACGGTAAAAACTAAACCGATAGAGAGAACCATAAAGGTGTAGTAATATAACGTCCTTTTTCCCTGCTGATAGATAGTTCTTGGCATTTGGAACTTCAATATAAAAGCCGGGCTGCCATGGATGTCCTTAAACAGTGAATACCCTGCAATTGTTTCTTGTCCCGCTGGCAGAACAACAACTGCTTTTTCATTCGTGAAAGAATTCTGAACTTTTTGGAAATCAGAGGGCATGCTTTTGTTATGGACGGCTTGTACTTCAAGGGGTAGTTGTATGATTTCCGAGATGCGCTTAAGTTCAACCGAGTCGAGGTATTTTCCCACTATCAACGTCCCTCGAATGGGACCGGTAAAATCACTTTTCAGTATAGGCTGCGAAGCAACAAGCATTGGAGTTGTGTTGACAACAATAATCCCGGTTTTTCTGCTTTTTGTATCGATATGTTTTATGAAAGGAGTATTGGGAGACAGTTCTTTCAATATCTCCGGGGGAGAAGGCATCTCTTTTTTTAAATTAATATCAATGGATTTGCTAAATAGTACCTGATTGGAATTATCCATCAGGAGGATATAATTGATGCCCAAATTTTGCAGGGTCTCGACTTGAAGATTATTTTTTATGGCTCATCGCGTGAGAGTGTGGGTAATCTGATGAGCTTTGAGCAGTATAGCATGCCTTCAAATAAGGAGAAAAGAGCTTTCAAGGGGATGAAGAAATCCGTATGATTTGTGGATGGGCAAAAAGAGACGATTACTGGACGAATATCAATTTCCCGGATTTCGGCCAATGTCTAAAATACAGGGGATATTTGGAGACCCGAAAGCTCGTGTCATCCGACTTAAGAGGACTCAAAAAAAACAGCATGCGGGTGCTGCGGCACCATACATCGCAGTTATTACGACAAAACAGTTTGACGGATACGGGATCTATCTTGTGGAGATGCCCGGATCTATCTGGAAGTGGAAGTCCGACGGGTCCAGTGCAAGAGGTGTGGGAAAGTGAAACGGGAAAAACTGTCTTGGCTGGCAAACAATCCATTTTATACGGATCGTTTTTCCTCCTATGTGGGCCGGAAGTGCCGAACCATGACCATCAAGGATGTGGCAAAAGAGTTGAAACTGGACTGGCATGCGGTCAAGGCGCTGGACAAGGAATACATGCAGGCACAGCTTCGAAGGAATCCGATAGCAGCGCCACGGGCAATTGGGATAGACGAGATATCCCTGAGGAAGGGACATATCTATCGCATAGTAGTAAGCGATTTGGAACGAGGCCGACCGATCTGGTTTGGCGGGGAAGACCGGTCTGAGGAGAGTATGAATATGTTCTACGAATGGCTTGGCCCGAAGAAGACGAAGAAGATACAATTGGCGGTTATGGATATGTGGAAGGCATTTGAAAAATCTACAAAGGAGAATGCCCCTGACGCAGCAATCCTCTATGATAAGTTTCATGTGATCAGACATCTGGGAGATGCGCTGGATAAAGTACGCAAGATGGAATATTCTCGGCTATCAGGGAAAGATCGTTCGTATATCAAAGGGCAGAAGTACACCCTTTTGTCAAACCGCGAGAATCTTACGCTCGATGGGAAAAAGGCGCTTAAGAAATTGCTCAATGCAAATAAACGGCTCAATGCTGCTTATCTCTTAAAAGAATCCTTTGGTCAGTTATGGAGTTATCAAACAGAGGGATGGGCACGCCGGTTCTTCGATAACTGGAAGAATGCGCTGAAATGGCAGCGGTTGGCACCCTATGAGAAGTTTGCCAAAATGATCGAGCGGCATTGGGACGGCATCGCCGCCTATAGCAAACCAGAAAACAAAGTTCCATTGGGATTCGTAGAAGGAATGAACAACAAAATTAGGGTCATTCAGAGAAGGGCTTACGGCTTAAGAGATGAGGAATATCTTCAACTAAAAATCCTTACCTGTATGCTCAAAGAGATATAAATGACCCACACTCAGACGCAAAGATCCTTTTTTATATAGGTATCATTCCTGTTTTGGATAAAGGTATATGTGTCGTCCCAGGGAGCCCAATCGCCGGCGATTGAATCAAGGCGGCGCATTTGATTCCCAATTTCATTCATTCCGCGTTTCGCATTAATCTTAATAGTTTCGGATTCCAGATCCTGAAAACTTCCTAACACAACGATTTTGGAAGTTACTATGAGAATTGCCATAAGCACGGCAAAAGTCAGTCCGATTAAAAAAAGCGTTTTTTTGCGCAAGCTCATTTTCTGCTCTCTTCTTTCGTATTTAGCGTAATGATTTTGGAGTTATCCAATGTCTTCCCTGCTATTAAATAAAATTTACATTATTATGGTACTTTTTGAAAGTCTTGTCTGAAATATTAGTACGTGAATAGGCTTCCAATTGCAGACTACGTGCTCCACTGTTTGCAGGAAATTTTCGATATATGATAGAATGATGCAATTTTTTATACATAGTGAATCAAAACAAAAATCTCTAAAAAAAGGTTGCTGTAAACCGGTAATAAAAGAGGGAAAATGGGAATTACAAACGTACTTTTTTCAGGGGTAGGCGGACAGGGTATTATCCTCGCGAGCAAAATCCTTACCAAATGTGCCTTTATCTCAGGATACATGGTAAAAGAAAGCGAACTCCATGGCATGGCGCAAAGAGGCGGGAGCGTCACAAGCCATGTGCGTTTCGGGGAAGAAGTGTACTCTCCCTTAATCCACAAGGGCAAAGCCGATTTTCTGGTTGCCCTCGAAGAGCTGGAAGGTCTGCGATACGCCTACTATCTCAAACCGGATGGAAAGGTGGTCCTCAACCAGAAAAGGATAGTACCTTCTTCTGTGAATCCGGCTGTTGCCCCCTATCCGGAAGACGCAAAAGCCCGGTTGGAGGCAATGGGTTTTCACGTGGACAGCGTAAATGCACTGGATATCGCAAACAACCTCGGAAACCCCAAGGTGGAAAATATCATTGTGATGGGAGTCCTTTCCCGGTATATGCCTTTCCCGCTCTCTGTATGGGAAACGGTGATAAAGGAATCCGTGCCTGCAAAGACAATCGAGATGAACCTTGCCGCATTCGGAAAAGGGAGAGAGATTACCGGGGGAAAAGCATAACAATGTTCTGGCAAAAGGATATTGAGACAATCAGCCGCAAGGCGCTGGAAGAATTGCAGCTGAAAAGGCTGAAACAGACTGTCCGTCAGGCCTATAAAAATATCCCGTTCTACAAAGAATCATTTTCACAGCTGCACATTGCCCCGAAAGACATCACCTCTTTAAAAGATATTCAAAAACTTCCCTTCACCACCAGGGAAGATCTGCGTGAACACTACCCCTTTGGCATGCTCGCGGTTCCGAAAGAACAGGTTGTGCGTCTCCATACCTCAAGCGGCACCACCGGGAAACCAAAGGCGATCTTTTTTTCGAAAAAAGACGTTGACCGGGCAGCTGAACTCATTGCCCGCTGTCTTATCATGACGGGGATTAAAAAAGACGACGTACTCCAGAATATGATGACCTACGGGTTATTTACCGGCGCGCTCGTCATGCACTATGGCGCGGAGAAAGTGGGGGTATTGGTCATCCCCGCAGGACCGGGAAATACGAAGAGACAGATTGCACTTATGCAGGATTTCAGGACTACCACTCTCCATGTCACTCCGAGCTATGCGCTCTACCTTGCGAGCGTTATACAGAATGAAGGCCTTGATCCCAAAAAAGACCTGTTTCTCCGGAGGGCATATATGGGATCAGAACCGTATTCAGAGGAAACGAGAATAAAGATTGAAACGTCTCTTGGCATTGACGTATATAATTCGTACGGATTGTCTGAGATGAATGGTCCGGGAGTCGCGTTCGAATGTATGGAAAAGAACGGAATGCATCTCTGGGAAGATAATTTCATCATGGAGATAATCGATCCTGACACAGGTGAAAAAGTGCCCGAAGGGGAAAAGGGCGAACTTGTCCTCACCACGCTTATACCGTGAAGCCATGCCCATCCTGCGTTACCGCACACGGGATATCGTTACGATAATTCCCGGCAAATGCAAATGCGGAAGAACACACCGCAGGATTTCCCGCATCATCGGCAGATCAGACGATATGATTATCATACGCGGAGTAAACATCTTCCCTCAGCAGATCGAGCGGGTATTAATGGGGATTAAGGCTGTTGCGCAGAATTACCAGATTGTCCTTGAGGCCTATGACCAGATGACCGTGAGAGTAGAAATATCAAGAGAGCTGTTCGACGGCAAAGTAGATCATCTGGTGAATCTGCAAAACGAGATAACGGAAAAATTACGGTCTGAGATCCTGGTAAAACCGAAAGTAGAACTCCTGGAGCCAGGCGCGCTGCCGGTAAGTGAAGGAAAAGCAACAAGGGTTATTGATAAAAGAACATTATAAGAGACAGGTTCAAGGGGTCGAGGATTCAAGGATTCGAGCGGAAGAAACGACGAGATTGCCACCCTGGAATCCTCGAATCCTGGACCCCTTGAATCCTGTCTTCAAAAAAGGAGCTCCGCATGGAACAATTAAAGCAGCTTTCCATCTTTTCTGAAAACAAACCCGGCAGGCTTAAGAAAATTACAAAAGTGCTCGCGGAAGAAGGGGTGAATATCCTTGCGATCAATATTGCGAGTTCAAACGGATTCGGTGTACTGAAATTCATTGTTGACAACCATGAACTGGCGCATCAGAAGCTTCAGCAAAAGGGCTTTACCGTCTCCCTCAATGAAGTACTGGCGATCGAACTGGTAGACAGACCCGGGGGATTGTATGACGTCGCCGCGATTTTATCGAAAAAAAGAATCAACATAGAAAATGCGTATGTGTTGATTTTGGAATCCAGGAAAAAGGCGTACTTAATAGTAGATGTGCATGATATCGAAAAAGCAAAAAAACTTCTGAAGCATGAGAAGCTGCGTTTTTTCACTGCGAAGAAGACCGTAAAAAGAAAAAATGCGTAAGGAGAGAACCATGATCTGGAATAAAGAAGCAGAATGCATGCGCGTTGGGGAGAGAGAAAAATTGCAACTTGAGCGACTGAAAGTTGTGCTCAGACGTGCGTACAAGAATGTCCCTTATTACCAAAAAAGTTTCGACAAAGCGAAAGTCAAACCCGCCGACATAAAAAGCCTCAAAGACATAAGCAGACTGCCTTTTACGGCAAAAACCGAATTGAGAGACGGATATCCTTTTGGGTTCTTCGCTGTCCCGCGCAGAGAAATAGTAGAGTTGCACACCTCATCCGGAACAACCGGAAAACCTACGGTGTCGGGATATACGAGGAAAGACATAGAAATCTGGGGTGAAGTAATGGCGCGCGCACTCACCATGTGCGGAGCGACAAAAGACTCTATCATTCAGAATGGGTACGGGTACGGCTTATTTACCGGTGGACTCGGCGTGCACTATGGCGGGCAAACGATCGGGGCAACCGTCGTCCCTGTTTCCGCAGGGCAGACCAAAAGGCATCTCGACATCATGCAGGACTTCGGTTCCACCATCCTCACCTGCACTCCTTCCTATGCACTGTATTTAACAGAAGCAGCCGGGGAAGCAGGCATTAATATCAAAAAATTGAAGCTGAAGGCGGGATGCTTCGGCGCTGAGGTCTGGACAGACAGGATGCGGGATGAAATCGAGAAGAGGTTCCATCTCATCGCGCTCAATATCTACGGATTGACGGAAATAATCGGGCCCGGCGTTGCGCAGGAATGCGACCAGAAGAACGGCCTCCACATTGCCGAAGACCACTTCTACCCTGAAGTCATCTCTCCGGAGACCCTTGAACCGCTGCCGGACGGAGAGAAGGGAGAGCTTGTCCTTACTACGCTGACCCGCGAGGGCATGCCGATGATCCGCTTCCGGACGAGGGATGTAACGACATTAAGAAGAGAACGCTGTAAATGCGGAAGAACTCTCGTGCGCATGGACCGCGTCACCGGACGCACAGACGATATGCTGAAAATCAGGGGTGTTCTGATCTTTCCTTCCCAGATTGAAAGGGCACTCCTTGAGGTCAAGGGAGTGGAACCGCACTATCAGATTATCGTCACCAGACCGCAGCACCTTGACGAGATAGAGGTGCAGGTCGAGACTTCGAAGAAGTTATTCTCGGATGAAGTCAAACACCTCGAGGAAGTGAAGAAAAAGATCGAAAAACGCATCGAAAATTCAATCGGGCTGAGGGTAAAGGTCACGCTCGTCGAACCAAAGACCATTCCCCGCAGTGAAGGCAAGGCAAAGAGGGTAATCGACAAACGTCAATTATAAAGGAGTGTACCATGGAAGTAAAACAGATATCCTTATTTCTGGAGAATAAAAAAGGAAGATTGTGGGAGGCGATGGATGTCCTGGCAAAGGCAAAAATTAACATCCGGGCTCTCTCGATCGCCGATACATCGGATTTCGGCATCCTGCGTTTGATCGTCCCTGATCCGGAAAAGGCAAAAAAAGCGCTCACAAAGAGCAACTTTACTGTCAGGGAAAACGATGTGATCGCTGTTGAAGTATCCGACACACCCGGCGGATTGGCAGGGGTGCTGAAGATTCTGACCGATGCCGATATCAATGTCGAATACATGTATGCCTTTGTCGAGAAGAGCGGAAAAAAGGCAGTGGTGGTATTGCGGACGGACAGCATAAACAAAGGGAAAAAGGCGCTGAAAAAAGCAGGGGTTGCGGTACTATCGGCTCAGAAGGTTTATAATTTGTAATTTTTCTGTTGAGTGCTGGTCCTCAGAATGCTTTATGCTGTCATGCCGGACTTGATCCGGCATCCAGGAAGTATTGTAAAACACTGGATTCCGGCTTAAGGACTGCCGGAATAACAGAAAGATACACATGATTGTATAAACAGCCTCTACTTCGATTTGCGCTTCAGTAAAAACACACAGGGTCTGCGTGAAATAACAACATTGACCCCTTCAGCATCCAGCTTTTCTTTCAGTAAGGCTTCTGTTTTCTCAACATCGAACGGATCGATCACTTCAACCGAATTGACACCGCAGGACTTGCAGATTCCTTCGAGAGAGGTTTTCCCGCCCTCTTCTCCTTTTGCAGTGACGCCGGTCAATGGTGTTGGTTGATGCCCTGTCATTGCGGTCGATGAATTATCCAGAATGAGCACAAGGATATTTGCCTTGTTATATACCGCATTAATCAATGCAGGGATTCCGGAGTGAATAAAGGTGGAATCTCCAATGACTGCCGCCACTCTCTTTACCCCTTGTTTGGAAATTCCAGCTGCCTGGCTGATGCCCGCTCCCATGCAGAGGCAGGTATCCACTATCTGATAGGGAGGATTCGCCCCAAGGGTATAGCAGCCGATATCGCCGGCAGTGAACGCAGGCTGGGCCGCTTTCAGCGCAGTATAGAGCTTGCTGTGCGGACAACCCAGACAGAGCACAGGCGGCCGGATCGGCAATGGCTTCGAAGTCTTAATGCCGCTGTCGGGCAGTTCCCCAGCCCGGGATATAGGCAGTTAAAACATCCGGTCCAAGTTCCCCGGTACTGCTGATTTCGCCGGAAATCTTGCCTTTTACACGCGACGAATATTTCCTTGCAATCTCTTCAATATAGGGTTCGCCTTCTTCCAGGACCCAGACTTCTTCCAGTCCTTTCACAAATTCCTCGATCAATGTTTCCGCAACGGGATAATAGGAAATCTTCAGGATGGCATATTCAGGGCCGTATTCTTTTGCATAGACATACCCGATGCCGCAGGTTATGATGCCTTTTTTCTGGTCTTTCTTAAAAGGTTTGTTTAACCCTGATTCTTCACCCCATTGTTTCAGTGCCTTGCTGCTTTTCATTCAAATTTCTGTGACATCTCACCACATTGCTCGGAACAGCAATCATGTTCGCCGGATCTTTTTGCAGCAAAAGAGGCATTCTGCTCCCGTATCGGTCCTATCTCCACCGCAGAATAGGCATGGGAAATCCTTGTCACTGTTCTCAGCATTACAGGAAGTCCCACTTTCTCCGATAACTCGAAGGCCATGATCGTCATATCCCTGGCTTCCTGTGAATCGCTCGGTTCAAGGCAGGGGATTTTTGCAAATTTCGCATAAAAACGGGAATCCTGTTCATTCTGTGAGGAATACGCTCCCGGGTCATCCGCAACCGCAAGGACCAACCCTCCTTTAATTCCCAGATACGCAGCAGTCATTAAAGGGTCTGACGCGACATTGAGTCCTACATGTTTCATGGAACAGATCGACCTTTTTCCCGCATAGGAAGCGCCGATCGCAGTTTCGAAGCGCCACTTTTTCATTGACCGACCATTCCGCATCACCGGTCAAAATTATGCGCGATGTATTGCAGAATTTCAGTAGCAGGAGTTCCGGGATAACTTGTTGCCAAAGATATCCCTGCCTCTATCGCTCCCCTTCCTATTGCATCGTCACCTGAAAGCAATTCCTTATTCATTTGATTTTGTTTCACCTGAAAATACCCCTTTACCGCAGTTTTTTGCAAAGATAATTTTTAATTATACCACTAACATTAGCGGTAATGTTATAGGTGAATACCCTCACCCTTGCCCTCTCCCTCCAGGGAGAGGGGATTGTAGTTGGTTCCTCCCCCTTGAGGGAGGAGGGTTGGGAGAGGGTGAAACAATCCTCCTCTTAAATTAAGAGGGGGCAAGGGAAAATTATTCTCATTTCACCCTACCATTTGCAGGAATGATCAAGGTAAAATAGAAATACAATGCAAGGAATTATTGATTTCCACACCCATGCCTTTCCTGATGATTTATCAGGAAGGGTGATAAAAATGCTCGAAGATGAAGGGGGCATCAAAGCCCATCTTGACGGCAAGATTTCCTCCCTGCTTTCTTCCATGGACACCTGCGGGATCGAAAAAAGTGTCATCTGCAATATTGCCACGAAACCGTCGCAGTTCGATTCAATCCTGCAATTTTGCAAGGCAGTCAGATCTGAAAGAATCATCCCCTTTCCTTCTTTTCATCCGTATGACCCGGCGTTTAAAGACAGAATAGATACAATAAAACGTGAGGGGTTTAAAGGGATAAAATTCCATCCCTACTATCAGAATTTCACTATTGATGAAGAAAGGCTTTTCCCGGTTTATGAGAAAATATCCGACGAGAACCTGATTCTGGTAATGCATACCGGATTTGATTTTGCATTTGCGCAGACAAGAATAGCGGACCCGGAAAAAATTCTTACGGTTGTTCAAAAATTTCCTGCACTGAAATTGATCACCACACATCTCGGCGCATGGAGTTTGTGGGAAGATGTCGAGAAATTCCTGCTCGGGAAACCTATTTACATGGAGATATCATTCTCACTTGAGTTTTTAAATGACACCGTCAAAAAAATCATCTCTCATCACCCTCCGGAATATATCCTTTTCGGCACAGATTCTCCATGGACAGAACAGCAAAAAACACTTTCCTTATTGAAGGGGCTGCAACTCGGAGAAAGAAAAAGAAGAACTTATTCTGCGGGAAAATGCCCTGAGACTACTGAATTCTGTCTGATCTGAATGTTCTTCGCTGCGGACAGAATACACCTTATCACCACACTGTCTGCATGTTGAGGATAAACGATGATTCATCCTTAACAGACGGGATCAGAAACTCTTCCATGCGAACCCAATACATCTTCATTGAATTTCTGCATCAATAAAATCCTTTAGAATCGTTTTGAATAGAAATGAATTATAAAAAAACTGATGAAAAGGGGAAGCAACAAACCGAGAATATGAGCCCACCATTTAAAAGAAGTACTATCCGCAGAATAAGGGACAATGGCAGCGATACCGAAATAATTGAGGCTGGATACAATGAAAAGCCAACCCCCAACCTTATTGGAGGCATACCACACGCGATCGTCCGAAAGTGTCTTTCGCGTACGCACTCCATAAAACCTGTTCCTCGGTATCCATCCTGCCACGAGAGGAATCGAAACGAGCAAAATAAGAATTGAAGCGATAAGAAAAGGCGGGTTCGACATATGGCTCAAGTTTCATTCCGAATCTTCTTGTTGCGGATAGTTACCATTTCTCCCAGTGAATATTTTCAAATTTGTATTTGTCTTTTGGTTTATCTGTGCCTGCAGGATGCCCTATAGGGATAACATTCAGCGGAATTATGTCCTGCGGGATATTCAGCACTTTTCTTGCTACATCCATTCTGTCTTTATACGGATATGCGGCAGTCCAGACTGCCCCTAAGCCCAATGCTTCGGCAGCCAATAATATATTCTCGCTTGCGCAGGTGCTGTCAATGACCGCTAATTCCAGACTTTTTTCATATGCCTTTTCCGGTATGGCGCAGACAATAATCGCAGCTCCTGCCTTGTCCAGCATTTTCGCGTACGGCAATCCGGCAGCCAGGGCGTCAAGGGTTTTCCTATCGGTGATAACAACAAATGCCCAGGGTTGCTTGTTCACCGCTGTCGGGGCTGCCATGCCTGCCCTTACGATTTTATCCAACGCATCCTTGGTTACACTCTGTCCGGTAAAACTGCGCACACTTTTGCGGCTATGAATAACAGATAATGCATCGGACATCTTTTCCTCCTTTTCTGCAAAAGCAACAGACCACACAGGCAACAAAACCATGACCATTGCTACACTCATAAAGAATTGCACCCTTTTCATATTGACTCCTCTTTGCCTTGAACTTGTTGTTATAACCTAGAACTTAATCAATATTACTATAAACTAACAAGGAAAGAGCAGAGAAGAGCAAAAGAAGGATTCCGGACAAGCCGGAATGACAAGGAAAAGATTACAGAAAGGCAGAAGAGATCAGGCTTTATCTATGATAGCTAAGAATCTTGACAGTGAAATGACAGAAACACCGTGTCGGGATAAGAACGACAAGACGGTTTTATCGTTTGTGATATCTTTATCCCCGGTCACCAAATACTTTGCTCTTCCACGGATAGCAGTTTCTATGATGATATCGTCATCAGGGTCACGGCACAATTTTGTGGCGCCTTTTAGTGTTACACGCTCTGCGCGGAGCGCAATGGATGAAACAATGTCATCAATCTCTTGCCTGTCGATTCGATATTTGAATAAGAACTTCGGACGGCTAAAGACCTCATATAGCTCTAAGACTTGTTGTTCTGAAACGACAATTTCGAATTTACTTTCTCTCCATTCGTCAACGAACCTGGCAGCGGTTTTTGATGAGGCGATCAGCGAGGAAATCCAGATATTTGTATCAACTACAACCTTAATGGGCACACCTTGCACTGCGGACTTCTTTAATTGCTTCAGCTATATCCGCCTCAATTTCTTCAGGGGAAAAACGGGCCGCTTTGCTGCGGATAGACTTGAGCGCTCTGTCGAATCTTTCCTGCCAATCTTCAACATTGAGTATCTGTATCTTTACCTGTTGCTTGTCCTTAAGGCGGAGCTTTTTTATCGGCTTAAAAACGCCGTCTTCAAAAACAGCATCTATTACTTTAGGCATGATTTCATTGCCTCCTATTTGAATCAAATTTACCATACAAACAATTCACCTGTCAAAAAAAGGAACAATGGCCGATTTATGGATAAATCATTCCTGCCGGGTTATTAATAAATGTCCGCGATCATGAATGGATTCCACAGCTTATTCTTTCCGATACCTTATTTTTTGAATTTTTCTTTTAACGCCTTTTCTACCTCGGCGGGGACAAGCCCCGTTACAGAACCTCCGAAGGATGACACTTCCTTTACGAGGCTTGAAGTGAGATAGCTGTATTCCTCGCTCGGCATCAGGAATACTGTCTCGATGTTCGTGTTCAGTCTTCTGTTCATATGGGCCAGCTGGAATTCATATTCGAAGTCGGATATCGCCCTCAGGCCCCGGAGAATGGCAATCCCTTTTTTCTTCCTGACGTAATCGACCAGCAGGCTGTTGAACGAATCAACCTTTGCCCTTTTCAACCCTCTCACCGCCGAGTGAATTAAACGCAACCTCTCTTCAAGGGCAAAGAGCGGCTGCTTTTTCAGACTGGGAGCTACTGCAACGATCACTTCGTCAAACGTTCTCAACGCCCTCTTGATAAGATCGAGATGCCCGTTCGTAATAGGGTCGAACGTCCCCGGATAAATTGCTATTGTTTTCATGTTTTAACCTTTCTGCATGGTTTCAAATATCTGTTACTTATTATCTCATAAAATGCGTCGCTTATCCCGCATTATTCATGATTTATTCGCCAGGGAAGAGCAGACACAGCAATGTCGCTCATTCTCGGACCGCCTTCAGCGGCCCTCCGAGGTAATGAATTTTCCTGACAGTACGTCAGAAAAATTCATTAAATCCGCTCCACTGCCGCATCTGCTCTTCTTCAACATGCATTTGCAATAATCTAGGGGCAGTCCGAATCAATGTACTTTATTGAACAAACAGGCAGGCATATGGGCAGCAAAAACCTGGTAGCAGCACCTTTGTAGGCGGACAGTTATCACATTGCGATAAAAAATAAACGCACAGCGGCAAGATAATGAGCATCCCCATATTCTGCATTAGCAGGATTTTGTCGCCCCGGCGACTCGCTGCGGAGAGATGCACGTATGCCTGCGTGTCATCCGATCAAGGTTCAAAAAAGCCTTTTTTGCCCCTTGATCTCTTTTCTCTCGACCTCTTCAAAAATCTTCACCTTCCCATACTCACCATCATATCCGGGAACAATATGAACATTCCCGGTGCGCATTCGGCTGATCGCCTCTCTTAACAGGGCCGAGCCTTCTCTCTCGATATCATCGAGCGGCGTATCCATGAGGATTTTGAATTCATTTCCGATCCTCTCAAGAAGACGCAGATACTCTTTGCCGACTGCCTTGCTGTTCACCCCCACTTTCATGACCTCTGAAAGTATCTCGGGGAGAGGGATCAGTGAATGAAATGGCGGTGCGTCAGCCAGCTTAAAGCCGGTGGGCCGGTCGGCAAGTTTACCAACCCTGTGCATAACACCGACTGTAACCCTCTTGGCGCAGACAGGGCAAAGAAAGTTATGGTCCAGCGTTTCCTCGGGAGACAAGTTGACCCCACATGCCCTGTGGCCGTCATAATGGTATTTTCCCTCTTCAGGAAAAAATTCCATTGTTCCGAGAAAACCCTTCTTCGTTCTGATCGCCTCTGAAAGAGATTGATAGGAGATGCTCTCCAGGTCAAAGATATTCGCTTCCCTGCCGAGCTTTGCAGGTGAATGGGCATCGGAATTCGAAATGAGGGTAACTCCGTCAAGGGCTGAAAGCCTCCAGTTCATCATCGGATCAGAGGATAATCCGGTCTCAATGGCATGGATGTGGGGAGTCAATTCATCAAAACACTCCTCAAGGGAATCAAATCCCGAGTTCGCGCCGAGAACAGAAAAATGGGGAGTCCAAGCATGCGCAGGGATGAACAGTGCCTCAGGAGAACTATCGATGACGATCCTCAGCAGTTCTTTTGCATCAAGACCGAGGATCGGACGGCCGTCAGCTGAAAGATTTCCGATCCCCGATAGAACGGTATTGATTTTTTCAGCAGCCGGGATGTTAGGGACTAAAATAATGCTATGTACTTTTCTTACTTTTCCCTTTTTTGAATAAATACAGCTTATTTCCGCCGAGGGCACAAAAAAGACTTCCCCCGCACACGACAACGGCACCTCTTCGCACTGTAGATTATCTTTTAATTTAAATAGGTTATTATCATCAATATAAAGTTTTTCTTTTAATTCCTGCAGCCATTTTGGGTGGGTAAAATCTCCTGTCCCGATAACGGTAATTCCTTTCATCTGGGCCCATCGCCAGAGGCTTTCCAGCGACATTGCAGGACTGGTAGCACGGGAGTATCTTGAATGAATATGGAGGTCAGCGAAGAAGCGCATGTTTGTTGGGCTAAGTCTTCTGCCCGCGTCTATGCCAGAGGACATAAACAGCAATGAGCAGAATGCATCCGATAATAATGTATAACGTCCATTGCCTGCTCACTTCCATGATCCGCTCCTGATTATTTCCGACAAAATAGCCGATATAGGCCAATATTCCTACCCAGAGAGCTGCGCCGAATGCCGTGTAGAAGGAGAATTTAGCGAGGCTCATTCTGCAAAGACCGGCAGGGAACGATATATAATGCCGTACACCCAAAATAAGCCTTCCGATAAACGTGCTGATATTTCCATGTTTGAGAAAAAACGCCTCCCCTTTCATGAAATGGTTCTGTGAAATGCCGAAATACTTCCCGTACCTGAGAATAATGGGTCTTCCAAAATACACCGCGATTGCATAGTTGAAAAGTGCGCCCAGCAGGCTGCCAAGCGTTCCGGAAATAAGTACACCGATCCAGCTCATCTGCTTCTGTGCGATGAGATATCCTGCCGGCGGGATCACGAGTTCAGAAGGCAATGGGATAAACGTGCTCTCAACGAACATCAGGAAGATGATCCCGGGATACCCCATGGTACCAATGGTATCGACAAGCCAGTTCAGAAATGTATGCATAGCAGGAATGTCATATGATACCACAAAGCCTTGAATGGAATATGAACCCATGGAGTAACAGGTGAGTCCGGATTTTCTGTTCTTTCAAAAGGTATTCTCATTTGCTACAATTTGAGCGGATATAAAAGCTCAGTCTTACAATGGGGAGGGTATATGATACGATTGATTACCTGCATCAAAAGAAGGAAAGAGATCACGCCGAAGAAATTCAGGGATTACTGGAATGATCCGCACTTCGAGATTCTATTGGACAATCTTGTGTCACTCCTTGAGCCTTTCAGGGTAACGCGGAAGCTTACGCTTCAGGTGAGGCCAACATAAGGATCATGCAGGCCAGGAAGAGCAAAGAACCCTACGATGCGGTAATTGAATGGTGGTTCGAGAGCGCAAGTCAGTTAGGGCCGCTCCTCGCAAAGCCCGAAGCAAAAGCGGCACTCAAAGAAATGATGAAATACCAGACCCAGTTCGTCGATATTTCGCAGTCTCCCTCCTTCTTCACAGAGGCATGAGATTTGCCAATGCGTGAGAATCTCATTTTCAAATGAGGACATATCCGTTAAGAACATTCGTTCATCGTGCGCTTCTGATCCGGCTTGGCGTCGCCGCGACATTGATTGCTGTCTGCGCAGGACTTATCACATATCTTACCCTTGAGAGACAGCTCAAGCGTCAGATCGTCGACTTTGGTCGGGAAGGGATATCGGTTCTTGCAGATCGCGTAAGAGATACCCTTATCGATCATCCGATCCACCCCTTTGAAACACTGCGCGGTCTCCTTTCAGCGAAAGATGCTCCGATGGAATATTACGCCGGCCGCTTCGTTGAGGTTCAGTTCTACGATAAGACCCCTGCCGTCATCGCGGAAAAATCGTTTCCTGACTATCAGGGATTGAACGATGTAAAGCGTTTCATGGCGGCACATCCGTATTCTTTTCCCGTGGCCGGTTCTCTGCAGACAGAAACAATGCGCATCGGCGGGAACCCTTTCGTCTTTCTTGTGATCCCTGTGACAGACCGGCAAGGTGCTGTCGTGGCATACGGGAGAGGCATCTTCGCGGTTTCCCCGGGGATGACAGCGGAGATGCATCAAACGATCATCCGTAATATGAGTATCGTTATCGCTATTGTTTTCCTTGTCACCGCCCTCCTCTACCCGGTTATCCTTCATCTCATGCATCGTATTACCGACTATTCTGCAAGCCTTCTCGACGCGAATCTCGAAATCATCGCGGTACTGGGCAGTGCAATTGCGAGACGCGACAGCGATACCGATGCCCATAATTACCGTGTTACGTTGTATTCTGTGCGCATTGGTGAAGCTGTCGGGCTGAGTGTAGCTGAAATGAGAACCCTCCTGAAAGGATCATTTCTCCATGATGTCGGAAAGATCGGCATACCTGACAATATTCTGCTGAAGCCCGGACGTCTTGATGAACCGGAATTCAACGTTATGAAGACACATGTAAACCATGGCATCGATATCGTAGAACGTTCATCATGGCTGCGTGACAGCGTCGATGTGATAAAGTTCCATCACGAAAAATATTCAGGCGGAGGCTATCCGGAAAACATCAGGGGAGGGCAGATTCCTGTAACGGCCCGCATCTTTGCCATTACTGACGTGTTCGACGCTCTGACCTCAGCGCGACCCTATAAGAAGCCCCTGAGTTTCGAGGAATCCATGGAAATTCTTGACCAGGGCAGAGGGACACATTTCGATCCGGTTCTGCTTGACGCCTTTGGGGCCATTGCCCGCAGCCTGTATGAGAAGTATGCGGGTCATGAGGGAGACGAACTGCGGCAGGAGCTCGTCTCCCTGGTCGAGAAATATTTCAGCGCCGGCCCAGAAATATTGCGGCACAACGCATAAACTGTCGCTGTTGAACAGTTGAACAAAGGACGTGCAAAATCCTGTTTAGAGTCCGTGGATAAACTCATAGTTTGTCATCCTCCGGCTTGACCGGGGGATCCAGAAGGCATTGAAAAAACTGGATTCCCGCCTTCGCGAGAATGACGGATTTTTTCAATACAATACTTTATACACAGACACTATTTAATCAGCTTGTCTGATGATAATTGCGTCACCATCGTGCTTATGAACTCCTTGATCAGTGCCTGGTCGCTGGCCAATATGATTGTTTCTGACTGAGTAGACCATATCAGCTGTTCCGTAGCAACATCATACAGGTTTGTTTCAATGTAGACATATTCATCTTCCACCACATACCCCGGAGAATACGCATGTCCATAGTAACTGCCCCACCGGGAATAAGACCCCGGCACTGCGTATACCTGCCCCGGCACGTATGTGCGCTGCATTTCCCTGCTGAGCGGCCTCGCTACGAGAACAGCATCCGCTCCTGACTCTCTCGCTTTTGCCGCTATAAAATCCTTGGTCATCTTTTCATCATACGGCAGTACAGAATAGCCGGCAATACCGTCTGTACCTTTTTCCCTGAGCTGACGGACAAATTCATCTTCAAAAAAGCGCTGAATGCCTTTCTTCTGGCTGATTCCCATGACAAGGACCTTTTTGACTGGTCCGCCATACGTCTGGTCTTTCCACACATTGGTAGTGACGGTTGTTGCACACGCATTCAACAGAAAGAGACCGAGAACAACTGAAATAAATGACAGACTTCCCAACTTTTTCATACATGACCTCCTTTGGGTTTAGTGCTGATGTTTTCATACGATGCAGAGAACGATTGCATGATTCGTCATTCCTCCTCATTACCAGCGGGGTCAGGCCCTGCCACCGTTATCGGGAGAATATCCCAGAATGTTACAAAGCCATTCATCCATTTGACAAGACTGGTATTGCCATCCTGCGATATCACCAGTCCAAGCACATCTTCAATTTCCTTGCACAGGTGGTAGACCGCAAGATGACGGGTACCGACGCCTTCAGCCTGCTCGTACACTCTCTCTTCTCCCTCGGCATCCAGGGCGCGTGCAATGAGATTCTCCTTGCCGAAAGTCCCCTTTATTACCCCTCCGAATCCTATGAGTTCAAGCCCCTTTGCAAAAACGACTGCGCCGTCGACTGCAGCCAGATTGGCAATGAAACGGGCATGGTCAAAGAGCGCCTCGTCGAGTTCCTGGAGCGTTTCGTGATTGCTCTCAACATATTCGTTCCAGCCTACAATCCGTTCCGGGTCCCCCTGGGCGCCATGGATTTTTGCAAGTTCGTTCATAATCCCTGCTATCAGTGTATACAGACGTCTCGCTGGTTCCCCATCCCGAAAAAGATACTTCACAAAGATATAGGGATTAGGAGCCGTTATGGTTGGGATAACGCTCTGGGGAAACGTAATGATAGTCCCCCCATGTTTCATATTCCGTATGATGCTTATGATGCGCTTGATAAACTGCTCGTAGAGCCTCTGAATCATATGCGGGCTCACCACCGCCCATGCTTCATGTGCGTCCGCCCTGGCCGCGGCATGCATCCCCATAATGTCTTGATGAAAGCTCGTCGCTCTCTGTGTTAACCATCGTGAATGCAGGACATTGGCATGGGGCATAATGATCCGGCCGCCGCTCAGTTGAACAAGTATAATTGATCCACGGGAAGCCCTTATGCTCCCCGGCCCTGTGATGTCAAGGACCAGCGAATCGGGCATGGGAACGATCACTTTGCTGCCGCCGCGGAATGCCTGTAACCATCGGGTTCCTGAATTGACCAGTCCCCATATCTGCAGCCCCTCTGGACGATTATGATACACGCCGATAAGAGAACTTTCGAACTCGGACGCAGGACACAGCTTGAGCAGTTCATATTCATGAAAAGCACGGGGCTCTTTGAATAAAAGCCTGAGAAATCCCTGAGGAGGACCGAGATCAGCCGAAAAACTGGAAGGATCGCAGAGGATTATCCTGAACCGTTGAGCCCTCAGTTCCTCCCGCATCATGCTCGCCTGATAACAGGTCGATATGAGATACTCGATGGTTGCCTTATCAGGCAGGCTGTAATGTTCTTCAGGTGCTCCCGGAACTGAAGAAGAATCCCAAAGCCTTACAATCGCCTCCGACAACTCATGAGGGTAGGAATGTTTCATAGCAGCCTACACGGAACGGGTCAGCGCAGAAACGTTCGGCCCGATGCGTCGACACAGACATAATCGACATAGTCAAAATCATGGAAGCATGCTATGCATTTCCCCTTGCAGTCATAATAGAGACTGTTACACACCGCAACAGGATTCGAGTTTTCGTAAACTGATACATTGCCCAGGGATCTGTTGTCACGGTAACAGTATGCCGGGATGCTTTCTTCAGCAGAAACAGGCACTATTATCGGTATCAGTGTCAGGGCGATCATGATCCCCATGAAGATATGATGTTTAGCCGCCAATCTCTTAATGTAGTTCATCCTTATTCCTCCTTACCGGTATATCTCTTGCCGATCATTTCCAATTTTGCACTGCAGGAAGAAGAAAGTTCTTTGTCATGCCCCCTGAGACATTTAATTATCCTTCCCCCGCCCGGTTGGACGTCCTTACAAAACTGTGCGATATCGGCTGAACAGGCCTGTTCGCACCCTTTTATTATTCCCTGCAGTTCCCCTATTTTCCCACGGCATGATACGGACAATTCAGCCTCACGTGCTTTTAAACATTCCAGAAGGCGCCCTCCTCCTGGTTTTATCTCCTTGCAGTATTTTTCGATGTCATCAGCGCAGATGAGAGCTTCATCTGCATATGCATGAGAATGGGAATACAGGACAACACTGAACAGGCTGACAATGATAAAGAACATCCTCTTTTGGGGCCATGAACATCTGATCATTTCCTTCCTCTCCTTTCTCACAGTATTTAAACCTTTACCTCTGCCTTTGCCTATTTATCTGCACTCAACTCGATGATCCTCTTTGCGTATTCATCTTTCAGGCTCTGCATATACGCTGGATCGATCGCTCCCTTCCAGGTGACAATCTCGGTGAACCGTTTGGGGATGGAAACCGACTTCGGATCAAACCCTGTCGCAAACCTCGTCTTCCAGCGGAGTGTCTGGATATGGCGCGATACGTCAGAAATACTCCCTGCAAGATCAGTATATCCTACGGAGTTCAGGCATTTGCCGAGCAGTTCGTCACTGTATACCCCACGGGCGAAAAGGCATGCCAGCATCGAAGTAAGAAAAACGCGTCCCTGCTCGTCCTTTACAAGGAAATCAACAGCCTTTCCAACATTCTTTTCCTCTGTTTTCTGGTCAAAGGCATATCCGGCTGAATCAAGGTGAGAATGCCTGAAGCCGAGGGCCTGCGATGTAAAGAATACTTCTCCTGTGGCGTAGCCCGCCATTTCCTGCCCAAGGACACAGGCAAAGTCTTTGCCGTTGTATCGTTCAGCAGCAACCATGGTCCCTTTGCTGAGAGCCTGGTAGAATTCGTTTGTCCCCATGGCAAGGTGTATCAATGCCTCTTTATAGTGTTCGGAATCACCGAATTTCAGAGGAACGATTGTTTCCTTATCAGAAATAATCCCCTTTTCCAGGGCCTCTGTAGCCCAGGCGAGTGCCACTCCCGCGGACATGACATCGAGTCCCATCCGTTCAACGACATCTATGATATCAAGCACCCTGAAACAATCGAGAACTCCAAGCATTGAACCGGTTGCGAAAATAGGCTCATAGTCATATGCCACCTGACGGTACAGATATCTGTTCTCTTTGGCGAACCGCTCCCGGACAAAACCGATATGTATGCAGCCAACAGGACATCCTGCGCAGGCATTATTACGAAGCAATGCCACTTCCGCAAATTTTTCACCCGAGATCCCGGCGATATCCGGATCAGATGTCTGCTGGAGGTTCCTGACAGGGATAGCCTTCAGTTTGTTCATCGGTATCACATTAATCGGTGTACCGAGATCGTGGTATTTGCTCATCATATCAGTGTCGGTAAGCTGTGTATGGACTTCTTCAAAAAGTTTGGGATAGTCCTTGTTGTCTGGAAGAAGAAATGTTGCATCTCCCTGAATGGCGATTCCTTTGATATTCTTTATGCCCATGACCGCCCCTCCGCCGAGCCTCCCGAAATGGCGATAGGTATCCGCGTTTATGCCCGCCATGGGAGAACCATGCTCGCCTGCAGGACCGATGCGGAGAATGCTCCTGTGTCCCGACCCTCTGAACATGTGGCGAAGATATTTCCCGGTTGCATATACATCCATCCCCCACAGATAGTGGGCCTCTTTTATTTCGATGCGGCGGGAGCCTAGAAATATACATACCGGCTTCGCAGCCTTGCCCGTAATCACAAGTGCATCCAGATCGGCAAACCTGAGGGCAAGGGCCGAACGGCCGCCGGCATGGCTTTCGGCGTATTGATTGTGATAGGGAGACCTGAAGGCGCATACGGTTTTACTCATGAGCGGAAAATAGCCTGTCAGCGGGCCTATCGCAAATATGAGGGGCTGCTCAGGCTCATCCCAGGCTTTGTCCATCTGTCCGTATTTATTGAACAGAAGCGCCGCAAGCCCGCTTCCGCCCGCAACCTCATTCCGTCCTCCAACTTCGACAATAGTACTTTGACCTGAAGACAGATTGATGGTCAGCACTCTGAAGTGATCGCGGATCATGTCTGCACCTCTTCTCCGCTTTCGACTGCCGCAGTCTCTGTAACAACTTCCTTCGTCTCGAGGCAGTCGTGCGGACAATAGGGAACACACCGGCCGCAGTGTATGCAGACAAAGGGCTCAACAGTAGGGTCAAGGTAAATGGCATCAACAGGACAGGCCTTCGCACATTCGCCGCAGCGGATGCAGAGTTTTTTTCTTACAATGACGCCCCCTCCCTTTCTCTGGGAATAGGCGCCGGTTGGGCAGGCCTGAGCACACGGGGCGGGGTTGCAAGCGAGACAGGTCCTTGCCTCGAACCCGGTCGAAAGTCCCCCTGATGTGCGGATGCGTATCCCCGCAGTATCCCAGGAAAGTCTCTTGTGAACGAGGCGCGCACAGGCCAGCGAGCACGAGTGGCAGCCTATGCAGCGTTCCATCCTCGGTGTGGTCAGAATTTTCATAAAGGCGTCTCCTATAATTTCAGAGGTTGATTATCAATGAATTCACTAAGTAATAAAACGCTTTTTCTATTTACCTGTCCACGAATGTGACATTCATACAATGTGTCGAACAAGAGATACAGGGATCATAGGACCGGACAAGCATTTCAACCGCAAGGGTTATCTCCTCCTGACTCCTGTCAAGCATCGTGGGAACCAGTTCCATCATATCGTGCTCGATATTCGCGGTGTTCTGGTTCGTCGGGATAATGCAGTTTGCCTGTGTGATTATCCCGTTTTCATCGGTCTGGTAATTATGGAATAAGATACCCCTGGGAACCTCGACGGCTCCAACACCGTTTCCTGCCCTTACAGGAATCCTGTGCTGTTCATTGAGTCCGACGACGATTTCTTCATCATAATTGAGTTGCCTGCTTCTCAGATTCTCTACTATGGAGATTGCATCTTCGAGGCAATGGACGCTCTCGATTAATTGAGCAACGGTATTGAGATATGGATTAATACATTTGGGCTTTAATCCGACTGCAGCCGCGACTTTTTTGGCAGCGGGATGAAGCTTTTCAGCATTCAGATTAAAGCGTGCAAGGGCGCCGACTGCATATGATTTTCTGCTAAGTTTCGTGCGTTTTGCCGATGAATGAGGAACTATAAACTCATTGGCAACCTTCCGGTAATCGTTTTTGCTCATTCGTATGCCGTCAGTAGAACCGATATCTCCCATGAGCAGGGGATATTCATCGCCATCGCTTACAAGGGCCACAAATTCCGTATCCCGCTCAAAATGGGGAAACTTCAATGATGCAGCCAATTTCACTGTTGCATCCATATCTTCTCTCATGCCGTCCAGCAGGTCGAACATAGTGGCCAGATCGATCGGCTTCGGTATCTTTGTGAATCCTCCAACAATGGCAGAAATGGGATGAACATGCCTGCCAACCAGGATATCGCAGATATCGTTACAGGTCTTCTTCATCCGTAATGCCCTGCGCACCACCTCATTATGGCTGCTGATAAGCGGGACAAAACTCTTAACCCCCAGCAGGTCAGGAGCAGCCAGCAGATAGATATGAAGGATGTGACTATCGAGAATCTCAAGGTGCAGCAGGAGTTTCCTTAGTTGAGTAGTCTGTTCTGTAGGCGTAATGCCAAGGGCATCTTCTGCCGCCTGTATCGAGGCAAGTGTATGTCCGCACGCGCAAATACCGCAGATCCTGCTGGTGATATGCTGTGCCTCAAAGACCGAACGGCCCCGCAGCATCCCTTCAAAAAACCGCGGTGATTCAACAATATCCAGACGACAGGTGTCCAATTTGCCGTCTTTTACAGCGATAATAATATTCCCGTGTCCTTCCACTCTCGTGAGATATTCCACATTGATAGTAATATTCTTTTTCATCTTAGCCGAGCTCCCTGCACTTGTTGTACATATTCATTTTATTCAGGATAAGATCCATAGGGATCCCGTATTTTGCGATTACATCCTGCGCGCCTTTTTCATTCGGGTTGCTGACCATGCCGCGGCATCCGTAACAGATATTGCCGTTGTTTATGCACCATGAATTGCATCCGGCCTTCGTTACAGGACCGAGACAGGTAACTTTGCGTTCATACATGCAGACATTCTCATTCAGCTTGCATTCGACACATACCGGGTAATCAGGCGGGTAATAAGGGATTCCCTGGAGGGCAGCCTTTATTACCGCAACAAATTCCGGTATATACATCGGGCAGCCATGGACGAAATAATCGACTTTGACAACCTGATGAACAGCTTTTGTTACTTCTGTCGGGAAAAACCTGTAGTCTCTCTCCATACACATATTTCCTGATATCTTCGAGCCCGAAATTGTTCTTCATGCCGTTCACGCCGCCTATTGTCGCGCAGGAGCCGATGGTAATCAGGGTCTTTGCCCTTTTTCCGTATCTGTTTTATCCTCTTGACCGCATGGGGATCCGTAATGCTTCCTTCTATGATGGCAATATCCAGTTTCTTCCCCCATTTTTCGGACATCACTTCTCTCCATTCCATTACCTCTATTGAGCCGAGGACATCCAATACTTCTTCTCCCATATTTGCTATCTGCAGCTGACACCCTTCGCAACAGGCAAAATCGAAAATGCCGACTCTTGGTTTCTTCATGCTAAAAAGCCTCACTCAAATTCTTGATTTGTTCGTAATTAAAAACCGGCCCGTCCTGACAGAGGTACAGATTCTGTATCTGGCAGTGACCGCATTTGCCGTTTCCACATGACATGTTGCGCTCCAGGGCCATGAGAATCTGCCGTTCCGGAATACCTTTTTTCCGAAGCTCCTTTATAACAAAATTATACATGACCGGAGGCCCGACCACTGCTGCGAAGGTTCTTGCAGGTTCGATATCAACGCCGGGGATAAGCGTCGTAATCACGCCGACATTCCCGGCCCATTCTGGATCTGCACGGTCAACGGTACAGGCATAGTGAAGATCCGTGCGTTCACTCCAGTGTCCCAGTTCATCTCCAAAAAGCATTTCCTTCGGCTCCTTGCACCCGAATAAAATATGAACCTTGCCGAAATCGCGCCGGTTGTCGAGCACATACATGATGAGAGAGCGCAAAGGCGCGATGCCCAATCCGCCGGCGACAATCAGGAGATCATTGCCCTGAAGAATGCTTACAGGAAATCCTTTGCCGAATGGTCCCCGTATATTGATTTCATCTCCTGCCTTCAATGTATGCAGGCTTCTCGGTAACTTTACCGACCGCCCTGATACAGAGATCAAAGGACTCACGTCTTCCGGGAGATGAGCAGATGGATATAGCGGACTCTCCTATTCCCAAAAGGGAGACCATAACAAACTGGCCTGGTTCGTGATCAAGAGCACTGCCGTCCCTGAGGGCTATCTCAAAAAATTTTTCATTTGCCGTCAGTTTTTTTGCCTGAAGAATCGTTGCTTTTTTTAAACGGTAACTGGAATCTTTTATAGCCACTTTTTCCATACTCTGTCCTCACTCTCCTTTATCAGTTCATTGAGAGTCTCCTTGAGACTTATGTCTGCCATGCATGTACGGGTGCACCTCCCGCACCCTGTACAGAAAAACCGTGAAAATCTGTCAACGGAATACCTGAATTTACGGTAGTACCTATGCCTCTGCCGTGCAGAACGGTCTTTTCTGAAATTTATACCTCCGGATACCCTGGAGAATGGCTCAAGCTGGCAGGAATCCCAAACACGGAACCTTATCCCGTGCCTGAGGCTCAGGTCGAGTTCATCTTTTATGTCGAAGCAATAACATGTCGGACATACATTGGTGCAGTTCCCGCAAGCCAGGCATCGTTCCTCAAGGTCTTTCCAGACGCGTGCACTGAACGTTGCGTCGAACAGCTCCGTAATAAGACTGGTCTTGATCGGTACTTCGTTGCTGAATATCTTTCTCTTCTGATCACGCAACGCGTTCAGTTCATTCATATGCGTTATATCAGCTTTTTCAAATGATCCCGTGGCAGAGACAATCTTCTCTCCGGAACTGGTATTTACATGGACGATAAAATAGCCCCCAAGGTCTGTGAAAAAAAGGTCGTATCCTCCTCCGGGGAAGCTTGTGTGGACGAGATGACAGCTCGCATATTCGTCACAATATTCATTGCATTCAAGGCCGATTAAGGTTATTTTGCCCTTGCGGGTAAGATAATTGTAATCTTTCGGACGCTCTGAAAAGACCATGTTCAGACACTGGATTCCTGCGAGATCGCAGGTATGAGCTCCGAAAATCGTCATCGGCTCACATTCTACAACTGCCTCTGCAGATGATCTCTTATCAAGTTTAAATTCCAGAAGGGTTTCGCGCTGAGGCATGAAGAATTTTTTCAGCGGGAGGATTGTAGGGATATATTTCAGTGCAATCTCATTCCCTGATGTGACTTCTTCGAATGCATAATTATTATAACCCTTTGATACAGGAGCAACCAGCTTCTGCATCTTCGAAAGCGCTGAGATGAACTCATTGAACTTTTCCTTATTCAGGATTACATATTGCGTGTCTTTCATGTCTCCCTCACAAATATTCGAATGTGTTTGTCATCACTACGGTGTCTGCTAAAAGATTTCACAAGCAATTTTCTCAGACTCCTGCTGCAGCAAACGCTGCACTGACTATCATAACAGCTTCTTCCTGTATCTTCTGCAGGTGCTCTTCGCTCAGAAAGCTTTCTGCGTAGATTTTATAAATATCCTCCGTGCCTGAAGGCCGTGCCGCAAACCATCCGTTTTGCGTAATAACTTTCAGGCCTCCTATTTCAGCATCATTCCCCGGCGCACGGGTAAGTTTTGCAGTAATCTTCTCTCCGGCAAGTTCCTGCGCAGTTACCATATCAGGAGAAAGCTTTTTCAACACTGCCTTCTGTGGAGGGGTCGCGGGTGCATCAATCCGGATATACAAAGGTCTCCCAAAGCGTTCTTCAAGGTCCTTATAAAGCTCTGCCGGATCCTTCCCTGTTCTGGCAGTGATCTCGCAGGCAAGGAGGTCCATAATGATACCGTCCTTGTCTGTTGTCCAGACAGTTCCGTCTCTCCTGAGGAAAGAAGCGCCTGCGCTTTCTTCACCTCCAAAACCGTAAGAACCATCTATGAGACCGTCAACAAACCATTTGAAACCGACAGGAACCTCTGAGACTTTCCTCCCGAGCGCTCCGGCCACCCTGTCGATCATGGATGTTGAAACAAGGGTCTTGCCGACTGCGGCGTCCCTGCTCCACCCATTCCTGTTCTGAAAGAGGTACCAGATAGCGGCAGACAGATAATGGTTCGGATTCATGAGGCCTGCCTTTGTTACTATGCCGTGACGGTCCGAATCGGTGTCATTTCCGAAAGCAATGTCAAACCGGTCCTTCAATTGGATCAGACCCGCCATGGCATAGGGCGAGGAGCAGTCCATCCTGATCCTGCCGTCCTTGTCAACGGTCATGAAGGAAAACGTGGGATCTATTTTGTCATTTACGATTTCGAGCGCCAGGTGATAGTGCTCAGCGATGGGCTGCCAGAAATCGACTGAAGCCCCGCCGAGCGGGTCTACGCCTATTTTAAGGCCGGCTTTTGCAATGATTTCCATATCTATGATGTTTCCGAGATCTTCTACATAGGGCGTTATGTAATTATATTCCTTTATATATTCAGTTCTTATAGCTTTTTCATAAAGTATTCTCTTAACACCTTTAAGTCCTTTTGAGAGCAGTTCATTGGCTCTCTCTTCAATTGCTTTTGTTATTGCGGTATCCGCAGGTCCGCCATGGGGAGGGTTATATTTGATCCCGCCGTCCTCAGGAGGGTTGTGGGAAGGAGTAATGACCACCCCATCGGCACGGCCTCTGCTCCCGCGGACCTTCCCGTTGTAGGTGAGGATCGCATGGGAGATAACCGGTGTCGGTGTATAACGGAATCCTTTCTGTATCAGGACATTTACTTTGTTTGCGGCAAAAACCTCTACGGCGCTTGCAAAGGCCGGCTCAGACAAGTGCATGGGTATCCATTCCGAGGAACAAGGGACCTTTGATAGTATTTGCCTTTCTGTACTCGCAGATTGCCTGGCTGACAGCAAGAATATGAGGCTCATTAAAATTATTTTTTAAAGACGAACCCCTGTGTCCCGATGTGCCAAACGCAATGCGATGGGTTTCCTGTGATACATCAGGTTTATAAGTGTAATAGGCTGCAATAAGCCGTGGGATGTTTTCAAGTATTGATTGCGGTGCCGGTTTCCCGGCGAGTTCATGGAGATTCATTTTTGTTTAATCCTTTTGATCACTCAATCTATTGACGCAGCGCCTGATAAGAAAACCATTTATGACATGTCATTCCCGCTTGTCGGGAATCCTTCCGGAGTAATGTGCTACACAAAAAGATAGAAAAGCAAAGAAAGATTCCGGACAAGCCGGAATGACATTTTTCATACGTCTTCCCCTAAAAGCCATCGGAGATGCCTTCCTTCTATCTTCGAAACGCCTTTCTTCCGGCGAACTTCGCTGAACTGCCCAGTTCCTCTTCTATGCGCAGGAGCTGATTGTATTTTGCTACCCTGTCAGTGCGGCTTGCAGAGCCTGTCTTGATCTGTCCTGCGCCGGTCGCGACTACAAGGTCAGCGATAAACGTATCTTCCGTCTCACCGGACCGGTGCGATACAACCGAGGTATAGCCCGCAGCGGACGCCATATGCATCGCATCGAGTGTTTCGGTCAGAGTGCCGATCTGATTTACCTTTATGAGGATAGAGTTTGCCACGCCCTCCTTTATTCCTCTGGACAGCCTCTCTGTGTTCGTTACAAAAAGGTCATCTCCAACAAGCTGTATTTTCTCTCCAAGGACATCCGTCATCAGTTTCCAGCCTTTCCAGTCATCTTCAGCCATGCCGTCTTCTATTGAGATGATCGGATACTGTTTCACCCAACTGGCCCAGAAGTCCACCATCTGCTCCGGATGTCCTCTCGCTCTTATCGGACTTCTTGAATACGTATTTCTTCATGCCTTTGTCATAGAATTCGCTCGCAGCAGGGTCAAGTGCAATCCCGACATCTTTTCCGGGTTGATAGCCGGCCTTTGTGATCGATTCGAGAATGACCTCAATCGCCTCCTCATTGGACCTGAGATTGGGCGCAAACCCTCCTTCATCACCGACTGACGTCGAGTAACCTTTCTTTTTCAGCACGCTTTTTAACGTATGAAAAATCTCCGCCCCCATACGAAGCGCTTCAGCAAAATTCCGCGCACCATAAGGGCGCTACCATAAATTCCTGGGGATCAACTGAATTGTCCGCGTGCGCTCCGCCGTTGAGGATGTTCATCATTGGTACAGGCAGCACAGAGGCCGGTACGCCGCCAAGATAGCGGTAGAGAGGCATATCATAGGAAGCTGCAGCGGCCCGCGCCACCGCCATCGATACTGCAAGGATGGCATTTGCACCCAGTTTCCCCTTGTTCTTTGTACCGTCAAGATGAATCATCTTCCGGTCGATCTCTGCCTGATCGTCCGATTCCATGCCAAGGATAGCTGTTGCAATCTTCCTGTTGATATTCAGGACAGCCTTGCGGGTTCCCTTCCCGAGATACCGTGTTTTTTCCCCATCCCTCAGCTCGACGGCTTCATGTTCCCCTGTTGATGCACCGGACGGCACAGCCGCTCTTCCCATGCTGCCGTCTTCGAGCCATACATCCGCCTCGACAGTCGGGTTTCCCCTGGAATCGAGTATCTCTCTTCCGGTCACGTGAACGATCCTGGTCATGATAGTCTCCTTCTTATGTAAATTATACGTGAGCAATACTCCATCCAAATTCTATCATTCTATGAATTGCATGTCTATGGAACTTTAGTATAATTGTAAAATATTCTGTATCTGATAAAATGAACAGGATCGGCGGAGGAAACTATCTGAATCTGCGCAAAGGAAGGCGCCACACATGAAGACATTTGCCGTTTTACAGCTTTCAGGATGTGCCGGATGCGAAATGTCCCTCCTTGAGGCTGAGGATTGGACAAAGAAATATGAACTGACCCACCTGCCGCTCGTCATCTCATCCCATGATATCCCTGACGTAGAAGTGCTCCTCATAAGCGGCGGGGTGCGCACAGATGAAGATCTGTTCAATCTGCGCAGATCGGTGAAAAAGGCAAAACAGGTAGTTGCGGTTGGTACCTGTGCCATCTCCGGAGGGGTTGCCTCTCTCGGAGACCGTGAAGAAGTGCGTGAACTTTTCACTGCTGAAGAGAGCAGGAGAGAGGTACCGCGCCTGCTGCCCAAATGCCACCCGATTGACACATTTGTTAATGTAAGCTTTTATCTTCCCGGATGCCCGCCTACCCCTGAATTGTTCATGGTAGCTCTTTCCGGCAAGGATGATTTCAAGAGCAGCAAAATTGTCTGTGCCGAATGCGGCCGCAAGAAAGTGAAGGAAATACGGCCGCAGTCTCTTACAGGCTTCAGCCAGGGCAGTGTGCTGACCGATATATGTCTTATCAAACAGGGGTTTCTCTGCATAGGCTCCTCAACCCGCAATGGCTGCCTGGCACCATGCCCCCGTGCCGGATTTCCATGCGTCGGCTGCAGGGGGCCATCTGATACCCTCATGGAAAAGGGGAAAGCAGCATGGCTTCAAAGCATCCAGCGTATCTTTGAGACCCTGACTGACATACCTGCGGAAGAAGTCAATGCAGGACTGCGCTCGCCGCAACTGTCTCTGTTTCTTTTCCAATTCTCAGACTACGACGGAACAGCGCGCCCCGTAAGACCAAAGGAGAAAATGATCTGACATGCCGACATTAAAATTTCCACTCAGCCGGATCGAAGGACATGCCCAGGTTGTCATAGAAGTGCAGGGAGGAAAGGTAGTCTCTGCATATTTTCAGGCTACGGAGTTCCGGGGCTTTGAACATTTGGTAAAGGGTGTTCCTGCGGAAGATATGGTAGTAATCGTACCGCGCATATGCGGAGTATGCTCCACAGCCCACCATGTTGCTGCTGTTGAGGCGCTGGAAGACGCATACGGCGTCACCCCTCCTCCATTGGCGCAGAATATCCGCGAGCTTCTGCTTCTGGGGCAGCTTATTCAGAATCAGGCGACTTCTCTTTTCATATTCACCATGCCGGACAGGTTGGGGACTGAGAGCATTTTCCAGATACCGGATCAGGCTGATGACTACCCAGCCTATGCCGATTGCACAGGGTGTAGCCCAGGTCCGCAAAGCCGGCACGAATCTTATTAAGGCAGCCGGCGGACAGTTCATTCATCCTGTCAAAGCGGTTGTAGGCGGTATGACAAGCGGAATTACGAAAGCAGAGGCAGATGCATCCAGGGCTGAAGTTGAAGCTGCGCTCCCTTTAGCCTGTCGGCTGTTCGACTATTATATTGAAAAAACACGGGAATTGAAGGAACGCATAGGAACCCTTGGAGATGATGCGCCTGCTTACTACATTGCTTCAGTCGGCGACACAAAACCTGATTACACCGGCGACAGGCTTCGCATGATGGATACAAATGGTGTGATATGCGATGAATTCCCTGCCAGGGACTTCTGGTCGCATCTGACTTACGAAGAAACAGATTACAGCTATTCAGGCCGTACGAGTTATAAAGGCAACGTTATCCGGGCCAACAGCCTTGCCCGTATCAATATGGCAAAATCGATGGGCACCCCATACGCCGATGGTTATCTCAAACGCTTTAAGGAGACATTCGGACATCCGGCACATGCAATACTATTATTCGATATAGCGAGGGGTATCGAGCTTGTTTATGCTCTCGAACGGGCGCTGGAAATTCTCGCCGGGCCCCTTGACGGAGAGGATACCCATATTGGCTTTACGCCGCGTGACGGTGAAGGCTATGGACTTGTAGAAGCGCCGCGCGGGCCCCTTATTCATCACTATGTCATTCAAAATGGACTTATCTCCAAAGCCGACTTTATCATACCCACAGTACACAATGTCATGGCAATTGAGCGGGCATTACGCGTTGCAGCCGAACGTTACATCACTGCTGAGCGCATAGATATGGAGCTTGAACATGCAGTGGGAAGGGTGGTGCGCGCATTTGATCCGTGTATCGCCTGTGCGACCCATTAATTTATTTTCAAAGCCCGGGGATCAAGAACAAATGCAAAAGAAATAAAAAAACGGAGGAATCATGAGGCAAAAAAAGATTCAGCAGACAGACAAAACAGCGACCTCGATGTGTGCCGATATCCGCACCGGATTAAGCACTGAAGCGATAAAACAGGCAATTCTCGACAACCTGCATTTTTCGCAGGCAAGGGTTCCTGAACTTGCAACGCTTAATGACTGGTATATGGCAGTTGCCTGTGCGATCCGCGACCGGATGCTTGATAACTGGACAAAGACAATTAAACAACTGCACAGAAAAGATATCAGAGCAGTTTGTTACCTGTCAGCAGAGTTTCTCCTCGGGCCCCATCTTGCCAATAATATCATAAACCTCGGGATACACAAGGAAGTCTCTCAGGCTGTTTCCGAACTCGGGCTTGACCTGGAGCAGCTCATTGCACAGGAAGAGGAGCCGGGACTTGGAAACGGCGGCCTCGGCAGGCTCGCTGCCTGTTATATGGACTCTCTATCTACTCTTGCCATCCCCGCCCTTGGCTATGGTATCAGGTATGAGTTTGGTATTTTTGATCAGACGATCCGTGACGGATGGCAGGTCGAAACCACTGACAAGTGGCTCCAGAAAGGCAATCCCTGGGAGATCGTTCGCCCGGAGATTGCCTATTATGTCAACGGCGGAGGCCACACAGAACACTATACCGATGAAAAAGGAAGACAGAGGGTGAAGTGGGTGCCTGATCGTGTCATCAAGGGAGTAGCATACGATACCCCCATCTCCGGATATCGGGGAGCGACGGTAAACATGCTCCGCCTCTGGAAATCAGAGGCCGTCGAGTCCTTTGACTTCGAATCATTCAATACAGGTGACTACTATGCTGCCGTGAATGAGAAAGTCATATCCGAGACAATAAGCAAGGTCCTTTACCCGAATGATGAACCTGAGGTCGGGAAACGCCTGCGTCTCGCGCAGCAGTATTTCTTTGTTTCATGCTCTCTTCAGGATATGATACGCATACACCTGTTGAGAGGGATGGGTATCAAAACGTTCCATAAGACCTTTGCCGCACAGTTGAATGACACTCACCCCTCTATTGCGGTTGCTGAACTCATGCGGCTCCTTGTGGACGAGCACGGGACTTGAATGGGACGAGGCCTGGGAGATTACACAGAATACGTTCGGGTATACAAACCATACCCTCCTCCCTGAGGCCCTTGAAAAATGGCCCTTGCCCCTCTTCTCATCCCTTCTCCCCAGACTTCTCGAAATCATCTATGAGATAAATCGCAGGTTCCTTGAAGATATCAGGAAACGTTATCCGGAGGACGAAGATCGTGCTTACGCGCCTCTCGATCATCGACGAGACAGGTGAAAAGAATGTACGTATGGCAAACCTTGCGAGTGTCGGCAGCTTTGCGATCAACGGCGTTGCCGCGCTCCATTCAGAGCTTCTCAAGCAGACTGTCCTCCGTGATTTTTATGAGATAAGCCCTGAAAAATTCCTCAATGTGACCAATGGTGTTACCCCCAGACGCTGGGTCGTCCTCAGCAATCCCGGTCTTTCTGATCTCATCACAAAGAGCATTGGCAATACCTGGCCAAGCAACCTTGAAACTGAATTGAAAAAGCTTGAGCCTTTTGCAGATGATGCAGGGTTTCAGAAGAAATGGCAGAAGATCAAGAAGGATAACAAAAGCCATCTCGCTTCTGTTATCAAGGAACGGACAGGCATTGTCGTTGATCCTGATTCGCTCTTTGATATTCAGGTGAAACGCTTTCATGAATATAAAAGGCAGCATCTCAACATTCTGCATGTGATCACACTGTATAACAGGATGAAAAGCAATCCGAAAGCTGATGTAACACCACGGACCGTGATATTCGGCGGCAAGGCAGCTCCCGGATACTTCATGGCCAAGCGTATTATCAAGTTGATTAATTCAGTGGCAGAAGTCGTCAATAATGACAAGGATGTGCGCGATAGGCTTAAAGTCGTCTTTTTCCCGGACTTCAATGTCAAGAATGGCCAGATGATCTATCCTGCTGCCGATCTCTCGGAGCAGATATCGACTGCAGGCAAAGAAGCATCGGGAACAGGGAACATGAAGTTCTCCATGAACGGCGCCTTGACTATCGGCACCCTTGACGGTGCAAACGTAGAGATCCGCGAGGAGGTAGGCCCTGAAAACTTCTTCCTCTTCGGGCTCACCACAGAAGAAGTGCATGATTTAAAAGTCAACGTGGCTACAATCCAAGAGACTACTATGAATCCAATCCAACCTCAGGGAGACCATCGATCAGATCGGTTCAGGCGTCTTCTCAAAGGGAGACAGAGAGCTTTTCAACCCACTGGTCGATTCGCTCCTGAACAGGGATGAATATATGCTCCTCGCTGACTATCAGTCCTATGTGGATTGCCAGGACCGTGTGAGCAAGGCGTTCAAAGACAACCGCAACTGGACGCGCATGTCGATCCTGAACGTCGCGCGCATGGGCAAGTTCTCCTCTGACCGCTCGATACGGGAATACTGTGATAAAATCTGGAACGTAAAATCACTAAAGGAAAAATAGCACATGACCTCCGGGGTTTTCCGTTCATGCAACGATTCAATTAACAGAAAAAGAGGGAGCAGTTCCCCCTTGGCCCTCTCGATTAATTTCGTAGCGCGGTGAAAGCGCTGCACCGGGCGGGGATTGTGGCTGGATATTCATGCATTTGACATAAAGGGGGAAGGAATGCTCACAACAATCGAAGAAAAGGACCAGGATCTGCTGCTGCACAGGGCAGCACGGCACCTTTGCGAAAAGCTCCGGGAGGCTTTTGCCGCGAAGAAACAGGTGAATGTGGCGGTGCCGGGCGGTAGAAATGTCGCGAAGATCTTTCAGGTGATGCAAGGGGAGGACATTGACTGGCAAAGGGTGCACTTCTTCATTATCGACGAGCGCCTGGTGCCGATTGACCACCCGGACAGCAATTACAAGCTGCTGCAGGACCATTTTATCGACCCGCTGGCGCGGCGGGCAGGATTGCACCCGGGAATGCCCACCCATTCATCCTGGATGCGTCCAGCGTGGACCGCGGCGCAAAGCGCTACGAGGAGGTACTGGCGAAACATGGCTTTCGGTACGACATCATTCTCCTCAGTTCCGGGGAGGATGGCCATGTGGGCGCCCTCTATCCACACCATCATTCAATCATGGACAAACACCATGGCTTCATCGTCATGGACGATTCGCCAAAACCCCCGCCGGAGAGGATGACTTCATCCCTGTCGCTCATGCAGACCGCGGATACTGCCCTGATCCTCTTTGTCGGTGAGGCAAAACGCGAGGCATATATAAAGTTCAACGATGCAGCAGTGTCCCGTTGCCGACTGTCCGGCCAAGCTGGTGCTGGGGCTAAAGGATACGACGGTTTTTACGGATCTGATCTGATGAAACAGGAGAAATGACCATGAAACCATGTGATTTTGTTTTATTCGGCACTCTGGGCGACCTTAGCCCGGCGCAAGCTCTTGCCCTCGCTGTACCAATTGGAAAAGGCGGAACTCATCGCCCCGGAAACCACCATTGTCGGGGTGGCACTGGGTGAGTCCACGGACGAGCAGTATGTCGCCCTGGCCCGCGAGAGTCTCGAAAAATTCATGAAGGAGCCTATTGAAGACAGCGTCTGGGAGCGTTTCGCCCGACGGTTGCGCTATGTGGATATCGACCTCACGCAATCGGACCAGTACAGCCGCCTTCGGGACAGAGTGGATCAGGCACAACGGGAGACGGTCAATTACTTCGCCGTAGCACCCAGCCTGTTCGGCGCGATCTGTCAGGGGCTTTCAACTGCAGGGCTTGCCACGGAACAGGCCAGGGTGGTGCTGGAAAAGCCTATCGGCACGGACCTCGCCTCATCCAAAGTCATCAACGATGCAGTGGGGGCCTTCTTCCACGAAGGGCAGGTGTACCGCATCGACCATTACCTCGGCAAAGAGACGGTGCTGAATCTCCTGGCGCTGCGCTTTGCCAACTCCATTTTCACCACCAACTGGGACCACAACACCATCGATCACGTCCAGATCACCGTGGCTGAGGAGGTCGGGATCGAGGGTCGATGGGGTTACTTCGATAAGTCCGGGCAACTCCGCGACATGGTGCAGAATCATCTTCTGCAGATTTTGACCCTGGTCGCCATGGAACCGCCGGTCGCCCTGGACAGCGACAGCATCCGCAATGAAAAACTTAAAGTCCTGAAAGCCCTCCGGCCCATCACCCGGGACAATGTCGATGAAAAAACAGTGAGGGGCCAGTACACGGCCGGTTTCCTCAAGGGTGGGCCGGTCCCGGGGTATCTGGAGGAAGAAGGCGGCAACACCAGAAGCAATACCGAGACCTTTGCTGCCCTGCGCGTCGATATTGACAACTGGCGGTGGGCCGATGTGCCCTTTTATCTGAGGACCGGCAAACGTATGACCGCCAAACGCAGCGAGGTAGTCATCCACTTCAAGAACCTGCCCCACAACATCTTCAAAGAGAGCTACAGGAAGCTTCCGGCCAACCGGCTGATCATCCGGCTCCAGCCTGATGAAGGGGTTGAGATCGAGGTCATGAACAAGGTTCCCGGTCTGGGCAAAGGGGTACACCTGCAGCGGACCATGCTGGACTTAAGTTTTACCGAGACCTTCACGAACGAGAGAATTCCCGACGCTTATGAACGTTTGCTGCTGGAGGCAATGCGGGGCAATCAAGCCTTGTTCATCCGGAGGGATGAGGTGGAACAGGCCTGGACCTGGATCGACTCCATTCAGGACGCCTGGGCTGCCCGGAACGAGGCGCCAAAACCCTATGCCGCCGGCACCTGGGGACCGGTCGCCTCGATTGCCCTTCTCGCCCGTGACGGCAGGGAATGGGACGAATAACCGGATAGTGTTATTGGCTTGCATGAATCACAGCACACAGTTTTGAAAGAAGGAGAACGGATATGCACCAGACAGTCCAGGACGTCACAGAGCGGATCATCAACCGCAGCCGCAAGCACCGCTTGCGGTACCTGCAGAACATGGAGGACAACAGGCTGGCCGGCCCATCCCGGCATCGGCTTCCCTGCAGCAACCTCGCACACGCCATAGCGGTTTGCCGGGGTGACTGATGCGGAGAGAATGCGCGACCAGCACTCGCCCCATATCGCTATTATAACGTCCTATAATGATATGCTTTCGGCCCACCATACCTATGAGAACTTTCCCTCCATCATCAAAAAGGCGGTGGCCGCGGCCGGCGGTGTTGCCCAGGTCGCGGCCGGCGTTCCTGCCATGTGCGATGGGGTGACCCAGGGCGAACCCGGCATGGACCTGAGCCTCATCAGCCGCGACGTGATCGCCATGTCCACGGTGATCGGCCTGTCCCACGATGTATTCGATGGCGCCCTGCTGCTCGGCATCTGCGACAAGATTTTACCCGGGCTGATCATGGGGGCATTGCAGTTTGGCCACCTTCCCATGGTCCTGGTGCCCGGCGGGCCGATGCGCACCGGGTTGTCCAATAAAGAGAAGGCACATGCGCGGGAACTCTACGCCCAGGGCAAGATCGGACGGAATGAGATGCTCGAGGTGGAATGCAAATCCTACCACAGCACCGGTACCTGCACCTTTTATGGAACAGCCAACAGCAACCAGCTCATTGCGGAACTCCTGGGGCTTCACCTGCCCGGGGCCTCCTTTGTCAATCCCGATGACCCCTTGCGGGAGGTTTTCACCATCGCCGCCGCTGCCCGTGTCACCGGCATGACCCACCTGGGCAGGGCCTATTCCCCTATCTGTCAGATCGTCAGCGAAAAAGCCGTGGTGAACGCCATCGTCGGGGTGCTGGCCACAGGAGGCTCCACCAACCAGACCATGCATCTGGTGGCCATAGCCAGGGCAGCCGGCATCCGCATCAACTGGGACGATTTCTCGGACCTCTCCAATGCTGTGCCCCTGCTGGTCCGGATCTATCCCAACGGGCCCGGTGACATTAACACCTTTCAGGATGCGGGAGGCATGGCAGCGCTCATCGCAGAACTCCTGGATGGCGGTTTTCTGCACAACGACGTGCAGACCGTGGCGGGACAGGGCATGGAGGCTTATGCCCGCAAACCTTTACTGGACAGGGGAGCTCTTGCGTGGAAGTCTGAGCCGGAACAATCGGCGGACCTCTCGGTGATCGCCTCAGTGCACAAGCCCTTTTCAGCGACAGGAGGGCTCAAACTCCTGGTTGGCAACCTGGGCCGCGCTGTCATCAAGGTGTCCGCCCTGCCCGACGGGCCGGATACGGTGGTTGAGGCGCCGGCCGTGGTCTTTCATACCCAGGAAGAACTCCTCACCGCCTTTCAAGAAGACCGGCTTAACCGAAATTTCATCGCTGTTGTGCGTTTTCAGGGACCACAGGCCACGGGGATGCCGGAACTTCATAAGCTTATCACGCCCCTGTCCGTTCTCATGGACCGGGGCCATCAAGTAGCCATGGTAACGGATGGCCGGCTTTCCGGAGCCTCCGGCAAAGTGCCTGCCGCCATCCATGTCACTCCGGAGTCACTCTGCGGCGGGATACTCGCCAAAGTGCAGGATGGTGACCTGATCCGGCTCGATGTCAGAGCCGGGAGACTCGACCTTCTGGTCGACGATGATGTCCTCAGGGCTCGTGAGTTTGCCGACCCCGGGGTGAGGAGTGTGCGTTATGGCGTCGGCCGCCAGATTTTCGCCCCCCTGCGAGGCAACATGATGAGTCCGGAGGAGGGTGCGAGTTCATTGTTTACCTATGTCCATGAGAAGTGCCAGGTGAATATCCCCTTTAAGGAGGAATGATGGAGGTAAAAGAGATTGGCAGAAGGAACCCGGAGAGATATTGCGCCATGGGCCGGTGGTGCCGGTCGTGGTCATTCATAAGCTGGAGCAGGCGGTGCCACTCGCAAAGGCCCTGATGGCCGGTGGTATCCGCGTCATAGAGGTCACCCTGCGCACCCCGGTGGCCATGGAGACCATCAGGGCCATCAGTCGGGATGTTCCCGGCGCTATTGTGGGTGCCGGCACAGTGACCCGCGCTGAAGAGCTGACTGCAGTTGCCGAGGCCGGAGCGGTCTTCGCCATCAGCCCGGGACTGACCGTGGAACTGCTTCAGGCGGCCAATCAGGGAACCATTCCGCTGATCCCCGGCATATCCACTGTCTCGGAACTGATGACCGGCATGGCGCTTGGATACACCCACTTCAAGTTTTTTCCGGCCGAAGCAGCGGGTGGCGTAAAAATGCTCAAGGCCATCGCCGGACCCTTTCCCCATATCACTTTCTGCCCAACAGGTGGCATCACGCTCGACACCTACCTGGACTATCTTGCCCTGGGCAATGTTGCGTGTATCGGCGGGTCGTGGATCGTTCCGCAAGGTGCGATGGACCAGGGGGACTGGTCGCGGATCACCGCTCTCACCCGGGAAGCGGTCGCGCGAGCGGGACAGACGTCCGCGCATTGATAACATTCTCGTTGGCTGACAGGATCAGTCCATCGAGTGCGCCGGAAATAAAGGAGCCAGGAGGAATATTCTATGTCTACAAAGGTTGCAATTAACGGTTTCGGCAGAATCGGGAGACTCGCTTTTCGGGCGATGATAGAAAAGGGAGTTGTTGGAAAAGAATTTGACGTTGTGGCTGTGGCGGATGTGGGAACCGACGCGAGGCACTTCGTCTATCAGTTGAAATATGATTCCGTCCATGGCCGATTTCAGGGTACCTTGGCCACCGGGAAGAGCAGTCCCTCCCTGGCAGAAGACGATATCATCGTCGTCAACGGCCAGAACATCCAGTGTGTAGCAGCTGCGAAGACCCCTGATCTTCTTCCCTGGAAAAGCCTCGGCGTAGATTATGTTGTCGAGTCGACAGGCTTGTACACCGACTACGACAAGGCGAAACTGCATCTTCAGGCAGGCGCAAAGAAGGTCGTCATCACGGCTCCTGCCAAAGGTGATGTAAAGACCTTTGTCATGGGCGTGAACGAACAGGAGTATGATCCGAAGGTCCACCATATCGTTTCGAATGCGTCCTGCACTACCAACTGCCTTGCTCCTGTCGTTCATGTGCTTCTAAAAGAAGGAATTGGCATCGACAAGGGCGCTATGACTACAATCCACTCTTACACGGCAACGCAAAAAATCGTAGACGGCCCTTCGAAAAAGACCTGGAGGGAAGGCAGAGCAGCCGCATTAAATATCATACCTTCCAGCACCGGGGCGGCGAAAGCGCTGCACCAGGTGATTCCGGCTGTGAAAGGCAAGTTGATCGGGATGGCGTTTCGCGTTCCGACAGCCGATGTTTCCGTCATCGATTTTACGTTTCGCACAGAGAATGAGAGTTCCATAGAAATGATAGACTCCCTGATAAAGAAGGCCTCTGAGACCTATCTGAAGGGCATTCTTGAATACAGCGATGAGGAAGTCGTTTCGACCGACTTCATTCATTCCAGCAGTTCTTCCATCTATGACTCCCTCACCACCCTGCGCAATAATTTCAAAGATGAAAAGAACTCATTCAAGATCATTGCCTGGTATGACAATGAGTGGGGATATTCCCACAGGGTTGTTGACCTTCTTCGGTATATGGTGTCAAAAAGGGCCTGAGGCCAAATGAAGCAATGGAATTGTACCAGTATCCGATAAGGGGGGGTAGTCATGGGATTGCCACAACATAAGACAAAGATCGTATGTACCATTGGTCCTGCTTCAGAATCTCTTGAGGTGATGTGCCGGCTTCTCGAAGCAGGCATGAATGTCGCCCGCCTCAATTTTTCCCATGGCGACTTCAGCGCACATAAGAAGGTGATAGACAGCCTTCGGGCTGCATCAGTGAAAACAGGAAAACGACTTGCCATTATGGCAGACCTTTCAGGGCCAAAGATGCGTATCGGGAAGATTTCTCCTGAGCCGGTTCAACTGAATCCGGATGATACATTCACCCTTACAACCGATGATATCCCCGGAGACAACAACCGCGTGTCTGTCTCGTTCACAGGACTCCCAAAGGCAGTGAAGGCAGGCGATACCCTCTATCTGAATGACGGATATATTCAGCTGGAAGTTAAAAATGTTAATGGCAACGATGTCACATGCACTGTTAAAGTCGGCGGTGAGCTGCGCTCACGCAAAGGTCTGAACCTGCCGGGCATTGATCTGGGAATCAGTGCCTTTACCGCGCGGGATCGTGAGTGTCTGAAGTTTGCACTGGAGAACGGCGTCGATGCAATAAGCCAGTCATTTGTTGAAAGTGCCAGAGACATTCATGAGGTAAGAAAAGCAGCACAGGATTTAGGGTATCAGCCTTTTGTTATCGCAAAACTAGAGCGCTCGAATGCGCTTGTCAATATCGACGAAATCGTTGATGCTGCTGACGGCATCATGATCGCCCGGGGAGACCTCGGGGTCGAGGTTCCCATAGAGCGGATTGCAGTGGTCCAGAAAGACATCATGAGACGTGCCAATATGAAGGCCAAACCGGTTATCACTGCAACGCAGATGCTTGAATCCATGACAACGAACAAGCGCCCTACCCGCGCAGAGGCAACGGACGTCTCGAATGCCATTATCAACGGTACTGACTGTGTAATGCTTTCCGGCGAGTCTGCGATGGGCGACTATCCGGTCGAATCCGTAGCGATGCTTGCCAAAATTGCCGTTGCCGTGGAACCCGAACGTCTTCAGATTTCAGTCAAAGAGATGTTCCGGGGTTTCGACCTCACGGGAAAAATGAGACCCGAGCATCTCATTGCAGGCAGTGTTGAGGCAAGCCTTGAGTTTGTGACTCCCGCAGCAGTATTTGTGCCGACGCGGACCGGTGCCACTGCCAGAAGCATCGGCCGTTTCAGACTTCCTGTCTGGATTATAGCCGTGAGCTCTCAGGAGACAACCTGCCAAAACCTTCAATTCTCATACGGAGTATTCCCTGTACAGGAGAAAAACCATCCGGAGAACTGGAAACAGTATGTGAAAGAATGGCTGCAACGTCAGGAAATTACGGGGGACATTGTTGTTCTGACGGAAGGGCCTTCCAAAAAACACCCGGACGCAAACCACAGGATGGAGATCATTGATCTAAGGTCTTCTGAGAACTAAAAGGGAGGAAATAATACATGCCAGGCATTTATATTATGAGCTCTGAACCTCAGAGCGGCAAAACCCTCGCAGTACTTGGAATCATGGAGGCATTGGCAGGCCGCGTGCAACGCCTGTCTGTATTCAGACCTTTGGTACGTGAGGGAAATGAACATGACCGTCTTATCAGCCTTGTTTCCACCCGATACTCTGTGCAAGGCGCCTATGAGGATATGTACGGCACAACCTATGCACATGCCAGGGAACTGCTTTCTGCAGGCAAACAGGAAGACCTTTACCGTGAGATACTTGAACGATTCAGAAGACTTGAAAGTACTTCCGATATTGTCGTTTGTATCGGTACAGATTATCGGAGTGTCTCGGCAGCCCTCGAATTAGACTTCAACATCGAAGTTGCAAATAACCTCGGCACACCGGTAATCCCGATTATAAAGGGATATAAAAGAAATCCGTCGTTGATAGTGGATATGGCAAAAGTCCTGCTCTATGCTCTCAAAGAGAAAGGGATTGAACTTCTCTCTCTTGTCGTTAACCGCGTTCATCCCGATGAAAAAGAAAATATGATCACAGCGCTGACACGCGCCTTCCCTGAAGTTACTGTCCACGTGCTGCCCGAGAACCCCCTGCTCGACTCCACGAGCGTTCGTGAAATAGCTGACGCGCTGAACACCGAGATGATCAGCGGCGATCCCGCATGGATGGACGGTGAGGTAAAGCACATAAAGATCGCGGCGATGGAGCTGCCTCATTTTCTCGACCATATCGAGGACGGCAGTCTGGTCATTACTCCGGGAGACCGGTCAGATATTATTCTGGGATCGCTCACTGCAGACATGTCGCGGAACTATCCGCGTATTGCCGGTCTTTTGCTCACCGGAGGGATGCCGCCTGCCGAACAGGTCCGGCGGCTTATCGACGGACTCGATGTGGCTCCTGTACCGATACTCAGCGTCAGGACCGATACCTTCACTACCGCGATGAACGTACATGCAGTCGAACCATCCATAGTACCTGGCAACACAAGGAAAATAGCGGTAGTCCTCGGCATGGTGGAATCCTCGGTTGATTTGCCCGCCCTGCTCGAGCGGATTGAGGTCGCACGATCCAAAAAGCGAACCCCGCTGATGTTCCAGTATGACCTGATCGAACGGGCGAAGCAGCAACGGAGGCATATCGTACTCCCCGAGGGTGAAGAGGAGCGCATACTCAGGGCTGCAGAGCTTGTGATCCTGCGCGGGATATGTGACATTACCCTTTTGGGAAATCCTGATGAAATAGGGAGGAAGATCAATGCTCTCGGCCTGTCGCTTGGCGATGTGAAGATAATTGATCCTGCTTCATCAGACCTCCGCAAACAGTTTGCCGATGCATACTTTGAGGCGCGCAAGCATAAAGGCATCTCGCCTGATATGGCCTTTGACACGATGTCGGATGTGAGTTATTTCGGCACCATGATGGTCCATCTCGGTCACGCAGATGGTATGGTTTCCGGCTCGGTACATACGACAGCACATACCATCCGGCCTGCACTTGAGTTCGTAAAAACAAAGCCGGGCATCTCTATCGTTTCAAGTGTATTCTTTATGTGTTTTGCAGACCAGGTACTTGTGTACGGAGATTGTGCTATCAACCCGGAACCCACAGCAGAGCAGCTTGCGGACATCGCTGTCAGCTCAGCAGAAACCGCGCGCGCTTTTGGCATTGAGCCACGGATTGCAATGCTTTCCTATTCAACGGGGGAATCAGGGAAAGGGCCGGAGGTGGATAAAGTGCGGTCGGCAACAGCAATCGCACGTGAACACCGTCCTGACCTCAAGATTGAAGGGCCTATACAATATGACGCAGCAGTTGATACAGACGTAGCTAAGGTCAAGCTGCCAAAGAGCGAGGTCGCCGGACATGCAACGGTCTTCATCTTCCCTGACCTGAATGCCGGCAATAATGCCTATAAAGCAGTGCAACGCTCTGCGAATGCGCTCGCTATAGGCCCTGTGCTCCAGGGGCTTAACAAGCCCGTCAATGATCTGAGCAGGGGCGCAACGGTGCCAGACATTGTCAATACAATTGCAATTACAGCCATTCAGGCCCAGTCAGGCGGTGCAACATGAAGGTCGTTACGGTTAACTGCGGAAGTTCATCTATCAAGTATGGTGTCTACAGCGCAGACGACTGCTCCCTGATTGCGACCGGATTGCTTGAGAAGATTGGGAGTGAGAAAGGCCTTCTTCGGCAAAAGAAGCTTATGCCGGATGGTGCGTTTGAAACCCGCGAGATATCATCAACGGTTGCAGATCATTGGGAGGGGTTCGATTTCATCATGAGGACGAATGCAGATGACCGCATCATTAAGGACGATTCCGAACTTTTCGGCATCGGTCACCGTATCGTGCACGGCGGCGAGCTTTTCAGCAAACCGGCGATTATTGACGACAAAGTCATTTCAGCAATACGAATGCTTATCCCCCTTGCTCCGCTCCACAACCCGCACAATCTTCTTGGCATCGAAGTTGCCCGCAAACGCTCACCGGACGTACCGCAGGTTGGGGTGTTCGACACGGCGTTCCATCAGACGATCCCGCCGCATTCATTCCATTATGCCCTGCCATACGAGTTTTATACAGAGCATCATGTTCGCAGATATGGTTTTCATGGCACTTCTCATTACTATGTTGCAACAATGGCAGCAAAACATCTCGGCAGGCCTCTGGAAAAAGTGAATCTCATTACACTCCATCTCGGCAACGGCGCAAGCGCAGCAGCTATACAAGATGGAAAATGCATAGACACCTCAATGGGACTTACCCCTCTTGAAGGCCTTGTCATGGGCACGCGGTGCGGCGACATCGACCCGGCAGTGCATTTCTATCTGATGAGGCAGACCGGGATGTCTGCTGATGAGATAGAAAAACTCCTGAATTCCCAAAGCGGACTGAAAGGCATCTGCGGGATGAACGATATGAGGCAGATCCAGCAGAAAGCAGAAGCAGGAGACGAACGTGCAATGCTCGCGTTCGATATGTTCTGCTACAGGATCAGAAAATATATTGGCGCCTATATCGCAGCCATCGGAAGAACTGATGCAATCGTCTTTACCGGAGGCATAGGCGAAAACTCGGCATCAGTTCGTGAGAGAACATGCTCAGGCCTGGATAATCTCGGAATCTCTCTCGACCTGAAAAAGAATGCAACTGTTTCCGACAAGGTAACTGAAATCCAGAAGGACGGAGCTTCAATAAAAATTATGGTGGTGGCAACAGACGAAGAGCTTGAAATAGCGCGACAGACGATTGAGACGATCAATAATAGGACTTAACATCTGGTGGTAAGCTAAGAATTAAGGGTTACGTCATTCCCCGACGTGATCGGGGAATCCAGGTTTTTTTATGAATGGATTATCCGGTCAAGTCCGATGCGGATCTTCGCGAGGAGTCGCTCCGACCGGATAATGACAAAATAGGAGTCCACATACAGCATGATTGACGCAAGAACATACAATGTCGCAGAGACGCTCAGGAACGGCATGCGGGTGACAGTTCGCGCAATCAGGGCTGACGACAAGGAAGCGCTCCTCGAATCATTTAAGGACCTCGATGACGAGACACTTTACCGCCGTTTCTTTGCGCCGAAAAAAGAGCTGAATGACGCTGAGCTGAAACAACTGACAGAGGTCGATTTTGACCGCACAGTAGCTCTGGTAATTGCCTATTCGTCCGGCGGCCGTGAGAGGATAATCGGCGGAGGACGGTATTTTGCTTTTAAAGATACTGAAGGCGCTGACAAAGCAGAATTCGCCATGATTGTGGAGGAGGATTATCAGGGACTCGGCCTGGGCAAGCTTATCTTCAGACATCTCGTTGCCATTGCACGCAGTCGCGGCATCAGTACGTTCGAGGCAGAGGTGCTCCCTGCAAATGAGCCGATGCTCAACCTCCTTAGAAAAAGCGGTCTGCCGCTGAGCATGGTGACCAGAGATGAAGCCGTCTACGTATCGATAGATTTGAAGCCGCCTCAGAGCTAAATTATTAACTTGGCAAGTAACTATATGAAACTCTTAGGTTTGTCATTCCCCGACTTGATCGGGGAATCCAGTCTTTTTAATAGGTTCTGGATTGTCCGGTCGAGTCGGACAATGACGATTTATTTTAGTATTCACTCACCGGGCTAATAAATGCATGATATCCTGACAGTAACCTTAAAGCTGAGCATTATCATTTTTTTGATAACCGCTATGCTGCACATTGGAACAAGCCTGACGCTGGGACAGATTCTCGCACCTCTGCGCAATGCCCGTCTGGTGATCGCATCTCTTGGGGTGAGTTATGTGCTCGTGCCTCTGACAGCCATCGCCATTACCAGAGCGCTCCCGCTGGAACAGCCGTTGAGGGCCGGGCTGATCCTGCTCAGCATGACTGCAGGAGCCGAGGCCGGGCCAAAATTTATCGGGGCAGCAAGAGGAAATATGCCTTTTTCCGTGGCACTGTTGTCCATGCAGCTGGTTGTGACCATCATCTACGTGCCGTTGGTTCTTTCTTTCCTCCTGCCTGAAGTCCATATCAACCACAGCAAACTGCTGCTCAAGCTGTTTGCACTGGTTCTTTTGCCAATGACAATAGGGCTGTTCCTGAAAGCACGCCACGAAAAAATCGCTGAACGGCTCAGCCCCTTCATGCAAAAAATGTCAACTGTCTTCCTTTTATTGATGGCAATTCTGATCATCATTCTCCATTTTGCGGAGATAGCACGTCTGCTTGGTTCAGGGGCGATACTCGCGGGGATGATTTTTGTTGTTGTTTCTTTCATGCTCGGGTATCTGCTTGGAGGCCCCGGACAGGACACCCGACGGACTCTCGGTTTCATGTCCGGCGCGCGCAATGCCAGCATTGCACTGATGATCGCCAGCCAGGTATTCGATAATCCGGATGTGCTTCTGATGATTACCCTGACAGTTATTCTGATGCTGGTTATTCTTTTGCCAACGGCCTATTGGTTCGGCCGTCGGGCGGTTTCGTAGCGGGAAGTCCAAAAAATGGGTACCAGGAATAAAGGAGGGCAAATGTATTATTTCTTCAGCTTCATGAAAAGGTTCCCGTCGAATTCACTAGCTGCAATTCTGATTCTGATCTTCTGTATCGCATCCTTCACTGCAGGATGTGCAGCCACTGTACCCGTTGTGGTCAACCTCATGGATAAAGGACGTCAATATACCGCCACACTTGAAGTGTCGAAAAGTGCGGATGAAATCTATCGGATAGTAGTCCGTGAGCTCGAGAAGATCCCGGACGTCAGGATAGTCAGGAAAGACGATTCAAAGTTCTTTATTGAGGCTTCCCGTGCAGACAAGAACACACGTATCTCAGCCTCTCCCGCAAGCAATGGTAAAAGCAGGGTAACGATCACGGCTGATGCCGGCAACACGTGGGAAGAGAGCAAAGATCTCGCATCCCGGGCAGTAAGGAGGATATGCGAGGAAGTGCAGATGCGTTGTCAACTGATTGTAAAATAATGTTCAGGGCAACTATCGTTAATTCGTCCATTGTATGAGTATCAAATACAATTTCAGAAGGAGGAATACATCATGAACAGCATGAAAGAGAAAACGCCGGGGCTTTCCCGCCGAAATTTTATCACAAAGGCAGGCATCTTCCTCGCAGGCGGTATTGCAGGCCATGGTACCGGCTTCGCAGCTACTCCGGACCAGACAGTACCCGGGCCCCCTCCCCTGCCATGGAAGTGGGTCACGCTTGACCCGCTGGAGGCAGGAAGAAGGGCCTATCGGAGTTACCTTGAGAAGAAGGGCTGAGGCAATGGTGCCTGGCTGGGGGTCCTCAGCCTCTTAAGAGAAAAAGTCGGTTATCCGTGGACAACCTTGCCGGATTATATGTTCCAACATGCAGCAGCCGGTTATGGCGCTCATGGGACACTATGCGGCGCTCTCGGTGTCTGCTCCGCCCTCATCAACATGGTCGCGTATGATGAGAAAGGGACCTATGTAACGATGATAGATCGTCTGATGGACGGATACGCAAAGGCAGAATTGCCTACTGACCGTTTTGATGATATCTCCCCGATTCCCAAACAAGTGAAGACTCTTGCGATGTCGCCTTTATGCCATACCTCGGTTTCGAAGTGGTCTCTCGCAGCCGGTACCCGGGTGAATTCCAAGCAGAAAAAAGAGCGCTGCGCCAAAGTAACGGGAGAGGTTGTGTATCAGGTGGTTTCCCATCTCAATGAATACTTCGACGGAAAATGGACCCCGCCGAAATGGTCGCCAAAGGAGGAGATTGCCCATTGCTGGAAATGCCATGGGTCAGACGATATGTGGCATGACAAGGTAAGTCTCAACAATCAGCAGGGACATATGGACTGCCTTCTCTGTCATCAGGATCACACGAAGAAAAAAAATAGCACTATGACTTCCTCCAACCCCCTCCTAAGGTAAGAGGGGGCAAGGGGGAGTTATGAAAGATAGCTTACTTATGTTGCAATTGAAGGTTGCGTGATCGGCTACATCATGCTAGTATGAGTACTATTGAATACGCAGGTAACCTGCGAAAAATGAATGGAGGAGATGCGATGAAGATACCAGATTTAAGAAGGATTGTCACGGCTGTCACAATTTGTTTTCTTATGGTTGCGGTTATGTGCTCTTTCGCCATAGCGCAGGATGCGTCCTCGGACAATATGCAGATACTTATTGAGAAGATCAAGGCTGACAAGAAACTGCTCGTTGCGGAAAATATGCAGCTTTCGGAGGCAGAAGCCAAGAAATTCTGGCCGGTCTATCAGCAATTTCAGGACGAGCTGTTTATCCTGCGCGTGCGCTCTTTGAAGCTCGTTGAGGACTATGCTGCAAATTACAAATCGATGACGAATGACGTTGCGAAAAAATTACTTGATGAGTACCTGACCATCGAGAGACTTCGTCAGAAGGTCCGGGAATCCTATCTGAAGAAATTCCGCAAGGTCCTGCCCGAGATGAAAGTAGCCCGTTATTATCAGATCGAGAATAAAATCAGCGCTGTAGTGAATTATGAGCTTGCGAAAGAAATACCGCTTGTAAAAACAAACAAATAGATAGATAGATAAAGGAGGAATTAGAATGAAAAGATATTTCACTGTAACAGCACTTTTATGCATGATGTGTATGACAGCCATTATCGGCCTGAACAATGCCTGTGCCGCCAGCGGAGCGGAGCTTGACCGTGAGGTAGACAGCGCGCTTGCTACCCTGTTCGCCAAGTCGGAGTCCGCCAAGGTGCTTGCGGAAAAGGCAAAGGCTATTCTGGTTTTCCCTGCTATAACCAAGGCCGGTTTTATTGTCGGCGGGCAATATGGTCAGGGGGCCCTCCGTGAGAACGGGAAAACTGTCGGTTACTATAGCAGTGTCGCTGCCTCCTATGGTCTTCAGGCCGGGATTCAGAAGTTCGGCTATGCACTGTTCTTCATGACTGACTCTGCGCGTGAGTATCTCGACAGGAGCGACGGGTGGGAGCTCGGCGTCGGTCCGAGCATAGTCGTTGTTGATGTCGGCGCAGCCGGCTCGCTCACAACAACTACCGCCAAGTCCGACGTTTATGCGTTTTTCTTCAGTCAGAAAGGACTCATGGCTGGGCTCGGCCTGCAGGGCACAAAGATTACCCGGATTAACAAATAGTACCGACCTTACAAATACCCTACCCTCTCCTCAGCATACCGTTGAGGAGAGGATTAAGGGACATATGAATAGTATCTCTGAAGCAATTCGGTTGATTCCATGACTGCAGCGAAGCCGTCTGTCTCTGGCGTATCAGGCCGAAGGTTGGGCGACTTCCTTCTGTTCGGTGTCACGTCAGTGGAATTTGTTCTCCTCTTTCTCCTGACATCCACCTTCACGCTCGTAGATTGGATCTACGTGTTACAGCACCTCCTGGTTCTCGGCATTGCCCTCACACGCCGTCCGCCTGAGGTGCGGGACCACTCGCTTCCCGCCAGCGCAGCCGTCGTCATAGCGTATGCCTACCCGTATGCCCAGGTGGTCTATCTTCGGTGGGCTACCCGGCGAACCTGCGTGGCCCGCAGGTGGACTCATCCTCGTGACGCTCGCGGCATTTCTGAGCATTGCGAGCCTCCTCAGCCTGGGCAGACGGTTCGGGGTCTTCCCGGCCTTGCGGGGCCTGATGACAAAAGGTCCCTATCGGCTCGTGCGCCATCCGATGTATCTGGCCTACGTGATTGCAGACATCGGGTACAACCTCCAGGAATGGAATGTCGGCACAGCGCTTCTCGTGATGGCGGGGTGGGCATCTCTGCTCTACCGCATTCACGCCGAAGAGCGGATACTCTCTCAAGATGCCGGATGGTCTGCCTACGCTGCCTTAGTGCGCCACCGCCTCATCCCCGGCCTCTGGTAGGAAGCGTAGAGACCGTATCCTCGAAATTGCGGTTGAAATTCAAAGAATTGGAAATAGATTATCTTTTTTTCTTTATTTCCGTTACGATCTCATGCACATCCACGTCTTTCAACCATTGGCTTCGTTCCTTGGTGTAATCTCCAAATCCCGTCTCGAATTGCTGCAGGAAACGCACCATTCCAACCGGCCCCAATTTCTTGGCAACTGCTTCCAGTCCGGCCTTTCTTATAACAGCAGGGCTCATAGTCTGTGTGGTCATTTCAAAACCTCCGTTACCCATTGAAGTGGGTTCTCAACTCTTACTTTCAATATTTTTCTGTTTTGTAATGCTTTGCTCAACAAATGGTCATCTGTTGTGAGAAAAACCTCTGCCTTCGCCCTCTCAGCACAGGAAACATGTAGCGCGTCTAAGTCTTTCAGGCCCATTTGCTTAAGTTCCGTGGCTCGCCGTTCAACTCCTGCATCGACTTTAACATGAACGTCATGCAAGGTCGAAAGAATTTGCACCTTGAGTCGCTTGTCATGATCTGGCATTCTTCCAATTTCAAAATCAATTGCGTCACTGCTTATGACGCTCCAACCAGACATTCGGCTATAATTCAGAACAGCGAGAATCGCTTCAGCCTCAAGATGTATCCTGTCCTGGGTTTGGTCATCAAATGGGCGATTAAGACAGCATACATCGAGATATATCTTCATACACTTCATATTAACAGATAATTGCCATACCTGCAAAGCATGTTAAAACTTTAACAACTCACATGACGGTATGTGCTGTATCCTCGATTACCCATCTAAGCAGGAACTTGACGACAGGACTCCAGATGAGGCTTACTGGAGTAAACTACCTCAGATAAAGGTAGCGGCATGAAACGGAGTAGCTTACCACTTAAAAACTGCTTCAGGTGTCTAATAAACCCAGCCACCTCTCAGTATTATGTGAACTGGAACTTTGGGATGCCGTACTGACCAATGCGCGTTATAGTGAGAAAGTGAGATTCTTCTGGAACGATTCAAAATATCTCTTTCAGCCACGAACAGATAATTTCAAGGCTTAAGATATTTTATTCAATCCCCTAACAACTATGCACTTTAGCAATTCTTTATTTCAGCGCGTATTTCAACATGATAAAAATATTTTCGTGAAATAAAATCGGAGCAACCATTATAGTCAAGTCTGGGGGCTTAGCCTCTTGTTCCTTTTACTGTTTATCCATTTTTATGACCAGCGGGCCCTTGACAGCATCCATGATGTATGACGCGGGAAGACCATTTTCAAGCAATTGGGTCATAGCACGTAAGTATTTTCGGATATGAAGAAAGAAGTTCTTATACCCTTCGCACAGATAATGCAGACCTGGTTCCTTGTAGTATGTCATTACAAAACGATGCTTAGGACATCCTCCCTGGCAGGCAGCTAACACTTCGCACTCCCTGCACTAGCGGGGCTGTGCTGTTTCCTTACTAACTCCGAAGCCGGATTGCAGCGAACGCTCCACCATATATGAAAGCTTATCAGTCTTTATATTGCCAAGCCTGTACTCTGGGTACACACAGTGATCACAGGCATAGACATCGCCGTTGTGTTCAATAACGACAGAACGACCGCATTGTTTTGCATGGATGCAAACAGGAGAAGGGTTACCGATCCAGGCGTTGAGTGCCCACTCAAAATTCATAACAAAGACTGTGCCCACATCGTGACGTACCCATTCTTCATATATGGCGATGAGAAAATCGCCGTAATCTTCGGGGATGACTGACCAGGGAGTGATCTCGGTCTGTTCTTCTTCCCTGTCCAGCGATGCAGGTTCCGCAAGTCGCAGGCCATGCCGTTTGCTGCGGACGTCAGGCATGCGCTCAATAACCGGAGAAAACTGGATAAACTCGACCCCTTCATCTTTTAAAAAACGGTATACCTCAAGCGGATGTTTTGCAGTTTCACGTGCAACAGAGGCCAGCACATTGTATTCAATCTTGTGTTTTTGCAGGAGCCTTAGCCCCCGGATAACCCTGTCGAAAGTACCTTTGCCTTTTCGGTCCCTGCGATAACGGTCATGAACTTCTTTTGGACCGTCAATGCTAATACCAACCATGAAATTGTGCTTCTTCAGGAAAGCACCCCACTCATCGGTAAGAAGTGTCCCGTTTGTCTGGAGGGAATTGGTTATGGTCTTTGTCCCTGAAAATTGCTTCTGCAGTTCTATCACCTTCTTGAAGAAATCTACTCCTAAAAGAGTTGGCTCCCCTCCCTGCCAGACGAACTCAACGACCGGCGTGTGCTGAGAGATGATGTAGTTGGTTATGAAGGCGGAGAGGACGTCATCGGACATCCGGTACTTTTCGTCTGGACAGAAGAGCGCCTGCTTTTCAAGATAAAAGCAATACTCGCAATTGAGATTGCAGACCGGACCAGTGGGTTTTGCTACGACGTGAATACCCTGTGGTTCGCAGATTGTCTGTCTATTATTATCTGATCCGTTACTCATCAACACTTACCCATTGTTCCTTTCAGGTATATCCGGTAACGCCGCAATATGAATGCCTCATTTAGTCAGTCATTACGGTGCAGAAACGACAACTGCGGATCAATGAGATAGTTCTCAGGATACTTTTTCATGAATGCCTTCAGTTCTTTATCCGTTGGTTCCAACCTGGATGTGACATCCTCCATAATAAATTCCATTCTCTGTCGCATCAGCTGCTTCCAGGAGTCAATCAGCGCCTACTGCGGGCCGCTCCAGTGATAGCAGCGGCCCGCATGGTTCGCAACCGAAAGAACTATGTTACTACGATATGCGGTATCACACACCTAGTCTCTGGAAAAAGCGCCTTGCGCTTCTTTCTCGAGGTCGAGGTATTGTGCCTTTTCAGTGGTGATTCCGACGCCAAGGATCCTGCCGCCCTTAAACTTACCGGGAGTTGTATACAGACTGCTGACTGGATCACCGCTTTGGTACCCGACGCGTTGCCCCCCGCCCAGTCCAAACTTGCCGGTCTGGGTCCTCATCGGCCCTTCCGCAACCACCTTGTCGTTCACATAGAGCTTGGTCCTGCCAATGGACTCGTGGTGCTCCCCAGCTTTCTCCCTGATGAACTCCATGCCCAGCGCGTACTTGCCGGGTTTGAGTTCAGGAGAGACGAAAACTTGTTCTGGCTTGATGCCGAGGAAATTGTAGACGTAGTAGAACTTCTTGTCCTTGATGAACAGCGTGTGACCGCCGAAGCGCGAACCCATCTCGAAAATGATACCAGCCGCGTTCGGATCGGTGATCTCAACATCGGCGATCATCTTATACGAGCGGCCACGGATGTTAGCGGCCACGCCCTCGGGTACCGGCGTCGTGTCAGGGTAGTAGATGTTGCGCTCGCGAATAGGCTCCTCCGAGGGGCGCTCGATGGTTAGCACTTCCAGAGCAGAGCGGTCGTCAAGAGGCAGAACCAGGTTTTTCTCCGCTTCCTCGAACCATGCCTTGATGAGAGACTGAAGCTTCTCGGGATTTTCCTTTGCCAGGTCCTTCGACTCGGCGCGGTCCGCTTCTACATTGTAGAGTTCCCACTGGTCCTGATCGAAGTGCCCTTTTCCGGTAATCGGGGCGTGAACGGCAGCCGCTTTCCATCCGTCCTCCCAGATCGCGCGGGTGCCGAGCATGGCGTAATACTGACGGTGTTTCTTTGTCGGCGCATCGGGCGTAGCGTCAAAGGTGTAGCTCATCGAGACGCCGGAGAGAGGGAACTGCTTCACTCCCCTATACTCCTTGGGCATCTCCAGACCCAGGATATCCAAGATGGTCGGAACGATATCCACGGAGTGGTGATACTGGTTCCGCACCTCACCGCGCGCCTTGATGCCTTTAGGCCACGAAATGACGAGCGGATCAGCGGTGCCACCTGCATATTCGAGAGTAGCGCTTGAACATCTTGTATGGAGCCGAGAAAGCCGCGGCCCATCCGGTGGGATAGTGTTCGTATGTGTCCGGTCCGCCCAACTTGTCCAGTAACTTCATGTTCTCGGAAAGATCATCCGGATAGCCGTTAAAGAACTTGTTCTCGTTGACAGAACCATTGGGCGTTCCCTCTCCGGACGCGCCGTTGTCAGCTGCATAGATGACGATCGTGTTTTCGAGCTGTCCGGTCTTCTCCAGATATTCGATAATGCGGCCGACCTGTGCGTCTGTGTATTCCGAGAACCCGGCAAAGACCTCAGCCAGACGCGAGAACAGTTTCTTCTCTTCGGGCTTGAGCGAATCCCAGGGGCGAACGAAATCAGCCGGATTCGAAACTTCAGGCGGCAGAGGATTGAACGGGGTCAGCTCAGTGCCTTTTGGGATGACTCCCTTCGCGATCATGCGCGGCAGGACCCACTTGCGGTAGGCGTCGTAGCCGTCATCGAACCTACCCTTGTACTTGTCAATGTATTCCTGCGGGGCCTGATGTGGAGCGTGGTTAGCGCCCGGATTTAACCACATGAACCAAGGTCTCGAAGGATTGCTGGCCTTCTGGTCGCGGATCATAGCAATGGCATGGTCGGCAAGGTCCTTCGAGAGGTGATAGCCCTCTTCTGGGGTGTATGGTGTTTCGATGAACCGATTGTCTTCGACAAGATCGGGGTACCACTGATTGGTCTCACCGCCGAGAAACCCATAGAAACGATCAAAGCCCCATCTGGAGCGGCCACTGCCTGCGGCTTGCACCGGAAGCGACGTCCTGCTCAGGTACGTTATGGTTCTTGCCAAGCCAGAAGGTGCTGTAGCCGTTGTCCTGGAGGATCTGTGGGAGCGTAACGGCCTCTGGCGGAATTCGGCCGTGGGCACCCGGAAATCCATTGGCCGCTTCAGTGATGGCGGCCATGCCGTTGAGGTGATGGTTGCGTCCGGTCAGGATCGTGGCGCGGGTTGGCGAGCTCAGAGCGCAGGTATGCCATTGCGTGTAGATCAAGCCATTAGCAGCAAGCTTATCAAGCGTCGGCATGTTGATCCGACCTCCATAGGCAGACCAGGATGCCTGACCCGTATCATCATACAGCACGATCAGAATGTTTGGAGCGCCTGCAGGGGCTCTCTTTGGGGTATACGGCGCCCAGTCCGGAACGGAATCGCGGACGTCGAGCTTGATGTCGCCCTTGAAAGGCGGGCCGGAGGAGAACGGCATCATTTCTTGGGCATCCGCCGTCAGTGTGCCTAACCCGATTGGTGCCAGACCGAGGGCAGCAATCTTGGTGATTCTTCTCATAGTTTCTCTCCTTTTCTTTTGCAGCGTTTCGTGGCGGTTGTTGTTGAACTTGTGTCCATATCGTCGTATGCCTTTTTTATATCTTTTTTCTTCTCTGGTCCATTTGTCTTGAAATCTTTAGCAGGTTCTGTGATGCCATCGAAATTCCTGATGCATAAAGTATATCACCCCTTAAAGGTCTTTCCTAATTAAAAAAATATGTGTACCATTCGCGCTGCATTATCTACCTGATGTGCCACTTCCGACATGTAAGTCATAAACACCTTTGCCATATCGACTTCTATAGTTTTATCTCGAAATCTTTGCCTCGCCAGTAATTTGGTTTTGCGAGTTTCTATGTGTACTCAGACTTGTGGCTGACGTAATCTTGGGTGCGTGCTATAGGGAGATAGAGAAACAAACCGTTAAACCGATCAAATCTCTCTTACCATGTGAAAGCTTTCATCAAAGCCGCACAGTGATCACTTGGATTGATGTGAACCGTTCACATGAAAAAAATAGAAATGACCCTTGTTCGCCCCTCACTCTACTCCAGATCTGCCCGACTTGGATAAAAATTCCGAATTGTCCGGGATCTTGCGGGGCCTCCCCTGATCATCAACAGCGACGTAACGAAAAATGCCCTCGGTCACAAGGTGGATTTGGGCTACGTATACACCAGGGAATGGTTTGGCCCAGACTTCGAGTTTTATATCCATCGATGAATTTCCAACCTTCAGCAGTTCTGCGTAAATGGCTATGGTATCACCCACATGCAATGGCACTTTGAAGACCATTTTGTTGACGGTCACGGTGACTATGCGGCCACGGGCGATTTCCCTTGCCAGCATCCCCCCGGCTATATCCATCTGTGACAAGATCCAACCGCCGAAAATATCGCCGCTGGGATTTGTATCCTTCGGCATGGCCACAGCCCTCAATGCCAGCAAACCACGCGGCTGTCGGCCTTTTTCCTTTTCTTCTGACACCTGGTTCAAACCTCCGCAAAAAAATATCTGAAGTTAACGGCTGCTATCCGCTCTTCTCTGCGCAGCCTCCCTCTTCCTGTTTCTCTTCCTCTATAACCACGAGCATGAGGCCGCAATCAGAGCACTCATTGGCATCGGCTCCAACAGGAGAACCACAGGCCGGGCAGTTACCCTGTTTGGCAAGCTCGTGAGACGCCCGGAGTTCCGGATGCAATTCCCTGAAGTATTCCTCAATACGCTCATGGGCCCTTGCAAAATCCTCTGCAGCCACGACCAACCGTAATTTCTCGCCGCAGCGATATGTGTTACAGCCGGAATCGGAGGTAATCGTGCAGGGAATGCCGGAATCAATGAGAACATCTGACAACTCGCCCAACCACTTCAGGTCGCCCTTCCTGACCATGACTGCGTTTTCAATGGCCTTCGCCGCCACCCGCTTCCGTTCCTCCTGTGCCCTTTTATGCTCCTCGTGCAACAGGAGGACCGCGCCGCAATCAGCGCATTTCTCGATATGCGGCAGATACTCAACTTCGCAATCAGGACATATCTTATTTCGGTTCATAGTTCATCACAGGATACGTAAAATTTATTTTCCGAATCATTTTACTATATTAGCAAAGCATGGGACAAATGAGAGAAAGTAGCATGGTATGGGTCTTGTGAAAGAAAGGTTTTTTTCACCTTCATCTGGAGCTGCTTTGGATAGCCTGGTACAAGCGTTCCACCAGGGCCTGATTGTAACTGTGAGAGGTCATGTTGGCGGTAATGCGTCCTCTGATGGAGAAGCCGAGGAGGTAGAGGTCTCCGATCAGGTCCAATATCTTGTGACGCACGAATTCGTCGGGATAACGGAGCTCCGTATTGATAACCTTGCCTTCGTACATGATGATATGGGAATGGAGATACCCGCCTCCGACCTTCCCAAGCTTCTGGGCTATTTCGATATTCTCAAAGGTGTTGAATGAGCGAGCAGGGGCTATTTCTTTTGCAAAAGATTCTTTTTCAGGATTGAAAGTGAGAATCTGTTCACCTATGGGTGGAGGGTAATCAACCCTCATCGATATTTCGAACCCTTCAAAGGGCTCCGCATAGAGATGCTTTTCATGCCTCTCCTCGTTTCCCACTCCGAGCTTCTGGCGGATGACAGCAACCCTGGTGAAGGCTCGCTGTTCCTCTATCCCTGCCTGTACTATGAGATCACAGAAGTCCTTGGCGGAGCCGTCTATGTTCGGCACCTCGTCGTCGACCTTTATGAGCACGTTGGTTATGCCGTACATGGAAAGAACCGCCATCAGGTGTTCAACAGTGCGCACCTGCTGCCTGCCGTTGTCCAGGGTGGTGGAGTTGGCAGAGAAGGTCTTCAATGAGACAGTTTGGGAGAAATTTTCCAGGGAGGTGATATGTCCACGGATGGTTTGACCGTCGAGAGTTTGAAAAACGATCCCTTCATTGATCCCAAGGGGGCTCAGAATGATACCTGTGTTCCGGCCGCTCAGAAGCCCTATACCGTTAAGGACAACATTCCCTCTGAGAGTGCGTTGAGGTTCAGGGGAATCCACCGCCTCCACCATGCCTGGAGGCATCAAAAGGTCGGCACTGACGATCTCAAGCCTCGTATCCGAAGGCAGGGTCGCGCCGCTCATAGAAGGTCGATGCTTAAGGGCAGACTTCACCTTGTCGAGTAATACCTCCATATGCAGCGGTTTTTCCAAAAAATCGTAGGCACCGGCCTTTATGGCGGCAACCGCCGCCTCGATGCCGGCATGTCCGCTCATCATGATGATGGGGAGTGCGGGGAATCGGCCATGCAGACGTTTCAGAAGTTGCAAACCGTCTGTGCCTGGGAGCCAGATATCCAGCATGACGAGAGAGGGCTCCATTGTATCAAGCCTCTGCCAGAAGCTCTCCGCATCAGGAAATATGATGGACTGATACCCCTCGTCCTTCAGGATGCTCGCTACTATGGAACAGATGGAAGATTCATCGTCTACTATACAGATAGGGTTCATATCACTCTTGTCTATGCAGCGCCTTCAGGGGTGGTGTTTCAGGTCTTTTCGAGAACAAAGAGGGTCTGCCCCTCGACGACAAAGCTGTTGAGCTTTACGCAGATTTCTGTTATCTGGCCGTCAAACGGCGCGTTGATGACGTTTTCCATCTTCATGGCTTCGAGGTTCGCGATCTCTTCTCCCTTATGGACGATATCGCCGACTTTCAGCGCGCCTCTTTCGGGATTGCCGATCCTCCAGATATTGCCGTTGATCGGCGCGCCGATCTCGTTCAATGTCCTTGCCATCCTGATCTCGACCTTTTTCGCCCTTGGAGTCTCGACAGCGTAAACCCTTGTTTTGTTGTTCACGCGCATGACGACATGGACCAAGCCCTCATGTTCTGCACCGACAGAGACGAGCTCTATACTGTACGGCTTCCCCAAAAGCTCAAAGTCCACCTTATCGCCGGGTTTTTTCAGGCCCTGACCTCCAGACATCGGTCGGCAATACCAGAGGTGTTTCTCCGTATTTTTCCCTGAACTCGATCATATTCAGGGCGTCTTTCGGATGCATAAGGAAAAGAATAAACTCCTCTTCTGAGGGATTTCTTCCGATATAATCAGCAAGCTCGTTTCTGAGCTTTTCGAGATCGTCGTCTTCCATGGAATCGAGCGGTGAAAGCTCGATGCGTTCTTTTATCTTTTGTTCCCATTCATCGCCGAATGTGCTCTGGTAAACCCAGTCCGGCGGCCAACCCATGGGAAGCTTTCCGTAATGGCCGAGGATGAGATTTTTGAAATCACCCGGAGCGCTTTTGAAAAGGCCAAGGATTTCTTCCTGTTCATCGGTATTCATCTTCTCCAATGACAGAGATTTTTCGTCAATGAATTTCGTGAGAAATTCGATAAGATGCCTGACGCCTGCATCCCCTTTTGCCTTGGCATATTTATTTACTATTCCGCTGCAGGTCACCCAGGTAATCTGTGATCCGGGGGTAACATCGAAATAATGGATGATCTTGTTATAGAGAGACATTACCTTAAGGACCGCAGGCATGTAATGGAGGAACCCACCCTTCTCGGCCTGTTCAAAAGAACTCGGGAATGCGCCGCCCGGCATCTTGTGATAGGTAACCGTATGATCAAATCCCTTAAACGGCGATTCAGCCCAGTCGTAGTAATTTATCCATTCACGCACCTTCTGCACCGCTGCCTCTGCCTCTTTTCTGTCAAGATTGACCGGGATGCCGGCTTCTTCAAAGTAGGCCTGGACTCCCAGCATCGGTGAATGTCCGTAAAAGCGGACCAGGGAATCCTCCTCGACATCGAAAATCTTCGCTCCGGCTTTTGCTGCGGCGAGCATTGCCGGCATCGCAAGGCCGTCTGTGATATGCCTGTGGTAGTGGATGACCAGCTCGGGAAATTTCTGTTTTATTGAGTCGATGAGGCTGCTGACACGGTGGATGCTGCCGACTCCGGCCATATCCTTGACACAGAAAATGATTTCGCCTGTCCCTCCGCAGAGATCGACTATCTCCTTCACGAGACCCAGATAATATTCGTTGGTTGCCCAATCAGCGGTCGTAAAAGAGACAGAAGGTTCGAAGAGCCTTCCTCTTTTCATCACGACTTCCGCAACAGTGCGCATGTTCCTCACATCGTTCAGGAAAGAGAAACATCTCCATACATCGATATCGACCCGGGAAACGACATGCTCGATGACATTCCTGGGGTACGGACGGTATCCCCAGAGATTTGTCTCCCTCACCAGGGTCTGCAGAAGAACATTCGGCATCTGCTGCCTCAGGATGTCAATCTCCTCGAACGGGCTCTCCCTCCTGTTCATGACGCCGACATGCCATCGTGCGCCGCCGTGGCACTCTGAGCTGAACAGCCCCATCCGGTTATAATAAGGCGCAAGGGTGGCAAGGTCATAAATCCGGTGCCGGTTTTTAAAATCGGACTGACCTGCGTCACGCATCCCGACTGATGTGAAGCAAACGCCCTTCAGTGAACGGACCGCCTTCACAATCTCTTTTGGCTTCATGCCGGGTTTGGCAAAAAGGTAATCGTTCATGTCCTGTTTACATCCATGACTGAGGTCCAAGGGCGGATATCTCCGCGACATAGCGGGCGATCTTCAGAATCTCGTCTTCACTGTTCGTTTCCTTGAACATCGAAATCAGTTCATCCATATGTTCTTCGATAAACCGGGTTGAAAAGTCCCCTGAGACAAAGGCCGGATGCCGTATGATGCTCAAAAGCAGGGGCGCAAGAGTCTTCACTCCCTCGACCCTGAGGTTTCTGCTGAGCGTTCTGTCCATAACCTGGATCGCATCGCCCCTGTCCGCGCCTGCTGTTATCAGGAGCATAAAGAGCGAATCGTAATACGGCGGTATATCAGCGCCTTCATATACGCCGGAGGCGATCCTCACACCGGGGCCCTGCGGCACCTGAAGCCTCGTGATCGTACCAAAAGAAGGGCTGAAATTCTTCGGGTCCTCTGCATTCAGCCGGACCTCGAGCGCCCACCGGTTCGGATGCACATCTGCCTGCTTGAACGGGAGCTTCCTGCCCATCGCCACATCGATCATGATTCCGACGATATCCACTCCGGTGATGAGCTCTGTAATGCCATGCTCCACCTGCAGGCGCGTGTTCACTTCGAGAAAATAGTATTTCTTTGTCAATGAATCGAAAATAAACTCGACGGTCCCGGCGGATTGGTAGCCTATCTCACGCATCAATCGTATTGCGGTGAAACAGATCTCTTTCCGGAGATCTTCATCGATCGACGGCGACGGCGCTTCCTCGACAATCTTCTGATTACGCCTCTGAATGGTGCACTCTCTTTCATAGAGATGCACCACATTGCCATGCTCATCTCCGACTATCTGGACTTCGATATGTCTGCCGCGTTCTACATATTTTTCGACGAGTATCCTTTCGTCTCCAAATGACTTCCTCGCCTCCGAACGGGCCTGTGAAACAGCCTGCGGGAGTTGGTCTTTATTCTCGACCTTGACCATGCCTCTGCCACCGCCGCCCGCTACCGCCTTAATCATGATAGGGAAAGCAACCTTATCGGTCTTCATCCACTTCCTGATCTGCTCGGCGTTTTCAACATCAATAATCCCCGGTATGGTGGGGACATTGGCTTTCTGAGCAAGAATTTTAGCCTGTATCTTATCTCCCAGCGCGCTGATCACGTCCGGCGGCGGACCTATCCAGGTTAATCCCGCATCGATGACCATCTGGGCGAATTTATGGTTTTCCGCAAGGAACCCCCACCCCGGATGGACAGCGTCAGAACTGCTCTGTATGGCAGCGGCAATCATCTTTTCCATATTCAGATATGATTCAGCAGGAGGCGCTTCGCCAATATGCACTGCTGAATCAGCCATAAACACATGATGCGAGAGACGGTCCGGGGTGCTGTAAACAGCCGTAGTCGGGATTTTACGGTCCCTGCAGGTATGCATTATCCTGACAGCGGTAACGCCTCTGTTTGCGATAAGAATTTTATTGATCTTTTTCGTCATAAGATTGCCTGCCGTGATGAGTTTCATTTTACCATAAAACCCGTCATAAATAGTGTCTGTGTTTAAAGTATTGTATTAAAAAAATCCGTCATTCTCGCGAAGGCGGGAATCCAGTGTTTTCACTGCCTTCTGGATCCCCCGGTCAAGCCGGAGGATGACAAACTATGAGTTTATACACAGACTCTAAATAGTGGTTGTAGGCGCTTGCAAAAATCCATTTTTTGGTAGCCGCAGGCTTTCCGCCCCGGCGGATCGCGAGGTGATAGCCTGCGTTTATGCGGCAACGAAAACACGCAAACTAAAGTTTGCGGCTGCATCAGGATTGCATGACTTTTGCAGGAGCCTCTCAGGTATAATATCCCAGGTTGTTTATTGGAGGAAAACATGACCATCACTGAAAAGATACTTGCAGCACATTCAGGCAGGAAGAAGGTTTCGCCGGGAGAACTCATTAATGCGAAGGTTGACCTTATCCTTGCCAATGACATAACAGCGCCGATCGCGATTTCCGAGTTTAAAAAGATCGGGGCAACGGATGTGTTCAACAGAGACAGAATTGCCATGGTCCCCGACCATTTTGCCCCCCAGAAGGATATCAAGGCAGCAGAGCAATGCAAGCTGTTGAAGGTCTTTTCGCGGGAATACAACCTCAGTCTCTATTTCGAAGTCGGCAGGATGGGTGTCGAGCATGCCCTTCTCCCGGAAGAGGGGCTTGTAGTGCCCGGCGATGTTGTCATCGGCGCAGACAGCCATACCTGCACCTACGGCGCCCTCGGCGCATTCTCTACCGGCGTCGGTTCCACAGATGTTGCTGCTGCGATGGCGACCGGGGAATGCTGGTTCAAGGTGCCTGAATCAATGAAATTCATCTATCACGGCAAGCTCAATAAATGGGTCGGCGGCAAGGACCTTATCCTTCATACGATCGGGGATATAGGAGTTGACGGCGCTCTTTACAGGGCGATGGAATTCGAAGGAGATATCATACAGAATCTCCCGATGTACGGACGTCTCACCATCTGCAATATGGCAATAGAGGCCGGAGGAAAGAGCGGCATCATTGTCCCTGACAGAGTTACAAAAGCATATGAAAAAAACAGGGCGAAAAGACCTCCGGTGTTTTACAAATCCGACAAAAAAGCGCACTACGTCGATATCAGGGATTACGACTGCTCGAAGATCCCCCTCACAGTCTCGTGTCCGCATCTCCCCTCAAATACGAAACCCGCTTCCGAATTGTCAGCAGTTTCTCTCGACCAGGTCGTCATCGGTTCCTGTACAAACGGCCGTCTTGAGGATCTGAGAGAAGCGGCAATGGTGATAAAGGGAAAGAAGGTCAATCCGAATGTGAGGATGATCGTGATTCCGGCAACGCAGAAGATATACCGGCAGGCGATGAAGGAAAAGCTGCTCGATATCTTCGTTGAAGCAGATGCAGCGGTATCGACTCCCACATGCGGACCGTGCCTCGGTGGGTATATGGGCATCCTCGCAAAAGGGGAACGGGCGCTCGCAACCACGAACAGGAACTTTGTCGGCAGGATGGGTCATCCGGAAAGCGAAGTGTATCTCTCGAATCCGGCAGTTGCCGCAGCGTCGGCAGTGCTCGGAAGAATCGGGACTCCGGAGGAAGTAGGCGCATAATGTCGCCTGAAGATAAACTGAGAGAATTAGGCATTGAACTCCCGAAAGCTCCCTCCCCGCTGGGTTCGTACGTACCGCTCGTTCAGTCCGGCAGCCTCCTTTTTATAAGCGGTATTCTCCCCCTGAGAGAAGGCACATTGACGAGGACAGGGAAACTCGGAGATGCGGTCACTCTCGATGAGGGAAGGGAAGATGCCAGAACTGCTGCAATCAACGCACTGGCAGTAGTAAAAGCCTATGTGGGAAACCTCGATGCGATAAAACGGTGCGTGAAAATAACGGGGTATATTGCTTCATCCCCTGATTTTACCGACCAGCCGAAGGTGTTGAATGCAGCCTCGGATTTTATCCATGAAATTTTCGGCGAGGCCGGCAGACACGCGCGGGCTGCCGTGGGCGTTACTGTCCTCCCGCTGAATTCGCCTGTTGAAATAGAATTTATCTTCGAGGTTGTTGTTTGATTGAGCATCCTGATTGCAAGGACGCGCAGGTATATCACCAGACAGTCCTTTCTTTAGAAGCATTTTTCATCGAAACGACCTCCCCCTGCAAGAACTAAAATCGATTGCCAAAAAATAAAGGCATGTGTAGAGAAAATCAGCCCTGTTATCCAGCAGGCGACAGAAATCGTCTGCCCGCAATGCAGGAATGTATGCTGTATCAGCAAACACGGGTATTATCTCTTTGAAGACCTTGTGTATCTCCACGCATTAGGCATCAAGCCGCCGCCATTACAATTCGGAACAGATGATGCATCCCCCTGTCAGTTCCTTGCCGAAACCGGCTGCACTCTGGAACGCCCGATGCGGCCGTCGGGGTGCAACTGGTATTTCTGCGATTCGCTGCTCGACCATCTTGAAGTCAATCCCGGATATCCCGCATTCGATGATTCCCTGCAGGATGCGGCCACACTGTGGATGGAGATGATGGAGGAGTTCTCTGGTATTTCATCAGTAGCAATAACAATGTAGCCGCAAACTTTAGTTTGCGTGTATTCAATGCCTTACAAACGCAGGCATCACCTCAGCGATCCGCCGGGGCGGAAAGCCTGCGGCTACTATCGAATACACAGGAAGGCGTAGGGGCAGAAAATCCTGGTGGCAGCACCTTCGTAGGCGGAAAGCCGTCACAAGAGCATATAAAATGTCATATAATTCAAAAAAATATGACCAGAAGTCAGATTCTGCATCAGCAGGGTTTTGTCGCCCCGGCGACTCGCTGAGGAGAGATGCCCCTATGCCTGCCTGTCAACCTTCCATATTCATCCTTTTGGGTTAATCGTCCATTTAGTGTACAATTAAAGCTATGGCAAAACCGGTTGTAGTGATCGTCGGAAGAACAAACGTCGGGAAATCCACGCTTTTTAACAGGATGACGGGGTCGCATACCGCGATCGTCGAAGACATCCCCGGAGTCACGAGAGACAGAAACTATCTCGACGCCGAATGGGAGGGGAAAAACTTTTTTGTCGTTGACACGGGAGGATTTTATGCAGGCCCTTCAGACGATATAGTCAAACAGGTGACAGAACAGGCAATGTTTGCGGTTGATGAAGGGGATGTCATCGTCCAGATGCTCGACGGCAAGGAGGGACTCACCCCATCCGACAGAGAACTTGCAACGCTGCTGAGGACTTCGGGGAAAACAGTGCTGTGGGCGGTGAACAAAATTGACGGACCGACGCGTGAGGAAAGGCTCTACGATTTTTATCCCATCGGGACGGACCAACTGTGGCCTCTCTCCGCAGCAACCGGTTACGGCTTCGACGATTTCATGGATAACCTCGTTTCTCTTTTCCCTGCCTACCAGGAGGAGAAAACCGATTACCCGAAGATTGCGGTCGTGGGAAGGCCGAATGTCGGCAAATCTACGCTCGTCAACACGCTCCTGAGTAAAGAGCGGATGATCGTCAGCCCTTTGCCGGGGACAACGCGCGATTCCATTGACAGTGTCTGTACCTATTACGGCCGTAAGTATCTTCTGATTGACACTGCGGGGATGAAGAAAAAAGACCGGACAGGTTACTCGGTCGAGCGGTTCTCGATGGTAAGAGCGCTGAGGAGCATCGAGCGGTGTGATGTCGCCCTGATTGTCATTGATGCGGAAAAAGGCATTGTTGATCAGGACCAGAAGATTGCAGGCATTGTGGCGGATTACGGAAAAGGCGCTGTTTTTCTCCTGAATAAATGGGACCTCGTGGAAAACCCCGATGAGACCTATGAAAAATTAGAGAGAGAACTCGCCGCAAAGATGTGGTTCATGCACTATGCGCCCCTCCTGACCGTATCGGCTTTGGAGAAGACACGCGTGACGAAAGTCTTCTCCCTTGTTGACGAGATCATCGAAGAACGGAAAAAGAGGATATCGACCGCGGACCTCAATAAGTCCTTCGGGGAAATGGCGTCGAAGATATCGCTGCCGCTCTACCGGGGGAAAGAAGTAAAGCTTTTCTACATTACCCAGGTAAAGACCGACCCGCCGTCATTTACGTTGTTTGCAAATTATCCTGCGGGGATAAAGGACTCGCACAGGCGGCATTTTGAGAAAGTGCTGAGAAATGCCTATACCTTCAAGGGAACGCCGATCAGAATTTACCTCAAGGCAAGTCAGAAGGAAAAGAAAAAGCACAGGTGAAGTACCCGAGAATAGTTCTGAAAAGCTTTGCGGATTTTTTTCGGGACGGCGGCATAGTACTCGCCGGTTCACTTTCGTATTTTTCGATGATGGCCCTCGTGCCTCTCTGCCTCTTCCTTATCACCATATTCGGATACATTCTCGGACATTATCAGGGGTTCTATGAATTCTTCTCTTCAAAGCTGAGCAGCTTCTTCCCTGATATTACACAGGGTATCACGAACGAACTCCGGAAGCTCATAGCGTTCAAGGGAATCGGAACATTCAGCCTCCTGCTGTACGGCATCCTTTCCATACAGGTCTTTGCCTCAATCGAAAACGCGCTGAACACCATCTTCAAGGTAAAAAGGAAGAGAACATTCCTGTGGTCGATCATCCTGTCGCTGGTCATCATCACCTTTCTGATCCTTATGCTGTTTATCTCATTTATTGCAACGACGCTCATCCCCTTGCTGAAAACGCTCCGGGGGGTCTTCCCCGAAGTCCGCATGGGACTGATCACAGTGTTTCTCCTGCAGTTTGCCGTACCGTTCCTGATGGTATGGCTCACCATTACCGTCATGTATATCTTTTTTCCGAAGATCAACGTAAAGGTTTCCAATGCGCTCTCAGGCGCTTTATTCGCAACGGTCTTCCTCGAAATCGCAAAACATATTTTTACGTGGTATGTCGGAACAGTCGTTCAATTCGGGACGATATACGGGCCGTTGACCGCTTTCGTCGTCTTTCTCCTCTGGGTGTTTTACTCCTCCTGCATCTTTCTGATCGGCGCCGAAGTAGTACACAACCTCTCCGCTCAGAAAACGAGGCCATTCTGAAGCCTTACTGAAAGGTGTATAATACGCGTATGAAGCTGGGAGAAGCCTTAGTAAAAGAAGCGCTCATCACAAAACAACAGCTCGATCAGGCCCTCAAGAGACAGGTTCAATTCGGCGGGAGGATCGGAACGAATATTGTGGAGCTGCGTTTTATCGAAGAGGAGGAGTTATCGAAATTCCTGAGCAGGCATTTCAGACTTCCTTCAGTGTCCCCCGAACAATTGAACGATATCCCCGAAGAAATCATCCGTTCCATCAGTACGGAAATCGTTGACAAATACAAAATCCTGCCTTTCAGGAAGGAACGGAGCAGGCTCTTTACCGCAATGCTCAACCCGAAGGACATAAAGGATATCGACGAACTCCGCTTTATGACCGGTTTCGACATCATCCCCTATGTCATTACGGAATTGAGACTGCTGTTCGCCATGGAAAAATATTACGGATTGAAACGTGACGTACGGTTTATCAGCCTGAAAGACCGCTTCGACCCGGATATCAAGATTGAGGAAAGTTCCGTTCAGAAGATCAAAGCCGCCTTTACGGAAGTAAAAGACACCGAAGATATCGCGGGGATACTCATCAATGAGACCTATAAAATCGCATCGCGCGTCGCCCTGTTTACGGTAAAAGGCGGCAGTGTTGACGGTTGGAAGGCAAGAGGTCTTGACATTGAGAAGGTCCATCTTGCGGTCAAAGACTCGCCGCTCTTCACTGAAATCCTGAACAGCAAGAGCAATTACAGAGGCCCGATAATGAACATCAAAGGCAATGAAGTCCTCATAAACATCCTCGCCGGCAGTCCGCAGGATTCCCTGATCCTGCCGATAACGATCAGAGAAAAAATCATCGCCCTCCTCTACGCCGATAACGGCAACAGCGCTGTACTGAATGCGAATGTCGGCTTTCTGTCGATGCTCGCATCCATGGCCGCCATTGCGTTTGAGATGCTGATATTGAAAAAAAGGATACTGGATCTGCAGTTTCCGCTGTAACAGAAAAAGCAGTCTGCTCGATTATCCCATCCTGCGAGTACCGGCGGCAACAATACTATTTGAAGGAACGTTTACTTCAAACCGAGATATTGCGCTGCTTCTTTCAGGTCTGCTTCGCCCTTGTAGTTGTTCATCATCGGGTTAGGCGACTCTTTCGCAGCTTTCATGAATTCATCCGCTGTTTTATATCTCTTCTTCAGGGTCTGTTCTTCAGGAGCCGTACTCCCATTGTGACAGACCTTGCATTTGTCCCATATACCGGCATGAGCAACATTGAATGCATACCATAGGGTAAAACTAATTATTATGAACATACCAAGAGCTTTTTTCATTGTATCTCCTCCTGTTCATCAAAGAGCTGCTTCGCCCTTCTCCCCCGTTCTGATCCTCACGGCATCCTTCAGTTCATAAATGAATATCTTTCCGTCTCCGATCTCGCCGGTATGCGCTGACGTCTGTATAATCTTCACGGTTTCTTCAAGTTTGTCGTCGGGGACCGCGACCTCGATTTTCAGTTTCGGTATAAAACGTACCTCAAAGCTTGCCCCCCGGTAAATCTCGACATGCCCCTTCTGTCTTCCAAAGCCTTTCACCTCAGTTACGGTCATCCCCTGGATACCTGCGGCTGAAAGTGCATCTTTCACGTCATCGAGCTTAAACTGTTTAATGACTGCAGAGATCATTTTCATATATCCACCTCCGGTCTGTCTGTGATCTGCGTTATAATATCAAAATTTCCGATGAATATAAACAACTTAATACAGGAAGCAGCGTCTGCAACTCCTGATCCCGAACGGGCACTGAATAATCTCGAAAGGCTTTTCAGGGAACACCCGGTTTTTCTCGAAGAGCACGCGCATGAAATCGTTCCGATCGCCAGGTTATTCTCATACAGTCAGTTCCTTGCCGACTACAGCATACAAAATCCGTCACAGCTGTCCCGCGCTTTGGCAGCACTCTCTCTCCCTTTCGATAAAGGGAAGATCCTTTCAGACGCTTACGGTTCCTATGCCTCTTTCAGGGATGAGGACCGCGCTCCGGTCTACAAGGAGCATGCCATGAAACTGCTTCGGGAAATGAAAAAATACCACCTCCTCCTCATAACCATAAGGGATATTACCTCTGTCACAACCCTCCATGAGAGCATGTCGGAATTAAGCATCCTGGCGGAAGCAATCACGGAAATTGCCATCGATATGTCGTTCACGTTCATGAGAAGAAAGTTCGGCATGTTGAGAGCAAATGCATTTGCCGTCATCGGCATGGGGAAACTCGGCGCGAAAGAACTCAATTATAGTTCTGATATTGATATCATCACGGTCTATCAATCCGAGAAAAGCGTTTCTACAGGAGTGCTCAATCCGTTCGGCATTCGACACCATACCATTTCTTCTCACGAGTATTGCTGCATGCTCACCGAAACCATGACGAATCTTCTTCAGGCAATGACTGAAGACGGTATTGCATACAGGGTGGATCTGCGTTTAAGGCCGAATGGACAGAAAGGAGACCTTTCCCTTTCTCTCGATTCCTGCCGCTCGTACTATGAGGCATGGGGAAAAACCTGGGAGCGGGTTGCCCTCATCAGGGCGCGCCCGATTGCAGGTTCTCAGGAACTCGGCACCGCATTCATACGAATGATTGAGCCTTTTGTCTGGAAAAGATCGCTGGATTACAACGACATTGAAGAAATGAAAGCGCTCAAGAAGAAAATCGATTCCATCGCCGATATCAATGACATCAAGCGCGGATACGGCGGCATAAGGGAAATTGAATTCTTCGTGCATGCCTTTCAGCTTCTGTACGGTGGAGAGAGAACAGCCCTGCGTTCGGGCGCCCTCCCGGCAATTCTGAACTCGCTTGTTCAGGAAAAATTGCTCTCCGCCGTAGATACGGAATTGCTGTCGGATACGTATACGTTTTTACGGAAAATTGAACATATTCTCCAGATGAGAGACGATATGCAGCTCTATACGCTGCCTACGCTGCCTGATGAACTCGCAACCCTTTCGCAAAAAATGAGTTTCCGGGATACCGCTGCGTTCACTGCTCATCTGAGACTGAAAAGACTCAAGGTCAGGGATATGTACAATGCACTGCTCGGCTCCGCTGATGCCGTGCAGGATGACCTGCTGTCTCTGAAAGATGAATTGCCTGAGAACGCGCTCCTGGAATATCTTGCGTTTAAGGGCTTCAAGTCTCCTGCTGCAGCCCTCATGCATATCAGCGCCCTTCAGGAACAGATGACCATCGGAAAAACATTACGGGAAAGGACCCTGCTGAAAAAGACGGTCCCGCTCTTCCTTGAACTCATCATGAAATCCGTTCAGAAGGACACCACGCTTTCCATGCTTGTCACGTTCCTCGGAAAGATCGGCCATCACGCTTCATATATAGACCTCCTGCTCCAGAGGAGCGACACACGGGAGATCATTATAGATACCTTGTCTGCGAGCAGCTACCTGACGAGGATGTTGCTGAGCAGTGAAAACCTGGAAGGTCTTTTCGAATATCCCGATATCAGGATGGATTACCGGGCATTGCAGGAAAGACTTATGAATGTCTTCGCGCGCACGCGCGACCCCATGAACGCCTTAAGAGACTTCAAGCTGAACGAAGAGCTGAAGACCGGCATGCTCTTCCTCAAAGGATCTCTCGACATCTTCGGTTTTTGCCATGTATTAAGTATGCTGGCAGATGCGGTCCTCCGTGCAATTGTGCACTATCTCCACAAAGAGACAGGCTTTGCTGTGGTTGGCCTCGGAGGGTTCGGCGCACGGGAATTGAATATCGGCTCCGACCTCGATCTCCTGTTCATCAGTGAAGGCAGGACACGGGACCGCAACGGGTCTTTCAGCAAGGGGACTTCAGTTGCCAAGGAATGCATAAAACTTCTCTCCGAATACACTGAAAAAGGGGTTGCCTATAAAATCGATATGCGCCTGAGACCCGATGGCTCAGGCGGAATCCTTGTCAACAATATCAAAGGGTATTCCAGCTATTACCTGAAATCCGCTCAACCGTGGGAGATACAGTCCCTCCTCAGGGCGCGGCCTGTTGCCGGAGATATGTCCCTCCTTGCTGCGTTCCAGCAGATGAGAAAACGGATTGTTCTGCAGAGGGCCCGTGAAGTGGGCAGCCATCATATAAAGGATATGAGGAAAAGAATTGTCCGCGAACTCTCGAAGGAATCTTCCGGATATGACATTAAACTCGGTCCCGGCGGTATCAAGGAGATGGAATTCGTCGTCCAGTATCTTCAATTAAAACACTGCGCAGACATCCCGGACCTCGTTCTCCATAATACGGTTGCCGCTATAAAAAGGCTTGCGCACTATGCTATCCTTGACAGGGAGACGGAAGAATATCTTCTGAATGCGTACAGGTTCCTGAGAACTGTCGAAACCATACTGAGACTCAATGAAGAAGGCGTCCTGCGGAAAGATTCGGAACTTATTGATATAATAGTAAGGTTTCTCGGTGACTCCTCTGAAGAAAAGCTGCTTCATCGGATTAAAGACATAAGAAAAAAGATTTTGCTCATTACAGAAAGGGTATATGGCAGTCCTCATCCTTAAGAACATCACTGCAGAAGGTCCCGGCACAATAGAGACTTTCCTCAAAAAGAAGGATATCCCCTATCGCATCGTCGAAATCGGTGAAGGAGAAATAGCTCCTCCCCTGGACAAATTCGATGCACTTGTTGTGCTGGGCGGACCTATGGGCGTCTACGAAATGGAACAATATCCTCATCTCCTTACCGGTTCACGCATAATCAGGGAGGCCATCAACAGGGACATGAAAGTGCTCGGGATATGCCTTGGCTCACAGATGATCGCATATTGCCTTGGCGCAGAGGTATATCCGGGACCTGAAAAAGAAATCGGCTGGTACCATATCGAACTCACAGGGGACGGCCTGAAGGACGCGCTGATGAGACAGCTTGCGATCCATCCCGCTGTGGGAGATTTCTGGAGAAAGTTCAAGGTATTTCACTGGCATGGCGACACGTTCAATCTTCCTCCCGGTGCGGTAGTGCTGGCAAGCTCCCAGCGCTACAAACACCAGGCATTCCGGTTCGGCAGGCATGTGTATGGTTTTCAGTTTCACATGGAGGTTACCAGGGATATGATAGCCGAATGGTTCAGGGATACGCCTGACCTCGACGCCATGAAAAGAGAGACAGAAAAAATCCATGAAGAATACTCGGGCAGAGCAAAGAGTTTTTACCGGTATTTTTTTCTGAAAGGGTAAAGAATGAACAGCAACAATGCAGCACGCACAAGGAGGAGACACTATGGCAGCACAGATTAAGAATGGCAGGAAACCAAGAGACAAAAAAGATGTTATGGAACTCGTGAAAAAACACAACGTGCAGTTTATACGGCTATGGTTTACCGATATCCATGGTCAGTTGAAAAGCTTTGCAGTGCCGGTGGATGAACTCGAATTCGCCTTTAATGAAGGCATGGGCTTTGACGGGTCCTCCATTAAGGGTTTTGCGCGTATTGATGAGAGCGATATGATAGCGCGGCCTGACCCGACCACCTTTGTGATCCTGCCCTGGAGGCCGAAGGAAAAAGCGGTCGCGCGGATGTTCTGCGACATCTTTGAACCCGACGGCTCTCCCTACAAGGGCGATCCGAGGTATATCCTGAAGGTGAATCTCGAAAAAGCCAGCAGAAAAGGGTATACCCTTTATGTCGGTCCGGAGCTTGAATATTTCTATTTCAGAAACGATAAGACTACGGAGCCTCTGGATGAAGGCGGGTACTTCGATTATCCCCTTGATGCTGCGGAAGACCTGCGGCGCGATACCATCCTCGCATTGGAGATGATGGGGATCAAGGTCGAGTATTCACATCACGAAGTCGCCCACTCCCAGCATGAGATCGATCTGCGGTACGAAGACGCCCTCACCATGGCCGATATCGTGATGACGCACAGGATTATCGTAAAAGAGATCGCAAAACAATATAATGTCTATGCCAGTTTTATGCCGAAGCCGATATTCGGGCAGAACGGAAGCGGCATGCATACGCATCAGTCCCTCTTTAAAGGCAATAAAAACGCCTTCTTCGATCCGAAGGACCAGTATTTCCTCTCTGAAATGGCCAAGCAATACATCGCCGGGTTGCTCACCCATGTCAAGGAAATTACCCTGGTATTGAACCAATGGGTGAATTCCTATAAGCGCCTCGTCCCGGGGTATGAAGCACCGGTGTATATATGCTGGGCACGCAGGAACAGGTCTACCCTTGTGAGAGTGCCTCTCTATAAACCAGGTAAGGAAAAGGCAACGCGTGTCGAGCTCCGTTCCCCGGATCCGTCGTGTAATCCCTATCTCGCCTTTGCATGTATGCTCAATGCCGGACTAAAAGGCGTCGAGAAAAAGTATAAACTGCCCGACCCCATGGAGATGGATGTGTATCATCTTTCTGCGGAGGAAAGGCTGAAATACAGCATAGACACGCTTCCGGGGAGTCTCCAGAGGGCCATAGAAGTCGCAGAGGAGAGCGAGCTGCTCAGAGAAACCCTCGGCGATCATATCTTTGAGCAGTTTATCACCAGCAAAAAAGTGGAGTGGGACGATTACCGGATACAGATCCATCCTTATGAGATCAAGCGATATCTGCCGATCCTCTAATTTTACGGTGTGTATCATGAAGGCCCCGATTGGAATCGGGGCCTTTTTCCCCGCCCTTATGTATTTCACCGCAATCCACAGCAGATGAACATTGACGAGATTATTGCGCTCCGCAAGGCATTCACTTCCGTTAAACAAAGGCAGAGAAAGAATATTCCCCGTGATTTCGACGAAAAAATTCAAAAGCTGAAGGCTGCAAGAATCCTTTCAGTCGGCAATCCAGAGCTTATTTCACAGACAGTCAGGAGATTGGAAGAAAACGGGATTAAAGTCTTCAGGGCGGATACTGCAGAAGAAGCTCTGACGGCAATGCTCCGGGAAATAGGCGATGAAGCATTCGTGGTGAAATCCAAATCGAATGTCACAAAAGAGATTTCCCTCACTTCCGCACTGGAATCTCGGGGGATTCAGTGTATCGAAACAGATGTGGGAGACAGGATACTGCAGATCATGAAAGGCAGTCCGTCGCATCCTACCGGCCCGGCTTCACATCTGTCGGCAAAAACGATTGCGCATGGACTTGCTCGTTTCTACGGACATGAAATCGGCGAAGATCCGAACGAAATCGTGAGAATTGTGAGAGATGAAATAAAAAGCGCCATGAAAAAAGCCCGTGTCGGCATAACCGGTGCAAATGCCATAACCGCAGAGGAAGGAGCAATCGTCCTTGCCCACAACGAAGGAAACATCTTCGAAGTAATGCGCAGGCAAAAGCATATTGTCGTTACGTCAATCGATAAAGTGTATCCCTCGGTGGAAGATGCACTCAATATGCTCAAGGTCATCTCCTTTAACGCAACCGGCTCCCTCATTCCTTCTTTTGTAGAGATCATAAGCGGGGTGAGCAAAACAGCGGATGTCGAGAAGAAATTTTTCCGGGGTGTCCATGCTCCGGAAGAAATTAGTCTTATTTTGCTCGATAACCACAGGACGGAAATCATCAGGAAGGGGTTCAAAGAACTGCTTTTCTGTATCGATTGCGGGAACTGTCTTTTACATTGTCCCATGTACAATACTATTGGGACTGATTTTGCGGATGAGAAGTATCTCGGCGGAAAAGGACTTGTCTATAAAAGCCTGTCTCAGGAAGAAGCGCATCAAAAGCTTGCGTTCTGTCTCACGTGCGGGAGATGCAGAAAAAATTGCCCTCTCTCAATAGATATTCCGGCTGCAATCAGAACAATTAGAAGCGAAACCCTGCCTCAGGAAGCGTACTATTTTCTCAAATCCCATCTCTTATGGCTTTATTATAATCTCATTATTGCACTGCGTTAACCCCGCTCCTTGACAAACAATTTCCGGATTATTTAACCTTAATGACAGTAGGTAACCGTTTGCCGATGCCAAAAATACAATCCGGCATTACTGATCTTGATAATCTCATAGACTCCCTCTATGTCGGCGACAACGTCGTCTGGGAGATTGAAGCCGGCACTTCCCCTGAACTCTTCGTATCACATTTTATCGGTCAATCCTTCTCCGAAGACCGGAATGTTATTTACATCAGCTTCAACAAATCCCCCCATACGATCCTTCAGATGATAGGCGCCGTTCCTGCAAAGGAGAAGTTTGTCCTGCTCGACTGTTTTACCGCAGGGAAAGGAAAAAACGACAAGGCGTTCACCAAATTCTATGATGACCCTACCCACCTGAATGTTATCAAGGTTGAAGATCCGGGGAATATCGATCGGTTCACCGGGCTGCTCAACTCATTGGAAGACAATTTTCAGTCAGGGGGAATGTATGTCTTCGACAGCCTTACCGGCATGCAGGACCTCTGGGGAGATGAAAACAGGACATATAAATTTTTCACTTATATCTGCCCGCGCCTCTATGATCTCGGCACTGTCGCATACTGGCTGCTCGAAAAAGACGCGCATAGTCAGAAATTCAAGGCAAATCTGCGTCATATAACGCAGGTGGTCCTGGAATTGTACAAGCGGAAGGACAAGCTCTGGATTAAGGCCCTGAAACTTGAAGGCCGTCCGAACAGGGAAGCGTTCAAGCCCCATTCCTATGAGATAGCCGAAGGCACGATTTCTGTTTCATCGGTAAAAAAGGAGCCCTCCTTTGAAATCGGTACAAAAATCAGGGAATTGCGGATGAAAAGCGGCATCAGCCAGAAAGACCTCGCGGACAAGGTTGATCTCACGCCGAGTTTCATTTCCCAGCTGGAAAGCAATCAGATAGTTCCTTCGCTGCATTCTTTCATGCAGATTTGCAACGCCCTTGGCGTCAGCCTTTCCGACACATTCGAGAAAAAATCCGGAGAGGCTGAATGGCTCATCAGAAAAGAAAAAACTTTTTCTCAGCTTCTCTATAAGGACAGCGGCGCACGGAGCTTCCGTATTATTAAAAACGGGACCATGACAGGCAGCCTCATTATCATTGAGCCCTATGCAAAGGCAAGGGGCGACATGCTATTTACCGAAGGGAAAAAACTCTTGTATGTTGTAAAGGGAGATATTGCAATCACGATAAACGGTAAAGGTGAAACCCTCAGACCGGGGGATTCTCTCTATCTGAAGGAAGAAGTCACATCGTTATTAAAAAATGAAGGAGGTGATAACGCGGAAATACTCTTCATAAGCTCTTAGAATTTCTTTAAGAGCGAACGTCTTTTTGATTTACTGAGGCAAAGGATTTTTTTTGCCTGAAGCAATAAGAAATACTTAATTTCTCCAAGTATTAATTTAAATTTACTTAACAGAAGGAGGTGGATACAAGAAAATATAATAGTGAGTTGTCTGTAACAGCCCTTTGAGGTCTCATTGCAGGGACAAAATCCTCAGCAGACTCAAATGGCGCAAATTATTCGTGCGACATCAAAAAAAACAAACTTATTAAAGGAGGAAGATTTTATGAATTTGCAGCAACCTAATTCAAATGAAGCAACCAAAACATATAATCGTTCAAAAAGCGTCGCCCCGATGAGCGGGATATGTACCAGATGTATAGACGGATGCAGGGGAAATTGTGAAGTTTTTAAGGCGACCTTCAGAGGCAGAGAGCTGCTCTATCCGGGGCCTTTTGGCGAGATAACCGCAGGCGGAGACAAAAACTATCCAATAGATTATTCTCACCTGAACATCCACGGGTACGCTCTCGGTGCCAAAGGACTTCCCAAAGGCCAGAAAGGCGACCCTGACACCGCAAAATTTCCGAATGTCAATACAGAGACCTCCTATGGCTGGACCAAAAAAGTAAATATGAAAGTTCCGATCTTTACCGGTGCACTCGGTTCTACGGAAATTGCCCGCAAGAATTGGGAGCATTTTGCCGTTGGAGCAGCGCTCTCGGGCGTTACTCTCGTGTGCGGAGAAAATGTCTGCGGGATAGACCCCGGCCTTGAGTTAGACAGCAAAAACAAGGTGACAAAAGCGCCTGATATGGACCGCAGGATCGAGATGTATCGCCGCTATCATCAGGGGTATGGAGAAATCCTTGTCCAGATGAACGTAGAGGATACCCGTCTGGGAGTTGCAGAATATATCATAGATAAACACGCCATTGAAACCATAGAATTAAAATGGGGACAGGGAGCAAAATGCATCGGCGGCGAGATTAAAGTGCACTCCCTGCAGCGCGCACTTGAATTACAGAAACGCGGCTATATCGTTACCCCTGATCCGTCTGATCCTATTGTTCAGTCCTCGTTCAAAGACGGCGCGATAAAGGAATTTGAGCGTCACAGCCGTCTCGGCTTTATCGAAGAAAAAGGTTTTTACGCTGAAGTAAACAGGCTCAGAAAACTCGGATTCAAGAGAATTACGCTGAAGACAGGCGCGTATGGTCTTCGGGAGCTGGCAATGGCGATCAAATGGAGTTCCAGGGCCAAGATCGATCTGCTTACCATAGACGGCGCTCCCGGCGGAACAGGGATGAGCCCGTGGCGTATGATGGAAGAATGGGGGATGCCTTCACTCTACCTGCATGCTGCTGCTGCAGAATTCTGCAAGATACTTGACAAGAAAGGCGAGCGTGTTCCTGATATCGCTTTTGCAGGCGGCTTCAGCAGTGAAGACGGCGTATTCAAGGCATTGGCGTTAGGCGCACCCTACACCAAGGCAGTCTGCATGGGCCGCGCATTAATGATCCCCGGCATGGTCGGCAAGAACATCGGAAAATGGCTTAAGTCAAACGATCTCCCGAAAACCGTCAGCGAATTCGGCTCCAAAGTTGAAGAGATCTTTGTAAATTATGAAGATGTGAAAAATATCGTAGGCAGCCAGGATATCAGAAATATTCCGCTCGGAGCGATCGGTATTTACAGTTATTCACAGAAAATAAGGGTCGGCTTACAGCAGCTGATGGCAGGTGCACGCTGTTTTAATGTTGATTCGATCACGAGGAATGAACTGATGTCACTTACAGAAGAATGCGCCAAGGTTACAGGCATTCCTTACCTGATGGATTCTTACAGGAAGGAAGCAATGAAAATTCTGAGTGCAAAATAATGTTCTTTGCGGTCGCAGGCTGATTGTGGTTTAGATGCAATACTTGTCCCCTGAAACTATTTTAGGGGACAAGTCTGCTTTTAATAATTAATGGAGGTAAAAAATAGTGAACTACGGCACACCTAATGCAAGTGCAGCCACAGGAACAAAAAACAGGGTATCAGACCCCGCGCCCTCCTCAGGTATATGTTCTGTCTGTCTTGACGGATGCCCCGGTCTCTGTGAAATAGGAAAATCTTCATTCAGGGGGAGAGAGGTTTTATACCCCCAGCCCTTTGGAAAAGTAACTGCCGGCGCTGTGAAAGAATATCCGGTAGATTACTCGCATCTGAATATTCAGGGCACATGCGTAGGCGCAGTAGGCATGGAGGCGGACTCGGACCAGGCGCTCTTTACGCATGTTTCGACCGAGACAACCATTGGGAATAAGCATAAAGTGAAGCTTAAAATCCCCATTTTTACCGGCGCACTGGGCTCAACAAATATCGCTCGGGATAACTGGGATGGGATGGCTATCGGCGGCGCAATATCGGGAATTATGGTGGTTATCGGTGAGAACATCGTAGGAATGGACCACCATGCCGAAATAAAAAATAATAGAGTGGTAAGCTCGCCGGAACTCGAAAAAAGGGTGAAGACATTCAACGAATGGTATGAGGGATACGGCGCCATCGTACTGCAGCAGAATGTTGAGGATGGCAGGCTCGGTTCCCCTGAATACGCCGTTGACAAGCTGGGAGTGGAATGCCTCGAGCTGAAATGGGGTCAGGGGGCAAAAAATATCGGCGGTGAGGTAAAGCTCAGAACACTCGACAGGGCGCTTGAATTGAAGAGGAGAGGCTATGTTGTGCTCCCGGACCCTGAGGACCCGGTTGTTCAAAAGGCCTTTAAAGAAGGCGCATTCAAGGAGTTCGAGAGACATTCGAGACTCGGCATGGTCGATTACGATAATTTCATGAAAAGTGCTGAATATCTCAGGAAACTGGGGGCAAAATTTGTATCCCTGAAAACAGGCGCATACAGAGTCGCCGATCTTGCAAGGGCAATACGGTACGCATCTGACGCAGAACTCGACCTGCTCACGATAGACGGTTCCGGCGGAGGAACGGGAATGAGTCCCTGGAGGATGATGAATGAATGGGGAATACCGACCATTTATCTCCAGGCATTTGCATATAAATTTGCTGACCAGTTACGGACAAAGGGGAAATTCGTTCCCGATCTCGCAATCGCAGGCGGATTCTCACTCGAAGATCACATATTTAAGGCAATTGCGCTCGGCGCTCCTTTTGTGAAAGCGGTCTGTATGGGACGTGCAACCATGATACCGGCAATGGTCGGAAAGAATATTCAGAAGTGGTTGTCGGAAGAGAAACTTCCGCCCGAGATAAAAAAATACGGCGATTCCGCAGAAAAAATATTCGTCGGCGCAGAGACTCTGAAGGCAAAATACGGGAAACTGTACAAGAAACTTCCTTACGGCGCCATCGGCATGTTTACCTTCTGCGACAGGCTCAAGATCGGCCTCCAGCAGCTCATGGCCGGCGCAAGAAAATTTTCTCTCCAGTACGTCGACCGCCACGACCTGGTTTCTCTCACAAGAGAGGCGACTGATGTAACAGGAATTCCCTTTGTTATGGAATCCGACATGGAAGAAGCTGACAGGATACTGTTCGGCACTGAAGATGCAGCATAGATACATATTATTCTGCAGGAAGCGGGCCGCGAAAACCGCCGCCCGCTCTTCACAAAGTCATATCAATCATCAAGGAGGAACGTTGCCGCATGACAAAAACGATGCTTGCAATCCTCAAGGTTCTTGACCAGCAGCCGGACGAGATTCTTGGCTCCCGCGCGATTTCACGGCAGTTGAAATCCCACGGGATCGCTCTGACGGAAAGGACGGTGCGGTATCATCTGAGGATCCTTGATGAGAGGGGGTTTACAGAAGTGTTCGGCAAAGAGGGCAGAAAGATCACCCGTAAAGGACGGGAAGAACTCTCTCTTGCGCGTGTATCCGAAAAGATCGGATTCGTGAGCAGCAGAATCGAGACACTCTCATTCCTCACAAGCCTTGATCTTGAAAAAAACGAAGGGGATATCATTATCAACGTCTCGTACTTCCCCGAAAAAAATCTGAAAGAGGCATTGGCGATCATGAAGCCTGTGTTTGCCTCGCCCTATGTGATGTGCGATAAGGTTGTATTGCGCCGAGGGGAAGAGAGGATCGGCGATGTCCCTGTGCCTCAGGGACAGGTCGCATTCGGTACAGTATGCAGCGTAACAATAAACGGCATATTCCTCAAGGCAGGGATACCGATCACGTCCAAGTTCGGCGGCGTGCTGCAGATAGAGGATTCCGAACCGACACGCTTTACCGCTGTGATAAGCTACGAGGGATCGTCTCTCGACCCCCTCGAGATATTTATACGGAGCAGGATGACTGATGTCAATGGCGCGGTGAAAAAACGTTCCGGAAAAATCCTCGCAAGCTTCAGGGAGGTACCGGTAGTCAGCATCGGCAAGGCAACACAGTTAAGTGAGGAACTGTATAAAAAAGGCATTCGCGGCGTCCTGACGATCGGGAATCCGAACCAGCCTCTCCTTGAAATGCCTGTGGGACTCGATAAGGTCGGGATAATAATCGTAGGGGGGCTGAATCCGATCGCCGCCGTCGAAGAATCAGGGATTCGCACCACGAGCAAAGCAATGTCCACCCTCCATCAGTTTGCTGATCTTGTAGACTTCGGGGATCTCGGTTGATTTGTACCTAAAACAGATTCACAAATGCACGCTGGGAAGGGCAAACGCGGCATTATCGCTCATTCTCGGTCCGCCTTCAGCGGCCCTCCGAGGTACCCGCCTTCGGCGGCTAAATCCGCTCTAATCCCGCATCTGCCCTTGGTCAAGGAATACTGTAAGCAATGGTACGATCTGTCACTTGTTACGATGCATCAGGTTCAACATGCACAATGACATCGGCTACGGCCGGGAACTGCTCTTTAATAGTTTTCTCGATGCCATCGGCGATACGATGCGCATTCTCTATCGATAGCGTGCGGTCGACGAGCGCGTGGAGGTCAAGGTATACGGAATTCACCGACCCTCTCGACCTGATGTCGTGGCATCCCCGGACCCCTTCAATGTCATTAACGAGCTTCCGGATGGCAGCGTGGTCTATGCAGGCTTTGTCAACGAGGACATTCGAAGCGTCCCTGAGGATCTCATAGCCTATTCGGGCGATAAAAAAGGTAATGATGATTCCGACAATAACATCCGCATAACGATATCCCATCTTTGTAAAAAACAGGCTCGCAATGACCGTAAGGGATACAAGGACATCGCTCTGCGTATGCCTGCCGTCGGCTATCAGAAATTCACTACCGAGCTGTTTTCCTTTTCTCTTCTCATAGAGCGTCACAAAAATGTTCACCCCTATGGTGAGAAGCATGATAATGAAACTGGTTTGTGTAACGACCGTTATATGCTCTTCAGTGAAAGCGTGGTATACCTTCTTTAGTATTTCGATGCACGTCGTAAACAGCATAACAGCGATAATAATGGTGAAAAGGGTTTCATATTTCCTGTGCCCGTACGGATGGTCCTCATCAGGCGGACGGGAAGCAATCCAGATGCCGATCAGACCTACCACGTTCGACGCCCCGTCGAAGATGGAATGAAATCCGTCCGACATCATGGCAACGGAATTGGTGATAAAACCGTAGAGGACTTTGGCGAGGGCAACGATCAGGTTCAGGATTAAGGTGTAAATGAGGACTTTCCGGACCTGTTCGGTATAGTCAGTGGTTACAGAATGATCATGTCCCATTTGTTTTTGAATGCAGCAAACGTCCCTTCTTCAACAGATTTTCTCATATTCCTGAAAAATTGCAAATAAAAGGCGAGGTTATGAATCGTATTAAGACGCATCGAAAGGATCTCCCTTGAAAGAAACATATGCCGTAAATACCCGCGCGAATAGTTCCTGCACGTTTCGCAGCCGCACTCAGGATCGAGCGGACCGCTGTCAGACTTGAATTCTTCCCGCTTGATGCTGATCCTTCCCTGGCTTGTAAAAAGTGTGCCGTTTCGCGCGTTCCGGGTCGGCATCACGCAGTCGAACATATCAAACCCGGCCTCGACTGCAACGAGCACATCATGCAGATCGCCGATCCCCATCAGGTATCTCGGTTTGTCATAAGGCAGCAATGGCGCGGTGAAACGGATCATCCGGTGCATATCTTCCTTTGGCTCGCCGACACTGAGCCCGCCGACTGCGTAGCCATCGAAGCCGATATCCGTCAGCTCTTCTACGCTCTTCTTTCGCAGGTCCTCATAGAGCCCGCCCTGTACGATTCCGAACAACGCCTGCCCTTCCCTCTGCAATTCCCTGCATTGCGCCGCCCACTGAAGGGTCCGGAAAAGGGAATCCATGGCATAGGAATGCGTTGATGGATAGGGAGTGCAATCGTCGAAGACCATTGCGATGTCAGAACCGAGGGAAGACTGTATCGCCATTGCTTCCGAGGGACCAATAAAATGCATCGAACCATCGAGGTGTGATTTAAAATGCACACCGTCGTCTTCAATTTTTCTCAATGCGGATAGGCTGAAGACCTGGAACCCCCCGCTGTCAGTGAGGATAGGCCGGTCCCAGTTCATGAATGTATGCAGTCCGCCAAGGGACTGGACAACCTCGTGGCCGGGCCTGAGATAGAGGTGATACGTATTGGAAAGAATAATCTCTGCCCCGATTTCCTTCAACTCATCCGGCGTCATCGCCTTCACCGTGCCCACGGTCCCGACAGGCATAAACGCAGGGGTTTGAATCGATCCTCTGGCTGTTTCAAGAATTCCCGCACGCGCTACACCATCGGTATTAAGGACACTAAATTTCATAAGCTTTTATGTTACCTGAAGAAGGGAATTCTTAAAAGGACTGTTGCTCAGTTTATTGAAAAGATACCACAGTCAACCGTAAAAACGGATTTTAGCAACTGGAATATTTCCTTTTTATTACTTGGTCGTTTGACCATTATTCTGGCATCATTCATCACAAAGGTGAGATAAAACCCGAAATTCACTTTCTTGATTTCCTGGAACTCTTTTTCAATTGTTCCCCTCTCATCCCGGAATACAAAGCGAATCTTGCGAGCATCAATATCAAGCGTTATCTCGTTGGCAAACCGCTTTTTAAACATCAAAACCACGCCATAGAACGGCAGGACAAAAACAAGCGCATTGAAGATGGCATCCACCATTGATAATTTCGTTATAAAAATCCCGAGTACGCTAAACAACAGCAGGAATGCGAATGTAATCCCGTGAAAATAGTGAAAGAAGAAACGCTCTTCTCCCGGCATATAAAATGTATAGCTATTTTTTGTCATGAACTATTAGTGCAGACAACCCCTTTGCAGTCAGTATAGCCGAAAAATGAAGAATACCGTACCTATTATTAACTTGGCAAGTAAATATATGAACTCTGTCATTCCCCGACTTGATCGGGGAATCCAGTCTTTTCAAACAGTGTTTTATCTTGCATAACATCCCAATTTTATTGACTGTTTTTTGTTATAAGACTAAAATGATAGCGGACAAAAAATATGGCAAAAAAGCCTGAAGACAGGGCACGTGAAGATATTGACAAAATGCTTGAAAGAGCAGGCTGGGCTGTTCAGGACATCGAACATATCAATATCCATGATCGACAAGGCATTGCAATCAGAGATTTTCTGTTAAAGCCCGGCCATGGCTTTGCGGATTATATTTTATATATCGATAGCAAAGCTGCGGGAGTTATTGAGGCAAAGAAGGCAGGAACTACCTTAACCGGTGTCGAGATTCAGTCTGACAAATATAAGAATGGTCTTCCTGACATTCTCCCCGCCTGGTATCGGCCCCTTCCCTTTTGTTATCAGTCCACCGGAGTTGAAACCCGATTTACCAATGGATTTGAACCTGATTATCGCTCCAGAAATGTCTTTTCTTTCCATCGCCCTGAAACACTCGCTGCCTGGCTTGATAAAGATTCTGAAGTATCATTGGAAATGGCAGCTGAAAATAGTCCGGACTATATATTCCCATCAACATTAGCTGCCCGACTGCGCAGAATGCCAACCCTGAAAGAAGAGGGATTGTGGCCTGCACAGACAAAGGCGATTCAGAATTTAGAAAAATCCTTTGCAGAAAACCGTCCCCGCGCACTCATCCAGATGGCAACCGGAAGCGGCAAGACGTTCACTGCAGTAACCGCCATTTATCGGATGATCAAATTTGCCGGAGCTAAGCGTGTTTTGTTTCTCGTAGACCGTGCAAATCTCGGTCGTCAGACTCTCAAAGAATTTCAGCAGTATGTTTCACCCTATAGCCCTTACAAATTCACAGAAGAATATATAGTCCAGCAATTGAAATCCAATCAAATAGATAAAACCGCACGTGTCTGCATTTCAACAATCCAGCGCCTCTATTCAATGCTGAAAGGCGAGGAGATAGACCCCGAGCTTGAGGAAGAGTCTCTGTTTGACCATTCAGATCTTTTTAAAGAACCGATGCCTGTTGAATATAATCCTGCCATCCCTATCGAAACTTTCGATGTGATCATTACTGATGAATGCCACCGCTCCATCTATAACCTGTGGAGGCAGGTCCTCGAATATTTCGATGCCTTCATCATCGGCCTTACCGCCACGCCGAACAAACAGACCTTCGGGTTCTTCAATCAGAACCTTGTTATGGAATATCCCCATGAGCAGGCGGTCGCCGATGGGGTGAATGTCAATTACGATGTCTATCGCATCCGCACAAAGATTACCAAAGAAGGCTCAAAAGTAGACGCGGGTTATTATGTCGATATACGCGATCGGGAAACACGGGCCGTCCGTTGGGAAAGGCTGGATGAGGATCTGCAATATTCTGCTAATCAATTGGACAGGGATGTAGTGGCATTAGACCAGATTAGGACTGTCATCAAAACCTTTCGGGATAAGCTTTTTACCGACATCTTTCCCGGCCGCAAGGATGTACCGAAAACCCTCATTTATGCAAAGGATGATTCCCACGCAGAAGACATTGTAAATATTATCAGGGAAGAGTTCGGCAAGGGGAATGAATTCTGCCAGAAGATAACATACAAAACAACAGGCAAGAAACCAGATGAACTCATTGCTGAATTCAGGAACAGCTATTACCCGAGGATCGCTGTCACCGTGGATATGATTGCAACAGGCACAGACATCAAACCTCTCGAAATCGTATTATTCCTTCGCACGGTAAAGTCGCGGTCCTATTTTGAGCAGATGAAAGGCCGGGGAGTCCGCGTGATCAATCCCCACGACCTGCAATCAGTTACGCCGGATGCTCCTGCTAAAACTCATTTTGTGATTATCGATGCAGCAGGCGTCTGCGAACAGGACAAGACAGACTCAAGGCCGATGGAACGGAAACCCTCTGTGTCCCTCGAAAGGCTCCTTCAGGCAGTGGCTTTAGGGAATACGGAGACAGATGTTATCTCTTCAATAGCCGGGCGTCTGGCCCGCATGGAAAAGAGATTAAATCCTGAAGATAAAGCAGAAGTCCAAAACCTGTCCGGCGGCAAAAGCCTTAAGCAATTAACAGGCGATCTTGTACAGGCGATTGATCCAGACAGGCATGTAGAAATGGCAAAGAAAGATAATCCAGGAGTTGTTGAGCCTTCATCTGACCAGATGAAACAGGCGACAACAAAGATCATAAACGAATCAGTAAAACCTTTTCATACTGCTGAACTTCGGAGAAAACTGATCGAACTGCATAAAACGACAGACCAAATTATAGATACGATCAGTCCAGATACGGTTATGGATGCAGGATTCAGCGCCGATGCATTGGAGAAGGCAAAAGGGTTGGTTACTTCATTCGAGCAATTCATTAAAGACCATAAAGACGAGATCACCGCTCTGCAAATCCTATACAGCAGGCCATACAAGGAGCGGTTGCGTTTCGAGGAGATAAAGGCACTGGCAGACCTTATCGAAAAGCCTCCCTATCTCTGGCGCATAGACAGGCTCTGGGAGGCATATGCTGCGCTGGAGAAATCAAAGGTCAGAGGCGCAGGCAGTCATCGGATTCTGACCGACCTCGTTTCGCTCATCCGTTTTGCTTTGCATCAGGAAGATGAATTGGAACCTTATGCTGAACATGTGCAGGAACGGTTCAACGCATGGATAGCAGGGCAGGAAAAGGCAGGGAAGAAATTCAGCGAAGAACAATTGTTCTGGCTGGAAAAGATTAAGGAGCATATAGTCGGAAGCCTGAGCATAGACAGGGAAGATTTTGAATATACCCCTTTCAAAGAAAAAGGCGGAATCGGCAAAGCCTATCAGCTTTTTGGCGAGGGCTTGTGGCCGTTGCTGGATGAATTGAATGAGGTGCTTGCGGCGTGAGAATGAGAAATTCTGTAGGGGCAGACCAATGTGTCTGCCCTGAAGAGAAAGAAAAGACACAAACCTGGGCGAACACACAGGTTTGCCCCTACAAATAACCGAACCCATGAAACATAAGGCACCCAGGATAAATGAATCGTCAACAGCGGTTTCAACTGTAGGGGCAATTCATGAATTGCCCCTACACAAGGATTTGCCGAAGGGGTGGATTTGGAAAACAGCGGGCAATGTCTGTCAAATAATTCGAGGGGTTTCTTATAAGAAGGGCCAAGCACGTGAAAAACCAGCAATTGGTCATTTGCCAATTTTACGTGCGACAAACATTCAGGACAATAATTTACACCTCGAAAGCGATCTTGTGTATGTACCAGCGACTTTGGTCTCGAATAGTCAGAAGCTTAGATTAGGTGATATTGTTATTGCTACTTCGAGCGGTAGCAAACATCTTGTCGGCAAAGCTGCACAGGTTAGGGAAAGCTGGATGGGCTCTTTTGGAGCTTTTTGTGCTGTCATAAGACCACGGGTAGAGATAGAATATCGCTCAGTAGCGTCCGACAGTTAAGTGAATAAATTCAACTGGTTTTGGGAATCTAAGATTTCCTCTGCCAGGGCTGTTTCCGCAAGTAGTTCTAACAAAGTACTTCTTTCGAAAACCGAGACGCTCAATATTTGCAAAATTGTGTAGAGACTTGCCGGGATATTGAGCCGCTTTTTGAGTATAGCGACCAAGACGTATATTGAGATAGCAATCCAGATTTGAGTTTTGACAGCATTTTCCGAAGTGCCATAGAAATTCTTGATGCGCAGGTTTTGCTTGATCCACTTGAAGAAAAGTTCTACCTGCCACCGGCAACGGTAAAGCCGTGCGATAGTGAGTGCCGGAAGAACGAAGTTGTTGGTCAGGAAAATCAGAGTTTTGTCGGTTTCGGCATCGTAATACTTGATACGTCTCAGTTTGTTTGGATAGTCCTTGAGCGAATAGAATCCTGTCAGCATAATTGTCTGATCGTACCGGAGACCCGTTGCGCGGTCGATCTGATGAGAATAGATTCTTCGGCATCTGAAATTGGATTTTGAGCGGGTCACAAAGAAACCTGCTGCCAGAGAAATGGCGTTGAGTCTGGAGTAATCCAGATAACCTCGATCCATTACATAGAATGCGCCCGGCTCTATTGGAAGTGCATCGAGAATATTCACATCGTGCACGGTGCCATCTGAGATATAGATAAACGTAGGAATGTTGCCCCGGAGGTCCAGAAGCGTATGCAGCTTGATTGCTGCTTTGGTCTGGCGGAATGTAGCCCATGGAAACATCGAGAGGCACAAATCGATAGTCGTGGCATCCAGTGCATATACAGTTTGCTCCAGATCGACGCCGAAGGGTTCCTTGCTGTACAGCATTCGTGCCGTAATGATTAATGAATGGGCAAGGTCTGAATATATACGCCAAGCCCGCTGTTCGTTGGCATCGGCGAGATTGGACTTTGCAACGGTGCCGCGAATACCCATGTGGTAGAGCTTCTGCTGTTGCGCACGAAGACAAGCTTCGATATCGCGGAGGCTCTCCCGGTATGTCAGTTGAGCAAAAGCCATGCAGAGATATTGATCGAGGCATGTGAAGCTTCGGACATTGCGGTCTCCGTGATACCGAGCGACGCAACGGCGAAATGTGTGCATTGGCATAAAGTCCAGGACTTGTGAAAATATTAGCTTTCCAGTGTACATGTGTCATCTCCTTCCGGGTGTCCCCGAAACGATGACGGACTGGCTGAAAATATTTCAAGTCGATAACAAGTGCTGTTGTCATTTTTATGTTATGCTTTCAATAAGTTATATGCTTTTTCGCAAAAAACTGTCGGACACTTCTGAATATCGCTATTTAGGATATTACTTTAATTCGCCTTACTATAAGGACTTTATTTCCTCAAAAACAATTGGAGTAAATATCAATAATCTCAGAAGGGGAGACATTGAGGAAATCGATGTACCTCTCGCCCCCCTCGACCAACAAAAACTCATCGTCGCAGAAATCGAAAAACAGTTCTCCCGTCTTGATGAAGCTGTGGCAGCGCTCAAGCGCATACAGGCAAATCTCAAGCGATATAAAGCCTCTGTCCTAAAGGCTGCCGTTGAAGGGAAATTGACAGAGGAATGGCGTTCCCGTAGGGGCGAACCCATGTGTTCGCCCTGGGACTCGTCAGCGCAGACACATGGGTCTGCCCCTACAAAAGACGAAACCGGTGCGGATTTATTAAAACGCATTCTCGTCGAACGACGAAAGAAATGGGAAGAAGATTACGTCAAAAAATATGTAGGGGCGCATGGCCATGCGCCCAAAGATGATTCGTGGAAGAAGAAATATAAAGAACCTGCTGCGCCAGATACAGTTAATCTGCCTGAATTGCCGAAGGGGTGGGTGTGGGCGACATTACCACAACTCGGGGAATTAAATAGAGGGAAATCAAAACATCGTCCAAGAAATGCACTGCATTTGTATGGCGGCCCATACCCTTTCGTTCAAACAGGAGATATTAAAAATGCAACTGGTGTAGTTCGTGAATATAAACAAACTTATAGTAAAGAAGGTCTCAAACAAAGCAGATTATGTCCCAAAGGTACGCTTTGCATAACAATAGCTGCAAATATTGCAGATACAGCATTATTAGGTTTTGACGCTTGTTTCCCAGATAGCATAGTTGGTTTCATTTCAGAATCAGAAAATGTTGACACCAGATTTGTTGAATATTTTTTTCGAACAGCAAAGGAAAATATTGAACGCTTTGCTCCAGCAACAGCACAGAAGAATATTAACCTTGAAATATTGAATAATGTTGCAATACCCTTACCACCAGTTATGGAGCAGCAGGCTATCGTTAATGACATTGAGAAACGACTTTCCATTACTGAAGAAATCGAAGCATCTCTTGAAACTAATTTTAAACGCTCTGAACGCCTGTGCCAATCGATTTTGAACAAGGCTTTTTCGGGAAGATTAATTCCGGACTCTCACCTTCAGGAGCACGCAAGTGCCTAAAAAGAAGCAACCTTCTGCCCCGAAAATACATCAACTTATATCTCTCGGCCCTGAAAAACTTGCAGAGATGCTTCTGGAGGCTGCTAATGAGAGTGAAGCGCTTTCCCGGCGGCTTGAATTATCCGTTGCTGCAAAAGGCTCTGTCGCGGAATTGTCAAAGCATCTGCGCCGGAAGTTCAAACAGTGTATAAAGAAAACCCACCATATCGGCAAAGGCGGAAGCTTTGAATACAGCAATGAACTTGATGATCTTCGTTTGACTATTACCGATAAAATCCTTCCGAAAGATCCGGAAACAGCCGCTGCATTGCTTGAGGAATTTATTGAACTCCATACAAAGGCTTTTTACACTGCAGATGACTCATACGGCCCTATCAGCGATGTGTTCAGGCGGGCAGTAAAGGATTGGGGTGCGGCATGGAGCAGGGTTCAGGGGAGAGACAGAACGACGCTCGCGCGTGAAGTATATGCCCAGCGCGTTGCAAATGATTACGGCGTTTATGACGAGATTGTTCCTGCATTTGGCGAAGCCCTCGGCGAAAATGGAATCGCTGTTCTAGAACAGCTTGCACGGGAAGCATTGAGGGAACTTCCCCCTCTTCCGGATAATGACAAAGAAAAACTTTTCAATAAGACATGGACAGCCCGCTGCACGATAGGACATATCATGGAAGGGATCGCAGATATCAAAAAAGACCCCGACGGCTTTATCGAGGCAGTAAGCATTTTCGGAAGAAAGACAATTTACGGAGTTGAGATAGCGGAAAGGCTTATGGCTGCAGGCCGCTTTGAGGAAGCGCTCCAATGGCTCAACAATAGCAGTGGAGTCCAGCGAAAGTATGAAATCCCCGGCTTGAAGGCAAGATGTTTGATCGCTCTCGGCCGGAAAGATGAAGCAAAGGATAGCCTCTGGAACCATTTCCTTCAGACATTTGATTCAGAAGCGTATAAGAAAGCTTTATCCCTTGCAAAATCTCAAGAACATGAAAAATTGCGAAGGGAAGCCCTTGCAGCGGCAAAGAAAACAAAAAGGCTGCTTGAAGGCCTTTCTTTTTTAATCAATGAGGGATTTCTGCAAGAAGCAGCATCGCTTGTCCTTGAACGCTGGCAGGAGATTGACGAGAGTGTTTACACATCAGTTGGGTCAATCGCCAAGACACTGGCTAAAAGTTATCCACTTCCTGCATTGGTATTGCATCGTCTTATGGCTGAGGCAGTTCTCGATAAAGGGGTCTCAAAGTATTACGGTTATGCTGTCCGGGATATTCGCGCCGCAGAACGTTTGGGCTTAGCGGTAACCGAGTGGCATGGTTTTAAGAATACTGAAGAATACGTGCGGGAATTGCATGTAAGACACAAATTAAAAAAAGCTTTTTGGGAAAAGTACGAGAAATGATATAAGAAAAATCACACCGCTATCGCACAGGACATCTGACTGAAGATCAGTTCGAGCCGGGATCAGGGGGGGCATGTGCTGGAAAAACAGAATAAGAGACAGATACAATTATTGCCTTTTTTTCTGAGCTTTCTGGGCTGCAGCAATCTCGCGCATCTTCTTTTTTATTTCCATAGTCAGTTTAGGATATTTGAAATGAACGCCTTCTATAGCAGTAGAAGATACGACGAACCGCTCGATCAGAAAAGCCCGCACTTCAGGATCTTTGAGATAGGGGTTTGTCTCCAGTAATGATTTTTTCGGCATGTACTATTATACAAAACCATAATACATAAGAGTGCGAGGGCACCTCGCCCCTACCGAATATTCGATACAAAATTACCATGACATATAACCCTGAAATCCATCATCGCCGGTCAATCCGGCTGAAAGGGTATGATTATGCACAGCCAGGTGTATATTTTGTGACGGTATGCGTCAAAGATCATACATGTTTATTCGGTGAAGTGGAACAAGGGGAAATGAAATTTAATGATGCAGGCAATATGGTAAAAACATGGTGGTTATCAATACCAGATAAATATAACCATGCTAAATTAGACGAATATACCATAATGCCGAACCATTTCCACGGCGTTATTAACATCGTAGGGGCAGACCAATGTGTCTGCCCGGATCCATCCATCTCCCCCCAAAATTTAATCGAAATAAAAACCACGGGCGAACACATAGGTTCGCCCCTACCGAAAATAATACAATGGTTTAAAACAATGACAACCAATGAATATATCAGTAGCATTAATACACATGGGTGGGAACGATTCAATGGTAAATTATGGCAGCGCAATTATTACGAGCACATCATCCGAAGTGAAAAAGAATTACAGTCCATCAGGGAATATATTGTGAACAATCCAATGCAATGGGAACTGGATACCGAACATCCACAAAATATACAATGAGGAATGGATTTGCAATTGCATGCAGGGTCTCACATTAACATTGACAAATGATGAAGTAGTTCATAATATATGAACAATTAGTTTATGAATTGTGAACTAATTGTTCATGAGGTGGAGACATGGAAAGTTTATTTTCAACAAGTCAGCGGATAAAAATATTAGAGTCTGTCATTTTCAGGACGGACAGCGTCAGTGTGAATAATATTGCCTCCCAACTCAAGTTAAGCAAAGGTTTGGTCTCCAAGTATTTCCAGATTCTTCTTAAGGAACAGATACTAAAAAAGGAGAAAGGCAAATTGGTTGTTCCTGATAACGCGTCTGTTAAAGCAGTCAAAATATTGCTTAACGTGAAAAGAATAGATACGCGAATATTCGGTAAATATCCCTTTGTTACTGCAGCCGGGCTGTACGGGAGTTCTGCCAGGGGCGAAAACACAGAGGATTCGGATGTGGATTTATGGGTCAGGGTCAAGGATATTGAAGAATCAACAATTGCCTCTTTGACATCTGAAGTGAATAAAAAAATAAAGAATGCAAAACTGCTTCTTTTGAAGGACAATAAAATAGAGAAACTCAGGAAAGAAGACATAATGTTTTATCATTCGCTCGCCTTTGGATCAATAATTTTATATGGGAACAGAGATGCAGCTAAGATTTAAGGATTGCATAGAAAAAGGTCTATTGAGACAACTTCCTGTCTCGGAAGACAATGCAATACGATCAATAAGTAAAGCAGAAAGCTGGCTTAAGGAGGCTGAAAAATCTTTTCGAGGCGAGGCGTATGATTCATCTGTCCTTTCTTCATATCTTGCCATGTTCCACTCTGCAAGGGCGATTCTGTTCCTGGATGGATACAGGGAGAAAAGCCATGCATGTGTTGCAAGATATCTGGAAGAGCACTATGTAAGTAAAAAGAAACTTGAGAAAAAATGGGTCGAGTTATTAGACCATCACAGAGAAATCCGGCATAATGATCAGTATGATTTGAGTTTTTACTCTTCGGTCGAGGAAGCAAAAGAAGCGTTTGAATCAGCAGAGCAGTTTTTGACGCGAATGAAACATCTGTTAAATACTCTTACGAAATCCAAATAAGAATATGAGCTCAACACAGATCGTTCAAAAACTCTGGAATTACTGTAACGTCCTCCGTGACGATGGGATGAGTTATGGCGATTATGTGGAGCAGCTTACCTATCTGCTCTTCCTCAAGATGACAGATGAACGCTCAAAGCCTCCTTATAACCAGCCGAATCAAATCCCTGCCAAATATGACTGGCAAAGCCTTTTGAAGAAAGATGGTGATGAGCTTTTTGATCATTACCGCCATGCTCTTGAAAAGCTTGGGCAGGAAAAAGGACTTTTAGGTCTTGTCTTCGGTAAGGCGCAAAACAAGTTTCAGGACCCTGCAAAACTCCGCCGTCTCATTGTTGATTTGATTGGGAACGAAAACTGGTCTTCAATGAGCGCTGATGTCAAAGGGGATGCATATGAAGGGCTTCTTGAAAAGAATGCCCAGGATACCAAGTCAGGGGCCGGTCAGTACTTCACCCCGCGTCCTCTCATTCGCGCCATGGTTGATGCAACTGCTCCAAAACCCGGCGACACAATTTGTGACCCTGCCTGCGGCACGGGTGGATTCTTCCTGATCTCGCATGAATATATCGTGAACCACAATCCAAACTTGACGAAACAGCAAAAGCGAGTGCTGAACGAATCGACCTTTCAGGGATGGGAGCTTGTCCAAAGCACAGCCAGACTGTGCGCCATGAATATGATGCTTCATGGAATAGGCGCTGATAAACTCCCTCTCACAGTTTCAGATTCATTGGCAAGCGACCCCGGTGATCGCTTTGAGATAGTGCTCACCAATCCGCCTTTTGGGAAGAAAAGCAGCATTACCATCGTAAATGGTGAAGGCAAGGCTGACAGGGAAACGTTGATTTATGAGCGCCAGGATTTCTGGGCGACGACATCAAACAAACAGCTCAATTTCCTTCAGCATGTGAAAACATTGCTCAAACAGCATGGACGAGCGGCCATAGTTGTTCCCGATAATGTCCTCTTCGAAGGCGGCGCAGGGGAGACAGTACGGCGCAAACTGCTTCATGAATGCGATGTGCATACACTGTTAAGACTGCCGACCGGTTTATTTTATGCTCAGGGAGTTAAGGCAAATGTTCTCTTCTTTGACAAAAAGCCTGCCTCAGAGAAACCATGGACAAAAAAGCTCTGGATCTATGATTTCCGCACAAACAAGAATTTTACTCTTAAGACGAATCCTCTCAGGCGCAGCGATCTTGACGAGTTCGTGAAATGTTATAACCCGGAGAACCATCATAACAGAAAACCCACATGGTCAGAGAAAAATTCTCAAGGCCGCTGGCGGGCCTTTGATTATGAAGAAATTATTAATAGAGACAAGGCAAACCTCGACATATTCTGGCTCAAAGACGAAAGCCTCGAAGATTCCGACAACCTTCCTGACCCGGACATTCTCGCCCGCGAGATTGTCGAAGACCTCCAGGCTGCATTAGTCCAGTTCCAGGCAATTGCGGAAGATTTGGGAGAAACCGCCCAATAATGTGTGAAGTTATGGCAACATATAGAGCAAGATAAGTGTTTCAGACCTTGTCTCGTGGCCAAATACTCTCTGAATACTTCAAATGGCATCCATTTGTTTCATAGAGCATTGATCACGCGTACTTGCAGGTGCAGGCACCATTTCTCACAGACACGTCATGTCATGCAGAGGTACAGTTGCAGTATCACTGTAACAGGCGTCTGTAATCAACGGCAATAGATATTCCCCAAAAAGCTGGAATTGCTATATGAATGCAATGAAATATATTTTAATGCCCAATATTTATATGATATGATCTTTTTATCATGCCTGAATTGAGATTAAATCTTATTACACGGGAATGGGTCATTGTATTGACTGAAAGGGCGAGAAGTCCCGTTGATTTCAAACAAAAAAGAGACAGAAGAGCAATCCCCGAATTTCTTGAAACCTGTCCTTTCTGCCCGGGAAATGAGCATAAAACATCAAATGAGATTATGAGGATACCGGACAACGGCAGCTGGCTTGTGAGGGTTATTCCGAACAAATTTCCTGCACTTCTCCCGGAAGGTGAACGGATAAGGACAACTCAGGGGTTGAAACAGAGCATAACCGGTATCGGCACACACGAAATAATAATCGAATCTCCGTCGCATAATACGCCAACAGCCCTTCTTCCCATAGAAAATATCATAAATGTTTTCAGAACATACAAAAGAAGGTTCCTTGAGGTCTATGGTAACCCTTTCATCAGGCATGTGATAATCTTTAAAAACCAGGGAGAATGCTCCGGTACTTCCATTGTCCATCCACACTCACAGTTGATCGGAACTCCTATTACACCGTTTCAGGCAAGGGACAGGGTATACGAAGCAAGAAGGTTTTTTGACAGCAGCGGAGAATGTATGATGTGTGCAACGATCAAAGATGAGCTGGCTGATGGAAGAAGAATTATATTGAATACAGAGCACTTTGTTACCTTTATTCCATTTGCAGCCCTCTCTCCTTTCCATACCTGGATATTTCCTAAAAAACACTGTGCCACCTTCAGCGACATACGTGATGAGGAAATTGCGGATCTTTCGTTTCATCTAAAAACGATATTGTCCAAACTGTACTACGGGCTTGAAAACCCTGATTTCAATTTCGTCCTGCGCTCTGAGCACATCAGAGAATCCTGCTCGGAATACTTTCACTGGTATCTGAGCATTGTGCCTCGTCTTGCTCAGTCATCGGGGTTCGAGCTTGGATCCGGTATGTATACAAATAATGCCATTCCTGAAGAGGTTGCGGATTTTATGAGGAAGGTTAAAACAGATTAAGGTCAGAGATATGCCGGGAACAGTTGCTCCCTCTCAATCCTAAAGAATAGCTTGATAAAAATAGGGATCAGCTAACAGTAATTGCCAGAAATTCCTCCGGGTGAGTCGAGAAAAGGAGACAGGCTACTTTTTCCCCTTTATTGAAAGAAAGCAACCTGTCCCCTTTGTATCCCCTTTACCGGCGGCACTCCCTGATCTGGTCCCACCACCCGCAACCGTCCTTGGCCGGCGTTGGTTCGTCAAAGGGAAACCACCCAGGGCCGCAGAAGCGATACTGGCAGGACTGGTCGAGCACCGCGCAGACACGCTTCACGACCTTCTCGCAGGACTTCTGCCCCTTCTTTCTCGTGCAGACTTCTTCGACAGGAGGATTGCAGAACCTCTGCAGGAGAGCGTCACAATTTCTGGTCCGGAAACCATCCAGCGTCTCATCGACAAGCGTGATGTGGAATTCCGGTTCATCGGTATCAAGCACCAGACTCTCACGGCATTGCACGGTGTCGAGGCCGGCATTGGGGCAGCAGCAGACCCGTAACGTGCCCGGCAGGTTCGAACCAACGCAGCAGCAGTCGCTCGGATCACCAGGCTCACAATCTCCATTGGTGCAGCCGGGCGGTGCACAGTCCCCGTTGGTACAAGTGGGCGGCCCTGAACAGTCCCCGTTGGTGCAGCTGGGCGGGTCCGTGGTTTGAGCGAGACAGATCATGTCTGGCGACAAAACAGCGAAGAAACAGATAACAAAAATACATAACACTATTCTGGATACATTTCTGATCATTTTCTCCCCCCGTTATCATCCCCACCAGTAGAATGCGGTGAGGAAGTTCAGAAAAGTTTTTCAAGCCCATCAGCAGGAAAGACAATTACTTCCCTTCTTGCGGGCCTCCCCCGAGCAACTCATAAAGAAACGCCTCATACGCAAAGACTATTGCTTCCGGAGAACATTGTCAAGTTTTTCCAGAACCTACAAAATAGGTTTCTCGTGTTTTTTGTCATTCCGGGCTTGACCCGGAATCCAGTGACTTTGCTCTTATATTATTTCAAAACAAAGAATTATAAATATACACTTTAGAATAGTAACGTCGCTGGATACCGGCTGGAGTTTACCCCGTACCGCTATACGGGGCCGGTATGACTTACTATTGAGATAGGTTATAGAGTCCCAAATCTCTCTTCTCCTTTCAAAAAAGGCGTACTGAAAATACTTGACTTCGGTCCAGGAGTACGACATGGTTAAAAATAACAGAGCCGTAAAGGAGGGCCCAGATACCATGAACCTGTTATTATCCATTTTCCAGAACATACTTCGTGTCTTTTTTATCGTGATAACGGTCAGTTCCATACTGACTGCAGACGCTGCTGCAGAACTGGCAGCATGCCCTTTGTTCCCAGAAGACAATGTCTGGAATACCCCGGTTGACACACTGCCGGTTGACGCCCGTTCGTCTTCCTATATCACTACGATCGGCGCTTCAAAGGATCTTCATCCTGACTTCGGCTCCGGCACATGGAACGGCGGACCTATCGGCATCCCTTATACCATCGTCCCCGGGTCTCAGCAGGAGGTGCCCGTGACATTCGATTACGCGGATGAAAGCGATCCGGGGCCCTACCCCATATCGCCTGATGCGGCGATTGAAGGCGGCAGCGAATCCGACGGCGACCGGCATATCCTTGTCCTGGATGAGGATAACTGCATGCTCTATGAGACCTGGGCAACATACCCGCAACAGGATGGCAGTTGGGAGGCAGGCTCCGGCGCAATGTTTGACCTGCGCTCCAATGCGCTGCGCCCCGCCACCTGGACATCCGCAGATGCCGCAGGGCTGCCGATACTTCCCGGATTAATTCGATATGACGAAGTCGCCTCGGGGGAAATCCGTCACGCAATCAGATTCACTGCCCCGCAGACCCGGAGGGAGTTTATCTGGCCCGCGCGTCACTATGCATCGAGCCTCACCGGATCGCAATATCCACCGATGGGACAACGTTTCAGGTTGAAGGCAGATTTCAACATCTCATCGTTTTCTCCAGAAGTACAGGTGATCCTTCTCGCATTAAAACGATATGGGATGATCCTTGCTGACAATGGGTCGTCATGGTTTATTTCAGGAGCGCCTGATCCCGGATGGAACAATGATGTCCTGGTGAATGAGTTCAGGCGTGTTACAGGTTCTGACTTCGAGGCTGTGGACGAATCCTCATTAATGATCAGCCCGGATTCCGGCCAGGCAAGACAAGCGGATACCGTTGAAAATTATTCCCTTACGATACAAAAAAAGGGAGCAGGAACTGGGAGTGTAACAAGTACGGACGGGGGAATACACTGCAGTCCTGATTGTTCTGAAACCTATGCTGATGTCACCACAATCACCCTTACCGCTACTCCGGATAATGGTTCTGAGTTTGCCGGATGGACTGGTTGCATCCCTTCGCAGGGTAATCCCAACCAATGTTCAACAGCCATGAATAAACATATAACAGTGACCGCAACATTTCAGAATGAGACGCACCCGCCGACGGGTTCGATAGTAATTAATGGAGGAGCGGAAGCCACCAGGAGCACATCAGCTATCTTGACCTTAACGGCGACTGATAACAGCGGTGGGGCCATCCAGATGTGCATAAGCAATACAACCAGTTGTTCTTCCTGGACATCCTTTGCGCCCAAAAAGAGCTGGATGCTGCCGGGCGGAAGCGGTGTAAAAACGGTCCGTATACGGTTCAGAGACAAGTGGCGCAATGCAAATCCCGCCCCCTATTCAGATACTATAATCCTCGATACCGCAGCGCCGAAAAATGGAACCGTAACAAGCACACCGGGCAATACACAGGTAACGTTAGGCTGGTCCGGGTTTTCAGATGCATTGAGCGGTATAGGAAGTTACAAGGTTGTCTACAGTACCGGTAGCTATCCTCCCTATTCCTGCTCAAGAGGAACAGCACTCTATACCGGCACGGATACCTCATTCATCCATACGGGAAGGACCAACGGCACGACCTATGCGTACCGCGTATGCGCCATCGATAAAGCAGGGAACATATCATCAGGAGCTACGGTACGAGTGAAGCCTGTTGCCCATTGACCCGCCTTATGAATTAACCTGCCGTATCGACAGAGCATTGCGATAGTACCAGTGTACTGTCCCTGAAAGATCTTTATATTCGTGGTCACCCTGAACTCGTTTCAGGGTCTTTCCTTGCTCTATAAAGCGAGATTCTCTCCTCGGCGAGTCGCCAGTGGCGACCGAATCAAGTTCGGAATGACAAGCCATTTGTGGGCCACTGCACGATGGCAATGCTTTAGGCCAGGCCCGCCCTCGCAGGATATCCGGGATTTCGCTGAACTCATCGCTGCTTTTCACATGGAGCGGACAGCACCCTATCCTTGCGTAATATAAGAAGATTCTGATAACATATCTCCGATAAAAATGGATTAGGGAAAAGGTCGATGGATTCACTATCGCTATTCAGAATAAACAGCCCGAAAGTCATCCACGAAACGATCGATGGGGAGACGGTTATCGTCAATCTCGACAGCGGTAATTATTACAGCCTCGATACCGTTGGCGCCGCTATCTGGGCTGCTGTCGCGAAAGGGCTTCCGGTAGATCATATTATTGAAGATATCTCGTTCAAATTCTCAGGGAAACGGGAAGAAATCGAGCAGGGCGTCCGTCTTTTTATGAACGAACTGCTTCAGGAAACCCTCATTGCTCCCCGTGACCCCGGTTCCGCCGGAAATGAAGAAACGCATGACACTCCTGCCAGGAGTAGGCCTTCAGATGGGCTTCTCCCCTTTAAAGCCCCTATCCTTCAGAAATACAGCGACATGCAGGAACTGCTGCTGCTCGATCCGATTCACGAAGTTGATGAAACAGGCTGGCCTAATGCAAAATCAGCCGGCACGTAAACCCTGACGCAACGCTTGCCGAAATGGACATTTCCCCTGAAGCTTTTTTTGAAACATCTCTCCATGTGTATCAACTGGCGGAAAAGACGGCAGGCGCTTCTGTGGAACGATTTTATACGCTCGGCAGAGAGAAGGTTTGTTTGCGCTTTGCCGGCCCTGCGCTGATCCCATTTTTCACCCGGGCACTCGACCATATTGCAGCGGAACCCTCTCATACGCCGGCACTGGCAGTCTGCATATGGGATGACGTCTCCACGCAGACACGCATGCCCCCGCCTCCCTGGTCCGGGTATGAAGTCTACACCAGGCGCGGAGATGTCCTGGGGTTCAATAACGACCGTATCTGCACCGCATACAACTGGAGCGCTGCTTCATTGAGCGTGCTGGACAAAAGGAACAACCTGGCTCTTTACTGGACCCATGATGCCCGAAATCTCCCAAGCTATGAGATAAGCGCACCACTCCGTACAATTCTGCACTGGACGATGAACCGTCATGGCCTTCAATTTGTACATGGCGGGGCAGTAGGAACTTCCCGGGGCGGAGTTCTGATAGCCGGGAAAGGCGGCTCCGGCAAATCTACTACGGTATTGTCATGCCTCAATACTGATATGCTCTATGTCAGTGATGATTATTGCCTGATTGCAGCAGAACCGGTTCCGTATGCATATAGCATCTACAGCTCCGCAAAATTGAATGCCGATAATATACAGAGGGTCCCTCACCTGATGCCAACCCTCAGCAATAGAGAGCGCATGGACAAGGAAAAGGCGGTTTTTTTTCTCTACCCGTATTTTGAAGAAAGAATAACGACAGGGTTTCCTGTGCGGGCGCTTCTTCTGCCGAATATCAAGGAAAAAACAGATACCACACTGACGCCTGCTTCGCGTATGGAAGCCCTGAAAGCTCTTGCGATGAGCACGATGTCGCAGCTTGCCCAGGCCGGCAAGGATTCTATTCAGATAATGCACCGTTTTGTTAATCAGATACCTTGCTACCACCTGAATCTCGGCACAGATCTCACCAGGATTCCCAATGTGATAGCCGGATTGATAAACGATCAGTGGGCAAGATCTCAAACATAGAATTATACATTACTCATTTTTGAAATAAGAGAAAGAAAACAAATTGCATGAAGATTTTACTGCTGTCTCCGTTTTCCCCCTTTCCGCCAAATTCAGGAGGTCGCATACGGCAGTGGGAGCTTATCAGGTATCTCGGCAGGCGCCATCAGCTCACCGTTGTATATAACGCTTTTACACGGGAAGAATACGGGACGCAGAAGTTTATTGATAGTCACTGTGCCGGGGCTATTGCCGTAAGACATCCTCAGAAATACGCATCTCCAGTGTCCCCGGAACTGCTCAAATTGCCATGGCCTGTAAGGCCTTACAGGACCGCCGAAATGCTGAAAACGCTTGAAGAAATGCGGTCAATCAATTTTGATGCGGCAATTATCGAGTTTATCTTTATGTCACACTATCGTGACCTGCTTCCTGCCTGCACCATTCTTCATGAGCATAATATCGAATCAGAAATTTACAGACAATACGCGGACTTGCCCAATATCTCAGAAGAGAGTATATTCGGCATAAAAAAAGACCGGGCATTCTGGAAAGCCACGTGGATGCTCATGGCGCAGTATGAGAACAGAATGTGGCGCTCCTTTCCTCTGAGAATTACCGTGAGTGAAAAGGACAGGCATGAAATGGAAAGGCGCTGTCCCGAGGGAAAGACTCTTGTGATCCCAAATGGCGTAAACACACATACGGTCAGTCTGATTCCAAAAGCCGAATCCCGCAAAATATTATTCATGGGCACAATGGACTATTTTCCGAATACCGATGCGGCGATGTACCTTTCGAAGTCCATCATGCCGTGCATCTGGAAGAAAAACCCGGAGATCACGCTCTGTATTGCAGGACTGCATCCTCCTGAGTCTGTCATGGAGTTGGCAAACGATGCCCGTATTGAAGTAATTGCGAATCCAGACAGCATGCGTGAAGTGGCTTCCCGGTGCTGCCTTACCGTTGTGCCTCTGCGGGTAGGAAGCGGTACTCGCCTGAAAATCCTTGACTCATTCGCCATGGGCCTTCCCGTAATATCTACGAGCCTCGGATGCGAAGGCTTATCTCTCACGGACGGGCACCACATCCTGATCCGCGATGACGCGGAGTTATTTGCAAACGCAGTATTGCAGGTGATATCCGATACACTATTGGCGAATACCCTGCGAGAGAATGGCCGCAGGCTTGTTGAGGAACAGTATGATTGGGATATGATATTCGAAAAGCTGGAAGAGGAATTGCTGCAGTTGACTGAAAAGGGCTACCCGACATGAAGATTTTATACTGGACGGAATCCTTTTGGCCCACAATAGGCGGGATTGAGGTATTCAGCGCACAATTCATTCCGGCAATGCAAAAACGCGGCTTCGAGATGAGCGTTGTGACAGACCACCGTAATCTTAATCTCCCCGACACATCGGCGTTAAACGGAATACCTGTTCATCGTTTTCATTTCCAGAAAGCATTGGAACAACATGATATCGGCCAAATAAGTCTGATTCTTCGGCGTATAGCCGAACTGAAACAATCTATCCGGCCTGATTTGATCCATATCAATACCTGCGGGCCGGGCACTTTTTTTCATCTGCGTACAATGGATAAATATTCTGCCACCTCTTTTGTGACCGTACATGCATTGCTGACCGATTCCAGTGCCCCCGATACGGTTCTCGGACAGTTGCTGCGTTCAGCACATTGGATCTCGGCGGTATCAGAAACGACGTTGAATAGTATTCGAGCTAAGATTCCGGAAATCACTCCCCGTTCGTCCGTTATCTATAACGGGCTGGACATGCCGGCGCTTCAGCCAGAGACCCTTTCTTTTCATATGCCGCATTTCCTCTGTATAGGGCGGCTTATTGCCGATAAGGGATTTGACCTGGCGTTACGTGCATTTGCTTCAGCCGCCGGACGATTTCCGCAGGCACGTCTTATCATTGCCGGAGATGGTCCTGCAAAAGCTGATTTGATGGAACTGTCCGCTGCTTTGGGGATTGCCGGTTCCGTGACATTTCCCGGCTGGGTTGCCCCGGAAAATATACCGGGAATGATAAATGAAGCTGCCGCGGTTATCATGCCATCTCGTTGGGCTGAACCGTTCGGATTGGTGGCATTGCAGGCAGCACAGATGGCCCGCCCTGTTGTAGCAACACGTGTCGGCGGATTGCCTGAAGTCGTTATTCACGAAGAGACCGGGCTGCTTATTGACAATGAAAACGCTGATGCGCTTGCAAAGGCACTCGTATTTCTGCTGGAACACCCTCAGGATGCGATTCAAATGGGACAAAATGCACATGCCCGGGCGCAGGAAGTCTTCAGTGGGAACCGCTGTGCAGACGCATACGACGGTCTGTACAGACAACTTATTATGGATAATTCACTTCACAAGCCGGATTCATCCGCTTGATAACAGGCAGAAATAACAGGTATTCTACAACGTTGAACGGTACAGACAAATAATGAGAAACAACCCTTTAGTAAGCGTCATTATTCCGGTGTATAACGGAGAACGGTATTTGGCTGAGGCTATCGGGAGCGTCCTTGCGCAGACCTATACGCCATTCGAACTGATCATTATTGATGACGGTTCTTCTGATAACAGTTCCGGCATCGCCCGGTCGTTTAAAGAGGTGCGCTATTATCATCAATCGAACCAGGGCGTAGCAGCAGCACGAAACGCCGGCATCTCGTTTGCGCATGGCGGGTTTATCGCTTTTCTGGATCAGGATGACATTTGGATGCATGACAAATTGTCTGTACAGATGGATTATCTGCTTCAGCACCCTGAAGTCAGGCGGCGCCCTTTCGAAACAGCTGCTTTTTATCGAACCGGGCACAGATCCGCCCGGTTGGCTTAAGATGGCTCTATTGGAAACGGAACAGACAGGCTATTTCCCGAGTTCGCTGATTGTTCGCAGAGATGTTTTCACTATGATAGGAGTTTTTGATTCTGCATACATACATACCAGCGATGTTGACTGGATTGCGCGTGCCAAAGATGCAGGTATCATACTGTATATGCTTCCTCATGTCCTTTTCCACAGACGCATTCATGGCGCAAACGCATCATCAGAAGTCCAGATTGTTCATCCTGAATTGCTGAAAGCGTTAAAGAAATCCATTGAACGCCAACGTATGCAAAAAACCGTACATTCCGATACTTAAAAAGGGGAAACAGTGGATCACAATGCTCTGGTATCCGTAATCATACCCGTCTGCAACTATGAAAAATATCTGGCTGAGGCTATAGAGAGTGTTTTGGCGCAGACCTATCAGCCGATCGAAATCATCGTAGTGGATGACGGTTCAACAGATAACAGCGCGCGGGTGGCACAACAGTTTGCCCCGGAGATTCTCTATTATTATCAACCAAACGCCGGATCGGGCGCTGCACGCAATGCCGGCGTAGACGTTTCACAGGGAGATTATCTGACTTTTCTTGATGCCGATGATATATGGGTGGAGAACAAAATAGCGCTTCAGATGGCTCTTTTTCAAAGCAACCCGGAAGCAGACCTTGTATTCGGACACGTGCAGCAGTTTATCAGTCCTGAACTGGACGAGGCCAAAAAAAAAGCCATTTACTGTCCACAGCAAAAAATGCCCGGCTATATTGCCGGCACGATGGCGATAAAAAAGTCATCATTTACACATGCAGGTCCTTTCGAAACAAAATGGCAGATAGGGGAATTTGTGCAATGGTATACCAAGGTAAAAGAGAAGGGTTTGAAGCATCTCATGCTGCCTGATGTGGTATTGAAAAGAAGGCTGCACACTGCCAACATGGGAATCCGTGATCGTGATTCAAGGACTGACTATGTGCGGATATTGAAGGCGTCTCTTGACCGGAGACGCGCTTCAGGCCAAAGAGGAGATGTTTCCTGAAAGACATGCACCGGGGAAAACTGATATCTCGTCTCCTGAATGTCCTGAAAGGAGGGAAAAAAACCTCTCCTGTCAATACGCCCAAACCTTTACCTCTTAACCATGGATCTGACTTCCTGCCTTGTGATGGATAATAAACTGCTTTTCGGGAAAAACGCTCTTATCACAGGCGCAGGGAGAAATATCGGCAGAAGCATTGCTCTGGAAATGGCCCGGCAGGGCGCAAATGTTTTTTTTACGGACATTGATCAGGAACAATGCCTAAAATTGGAACAGGAGTTAAAGGAATACCGTGTAAAGTCCAAAGGCTTTGTCTCTGATATATCAAAAACCGAAGATAGTGACGCGTTGCATAGTTTTCTGGTGCAGGAGAAGATCGGCATCGATATCCTCGTCAATAATGTCGGTATCCAGTTTTATCCTGATGATATCCAGAATCTCGACCTGTCAGAATGGCAGAGGACATTCTCCACGAATGTATTTGGCCCGCTGTATCTTACAAAACATATTGCAGGGATGATGAAATCCTCCGGCATTCAGGGGTCTATTCTGTTTGTTACCTCCATACACCAGTCTGTTCCCGGCAAGTGGCTCTGTTACAGTTCCTCAAAGGCTGCGCTGGGAATGATCGTGAAAGAATTGTCTCTGGACTTAGCTTCATGCGGGATCAGGGTAAATGGCATAGCTCCCGGCTGGGTACTGGAAAATGAACAGGGCCTGCCTTTTGATTTCAGGTATGCTCCCCTACATAAGACTTCGATCAATCCCTGCTATATAGGCCGGGCTGCTGTCTATTTAGCCTCGGATTATTTTTCGAAATTCACTACAGGGACAGTGCTTACCATCGACGCCGGCTTGTCTTTGTTTCATTATCAGATGGTTCAGGATCTGCCCCGGCACTAACATATGCTGAAGAAAACGACAGCCCGCATTCGCCATTTTGCATGGGTTGTGTCGAGAAGGCTGAGATGGCGCCTGCTCTGGCACAGCCTTTTTTGCAGAAAAATAATTAAAACAACCGGGACGGGAAACACGAGAGAGAGAACCATTTTTTATATATCTGCCTTGCACCTGCTTGAAAAAATTCCTTCTTTTTTCCGAAGAAACCACTACGACTATCTCATCGCCAATAATTTTATCGAGGATGAATTCCTTTCGTCACCGCGACCAAAAATATTTATTACGCTTGAACCTCCTCCTCTTATGACCGCTGAAACGAGAGAACATATGCAGTCTGCGATATTAAAGCCTTATCTCTATCTCTATACTGAGGCGGATATCGATAAGCGCATGTTCTATCCGGCCCTTCCGCATCGGAGAGAAACTCTTATCCGGAAGTTGGACGACTCCCTTACGAAAAAACGCTCGAAGCTCTGCTGTATTATTAACCGGTATTCGGAGAACACTGAATTAAATCTGGTCCGGCAGAGAATCAATTTTGTAAAAGCTGCGGGGCAGGATATCGATATCTATGGAAAAGAGCCGAGGAACTCTCCAAACAAGTGGCATTTATTCGGTAATTACTATGGTATGACGAAGAATAAGCAGGAAACCCTGAAAGAATACAATTTTGCGTTAACATTCGAAAACTCAGACTTCGACGGCTACATAACAGAGAAGATTCTTCATGCATTCATGGCGGGAACAATCCCTTTGTATTGGGGTGGCGGTCAATTTCTCAGGGAGACTTTCCCCGCAGATTGCTATATCGACTGCAGAGACAAAGATCCCCGTGAGATTTTTGACCTGATTAAATCGATGAGTCAGAGCGATATCATTGCATACAGAAAGGCAGCCAGGGTTTTTCTGGAATCAGATGCAGCGAACCGCTTTACCCGCATTTATTTGATAGGACAGATGATCCGGCGATTAGAGGCCATGAGCCAACAGTGAAATGTTATAATAAGCGTCCTGTTGCACTACTATGGACTCGCTTTGTTCTGCTCCCTGAGAGTTCCGAAATCATGGGTATACAAAGAAAAAGAGAAGGCTGTTTCTGGCCTGCACAACTTCAGGAAGTATTATTGCGTGCTGCCCTTTTGGAGGGCAGAGACGCTGTGGAAGCATGGAAAGAATGGAGGTCACGCGTAGACATTGATGACGTTGACCGCCTCGATCCCGGTTCATACCGACTCCTGCCATTGCTGTATCGTAACCTCAAAAACCAATATCCGGAAGACCCGATTATGATGAAATTGAAGGGAGTCTATCGATTGACCTGGTATAAAAACCAGATGCTGTTTCACACTATTACCTCCCTTCTTCACTCCTTCCACCGCGCCGGCATCGATACGATGGTACTTAAGGGTGCAGCTCTCACTTTGCTCTGCTACAGGGATTACGGCCTCCGCCCCATGAACGATTTTGATGTGCTTGTTCATACAAAAGATGTTCACTCCGCTATCAGACTCCTTCGCCAATTGAACTGGAATCCGCTCAAATTTGATCCTGATGAAGCCTATATATCAGTCAGTTACTCGCACCCATTTGCGGATAAAACCGGCAGAGAATTTGACCTGCATTGGCATGTCCTTTCCCGCTGCCGCACTCCGGATGCTGATGACGATTTCTGGAAAGACGCCGTTCTGACGGACTTTCACGGGGTACCTGCACATATATTAAGTGCAACCGATCAATTATTGCATATCTGTGTACATGGAGCGCGATGGAACCAAACTCCTCCGTTCCGTTGGGTAGCTGACGCCATGATGATCCTTCGAAACTCGCATAACGGGATTTTATGGGACAGACTGATTACCCGTGCATCAGACCGAAAATTACTCTTGGCATTGAATGATACCCTGAAATATTTGACTGAAACATTCAATGCTCCTGTCCCGGCAGAAGTCCTTCAGAAACTGAATCATACCCATGTTTCACAGATAGAACGCATTGAATATAAAATCCTCATCAATCAACCTACACGATGGACAGCGATATCGGAACTCTGGTGCCAGCATTCTCGTCTTATGGGGAATGCCCACATTCTGTCCCAAGTTGCGGGATTCGCGAAATTCCTGCAGAGTATCTGGGGGATATCCGCATGGAAATTGCCCTTCCATGGCCTCATGAAAATAATACGATATGGGGAGATGAGAAGGGATTCCCCCGCTCAACACCGCGGAACGAACGATGCACCTTCCTAGAATCTATTCCTTTCTGCAGGATCTGAAACATCCCGGAAAGGTATGGGAGCGCCGACAGTTCGGGGTTCGTATAACCACCTTCCTTGAACGTCTCCCAAAATGGCAGGGGGCTTCACACCTGCGTTTCATCGGCCGGGGTTCCCATTCCATGGCGTATTCCTTTTCCCTTCGCGGGGAAGAATACGTCATTCGCATCAGCAGCGACGTCTCCGCATACACCCGGGACTCTTTCGCTTCACGCTACACGTATAGTTTCCCCGTGCCCCGTATGTTCGAGATAGGAGAATTTGAAAAAGACCGATACTATGCGATTTCTGAACGATTAGCCGGCAAACAAATAAAGATGTTGAAAATGGGCTCTGCGCTGAATGTCATCCCCCTGATGTTCGAAACCTTTGAACACATTCATCTTGCGGATGTATCCGGCACAGGAGGGTATGGAGTTGTTGCCGGCGACGGAAATGGCATGTCGCCAAGCTGGAACGAATTCCTCCGGGGCTATGAACGTTACCGGAACTCCAAACGATGGCATCGGGAAATGTCCGGAACATTTCTCGATCATCGGCTGTGCGACCACTGCCTGGACAGGATGGTGTCTCTCATTCCCTTCTGTCCTGAGGAACGAAGTCTCGTGCATGGCGATTGCAGCTTCAGCAATGTTCTCTCCGATGGCAGACAGATCACCGGGGTAATCGATTGGCAGCATTGCTCAATCGGGGATCCATTATTCGACTTCGCAAATTGTTACTTTTGGTACTCCTACAGTCTGCACGGGAAGCTTTGGCTCGAAATGATTCTTCAAACGCAGCGCGGATCAGAACATTTTGACGACCGAGTGAGATGCTATATGCTGAAATCGGCTGTCGGAGCGCTCGTAAACGCCGCGCTTGAAGGAAATATCGAAAAATACAGGCACCGGACCGCCAAGGTTAACCATCTGCTGCGAATTCTGGACAAGCCGATTGAGACATGGCACAACCTTGCGTAGAATTGTTATCGCCGTTGGACCCTGACATTCATCATTAATCAGCGGTCAGCGGACTCGTAAAGGCCGCGCGGGAGTGAAATCCGGGTTCAGTTTCCGCCATTCCTCCTTTGAAGATATCGCAGATTATTTCTCGCATTTTTGTAATCAGGCTGTACTTCCACGACAATCTGCAACTGTTCAATGGCCCTATCGAAAGAGCCGGCTTTTGCAAAGGCAATCCCGAGATTGTAATGGGCTTCTACCAGTTCGGGATCAAATTCTATGGCAGTCAGGAAATGTTCTATCGCCTTGTCCATCAACCCTTTTAAACCATAGGCTATTCCCAGATTGATATGCGCTTTGGCCATTTTGGGGCTGATTGCGAGAGCGGTCTGATACTCTTCGATGGCCTTATCTACCTCTCCTTTTTCAAAATACGCATGCCCCATATTGAAGTGTACGCTGAAATTCTTAGGCTGTAATTTCAATGCCGCGCGATACTCTTCGATGGCTTTATCAAACCATCCTTTCTTCGCATATGCAATTCCCAGATTTTCAAGGGCTGCCGACGAGTCCGGCATCAATTGTAAGGCAATCTGGTACTGTTCAATGGCTTTCCCTATCAATCCCTCTTCTGCATAAATGACCCCGAGATTGACGCGCGCCCGCACATTATTTGGCGCTTTCTCAACGGTATCCTCCCAAAGAAGCTTTCCTTCAGTCCACACCCCGTTTCTCGCGAACGTCAGAGCAAATAGCACGAGCGCGACCAGCAGGATAATTACCTCTGTTCTTACGCCCATATTAAACTTCTCCTTATACAGAAAAAGCGAGGCCATCGCAAGAAAAAGTCCATACCCCGGCAGATAATTTCTGTATTCAAAATAGGGATCTAATCCTACGCCGATAAAGCTCTCGAGGGAAATGGTTACCAGATACCATATAATCCCGAACGCAATAAGCGGCATTTTTTTCCGGTACCGTATCGCCAGGGATACAATAGTCAGAAGAAAGAAGAGGGAAAAGAGCGTCGTAATCGGATGAAAAAGGTCTTTTGATACAGGATAGGCATTCGAATAATCAAATACCATATATGCAGGGAGGGGAACAAAGACAAGAAACAGGTACCGCACCAGCACCCTTAACTCAGTCAGGATATGTTCAACCGGGGTCCAATGCATATGCGTGCCTGACCATCCATAACTTGCCATCGGCTGATGAGGGTTAGCGAAGATCGTCATGATCTTAAGAATAATGCTGCCTCCGTGCAGATAAAACATGATCAACACCACTAATGACGTCAGAATGATCATAATGGGGACAAATCTTTTCCTGAATGTGCCCCATCGGAATGAAGACAGAAAAAAATAGTCATACAGCATGAGCGCCGGGATGACCATCACCGCATTCTCTTTCGAAAATATTGCCAGCACGAAGCAGACAGCCGAAAGCGCATAGGCGCCCAACGAATTTTTCCCGGTGAGGCTGGCGCCCTTCACGTAAAAGATTACCCCCGCGAATGAAAACATGGCGGCCATTATTGCCATTCTTTGCGTGATATAATTTACCGCCGATAGTCTGTATGGGGTGCAGGAGGAATATCGTTGCGGCAAAAAGTGCCATATGCAAAGGCATTCTCGCGTCATCAAGCTGTCTGTATGTATCTCTCAGGGAAGCAAGTCTTAATGTACAGTAGGTCAGATAGAACACCAGTCCCCCTGAAAAGATATGGAGGATCAGGTTTGTGGCCCTGAATGCGACAATATTCATTCCTGAAAGATAATAGTTTATCGAATACGAGAGTTTGGCCACGGAACGGACAGAAAGCGACAGATGCTCTGCAATATTTTTCAGATGTGAGGAATTGATATATTTGACATCGTCAAAAATCAAAGGGCCGCCGAGGGACCTGAAGTATGCGAGAAAGGTCAGAAGCGCGATCGAGCAAAAGAGAACAACCGGCAACCTCAGCTTGTCCATTGTTTTTCCTCTTCCCCTTTCTCAAATCGCTCAGTGATCATTATTTCGTACCGCTTTCCTTTTTTTCAAGATTTTTCTACAGCAGTTCTCAAGACATCTTCGAATTGAGTGGCAATGACATCCCATAAAAATTGAGCAGCAAATTCCCTGCCGCGCTTCCCGAAGGCCTCTCTTTTTCCATTGTCATCCAGCAACAGCATGATTTTCTCCGACAGCCCGTTTACCGAGCCCGAGGGAAAACTGAGTCCGAATCCTTCAGCGGCGACAAAGGCGAGTTCGGGGATATCACTCACAATCACGGGCTTGCCGCACGCCGCAGACTCCAGAATACTGATGGGCGAGGATTCGTGCCGGGAGGGCAATACGGTAAACAATGCACGCGAAATCGCCCTCGTTTTTTCCTCCCCGGACACCCAGCCAAGAAGTCTCACATTCTTTCTGTACGGGTACGGGGAGGTTCTCTATTTCACGCCTCAAAATATCGAAATCCCTGCCCGTTCCCGCAATGGAGAGTGTCACATTCCGATAAACGGGAGATATCCGGGAAAATGCCTCAAGGAGAAGGTCCAGCCCTTTCTTATAGAGATCGACACTGCTGAGAAAGAGGATGGAGTTGTCATTCTCGTCATCAGCCTGCAACAAACGCTCATCGATACCATTCGGTATCGTAATATTGTTTGCCGCCAAATGAAATCTTTCCCTTGTAACATCAGAAACAAAGATGATCTGCGGATATAATTTCGGATAGAACTTTTCTGTCAAAAACATCGGGAGTCCGAACCTGAAAGGATATCGTTTAAACACGTGCCTCCCCCAAAAATCCTGTATTTGAAGAATAACCGGGGTCTTCGTCAGATACCGCGAAAAAAAAGGCGTTGCAGGCAAAAAATTCTCTATAATGATGTCAAAGTCGTCTCCCGTCTTCCTCACATACTTCCCGGCGTTAAGAGTATAGGCGAATACGCTCCTTGTAAAATTATCGCTTTCTATACCCGCAAAGTGGTGTTTCAACCCTTCAATCTCTCCGTCTTCTGCGCCCGGGTAGTTCATGCAGAGAAAGGTGATATCGTGTCTGTCCTTCAGCCTCCTGAATATTTCATAGGCCCTCATTCCCGCACCCCCGAAACCATAGGGACTGCCGAAGCTCTCATAGATAATCTGAAGTATCTTCATTTTCCCGTCACTTCTATGATGTACCTGTTGTCTTTTTTAGCAACGCTATACAGAAATGTCTCATACTGCAAGGCTATCTTCTCCCATGTATAGTCTTTTACCCAGCCTCTTCCACTCTGACCCATTTGTTTTCGTTCACCGGATGCCATAAGATCCTTCATGGACCGGGCCATCGAAAGAGCATCTCCGGACCGAAAAGATACACCTGCCTTGTTTTTTGTTACATACCGGAGTTCAGGAATATCACTAACAATAACCGCCTTGCCATATGCCATAGCCTCAAGGGCAACAATTCCCTGAGTTTCATATCTTGAAGGCATAACGACCATACATGCATTCCTTAACAGCTCTCCTTTTTCCTCTCCGTCAACCCACCCTTTCAGTTCTATATTTTTCTTTACACTTTCAGGCAGCTTTTGCAAGAGCGCCATAAATTTTTCCCTGTCCCTGCCGTCTCCGCCCAAAACAAGCCTTATATGAGGAAATGTTCTATGAAAATCCCTGAATGCATCAAGCAATATATCCAGCCCCTTGTGATGGATATCAATCCTGCCGAGATATACTACATAGTCTGAGTCTGAATCGCCGGAATCGCAGCCAAGCAACTCCTCGGCTATACCGTTCGATACAATTGTTATATTGTTCCTATGGTCGTCAAGGCAGTATCTCCTTTTCGCCGCTTCAGAGACGAAGATGAAATTTCTGTAAAAAAGAGGCATCAAACGTTCGAACAGGTAAAGTACCAATGAATAGACGATATTATATTTCCCGAAATATTTTACTCCTGTATAGCCCTGTACCTGCAAAACGACGGGCCTTCTGATAAAAGACCGATAAAAAGTCGGAATTGCAGGCGAAAATTCCTCAACGATAATATCATATTCATGACCACGTCTTTGAACAAATCGTGACGCATGATACGCATATGATAGCAGGGTTTTCGCAAGGCTCCTGCTTTCCGTGCCCACAAAAATATGTCGCAGCCCCTCCTGAAAGCCGTCTTTGGCGCCCGGATACTTCTTGCACAGAAGGGTCACATTATGGCGTTCATGTATACGCCTGTAAATCTCGTAGGCACGGATACCAACCCCGCCGATGCCAAACGGATCCCTCCTGCTTTCATAAAGGAGATGAAGTATCTTCATCTTTTTCTGTTCTGTATCCCCTCATGACGACGCGAATCGTCTTCCGTCAAACCATCCTATATTGACACGTCGGCATCGTGCAGATCCTTTATTCTGTTAAAAAAAAGTTTTATCATGCGGCGCTTTAGTCCGTCCTTTTCGGTGTCGCTTGTCTTCCCGTGTATTCGGATATAATCTCATGCGTATCGCCATACCTTTCAATTGCTCCATGATCAAGCCATAAAACCTTGTTACATATATCCTCAACCTGTTCCAAATCGTGCGAAACAAAGAGTATCACAACACCCCTGTCCTTAAATGCCAATATCCTCTCCTTGCTTTTTTGTCTGAAACGGGCGTCCCCGACTGCAAGCACTTCATCAATAATGAGGATATCGGGATCAGCCTCAGTTGCAACAGAAAAAGCAAGTCGCGCTACCATGCCTGAGGAATAATTCTTAAGGGGCGTACCGATAAAATCCCTCAGCTCGGAAAAATCCACGATCCTCTCATACCGCTCATCTATCTCTTTTCGCGAGAAGCCGAGGATTGAAGCATTCAAATAAATATTTTCTTCCCCCGTCAATTCGTCGTCAAAGCCTGCCGACAATTCGATCAGAGGAGCTATTGACCCGCCTGTGTACACCTTCCCACTGGTAGGTTTTATCACTCCCGATACAACCTTTAAGAGAGTGCTCTTTCCCGCTCCATTTGGACCGATAATACCCAGGGATTCTCCTTTATGCACATGGAACGATATGCTTCTCAATCCCCAGAGAGTCCGTTTCTCCGCGCGCATTCCCTTTATATAATTTATCATGTGCGCCTGAATCGATCTCCTGCGCTCCGTGATAAGCCGGTATTGTACCGATACGTCCTGAAGCGTTATCAAAGCGTTACGTCCAGCCTCATAGATAGAATATAATCCTGTCTTTATTCCGGGAATAGATGCTCCAACCAACCGAAAAAGAGAGCACAGCAAATAAGGTTCCGCACAGGATATGCCCTGGGGTCAGAAGGGAGGTGTCATAAAGACAGCCCCTGAAAAGGCTTATATAGTGATAAAGAGGATTAAGTGACATGAACACCTGGAGCTTCGCGGGCAGAATCGAAACCGGATAAAATATCGCTGAGAGATACATCCATCCCAGCAACAGAACGTCATAAATATAGGTTACGTCGTGCATAAAGACTGCAAGAGTCGAAATGGTAAGCGCGACGCCGAGAGAAAATAGAAAAACAACAGCCACTACATAGGGAAGCAGGAGGAGGGAAAAACCGGGCCTGATGCCTGACAAAAGGACGATTATGAAAAGCGGGATAAGGGAAAAGATGAAATGTACCAGAGATGACGAGACAATGGAAAGCGGAAAAACCGCTTTCGGCAAATATATCTTGTTGATAAGGTTACGGTTCTGAATGAACGCTACTGAAGCTATTTTGGTCCCCTGGGAAAAAAACTGCCAGAGGATGATTCCTGACATTGCGTACGTTGAGTATTTCCCTGTGGAACTGCCGAAGAGTCCGGCAAATAGGACATAAAAAACAAGGAGCATCAAAAGAGGGTCAAGCATAACCCAAATAAAACCGAGGGCAGAGCGTTTATATCGTTTTTTGATATCCCTCGATACGAGATTCCGGAGAAGCTCCCGGTATCTGAAAATCTCTTTGGCTTCCTCAAAGTAATTTACCATATTCATTTGCCCTGTTATACTACCATATGATAATGTCTAATTCCGTGGAAAAAACAGAGGTATGTTGAAACCCTATTTAGTCGTTATCCCCGCGTATAATGAGGAAAAACATATCACTGAAGTCCTCAGGGAGATCAGACGGGCGGACTTGCCGGCTGATATCCTTGTCGTAAACGACGGCTCTGCCGACGAAACGTCGGCACTTGCAAAACGGGAAGGGGTGATGGTGATAGACCTCCCCGTTAATATCGGCTATGGCGGGGCCATCCAGACAGGCCTTCGTTTTGCGACGGAATTCGGATACGAATATGTAGTCACCCTTGACGGAGACGGCCAGCATGTACCGTCATCCGTGAACAGTCTTATTGAAACCATGGAGCGGGAAAAAGCGGATGTGGTGATCGGTTCCCGTTTTACCGAAAGAACCTACCGCATGGGCGTCTTCAGAAGAATGGGCGTACGGCTTTTTTCCCGAATCGCTTTGCTCTGCACAGGGACAAACTTCAGCGATCCCACATCAGGGTTTCAACTCCTGAACAGAAGAATATTCTCGTTTCTCTCGGAGGGCGACAACTACCCCCTCGATTACCCCGATGCAAACATAATTATAGCCCTGCATAGAATGAAATTTAAACTGGCAGAGGCGCCGGTGACGATGAGAGAAAAGCAGGGCAAGTCGATGCATCAGGGGGCGATGCCCGTCTATTACGTAATACGAATGCTCCTTGCGATTATCATAATCATGCTAAGAAAGGAGGAGAAACGCCCATGACTTTCGGTATCAGATTATTCATTTTCCTGTTTGGGGTTCTCTTTTTTATCACAATCTTTGAGCTTATCAGAAGAAAGAAATTACGCGAGGATTTGTCTCTTGGATGGCTGCTCGTAGGACTCGGCTTGATTCTCAGCTCATTCGCCGATAAGATTATAGACCCCCTCGCCTTTAAACTCGGCGTGCATTATCCGCCGGCGTTCGCTTTTGTCATTGTCGTGCTCCTCCTGGTATTGGTCATGCTCTATTTCTCAATCGTGGTATCCGATTTAAAGAGCAGGAACAAAGAATTGAGTCAGAAGATAGCGCTGCTGGAATATAAGCTCATCAGTCTTCATAAAGAGAAAGAGACCATCTGAATCATCCCTTCATAGGCGTGACACCCCCGGGGGTCGTAACACTGCCGTCTTGCTTAGGGTTAATCGCTTTTTGTTCCTGCCGTTCATTAAAAAAACTCTTTTTCCGAAATAATCTCTTTCTTTATTTTTGAAACAAGCTCTTCAAGAACCGGGATTACCAGGTTCCTGAATCTCCCGGCAACTAATGCATACATGATGTCATCTCCGACCTTCAGGTCCCCTTCATTGATCCATACTTTTATCTCGGCAATACCATCTCTCTGCCTTAATTCATCCTGCAGACGTAGAAGTTTTTGCCTGTCATGGGAGAGGTGCATCCCCTTGACGGGTTTTCCTTCCTTCGAGGTTGCACGGACCACCCCGTTGTGGACGAGAATCATCCCCAGGTCTCTAAAATCCGCCCTTCCCTTGATTTCTTTCAACCATCCATCGATCATATCGACTCCTCCGACTGGGGCAAGATATAACAGGCTGTTGAAAAACTCGTCGCATGTCATTGCGAGGAGTCCCGAACGCTTTCAGGACGACGAAGCAATCTTTACCCCATTGATTCTATTAAAGGCAAGATTGCCGCGCTTCGCTCGCAATGACAGAAAAAGACTTGTTCAACAGCCTGATAAGGAGCCTGACTGCGTGCATAGGCTCTATTATGGATTCTGAAGTTCTTTCGACGCCGGAGTCTGACCTCCCTGCACGCCCAGCCGCCCGCCTGTACCGAGCCCGCCTTTAACGGTTTGTGCCTTATAATTACGTACTGCCCTGACCAGTTTATTGTATGAATCCATGAAAGCAGCGGTGAGAATCTTTCCTTCCGGCGTATTTGTGTAACCTCCTAATGAGCCACCCGCATGACTGCCGAACATGCCTCCAAAAAGGGCAAAATCGTAGTTTTTCGCGCTCCCCTCTGCAGCGGCCAGTTGCACGCCGGAGCGGTTGTCGATGAGAAGAAGTGTTGTGGAAGCTTCATTTGCCTTCAACCCTCCTGCTACAGCGCCCACTATACTCCCGGCACTGCCGAACAATCCCCCTATGGCGCCTCCCAAACCACTGGTGCCCTTTTTGCTAAAGGTTATGGAAGGGCTTACGGTGTAATCGGCGGCAACTATCTGCCCTTTGCCGAAATTGCTGCCCTCACGTATCTCGCCGCTCTGCTCTAAAGCCCGTTCCTGCATCATGTTGTCCATTGCACGGCCCCGTTCGACTACCACAAAACAGTTTGACTGCTGGACCATCATGCGAAGGACAGGGACAGTCGAGCCAAGCTTATATTGTCTCAAATCCCAATACCACGGTGCATTCTGATCTTCAACAACGGCAAGCGTACCAAGAGATTCATCACATCTCTCAAGCTGGCTGCTGGCGCCCTCGGCAGTGGAGCCACCGGCGGCTCCGGTCACGGGAGTTTTTGAGCCCCCCAGAACCGGTTCTGTAGCTTCGCCTTCCGCCAATCCCAGTGCGAACACAAACGCCATGCCGATACACGCGATGCCAAGTCTTTCAATGATATTCAATTGTTTTGTCTTCATAGTCAGCTCCTTATCATAGGGGTATTTTATATTCCTTGATTTTCGCCCGAAGGGTGTTCCTGTTGATGCCGAGGGCTCTCGCGGCCCTCAGTTGATTGCCCCCGGTTTCCCTGAGGATGATGTGAATAAGCGATTTTTCTACCTCGGAAAGCACCGTCTCGTAGAGATTACAGCGTTCAAGCTTCATCATCTCTTTGAGATAGCGCTTCAGTTTTTCCTCGAGAAATTCCTCGATTGAGCATGCCCCGACATCGTTCACCAAAAGGTCTTTTTTGCTGATAACAGGATCGTTCGAAAGGATGACTGCCTTCCGTACCGTATTCTCAAGTTCGCGGATATTCCCCGGCCATTCATAATCGGCAAGAAAGTCTTTTGCCTCCTTCGAAAACTCTTTCGAGCCTGTTTCGAATTTCGTGACCGCTTCTTTCAGAAAATATTTTGCGATGGGGAGAATGTCTTCGCCCCGGTCCCTCAGGGGGGGGATCTTTATGTGGGCCACTGAGAGGAGATCGCAGAGGTCTTTTCTGAGATGACCATTGCTCATCCCCTCTTTCAGATTTTTGCTGGTGGCGCTGATCATCCTGACATTCGGAGTAACCGGCGTATCGCCCGGGCGGGTGCGGCATTCGTTGCTTTGCAAAAAGGAGAGAAGCTTGTCCTGGGTATCTCCGTCAAGGTCGGAAATTTCATCGAGGAAAAGAGTCCCGCCGTTCGCTTCTCTGATCCTCCCCACTTTTTTCTCATGAGATCCGGCATCTGTTCCTTTCTCACATCCGAACAGTTCCGCTGCCGCAAGGCGCTCTGGAATAGACGAGAGTGTCACTGCAATAAAAGGCCGTTCCTGCCGCGGGCTGTTATCGTGGATCGCCCGTGCAACAAGTTCTTTATAGGTTCCGCTCTCACCGGAAATAAGTACAGGAAGGTTTTTTGACGCAACTCTCTTAATCTCCCTGAAAACAGCAAGGATTTTAGGACTTTTACCCATGATATAGGGAGGCTGAGTCAGTCTCTCTCTCTCCACGCACTACTCCTTTGGAATTCAGACATAAAAGCTTTATAAATGTTTAATTTCAATTGGTTACTGGAATGGCCGCACTTCCCCTTCTCGCCGTCCGAAAACACTGTTGACTCTATCATAAGGAACATATTTTTGCAAGAAGTTACATTGACACAGAAATCGGTAAATTGTTAAAATCAAACACTCGTTTTTTCAAACAGGGAGGGGGGGTATATGGATGCCCTATGTGAGGGTAAGGGAGAGTGACTCTTTCGAAAATGCGCTGAAACGATTCAAAAAACAGTGCGAGAAAGAGGGGATCCTTTCAGAGGTAAAGAAGAGAGAGCACTACGAAAAGCCAAGCGTAAAAAGGAAAAATAAGGCGATTGCCGCCCGTAAAAAAGCCCTGAAAAAAGTAAGAGTGGCGGTCAGATAATGCCACTGCTTCAACAACTGGACGATGATCTGAAAGCTGCAATGAAGGCATCGGAGAGTCTGAAGGTTTCTGTCCTGCGGATGGCAAAATCGGCACTGAAGTACAGGCAGATCGAAAAAGGCGATGCCTTGTCCGGTGAAGATATCCTGTCGGTGCTTTCCGGTCTCTCGAAGCAGAGAAGAGAATCAATCGAACAGTTCTCGAAAAGCGGAAGGGAAGACCTGGCGGAAAAAGAGAGGCAGGAACTGTCGATACTTCAATCGTACCTGCCGCAGCAGCTGACGCCGGAAGAGATCGACCGTATCATCATTGAGGCGATCAGAGAGAGCTCCGCCACGGGAATCAAAGATATGGGGAAGGTCATGCGCCTTGCTATCCCGCGAATGAAAGGTGCTGCCGACGGAAAAGTTGTCAACCAACGGGTAAAAGATATATTAGAAACCACATGAGGCTGAAGGATCTCTACGCGAAAGCGATACAGGCCGGCATAGACAATGACCCACGCGGCAAAAACGCTGTTCTCAGGGAACTTGATCGCAGAAAAAAAGATTTTGACGACCTGAAGAAGGCTGAAAAGGATTTTTTTGATCAGGAGTCTCTGACGAACCCGTATTCGGACTCCAGGATACTGTTCGGTCCGGATGACGAAACGATTCAAAGTATCCTTGCCGGCATCGATATCGATGTCGGTGAAATACTTCTTGCAGACAACCTGCGGTCAAAAGGAAAAAAAGTAGACCTCCTGATTTCTCATCATCCCTCCGGCAGGGCCCTTGCAGACCTCTTTGCCGTCATGCAGATGCAGGCGGATATCTTCAGTGTCTTCGGGGTCCCCATCAATATAGCCGAAGGACTCATGGACGGAAGGATAAAAGAGGTGGAAAGAAGGTTGATGCCCGCCAACCATATGCGCGCTGTTGACGCGGCACGACTTATCGGGATACCGTTTATCTGTCTGCACACACCCGCCGATAATATGGTAACGACCTACCTGCAGCGCTCCTTCGATGAACAAAAACCGTACTATGTGGCCGACGTCCTTGACAGCCTGAAGAATATTCCCGAATACAGAACTGCCGGATTGCAGAGTGTCGGACCCAAGATCGTCCTCGGATCCAAACGAAGGAAAGCGGGAAAGATATTCGTTGACATGACAGGCGGCACTGAAGGAGCGCGTGAGATTTTTAAAAGCCTTTCAAACAGCGGAGTAAGCACCATCGTGGGCATGCACATCAGTGAGGAACACAGGAAAGAGGCCGAGAAGAGCCACATGAACGTCATCGTCGCAGGACATATTGCGAGCGACAACCTTGGGTTGAACCTGCTGCTTGACGAAATGTTACAAGGCTCTTCATGCGAAATTATTGAATGCTCCGGCTTCAGAAGATTCAGTCGGCGGACCACAGAACAGTCTGAATGAAGAATGACAACGTACTGGAAGAAATAAAGGCGAGGACCGATATCGTCGAGTTTATCTCCGATTATGTCCCGTTAAAGAAATCAGGCCAGAATTACAAAGGCCTCTGCCCCTTCCATTCTGAAAAAACGCCCTCCTTCATGGTCAGCCCGGCAAAACAGATATTTCACTGCTTCGGATGCGGGGCCGGCGGCGACGTAGTCGGCTTTTTAATGAAGCAGGAAAACCTCTCTTTTCCGGAGGCACTGCGGTACATTGCAGCAAAAGCAGGGATCACGATCACCGACGTGCCGGTGAATAAAGGGCTTGCGGAAAAACGTGAGCAGATACTGAGGGCAAACGCTGCTGCCGTGGACTTTTTCATGCGCGCCCTTCATGCTTCCCGCAAAGCCTCTGCCTATCTCCAACAGCGCGGGATCGACAGGGAATCGATCGGGACATTTTGTCTCGGGTATGCTCCTGACGAAAGAAGCAGCCTTTATCAGTATCTGAAAAAATCAGGATTCACCGATGCCCTGCTGCTTGAAGCCGGACTCGTTGTTGACAGCGCATATCGGTCCGATTCTCCATCCAAGGAATACCGCGACCTGTTCAGGAACCGCATTATATTCCCCATATATAATCTGAAAAAAGATGTCATCGCTTTCGGCGGCAGGGTTATGGATGACGCACTGCCGAAATATCTGAACTCTCCGGAGACCATCGTTTTCAAAAAAGGAGAGTCATTGTTCGCAGTAGATCTGGCAAAAGACGAGATACGGAAGAAGGGGTATGCCGTGATCGTCGAAGGGTATCTTGATGCGATCCTCTGCCACTATTACGGGTTTAAAAACACCGTCGCGCCGCTGGGAACCGCCCTTACGACCCGCCATCTGCAGAAACTCAAACCGCTGGCCAAAAAGGTCGTCCTCGTCTTTGACGGCGATGACGCCGGCATCTCCGCTGCAAAAAGGTCTTTGGCCATTGTGGGTGAAAATGACGTTACTGCAAAGGTTCTCCTTCTCCCCAAAGGCGAAGACCCCGACAGTTTTCTCAGAAAAAACGGCAGCCGTCCCTTTCAGAAATTGCTCTCTGATGCGCTTTCTCCTGTAGCATTTCTTCTCAAGACAACGAAGGGAGACAGGGTGGAGGCAGTGAAAGAGGTGATCGGGATGATCGCGACAGTGAAAGATCTGATTGCTGCCGATGCGATGCTCGCCGAACTTGCGGACAAAACAAAGATCCATGAACCTGTACTGAGGAACGAGCTCGATACCATGAAAAAGAAATCCGGCCCGCGCGCAACCGGAGGAATACAACATCCCCTGAAGCGTACCTGCGGTGAGGAATATTTCTTATTAAGCGCAATCATGGCGTTCCCTGAAAAAGCCGCTCCCCTTCTTTCACGCCTTGATATCGGAGTATTAAAGGACGCAACCATACGATCTGTTTTTCATAAAATAAAGGCGTCTGCCGGCTCCCCGTCAATGAGCGCTCTGTTGGATGAATCAGACGAAGCGGAACGCGCGCTCATAACGGAACTCTCACTTAATCCAGGATTCGACCCGGAACACGTCGAGAGGGTCATCGAAGATTGCCTGCACGCGCTGAGACAGAAACAGTTTGATGAGAGGAATCGGTTAGCAGATGAGTCAGGTGATATCGCGCTTCTGGATTCATTGCTGAAGGAGAAGAGAAAAATGATTAAAAGGATCTGCCAATGAAACACTATTTTGATTACTTCGGGGATAGCAGCGGGTACGACGAAGAGGACGCCGAAAACTTTGCAGGGGAAAAGGAGGAGGAGAAAGCCGAAGAGGAGGAAAGGACGGTTGATTTCATCGAGGGGGAGAAAGATCCCATCCGCATTTACCTGAAGGAAATGAGCAGCGTACCCCTCCTGACCCGTGAGGGAGAAATAGAGATCGCAAAAAAGATCGAAGAAGGCACAGAAAAGGTTTTCAGGGTAATCTTCTCTTTGCCGTTTTTCCTCAAAAAGCTTATCGCTCTCGGAAAGATAGCGGCGGATGAGAATGTGCCGTTTCTGGAAATCGTCCAGCATAATGATGAAGAAACAGAAGAAGAACTCGCAATCCGAAAGGAAACGGTTCAGCGGCATCACGCGCGAACTGGAATCTTTAAACAGGAAAAGAATGGCATATCTGAAAAAATTAAAGGAAAGATCCCTGCCCGCCCATATCAAAAAAGGGGCACTGAGCGCATCGGCAAAAGGAAAGGACAAAAGCATCCAGCCGGTCATCGCGGCGCTTGAGGAAAACAGAAGTCAGATCCTCGCAAAGGTACACGATCTCCGCTTGAGGGAGGATGTCATCGCCGCATTTTCCGACGAATTAAAGCGTTCGTCCGCTGAAGTTGACGTGCTGATCAGAAAGATGACCGCACTCGGGAAAAAAGCGGGGGGTGCGAAAACCATAAAAGAGGAGATGGAGGCGTATCAGGGGATAATTGAGAAGAAAGAATGCTCGTTCGGAATGAAGTCGGCAGAGATGAAGAAAGCGCTGCGGGTTTTGCAGCAGGGGGAAAGGGAAGTCCTCAACGCAAGGAGGGCCATGATAGAAGCGAACCTCCGCCTCGTCATCAGCATTGCAAAACGATACCTCGGAAGGGGATTAAGCTTCTCTGATCTGATACAGGAAGGCAACAGCGGCCTCATGAGGGCCGTCGACAAATTCGAATATAAGCGCGGGTATAAATTCAGCACCTATGCTACGTGGTGGATCCGGCAGGCAATCACACGGGCGCTGGCGGACCAGTCCAGAACGATACGGATCCCGGTTCATATGGTCGAAACGATCAACAAGATCACCAAAACAGCGAGGGACCTCGTGCAGGAACTGGGGAGAGAACCGACCTCTGTGGAAATTGCTGAAAAAATCAGCGTCTCTGTCGAAAAGGTGAATGGTATTTTGAAAATATCGAAAGAGCCCATATCTCTTGAGACCCCCATCGGTGAGGAAGACAGTCATCTCAGGGACTTTATCGAGGATAAGGCGACGCTGTCGCCGCTTGATTTCGCGATACGCGGCGATATGAAAAAGAAGATCGACAAAATTCTCTGTTCCCTTCCTTCAAAAGAAGAAAAGATAATTCGGAAGAGGTTCGGTATCGGCCTGGACGCACCGCGCACCCTTGAAGAAGTAGGGCTGGAATTCGACGTGACGCGCGAGCGCATCCGTCAGATTGAGGTCAAGGCTATCCGAAAACTAAAGCACCCATCGAGGAGCAAATGGCTCAGGGAATTTATCGAAAAACCTTGACCTTCATTCCCCGTCAGGTTTATAGTAAATGGTTATCGATTGTCAGTTCTTGCTGATGAAGAAACCATGATCAATCCGCACAGAAGGTGCGTTGAACGGATAGCCGCTTTCCTTGCTGTAGGGAAAGGGCCCATAGCTCAGTTGGTAGAGCTACCGGCTCATAACCGGTTGGTCCCAGGTTCGAGTCCTGGTGGGCCCACCATAAATACTGCATATACGTGACTGAAAGGCTGGACAACGTGAATCAACAGATCGAGCACCTGATAAAACTGCAGGAGACTGATTCAAAAATCCTCTCCCTGACCCGTATTGTCAAGAAATTCCCCGCAAAGATCATGGCAGCAGAACTCCCCCTGAAAGAATCGCAGATATTCCTCGACGCAGCAAAACAGAAAATCGATCTGCTCGAAAAAAAGAAGCGCGACAAGGAGAGCGGACTGGACGATATCAGTGTCAGGATTCAAAAGATGAAAGGCCGCACCTCCGAGATAAAGACGAACAAAGAGTATCAGGCGCTGCTGAAAGAAATAGAGGCGGTCGAGAAAGAACGGTCAACAATTGAGGACGAGATCCTTGTCATCATGGAGGAGATCGATGCGTGTGCGAAACAAAAGAAGGCAGCGGAAGCGACTTTCATTGTCGAGAAGAAAAAAATCGAGGAATTGAAGAAGAAAATCGATAATGACTGCTCAGAGATTGAGAAAGAACTCTCGTCCGTCAAGGAACTGAGGGACGGCCTATCAGCATTCATCGACAGGGACCTCTATGCCCAGTATATCACCCTGATCGAGGCATGCTACGGATTGGCGGTGACAGAAGTCAAAGAAGAAATCTGTCAGGGATGCAATATGAACATACCGCCCCAACTCTTCGTTGAGATCAAAAAGCAGGAAGAGATGTTTAACTGTCCGCAATGCCGCAGATTACTCTACTACAAAAATAACTCAGAAACGGCTGCATAAACAAATCCCCTTCGTTTTTTCGCCTCAGAAATACCCCTTTTAAATTTTAAATATTTATTATATAATGATAAGAGATTATTATAAGTCAGAGCAGGGAAGTGGTCGCCCAGTCACGTTTTTGGCATGGCTGGGAGGAAAGTCCGAGCTCCGTCGGGCAAGGCGGTCGTCAGCAACGACTGGGGGAAACCCTAAGGAAAGTGCCACAGAAAGGGAAACCACCCACCCGCTTATGGCGGGAGTGAAGAGTGAAAAGTTGATAGTTGAAAGTGAATAACTTTTAACTCTTAACTCGCAACTTGCAACTCGAGGCAACGCCTCGTTGGGAAAGGGTGAAAAGGTGAGGTAAGAGCTCACCAGTTGAGATGGCGACATCTCAGGCTTGGTAAACCCCGCCTGGAGCAAGGTCGAATAGGTTCCGCCTTGAGAGGGGCCCCTTCAAATCTCTCTCCGCAGGGAGTAGAGAGGCGGAACGGGTAATGATCGCATGAGTACGGTAATAACACCGTACCTTAGATGAATGACCACATAAAACAGAACTCGGCTTACACCCTGCTCTGACAAATGAAGAACGAAGTTATGAGTGAAGAGTTAAAAGTTGAGAGTGAGAAGGCAAAGTCCACTTACTGTTAACTTTTAACTCTTACCATTTTTTTGAAAGGATGAAATGGAGCATAAGCTGAAAATCTTTTGTACGGTCGCGGAGACAAAGAGTTTCTCGAAGACCTCTGAGATTATCCACCTCACACAGCCGGCGGTAAGCCTTCAGATTCAGGCCATCGAGGAAAAATATGAAACAAAGTTATTCGACAGGTCCTCCAGCACCGTGACCCTGACACCCGCCGGCGAGATTCTCTACAAGTATGCCAAAGAAATCCTCATGCTCTACGTCTCAGCAGAAAAGGCGATAGGAAAACAGACAGGCATTATTAAGGGGAGTATCGCCATTGGGGCCGGTTCAAATATCGGAAACTATATCCTTCCAAGCGTTATCACTGAATTTAAAAAGGCTCACCCTAAGATCAAACTGTATCTTACTGTCGCCAACACCAAGCGTGTTGCAGAACTGCTCAATGCGGGCAACATCGATATCGGTTTCGTCGAAGGAGATGTTTCAAAACAAAAAATGGTCGTCCGGAAACTACTCGCTGATGAACTGTTGCTGATCGTACCAACGGAACACCCGTGGGCGAAGAGAAAGGAAGTGTCCGTAGCTGAACTTGTAAAGGAACCGTTTATCTTCAGGGAAGCCGGGTCTGCAACGCGTCAGATGATAGAAAAATTCCTCGCCCGGCACGGTATCGCACTCAATGACATGAAGATTTCGACGATCCTGGGGAGTACGGAAGCGATAAAAGACGCCGTGGAAAATGGCCTCGGCATTTCCATTATTTCACGATGGGCTGCGAGAAAAGAAAGCAAATACGGCGCGCTCCAGCTTCTCAGTATCAAGGAAGAAAAGATAGTGAGGGATTTTTCTCTCATTATCTCAAAAAATTCCGTCTCATCAAACTCCCTCGAGGAATTTCTGAACTTCCTGAAAGCCTATCCATTCGATAAACTCCTGTAAGAGCCGCCCATTTATACCTACTACCTACTACCTACTACCTACTCCTGCCTACTGCGTCCTTGCATATATTCTGTAATCAATATCTTTAAATATCCTGTCCCTCTCTTCTATCTCCGTGAGACGTCCGTTTGAGAGAGTGCCTGCAATGATTGCCTGATAGAGGTAATGAAATTCTTCGATATGTTTGCGGAGACGCTCTGATGCGTACTCCACAGAGGTGCCGCTTTTTAATATAAAGGTCCAGTCGCTATGCTGTGATAAGAGTATTTCCCGCGCAGCCTGATTCAGCGCCCTCAGGAGAATGCCCCCTGCGTCAGGGAACCTTTCGGCAAGAGAATGCATCTGCCCGGTCGCCTTGAGCAGGTGCCGGTAAACATAGTCGTTCTTCTCATTCAGCCAGACATCGCTGTAACCTCTTTCACCCCAGCTCGACATGCACGGCTCGCTCACCTGAAATCTTTTGTCACGCTGGTTCATACTCAAATACTCGGAGGGCGTTGTTGTTCTGAAATGCACATTCGAACAGTGTATCTCCCTGAAAAGGTGTTCAAGCCAATCCGGGCCCTCAAACCACCAGTGACCGAACAGTTCGGCGTCATACATTGCGGTAACTACCGGCAGTACGTTCAGATTCTCCGACAATGCATTGATCTGCCTTTCTCTCTCACGCATAAAATGTGCCGCATGTTCCCTTGCCTTCTCTTTCGCCTTTTGTATGATATACGGGTCTTTCCTGTTGGACTTTCCCGTTACCCTGTAATACTTAAGTCCCGTATAGGTTTTTGCCCCGTATGGTTCGATATGCGATTTCACGTAATCCAGATCCAGATCAAATCCGATATCCCTGTAAAAATCCCGGTAGAAAAAATCTCCGGGATATCCCTCAACAGACGACCAGACCTGTTTGGCTGTCTCACTGTCTCTTCCAAACGCAACTGCACCCGACGGACATACTGCCGGCGCATAGACGCCATAGGGCGGCAATGGCTTGCCGTGCATCAGGCCGTGCGTTTCAACGAAAAAATACTGTATCCCCGCTGCCTTTATGTAATGGTCAAGCCCTTCATGAAACCCGCATTCGGGGAGCCATATACCATTGCTGTCTTTGCCAAAATGTCTCTTATAGTGCTCCGTACCCACTGTCAGTTGCGCCTTAACCGCCTGTGGATACAGCAACAGGTTCGGCAAAAAGGCATGCGTCGCCGCAGAGGTTATTATTTCCACCTTACCGGTTTCCTGCAACGACCGGAAGACGGACACAAGGTCTTTTCCAGCGTTCTCAAAAAAATGTCTGCATTGCAGAAACCGCTCATGATACATCTTTACAACAGGCTCAAAATGGATATTTCCCTTTGTTCTGTAAAGCTCTTTCCCTGATAGTTCAATGAGCCGTTCGATATGCCTCAAATACCGTTCTCTCAGGAGCGCGTCATCGAGCATCTCGATCAGAGGAGGACTGAGGGAAACGGTTATTCTGAAATCTACTCCGTCATTTAAAAGCCGTGAAAATACTTCGAGGAGGGGAATATAGGTTTCGGTAATCGCTTCATAGAGCCAGTTTTCTTCCAGAAAAAACTCATGCTCGGGGTGCCTGACATAGGGCAGATGCGCATGGAGGACTAAACAGAGATAGCCGTTATGCATCGATTCCTTTATTACTCCGGTATCTTATAGAAGAGGTACGCCGCGACCGCGCCGAACACTATCGGCACAGTCCATGCCGCTAAAATCGGGGAAAGTATGCGCGCATAACCCATCGAGAGCATAAAGGTATACGCAAGCCAGTAGATAAAGCTTATGAAGAACCCGAGACCTGCCGCAAAGAACCCTCCCCCTACCCTGCCCATTACCGAGAAAGATATGCCGAGGACTATCAGAAACAGGTTCGTCAGAGGATAGGATATCTTGGAATTGAGGTCAACGATGAGTTTCGTATCGCTAAAACCGGCGAGTTGAAGCCTCTTCGAATATGCATACAATTCCCTGATGCCCATTTCCTCAGGGTTTTTTATGCTCCTGTTGAACAAGTCGGGAGATTCAAGGTCAGGATAATCCATTTCCGGAATCGAGGTGATGGTCCCCTGCGCGATATCGTAGACAATTGCCCTCTTCAGTTTCCATATGCCTTTTGTACCCGCCCCCCTCACCCATGATGCTTCATCAGCCTCTATCCTTTTTTTGAAGGAATTCTCATCGATCACAAAAATACTTATTCCTTTCGCATTGCTGCCTTCCGGCATAAACAGTTCAATACGCACCAGAGCGCCGTCCGCGCTCCGCAGCCAGAGCGTGCCTTCTTTAAAGGAGATTTTTTCATCGCCTTTCATGAACTTCTTTTTGAAATCAAGCGTTCTCTCCGCAAAATCAGGCACGACGAATTCTCCGAGAAGAAACGCCACAAGACTGAAAAAAACTCCCAGGAGAATGAACTGCGAAAACAATCCCTTCATCCGGGCCCCTGCCGCCTTCATTACGATGACCTCTCTGTTCCGCGATGCCTGGCTGAATACAAACAGACTGCAGATGAGGAGGGACATCGGCAGAAGATAATAGAGATACTTCGGCAAATTCAGCACTGCGTAGTGGATAAAATCCAGCATGGACATCCTGCCGGGGGCAAAGTTATCAATCTTGTCAATAAGGTCCAGCAGACTGAATATCAGCGCGAGACCAAGGGCTATGATCCCCAGCAATTTCGCGAATTCCTTCATATAATATCTGCGCATGATCTTCATCGCGAATTTTCTCTCCTGAACAGCAGTAGGGCAACAACGCCGATGATCATCGTCGGAACCCATGCGCCGACTGAAGGGGGCAACCTGTCGGCCCGCACAAGATTCTCGAAATAGATAAGGATCATGTAGTAGACCATAAAAACCGCCAGACCAAGGGTAAGGCCTCCGAGTCTGCCTGATTTCCCTGCTATCATGGACAGCGGAGGCCCGAAAAATATCAGGATTATACAGAGCAACGGCAACGTGAGCCTCCGGTACAGTTCCGTGTAAAAGGCTAATGCATGACGTCTGTCGGAATTCTGTATCTTGCCGTAAAGTTCAAGCGGTGTGAGTTCGGCATTTTTCTTCCCGGGCGCATCGGATTCGAGCTTCAGCAGCATGTTGTATTTCTTGAACGCGAGCTCGGTGGTGATTTCACCCTTTGCGATATTGATATATCCGTCTTTCAGAAGAAGGTTAATGTTTGTCCCGTCCCGCGTGAATATCTCCCCTTCCTTCGCAAACAGCACTCTCGGTTCACTCTTATTCCTGTCATCATAGACAAAAATCCCGCGCATGATATTCTCAGAAGTCTTCTCCTTAATCAGGATGAGCGTGTCCTTAAAAAAGGTGGTGAATCGTCCCTCTTCGATGGCGAACGGCGCTCTCATCTTAATGACATTTGTGATCTCCTCCCTCAGTATTATGCTGCTCTTCGGCCCGATGTAGAAACTGATCGCGGCATTAAAAAGAAAACACGATAGTCCGAGCACGATGACCGGTGTCGTAATCCCCCTGAAATTCATGCCGCTGGACTTCAATATGACGAGTTCATTGTCGACGTTGAGGCGCCCGTAAATGAGGAGCGTCGAGAGGAGCATCGCCATCGGGATCGTGAGCAGAAAGAGGGGCGGCTGCAGAAGCGCGATGAGCTTGGTCATGTCGAGCGCAGAAGTGCCGACGCCCGAGAGAAACCTGCTCAGTCTGAGCAGTTTTTCCATCATGAGAATAAAATTCAGACATGCGAGGCTGAGGAGAAAGGTGAGGATGAGTTCCTTCAGTATTGACCTGTGTAGTATCTTCATAAGCTGTAACTGGATTATTTTAGCATACTCTTCCTGTGGCGCATGAGGATTCATGGTATTATTGATAAATTGCGAATCATATATATGAGGTGGTTGAAATGAAAAAAAATATGAAAAAGATATCGAAAAAGTCGGGACTCCCTCCCGGCACTCTTGTTCATATCGGTGAAAAAAAGAGCGAGAAGGTCCGGATCACGATATTTGAATATCATGAAGAACTCTTTCAGCAGCGCGAAATAGAGAACATTGATGAATACCAACCTTCGGAAGATGCTTCGGTCACCACATGGGTCAATATCGACGGTCTGCACCGGCTGGACATCATAGAAAAAACAGGGAAACTCTTCAACCTCCATCCCCTTACACTGGAAGATATTGTCAATACGGGGCAATCTCCAAAAATGGAGGACTATGAAGACTATCTCTTTATTGTCCTGAAAATGCTCTATTTCAATGAAACCAGCAATGAGATAGAAGTAGAACAGGTTAGCCTGTGCATCGGGTCGAACTTTGTCATCTCTTTTCAGGAGGAGATAAAGAGGGATGTATTCGATTCGGTGAGGACAAGGATCAAGAACGGAAAAGGCCGCATGAGAAAAATGGGGGCCGACTATCTGACCTATATCCTCATCGATGCCGTCATCGACAGTTATTTCCTCATCCTTGAAAAACTCGGGGAAAAAATTGAGGACCTGGAGGAAAAGGTAGTCAACGAACCGAAGGAGCAGGTGCTGCACGAAATCCACCGGTTCAAAAGGGAGATGATATTCCTGCGCAAATCGGTCTGGCCGCTGAGAGAGGTGGTAAGCGGACTGGAAAGAGGGGGTTCGAAACTCATCCACGAGTCAATGCATATTTATCTGCGGGATGTCTACGATCATACCATCCGCATCATCGAAACCATCGAGACATTCCGCGACATCCTCTCCGGCCTCCTCGATATCTATCTTTCGAGCATCAGCAACAGAATAAACGCGGTGATGAAAGTTTTGACGATTATCGCGACGATATTCATGCCGCTTACCTTCATGGCCGGCGTTTACGGCATGAATTTTAAATACATGCCTGAGCTTGAATGGCGCTGGGGATATCCGCTGATAATGCTCGTCATGGCCTTCATCGGAATATCCATGCTCCTGTATTTCAGAAGAAAAAAATGGCTGTGAAGCAGGTATACCTGCATGGTTATCCAGTTAAAGTGACAGAAAAAAAGTAGTGCTGAATTATAATGGTCATTGACGATAACGCCGGATAGATATTTGTTCTTTAAATTCAATCGATTTATTGATATTATACTATCCGGGGAGGAGAGAGACCTATCAGACTATTCATCAAAAAAGGAGGTATTATGAAAAGAAGCTTATCTTCATTGATTCTTGTTCTGTTCTTATCCCTGCCGCTGTCATCTTTTGCCGGCGCACCCCTTGACTCTGTAAAAGGGAATGTCGACAAGGTACTGGATGTGCTGCGCGATCCCGCTCTCAAGGGAGAATCCGGGAAAAAGACAAAAAAAGCGAAAGTCCGCACTATTTCCGACAAAATGTTCGATTTCAACGAACTTTCCCGTAGGACACTGGGGCAGAACTGGACCAAACTGAATGCCGCACAACAGAAAGAATTTACCGAACTCTACAAGTCAATCCTTGAAGATGCATACGTCGACAAAATCGTAACATATACCGATGAAAAGATACTTTACAACAAAGAAAACCCCTTGACCGAAAAAACAGTTGAAGTACAGACCACAATTGTGACCAAAAAGGCGGATATCCCGATCTTCTATAGGGTTATACAGAAGGGGCCTGAATGGCGTGTCTATGACGTTGTTATTGAAGGGGTCAGCCTTATCAACAACTACCGCACGCAGTTCAGAGAAATCCTCACCAATAAAACACCGGAAGCGCTCCTCGAAACACTCCGGAAAAAAGTCGGCAAAGCATAACAGTGCAGGACATGGACAATACTACAACCCGCACACAGAAGGAGAAATTCGTATGAAAAAAATACTTCCCATCGTCATAGTATGCATTTTCCTCCTGGCACAAGGCGCATTGGCACAGGATTCATCAGCAGTTCAGACAACACCAACAGCAACGGGCGGAGAGCAACAGGAGATGAAATCAGCGGCCGCCGACCAGCCGAAATCTGAAGGCGTGAGCACCACTGGCCAGTTGCAGACGGAAGCCCGGGATCCCGTTGCTGAAGAAGAGCCAATAGAAGAGAATGATGTCGTTAGGATCGCAGATCCCATTAAGCCCTGGAATACCGCAATGTATCATGTGAATGACAAGTTCTATTTCTGGCTCCTGAAGCCGGCCTCCCAGGGATACTCTGCTGTTGTCCCTGAAGACATCAGGCTCTCCGTCAGCAATTTTTTTAAAAACCTCACTACCCCGATTCGCTTTGTGAGCAGCCTTCTGCAGTTGAAGGTAAAAAAAGCAGGGAATGAACTGGTCCGCTTTGTCTACAACTCTACTGCAGGCATCGGCGGACTCGCGGATGTTGCAAAGACAGATCTGGATATCAAACGTCATGAAGAAGATCTCGGCCAGACCTTCGGCCATTACGGAATCGGTCACGGCTTCTATATTGTCTGGCCCATTCTCGGCCCTTCATCCCTTCGTGACACTGTCGGTATGGTCGGAGACTGGTTCCTGGACCCTGTTTATTATGTAAACCCTTTAGAGGCCTCTCTTGGCATATCTGCTTACGACAGGGTGAACGAAACCTCCTTTTATATCGGAGACTATGAGGACCTGAAGAAATCTGCCATAGATCCGTATGTTTCGATCCGTGACGCGTATACCCAGAACAGGAAAAAGAAAGTGGAGGAATAGAATAGTCGTTCTGCGGCAATAAAATTAAGCTGATCAATTTATAAAACAGGGAAATACCACTACGCTCCACAGGAGGAGACATATGAAAACAAGGCTATCTTTTTCCGCACTGCTCTTATCTGCTATGCTTTTGACAGCTGTCTGGGGTTTTGCGCAAACGGAACAGCAGGAATGCAGCCCGGATGAACTCTTTCAGGAATGTGATACGAATAAGGACGGGAAAATCAGCAGGGAAGAATGGGACACAATAGATTCTGATAAAGACAACACCATCACAAATGATGAATGGGACAAATACAAATATAAAAGCGCCGATCAGAAAACCAACCCGTTTCAGATCAGGTATTATGATGTGCACGGCGACGGGACCATGGGGAAGGAAGAATTTCAGCGCAATTTCAAAAGACTCCAGTAGGGCCTCCTTGCTTTTAAAAATGGGCGAAAGGAGATATGCGACGTATGCCATCACCTGTTAAGCTCTATACGCTGAGCACGTGCGGTCATTGTACGGCAGCCAAAAGACTCCTCGACGATTGCTCGGTGGCATACGATTTCACTGACGTTGATCTGCTTAATGATAAAGACAGAACGGCGATCCTCGATATCGTAAAAAAGCTCAATCCGCGATATACGTTCCCTACCATCATTATCGGGGATACAGTCATTATCGGTTTTCGTGAAAATGAAATCCGGGAGGCGCTCAACATACATGGATATTGAACAACTCTACGACGCATTAAGAAAAATCCAGGAGCAGAAAGGTTACTATTTTCATAAGGACAAAGAAAAGGTTTTTGCACTTCTCAAAGGCCTTCTCATAAACAAAGACAGATACGGCTATATGTCCTGTCCTTGCAGGCTGGCTTCAGGAAACGTTGAACAGGATAAAGACATTATCTGTCCCTGTGTATACCGTGAGCCGGATGTTGAAGAATATGGAAGCTGCTACTGCGGCCTCTATGTTTCACCTGAATGGAACGAAGGGAAAATGCCTCATAGATACGTTCCTGAGAGAAGACCGACGGAAAAGATGCCTTTCTAAAAGACGCCTCCTCAATCCCGCAAATGGTGCGGGTTCTCTTTGCCTCTTATTTCGGCAGGTGTTGAAAGACATCTGTATTAATGATCTCTTTCCCCCAGTCGTGCCAGATGTTCGGGTCTTTCCTGCAGTCATAATTCCGGCACCGTTCGGGGCGGTCTTCCCAAATCGAGCACATGTATGTCTTCCTGTCGAGGTGAGAGCAGTATCCGTCGGCATCTTTCGCGATAAAGTAGGGCCTCTTCGGATTCCATCGGGCAATCCCCTTTTCGACATCTTTCTTCGTAAGCGCAAAAACGAAACTGCAGCAGACAGCCTTGCATAGCTCTTTATTATCCTCAGGTTTAAATACCGTTGACTGTTCTCCATCTGATTCATCGCCATACACGACGAAGAGTCCCTTTTCCATAAGCCGTTCGATCCATGCTTTCATAAAGGCCCGCTCTTCTTCAGACATCGAATATTCATCATTTTGATCAGACATATTCCCGGTCTCATTATCACTCATCTTACACCCGTTTGCCGATCATCTTAAGGCCGCCTTCAGTTCTTCGATCAATACGGAAAATTCATTGCTGAACTCTGCATCGTGTGCCGAGAGAGCCTCGCCAAAGCGGGCCTGTGCAGCTTCGTCGACCGATGCGGCTACCTTCATGACGGTCTTTCCATCCTGCGTTTTTACCGGCCGCATTCTCCACTGGGGATTTGCCTCTATCTGCTTTCGTAAATCATCGAGAAGATTCTTCTTCATCTGGTCATATTCCTTCACAAGTTCCTCAATCGCATTGAGGTTCGACTCTATCAGTGCTGTGTTCGGTTTCTCCTTCAGTGTTTCGATGGCCAGGATACCTTCCTTCTTCCTCTGGAGTTCAATCTGGGCGTTCCCCAGTCCAAGGGAGTCGATCAACTGCATCTGGGCGGTCGGCAGCAAAGGGCGTTTGACTTCTTTCATCCTCTGCCACAACCCATTGGAATCGGTCCTCCCCTGAAAGAACTCCCCGAGTATTGCCTTTACCGCATCTTCTTCCTTGATCTTCTCCTTTTCTTCATTGGATAGCTCGCCAAATTGTCCGGCTCTTTCAAGTGCAATTTCGAGAGCGCTTTTTACTTTTCCCATAAGACCTCCACCTGCCTTTCTTAAATAATTTTCCTTTTCAGTGATCCGAATGTATCTTCTGTAAACTCTCCCATGCTGTATAGTCTGATTTTATTGCTTCTCGGGAACTCTCTGCGGAATATCGTTGAAAGCGCTTTCTCCAATTTCCCCGAGTTGACCTGAATTCTCTCCCTGCGATAGCCATCTACAATAACGGTAAATTCTTCCCCGGCACTTTTAACAATCACTACATATCTGTTCCGCTTATAGGTGCGAATGTCCAGATAATGGCCTGTGGCGAGATGCGCCACCCTCTGCAATACTGTCTCGATGAGTTTTGTTTTATCAATCATCTGACCTTATCGCAGGAAGAATGCAGGGGGCATCTTCATTGAGGCTGCAATTAATGCACCGACAGTCCGCGGTCTGCCAGGATTTTGTACAACGGCCGCCCGAAGATGAACAGTTCAAATTCCTGTCCCAGCCCCAATTCCGAAAGGGCATGAACGCGTAACGATGAATCTGCCTGAACAAATCCGGAAAGGTCGGCAAAAATTCCTTTTCTCTTTTTGCCATCGGATAACGCTGCGACCAGGGCATTGATTGTATTGTGAGGGCACTCTTTCTCGTGCAATGCGATCACTTCCATAATGGGATCATCGGGATTGATGATGTCAGCCCGCCTGATGGTATCCCGGTAAATCACCGAGATAAGGTCAGATGGGTCCCAGCATTTTAAAAGGCGGCATTCCAGAAAACGATGATCATACAGGCTGCAGCAGGATTCTTTCTCATTATAAAAGACACAGGACCAGCCATCCCCTCTGCCGACAACTTTTATAAGCTCCATGGGAACCGGCTCAAGGCGGTCGTTCACAGGATTATACGCCATTTCTCCTGTCCTGATTGTCACAAGATGCTTATGTCCGGCATATCCGGAAAGAAGGATTTTTTTGTCTTCCTGATGTAAGACCGGACCGCCTTTACGACAGCACGTCCCGCACCGGATACAATGCGTTCTTCGTTCAGTGCCCGGAGTAAGCATATCTGATAATATTTGCTCTATTGAAGATCAATTGTCAACTCTCGATATTTCACTCTTGAATTTACCGTGAAAAGTACTATAATGAAAATATCGACATTACCAAAGGAGGAACAGTTATGGCAAAAGCAAGAATAATCAACTATGAATGCGAGGAATGCGGGTCTGAAATCGTCGTAACCCCGACGGGTGAAACCGTACTCAGCCCCATCTACTGCTGCGGGATTGAGGTGGCAGAGATCTCCTATCTCGAAAAGAAACCTTCGACGCCCGCGAAGAAAGCCGCTCAAAAAACAGCAAAGAAAGTGACAAAAAAGAAAATCGCGGCAAAGAAGAAACCGGCAGCGAAAAAGAAGACTGCAAAAAAATAACAAACAGCAGTCAGTAACAGTCCCGAACGAACACTACGCCCTTTTCTTTTCGAGCACTATTTTATGGTGCAAAAGGGAGATTTCTTTTATTGTCCCGTCAAAAATCTTTTGTTCTCCAAAAAGGTTCCTGAGGTAAATCTTTCCATCCTCAGGTCTCATGATGTCGACACTCTCAAGATAAAGCTCTTCCTGTCCCTTCTCATATATATAGGCATTCGCTTCACACATGGAGCCTCTCCTTTCCCATCTCCTGCCTGACGATCGCTATGATCTTTTCGATCATATGCGGGAGTGGTTCTTTTTCAACACCAACAATGTCTATTCCCTCCTGGTTCAGCGGCAACAGGAATTTTTTCGCACCGGATGCCAGAACCGCATCCGCCATTCTGGGAGTAAGCTCACCCAGCATCGCATTCGGCAGAACAATGCTCATCGGCCCCAGTATCATGTCGACTTTCCCCGCATTCCACACAATCGCATTCTCACCTGTAGCGCCTTTGTTTGCCCTTGATTTCATCATCGCAGAGGTCGCCGCTGCATTGGTGCCGAGCGAGAGAATTTCGACAGCATCACCGAACTCATCCCTCAGCCTCTTTACGAGAAGGCTTCCAATGCCGCCTCCCTGGCCGTCAATGACCGCTATTTTCACCACAAAATAAGTATAAAAGTATGCCCTCCTGTCTGTCAAACAAACGAATTCCATTCTCAATACCATTGCGTACTTGATGACGGATAAGATAATGAGGAGGGCACGATTCCGGAACAAACAGATTATTGTACTATTCGTTTCCGCATGCGTCTGAATGGATAGGGAGCAAGAAGCAGGGCAACGGCGAAGATCCATACGACATCCCACAAACAAAGGCTCGCGTTCCCTGATGCCAATGCCCGGCAGACATTCACGAGATGATAGAGCGGCGTAAAAAAAGCGATCTTCGTAACAACGGGAGACAGGTTGTCCAAAGGGAAAAATATTCCTGAAAAAAGAAACATCGGCGTCATAAAAAGGGTATAGAAATAATTGAATGAATCGATACCAGGTACGACCGAGGTAAAGATCACCGATATCTCCGCAAAGATCAATCCGGTTATAAAAAGCATCGGTACAGCGAACACAATGAGCGCGGAATCCACAAGGCCAAACAGAGAAATCACGATGATAATAATCGTGCCATACAGCATGCTCTTTGTAGCCCCCCACAAGAGCTCTCCTGCCACAAGGTCGTCGATATTTACGGGAGTCGCAAGGATCGCATCAAATGTCTTCTGATATGTCATTCTCACGTAGGTGCCATACGTACATTCGTAGATGGCGGCAAACATCGAAGAAGACGCAATAATCCCCGGAGCAATAAATTGTATATACGGCACCCCGTTTATCTGCTGCACAAACGCTCCGAGACCAAGACCGAGTGCGGCGAGGTAAAGGACCGGCTCCACAAAATTGAGAGCTATGCTCGATTTATACAGTTTCGTATAAACCGTAAGATGCCGCTGCCATACCCTGAATGCCCGTTTCAGTTTCATTCGACTTTTTCCAGTGTAATGGACAGGAAATAGTATTTGAGCGGATTTTTTTGCCGATAGTCGAATAAAAAATCTGAGAAAATAAAGAGGCAAAAGCCTCGGAGTCCCAGTCTTTATCGGGACCGAGAATGAGCGAAAATACTGTTTCCTGTCCATGCAGCAAAACCTTCATACAACTCCCTCCCTCAGCGTTCTCCCTGTCAGCTTCAGATATACATCTTCGAGGTTTCCTCCATGAAGCCTCATAAGGTTTGCCGGGGAATCGATAGTGATGATCTTGCCCGAATCCATAATCGCCACTCTGTCACAAACCATCTCGGCCTCTTCCATATAATGCGTGGTGAGCAGGAGCGTGGTGTTGTTCGCTTTCAGATGATTCAGCTTTTCCCATACAGAACGCCTGCTGTGCGGATCGAGCCCTGTAGTAGGCTCATCAAGAATCAGGAGTTCCGGCGTATTTATCAGTGCCCGTGCGAGAATGAGCCTTCGTTTCATTCCACCCGAGAGGCTGCCGATTTTCACCTGCGCTTTCTCCTCCATATCAACGAATGTAAGAAGCTCCCAGGCCAACGGTGAAGATATCTTTTTGAGAATATCGAAATACCGGGCATAGACAATAAGGTTTTCGAATACCGTCAGGTCGGGATCGAGGTTGTCCTCCTGCGGCATAACGCCTATCCGCGCCTTAATAGAACCCGGATCATCATTGACATTAATCCCGAAAACCTTCACTTCTCCGGAGCTGGGCGGCATGAAACAGTAAATAATGCGCATGACTGTCGTCTTCCCTGCTCCGTTCGGCCCGAGAAACCCGAAGCATTCTCCCCTGACGATTTCAAAATCGATGCCGTCAACCGCATTCAGGGAGTTGTAATTCTTTGTTAATCCTTTTGCAGTAACAATATTCACCACAGTAATTTTAGCATGAAACAACAGGTCTGAAGATCTGCAAAAACGTCTCCCTTTGACAAATGCCGTTCAGAGGGATTATTTTTAAAGTGGAGCTATACCATGAACAAGCGATATATTGTTTTCATAACTCTTTTCCTTTTCATCTTTTCCTGTGGACCGAAAGAAATACGGCCGCCTTCACAACCGGCAAAGATCGCCGTAGTTCTCGGAGCAGGGGCAGCGAAGGGCTTTGCGCACATCGGCGTATTAAAAGTACTTGAGTCGAATAAAATACCTGTCCACATGGTCGTCGGAACAAGCGCGGGAAGCTTCGTGGGGGCGCTCTATGCCTACGGGTTCAGTGCGTTCGAACTCCAGAAGATATCTTTTTCAATGGAAAGAGATGACATAATTGATTTTACAATCCCTGACAACGGATTCATAAAGGGGGAGAAACTGGAAGGATATATCAACTCCATCGTGAAGAATACCCCTATAGAAAAGTTGCGGATCCCCTTTTATGCGGTGGCAGCCGATCTTCAGGCCGGAAAGGAAGTGGTGTTCGGAAGCGGAAATACAGGAACAGCAGTGCGGGCAAGCTGTTCAGTTCCCGGCATATTCATCCCTCCTGTAATCGCGGGCCGGATGTATGTTGACGGCGGCGTGGTAAGCCCTGTTGCTGTCGACGCGGCAAGAAGGTTCGGCGCTGATATCGTAATCGCAGTAGACATATCGAGCGACATTACGACAACCGCTCCTCAGGGCACCATCGAAACAATCCTTCAGTCAATCAGCCTCATGTACTCGAAACTTTCGGGAATCCAGCTTGCACGGGCAGATGTGGTCATCAAACCGAAGACCGGACATATTGGGAGTTCTGATTTTTCAAAGAAGCACGAAGCAGTACTTGAAGGGGAAAAAGCAGCACTTGAAGCCCTGCCGAAAATAAAGGAAATCGTGAATAGATTGAAACAGGAAGGCAGGCTAACTAATTCACCTTATACCTTACCCTGTCACAGGGGCGAAGGGCTATCTTTTCGAGACTTTCCTTATCCATCTCCTGAATAAATTCATCCAGCAGTAAATCGCATTGCACTCCGTGCAGCGTAACGTGGTGCCCCTTCAACCAAACGACAGTTGTATTTTGCCACCGCATTTTTTGCATTTCATGTTATTAGTATATACGAAGCGGGATTCAATAGGGAATACGGGCAAAGGAGACCTTACGGCTGTGGTATAGTATTTTAGTGCCATCCTGAAGGAACAAGACCTCCGGATACTGTTGAGTCTGAACGGTTATAGGACATTCCCTGAAGGCATCTCAGATTTAGCGAAAAGCGTCGCAACGGTGATCATGTGAGTCAGAAACTGAAGGAAAAAACAGACCGCCTCCTCTCAAAAGAAAAAGGTACTGTCTATAAAGATCCCGGCGGCAGGGTAAGCATTGCCCTCGTCTATCCGAACACCTACCACGTCGGCATGTCGAACCTCGGATTTCAGGGCATATACGGACTGTTAAACGGGATGAAAGACGTTGTCTGCGAGAGGGCTTTTCTGCCCGATCATGAGGACAGAGAAGAATATGCGAGGACGAAGACGGAACTTTTTTCGATGGAATCCAAAAAACCGCTGAACCGTTTTGATATCGTCGCTTTTTCCGTATCCTTCGAAAACGATTATCCAAATATCGCGGAAATCCTGAAACTCTCACATATTCCCCTCTATAGCACGGAAAGAACTGCCCGTCATCCGCTGGTCTGCATGGGCGGAGTATGCGCCTTTTTGAATCCGGAGCCTGTTGCCGGCTTTTTCGACATCTGCTTCATCGGGGAGGCGGATGAAATGCTCCCCGAATTTATCTCCGCCTATACATCTTCTTCGGGTAAACCCGATGTCCTGAGAAAATCTCTCACTATCGAGGGCCTCTACATGCCTGCATTCTATACGGTCTCGTACGGGACCAATGGCAGGATTGCAGCGAGGCATGCCGCGGCAGGCGCACCCGGGACTATTAAAAAACGCTCTCTCGGGGATCTTTCCGCTTCGGGCCTTACCTCTTCCATTATCACGCCTGAAACCGAATTCAGTAATATGCACCTGATCGAAGCGATGAGGGGATGCCCGTGGAACTGCAGGTTCTGCGCTGCCGGAAGAATATACAACCCTCCAAGGAGGAAAGAACTTCCCGCCATCGAACGCGAAATCCGAACTGCGCTGAAAACTACGAAAAAGGTCGGACTCATAGGGCCTTCATTGTCGGATTATCCTCATATCCGCGATGTGCTGAATATTCCCGGAGTAGATTTTTCGATCACCTCGCTGAGGGCAAGCAGCAAAAGCGCAGAGATCATCGCTCTCATGAAGGGGCACAAGAGTGTCTCGATCGCGCCGGAGGCCGGGACAGAACGTCTGAGAAGGGTCATCAACAAACGGATTACAGAGGAGGACATCCTCTCTACTGCGGGGGCATTATTTTCCGGAGGAATTGAAATACTTCGGCTCTACTTCATGGTAGGCCTGCCAACGGAATCAGGAGAAGATATCGAAGGCATCATCGATCTTGTCAAAGCAATCCGGGGGATCTCGAAACGGGGTTCCATAACACTAAGCGTCAGTACTTTTGTCCCGAAACCGTTCACTCCTTTTCAGTGGCATCCGATGGAATCGCCTGCGGTAGTGAAGGACCGGTTTAAGCTGCTGAAGAAGTCTCTCATCCCCGTAAACGGGGTGAAGGTCTTTCATGACGTTCCCAAATATGCCTATATGCAGGGATTATTCTCCATGGGAGACAGGGGGGTATCGAAGGTGCTCGAAACAATGCTGGAGGAAAGTGACTGGGGAAAAGCTGCATCAGCATCGGGGATCAACAAGGATTTTTACCTCTTCAGGAAAAAAGATGTGAGCGAACACCTTCCCTGGGATTTCATTGATATGGGGATTTCAAAACAGAAACTCTGGGAAGAGTATCAGGAGGCAATGAAGGCATAAACAGAATGGTTTTGTTCCTTCAAATATAATAGTTCAATCGCCCTTGTTATGCTAAAATAGCATCAAGCCGGAAAAGAGTGTTTTACGGATACATGATGATAAAAGGGTCTGATTCCCCTGGTTGCCTGGTATATGATCGATAATGTGCTTCTTGAGAATATTAAAAAAGTGTACAGGAAAATCTCATCCGCTGCCATCAGATCGGGCAGGAACCCTTTCGATGTAACAATCGTTGCCGTTACCAAGACAGTCGATTCCGAAAGGATCAAGGAAGCGGTAGGTCTAGGGCTGAGGGTGTTCGGCGAAAACAGGGTCCAGGAGACGCAAAAAAAGATTGAACAATGCAAAGAAGAGTGCGCTGACTGCCGGGTGGAATGGCATATGATCGGACATCTCCAGAAAAACAAGGCAAAGACCGCAGTGCGTCTCTTCGATCTCATCCATTCGATCGACTCCATCGGTCTCGCGGAGGAAGTGAATGCCTGTGCGTCAAAGGAAAATAAGGTGCAGAAAGTCCTGATCGAGGTGAAACTCTCTGAAGAAGAGACAAAGCATGGCGTTGCCAGAAAAGACTTCATGGCATTAATCGGGGCTGCTGCGACTATGAAAAACCTGAAACTCGCAGGCCTGATGACTATCCCCCCTTTTTTTGACGACCCTGAGATGGCGAGGCCTTTCTTCAGAGAGCTGAAGGAATTGAGGGAGAAGGCTGAACAAAGCGGTTATGCATTGCCGGAGTTGTCGATGGGGATGACGAACGATTTCGAGGTTGCGATCCTTGAGGGCGCGACCATGGTAAGAATAGGGACCGGGATATTCGGAGAAAGGAGACAGGCATGATCGGGTTTATCGGCGGCGGGAATATGGCCGAAGCATTGATAAAGGGGATGGTTCAGTCAGGGATGAAGGATATCATCGTCTCCGAGCCGAGAGAGGACAGACAGGCATATCTTGAAAAAACATACGGTGCAAAGACAACCTCTGACAATAAAGAGGTAGTAAAGCAAAGCGCTATCGTAATACTGGCAGTGAAACCGCAGAATATGGACGACGTCACATCTGAGATCGCCGAGTTCATTACCGGCGAGAAACTCATAGTTTCAATCGCGGCAGGGATCACATTGCAGTATCTTACTTCAAGGCTGAAGACGTCGAAGCTCGTCCGGGTGATGCCGAACACTCCTGCCCTTGTTCAGGAAGGGATGTCTGTTCTGTCGATGTGCGAATGCATCCATGACAAGGAAATGGGACTCGTGAGAGGCATCTTCATGTCTGTCGGAAAAGTGCTTGTTCTTCCTGAAAAATACATGGATGCCGTGACAGCCTTGTCGGGAAGCGGCCCCGCGTTCGTAGCGCTTTTCGCTGAAGCGATGATTGCTGCGGGAACAAAAATGGGATTGACAGAAGATACCGCATCTGAACTTGCCGTACAGACCGTTATTGGGACGGCAAAGCTCCTTGAAACAGGCATGCCACCGGATAAACTCAGGGAAATGGTAACATCCCCGGGAGGCACCACTGCCGCAGGCCTGAAGGTGTTTCAAGAAAAAGGGTTAAAAGAAATGGTCACCAATGTCATCGAAGCCGCGGCAAAAAGGTCGAAGGAATTAGGGAGAAGGGAATAATGTTCATTATCGCAAATTTATTGATTGCCGTGGCCACCATAGCGAACATGCTGCTTTCCGCCTATATGTGGATCATTATCATTTCTGCGCTGATAAGCTGGGTCAACCCCGACCCTTACAACCCTATCGTCCGGTTCCTCCATACCGTGACAGAACCGGCACTGAGGCCGATCAGGAGGATCATCGGGCACCGGCTGGGGCCCATCGATATATCTCCCATGCTGCTGATCCTCGCAATACTCTTTATAAAAAGTTTCCTTATACAGTCTTTGATGGAATTCGCCTATAAATTGAAAGGAGGACTTGCATTATGAGAATAACGCCGCTGGATATCCAGCAGAAACAGTTCCCCATGAAATTCAGGGGCTTTGATGTAGAAGAGGTATACTCGTTCCTTGAGATCATCCGGGAAGAGATGGAAGACCTGCTCCGGGAGAATGCGAACGTCAAAGAGACCGTTCAGCGGATGGAGAACCAGCTGAAAGAGTACCGCGATATGGAAACCACCCTGAGGGAAACGCTCCTGACAGCCCAACAGATGGTAGAAGACTATAAGACAAACGCGCGAAAAGAAGCGGAACTCCTGGTGAAGGAGGCGGAACTCAGGGCGGATTCCATGCTCAAGGAAGCCCAGGAAAAAGTGATAAAGATCCACGAGGACATCGTCGACCTGAAAGGGATCCGGCGCCACTTCAAGGAAGAGCTGAAGAGGATGGTCGAAAGCCACATGAAGATGATCGAGTTCGATAAAGAGAGAGAGGAAGACGAGGGAGGAGGCATGAAGGGAGAATGAAGTATAATGCCCTCAAGGGTGTTCACGACATCTTCCCGCCCGACATTTATATCTGGCAGAAGATCGAAGCAACTGCCAGGGATGTCTTTTCCGTGTACGGCTTTCAGGAGTTGCGCGTGCCGATCATCGAGTCGACGGATGTATTTATCAGGAGCATCGGCGAAACTACCGATATTGTCGAAAAGGAGATGTACACGTTCAACGATAAAGCAGGGAGACACATTACGCTGCGGCCCGAGGGCACAGCGTCCGTCGTCCGGTGCTTTGTCGAACATCATCTCTATAACCTGCCGCAGCCCCAGAAATTCTATTATTCAGGCCCCATGTTCAGATACGAGAGGCCGCAGGCCGGCCGTTTCAGGCAGTTTTTCCAGATAGGTGCCGAGGCGTTCGGCATTGTTGATCCAAAAATCGACGCTGAGATACTTTCGATGCTCAAGGTCCTCTTTGAACGTCTCGGGCTGAAAGGTCTTCATTTTCAGGTCAACTCCATTGGCTGTCAAAAATGCAGGCCTGATTACAAAAAGGCTCTGCTTGATTTCTTCGCCGGCAAGATCGATACGCTGTGTGCTGACTGCAAGAGGAGGTATGACCAGAACCCGCTCAGGATTTTGGACTGCAAGGTAGATGCATGCATTCAACTGAGAAACGGCGCTCCTCATGTGACTGATTATCTCTGCGGCGAATGCAGGGAGCACTTCGACACATTCCTGTCTTTCCTTAATCTGCTGCGGGTCCCGCATTCGATCAACCCGAATATGGTGAGGGGACTTGATTATTACACCCGCACGACCTTCGAGGTAACATGTGAACACCTTGGCTCCCAGAACGCGGTGGCAGCAGGAGGCCGCTATGACCGTCTTGTCGAAGATTTTGGCGGGCCCCCTACCCCGGCGATCGGATTTGCGATCGGCATGGAAAGGATAGCCTCTCTGCTCAAGGCATCGGACAGCGGCGCAGTCCCTGCGCCAAAGGTTTTTGTAGCTCTCCTCGGAGCTGCTGCGGAAAAAGAGGGGCTGGTCGTTGCAGACAGGCTGAGAGAAAAAGGTATCTGGGCCGAACTCGGATATGCGGGCAATTCACTGAAAAGTCAATTGAGAAGGGCGGACAGATTGTCCGCTGAATACGTCCTGATCATCGGCGATGATGAGATTGCCTCCGGCAGACTCAAATGGAAGCGCCTGTCTGACAAAACACAGGGCGATATGGCTTTCAGTGAGGTATTCGACTTCTTCAGGTAGTATGGCCGTCTGGATCGGCAGTCCCGCCGTCCTCCAAAACAATCAGGCAGCGCAACAAAAATACTCATGCATTATACTATCAGTGGGTTGAAATTATTGATGAGGAGAGAAATAATTACGTGCCTAAAAGAGCAATCGTAGACATCGACAACACCTTATGGCATTTTTGCGATGCCCTCTATGACGAACTGATAAAGATAAGCAGAGACTTCCCGACCCCTGACAGCTGGACGCACTGGGATCTTTGGGAGGGGTATTGTTCAGAGGCCGACTTTTACGGCGCTGTCAATGTCATTCATTTGAATCAGCATAGTGAGAGGTATCTCCCCTATCCGCAGGCGAAAGATTTCCTCATCGCCCTGAAGGAACATGGTTACCACATCACAATAGCAAGCCATAGGTCGCCCGATTACAGACAACAGACCGGACAGTGGCTTGAAAACCATGGTCTTGTATATGACGAATTACACCTGTCCTTCAACAAAACTCAATTATTTGATGAGTCCATCGCTGTTGTAGTAGACGACGCGCCAAAAGTATTGGAAAAAGCAGTTGAGAAAGGAGTCATTGCAACGGGCCTGCTGTTCCCCTGGAACAGGGAATACGCAGATAATGGCTTCAATCTATTCAAAAATCTGAATGATATTCTGAACTATATTCTGAAAAAAGACTTGTAAGATTTCACATGATGGATAATAGTCCCGACCTATTTACAGCGCATCAATACCCGGCAGTACCCGTCCTTACCCTTTCTGAATTGAATGCCGCCATCAAAGAGACCCTGGAACGTGCATTCCCTGAAACCCTGTGGGTTGTTGCCGAGATATCCGACATCAGATGCACCGCCAAAGGGCATTGCTATCTTGAACTGGCAGAAAGAGAAGACGAAGAAACAATCGCTCAAATCAGGGCGAATATATGGTCGAGAACGTTTAGAAGCATTGCCTTTACGTTCGAGAAAGCAACAGGAGAAAGCCTGAAACAGGGCATGAAAGTTTTGCTCCAGGTCAGTGTGACGTTTCATGAACTCTATGGCCTGAGCCTGAACATCAAAGAAATTGACCCGACGTATTCCTTAGGGGAAATGGCAAGGAAAAAGAGAGAGGTCATTGAGCGGTTAACAAAAGAAGGACTGATAAATCTCAATAAACAGATACCGTTACCGCTGGTTCCCCAGAGAATTGCCGTTATATCCTCATCAACGGCAGCAGGGTATGGAGATTTCATCAACCACCTTGATGATAATCCTTACGGCTACAAAATCTTTCATACGCTCTATCAGGCCCTGATGCAGGGGCAGGAGGCCGGGGAATCCCTCATAGCCGCCTTAAGGAAAGTCAAAGCGCACAAAAAACAATATGATGCAGTTGTTATCGTAAGGGGCGGAGGGTCACAGATTGATCTGAGCTGTTTTGACGCCTATGGCCTCGCGGCTGAGGTGGCAAAATTCCCCCTCCCTGTTATTACCGGGATAGGACATGAACGGGATGACACGGTAGTGGACATCGTGGCCCATACAAAGCTCAAAACACCCACTGCCGTGGCTGAATTCTTAATCTCCAACATGACCAGCTTTGAAGAAAGGGTCATTGAAGCGCAGACGATATTGATACATCGGGTAAAAGAATTGATCGGCAATGAAGACCATCGGCTTCAGTATTTGGCTCAACATTTTAAGCACATCGTCAAAGAAAGGTTTGCCGGGGAAACGAAAAAGATAGAAATGGGTCTCCACAAGCTCATCCATGGCGCTACCCAAATCGTCGACAGCCAAAACAACAGACTAAAACTCGGTATGAGCAGAGTTGTAGGCGGATTGAACATTCTTTTCCGTAATCAGGAAAACAGAATAACGCACTGCGGCCAGGCAGTCAGGCTTCTCGATCCCGCCAATATCCTGAAAAGGGGCTACAGCATAACCTATCTGAATGAAAAGGCAGTCAGGGATGGTGCAGACCTGCGGGAAGGGGATATAATAAGGACCAGGATTTATAAAGGTTCAATCAAGAGTAACGTGGAGGCTGTCGATGTCGAAGAGTAAATTGACCTATACGTCAGCGATGACCGAGCTTGAGGAGATTGTGAAGGAGATTGAATCAGGAGAAATTGATGTTGATGTCTTAACGGTTAAAGTGAAAAGGGCATCGGAATTGATAACGTTCTGCAAAGACAGGCTGAGAAACACACAGAAAGAAGTCGAAAAAACCCTGGTCGACATTGCAGAGGAAACCGGCGCTGAAGAAGATTGATATCCCGAGAGAAACAGAAGAAAGCGCAGCTGCCGGGAGTGAGATACATGCTGAGGTGAAATTGCATTACCTGATGACAAAGAAAGGGATCATCCTGAGTTTAGAGCAGGCTATCGAGGCCCTGATGGGGTATAACATTATCTTCTTTGGAGAGGAGCACGATTCCCGTGCTGCCCACGAAGGGGAACTAACCCTCCTTACCGAGTTCGCGGGGCAAGATGCAAGCCTCGTGCTTGCCCTTGAGATGTTTGAGCGTGATGTCCAGGATACCCTGAATGCGTACCTCCAGGGAACGATCTCTGAAGATACATTCCTTGAACTGGGGCGTCCCTGGCCAAACTACCAGGAGGATTACCGGCCTCTCGTTGAATTGGCAAAGGATCGGGGAATTCCCGTTATTGCGGCTAATGTGCCCCGACGGGTAGCAGCAGGCGTTGCGATGGCTGATGAGATTTCTGCTGAAGTTATGGGAATAGACAGCAGATACCTTCCCGCCAGCATACATATTGATTCAGAAGAATATTACGAACGCTTTTCTGCCCTGATGGAAAAAATGCCTTACTCGACTCCAATGAAGGGATTGAAGGTAGAGGCGCTTTACAAGGCTCAGGTTCTCAAGGACGCCGTTATGGCTGCTTCACTTGAACCCTTTCTTGATCGTCGTATCTTCTTCTGTTGCGGCCGTTTTCATTCCGAATACCATCTCGGGATCCCCTATCAACTCCAGAAAAACCATCCGGAGCTCAAAGTTGCCGTAGTGGTCTCTGCCGAATCTGTTACGGGTTTGCCCATGAGGGACCGTTCCCGGGTAGCTGACTTCATCTGGATCAACAAGTAAGCGCTATCCAGCCATGCCTGCATCGGGAAATCAGCCCACACAGTTGCCTGGCAGCCGTCATTTACCTGTATTCCGGCTTTTTTCCAAATAAGGATTTCCAGGCTGCAAGATAATTTTCCGTAAGGTAGATACTGCGATCGAAGGAATATCCCTTTGAAGGGTCTTCAAGGAGTACTTCACGAAGGCCCACCCCCTCCCCTCCGCCGCAGGTGTGCTGATAGAGCGCTCCTTTCTTCTTTTTGACCCCTTTATCAAGAACGTCTTCAGCAGTCACTTTTCCATCTCTGGCATAGTAACTGTTCCTGTTGCCATGCCCGATCAGGATGATGTTCTGGTATTGTTCATCTGACAACATATGCAGGAAGGTGTCTCTCGAAACATTACTGACCCATTGTACTTTGTACCCTTCAGCATTGCGCTTCGCGGTTATTGGTGTGTAGAGAAAGAGATCGCAAAGCTTCGCGATAAGCCACTTCGGGGCGCTGCTATTGTCAAATCCGCTTGTGAAAGCGATAGTGTCACATTCAGAAGTGGAGCCGTTGATGAGTTTAACTATCACGTTGCTGATCAAAGAAGCCGGTCCAACGACGAGGCCTCCGATACCAACACTTATGACTTCAAGTAGTCTTCTTATCCTGCCGCCGGGCAGGTCATCGTGCGCCAGGTTGATACCTCCCATCACAGGTTCAGCAGGCAGAAAGGATAAGTCCCAGAAGAAACATGATAACAGCTGCTATGCTTGCAATGATGCCGACAACGGGTACCCATTTGTTTACTCCTCCGAGTTCTGACAGGGTTTTTACAATGTCTCCTGAGGGTTGTGATGTCTTTACCCTCAGAATCTTTCCCTTAACGAACCGGTAATAAAGATAATTCCCGGAAACTGCCACGGTGAACCAAGCAGCAACATTTGCGTACGGTATTACCAGTAAAATGAAGTAAACGAAAGCCCAGAGATACATTTTCCGGTATAGCAGCCACCAGAAACCAACGAGAAAGGCAGGCCAGTGCCATGTTACTGCAAAACGATCTTTCCCGCCAACAGAAAATTTTCTGAACTTCAGCAGGTATTGTTGTGCCTTTCTTCCGATAAATGCAGCAAACTCATCTTCGGTAATAGATACCTGCAATTAATTATCCTCCATGGTATTCAGTCAAGCAAATAATTACCCATAAAACAATGTTGTGTTTTCCGGGGAGTTATACGTTGGCGAGTTGACTCTGTCGGAAACACGGGTAAGCACCAGCTCCTCGGATGAAAATGGTCTGCAAAAATTTTCCAGAAGTTCAGCATCCTCAACTTCGGGAGCAAGCCATATGTCTTCTTTGTCGTGGGGGACGATCACCGGCATCCTGTCATGGATAGCCGATAGAAGTTCATTGGATTCGGTGGTAAGAATCGTACAGGTACATATTTCCTCTCCTTCAGGCCAATTCCATGCGTTATAGAGTCCTGCAAACCCGAAAAGCGGCCGGGATTTCAAACTTATATAGGATGGTATCTTTCTTTTCCTGTCCTTCTGCCATTCATAAAATCCATTTGCAACTACGAGACACCGCTGCTTTCTGAAGGCAGCCTTGAAGGTCGGTTTCTCAGTGATGGTTTCGATCCTGGCATTAATCATCTTGTAGCCAACAGAAAAATCCTTTGCCCAGGATGGCATGAACCCCCACTTACAATTCGCCAACTGCTTCGCATCGGGATTCTTGATAATGAGTATATCTTGTGAAGGCGCAATATTGTAGCTTGGCTCGCTCTCAAAAGATGGCTGCCTAACAGCGAAATATTCGCAGATTTCCCCTATGGAACTGCTCCTCACAAAACGCCCGCACATAAGATTTAATTATCCTGGACAGCAGTGGTTTGTAACTTGAACCTGATTATTGTATATTCCAAATGCAGGGTTCAAGTTACAAACTTGAACCCGCCTTCTTAAGTTCGTCAAGGGCAAACTTTAGCCCCTCAGACCTACCTTCCCAATAGGCAATCTGATCACGAAGTATCCATATTTGATAGGAATTATTGGGATCTGCTTTTTCAGTTTGCCTGAGTCTCTCTGAAAGTTCCCGTTTCTTATTGAGAGCTGTTTCGTATTCCTTAAGAATCGTATTCATGTCGGTCACAGATAATCCTCACTATTATTCCCCGGTCATCACCTTATCGCTCAGTTCGTCGGTATCTCCCGCTGCAATCGGGAAATGGCGGGCGAGCAATTCACCGGCTTCTTTCATGGCGTCACATAACGCGTCACAGGCACGACCTTCTTTTATTCCATGAGAAACGGTCTGTGCGAATCTGTTCAATATGTCCTGGTCTATCTTTTCGCAGATACCTTTATCCGCCAATATCCAGACCTTATGTTCGAGCAGGGAAAGGAAAAACAGAACGCCGGTGTTCTGTCTGGTTTTATAGAGCCCCTTTTCATAGAAAGCCCTTACCGCCCTCTGCATCACCGCGAGCTCTTTCCTTCCATGTCCGATGAATGAGATTTTCAATACAGGGAATTTTTTAAAGAGATACGCCGACGGGAAAAAGAACAGGAAACTGAGCGGTATATAAGACCAGAGAGAGGAATGGAGAAGCACAACGCTCGCAATCCAGGCGAAAAAACTGCCGAGGAACACCCCGCCGATTATCACTGCTTCCGGATAGGCATCACTGCTGTCAACGACGATGACGACTACTTCGCCGATTGTGCGTTTCTCAATTTCACCGGTCGTATTCTCGATCCGCTTTCTTTCTTCTTCAGAAAAAAACGTCTCTGCCTTGACACGATATCTCATTACCAATCTCCTGATGCCCCGCCGCCGCCAAAGCCACCGCCGCCACCGCTGAAGCCTCCCCCAAAATCTCCGCCGCCGCCGAAACCGCCGCCGCCGAAACCGGGCCCCCCCATCCAGAATCCTCCGCCCCTGTGCGAACTGCCGCCGGAGGAAAAAAGAGTGGGTAGAAATAATCCCGCGCCGAAGCCCGCGATCGCAGCGATGATAAATCCTATGGTACCGATAGGAGCAGGAATAAGCCGGGCCAATGCCGGTAATATGGCGGCTCCCGCCACCCCTCCTAACACACGTGAAACGCTTCCGAGAAGAAGAATAATCATCGAGCCAAAGATCAGGACAGAGATGATGGATGAGAAATTATCCTGCCTCTGCCTGCGTTGAGCAGGTTCTGCCTTAAACTCTCCCCTCGTCGCATCAATCATTGCATGGACTCCTGCGGAAAAGCCCCCCTCGAAATCTCCCCGCTTGAACCTCGGCTTTATCACAAGATCAATTATCCTGCCTGCCATCAAATCCGTCATTCTGCCTTCCAGTCCCCGTCCCACTTCAATCCTCATTTTCCTGTCCTGGTTTGAAACAATGAAAATCAGGCCGTTGTCCTTTGTCTTCTGACCGATCCTCCATGCATCGCCCACTTTGATGCCGAACTCCTCGATGACTTCGCCTTCGAGCGACGGGATCGTGAGGATAACTATTTGAGTGGAGTCAGTCTGTTCAAATGCCTTTAACTCATTCTCGATGCCTGCCTGCACTGATGGAGTGATCATATTCGCATAGTCGTTGACGTAACCCTGAAGCGGTGGAACATCGAGAGCGTGGGCAGATGAAAAAAGAAATAGCGCCAGGAAAATCAAACATATATTATAAAAAAGCACTTTCAAGTAGCCGCTGGCTTTAGCCTGCGTTCTGAATGCTTTCATAACAACAAAATCACGCAAACTAAAGTTTGCGGCTACTTTTATATGTCTCATTTTCCTTAAAACTTTACCTGCGGCGCCTTGTCCGCCCCGGCTTCAGCATTGAACGGCTCTTTCAGCTTCAGATGCAGCAGCAGTGAATTCGTCAGACTGTTCGGGAATATGCGTATGGAGGTATTGAATGTCTCGACCGACTTATTGTATCGTTCACGCGCCACGTTAATGCGGTTCTCCGTGCCTTCAAGCTGATGCTGGAGGTCCTGAAAATTCTGGTTCGCCTTCAGATCAGGATACTGTTCTACCACGACCATCAGTCGAGAAAGCGCGCTGCTCATCCCGGCCTGGGCTTGCTGAAACTGCGCGAAGGACTTCGGGTCGTTGACAATGTCCTTAGACATCTGCACGGCTCCGACCTTTGCACGGGCTTCTGTAACTGCCATAAGCGTTTCTTTTTCATGCTTTGCATATCCCTTCACCACTTCAACGAGGTTCGGGATGAGGTCTGTACGCCTCTGGTACGTAGACTCGACGTCTCCCCATGCTGCCTTGACAGCCTCCTCATTCGCCTGCATGGTGTTGTATCCGCACCCGGAAAGACCAAAAAGCATAAGGGGAAAAATAATATACAACAGTTTTTTCATACCATCCTCCTTTGATCGTGTGATATTACAAAAATGCAATACCAATCTTACATAGAATTGACATTAATTATAAAATCTCCCCTAACCCCTCTTTACCAAAGAGGGGGATTTCCTCCCTTTGGAAAAGGGAGGTCAGGAGGGATTTTATGGATAATGTCGTTATTATTGTGAGTCCGCTAATAAATCATTTCCCTCGTTATACTTTCTGTGATTAATCAACAGTAATCATAATAGTGACCGGAGGGAACAGTCTTTGAGCGGATTTAGCCGCCGAAGGCGGGTACCTCGCAGGTCCCGATGGATATCGGGACCGAGAATGAGCGAAAAGACTGTTCCATCCGGTCTCATTATTTTTTATTATTTCCCCTTATACCCGGGACAACCTTCAAAACCTCTGCACCCTGCTTTCCGCAAACGACACGACGCATTGTTACAAATATTCGCATGTCCATCCCCTGTCTGGGCAGCACAATCCTTCGGTTTCTTATGTTCTGTTCTTTTTCTGTTTGCGGACCCTGATTTCATCCCTGTTTCAGCATTCTTTCTCTCTTTCATCTTATCATTATTTGTAGCCGCAGAGAAAGCATTATCGCCGCATTCAGCGGATGATCTCGGTTGACTTTCAGGGGTAAAAAACGTATTATTGAATTAGAAAGCAAGTGTTAAAGGAGAAAAAATGTTCGAGAAGTTTACAGAGCGCGGGCGCAAGGTAATCATCTATGCAAAGGAAGAAGCGGAAAAGCGTCAGAATGATTATTTAGGCACAGAGCACCTCTTGCTCGCCGTCTTAAAAGAAGAAGACGGCTTGCCGATAGCGATCCTCAAGAGGATGGGCATAACACCCGATGAAATTCGTCTTGAGGTTGAAAGAAACCTGCCCCAGGGAACAAATCTCATGACCTTCGGCGACATCCCTTTTACACCGAGGGCCAAAAAGGTCCTCGAACTCGCTGTGGAAGAGGCCCGGCTCCTCGGTCATAATTATATCGGCAGCGAGCACATCTTTCTCGGCCTGATACGCGAAGAGGAAGGCATCGGTGGAAAGATAGTAAGGAGTTTCGGAGCAAACCTCCTGGGCGCCCGGCAGCTCACGATCAATTTTTCGATACGGGCGCATACGCATGTGAGGGAAAAACGGAGTTCGACTCCTGCGCTTGATGAATTCGGAAGGGACCTGACAATCCTTGCAAAAGAAGGAAAACTCGATCCCGTTATATGCAGGGAGGACGAAATTGAACGGCTCGTCCAGATCCTCGGCAGAAGGATCAAGAACAACCCGGTCATTATCGGAGAACCGGGGGTCGGCAAAACAGCCATCGTGGAAGGCCTTGCGCAGAAGATTATATCGGGTAATATCCCCGACAGCCTGATGGGGAAACGGATCATTTCTCTCGATCTCGGGGCATTGATTGCGGGGACAAAATACAGGGGGCAGTTCGAGGAGCGTCTGAAGATTGTTATGAAGGAAATCGTACAATCCGACAACATCATCCTCTTCATTGACGAACTGCACACGCTTATCGGCGCAGGAGCCGCCGAAGGCTCTGTTGACGCATCGAGCATGCTGAAACCCGCTCTCTCACGCGGAGAGATCCAGTGCATCGGCGCAACAACACCTGATGAATATAGGAAACATATCGAAAAAGACGGAGCTCTCGAACGCAGATTCCAGCCGATTTCCGTTCAGGCGCCGAATATCGAAAACACCATCAGTATCCTGATGGGACTGAAGTCCCGTTACGAGGCGTTCCATAAGGTCAGGATCAGCGATACCGCTATTGAAGTTGCGGCGCGTCTGTCTGACCGTTACATCTCTGACAGGTATCTACCTGACAAGGCAATCGATGTGATCGATGAGACCGGGTCACGGATTAAGCTGAAACGGTATACCCCGCCGCATGAACTCAAGGATCTCGAAACCGACATCCATCGGTTTTCTAAAGAGAAAAACCTCTACATCAAGCTTCACGACCTTGAAAAGGCCTCTTCGATTCGTATCGAGGAAGAGAGGCTCAAGAAACTCCATGAACAGCTTCACAAACAGTGGCTGGACAACCTCAATAAGGAAATACCCTCAGTCAGCGATGAGGATATCGAATATACGGTCTCCAAAATGACAGGGATCCCCCTTTCGAAAATGGAAGAGAAGGAATCAGAAAAACTCATGAGGATGGAGGAGAGCCTTCACAGGAGAATCATCGGGCAGGAAGAGGCGATCAAGGCTGTGGCACGGGCGATTCGGAGATCGCGGGCCGGCCTGAAGTCAGGTAAAAAACCGATAGGGTCATTCTTCTTCCTCGGGCCGACGGGTGTCGGCAAAACAGAACTCGCCAAAGCATTGGCATGGTTTCTGTTCAATGATGAAAGCTCCCTCGTTAAGATCGATATGTCCGAATACATGGAGCGTTTCAACGTCTCGAAACTGACAGGAGCCCCTCCGGGCTATGTAGGATATGAAGAAGGCGGACAGCTTACGGAAAAAATACGGAAGAAGCCCTATTCGGTGGTCCTTTTCGACGAGATCGAGAAAGCACATCCCGACGTTTTCAACATTCTCCTTCAGGTGCTCGATGAGGGAGTGCTCACCGATAGTTACGGCAGGAAAGTCGATTTCAAAAATACAGTCATTATAATGACTTCTAACCTCGGGGCCCGGTTGATCGAAAAAGCCACTCCGCTGGGGTTCCAGAGAGACGTATCCGAAATGGTCTATGAGAAAATAAAAGAAAACGTTCTGCATGAATTGAAAAAGACCTTTAATCCGGAGTTTCTCAACCGTGTCGATGAAATAGTCGTCTTTCATCCGCTCGAAAAGATTCATCTGCTGTCTATCATCGATCTCCTCGTGGAGGAGACAAACAGGCTGCTTCTTGAACAGCAGGAAATTGTCGTGGAGGTGTCGCACGAAGTCAAGGAATGGATTATAAAACACCACTACCAGCCTACTTACGGTGCAAGGCCGATGAGGAGGGCTGTGCAGAAGGTGATCGAAGACCCGCTGTCCGAAGAGATTCTGAAAGGAAGATTCAAGAACGCACAAAAGATAAGCGTTATTCTCGAAGGAGAAAAACCGGTATTTATCGAGACTGAAGAAGCCGTCTCCATTTTATCCGGTGCGAACTGACGCTGACAGTAAGGCGTTCCTCTCTGCGTGAAAAATAAGACTCTTATCCTCATTATTGTTGTACTTGTTGGAATCCTGATGGTTTTTTTTGCATCAAAACCCTCGCGCGGCCCTCAAATGGCAGAAATCGGGCGTGCAACGCAGGATATTGAGCTTATCGACATCAACCAGAACAGGCTGACGCTTGCCGGCATGAAGGGTTCTGTTGTTTTTGTCAATTTCTGGGCGACCTGGTGCGAATCGTGTATAGATGAAATGCCCTCAATAGAGAGGCTGTCCCTGCATTTTGCGGAAAACCCGACCTTTAAGATCGTGACTATTCTCTATAAGGATGACCTGGATACCGCGCTGAGTTTCATGCAGCAGAGCGGCTTTACCTTTCCGGTATACCTGAACCCTGATGAGTCTGCTGCAAAAATGTTCGGCATTACCGGAATCCCCGAAACCTTCATCATAGATAAAAAGGGTATCCTTCGGAATAAAGTGATCGGCCCTGCCGAATGGGATTCCCCGAACTCCATTCAGGCATTTCAGACACTGATCAGCGAACCGTAACAGTTCCTTGCCATGGCAAAAATTAAGCCGCCTGAACCGTCCCTGTTATTCATAGGAATACTGTACACCGATCATGAAGTGCTCCTGCAAGCCAAAAAACATATCGCAGGCGATTTTGGGCCGGTGTTGTTCGAGAGCCCTTGCCTCCCCTGGGATTATTCTTCTTATTACAAAGAGGAACTCGGCGCCCCGATTTTTCGTCAGTTTGTCTTTTTTAAAAACCTTATCGATCCGGGTTCTCTCGTTGATATAAAACTGAAAACCATGGAGAGGGAAAACGAACTCGTTCTTGGAGAGAAAAGACGCGTGAACCTCGATCCCGGATATCTCATGCTGTCAAGGATTGTACTTGCATCCGCAAAAAATTACGCGCATCGCATCTACATCGGAAAGGGAATCTATGGAGATGCTACACTCTTATACAGTGAGAAAGAAGGCACCTTCAAACCGCATCTCTTCACCTACCGCGATTATCAGGAGAAAAGCTGCATCGACATGTTTCTGCGTGCAAGAAAAATGCGGAAGAAGATGTCAGACTAAAGCACAGCCTTCCTGAATTCCTCTATGCCGATGCGTTCGATGAACCTCGGCATTCTCTCCCTCGGTCGTGCGTTCTTTTCATAATAATCCAGACACTTCCCGAAGAGGTCAACCACCTGCTCTTCAGCGAGTTTTTTCGCGATGACATCTCCAATGCGCGGTCTGCCGCCTGAATTGCCGCCTACGATTACAGTCCAGCCGTCGGGGGTGCAGAATGCCCCCAGGTCCCGGACATAGCTTTCCGCGCAGTTCAGCATGCAACCGGAGATGCCGAACTTGGTTTTGGCCTGAGTCAACCCTTCCTTCCCCACGAACATCTTTTCAATTTTTGCGGCAAGGCCGAGAGAATCTCCCTGACCGAACTTGCACGTCTCCGTGCCCGGGCATGCCTGCACATAGTGAACACAAAGCCCCTCGGCAGGACCGATATCCATTCCAAGGTCCTTCCAGGCCCTCTCAACATCTTCGGGCTTCAGTCCCACGAGCGCGATGCGCTGTCCTGATGTTATCTTGATAATCCTGACGGCATATTTGCGCGCGACCTCAGCCAGTTTTTCGAGAATCTCCGGGGTAAGCACCCCCATCGGAATCCTCGGCACAATCGCATAGGTCTCTTTATCTCTTTGTAAAATGGCCCCTTTGATTTCTTTGCTCATATATGCTCCTTCACCTTTTTTATTTCGCTTCGACAGAGCCCCAGTCGCTGAACGACATATAATAGTAAACTAATCAGGCACCGCCGGGCAAGGTACTGGCAAGCAAGATATTTGTCATTTTGTATATTGGTACGCTGTTCTTTAAGCAATGGAATATTGCGGGTTCAGTGTCTCCGACCTGAACCTGTTAATTTTATTCATGATGAGCAGACTTGACCAGTGCAAAAACAATAGAGGTTCAAGTTACAAACTTGAACCCGCGAGACGAATTGTGGAATACGCATATTAAAACAACATAATTAAATCAGATGAGTATGATATCGAAGTCCGAACCTGTTAGGGATTTCCCGCCGGAAGTGGTAACCTCGAACGTATTTTCGACTCCCACCATTCCGAAACCCGGGATACCGATTTTGGGTTCGACGGCAAGTGTCATCCCCTCTTCAAGGGGAACATCAAATCCCTTCGCCAAAGCGGGATATTCATCAATTGCAAGTCCGATGCCATGGCCCACGAAAAACACTTTATTTTTTCCCAAGCCCATAAACCCGTCACCCCACTCAGAGCGTTCAACTCTGGCAAGGCAATGGTTCCAGATCTCGCTTGGCAGCATTCCGGGCTTCAGTGAATCTGCGATTTCATCCTGAAGGTCGATACAAAGATCATGTGCCTTCATGGCATTTGCGGGGATATCTTCTTTATGTCCAAGCCAGTAAACCTGTGTTTTGTCGGTCATGTATCCGGCAAGAGTAAACCCGTTGTCTATGATCAATGGCTTCCCCTTCGCCCATCTGACTTCTGCTGATCCCATATAGGGTATCGCAGGATGAACGCCCCGAAGACCGACAGGACCGTTAAAGACGCTCGGATAATTCGCGCTGTCTCCGACCGCAATATGTCCGAGAAATGTTTCCTCTCCATAATTTTCCATCCGCAGGATTCCATGATGGCCCTCGGCAAAGAACAGCTCTGAAATCTTATGGCATATCTCAAGTTCACTTATCCCATCGTGAAGCAATGGCGGCAGCAGCCTTGTCAGACATCGTGCATGTTTGGTGCCTGCTTCCCGAAGGATAGTGAGTTCCCGCTCTGACTTCTTCGCACGACACATGCCCATGATCCTGTCAGCGGAAATAAACTGGCGGGCAGGGAGATATTTGGTGAGGCTGTTTGCAAGTGACCACGACAACCCGTTCATCTCAGCAGCGACCATTTTGGGGAAAGAAAAACCCAGATCCTTGAGGATCGTTTCAATATCACCATAAGATCGAAACGGATAAATATGGAGTAAAGGAGACTCAATCTTCGCCCTTTCCTCTCCACGCCTGCAAAATAAGACGGGCTCTCCGCTGAAAGGCAGCCAAAAAACTCCGTTGGCAAATGAACCGGTGAAATAATAGATATTGAGACGGGAGAAAGCCAGGAGTCCCTGCGCCTGCGGGATATAGTGATGGAGGAGATTTTTGCACCTGTGCCATCGCAAAGAGAGTTCATCTGCAGGAATAGTATCGTTCAGCATTCCTCTCCCCGCGATATATGTTTTAGAGAAAGTGCCATAGAGAAGAATACCATGTATGCCCCAGCAAGCCAATACTTAAAAAATCGTCATTGTCCGGATTGCCAGGACAAACCAGCACCTATTAAAAAAACTGGATTCCCCGATCAAGTCGGGGAATGACAAGTATGAGAGCTTCACGTATTTACTTTCCAGGTTAATAGTATGCTCATGACACCCTTGTTTCAATGATTATTCACTGCCGAATCCACCATCCGCTTTAATCCACCACCTGACATCTCCCGGCAGCAAAAAACAGCTACCCCCTACCTGGGTAGGATTGTTTTTAATGCAGAAAAATATAATAGTACAAGTGAAGGAGTCCCTATATGAAAAAAATAATTATTCTGTTTCTGGTTTTCTCGTTCCTTGTTGTACAATTGAACGGCTGCGCTTCCTATAACCGCCAGTTCTCAAACAGGGCTGATATGGGGATGTTCAGCGGATGTATCTCGGGCATGTTGGCAGGCGGGCTATTGCTTAATCTGCCTGGAGCAGGCATGGGATGCATACTGGGGACGGGTGCAGGCTTCTTTATCGGTGAACGGATCGACAAGAAAGTGGGAACGAGGAGAGAAGCTCTTCTGAAACACGGCTTGGAAGGCGATAAAGAGAAACTTCTTGTAGAAGACCATTCTGTCGCCCCGCAGAATGCGTCGGTGAGTGCTACGATAAAAACGAGCGTTCAGTATACAGTCATCGCGGCTGACGAAGGCAGAAAAATAACGGTCACGGAGAAAAGAACGCTGTTTAATGAAAAAACAGGATTTGTGCAGCTGGATGAGAGGCGTGTTCTCAGAACACAGGGAACATATGAATCCACATACACGTTTGTCGTTCCTGAAAATGTGTCAAGAGGAGACTGCCAGATCATTACGACCATTTCGGATGATACGCAAACAAAAACAATCGTATCTCATTTTACCGTTGTATGACAGAATACCCTTGATCCCGAGACACGCCACCCTGAGTCCGCGTTTCTGTTACTCCCGGCTGTCTGGATGAACGGTTGCAATCACCGTCTCCCCGGCCAGGACCCTATCGCCGAGTTTTACCGAAATCTTTGCATCCGCCGGCAGATACACGTCAAGTCGTGAGCCGAATTTAATCATGCCGTAGCGTTCGCCCCGTTTGAGCAGGTCGCCCGGCTTCACCCTGCAAACCGCTCTCCGTGCAACAAACCCGGCAACTTGCCTCACCAATACCCGTCCCCGTTCTCCTTCGAGCGCCATGACGATATTTTCGTTCTTGATGGAGGCGTCATCTTTATACGCTGCCATAAACTTTCCGGGGGTGTGTTTGACATATGTTACTTTCCCGGCACATGGAGCTCGGTTGACGTGTACATTCAGCGGTGACATGAAAATACTGATTTGCTTTGTGTCGGCCTGCAGGTAATCTTTTTCATATACATCCTTGACGAGAATAACTTTGCCGTCGGCAGGTGACACAAAGAGCCCTCTTCCTTCCGGCACTACCCTTTCCGGATCTCTAAAAAAATAGGCCATAAAAGCGGTGAGACAGAGCAGGAAACAAAACGAAATGAGCAAGGAAGAAACAAGACCGGCACTGCCGCCGGTCCTCCAGCTCCAGAACAAAAGGAGCGCCGCGATAAGCGTTATGAGAAAGGACCCGAGAAGAAACGGATTTCCTTCCGGGGCGAATTTAAAATCGATCATACATTATTTTAGAACCAGGCGGCAGGCATACTGAAAAATGCCGGTCGGTTCATTTATGCCTTTGATCTGTCTACGAGCTTTCCCTTCTTGAGCCACGGCATCATGGCCCTCAGTTTTCCTCCGACTTCCTCGATGGGATGCTCTTCGCCCCGTTTTGTGAGCGCGTTGAAAGACGGCTTGTTCGCCTTGCATTCGAGTATCCATTCCTTGGCGAATTGCCCCGACTGTATCTCATCAAGAATCTTCTTCATCTCCTGTTTCGTCTCCGGCGTAACAACCCTCGGACCCCGTGTGAGGTCTCCGTACTGCGCGGTGTTGCTGATCGAATAGCGCATGTTTGAAATCCCGCCTTCGTAGATAAGATCTACGATCAGCTTGACTTCGTGCAGACATTCGAAGTACGCCATTTCCGGAGAATATCCGGCTTCGATAAGGGTTTCAAACCCTGCAGTAATGAGGGAGGTGAGTCCGCCGCAGAGCACAACCTGTTCTCCGAACAGGTCCGTCTCGGTCTCTTCGCGGAATGACGTTTCAATAATACCCGCCCTTCCCCCGCCGATTGAAGACGCATAGGCAAGAGCCACTTTTTTCGTGTCCTTTGAAGGGTCCTGATTGACTGCTATCAGACAGGGCACCCCGCTCCCTTTTGTGTATTCGGACCTAACGAGATGGCCCGGCCCTTTTGGAGCTACCATGAAGACATTCACATCAGGCGGAGGGATAATCTGTCCGAAATGGATATTAAAGCCGTGGGCAAAACCCACATACATGCCTTTTCTGATATGCGGTGCTATTTCCTCTTTATAAATGTCTGCCATATACTCATCAGGCACAAGCATCATGATAACGTCAGCCTTCTTTGCCGCTTCGGACGGGGTGAACACTTTAAATCCCGCCTTCCCGGCTTTCTCCCAGCCTGCTCCCCCCTTTTTCACGCCGATGATGACATCCATGCCGCTCTCTTTGAGATTGTTCGCATGGGCGTGTCCCTGGCTGCCGTATCCCATAACTGCAATCTTTTTCCCTCTCAGTATCTTTTTATCCGCATCTTTATCGTAGTAAATCTTTACCACTGCGTCCTCCTTTTCGCCCCGGCGAATCCGCTGCGGCGGACAGTATTTGAAATGACCAATAGTTATTATAGTACAACCTGTTATTGTCTTACCACCAGGACAGGGATTTTCGTCTCTTTGTTTATGACTCCGTAGGCAATGCTGCCGAGCACAGCGGCCTTTAAAGCACTCCTGCCATGCGAACCGATGACAATAAGATCGCTTTTTGATTTTTGCGCTTCCCGTATGATCTCCTCTACCGGGTGTCCGCTCCGGATAACCTTTTTCGGTTCAACGCCATACTTTCCGCATGCCCGCTCTGCATCTTCAAGATACGCCTCGGCAGCTTTCTTCAGATAATTCTCGATCGGTTCCATCAGAATCCTTTTTGTTTTTATAACCGGCATCGACTTTGGAATAACATAATTTTTATCGATTATGCTGATTACTGTTAATGCCGCCCCTGTCTGTTGTGCAAGTTCTGCCGCGTATTCGACCGATTTTCTCGCAGGCTGTGACCCGTCTGTCGGAACAAGAATCTTTGAGATCATACTGCCTCCTTTTCTGTGCTATGATTAGGTTTATATTGCTCTTTTTCGCTGTGCTATGAAGCTGATTTCAGTGCATTCTGATAAAATCTCGTGGTGTACTCCTTGACCATCCTGCGTGCGCTGAAGAAAGGCCCGGCATTCTTGATCGCCTCCTTCATTACCTTCACCCAGCCCACGGGAACTCCTGCATCATCGAGCCTGTAATAGAGGGGGATTATTTCTTTTTCGAGGAGATCGTACACCGCTCCGGCATCTTCTGCATCTCCCCTGCCTTCAAAGGCCCATCCGTTCTTCCCGTTATATCCCTCGATCCACCATCCATCGAGAATACTCAGGTGTGGGACGCCGTTGAGTGCTGCCTTCATCCCGCTCGTTCCGCTCGCTTCAAAAGGCGGCAGGGGGTTATTGAGCCAGAGATCGACCCCGTGCACCATATACTGAGCCAGCTGCTCACCGTAGTTTTCGACAAATGCGACCCTTCCTCCGAATTCGGGGTCAATCGCGAATTTAAAGATGCGCTGGAGAATTCTCTTGCCTTCATCGTCTGCCGGATGGGCTTTCCCTGCGAAGATTATCTGTACAGGCTTCCAGCGATTATTCAGAAGCCTCTTCAACCGATCAATATCGTGGAAGATAAGGTCAGCTCGTTTGTAGGAGGCAAACCGGCGGGCAAAGCCGATAGTCAGGGCTGAAGGATCCAGTAACGTACCGTTGGTAATGATATTGATGGGATTCACCCTGTTTTGTATCCACCGTTTCCTGGCCTGTTCACGGATAAAGTTGATCAGTTTGATTTTCAACCAGTGATGGACCTGCCATAACTCTCTGTCCGGTATCTCGTCGACCAACTGCCAGATAATAGGGTTGTCATGGTCTTCTATCCAGTCAGGTCCGAAATATTTGTTAAAGAGGAGCTCTATCTTCGGTTCCACCCAGGTAGGTACGTGGATACCGTTTGTGATGGCTTCAATCGGAACCTCCTCTTCCTTTGTATCCGGCCAGAGCACTCTCCACATGCTCCGGGCCACCTCGTTGTGCTTCTTGCTGACCCCGTTGTGGTAGCGTGACAGTTTAAGCGACAATGCAGTCATATTAAATCCTGCCAGGGGCTCTGCCGGATGGATTCCCATTTGAAGGAATTCATCCCGGTTCAGACCGAGGTAAGGATAGCAATGGCTGAAATATTTATCCATGAGATGAAAGGGAAAAACGTCATGCCCGGCAGGAACCGGCGTATGGGTGGTAAAGACACTTGTCGCGCTTACCCGTTCAACTGCTTCATTCAGCGGCATTCCTTCTTCGATCCTTTCCCTGATGCGTTCAAGCAAGGCAAAGGCGGAATGTCCCTCGTTCAGGTGCAGCACGGAAAATTTGATCCCGAGGGTCTTCAACACTGCGATGCCTCCTATCCCGAGCACGATCTCCTGACGAAGACGCTGTTCAACATCGCCGGTATAAAGATGGGAAGCGATAGTCCTGTTCCAGGGATCGTTTTTCTCAATGTCAGTATCAAGAAGATAAAGGGGGATACGACCTACGTCCACTTTCCATACCGCCACATAAACAGGCGGCTCAAGAAAAGGAACCGATACGACAACCTGCTCGCCCTTCTCATCCAAAACGCGTTCAATCGGCGCGGCGTCCCTGACAAGGACTTCAGGCACGTCTTCCTGCCAGCCGTCCATGCGGATCTTCTGGCTCGAATACCCTTCAGGGTACATGAATCCTACCGCCACCATCGGAACACCGAGATCGCTGCATTCCTTGATATAGTCACCCGCCAAAAAACCCAGCCCGCCCGCATAAAAAGGCAGGGAGTGCTGCAGTCCGTACTCAGCTGAAAAATAGGCAATCGGCAGGCAGCTGGGAGCATCGATCTTTTCCACAAACCAGCATAGTGTCGTTTCGATATCCCTGCGAAACCGCGAGAGGACGACGTTATAATGATGCATATAATCAGGGGTATTTACGGCAGCCTCGATAATTTCTCCCGGGATCTCCTTCAGCATCTGGACGGGATTATGGCCGTTCTCCTTCCACGCTACCCGGTCCATCATCTTAAAGAGCATACGGGCAACAGGGTGCCAGCTCCACCAGAGATTGTATGCAAGATCCGCCATGCCCGAAATCTGTTCGGGAAGATCCGGAATCCTCTCTCTCACAGCGCCCTGGGTCCTTTCTTCACCATAGTAAAATTATACACCCTTTTTCCCCTGACCAAAAATATAAGCGTGCAGTTGCAGGTTCAGGCGGACATCGAGCCTGTCCTCAAGTATCCAGCCTGCAAGTTGTTGCGGGGAAAGATTTCCAAAGGCAGGAGAAAGAAGTACATGACATTTTTCTCCCAATGCGTATTTGCTCATTATTTCTTTTGCCCATTCGTAATCCGCTCTGCCGGTGAGGACAAACTTGATCTCGTCAGACTGCTTCAGATGCGTCAGGTTTGAAAAATCCATCTCCCCGGACATGCCGCTCCCCGGTGTTTTTATATCAAGAATGAGCACAGCCCTTGCATCGATTTTGCGTATGTTCATCGAACCATTCGTCTCGACCAAAACCGTGTACCCGCTGTCAAGCAATCTTTCGATGAGAGGATAAACGTCTTCCTGCAGCAGAGGTTCTCCGCCGGTGATTTCCACAAGCTTCACCCCGCTGTCCCTGACCATGCCCATTATCTCCTCTTCTGAACGTTCAGAGCCCTCTGCATAGGCATAGGTCGTATCGCAGTAGATACAGCGGAGGTTGCACCCTGTCAAACGGATAAAGGTACACGGCAACCCCGCATAGCTCGATTCTCCCTGAATGCTGGTAAATATTTCACAAATCTTCATGACTCATCGCTTTCAAAAATTTTTGCAACAATTCGCCTTCCATCTTATTACAGCGGCAATGAAAAAGACGAAACATGTCATACTCCGACTTGATCGGAGTATCCAAGTCCTTCTGGATTCCCCGGTCAAGCCGGGGAATGACAACTTTAAGGTATTTAATTGCCGGAGTAATAATGCAAAGTTTAGGTAAAATCACCTCTCCTATTATATAATTATTGAAAGGGACTGAACATGTCGCCGCGCACACAGACAACAACCTCCTCAAAATATGAAATCCTGCGGGAAGTCGTCAGCAGCTACCCCGGCATCGTAGGCGCTGTCGAACCGCTTATAAAAGAGCTTCAATCCCAGCGGAACTGGCATTTTATCGTCAAAGAACTTCGTTCCTACTGCCTGAAGAATTTCTATCTCCACGATCACCACGAAAAGGGAACCGAAGCCGTCAGAACGATAATCGGCCTTTTCCTGGATGCCGCCGACCACCCTGACAGTGCTGTCCGCCAGTCAGCGGTAGAGAGCCTTCTCTTCTATCTCGAAAAAATATTTATCGACGGAGACGGCGACCTGCGGAAGTATCATGCGCTGCTGCGTGAGTCTTTTGCAAGAATCCTGCAGATGAACGACGAGCGTTTTTTCCTTATCGTGACCAATCCGCACCAGCTGAAAAAGCTCGGCCAAATCATCCTCGGCAAGATGCCTGCGGAATTTCCCGTAGAGGTATTCAACGAACTCCTTGTCAGATATTTCTCCGCGACCTTCGCATACTGGCTCAGGAAAGAGGAGGATCCTCTGTCGTGGTCAAAACAGCTTGCACAGCATTCCCTCAGCAAAGACCAGCGGACAAAACTGGATGACCTTTGCTTCCCCCTGTCTCACCGCCATTTCAGGGAATTGATCGATCATCTGGAGGGTCTGAAGAAAGCCTCTGATCACTACGGGCGTTTGAAAGAGCTTATCCACCTTCCCGGCTATATGCAGGTGGTAAAGGCATACGAAGACCTTGCCGGCGGGCTGGCAATAACAGGAGACGCTCACAAAGACCTCGATCTGAAATTCAGCTATCTCCTGAAGATCATCCGCGTCAAAGGCCTTGCCGCCATTCACGAGAACATCATCAGGGAGATGAACAGAACCTGTTCCGCTCTCATAACAATAGAAGAACCCGAACAAATAAAACCCGTCATTGCTGAACTCGTGAACGTCCTCGGAAGCGTCTTTTCCCGTTATCCCGACACGATCCTGCACAGCATCCAGATGATCGGCAATGAATTCTACCGCAAAGGCCAGAGCGGTCTCGTCGACTGGTACCTGCAAAAAATAGTTTCGCTCGGTTTTCAGTATCCTGAGATCAGAGGCGTTACCGATGAATGGCAGGTGAAATCCAACCTCGCGCACCTGAAGAATATCCGCGTGTGGCTCGAACTGATCGAGAACGAGCCGAAATGGTCCAAATCCGTTATCTCGGCCCTGATCATTCAGCTCAGATTGTGCGGGGTGCATATCAGCGATACCGACATCTTCCAGAAGGATGTTACCAGGCTTCTGAACAGTGATATCACGCCTGTTTATCATATGGTGAAACAACTGGCCAGGATATTCCCCGTCTATTTCAGCGACATCGGCGCCGAAGGGCCGCTGCGCGAGGTCTCCACTGAAATAGATGAGTCCACTCACAGGGCGGATGTGCTCGTTCATTTTTTGAGAAAACAGAGCCATGTCGAAAGCAGCGCCCGCGTTGTTGATTTTATCGAAGCCGTCATATCCTTCTGGAGGACAAAAGATAAAAATACGTTGAAAGAATTTCTGCCTGAGGATATTTATGAGCGGCTGAAGACATCCGGCCCTTTTATCGATGACCTGCATAGCGTCTTCAGCATCCTTTTTTCCGGCGGAACGGTTTCCCGGGTAACAGATCTCCTCCGGCTGACAGACGAAGAGGCGCTCAAATATATTCAGAGCATACCGGCTATTTCAGAGAGAGAACAAAGGCGGGCATTCCTCGCGATCAAATTCTATCAGCACCTCTACAAAAAATATAATCTTGATCCCCATGACGTCAGGGAACAATTACGGTATGCACAAGGAATGGGTCTGCCGAATACGGATTCTCTGATCGCTGTTCTGCAGGAAGGAACAGTACCGCAGCGGCTTGAGGGGGTTTTAAACTATCTCGATCTTCTGAAACAAATCATCCTGTCTCCTGAAAAGTACGAGCCGATCGAGACTATCTTCCGCAAAAGGCATATTGCCGCGGGTATCCCCTCAATGTACGGGAAATATCAGGAGAGAAAATTTGATGCGCTGGCACTCACGTTCCGGCTGGAGAGCCTGGCGAATGTCCTCTTTGAAGAATTGCTGAATTCGTTCAATCTGGCCTTCATCACAAGGGCCACCCTCTTTCAGATCGAAAAATACGCAAATCTGTTTTTCAAGGCATTGCAGCTCGACGGCATTTCCTCGAACAAGCTCGAAAACGCTCTCGAATTACTATCAGTTGCTTTGGAGGTAAGAAGATTTTCTTTTTCGCAGTATATCGACATCTTCAGGGGATTCTCGGAAGCAGTGCAGGATATCCTCAATACCTATTACAGCGGAGTCTTTAAAAATAATCTCAAGCTTATCATTCTCCAGGTTGGGGCAAAAAATATTCTTTCACACTATCTTCAGACGAACTACACACAGAACGAATCCGAACTGATCAACAAGATCTCGGAGCAGTTTCTGAGAGAAACGGTTGCGGGTTCCTTCGGGCTCCAGCAGTTGGACAATTTTATCAGCAGGATTTTAAAGACCCTCTTCGAACAGTCAGAGGGTCTCGATGTGCAGAACCTCGACCTCCTCATGAGCTACGACCCCAAAAAAGCTTTGTCCGGCATCCATACCCCGAATAAGGCTACAACAGACAGGATCCATCTCGGCAATAAGGGGCACAATCTTGCAAAACTCTCTTCCATCGGGATTCCGGTTCCTCCTGGTTTTGTCATCACAACTGAGGTATTCCGCTGCGAAAAAGCAATAAACAGGTTCAGATATGCCCGTGAGCACCTCGACAACGGCATCAAAAAACAGATGATGCTCCTCGAACAAAGGACGGGAAAAGTGTTCGGCAATCCGGAAAACCCCCTGCTCGTTTCTGTCCGCAGCGGCGGGGCGATCTCGATGCCCGGCATGATGACCTCTTTTCTGAATGTCGGGATCAACGAAACAATTCTCGCCGGATTAATAAAGCAGACAGCAAAACCATGGTTTGTATGGGATTGCTATCGCCGCTTCCTTCAGTGCTGGGGGATGTCGTTCGGCATGGAACGCAATCAATTTGACGCCATCATGAATTCCTATAAAGGAAAATTCAACGTGCTGAGGAAAATTCAGTTCAGACCCCAACAGATGAAGGAAGTGGCCCTGGCATACCGGGACACGATCCGGAATAACGGGATAGACCTTATCGATGATCCTCACCTTCAGCTCAAGACCGTAATCGAACAGGTTTTCCAATCGTGGTATTCGAAAAAAGCCCTGGCATACCGGGAGATAATGGGAGTATCCGAGAATTGGGGCACGGCAGTAATCGTACAGTCCATGGCTTACGGCAATCTCGACACGAATTCCGGAACCGGCGTGCTCTTTACCCGGAATCCGCAGGAGTCAGGCGACAGGGTTATGCTGTGGGGCGATTTCGCAATCGGGGCCCAGGGTGAAGATATTGTGTCGGGACTGGTAATGACGCTGCCGATTTCGAACGAACAGAAACCCTTTGAGGACAGGACGGACGAGATCTCTCTGGAAGAAGCATTCCCCGAACTCTATAACGAACTGCTGAAGATAAGCAAAGAACTGATTTATCAGGAACGATGGGGCGCTCAGGAAATCGAATTCACCTTTGAAGGCAAAGACAGCAGAAAATTATACCTCCTTCAGACACGGGACATGGTAATCACGCGGAAAGAGAGTTTTATGGCCTTTGTTCCATCAAAAAAGCTTTCATCCAGCTACCTGTCGAGAGGCATCGGAGTGGGCGGGGGCGCTATCAGCGGCAGGGCTGTCTTCGACCTCGACGAAATCAGGGAACTCAGGGACAGCGACCCTTCAACCCCGTTGATCCTGATACGCGCAGATACGGTGCCTGATGATATCAGGCATATTTCTGCTGCCGACGGACTGCTGACCGCACGCGGCGGCTCGACTTCCCATGCGTCCATTATCGCAAACCGGCTCGGAAAAACCTGTGTGGTGGGGTGCAATAATCTGGTGGTATGGGAAGATGAAAAAAAATGCAGCATCAACAAGCGGATCGTCAAAGGAGGTGACTTCCTGAGCATCGATGGAAGAAACGGATCGGTCTATGCTGGAAAGCACGCGATGAACGAGATAAAGGCCGAATTTGCGCCAAAGCTCTGAAAGCCGCAGAGGGTGCTATAATACTAAGGGAACGGTACACTAATACGTGAACTTTTTTTGTGTTCGTCATTCCCCGACGTGATCGGGGAATCCAGAAAGGACTGGATTGTCCGGTCAAGCCGGACAATGACAACATTTGTATCGTATATAATTTTACTAAGGTGAGAGTTGACAAAAGCAGAAGCCTTTACAAACAACTAAAAAGGGGATGATGCTATGACGGGCAAGGGAAAAGTAAAAATGCTATCCGACAAAAAAGCGGTTCTTGGCATCAACGGCATGGGCCGTATCGGCAAATTAACGCTCTGGAATCATATCGCACGAAAACATTTTTCTGAAATCATTGTAAATATCGGCAGGAGGGCCGGTACAAAGCTCGAAGACATCGCCCACTATATCGAAAAAGATTCCACCTATGGATCATTACACACGTATCTCTATGGATATAAAGCAGAAAGGGTCATCGAGCATATTGATGAAAACAAAGGCACCATGACCATTGACGGCATTCCGGTAACCGTCCTCCGTGAATCGCGCAACCCGAAAAATATTCCGTGGAAGGACTTCGGGGCAAAGGTTGTTGTTGAAGCGACCGGGAAATTCTCCAATCCTACAGTGCCTTTTGATGCAACAGAAGGTTCGGTGCGCGGTCATCTTGAAGCAGGGGCGGAAAAGGTGCTTGTTTCAGCGCCGTTTAAGGTAAAAGATAAGAACATCCCGATGCCGTCTGATATTGTAACCACGGTCATGGGAATTAACGAACAGGAATACGACCATATGAAGCATCAGATTGTTTCGGGGGCATCGTGCACAACAACCTGCCTCGCACATATGGTAAAGCCGTTACTCGATTATTTCGGCCAGGAAAAGATCATCAGCGCCTCCATGGACACTATCCACTCGTGCACGGGGACACAAGAGGTACTCGACAGGCTTCCCAATGCGGGTGCTTCCGATTTAAGAAAATCCAGAAGCGTGATGAACAATATTATTCTGACAACAACCGGAGCCGCAAAAACATTGGGGCTTGTTATCCCTGAGATGAACAAGATCGGCTTTATGGCTGAATCCGTGCGTATTCCCATCTCAACAGGTTCTTTAATCATCCTCGTAATTACGCTGCGGGACGAAATAGACAAGCCGCCGGTAAGCCGGGATCTTATCAACAACATTTACCGCGATGCGGCGAAGAAGGAGAAGAGAGGATATTTAAAATATACCGACGAGCAGAACGTATCCTCGGACATCATCGGGTTCTACGGCCCTGCTGCCATCATAGAGGGCCATGAAACGCATACACGAACTGCGTATGTCACCCTGGATGTCGGAAAGCTCTTTAAACTCCCGAGCGAAGCCCTTGCATCCCTTCCCGCCAATCCCGAGATACCGATCACCAATGTCGTGTTATACGGCTGGTACGACAATGAGCTTGGGAGTTATACCAACATGCTCGGCGACCTGACCGTCAAGATAGCGTCAATGGTGTATCAGTAGGAGGCTTCGCTCCCCGCCTCAAAGCATACGAATTAGCTACAATCCCCTCTCCCTTTGGCGGGAGAAGGCAAGGGTAAGGGGGATAATTTGATCGACCTTGAGCCGATATTCTCCATGCTCGGCGAAGCTGCGACAACCGACTTTGTATGGGTACCGAAGTTTACTGACAATCCTGAATACTCTGCGGCTGTATTGACCGATGCGCACGAGGGAGGGGATCGGGGAAAGAATTATGTCAAAACCATCCAATGACATAAATAGATATTCCGTGCTTGCCGACACTGCTTACATTTTCGGAAGCATCGGGGTATTTCTGCTGTTGTTCTCAGTCGGACGTACCTTACTTTTAGTACGAAACAGCAGCTTTATCGCGGATATTCCGGTATCCGCTCTGCTGGTCTCCTATGTGGTCGGATTTCGTTTTGATCTGATCGTAACGGGATACACAATGATCCCGCTTCTGGTCGGCATGTTTTTTCCCGCCGGATTGTCCCACCGCAGGTGGTGGAATCTCTGGCTGGGCTTCGCCCTGGTACTGTTCAGTTTTCTTGTTGTGATGGAGCTGGACTTTTATCATGAATTTCATACACGTCTCAATAGCCTGGTGTTTCAGTATTTAAAGGAAGATCCGAAAACGGTACTAAGCATGGTATGGCACGGATTTCCGGTGATCCGTTATCTCCTCTTGTGCGGCGTGATAGCCGGTTCCGCTATTGCGGTCCTTCGCCTGGTTGACCGAAAGACACGAAAACCGGGGAACCATTGCCGTTACAAATCGCGTTTATTGATTGTAATAGTTCTGATACTTCTGGACCTGGTTGCTATGCGCGGCACCTTGCGCTTCGGCATGCCTCTTCGCTGGGGAGATGCATTCCACAGTTCTCACCTGTTTGCCAATCATCTTGCGCTTAACGGCGTATTCACTCTGGTCAAAGCAGCGGAGGATTACACGGGTAACAGGAGGAAAAATCCATGGCTTCATACAATGAATCCGAAGGAAGCCCTTGATCTGGTTCACAGCAAATGGGTTTTGTCTCAGGAAACACTTCTGGCCCCGGAACAGTTTCCACTGCTTCGCCGTTTCGATCCGTTGCCGTCCGCGCCGCCTTCTCCCTATAAGAATGTCGTGTTGATTTTGATGGAAAGTTTAAGTGCACAGCGCATTGGTGTGTTAGGCAACACATTACAAGTCACTCCTTATTTTGATAAGCTGTCAGAAAAGGGCTTGCTGTTCGATCATATCTTTTCAAACGGAACTCACACGCATCAGGGCATGTTCGCCACCCTCGGTTGTTTCCCAAATCTGCCGAATTATGAATACCTGATGAACCAGCCGGAAGGCTCGTATCGATTTTCAGGACTTCCCAAGGTCCTCTCCGGCCGCAATTACGATAATGTGTTTGTCTACAACGGCGATTTCGCCTGGGACAACCAGAAAGGCTTTTTCAGAGGACAGGGGGTAACCAGATTTATCGGCCGTAACGATTTCGTTAACCCGCGGGTATCGGACCCCACGTGGGGTGTAAGCGATGAAGACATGTTCGATCGCGCCTTTGATGAAATTGTCGAACTGGAAAAGAGCGGTCGTCCCTATTACGCCATTTTACAGACTCTTTCGAATCACATCCCTTATTCTTTTCCCAATCCAATGCCGGTTGAAAAGGTTATGGTTAACGGCGTGGAGGAGGAGCATCTCACCGCGATGCGCTACTCGGATTATGCACTGGGGCAGTTTTTTGACAAAATCAAATCCCTCGGCGGTTTTAACGACACGCTTTTCGTCATAACCGGAGACCATGGTTTTGGCGGAGGCACGTTGGTTACGGATATGGATTTAATCCGCTTTCATGTGCCGCTGCTTTTTATCGGGAAGGATATCCAGTCCCTGTTCGGAAAAACCAATGAAACCGTCGGCTCACAGGTGGATGTCGTGCCCACTGTTATTGGAATGATGGGCGAGAGCTACATACACCACTGCTGGGGAAGAAATTTGCTGGCGCTGCCGGAAAGCGATCCCGGGCGCGCGGTGATTAAACCTTCGGGGACCGAGCAGATAGTCGCATTTATAGAAGGCGATATAATTTTAGTCAAAGCGCCGGAGACCCGACCAAAATTATTTAGGTTCAGGACTCGCCCCGCACTGTCTGCCGAACCACTCGACAATCCACTGCTGATGGAGCAACTGCAAAAGTCGTTGAATGCGTATCTGCAGACGGCAACACGTGCGCTGCTGGAAAATCGCACCGGGCACAACGATGAAATGAAGCAAAAATAAGGACCCGACACGGGGAATCTTTTCTTTTACTTCGCCCTGCCGGTCCATTATAATTATAGAGATGAATAGAATTCGAACTGATGAACGGGAGTTCTCTATGACAACTTCTTCTTTCTTCGGAATATTTTTGCATGCCTTTGTGCTGTGTACGCTTGTATTTTCCGGCTCATCTTTCGCCCTGACGCTTGAAGAAGCGCTTTCGATGGCAAGAGAGACACTTCCTTCATACAAAGCTGCTTCTCTGCGGATACAATCGACTGAGGCACTATATAATGCTTCGCTCGCTCCCTATCTGCCGTCTCTCGACGCATCGACTGTTCAGGAACGGCACTTCACATCTTTTGGAGAATTTAATACCTGGGGATATGATGTGACATTATCGTATACCCTGTGGGACTGGGGAAACAGAAAGGCAAACAGGATTATTGCCGGACTGAACCTCAACATCAGCCGGGAAGACTTCAGGACGAGCCTGCTCGACCTTGAATTCAATGTGAAATCCGCCTTCTATACCGCAATCGCACGTAAAGAAGCCCTCGATCAGAGAAAAATACAGATGCAGGATGCGGAAAAAGATTATGAAGTCGCTGAAGGAAGATACAAGTTCGGGGTAGCAAAGCTGTCTGATGCACTGCAGTCATCGGTCCGGCTTGAGCAGGCGCGTTTTACGCTGGTACAGGCTGAAGGTGATTTCAGGAAAGCCCTTCTTGAACTGCACTCCCTTATCGGAAGAAATCCTGATGCCGCCTATGATATTCAGGGCTCATTGCCCACCGAATTGAAACTGCCCGCAAGGGATAAGCTTGCTCAGGCAGTGCTTTTGAGGCCTGAGATAAAACAGGCGGAGTCTTCAATAAAAATCGAGGAAAGTAATAAATCCATTGCTCTCAGCTCTTTTTTCCCCTTGCTCTCCACAAACGCTACGTATCAAACAACATCCGGCGGAGTGAGCGGCATTGCCGTTGGACAGGCGGGTATAACAGAGGACAAGATACTTGGATTCACTGCGACATGGAATGTTTTTGAACTCGGCAAATTTTACCGGATAAAATCTGCAGAACTGGAAAAAGACGTTGCACGTGAGAGACTGAATGATCTCAAGAGACAGTTTGTCCTCGATGTCAATAAGTCATTTGAAGATCTGGTTACCGCTTTAAAAAATCTGAATGTTGCGCAGCAGCAGCTGAAACAGGCGGAGCAGAATTACTCGCAGGCGTTAGGTGAATACAAGGTCGGCAAAGGCGATATCCTCTCGCTGGTGCAAGGGGAGAGCCAGCTTGCCAACGCACGCGAGCAGCTTATCAGCTCGAAATTAAACCTTATGCTCTCGAAGTCACTTCTTGAAAGAACAGCGGGGATTGACACAATCGAGGTACTCTATCAGTAACGGATAATTAAAAAGATCGCGCATGAAAAAATATCTATTCATTATTGTCGCAGTTGCTCTTTTGGTCTCCGGCTTTTTTCTTTACCTACATTTCACGAAATCCGAAACCAAAGTCCTGGAGACAGCAAAGGTCACAAAAGGAAATTTGCGGGGAGTGATCGTCGAAACCGGTATCATCAAGCCTCAGGTCGGAGCGCTGGTGAAGATCGGCGCGAGGGCAACAGGAACGATCGAGCAGATGTATGTAAAGATCGGGGACAGGGTAAAAAAGGGGCAGCCAGTCGCCCTCATCGACGACAGAGAAATCCAGAAGGCGGTGGAACAGCAGAAAGCCGCGCTCATCTCCGCCCGGAATACCCTTTCCCAGAGCGAAATTACCTATCCGGAACGTATCCGTGAGGCAAAGGCAAACTACGAATATGCCAAGGTCAACTTCGAGCGGGAGACCGAGCTGCTGAAGCACGAATATACGACAAAGGACAGTGTCGATAAAGCCAGAAGCCTGTCCGAGGCTGCCGGAGCCAACCTTAAACGGCTTGAAGGAGAATTTGAAACACAGATCAAAGTAGCAAAGGCGAATGTCGACGATATCGCTGCCTTCCTGAAACAACAGGAAACAAGGCTTACCTATACGAGGATCTATTCTCCCATGGACGGAATCGTTTCCGATGTGACCGCGCAGGAGGGAGAGACAATCGTCGCAGGTCTCCAGGTTGCGAACCTTGTCACTGTCCTTGACCCCACAAGTCTTGAGATGTGGATATATGTCGATGAAACCGATATTGGGCGGGTAACGCTCGGCCAGACAGTGGAATACTATGTCGACACGTATCCCGAAAAACTCTTTCACGGAACTATCGGAAAGATTTATCCGCAGCCGGTAGTGAAGGATAACATTGTCTATTATCTTGCGATCGTAAAAGTATCGAAAGCCGATACGGATTTCCTGAAACCCGAGATGACAACCCATATAAAGATCATTTTCTCCGAGCAGGCAAATATTCTTATCGCTCCGAATGCGGCAATAAAATTTGAAGAAGGCAGACAGGTCGCATACAGGGTGACCGGTCCGGACAAAGTTGAAAAGGTTGAGGTGAAAACCGGCGTTCGGGGAGAAGACCATACGGAAATCCTGTCGGGCGTGAAAGAGGGAGACGTGCTCGCAACAAAGCTGATCCTGCCGGTTTCCGTAAAAACAGACAACAAGTAACCATCCTTACTAAAGGTCAAACAATCATGCCGCTATGCCTCATGGAAGATATCAGGAAAACATACCGGATGGGAGATCTCGACGTCGAAGTGCTGAAGGGCGTTAATCTTCGCGTTGAAAAGGGAGAGTTTGTGGCGATCATGGGCACTTCAGGCTCCGGAAAAACAACGCTTATGAATATTATCGGTTGTCTCGATATTCCCACATCCGGAAATTACTTTCTGTCGGAAAAGGAAGTTTCCCGGCTCTCCGATGATGAATTATCGGTCATACGAAACGAGCATATTGGCTTTGTGTTCCAGAACTTCTATCTTCTTCCCTACGCAACAGTGCTTGAGAACGTCCTACTGCCTTCACTTTATATAGAAAAACGCAAAGACAATGTTCAACATCGTGCGATGGAAATACTGCAGATCGTCGGATTAAAAGAACGCACGAAATTCAAGCCGTCACAACTGTCCGGCGGAGAGCAGCAGCGTGTCGCGATTGCGAGGGCGCTGGTAAACGATCCTGATCTGCTCCTGACCGATGAACCGACAGGACAGCTGGACAGCACTACCGCTGTCGAGATCATGAAATTACTCGTTGAAATGAACAGGCTGGGGAAGACCGTTATCCTCATAACCCATGACCCGAACATCGCCGCGTACGCCGGCAGGACCATTCAGATCAAAGACGGCGTTATAGTTGAATGAATAGTAATAACAAAGGTAAGCGATCAAATTCACATAACTCCCCCTCGCCCCCTCTTAGGGTTGGGGGGCGTTACTTAAATTAATATCATCATCCTAAAGGTCATGGACAGATTTCTCAAGATCATCTCACAATCGCTCCGGGCGGTAATGGCCTTCAAGCTGCGAACGTTCTTCTGCCTTATCAGCGTAGCGCTCGGCATAGCTTCGATAACTGTCATTGTTGCCGCGACTGAAGGGGCTTATAAAAAGGCTTACGAAATCGTTGACCGGTTCGGCCCCGACTCACTGCTCGTCTTCGGCGGGGGGGAAGAAGCGAGGGCAACGGGACAGCGGCAGAAGACTATCACGCTTGCCGACATCCAGGCAGTGAGAGAGGCGTTCTACAGCGCCTATCTGGTCGTTCCAATGACGGTCATGCGCGATATCCCGGTCTCGTACAAGGCAAATAAATACCAAACGTTGATCGTAGGTTCAACAAGCGATTACAGCAGGGTCTGGACATGGCCGATTATCCAGGGCTCTGATTTCACAGACAGGGAAGTAAAGGGGCTAAAAAACGTCGGACTTATCGGCCAGTTCCTTGCACGAGAACTCTTCGGAGATGAAGACCCCGTGGGGAAGACCATTCTTGTGAGGAGGATCCCTGTTCAGATCGTCGGAGTTCTTTCGGAAAGGGGAACAACTCCTGCAGGAGATCGCCTTGACGACAGAATCGTCATGCCGATCACTACGCTCATGCGGAAACTGCAGAACGAGTCGCAATACGTTTCTGCATTGCGGATACGGTTCCTCGATCAGGAGAATATTTACGCCTATGTGGAGGAACTGCGCTCGTTTATGAGAAAGCGTCACAGACTTCCGGCTGAGGAACCGGATGATTTTACGATTATTTCACCGCGTGAAATCGTGAAGTTCCTTGTCGCCCTAACCGGGTCACTGGTCGTATTCCTCGGGGTAACCGGAATCATTGCGCTGATTGTCGCGGGGTTTGTGCTCGCAAATCTCTTCCTGTTGTCTGTCAAGGAGAGGACAAAGGAAATAGGGATCAGGAGGGCGACAGGCGCGAAAAAACGGGACATTCTCATCCAGTTTCTCGGGGAATCAGTCGCGATAACAACGCTGGGGGGGCTCCTGGGTTTTCTCATCGCTCTCGGATCTTCAAAACTCCTCATGTATGTCGCACAGTTCCCCATCTATTTTTCATGGAAGGCTTTCGTGGCCGGCCTTCTGCTTGCATGGGCTGTGGGCATCGGATTCGGCCTCCAGCCGGCCAACAGGGCTGCCAACCTGAAACCGATTGAGGCGATACGGGGATGAAAAGGATCTCTCTCAATCTTAAGATCGCCATCCGTTCGTTATTAAATTTCAAACTCAGGACCTCCCTTGCCGTCCTCGGCGTTTTTCTCGGCACCTTCTCACTGATCGTCGTCTCGAACCTTTCGGATTCGCTGGCATTGAAAACTGAACAGGAAGCCGAAAATTTCGGGAAGAACCTCCTGATCGTCAGGAGCGGCGTTGTCAGAAAATTCGGTGCGAGCACACGATTGTTGAGTGAAGCAACAACGCTCACCCTCGCGGATGCGAAGGCGATCGCAGAGGGATCAATACATATAAAGGATGTCTCTCCTTCAGGCAATAAAACATTCCCTGTTCGCTATGTAAATACTGTCCTCGCTTCGATACTCGTAGTCGGGAGCACCCCGAACTATCCTGAGATAAGGAACTTCCACGTACGAGAGGGGCGTTTCATCTCGTCTGCCGATGACAGGAGGCTCGGTAAAGTCGCGGTTATCGGAACGAAAATAGCCGAAAAATTATTCGGGAAGGAAAACCCTCTTGGAAAGCACATACTTATCTGGCGCGTCCCCTGCGAAGTGATAGGCATCATGGAGGAAAAAGGCGTCGACATCTCCGGTCTGGATCAGGACAACCAGATTTTTATTCCTTTGAACACCTATCTCAGACGTTTTGTGAATAAAGAATATATCAGCAATATATCGGTACAGGTCATCGGCGAAACATCTCTTGCCCCCGCAAAAGCAGGGATCGAAGAGATAATGAGGCAAAGACACAAAATAGCGATTGATCAGGTCGATGACTTCACCGTTATCGATCTAAAAGACGTTATGGCCCTCAAAACGCAGGCAATGTCGATGATAAAAGTACTCGGCAGGATCTCAGCCGTCGTTTCATTCCTCATCGGGGGGCTCGGCATCCTTTCCATCATGATCTTCATCGTAAATGAGAGAAAGGTTGAGATAGGAATCCGGAGAGCGGTCGGCTCCCGGAAACGGGATATCATTCTACAGTTTTTGCTCGAATCATCTTTTATTTCCTTCAGCGGCGGCACTGTGGGGGTTATTCTCAGTTCCCTGGCAAGTGTCGCCATCTTCCTCTTTTCCGGACTCCCGTTCACGTTCTCCCCTGCGGCGCATTTTCTCTCTTTCCTGGCATCGGTCGTCGTCGGAATCCTTGCGGGCATCTATCCCTCTCGGAAGGCGACCCGTATTCAGCCCGTTGATGTGATACGGTCGTAGACTTTCCTTCATGTCCCTTTCATTAGAGAAAAGCAGATTCGGCATTTTCGCTCATTCTCGGCCCGCTGATATTCAGCGTGCCTCCGAGGTACCGAGTGTCCACAGCCTAACGGCTATGAACCCTCGCTAAATCCGCTTAAACGCCGTATCCGCTTTTCTTGTCGACCACTCACAAATAATCCGTGCTATCTTTTTTCCTACACGCTATCCCTGTCCCTTAAAGTCAGATAACCGGAGAGGATAATCAGCAGGCCGCCGGCAATAGAATGAATACCGGGCATTTCTTTCAGAAAAATCATGCTGAAAATGATCGCGCATACAGGCTCAAGGTATCCGAGAACCGCGGCCCTGTTCGCAGTGACATACTGAAGTCCTTTAAAGTACAAGACCGGCGCAACCGTCGAATGGACAATCCCGATAAAAATATAACTCCAGAGGGCGCTCATGGGAATATCACGGACAAAAGGCGCAAGCACGATGGCGATAGTACAATTTTGGAGAAACGTAAGGACCAATGGGTCGAATTCCTGCGCATGCATCCTTACTAAAAGGATGATACCTGCATAAGCGAATCCGGAAAAAATACCTGCGGCTATCCCCGGCAGCTGGACCCCCTGCACTGAAAGTCCGTCGAGCATTACCCAAAGCCCGGTTGATGCCAGGATAATGATGAGAACGATCTTTTTCGTTATTTTTTCCTGCAGGAAAACCGGTGCGAGAAAAGCGACGATCACCGGAGCCGTGTAGTGGGTCAGGACCGCATTGGCGATGGTGGTGTTTTTGAACGCGTAATAGAACGTGAAGGTGTTTACGAGTGATACAAGGCCAAGTATGACGGGATACCGCAGTCTTTTGATGTCAGGGAATTCCCTTCGGTATTTTTTTTGCGAGAGGAGCATTCCCTGAACAACCAACGATACGACAAGTGAAGAGAACATGAGGGTATGGATCTCCACGCCGGAAAGCCGGACAACGACTCCGAGGGAGCTCCAGAGGAATATGGCGAGTAGGATATAAAAGGACGCCATGCCTTCAGCAGATAGCAGACAGCTCCGTATGGAACATGATGCATCCTCCTTGAAATATTATGCGTCCTGTGATCCGTTTCAGTAGTATATCATGCATCCTTTTACACCGACAGATTGAGCACCTTGATAAATTCCACCCCTATAGGCAACCATAACAGATGGACCTTTTTGAAAGAGATGGCTCAGACCGCCCCCTTGCCTATCGCATGTGTCCGAGGACGCTTGGCGAATATACCGGTCAACAGCATATTGTCGGTCCGGGCAAATTACTGCGGCGGGCTGTCGAAGCGGACCGGATCACATCGATTATTCTCTACGGACCGCCCGGGACCGGGAAGACAGCGCTCGCACGGGTGATCGCCCGGAAAACAAAGGCCCATTTCGAATGGCTGAATGCAGCAACGATCGGGCTTGATGAAATACGAAAGGTGATTCAGGGGGCAAAAACGAGAAAGATGAACGGCGTCCATACCATCGTCTTCCTCGACGAAATCCACCGCTTTAATAAACTTCAGCAGGACGCCCTCCTGCCGGATGTCGAGGAGGGAAATATCACCCTCATCTCGGCGACTGTGGAAAATCCGTTCTTTTATGTAAACTCGGCTTTGCTTTCGAGAAGCCAGATATTCGAGCTGAAACCCCTTGCCGAAAATGATATCCTGAGCATCCTCAGTAATGCTCTTCAAGACAGGGAGCGCGGGCTTGGGAGTCTCAATATTCAGGCGGATGAAGCTGCACTGAAACATATCGCCCGGATGTCTGACGGAGATGCACGAAAAGCCCTTTCATCCCTCGAAATTGCAGCCCTCTCAACCTCTCCCGGCGCCGACGGTCAGGCACGGATAACCGTCGCTATCGCTGAGGAGTCGATACAGAAGAAGGCGGTTGTCTATGACAAAAAAGGCGATCAGCATTACGATACGATTTCCGCCTTCATAAAGAGCATGCGCGGTTCAGATCCCGACGCAGCCATATATTATCTTGCAAAGATGATCTACGCAGGTGAAGACCCGAGGTTCATCGCACGGCGGATCGTCATTTGCGCTTCTGAAGATGTTGGAAACGCCGACCCCATGGCGTTGGTCGTTGCGATATCCGCGTTGCGCGCCGTTGAATTCGTCGGCATGCCCGAAGCGAAAATACCCCTTGCGCAGGCGGTCATCTACATTGCAAAGGCGCCGAAAAGCAACGCAAGCTACATGGCTATAGAGGCTGCGCTAAAAGATATTGCGACTGAAGAAACAATGGAAGTGCCCGACCACCTGAAGGACAGCCATTACCCCGGCGCAAAAAAACTGGGGCATGGCGAAGGCTATAAATATCCGCATGACTACGGCGGGCAGGTCGAACAGGAATACCTCAGGAAAAAGAAGAAATACTATAAGCCGTGAAGAATACGGAGCAATGAAAAACTGGATTCCGGATCAAGCCCGGAATGACACCAATGAAATAGTGAAGATATTGTGCAAATATTGATTTTTCGATACCTTAATGTACCTCGGACTGATAGTTGACGGAATATTTTAATGAATAGATCCCTTACAGATAGCTTCAATAACATCATCGAGTTAAATAAATATTTGCGCACTGTCTGCGCTATTTATTAAGTGATATGATCCCCAAGAATACTCTCGAACTGCTCGAATTTCATAAACTCCTCGGGCTGATCTCTGATTTTTCCTATAGCGACGCCTCAAGGCAGTCCGTAGCGGATATTCACCCGCTTCAGGACAGGGAGGCTATCGAAAAAAGGCTCGGACTGATCGGTGAGATACGGATGATATCGCAGGAGGGCAATCAGCTCAGGCTGTCTCAGTTCCCTGATATCTCATTGCCCCTGGTCAGGATAAGACCTGAAGGCGCTGTCCTCGAAGCCCGTGAACTTTCCGACTTCATGCCGGTATTAGAAATTACACAGGATATATCGCTCCAGATCCGTGAAAGAGAAGACCTCCCCTTCCTGCGCGGGCTCGCGGAGCCGCTGACCGGCTTCCCGGATATTCTGAAGGTCCTGAAAAAGTCCCTCAACAGCGAAGGGGTGATTCTCGACAGCGCATCTTCCCTGCTGGCCGATCTGAGGGGGCGAATACGCAGACTCGAAAGCAGGATGCGAAAAAAACTCGAAGAAATCGTGAGAGATGAAAAGATTTCAGCTTTGCTCCAGGACGATTTCATCACGACACGTTCAGGGAGATGGGTCATCCCGGTGAGGATGGATGCAAAAGGGATGGTCCCCGGCGTTGTCCATGATGTTTCAAAATCAGGTGAAACAGCTTTCATAGAGCCACTCGGAATTATCAACCTTGCCAATGAGCTCGAAAACCTTATTGCAGATCAGAAGGCGGAAGAGATTCGGATCCTTAGAAACATCTGTTCGGTCATTCGCAAAGAAGTGGAAGGAATAGAGGCCGAGTTTGAAACCCTTGTCTATCTCGATGTCCTTCACTGCATCGCCTTGTTCTCCGACCTTTTGCATATGGAGTCAGCCACAATCGACGATGCAGGCGTAATTCACCTTTCCAGAGCGAGACACCCTCTCCTGCACCTTGCATTTGAGAAGGCCGGGCTGACACAGGAGGTCATCCCCCTCGATATCACATTGGGCGGCGATAACACAGTAATGGTAATCACCGGCGCCAATGCAGGGGGAAAGACCATCGCTCTCAAGACGATCGGACTGCTTATTCTTATGGCGTTGTGCGGAATGCCCGTCCCGGCAGACTCATCATCAAGGTTTCCGCTCATACAAAGCCTGCTCGTTGATATAGGGGATGAGCAGTCCATAGAAAACAACCTCTCGACGTTTTCTGCTCACATCTCGAATATATCGGAGATACTCAGAAAAACCGATAGAAATACCGTCGTCCTAATCGACGAACTCGGCACCGGTACAGATCCCGATGAAGGCGGCGCTCTCGCATGCGCGGTATTGAAGGATTTGAAAAAGAAGGAAGCGCTCGTTTTCTCCACCACACACCTTGCCGACATAAAGGGGTTCGTCCATAGGACCGGAGGAATGATGAATGCTTCAATGGAGTTTGACGGGAAAACACTCACCCCGCTCTACCGGCTGAGAACAGGAGAGCCGGGCCAGTCACATGCCCTTGAGATAGCGAAAAGGTATGGTCTGTCCGAAGACTTGATCCGGGACGCAAAGGAAATGCTCGGGACTGCAAAAGTTGAGTTTGATAATCTGACCGCAGATCTTAACGAAAAACGACTCCAGTATGAGCAGACGCTGAACGATCTGAACAAGGTAAAAACAGCCGCAGATGAAAAAACCACACGGATCGAAAAACTCATGGCTGAAACAAAAGACAAACAGAAAGAGATTCTCGCGCACGCTTTTCGGGAGGCTTCGGATATCATTGCAGAGACCAAACGGCATATGCGTACCTTCCTTGATGAATTGAAGAAAAAAGGGAGAGACGACGGCCGCTTGCTTTTGAAACAGATTGAATCGCAGCAGGAACATGTTGCTGAAAAGATAAAAGAATACGATACCAGCGATAAGGGCACCCCTCCGATCGACGCAATTCAGAAGGGGGACACCATATTTATCAAATCCCTTAATTATGACGCGCCGGTGGTGGAGATAAACCGCAAGACAGGCCGCATCAAAGTGCTGGCAAAAAATATGGAGGTTGAAGTGCCGATTTCCGAAGTCGGTTTTATGACGGGGAAATCTCTGCCCTCTGCAGGTACCGTACGGACCTTGCAAAGTGATGAAACAATAGCATTGGAGGTTCATCTGAGAGGCTTGCGGGTCGATGAGGCAATGTCAAAGCTTGAGCATTTTCTCAACCATGCCTCCCTGGCGGAACTGCGTGAGGTAACGGTCGTCCACGGCATCGGCAAAGGACTGCTGTCCAGAGCGGTACATGAACATGTAAGCGAACATCCACTGGTAAAGTCCTTCAGAAGCGGTTCGCTCGATGAGGGAGGCAACGGGGTAACGATTGTAAAATTGAAATAATCTCATGTACTATTAAGGTAATTTCTGATCGAAGGGGAATTTATTGCTGCACCGGATAAATAGTAAATGAATAGAGATGTTGACCGTCAACGAAAAGAATAAAAAAGCAGTCTTCTCTTTCAGCCTTCTTGCTGTCATGGCAGTGTATCTTCTTGCGGGTGGCTGCGCCACTACTGTTGATGATTTAATCCGCGAACGATATGAGGGCAGATCTGCAGTCTATCCGGTCAGCCATGATAAGGCGTGGGAAGTCACCAGAGCAGTTCTACTGGAAGCAGGCGCAAAACCGGCGGAAATCGAGGAAGATCGGGCAGAAAGTGTGATAAACTGGGTCAGTGTTCTGGGAGTCATTATAGAACCGATTGACCCAGAGAGGACACGCATAACCGCCCAACGTCCGCCGCTACCCTGCAATCCCCTGCCGCCACCGCTTACCGACGATATGTTTCTCGAACGGTTTGACAAGGCAGTTGATCTACTCAAATCCGGCAAGCCCCTGCCTGCGCCGTTGCCGAGATAACTATCCTTTCGTGTCGTATTGCATCATTGTATTACTACTTCGATATCCGGCAATCTTGCCTTGATCGCATCTTCTATGCACCTGTTGTCGCATTTGATGCAGGGGCCGCCGCAGTAGATTAGGGCCTTATTGTCCCTGAACTCGATTAACTCGGCACAGCTGTCATGCGCGGTCAAGATGCACTCGAGGCTTTCAAGCACCTCACGAATCTCCGCTTCGGTACTTTTTGCAGATGTGTCAGCCATTATCGGTTTCTCCCTGGATATTGGTATGAGTACTCAGTTTATTGTATTATCTCTCTTCAATCTTATATCATATCGAAAGGTAATTTTGCACTATGGATCTTCACAGCAAAACGTTCACCATCCTTCTTTTATTCGCATTTACCGTGTTGGTTAACCTCCCCTTCGGTCATGCGAGGGCAAAAACAAAGAGATATTCTCTGCGCTGGTTTCTCTACATCCATATTCCCATTCCTCTTATATTCATCGCGAGAACCCTTTCTCATATCGAATTCAAATACATCCCCCTTCTTGTGCTCGCGGCGATTACCGGCCAGCTTCTGGGCGGCAAACTGGAGTTTTAGCAGTGCTCGCAACAATCCTCACGATGAGATCACCCTCAAAGGCGTCTTCCATTACACTCCGGTTGACGTGCGCAAAGCGTACGGTCTTCTGGTAAAGCGACGCATCGATGTGAGTCTCTCATTTTCAGTATCCTTTCTTTCATGGTTATGGATATTACAGATTCCCCGCATTGAACGTATCTCCCCCGTTTAAATCACCTGATCTGAATCCCTGATAAAACCATTTCTTCCTCTGCTCGGAAGTGCCATGAGTAAAACTGTCCGGCACAACATACCCCTGAGTGCTATTTTGAATGCGGTCATCGCCGACCGCACTGGCTGCATTTAATGCCTCTTCGACATCTCCCTCTTCAAGTAAATCCATTCTCTTCACATAATGGGCCCATACCCCGGCAAAATAATCAGCCTGTAATTCAAGACGAATGAGATACTTGTTAAACTCTTTTTCGCTGAGTCTTGAACGGAGAGACATCACCTTTTCATTGGTTCCGAGAAGCGTTTGCACATGGTGTCCCACTTCGTGAGCAACCACATACGCCATGGCAAAATCACCCGGCGCCTTAAATCTTTTTTGCAACTCATCAAAAAAACTCAAATCAATGTATAGTTTGTGATCACCCGGACAATAAAATGGGCCTGTCGCTGCACCGGCAAATCCACATGCAGACTGCACACTCCCTGTATAAAGAACCAGTTTCGGGTAATCATAATTCAATCCTTCCTTACGGAATAACTCCGTCCACACATCCTCGGTTTCTGCGAGAACTACAGATACAAATTGCGCAATTTCATTCTCCTCTGCCGTTCCCTGATAGGGCGCAGTGGTCTGCGAATCGTTAGACTGCATGGTGTTCAGGATTTGTGTCGGGTCACCGCCAAGAAGATAAACTGCAAGCACAATCAGTATTGTTCCGATGCCCCCGCCCACCATCATTTTCGGAGAACGACCACGACGGTCTTCTACGTTTGAACTCTCTCTTCTGCCTTTCCAGAGCATAGCAACCTCCTCTTTGCGCCAAGAATGTGAAATAAAACCGCTCCTCATTCCGGCACATATATGTTGTTTTGCATGATAAACCGGAATGAACTCCGGAAACATACCCATTTTCTTTAAATAATATCATAGTATCTGCCCATTTCATCACCTTGGATATATGCATACTGCATATAGTAACAGCGCGGGCAGCCGACATATTGAGTGCCCCTTCCCCCGAACTGTGATAAAATAACTTGAGTACTGTAGTTTTTTAGGGGGATACTTCAATGGACAAAAAAATGGATTTTAAGGAAATGCAGAAAATATTGATGGACGAACTGCGTCTCATGCATTACCCGATTGCAGTGAAATTTATCTTCAGGCAGGAAGAACTTGACGATTTCATGAAGCATGCCTCTTACTATGAACCGGTGAAGCCAATTACGTTCTGCCAGTGTGAGGTCGCCGCGCGCATGAAAGGGCAAACGGTTCTCGGTACAAAAGAAAAACTCGTCTGCAGCAATGCGGTATTCAACTTCGGCTGGAAGGCTCTCGATGAGACTGAAGTGAAGTCTCACCTGAAATATACAAGGGATATGGACCAGGCATTGCGATTTGTGAAAACGAAACTGCGTCTCCCTGAAGGGACTCTGAAGGCGTTTGTTGTCTCACCACTGGCCGATACCTATTTTATTCCTGATACCGTCCATTTTTATTGTGATGTTCTGCAGGCATATCACCTGCTGGTAGATTATATGGCTGCCATGGACATCCATCCCCTGCGTCCAAACCAGATGATAAGCTCTGCAGCATGCGGAGGAAATATCTTTTCCTATCTCGAAAAATCTGCCAACATGGTCACCCCCTGCAGCGGGAGCTATAACGCCGGCAAAACCGAAAGGGGTGAAATAAATGTCATCATCCCCGGAGAGCATATTGAAGCGGTCGTGCAAAGACTCCTGGAGCGTATCAGGAACTCGGGAAGCGCTTCACTGACAAGGCCGGGGGATCACTTCCCCGGAGCCGATATATGCAAAAATTGCACCGTGATTTCCTTCAGAAAAAATGAAAGCTTCAAAGATAAATCAGGGTCCCGTATTTTGTGACTTTGTCCTCAGAAAAAAAATAACGGCAAAGGGAAAAAGAAGTTCTACAGATACTGAGTATAAAATCCCTCCTAACCTCCCTTTTCCAAAGGGAGGAATAATCCCGCTACCAACTACCTATTACAGCCTTCTCCTGAATAGCGCGAAGAACTGCTCCTTCATTTTCTCGATGAACGGCCGTTTCAGCCATGCTTCCAGTGTTATCTGCCCCGAATGCCCTAAATCCTCATGGAACATCTCTGTCATCTGTCCGGCAAATTCCGCATCGACAATCCCTACGTTGCCCTCATCATTTATCCTGAGCGACTGAAAATCTAGATTGGACGAACCAATAACACTCCATGCTTCATCAAAGACAGCGGTCTTCGCATGGAGTATCTCCCCCTGATAATTGAATATCTCGACCCCGGCCTTCAGGAGCTTTGTAAAAAAAGCCCTTCCCGCATAATGCGCAGAGGCAATATCAGATTTTCCCGGCAAGAGCAATTTAACATCCACCCCCCTCGATTCCGCGTTTTCAAGTACGTGCAGCATCCTTCTGCTTGGGGCAAAATAGGCTGTCGTCAGATACATGCTTTTTTGGGCCTGATCAATGCTGTAATAGAGCAGCATTCTCATCTTCCTTCTCCCCCTGGCGGAACTTGCGAAGATGGGGATGACGGAAAGCCCTTCCGGCGCCGGCTCGGCATGTACATCGCACTGAATCGGCGCGCCGTTCCATATCTTCCAGCTTTTCTTGAAAATATCGAGTAATGTTTGTGCGATCGGACCTTCAAGAAATATACCCGTGTCCCTCCATCCTTTTATCCTCTTTACCCTGTGGTATCCCCTGTATTCATTGGCGATATTGATCCCTCCGGTGAATGCCTTCATGCCATCGATAACAATAAGCTTTTTATGGTCCCGGTGAACATAATGGAACGGGTCAGTCCACTTGAAGGGATGTGATGCGCTGATATGAACCCCCGCCTCTTTGAGGCCTCTCCAGAATTTCATCGGGGTAGCGATCGAGCCGAAGTGATCGTAGAGGATATAGACGCTTGTCCCTTCCGAGGCTTTCCTTTTCAGGATTTCTGCAAGTTCATTGCCTGTTTCGTCGTTGCGGAATATGTAGAATTCGAGGCAGATGAGCTTCTTTGCCATCGCTATTTCATCAAAAATCATATGGAACGATTCCTTACTTTTCCACAAGAGCGCAACCCTGTTTCCGTCCGTGAATGGTGTCCCATAGGCCTCTTCTATTCTTTTGGTCGTAAAAGGCGAATCCCTCTCATCCATAGATACATAATTGCTGAAATAGAATATTCTGTCAATCGGGGTTTTCATAGCTATTTCTTTATAAAATCAGCTAAAATATGAGTTGAATGAATGTGTCCATAAAGAACAGTAAGGAGAAGGATTGTGCCTGTGACGCCCTCATCCTTCCTTTCAGTGAAGGAGATGCGCATCTTTCTAAAAACCTTGATCAGGCCACTCTCCACCTTATCAAAAGGGTTTTTTCAAAAGAATTCCGCGGCAAACTGAATGAAGCCCTGTTGATTCCTGCGCCTGAAGACATCAAACCTGAGAGAATCCTTCTTATCGGCCTCGGGAAAAAAGCAGATATCTCGGCAGAGAAGACGCGGCAGGCTGGAGGGAAGGCAGCTGTCTATCTGCACGGTTTGGGGATAAAAAAAATCGCACTTTCAACCGATGCATTCTCGTCCCCCGGTATTTCACCAGCGGATTTTCTCGAAGGCTTTCTGCTCGGTCTCTACACCTTCAGAAAATATACCGGCGAAAAGAATAAAAAAACTATCGATTCCTTCATTGTTCTCTCCAGAGATACACGAGAACTGAGGGAAGATCTCCGGTGGACAAAGTCGGTAGCGTCCGCCGTATCGTTTGCCCGTGATCTGATCAACACCCCGGCCAATGATATGACGCCAACACATCTTGCAGATGCGGCACTGTCCTTCAAGCAGAGGAATCTTTCCGTAACCGTATTGGAGAAAAAGGATATTTGCAAACGCGGCATGGGCGCATACCTCTCGGTTGCGCTTGGGTCGAATGAGCCGCCGAAATTCATTATCCTTCATTACAAAGGAGCCTCCGGATCGCCGCTGGTCTTGATAGGCAAATCGATTACCTTTGACAGCGGCGGGTTATCATTAAAACCTGCCGACGGCATGGAAAAAATGAAATATGATATGGCAGGAGGAGCAGCCGTGCTGGGGATATTCAAGGCTGTTTCCGAACTGAAACTGCCGGTTCATCTTGTCGGGATCCTGCCCGCTACAGAAAACGTTATCGGTGGGGCTGCGTCCAAACCAGGGGATGTCGTGAAGGCTATCAACGGCAAAACAATCGAGATAATAAGCACGGATGCCGAAGGCCGGATGACGCTTGCCGACGCTCTCGGGTACGCCAAACGCTATAAGCCGAAGGCAATCATTGATATCGCGACCCTCACCGGTGCTTGTTCCATTGCGCTCGGAAATGAGGCAATCGCCATTATGGGAAACAGCAGAGGATTAATTGATAAAATGATAAAATCCGGGCATAATACGTATGAGAGAGTATGGGAGATGCCGCTCTTTGAAGAATATAAAGACTGTCTGAAAAGCGATATAGCTGATCTAAAAAACACCGGAGGAAAAAGCGGTTCATTGGTCTCATCAGCATCTTTTCTCGCTGAATTTGCCGGCGCAACCCCGTGGGTTCATCTCGATATAGCGGGCACCGCCTGGCTGGAAAAGGAAAAGCCCTATACGCCGAAAGGCGCTTCAGGTATCGGGGTGAGACTGCTACTCAATTTTTTAAAGGAGTGGAAATGAAATTATTCAAATGGATACTCGTTATCTCGTTTCTCTGTATTCCTGCCCTTGCATTTGCATGGGGGCCTTTGACGCATATTTATCTCGGGAATGAACTTTGCTCTCTCGGCGCTCTCCTGCCCGCAGGTATTATCGAAATTATACGGCGCTACCGGAAAGACTTTATTTATGGAAATCTTATGGCCGACATTATCGTCGGGAAAAAATATCTTCCCGACCATCAGAACTCGCACAACTGGAGTTTTGCCTTTGATCTCCTGCAGGCAACAGAAACAAAACAGCAGAAAGCCTTCGTATACGGATATTTGAGTCATCTTGCTGCCGATACCGTCGCCCATCACGCCTATACCGCTGACAAAAAGAATATCAGGCATACGGTGCTGGAGATGAAGGCCGACTGCATTATCGACAAAAAATACCGGCAGCAGGCGATGGAGATAGACCGGAAGATACAGATACGGAACGATATCTTCCTCGAAAACTCCCTTGACCGTTTTATTTTTTCTTTCAAAACAAACAAGAGAATTCTGCGGGGAATGGTCTTTCTTACGATCTTTTATCCGGAACAGATAGGAGATTTCATTGACAAAAACCTCCTCACGAGTCTTCCTGCACGGGAAACGATCGAAAAGCTGCACCGGGATTCGCTCGACAATATCATAGACCTGTTCCGGAACTGGGAAAAATCCGAGGTTGTCAAGATCAATCCGATAGGCAGCGGCCACAGAAGAAAACTTCTCAGGAGTGAACTGAAGGCGTTTCTCTTTAAGCCCCTGGGAAAAACCGATCCCGCTTTTTCCCGCTCCTATAAACGAATCGGAATCCAACGGGCTAGGGACATTTAATATTTCCGGCGAGTTTATCCCTTCCGAAGGGCGAGAGCTGCCTGAGTATCTGTATTATCTGCGGCATAACCTCTGTTACGGTATCCACCTCTGCTTCGGTATTGTAACGGCTCAGGGAAAACCTGATTGATCCGTGTATCGCCGTAAAAGGAACACCCATTGCCCGGAGGACATGGGAGGGTTCGAGCGAGCCTGAAGTACATGCCGACCCCGATGAAGCGCAAATGCCATATTCGTTTAATCTCAGAAGGATCGCCTCTCCCTCAACATATTCGAAGCTGATGTTTGTCGTATTCGGCAATCTGCTGCCTGCATCTCCGTTCACCAGCGCATCGGGACAGGATTGAAGCAATGCCGTCTCGAGTTTGTCTCTCAACCGCGTCAAATAAGACACCTCATCATCAAGTGCCTTCATCGCAAGCTCGCAGGCCTTTCCGAGAGCGATAATCGAGGCAACGTTTTCAGTCCCCGCTCTTCTTCCCCGTTCCTGATGGCCGCCGATAATGTAAGGATAAAACCTCGTGCCTTTTCTTACATAAAGCGCGCCGATCCCTTTCGGTGCATGGAGCTTATGCCCCGACAAAGAAAGCATATCTACCGGAAGCTTCTTCACATCGATAGGAATTTTTCCGACTGCCTGAACCGCATCCGTGTGGAACAAAATCCGTTTTTCTCTTAACAGCTCACCGATCTGCATGATCGGGAAAATGTTGCCGGTCTCGTTATTTGCATACATGATGGAGACAACTGCGGTATCCTCGTCAGCAGCCTTCAATAGTGCATCAACGCTCAGTTGCCCATAGTTGTTTACAGGCAGAAACGTCGCGCGGTACCCTTTTCGCGCAAGATGCTTGCAGAAATTCAGGACGGCAGGATGTTCAACCCGTGTGGTAATAATATGCCGCCGGCCCGGCAACGATTCAACAGCGCTCATGATTGCGGTATTGTCGCTCTCCGTGCCGCAACTCGTGAATATGATCTCGTCGGGTTCGGCGCCGATAAGCTGGGCGACCCTGCCCCTCGCCTCCTCGACCTTCCGGTGAAGCTGCCCCCCGAACGTATGCATGCTCGATGGATTTCCGTAGTAATCTCTGAGATACGGCAGCATTTCATCGAGAACTTCAGGCGCTACCGGTGTAGTTGCATTGTTATCGAAGTAGAGGGTATTCATTGTGCCTCGATGACAATCTCGTCGTTCACCAGTTCTCTGAGCTTCTGCTGAATCCCGCTGATCGTTACATCCGCCATAACACATCCTGTACACATACCACGCAGGGCTATGATGACTTTATTGCCGTCGATATCAATCAGCTCGATGTCGCCGCCGTCCGCCTGAAGTCCTGGGCGGATCTCCCTTTCGATGATCTCCTGTATGAGGGCGATTTTCTGGAGGTTGGTCAGTTTTTTTGGTTTTGCCGGCTTTTCGGGAGCTTTCAGTGACCAGATGTCCCTGAGGATCTTCTCGATTTCTTCCGTGCATTCACCGCATCCTCCGCCTGCCTTGGTGTAATCGGTGATTTCATCCACTGTCGTAAGATGGTTTTCCATTGCGACCTTACGAATTTTTTCTTCAGTCACATTGAAACATTTGCAGACAAGCCTGCCCTCTTCTTCGACGGGTATCTCAATCCCTCTGAAGTTTGCAATCGCGGCTTCGAGTGCCTCTCTTCCAAGGACGGAACAGTGCATTTTTTCCTTCGGAAGGCCGCCGAGAAATTCGGCAATATCCTGGTTCGTCACCTGCAGGGCCTCGTCGACCGTTTTCCCTTTTATCAGTTCAGTAAGGGCAGAGGAACTCGCAATCGCGCTTGCGCAGCCGAACGTCTGGAATTTTGCATCGATGATCCGGTTGGTTTCCTTGTCTATCTTCATCGTCAGACGCAACGCGTCTCCACAGACAATACTGCCAACGTCTCCGACCGCATCGGGGTTCTCTACCTCCCCGATATTCTTTGGCTTAAGAAAAAAATCCTTCACCTTTTCAGTATATTCCCACATCGATCAATTTAATCAGAGACTGCGGGGAAAAGTCAATTTCCAGCCTCCGTAACATTCCCGTTACGCTTTTCCGCCCCATTGGACTTTCTTGCATTCATGTAATATCATTAGGGTAGAAATTGGGTGTTATAGTTTGCGATCTTTTAACAATAATCCCAAAAACAAAAGGAGGCAATCATGGCAATGTATGTAGTGCTCAGCACACTCACCGATGAAGGAAGGAAAACCATCAAGGAAAACCCGAAGCGGATCCTTGAGGTAAACAAGGAACTCGAGAAGATGGGGATCAAAGTAAAAGAGCAGTTCGCAGTCCTCGGACCGTATGATTTCGTAAACATTATTGAGGCTGCCGATAACACAGCCATCATGAAGATGTCGGTAGAACTCGGCGCAAGGGGATCGGTACAGCTTCTGACGCTCGCAGCGCTGCCCATTGCGGATTTCATTAAAAAGATATAATAAGGACTGCCCAGAAAGACATAAAAAAATCTGAAGATTGTCATTCCCGCAAGTGAACGCGCCGGGTCACCGCAGCGACTCGCTGGAGCGAGAATCCTTCTGATTCCACCTTAGAAAAGGGGGCCCAAGGGGGTTGTGTACGCATGATCCTCTCGCCGGAGACACGGTAAATGGAGCAATCGAATTATGAAACTATGCGCCCTATGCAGCACTGCTGTTGATATCAACAAATACTTCACGAGAAAATCTACCTGCCCGAAATGCGGAGGCGACCTACATATATGCCTCAACTGCAGGTTCTATTCTCCGACAAGCCACAATAAATGCAGCGAAACGAAAGCTGAGTTTCAGCGCTCCCGCGATAAGGCGAATTTCTGCGATTATTTTTCCTTCCAGGGATCCGCTGCAGCATCTTCAGGCAAGGGGAAGGAAGACGCACTGAAAAAACTGGAAGACCTTTTCAGGAAAAACTGAATACGTTTGACCAAACTGTAACGAATCGACTACAATTATTCTTCTGTTTTCTTCTGATGCCGAAGTGGCGGAATTGGTAGACGCAAGGGACTTAAAATCCCTCGTGGGAAACCACGTGCCGGTTCAAGTCCGGCCTTCGGTACCACTGCAATCAATAGACCATACTGAAGATATAATCGTTATTTCACTGATCCACGGTCGAATTCAAAAATCATATAGGTATTCTGGGAATAAATATAGCGCCTTTTGCCGTAAGAAACACTGGTTCCTTCAAAATCGACCTGTTGCCCAATTTTCACATTCACAACATTCCCGGTTGTTACATTGACGATAACGTCATTCCCGCAATCAACGGTAACCACGGCGCGTTTGTTCTCTCCGCCCTGCCGGATATTTTTCACAAAGCCTTTTCCTTCCATATGGGTCCCTTTGATATGGTTTCCGAAAAATTCATCCGCTTGCTCATTCGACAGCATGAGCGCTTTATACCCTGATTGGCATATATCATTGCCCGCCTCTGCCTGAGAACGAACCGGGAACAAAAGCACCGCTGAAATGCATAGCATCACAAAGAGCACCCTCATAACGACCCTCCCCGAAGATAGTAAATGTTTTTTTATGAGCGGAAATATGCAGTCACTTACTGCTTAACGATACAATTCCAATTCTCACAATTGCAAGAAAATCCGGCATGGCATCGGCAATCCAGTGTCACCCATGGGTTTAAGGAGAGTACAACTTGACAAATGCGACTGAATTTCATAGTATGTAGAAGTTAGTTAGGCATCCGATTAAGTGATGTATTCATTCGATCAGCACAATGCTTTTTCATAAAGCGTTAAGGTGGAGTTTTTTTATTAATCTTTTGTAACCGATTGAAGGGGGGTGAAAAATTATATCGGTAACAGACATTTCAGGTTCTGCTCACAAAGGACCACTCATTTAGGCGTTTGGTTAGAAAATAGTAAAATTCTGTTTTGTTTCATAACAAAAAAAGTGGAGGAGAAAATGCAAAAAAACTTTCGAACAAGGCATCGCGTACTTATGACCTCCCTGGTTGTTATGGTGTCGCTCCTGTTTCTTGCGGGTCTCTCGTTTGCATCAAGTGCCGCTCTGACCGATGATACGTATGCTGATTCTACAAAATCTTCGAAGAATTTCTGGAATAAGCAGATACTTGTGAACAACTCGAAGGGACAGACAGGTTACGTAAGGTTTAATCTCGGTTCCCTTCCTGCCGGCACGACAGGAGCTGATGTTGAAAAGGCTACGCTCACATTTTTTGTGAGTAAGGTGACAAAGGCTGGCCCAGTCGATATTCGTCGTATTAACGCCCCTTCAACTGTGCAATGGGAAGAGGGAAATCTTACGTACGACAATTCGGCAAGCGCAGCGCCTTTCGGCAGCATCATTGCAACAGTGAATGTGGAAAAATGGATGGAACAGACATTCGTCACCGTTGACGTTACAAGCCTCGTAATAGACTGGCTCAACGGAACTTTCAACAACGGAATCGCTTTGGCACCTGTCGCATCGGGTGCCTTATCAATGGAAGTCAATGCCAAAGAAGACAAGAATACCGGTCATGAGGCTCAGTTGGATATTATTCTTGCCGGGGTCGAAGGTGCAGCGGGTGCAACCGGTGCTACTGGTGCAACCGGACCGACCGGGCCTACAGGCGCTACTGGTGAAACCGGTGCTACCGGCGCTACTGGTGAAACCGGTGCTACCGGTGCTACTGGTTCTACTGGTGAATCCGGTGCTACTGGTGTTACAGGTGCTACCGGACCACAAGGTGCAACAGGTGATACCGGCGCAATTGGTGCTACCGGACCACAAGGTGCAACAGGACCTACCGGCGCAATTGGTGCTACCGGACCACAAGGTGCAACAGGACCTACCGGCGCAATTGGTGCTACCGGTGCTACAGGCGCTACCGGTGCTACAGGCGCTATCGGTGCTACAGGCGCTATCGGTGCTACAGGCGCTACCGGTTCTACTGGTTCTACTGGTGCTACCGGACCCACAGGTTCTACCGGACCTACAGGTTCTACCGGACCTACAGGTTCTACCGGACCTACAGGTTCTACCGGACCTACAGGCAATACTGGACCGCAGGGACCCATAGGCATTACTGGACCGCAAGGACCTGTGGGCGCTACTGGACCGCAGGGACCCATAGGCATTACTGGACCGCAAGGACCTGTGGGCGCTACTGGACCGCAGGGACCCATAGGCATTACTGGACCGCAAGGACCTGTGGGCGCTACTGGTAATACCGGGCCAACTACTTTTGTATTCATCGGCCATATGGCTGGCATAGGTACTGCGAGTGGTACCAGTGGGTATGCTACTCCTTCTGGTTACTACGTCCAGAATGTATCATTAGCCAACGCAGCGTCCATATCACCCTCGGTTGCTTGCACAGCGCAAAACTTAAGAGTTGTCCTTGATGTTGCACCAGGAGGTATTTCACAAAGGACATTTGAGTTATGGGTTAACGGTGCCAGTACCGGAATACAAGCGGTAATAATCGGTACTGCAACCTCGATGATTCTGCTGCAGCAACTTTTCTTATTCCCGCAGACAGCACAATTGCAATGCGACAGGATATTTCAGGAGCACCCGCAACTAGTGCTCAAGCTGCTTACAGATGGGAGTGTGTTCCTTAGTTTTTAGAAAGAAACTAATGATAAAGACCTATAAGGCGAGGGTAAAACCCTCGCCTTTTTTTATGCCCTCTTCGTGTCAGAAAACGTAACCAGCGTGTGGGGATACGTCCATAATGAGATACAAATCGAGTAGCTTATTTGTTTCGCTGAAGCGCCTTCTGACTTTTGCCTTGGCAAGATTGTTCTTCATGAGCTGAAAATCAGGACGTAATCTTAAGTCCCTTTTCACATGCCTCAATCGCCTTATCCCACATTTTCATTTCGTTGTAGGCAGCGCAGATGTTGTTATATGCGGGATAGTAGTCTGGCTTTAATAATCAACGCCTTTTGGCAGGCAGTGATGGAATCCCGGTATCTTCCGATGTATGATACTGAAGACTCACATTCAGATAATACTCAGGCGTAGGATTTGACATATCTGTTCTTTCCTCTCTCTCAGGAAAAGTGTCAGTCTCCTTACCGGAAAGGATTTCATCGAGGAGTCTGCCGGGCATCACTATGTGCAGGACTAAGGTGCAGTGCCTGTTGAAGCAGCGAAATGGCCTCTGCGGTTCTCCTTTGGCTGTTCAGCCATCTGGCATAGAAGAAATATGATGCCGGATCATTCGGTCCATACTGCACGGCATTTTTGAAATATGCTTCCGCTTCAACAAGTTGGTTCATGGCTCCCTTGAGTACCCCTAAGTTAACATGGAGTGTAGAGTAATAAGGGGTCAATACAAGCGCCTTTTCAAAATACTCCTGTGCCACCGGATATTTTCCTTTTGCCATCTGACTTAACCCATAGTTCATTAATCCACGGCCATTGCCCGGACTTTTTTTCGTCACATCGTACCAGAGCGACTCTGCGGTATGCCACACCTTATTTCGTTGATGTGTCCCGTATGCGTGTCCGCCCAGGATACCCAGTGCGAAAACAATTATCAAAACCCTCACGATGGAATTTTTGAGAATGAGGTTTTCGTTTTTTATAATCATCAATCCGAAAATCCAAACGACACTGAGCATCAATCCAACAAAAGGAAAAAACATTCTATGATCATTCAAAACTTCTGCCAGTGGAATAACACTTGAGGTCGGCACTAATGCAAGAAAAAACCAAAGAATACCAAACGCAATGGGTCGCGTTTCCCGCTTCCTTGAGGCAATATAGGCACCATAAAGCATTGCAAGGATGAAAAGGATTCCTGTAATCACCCGGATATCAGAGATACTTGAAATCAACTTCCAGTCGGTATCTGCACTTAAGCTGAAGGGGAGAAAAAAAGTTATAAAATAGTGGAGAATAACAAACGGTTGAGTGATGAGATAATGAAAACGTGATGTTCCCCCCGGGATATATGTTGCAGACATCATACTTTTAACAAAAATGCTTAATACAAGACAAACAAGAAAAGCCGGCAGGGTTTCCTTAAGCAGACCGAGAAAATTCTTTCCCTTTAAACTTTCCCGAAAAGAATAGTTTTTTTCAAACAACATAACGTAAAAGAAAAATAGTGGAGCAAACATTGCGGTCGGTTCCTTAATAAACATACCGACTATGACCGGAATCAGATAGATATACCGTTTTCGATACTGTGGCAGATATGCATAGATGACAAGCCCTGCGATAACAGCGAGGGTAGAAAGGGAATCTGCCCGTTGGTAGATATAATTGATCGTCTCCGCATTTGCCGTATGCAGACCATACCAGCTTACTGCAAAGAGCGCAATATATCGATTCAATGCAGCAGGACGAGCAATAACAAAGACTTTTACATAGAAGAAGAACATAACTATACATTGCACTACATACCAGATAAAGGTTGACAGATGAAAATAAAATGTCGAATATAATCCCTTCCCCAGCCAATAGTCAATGGCAAGGCTGGCAGATACCAAGGGGCGATAGGTTTGATTGTTCGGATTGGCACAATGCATTCTTGCATCCGTGAAGAACAGAGGAATATTATTCAGATCACGTATGAATATATTATTTACAATGATATATGAATCATCGAATTGAAAGGCATTCTGGAAATGATTGGAATATGTCAGAACAAGCAGAATAAAACTTAATATACACAAAAAGATGAATAAGCTGTTATTTTTTTTCATTAGGTATAAAAATTTTAAAGTGCCATACAATTTTTGTCAAACCGGAAGTTATGTAATCCTCAGCCTGCGATATTTTTAAGCAAGACAGTTGCTGACAAAGCATTCGGCCTTACAGGAATCTTTTCTCATTGACGGGTCTTTTAAAAACAATTCTGTCATACAGCACGAAGCTTACGAAGGCTGCTACCACGATGCCCAGCAGCATATTGAGGATATAGAAGACAGCAAGTTTTTCCAGGAACGCAAATAAAATGATCCTTATGCCCAATCCGGTTAAATTTGCAACATGAAATGATATGCATTGTCCCAGGAGATCTTTGCCCTTTTTCAATGGAGTATCGTTCCATGTCCATGCACGACTAAGCATAAAATTATAGATTATGCTGATTTCGATGGATACTATGTTGGCGAGATTTTTCAGGAAATAGGTTTTAAATCCGAACACTTCCACAAAAATTACCATCACGGAAAGGTTTACGAAAGCAGCGCTTAGGCCTGCTATAAGAAATTTTTTATATCTTCCGGAATGTCCCATAATGACGTGCATCCATGAAGGAGAGTGGGCCCCAATGAATGTTATTCTTTGTTCCTTATGAAATTATAAATTTCGTCAAACCTCCTGTTTGCGGAATCAAGAATGACGCCGGTAACAAACAGGATTATCGATAATATCATTGTTCCTGATGCAAAAATGGCAAGCGGTACATGGGTAATATACCTTGTTTCCAAAAACTCCTTAATTATTACAAAACCTGAAAGTAAAGAAATGAATAACAGGACCACGGAACTCGCTGAAAAGAATAGTAAGGGTCTATAGTCCCTGAAAATGATAAAGATCGTTTTTAACACTAATAAACCATCCTTCATGGTATTTAGTTTGGAAATGCTTCCCGCCGGTCTCTCTCTATAGTTAATGTCCATTTCTTTTATCACATATCCGTATTTCAGAGCCTTAATCGACATCTCTGTTTCAACCTCAAACCCGGATGACATGATGTTGATATTTCTTACGAAAGACCTATTCATAACACGAAAACCCGACATGATGTCCCTTGATTTGCTCTTGAACAGCCTGTTGATCAGGAACCGGACCAATTTGTTTCCGAACGTATGAAGAGGTCTGAATGCGTGAGTCGTATAGGTTTTTAATCTATTGCCGACAACCATATCCGCGTTGTCTGTGCTTACCATGTCGATCATATCGGTTATCCTGGAAATGTCATAGGTATCATCACCGTCTATCATCACATATATATCGGCATCAATTTTTCTGAACATCGATTGCACAACAAATCCTTTACCCTGACGCTTTTCCTTAACGACTATGGCATCTAAGGAATGGGCAATCTCAGAGGTTCTATCAGTCGAATTGTTATCAAAAACAAATACAGTTGCCTCAGGCAGAGCATTCCGGAGATCGGTAATTACCTTTCCGACCGTTAGCCCTTCGTTATAACACGGAATAAGAACGGCGATTTTCCTGTCTAAGAGATTATCCATGACTTAGTAAACGCCCTTATTTCTTCTTGCCCGCTTTTTTTAAGAAAGAAATAACAATGAGAACTGCAGCAATAATGACAATAAACTTCCAGAGCAGGCCTCCCAGTGAAGCAACCGCGGTAAAACCGACTTTTGTTATCGTCTTCCCGAAGACCAGTATGAGAATAATAGCGCCTACGAGCAGGGCAATTTTTTGATATTTATTCATAGTTAGCGAAAATGCGCTGTCCTTTCTGCTTCATTGCAGTAAGCATGTCTGGTACATTATATAGTATTCTCATTTCCAAAGTGCTGATATCCCTCAGCAGAAAAAGGCCTCTCGTTGCCTGCTCTGTCCACAATAATCCTCCTGGATTCTGTAATCTCTCCGATGCAGAGCGCCTTCACCTTCTTGCCGGGAGGAACAGTGAAAAGGAGTTCATAGTCTTCCCCTCCCGATAATGCCAATGTCAGAGGAGACAGGCCGAGGCATGAAGCAGCTTTTCTCATTTCGTCGGAGATCGGTATCTTTTCTTCGTACAGCCTCGCGCCGACCCTGCTTTCATTGCAGAGTCTCGACAAATCGATCAGAAGACCGTCGCTTACATCGATCATCGCAGTTGCGGTCTGTCGCCATTGCTTCGGCATTTTTACTTCCGGCATCAGATGTCTTCGCAACAAAGGTTCTGTCATCTTCCATGACAAACCACGTCGTGAAAGATAAGACCACAGTTTTCGGTATCCGTCGGCTCCTGAGGCAGGTTTCGGATCAGTGACCAAACGGGTCACCTGCAAAGGAACGGTGCTCCCTATCTGCTTCAATACTGCAAGTCCGCACGCCGAATCACCCAGAGGGCCTGTCACATAGAGACGATCGCCTGCCCGGGCCCCGGAGCGCTGTATAACGTTCTCTGCATGGCCGATCACGGTTGCAGAAAGCGCCATATCGTTTACGGCAGAGGAAACATCGCCTCCGATCAGCACGAGTTTGTATAGGTTCAATGCAGCCTCAACGCCCTGAAAGAAATTATTTATAAATTCCGTGCGTGTATTGCTGCAAACAGCGATAGTGATGAGAACATACAACGGTTTTCCGGCCATCGCATAGATGTCGCTTACATTGACAGAGATCAGCTTGAAACCAAGTTGATATGCCGTGACAAAGCGCAGGTCGAAATGAACACCCTCTGCCATCATATCCGTTGTGAGAAGAATGCGTTTGCCGGAAGGGTTTACTACAGCCGCATCATCGCCGATACCAACAATAATATCTTTCGTTTTTCTGCTGAAGGTCCTTCTTATATGCTCCAACAGGGAGAGTTCCCCGATGTGGGAAAGTTTCATATCAGCAATGCATGCACGGTTCAGAAGAATTTATCTTCCGCGGGAGACCTTCTTTGTCTTGCCGCGCTTCCGCGTGACCGATGTTTTCCGTTTTCTGTCAGAGGCCTTTTTCAGCGCTGCCTTGAAAACGTCATCCACCGTCTCCGCAAAAATAAACTCCATATCCTTCTTGATATATTTCGGGATATCTTCAAGATCTTTTCTATTCCTTTTCGGAATAATGACTCTGTGTATTCCCATCCTTTTTGCAGCCAGGGCCTTTTCCTTCAGCCCCCCGATCGGAAGGACCCTCCCCCGCAGCGTAACCTCTCCGGTCATCGCAATGTTCTTATTCACAGGCACTCCGGTAAGCGCAGAAGCAATCGAAGTCGCCATGGTAATTCCCGCTGAAGGCCCATCCTTTGGGATGGCCCCTGCGGGGACGTGGATATGGAGGTCGATTTTGGAAAACAGATCGTCGTTTATGTTAAGTATTTTTGCTTTTGACCGGATATAACTCAAAGCCGCATGCGCTGATTCCTTCATGACATCGCCGAGCTGGCCGGTCAGAGTGAGATGACCTTTTCCCTTCATGGTAGTCGCCTCAACATAAATGATGTCGCCTCCCGTCTCCGTCCAGGCAAGTCCCGTAGCAACGCCAACCTCATCTTTTTCTATCTCTTCTTCAGGCAAATATTTCGGAACTCCGAGATACCGGTTGATATTTTGTGCGTTGATCACAGTCTGTTTTACCCTTCCTTCGGCAATCTTCTTCGCAACCTTCCTGCAGAGGTGTGCAATCTCACGCTCGAGGTTTCTGACGCCGGCCTCCCGGGTATACTGTGAAATCAGATGGAACAATCCCGCATCAGTGATCTTCAAAATCTTCCCGCTGATGCCGTGTTCCTCCAATTGCTTCGGGATCAGATAGTTCTTTGCGATTCCGGTCTTCTCTTCGGTGGTATAGCCGGACAGGTAGATGATTTCCATCCTGTCGCGCAATGGTCCGGGAATGGTATCGACCAGATTCCCCGTAGTAATAAACATCACACGGGAAAGGTCAAAGGGAACAGCGAGATAGTGGTCGGCGAATGAAAAATTCTGTTCCGGGTCGAGCACCTCGAGAAGCGCCGATGACGGGTCTCCCCTGAAGTCCGTTCCTATCTTGTCGATCTCATCCAGCATAAAAACGGGGTTGTTTGTTCCCGCTGTCTTGATGCCCTGTATGATCCTCCCCGGCAGCGCGCCGACATAGGTCCTTCGGTGCCCCCTGATCTCAGCTTCGTCCCTCACCCCTCCGAGGGACATGCGGACAAATTCTCTTCCCAGAGATCGTGCAATGGATTTTCCGAGAGATGTCTTTCCGACTCCCGGAGGGCCTATAAAACAGAGGATCGGGCCCTTCATTTTCTCCTTTAATTTTCTTACGCTCAGATATTCGAGAATGCGCTCTTTTACCTTTTCCAGGTCATAATGGTCTTCGTTGAGCACTTTTTTTGCGATCTTGATATCAAGGTTATCTTTTGTCGATTTGGCCCATGGCAATTCGACAAGCCAGTCGAGATACGTTCGCACCGTAGCAGATTCCGCACTGTCGGGGTGCATCTTTTCGAGACGCTTCAGTTGTTTTTCGGCTTCCTTCATCACCTTTTCAGGCATCTTCGCGTCTTCGATCTTCTTTTTGAACTCCCTGACTTCTTCCGCCCGCTCATCAATGTCTCCGAGTTCCTTCTGTATGGCCTTAAGCTGTTCTCTTAAAAAATACTCCCGCTGGGTCTTGTCGATTTCTCCGCGTGCTTCTGATTGAATCTTCTGCTGGACAGTAAGCAACTCAACCTCTCTCGTCAATATTTCACTGACCCGTTTCAAACGCTGTACAGGGTCCATTATCTCGAGTATCTCCTGAGATTGTTCTGTTTTGAGACCGAGGTTTGAAGCGACAAGGTCTGCAAGCCTCCCGGGATCTTCCATATTTTCAACAACACCCATAATGTCAGGCAGCACCGATTTCCCCAGTGACACGACTTTTTCGAGCTGTCCCTTCACATTTCGTATCTGGGCCTCGTCTTCTATCGTCAGCTTCTCAGATTTCAGGTCTTCGATTTTTTCGATACGGGCGGTGAAGAACGGTTCCGTCTGCGTATAGTTCATGGTCCTGGCCTTCCCCAGTCCCTGCACCAATATCTTCACCCTTCCGTCAGGGAGTTTGAGCATTCTCATCACAAGAGCTATGGTACCCACCGAAAATAAATCCTGAGGGGTCGGATTTTCGATAGCGAGGTCTTTCTGCGTGAGGAGAAGCACCATCCTGTTGCCGCTGAGTGAATGCTCTATCGCTTTTATCGACATTTCCCTGCCCACAAACAGCGGAAGAATCATGTAAGGAAAAACGACGATATCTCTTACCGGAAGAACCGGCAATGTATCGGGAATCTCTATCTCTTTATCTGCTTTTTGTTCCGCATCCAAAACGTCGGCCATTGTATCTCCTCGTCTTAATTTTTTAAACTGCCGGCAATAGAAATCAAATACTCCTTAAACTGTTCGGAAACCTGCGGGTTTTTCAATGCAAGATCAACCGTTGCCTTGAGGTACCCGAGTTTGTCACCGGCATCATACCGTTTTCCTGAAAAAAGGCACCCGTATATCTGGCGTTTTTTCAACAGACCACAAAGCGCATCGGTCAATTGAATTTCCCCGCCCTTCCCAGGCCCGACACTTTCGAGCACATCAAAAATATCGGCGGTGAGGATATAGCGTCCTATAATCGCCATATCCGAAGGAGCGCTTGCCGGGGATGGTTTCTCGACGAGATTAGTGATCCTGTAGACATGATCTTTCTGTTTTATCCCTTCGACCACCCCATACTTGTTGACATCGGACAGAGGAACTTTCTGAAGCGCAAGGATCGGCGAGTCAAATTCCTTGTAAAGGCTGATCATTTGCCTGAGCAAACCCGCTCCGGGCTCGATGATGTCATCACTCAGCAAAACCGCAAACGGTTCGTCTTTCACAAACGGCCTGGCGCAGGAGATCGCGTGGCCGAGCCCCAGCGCTGCCTTCTGTCTGATATACGCGAAGTTCAGATCGTTCAGCCGGCTTATCTCCTCAAGAAGTTTCTTTTTCCCGGCCTTTTTCAGACTTTCTTCAAGTTCGTAGGCTGAGTCGAAATGGTCTTCGATCGCCCTTTTGTATTTCCCGGTGATAATGATGAACTCCTCGATCCCGCATGCGCGGGCTTCTTCGATCGCATACTGGATCATGGGTTTATCCACGATCGGCAGCATTTCCTTCGGAGAGGCCTTTGTTGCCGGAAGAAATCGTGTCCCAAGCCCGCCTGCAGGGAGTATCGCTTTTTTGATTACTTTTCCCATCGTTATATAACATAATAATACATAAAGAACATTGAGAATTCAAGGAACAGAACGCATATAAAGTTGTAAGCCGGCATGCATCCCTTTCTGCCTTAAGCAGAAACGCTTTCCCGGTTCCTTGACAAGACGAAGAATATTCCTTAGTATTTGTTGAAGTGTTCCTCAATAAAGGCACCAATTACTTAATTGAGGAACCATTAGCATATCTGTGCCTGATTAAATGTTGGCACGAATTTTGATGCTACATAATAAGATGTTATGATCCTAGCACGAAAGGAGGTGAAGTACATGAAGATTGCAACACTGATACTGAGCTTGTTCGTCGCTTTCGCGTTGGTCGGCAGCGCGATGGCGGTTGGTCCGGGAAAATCCGTTGAGTATGCCGGCGGCGATGCCGGTAAAGTTATGTTTAACGGCGATACCCACGGCATGAAACAGGGGATGAAATGCAACGACTGCCATCCGAAACCTTTTGCGATGAAGAAAGCCGCATTTACGATGAAAAAAGACGATCATGGCAAGGCGGACTTTTGCGGGAAATGCCATGACGGGAAAGAACACAACGGCAAGGTCGTCTTTTCACAGTCCGATGAGAAAGATTGTGGAAAATGCCATGTAAAGGGAGCTGCTGAGGCCCCGAAAGAAGAGAAGAAATAACAAAAAAGGGGTATAGATGTTTTCTATACCCCTTTTTACTTTCAGGATTTTTTATGCCTTACCCTTTAATCAAACCTTTGTTAACCACGCCTTATATTTCTTATTTTCGCCTTTCACAATATCAAAGAAAATCGACTGGAGCTTTTTAGTGATCTTCCCGGGTTTTCCTTCCCCGACAGCCCTCCCGTCAGACTCCCTGATGGGGGTAACTTCGGCAGCGGTGCCGGTAAAAAACGCTTCATCGGCAATATAAAGTTCATCTCTGGTAAACCGTTCTTCTATTGTTTTGATTCCGGCGTCCTCTGCTATTTTAATGATACTGTTCCTCGTTATTCCTTCGAGTATCGAGGTAAGGGGGGTCGTTTTCAGTACGCCGTCTCTCACGATAAAAATATTCTCTCCGCTTCCTTCAGACACATAGCCTTCCGTATCGAGCAATAACGCTTCGTCGTAGCCGCAGGAAATGGCCTCTTTTTTGGCAAGCTGCGAATTGACATAGTACCCGCAGACCTTCCCGCGCGTCATGTTCGCGTTCACATGGTTCCGTATAAACGATGAGGTCTTGATGCGGATACCCTCCTCAAGTCCCTTCTCGCCAAGATACGTCCCCCATGACCATACAGCGATAGAGACTCTGACCGGATTATCTTTCGGATAGAGTCCCATAGCGCCGTATCCGATATAGACGAGGGGTCTGATATAGCATGATTTCATCCTGTTGACCTTTATCGTCTTGAGGATCGCTTCCTTAATTTCGTCTTTTGAGAAAGGGATTTCGATCAGGAATATGTGGGCAGACGCGAAAAGCCGGTCGACGTGCTCATCGAGCCTGAAGACTGCGGGGCCTTTCCGGGTTTCATAACACCGTATTCCCTCAAAAACACCAAGGCCATAGTGGAGCGTATGGGTCATCACATGCACAGTGGCATTGTCCCAGTCCACCAATTTTCCGTCCATCCATATCTTGTCCGTCTTCGGTATCATGAGTTCTATTTATACCAATATGTACCGGATAATGTCAACGTTACATCTTCTCCGGCGCGGTTATCCCTAATAGTTCGAGACCGTCTTTGAGCACAATCCTCACCGCTTCGCACAGTGCGAGTCTTGCTGCAGTCAGTGCGGGGTCCTCGGTTACGACCTTGCATCGGTTGTAATACGGATGAAACATGCCGGCCAGTTCCTGCAGGTAAAACGTTATCCTGTGGGGTTCGTGAGCGTTGACCGCTCCCTCAAAAACCATCGGGTATGTCAGGAGCTTTTTGATGATCCGCAGTTCCTCGGGCAATGACAGCACGTTCAGGTCGGTATCCGAGAAATCATCGACCGCAATGGCCTTTTCCCGGGCATGCGTAAAAATGCTGTTTATCCTGGCATTTGCATATTGCACATAAAAGACCGGGTTTTCCGAAGACTGCGCTTTGGCCGTTTCGAGGTCGAATTCGAGGTGACTGTCGGAACGTCTCGTAAGGAAAATGAACTTTGTCGTATCAGCACCCACCTCATCAGTCACCTCTTTTAACGTAACAAACTCGCCCGCCCGCTTTGACATCTGAACGGGTTTTCCGCCCCTCAGGAGCGTCACCATCTGGACAAGCACAACCCTTAATTTCTCTTTCGGGTAACCGAGCGCCTCGATAACCGCATGCATCCTCGGGAATATAGCCGTGGTGGTCGGCGCCCCAAATATCGATCAGTTCATCGTATCGGTTTTCTATCTTTTTTCTGTGATAAGCAATGTCCGAGGCAAAATAGGTGCACTCACCGTCCTGTTTAATGATTACCCTGTCTTTATCATCACCAAAAGCCGTTGCCCTGAACCAGAGGGCGCCATCCTTTTCATATACATAATCCTTTTGTTTCAAATCGCTCATTGCCTTTTCCACTTCACCGCCTGAAAAAAGCTCCCGTTCACTCTGCCATATATCAAAGGATATGCCGAAATCTTCCAGGTCCCCTTTGATGCCGGATAGTATTCTCAGGTACGCAAAATCGATAAAAATATCCGCAACATTTTCGAAGCGTTCCTGGGTATATTTGCCGCCCTGCTTTTTGAGAAACTCACGCGCGATATCTTCCACATATCCGCCCTTATAACCGTCCTCGGGCAAAGGATATTCATTTCCGAGTAACTGCTGATAGGAGGCAAACACGGAAAGTCCGAGGAGTTTCACCTGCCTGCCCGCATCGTTGATATAATATTCACGGTCGACCTGATATCCTGCAGCCATCAATAGATTCGCAAGGGCAGCTCCGACAGCAGCGCCGCGGCCGTGTCCGAGATGAAGCGGCCCTGTCGGGTTTGCGCTGACAAATTCGATCTGCACCCTTTTTCCGTGCCCGATATCCTCCCTCAGGAAGGAGCTTTTATTTCTTATCAGCTGACTCATCTCGGCATAGAGATGTTCTTTCGTATAGGTGAGGTTAATAAATCCCGGGCCGGCAATATCAACGCTATCAAAAGCAGATTTATCGGTCATGGCATTTATTATTTCCTGTGCCATCTGTTTGGGAGGTTTTTTTGTTATCTTCGACAATGATAAAGCTACCGTCGCCGATACATCACCGAATGCTTCATTGCGGGGTATTTCTATTTCAATAGTGGTCGGCGGCTCGATGCCAAGGGCCCGTATTGAATCTGCAAAAAGCTTTATCAGGCTGAGCTTCTTCATAGGTATTAAGTTTAAACGTCTGCAAAAATGAAAGTCAATAAAACGAAACCGAGGCAGAGAAAATCGTCATTCCCGCGAAGGCGGGAATCCAGAAAAAAGAAAGCCTGGATTCCGCATCAAGTGCGGAATGACACCTTGTAGCAGCATTTTCAATTGTTGCTCCTCGTTCCGAAGTCGAAGAGAGCGCCACGTTGAATCTAACAGATAAAACACTGGGGGTCTTCAGCGAGGAAATCATTCTTTCCGTGCGCTCTCGAATATGCATAGGCTATGGCCCTGCAGCCCCTGCATGCAGCCCATCGCGCGCAATCGCCGCATTTGCCTTTATAGCTGCTCCTGTTCCGTATGGCCTCCAGGACTTCAGAGGTTGCCCACACTTCTCTGAATGAATCCTTCCTGATATTCCCGATGGGGATATGAAGTCTTCTGCAGGGGACGAGCGTACCATCAGGCAGAATCGTAAGACCCGAAAGCCCTGCGGCACAGCCGCCTGCCAAGGTGTTCCCGGCGTCGGTATCTCCAACTGTATTTATCTGCGCTGCAACAGGGTCGCCCGTAACTATTTCGAGGTTGCCCGTATCTTCGGAAAAGATTCTGCTATAGAGGTCCCGGACCTCACTGGTGCTCAACATCTGCTTCAGCATCGAGCCCCCTTTACCGGAAGGCACCAGCCGCGAAAAGCCGAGCCTGTGAACCCCTAGTTCGGTAGAGAGTCCAATCATGTCCATAAAAGAGGATGCATTCACACGCGACAGAGTAGTGTTAAGCGTAATCTTCAGTCCGGCATCAAGGATGTTTTTAACGCCTTTTAGAGAACCGGCAAAACTTCCATTGCCCCGTATTGCATTATGGACCGCTTCAGGCCCTTCCATGCTCACCTGGACGCCTTTTACGCCGAGGTTAAAAAGACCCTGTGCCTTTTTCTTGTCTATGAGAATACCGTTCGTCAGGAGATAGACATCAAATCCACGATTGATGATCTCCGCAATAATATCAAAAAGATCCTTGCGTAAAAAAGGTTCTCCTCCGGTGACATTGAAACTCGGTGCATATTCTATATTGTACGCTTCCTTCCATTCATTCAGCGTATCCGATATTTCCTTTACCGTTTCCGCTATCTCTTGAAATGCCATTTCATCCACGGTCTTTCCGCTCTGATAGCAGTGTGTGCAGCGAAGGTTGCACCGTTCGGTAATGTGGAGCTGGATAAAAAAATCAAAGGCGTTTTTAATCGGCATGGAACAATAGATACCTGTATATTTTCCTCTATGCGCTTTTTATATCAATATCCATAAATAATAATATGGCAGGACCGCATATGCAATGCCATACAGTCCTGCCATATGGTTTTGATTCGTTGCCTGACCGGCAACTTCAGCTCTTTCAGGCCTTTCATTTGCGGCATACCTTGCCGGGATCTTCCATCGCCTTTTTCAGACCATCCCACACGGCAGCCTCTTTCATGAGAACCTTATCGCTCACAGGTCTCTTCATCCCATATCACCTCCCTTCGCATAGTATTTCTCTATAAGTTTCCGTCGAATGATAGTTTCTGTTTATGATTTAATAGTAGCGTATTTGAACGAATTGTCAAGGGCCGAAAGTGAATGCCGAACGTGATTGTTTTTTCCCATACGTCTGTGAGCAAATATCACCAGAGCCTCATTGACTAAGACTCCTTATTTCTGTTAACGTAAATGATATTTTTACACGTTAGGAGTATCTATGCCGAAAAAACAGAGCATAAAACCATTAAAGAAAACGACTGCAAAAAAAACGTTGGAAAAGAAAGCGTCCGTAATAAAACCGCTAAAGAAAACAACAACAAAAAAACCGAAGCTAAAGAAAACGACTGCAATAAAACCGCCGGAGAAGAAAACAACAGCAAAAAAACCGGAGATAAAAACTGCCGTCTCAAAAACAGCTAAGAAACCTGCAAAAATAAGCCTCAGAGAGAAGAAGATGCAGGACATCAAGAAAAACCTTATCGCCCAGAAAAAAGCCCTGCTGGTCGGCGCGCTTGAGGCGTTAAATGAACTTCCGGGGCAGACGGTATTTCCTGACCTCGGCGACCAGGCTACTGCCGAGATTGAGAGAAATTTCATGCTCAGGCTGAAAGGCAGGGAACGCAAGCTGCTGAAAAAAATTGACGAGGCGATAGAGAGAATCAATCAGAAAACATTCGGTATCTGCGATAAGTGCGGTTCAGACATAAACATTAAAAGACTGGAAGCGCGGCCTGTAACCACCATGTGCATAGACTGCAAAACACTGCAGGAAGAGGAAGAAAAACTGCGGGAAGGGTAACCCCTTTCCTTTTATCCTCTTATCTTCAAGCCGTATCGGTCCCTTAACGCGTCGCCAAGGATATTAAAACAGAGCGCGGTAACGGCAATCATCAGACCAGGGAAAATCACCATCCATGGAGCAGATGTAAGATAAGCCCTGTGCGCATTAATCATCGAGCCCCATGTTGCGGTAGGAGGCTGCGCTCCCAATCCCAGAAAACTCAGCGACGCTTCCGTTAACAGATAGCCGCCTAATTTCAACCCTGTCATAACAAGCACAATCGGGAGGCACTGCGGCATGAGATGCCTGAACAGGATACGCATATCGCCGCACCCGAGCGCCCTCGCAGCATCTACGAAAGTGCTTTCTCTCAGAGTCAGAACAGAACCCCTGATAAGCCGTGCAAACGACGCCCACCCTACCGCGACAATCGCGATCAACACAGTATAAATGCCGGACGGGAGTAATACCGATATGGCAATGGCAAGCAGGAGCGCGGGAAAAGAGAGAACGAGGTCAACTATTGCCATAAGAGCAATATCGATCTTGCCCCCGAAATATCCTGAACAAAGCCCGATTATAAGTCCTGCGGTCATCGATACTACAGCAGCGGTGATGGCAATGCTTATTGATACCCTGCCCCCGTAGAGTATCCTTGCGAGGATATCCCTTCCCTTGTTATCAGTTCCTAATAGGTGGTGACGATTCGGCGATTCCTTCAGGGCGTCAAGGTCGATTGCGTCAGGATCAAAGCTGGTTATAAAAGGGGCGCAAAGGGAAAGTACGGTGATACATATCAGAATCCCTGAAGCAATCTTCCCTGATGTGTTCATCGCATCCGTACCCTCGGATCCAGATAGTGATAAAAGATATCGACAATCAGATTTATTATCACGAAAAAGAGCGTACCCATGACTACACACCCCATGATGACAGGATAGTCGCGCTTGATGATGCCCTCCATGGTAAAGCGCCCTATCCCGTCCCACCCGAAAATCGTTTCGGTGAGCACCGCACCGCTCAGATAACTTCCAAAATCGAGTCCTATGACGGTAATGAGAGGAATAAGCGCATTCTTTAATACATGGATCAGATGTATCTTCGTCTCCGTAATGCCTTTTGCCCTTGCGGTGGCAATAAAAGGCATCTCCAGTATCTCCAATAAGGAGGTCCTCGTAACCCTTGATAGGGTTGCAATGGCCGGCAGGGAGAGTGTTATCGCCGGAAGTATCAGGAAACGCATGTCTCCCGTTCCTGACGGAGGGAAGAGATGCAATTTCAGACTGAACAGGAGCATTATCAAAAGTCCGCTCCAGAAGACAGGAACGCTGAGTCCTGTCACGGCAACCAATGATATGAGCCTGTCAGCGACCGTATCTTTTTTCACTGCCGAAATAAAACCGAAAAGAAGGCCGCAAGGGACGGCAATGAGCATTGCGGCCAGCGCAAGCTTTAATGTGTTAGGGAATTTTAAGAGAAGGTCGTCAAAAACTTTTCTATTTGTATAATACGACCGTCCGAATTCCCCGTTGATAAGCAGGCTGATATATCCGATATATTGGCTTACTACGTTTTTGTCAGTACCCAACTCCTTCCTTATGTGCGCGATTACCTCCGGCTGCGCCCTCTCCCCCACCATGCTCAGCACGGGATCCCCCGGAAGGGCTTTTGAAAGGGTAAAGGTGAGGAGGGTGATTCCGAACAATAGCGGTATGAGAAGAAGAAGCTTTCTAATCAGATAGGCTCTAATAGCAGTTACCCCCTTTGCCACCATAATTGGTCATCAAAACGACACCTCGGTCCCTTTATCCATGCTGTAGATAGGGTATATTTTATAGTTTTTGATGCCCCGCTGCCGGATAGTAAAATCAGTTCTGTGCCAGAGAAATACCCACGGCGCATCTGCGACAATAAGTTCCTCAGCTCTTTGATACAGGCTGTCTCTCTTTTTTGTCCAGCGTATTCCTGCCCTCCTCTATCAGTGCATCAACCGTGGCATTGGCATATCTTGTCCTGTTCCCTGCCGGGCCGTGATTGGATGAATGAAAGAGAGGGAAGAGAAAATTTTCCGGGTCAGGATAGTCCGCCCACCAGCTCAGATAGAACATATCCGGTTCCCCCCTGTTGATTGCCTCTTTGTAGGCGCTCCATTCGAGCTGTTTTATCTCTGCCTTTATCCCCGCTGCCTGGATGTACGATTGTATGACCTCTGCGATATCGACAACTTCCTGATCTGCCGTAATATAGAAATGTATCGTTGACCCTTCCATCCCCTCCTTGCGTATGATTTCACGGGCTTTGTGAGGATTGTACTCATGATGATTCTTTTGATCCCATGTCCTCAGCAGATCAGGCAGAGGGCCGGCTGCAGGTCTTCCGCGTTGTTCATACATGGTATTCAGGATCTTTTCCGTATCAATAGCAAAACTAATCGCCTTCCTCAGGTTGAGATTATCGAAAGGCGGTCTTGAGCAATTCATGCCAAGATAATAGGTGTTCAGGCCTTTGATGGAAGAGATGAAATCCCTCTTTCCCCGGTCTTTTCTGTACTGTGAATACTCGGAGGCCGGGATCGTGAGCACATCGATATTGCCAATCTCGAATTCCGTAACCGCTGTGAGGTCCTCCGGTATTACACGGTAAATAATGCCTTTCACCCTGGCGGCTTCTTCGAAATAACCTTCCCATTTCTGAAGCACTATCTCCCTGTTCGGCAGCCAACTTGTCAGTAAAAAGGGGCCTGTTCCGATTGGATGGCTTGAAAAATCGGCCCCCCATTTTTCAACCTCTTCTCTCGGTACAACATAGGCAGCCGTCATGGTGAGAAGGCTGAGAAAAGGGGAGAACGGTTTTTCCAGTCGTAGTTCGAGCGTATAATCGTCCCGCACGATAATGCCTTTTATATCATCCGCCCTGCCCTTCATAAAATCCTTTGCACCGATAATGTTTTCAAAAACCCAGCTATTGGGCGATTTTGTTTTCGGGTCTGCTATTCTTTCAAAGGAATACTTGAAATCATGGGAGTGCACCTCCCGTTTGTTCGTGAAATATACGCCTTTTTTGAGCGTGAATGTATACGCTGTTCCACCATGAGATATTCCCCATTGTTGCGCAATATCCGGCCGGATGCCGAGATCATCTCCTATCCTGACGAGCCCGTTAAACAGTTTGGCTGAGATAGCGCCTCCTGTGACATCCACGATGAGGGCAGGATCGAGGGTAGTTGGATTTGTATTAAGCCGGTAATAGACATAGCCAGGGAGGCGATTTTGTGATGTACAGGACCAGAAAATACACAATACGGAAAACAAACAACAGACCATGCAAAAAGCGGGAAAATTACTGAATAGCCGCCTTCCGGTCCCTGTTCTTTTTGTCATTGCGAGGACCTGAACGATGCATAGTAATCCCGTTTTTGAAAGATGAGATTGCTTCACTCGCAATGACATTTCATACTCCGGATTTGTCTCTTCTCAGAATCGCAAAAACGCTCCAATCCCTCCAGCGTCCTGCAATTTTCTATTTTCTGAAGCAACCTCGACAAAAGCACCCTGTTCGACGGCTTTCTGTGCGATCATATCAGCCATGTATTTTGCGTTCTGCATATCTCCTTTGCAATACGGGCATGCCGATATTCCCTGAACAGTCAGATACCCGCACTGCGCGCATGAGACACCGGACTGCTTATATTCTTTTAACATGATGAGCTTCCTTATTCGGCCTTCCTGTAAAGCACTCAGTACATTCTCTATTCCCAGGACTGCATTCTCATTCTTCATCGCAGTGGTTATCAGCGCGTCAATCTCTTCAGTCTCGTTCTTTTTCTCATAGGCCTGAAGGAGATGTTCTGCTTTTTTGAGAATCTCGTTGCCGTTTGCAAACATCTCCGCCTGAAACGTCCCTATAACCTTTTCTGCGGTTGCCTGCGGAAGCATCGTTTTTACTCTTGCTGCCGCTTCCTCCGCGCCGCCGATGATCAGGCGACCGGCAAATTCTCCCGAGAGAAAGGGTTCGAGTTGCTTAATGACATCTTTCAGGTGAAGACCGACATGGTAATCAGTATGCCTCTCAAAGCTCTTTTCGGAAAGGGCAAACCAGCCGCCCTTTTTATGCTTGCCGGGCACATCAGCAGAATGTACCTCGGCATATTCTTCGATCTCGCCCAGGTGGACGCGAAACAAACGCGCTGATTCCTTGTCAACAATAAGAATGGCATACCTCGGATAGTTATCGAGTATATCAAGCAATGGTTTGATATACGGAGTATTGTCGACGATAACTTCATTTTTGAACGGTACCGCGAGATGAAATTCCTTCCAGAAATGTTTCTCCTGTGAACTCAGCACAGCGAGTCCTTTCCTGAATATCTTCTTGTTTGCCAGGATATACGATTCTATCCTTTCAAAATCACTGCCAACCTTTTTCATTACCGCTTTATCGAGTTGATCTGCCTTTTGCTTGAGCATGCTCTTCACGTGTATCGCGTAATTGTCTTTTGCATTTGTCATGGGATTCACGTTCAAAAAAAGACTGACGAAAAAAGCACCTTCACTGCGAATTCCTGCGATTTCTTTGAGTTCTTTTCTGCTAAGCATGTTCCCCTCCTCCTTCTACTGTATGCCGAAATAGTTTAAAAACCGAAAGGAAAAAGGCCGGCGACAAAGGCCCCGTGATAAACCCTATGAATCCAAGATACCAGATAATCAGTTACGTACAATGGAAACAGCGTTATGCACCCTGTTTGCCGTCATTCGATGCCCCCACGAATAACTGAAAGATATGCCTGGAAAGGTCGCTTTCAGGAATGCGCTCCGGATGCCACTGCGTTCCGACGAGAAAAGGATAATCCTCTTTATAAAAAGCTTCAATCAGGCGATCAGGCGAATGAGCGCACGCTGAAAGGCCTTTACCGAGTTGCTTAATTGCCTGATGATGGCTGCTGTTGACAGAACACGCGCCTTCTTCAAAAAACCTGTTTTCCGCTGTCATAATTAAATGATAGCCGTTTTCATGACTAATTTCTACTGATCCCTGTAATGCGAGGTCCTGATGGAGCGTACCCCCGAAATATACGCTGAGGAGCTGCATGCCATAGCATATCCCGAGCACGGGTTTTCTCAGACGCAACACCTCCTCCAGGAGAGCAAACTCAAAATCGCTTCGCTTCCTTGGCACAAGCTTCACATGGGGGGATACCTTTTCACTGTAATAAAACGGGTCAAGGTCATTGCCTCCGGAAATAAGAAGTCCGTCGATCGTGTCACCGTACTGCAGGGCATTTCCCACCGGAGGGATGAGGATCGGGGTGCCGCCCGCTTTTACAATCGCCTCACAATAATGATGCTTTAACCGCAAATATTCACTGTCTATATCCGTCGTAATGCCGATGATCGGATTGGCCACCTCATGCACTACCTTCCATGCCTCAGTATTTTCCCTGCACTGATACCCGTTGGCTCCCCTTCCCATAAGGCAGCCCTTCCGTTCACAATGACATAGTGTATCCCCTCGGGTTTGAGAAAAGGTTTGACGAACGTAGCCCTGTCGCTTATTGTTTTATGATCGAACACGACAATATCTGCATAAGCGCCTTTCTTCAGGACTCCTCTCTTATGAATATTGAAAGTCATTGCCGGCAGCATTGTTATGTTATGCACAGCTGCGTTCAGGCTCATTAACCCACCGTTTCTTACGTACGTGCCGAGGAACCTCGGGAAACTGCCGAATCCCCTCGGATGAGGCTTCCCTTTATGCGTTGGTCCTCCAGAAGAGCGCGCGGAACTGTCCGTGCCTATCATGCAGCACGGGAGTGAAAGAAACCGCTGAAGATTCACCTCTGACATCGATGAAAAAATTGCGCCTATCCTGAGCCTTTCTTCGATGAGTATATCCAGTAAGAGCTTGACAGGCCCGGAACCTCTCCGGGATGCGATATGCGCAATAGTCTTTCCTTCCATCCATTTATTCTTCCGGGACGAAACCGATGAGAGAGATATGGTTTCCCATGATTTCGTATCCGGAATTGCATCGAGCAGTTCCCGTCGTATCTTTTCACGTATTTCCCTGCTTTTCAGTTTCCTTAACTCTTCTTCAGCGCCTCCTTCATATACCCATTTCGGAAGAACAGTATCGAGGTCGGTTGATGAAGCGGTATACGGGTAGCGGTCGCAGGTAATATGGATGCCTTCTTCTTCCGCTTTTTCGATCAGTGAAATCGCTCCATCAATCTTATGCCAGTTCCTCTCCCCGCTTGTCTTTATGTGAGAAATGTGCACACTAATTCCTGATTCTCTCCCTATCTGTATCGCCTCTGCCATAGATTCCAATAAGCGGTCCCCTTCACTTCTCATATGTGTGGTATAGATGTACTTTTTGCAACATCGTGCAAGCTCAATCAATTCTTCGCTATCAGAATAGATCCCCGGAGGATAAATCAGCCCTGTTGAAAGACCGGCCGCGCCTTGCCGTATTGCCTGCCTGAGTAAAACAGCCATCTCCTTTTTCTCCGCGGCAGTAAGTTTCCTGTCCTGATACCCTGCCGCGCATGCCCGCAAATTGCCATGCCCTGTAAGCGTCATGAAATTAAGGGCCATGGTTCTTTTTTCAAGCAGTTCGAAGTATTCCCGAAAGCTTGCCCAGCGCTCCTTAATCCCGTATTCCCTCAAATCTTCCTCCCGCTGTCTTATGGCATCTCCGAACAAAGGAGCAGCCGAAAGACCGCAATTGCCGTTAATTTCCGTCGTTATCCCCTGACAAACTTTTCCTTCAGCGCGCGGGTCTGCAAGTAAGGTGAAATCGGAATGCGCATGGGTGTCAATAAATCCCGGCGTCACCGTCATATCCCTTGCCTCAATGGTTTTCTCCGCGCTGATTTTTGATCTGCGTCTGCTGCCGGGCGCCTTTTTATCTATGAAAGCGATCCTGTCGCCTGATATCCCGATATCCGCTTCAAACGGCCCGGTGCCGGTTCCGTCAAAAAGGGTTCCGTCTTTGATTACCAGATCAAACTTGTTCATAAGCATTCTTCTGCCTGTCCGTTGTCATTCCGGCTTTTTTCTCCCTCATTCAAAAACGTTTCAGGGGACTGAATACTTTTCACAAAAAGGGGCATCAGAAATGACGAAATCACCTTTGCACGGTTCCGGAATCCCGATATTTTTCCGTCCTTAATAGTTGTCCTGTATTCCCTGACTACCTGCTCTTTCAGGCGCGGGAGGGATTTCATGGTTAGCCCCATGGTTGAGAAAAATTCTTTGACAGGAACCCCCAACCGCTCAAACGGTTTCAAAAGTTGTGCAAACGCGCTGATCAGCGGTTCAATGCCTGTGGTTGCAGTAAGTATCTTTGCGCCGGAGATCATACAAAAAATCCGTATCGTCCTCAGCAATGCGGCAGTGAGCCCCTCCTCGGTAACGAACAACGGGCCTGCCTGAAAGAGGATTCTGCCGTGTTGAAAGAAGAGATTGCTGAAAAAAGTAAAGAAGAGAAAAATAGTTATCGGAATCCAGCCTCGTATAAGCGATGACAACGGAGTCCTTATGGCGAGGAATATCGCCATAAGGATGAAGAGACCAAAAGAGAACAGAAGATTCTTTATAAAGAATAAACCGAGAATAAATGCAATGTAGATAAGAATCTTTATTTCAGGAAGCAAGAGATTTCCTTCAGTCCGCCCTACCGTTGCTTAACACCGCCATCTTCTGAATCGCCGGGGCTGATGCAGTGTAGGTATGGAGCCCCTCCGCAATGGCCTTTGCAATGTTCATCCTGTATTCATCCTGTGACAACAGCTTTTCTTCTTCCGGATTGCTGATGAAGGAGACTTCTACGAGAATCGAAGGCATTTTCGCGCCGAAGAGGACATAGAACAATGCCTGCTTGACTCCGAGGTCCGGGACATCTCCATAATTGTCATCCAGGCCTGATATCATTGACCTCTGGATATAGTTTGCAAGTTTGATGGATTCGTCTCTTTTGTTCTCCCGCATGAGGCCGCTCAATATTGCCCCAACGGTATCCATCTGGCGGTTCATTTCCCTCATTTTCCTGAGTGATATCTGGTTCTCTCTTGCGGCAACCCTGTTGGCCTCTTCATCGTCCGTCCAGTTGAGCAGATAGGTTTCGACGCCCTTTGCCTGCCTCCGCGGGCTTGCATTCGCATGGATTGACACAAAGAGGTCAGCGTTCTTTCTATTGGCAAACGCGGTTCTTTCTTCCAGAGGGATGAACACATCTTTCTCCCTGGTCAGGAAAACTTCGTTTCCCGTATCTGCAGAAAGGATCTTTTTGAGCTTCATGGCGATATCAAGCACAACATCTTTCTCATAGAGTTTGTTCGGTCCAACAGCGCCGGGATCGTGACCGCCGTGACCCGCATCGATGACAATTCTTTTTTTCGTGACCGCCAGCACCGGATTGTCCGTCCCCTTCCCTTTTCCGTAGAGATCGATAACCAGCCGCACAGGATCTTCGATGATAAACGATTTATAGTCGGTAATCTCTTCGATGTCGAAGACAAGCCTGACGGTATCATCGTTAAACTGGGATGCGCGTATGGTCTTTACGATCCCGTCTCCAACAGGCAAGTGAGTCTTTATCTCTTTTACGATGGAGGAATTCTTCAGATCGAAATAAAGTCTGTCGGGATTTGACAGGCGGTTCTTTGAAAACTCTATGGGTGTGGAAAGATCGATCACGATGCGCGTGTAATCAGGCGAAGAAAAGTGACGGATCTCTTTAACTTTTGTCTGTCCGGCAGCATCGACAGGGAAGAGGAGAACATACAACTACTGCAAGAACAACGAATACAATATATCTGTTACTGCCTGTTCTGAGGTTTAAAAACAATTCTTGTTCTCCAAACCCCTCTTTGTTATTTACACAGACTGAACAGCGCTGATCTCCGGGATCTCTCTCTTCAGATTCGTCTCGACCCAGTTCTTTAAGGTAAGTGTCGCCATCGGACATGAGCCGCACGCACCTTTTAATTTCACATAGACAACGGTGCCCTTTATTTCAACGAGTTCAATATCTCCACCATCTCTCTGTAATCCTGCCCTTACTTTTTCGAGGACCTTTTCAACGTCTTCCCTAAGCATACTGCCTCCATATTTTTATTTAATACTATAACATTATAGGGTTTTATTCAAGTAGTTATTTATCATTATTTTCATAAGACCTGATGCTGAGCGAATATACTCTCTCGCCGGCGATTTCAAAAAAACAAATATGAATAACGGGGCTAAAGATTTCAATCGGGATAGGAACTGTTAAAAGCTATTCCCTCTGCCGCGTAATTTACGCTATAGTAAATGATTGCCTTTGAACAGGTTTTCAATATCAGACATTAAAGAATACACGACAATGAGTACTCGGCGGATAGCTCTGTTTTTGTTCATCTCTGTATTCCTGTTTATCGGGAATTCTGTTTATGCGTCTATTATCGAAACGCAGGAGGGCGTCTGTGCCCCCGCAACAGAAAATTCCGCCCCGTGTAGTCGACGAGCTAAAATCCAACACCACCCTAATCCCTCCGGTAGCGGATAAAAACAATAACCCTGAATCGTCTCGTGCAGCTCAGAGAGAGAAGAATATAATTCAGGGAGATGCAGAGCCTTTTCCCTTATATTTCTTCTGGGGAGACGGATGTCCTCACTGCGAGGAAGAAAAACGGTTTCTGAAGGAGATGAAAAAGAAATACCCCCGGCTGAAGGTCATTGATTATGAAGTATGGTATAACAAAGAAAATGCAGCCCTCCTGGCGAAAATGGCAATGGCATTCGAATTAAAAGCATCCGGAGTCCCTGTGACTGTTATCGGGGAACATGCATTTGTCGGATTCTCACAGCATTCGAGGCAGGAAATAGAAGGAGCTATTTTGGAGTGCGCGACAGTCCGGTGTATCGACCCTTCACTGGTAGTATCGGGCAGGGTCCCGGTCGGAAAAATGCAGACTCCTGCCGCAAGCAGCGGACCTTCGGGGAAGCCTGAAGAGCTGGAGTGCACCGAGAAGAACAAGACCGTCTACATCCCATGGATTGGAAACCTCGACGTATCCGAGATGTCATTGCCTGTCATGACCCTTATTATCGCAGGAATGGACAGTTTCAATCCCTGCGCATTCTTTGTCCTGCTCTCTCTTCTTGGCCTCCTGATACACGCCCAATCCCGCAGAAAGATGCTCTTGATAGGGAGCATCTTCGTTTTCTTTTCCGGATTCATCTACTTTGTCTTTATGGCTGCGTGGCTGAACCTGTTTCTCGTCATGGGACAGGTGGAAATCATCACAAAAATAGCAGGTTCTATCGCGATGCTCATTGCAGTGATCAATATCAAGGATTTCTTCATATTTAAACAAGGGATCTCGCTCACGATTCCGGACAGTGCAAAGCCGAAGCTTTTTGACCGGATGCGGAAATTGCTGAAATCGACCTCGATCCTATCCATCCTCATAGGTACTGCAGTTCTCGCAATCGCTGCAAATGCCTATGAACTCCTGTGCACAGCAGGATTCCCGATGGTCTTCACGAGGATTCTTACATTGAATAATCTCTCCACCTTTTCGTATTATCTCTACCTTGTTCTCTATAATACGATTTATGTCATACCGCTGTCGGTCATAGTCATCATCTTCACCGTTACCCTCGGGAAAAAGAGTCTCTCAGAGTGGCAGGGGAGAATTTTGAAACTGGTATCCGGAACCATGATGCTCGGACTCGGAGGACTTTTGCTGTTCGATCCGGCAATTTTAAGCAATGCGTTCGTATCGTTTCTCCTCCTGATCGGCGCGGTCTTTGTATCGGCTTTTGTGGCGTTCCTGACAAAAAAATTCGGGAAATCATAATAACTGCAATGAGGGATAACCAAATGAAAAAAATCATGTTCCTTTGTACCGCGAATTCCTGCAGAAGTCAGATGGCAGAGGGATTTGCAAAAGAATACGGCAAGGGGATTGTGGAAGTATATAGTGCCGGCCTCATGGCTGCCGGGGTCCAGAAAAGGGCGATTGCGGTCATGAGGGAAATCGGCATCGATATATCACAACAGCAATCAAAAGAAATCGATGCGGACCTCCTCAGAAAAATGGATATCGTCGTGACCCTCTGCGGACATGCGGAGGAGACATGCCCACTGACCCCGCCTGCGATCAGGCGCATTCATTGGCCGATTCAGGACCCTGTCGGAACTGTGGGGACAGAAGAACAGATTATGAAAAAATTCAGACTCGCGAGGGATGAGATTAAAGAGAAGGTTCAGGATCTGATACGGAATATCATGGGGGAGAAGATATAATCTGTAAACCCTGCACATTAAATGTTGGGTTCAGAAAAAGGAAAATCGTCTTACTTCTTCTTCCTCGCGGCCAGCTTATTCAGTGCATTGATATACGCCTTGGCAGCGGCGACAATAATGTCAGTGTCCGCGCCGTGCCCGCGCGCGGTTCTGTCGTCTTCTTCGAGTGAGACCACGACTTCTCCGAGGGCATCGGTGCCGCCGGTAATCCCCTTGACTTCGAATTTTAATAGTTTGCTCTTTGTGTTTGTTATGGCAGAAATGGCCTTATACGTCGCATCGACCGGACCATCTCCATGCTCAATCCTGTCCGCGATGTCTTCCCCGACCCTGAGCCTCATTGCGGCTGTCGGCGTCTGATTTATTCCGCTGATTATCTGTAAATCAATGAGGCTGTAAACCTCGGGCACCTTTGTGACATCCTCGGAGATTAATGCTTCGATATCCTCATCGAAGATGTCTTTCTTCTGGTCAGCAAGTTTCTTGAACCGCTCGAATGTCCTGTTGAGCTCTTCATCCGCGAGCACATATCCAAGCTCTTTGAGCCGCGTCTTGAATGCATGCCGTCCGGAGTGTTTACCGAGCACAAGTTTGGCTGAATGCAGGCCGATACTTTCAGGCCTGATGATCTCATACGTCGACTTTTCTTTCAGAAGTCCGTCCTGGTGGATCCCGGACTCATGCGCAAAGGCATTCGCTCCAACAATCGCCTTATTCGGCTGGACGGAAATACCCGTTATTTTTGTGACGATCCTGCTGCTGCGCATGATTTCTTCTGTGTTGATCTTTGTATCGGCATTGAAAAGATCGCGCCTCGTCCTCAATGCCATAACCACCTCTTCCATCGAGCAGTTTCCGGCGCGTTCGCCGATACCGTTAATAGTGCATTCGATCTGTCCCGCTCCGTTGAGGACCGCTGCCAGAGAATTCGCGGTAGCCAGCCCAAGATCATTGTGACAGTGCACGGCGATGACGGCCTTTTTGATATTCTTCACCCGCTCGTGGATAGTCTTTATCATTGCGCCGAATTCGACCGGAATGCTGTAGCCGACCGTATCCGGGATATTTACCGTCGCAGCTCCGGCCTCAATCACCGCCTCGACGACTTCGCAGAGATAGCCGATATCGGTCCTCGTAGCGTCCATGGGAGAGAATTCAACATCTTCAACAAGACTCCGGGCAAGCTTTACCATCTCAACAGACCTTTTCAACGCCTCTTCCCTGCTCACCCGGAACTGATGTTTCAGGTGGATGTCCGATGTGGAATGGAACGTATGGATCCTCCGTTTGGGGGCGTCCTTTAACGCCTCCCATGCCGTCTTGATGTCCTGCTCCCTCGCCCGGGCGAGACTGCAGATGACAGGGCCGCGCACCTCATTGCCGATTGTCTTTATCGCTTCAAAATCACCCGGGGAACTGAAAGCGAATCCAGCCTCAATAACATCGACACCGAGCCTTGCAAGCTGTTTGGCTACCGTGAGTTTCTCCTGAATATTCATTGATGCACCGGGGGACTGCTCACCGTCGCGGAGGGTGGTGTCAAATATCCGAATCATTCTCATTGCGTTAAACCTGCCTTATTCATTTTTCTTCTTCTCCTGTAAAAAAGGATCACGTTTTCGATTATACCGCCGAACAGATAAACCATTGCAAACAGAAACAGGGCAACCGGCGGATGGATAACGATAATCGTGAAAGCGATTACAATCGCGACCAGTATCCAGAACGGTTTTCTCTTATTGAAATCGAGTTCTTTCGCACCGTGGAATCTCAGCGTGCTCACCATTAGCACCGCGAGAATAATCGTCAAAAACAATATATATATGTTCTTCCCGGGTAATGCTTCCCACATTTCATGATGAAAAATCACAAGCGTTGAGGCGATCGTTGCCGCTGCCGGAATAGGCATGCCGGTGAACGCCTTGGACTCCGTAGAACCCATCTGCACGTTATACCGCGCCAGCCTGAGGGCACCGCAGGCGAGAAAGAGAAAAGCAAAAGCCAATCCAACCCGTCCGAAGGGAGCAAGCGCCCATTTATAAAGCATTACAGCGGGCGCAACGCCGAAGGCGACGAGATCGGACAAGGAATCAAGTTCAATACCGAACCGTGTCGTACTGTGCGTCAGGCGCGCAACCCATCCGTCGAGGCCATCGAAAACCGTCGCGAAAATAATTGCCCAGGAAGCATGGAGATAATTGCCCTTCAATGACGCCAGGATTGCATAGAATCCGAAGAACATTCCGCATAGCGTAAGGGTATTCGGAAGTATGTATATACCTTTTCTCATTTAGTAATTATAATAAAAACGATTATTCTTTGCTGGGAAAACATCAGGGGGGCACGAATGGAAGAAGATACACCTCTTAATAACGAGGAGAATAAGCAGGCGCGCATATGGGGGATGCTCTGTCATCTGACGGCGCTGCTTGGAATGATAGGCATACCGCTTGGCAATGTTTTAGGACCATTGATAATCTGGCTTGTTAAGAAAAATACCTATCCTTTCGTAAATGAACAAGGCAGGGAATCGCTGAATTTCCAGCTTTCGATGACGATCTATGCCATAGCGGCAGCGCTCCTCATTTACATTAAAATCGGGATGCCATTGTTGCTGCTGGTGGCCGGCATTAATTTTATTCTCGTTATCATTGCGTCAATAAGGGCCTTTAACGGAGAGACTTATACATATCCCCTGGCGATACGCCTCATCAGGAAATGAGGATATGGTCCAAAGGATGTGTGAGCCGTCGATACCCATGAAATCTATCTCAGAGGGAGGTGCGCATGGCAGATGAACATTCATTCGATATAGTGAGCAGGGTAGACATGCAGGAGGTCACGAACGCTGTTCAGCAATCGGTAAAAGAAATTCAGCAGCGATTCGACTTCAAAGGAAGCAAAAGCAGCATTGAACTGAACAAAGAGGCTGCGGAGATTACACTGGTTTCAGATGACGAGTATAAACTGAAAAGCCTTATAGAAATCCTCAAGGCAAAGCTTGTCAAGCGGAACGTCTCCCTTAAATCATTGGGATATGGGACTGTCGAAAAAGCCGCGGGGGACACCGTACGACAGGTCGTTACCCTTCAGCAGGGCCTATCAATGGAAAGGAGCAAAAAATATCGTGAAGCTCATAAAAGAGACCAAGCTGAAGGTACAGGCGGAGATCCAGAAAGACCAGGTGCGGGTGAGGGCGAAAAAATCGACGACCTCCAGACAGTGATGCAGATGCTGAAGGGCAAGGACTTCGATTTCCATGTAGAGTTCATTAATTACCGGTAATTCAGGATTAATAGTCGGCTCGATACAGGAGGAATCATAAGCCTTTGGTTCGTTACGGGAAATCCGCACTCTCTCTGCTTCTCCTTCTCTTTGTTTGTCTCCCCTCTGCGGGAGGGAGAACCGAACGATCTCAGACAGGCGTCTTCACCTCTAAAGACACCGATTCTCCTTTATCATCGGTTCGGTCGCGTTGCAGCCGACAGCATGACGGTTACTACGCCTGTTTTCGAGTCGCATCTGAACTATCTCAGGAAAAACGGCTATACGATTGTCCCGCTCAGACAGCTTATGAATTATTACCGCAAACAGGGACCTCCGCCTCCCCGAGGTTCAGTCGTAATAGCAGCCGACGACGGACACAAAACCGTTTATACTGAAATGTTTCCCATCATAAAAAAATACCGAATCCCAATAACACTTTTCGTTTATCCCTCGGCCATATCCAATGCGCCGTATGCAATGACGTGGGAGCAGTTAAGGGAGATGAAGCAAAGCGGGTTGGTCGAGATCCAGTCTCATTCGTATTGGCATCCGAATTTCAACAGAGACAAAAGGAAAATGAATCCCGCTGAGTATGATGCGTTTGTAGATATGCAGTTCGGTAAATCGAAAGAGAAACTGGAAAAAGAGGTGGGGGGGAAAAGTCGACATGCTGTCGTGGCCGTTCGGAATACACAACAGGGAACTCGATGAAAAAGCCGCGAAAGCAGGGTATGCAGCTGCATTCACCATAGAACGCCGCCACTCCGTTATTGCCGACAATATCATGGCCATCCCGCGTTATATCATGACCGATGACAATAAAGGGAAAAACATTTGAAAGGATGATGACGAATGAATAAAGGCGGCATTTTCATTTTCCTGTTATTTCTGCTGCTCATTCCGGCAATCCCGGTTAGTGCGCCGGCATATACCATTGGATATACGACCGGGAAGGTCGTGGATTTTTTCACCGAAAAGCCGATTCAAGGGGCCTTTGTGACGATGAACCATGACGTCGCTGAAACAGATGCAAACGGCATGTTCATCATGAAAACCTCATCGAACAGGGTTTTGGTGCGGGCATACGGATACCTCAGGGCTGAGCAGAATGTCTCCATGCCTCTCATTACCTCGCTTCCGATCACCTCCCCTGTGCTCGTCAAATTAGTGCCCTTCACCCCGAAGGCCCTTTATCTTTCCTTTTACGGGATTGGAAGCAGCGCGTTGAGAGAGCCGGCGCTCCGGCTGATCGAAAATACGGAACTCAATGCGCTCGTCATCGATATAAAAGGCGATAGGGGAATGATCGGATTCAGGAGCGCAATCCCTCTGGCCTCGGAGATCGGAGCCCAAAAAATCATCACCGTGAGGGACATGAAGGGAATGATACAATCCCTGAAAGAAAAAGGTATTTATACTATTGCACGCATTGTTGTTTTTAAAGACAACCTCCTGGCATTTGCGCGGCCGGAACTCGCGATAAAAGCTCCGGGAGGAGCGATATGGCTTGATAAGGAAAGTCTCGCCTGGGTCGACCCGTCCAAAAGAGCGGTTTGGGATTATAATATCGACATAGCAGAAGAAGCAGCCCGCCTGGGGTTCGATGAGATACAGTTTGATTATGTCCGTTTTCCCGATGCCGTTGGAGTTGCGTTCTCTGTACCCAATACTGAAGAGAACCGCGTGAATTCCGTTACCGGGTTTCTGAAAGAGGCGCGGCGAAGACTTGTTCCATACAACGTCTTCCTTGCCGCAGACCTGTTCGGCTATATTTCCTGGAACCTTAACGATACGCTTATCGGTCAGAGACTCGAAGATGTGGCGCCGGTCCTCGACTACTTCTGTCCAATGCTCTACCCCTCCGGGTTTCAGTTCGGAATTCCCGGTTACCGGCTTCCCATTGCGCACCCTTATGAGATTGTCTACCTGACACTGAAGAAGGGGAGGGACCGCGCAGGCATCCAGCCAAACCGTTTCAGGCCGTGGATTCAGGCATTCAGGGACTACGCCTTTGACAAAAGACATTTTACCGCCAAGGAGATAAGGGACCAGATCGATGCCGCCGAGAAATTCGGCTCCAATGGCTGGATGCTCTGGAATCCCCAGAATCGTTATACTGCTGACGGGCTGAAAAAATAATGGTCGGCAATGTATAGCTGCCTTGTAACCCTTCAATCACGGGTGGTAGCCGCAGCCTTTAGGCTGCGCAACTCAACGCAGGCTAAAGCCTGCGGCTACAGAACTCCCGTCCCGTACGCTTCCTCCTCTTTTTTTTCTTTTTTGATCTCATAGCTACTGCTTTATCGTTCGCCTATGCAGCAGACTCGGCTCCGCATCTTCGCAAGGAGCAGCTTGCTCCCATTTCTGCGATTGTTAAAAAAAGAAATCAGGCAGGGAAAGATCCCGGGCGCTGTTGTCATTATCGGTACCCGGGAAAAGATCCTCTATCGGCGCGCTTTCGGGAACCGGGCACTCAGACCGCACAAACTCCCCATGAAAGTCGAAACGATCTTCGATCTCGCATCCCTCACAAAAGTGATCGCAACAACAACCGCTGTGATGCAATTATCCGAGAACGGGGAATTGAATGTGGATGACCATGTCTTCAGATACTGGCCTGCGTTCAAATCGAATGGAAAAGAGGACATCACGGTGCGCGACCTCCTGACACACTATTCGGGGTTGAAGCCCGACATTCCATTGGATTCCGGGTGGTCGGGATATGATGTAGCCCTAGAAAAGGTTATCGACGAAAAACCGCTCTCTCCTCCGGGGATGCGTTTTCTTTACAGCGATATCAACTTCATCGCGCTCGGCGAGATCGTCCGGAGGGTAAGCGGAAAATCGCTCGACACGTATTGCGACGAGCAGATATTCAAACCCATCGGTATGAAGAATACCTTTTTTTCTCCTCCAGCATCTCTTCAAAACTGCATAGCACCTACACAATACCGGCACGGCATAAAGGGAGAGATGCTCTGTGGAGTGGTCCACGATCCGACCACCCAAAGGATGGGCGGGGTAGCGGGGCATGCAGGTCTCTTCTCGACCGCAGACGACCTCTCGCTTTTTGCGAGAATGCTTTTGTCCGGCGGAAGTCTCCGCAAGATCGAGGTCCTTCATCCTGAGACGATAGAGAAAATGACGTTACCTCAATCTCCTTCAGGAAAATCACCGCAGAGGGGGTTCGGCTGGAATATCGACGCACCATTAGTCTCAAACCGGGATGCTTTGCAGCCAATAGGTTCCTATGGACATAAAGGTTTTACCGGGACATTCCTCTGGGTTGATCCTGTCTCGAACATATACGTCATTATTTTAACGAATAGAGTCCACCCTTACGGAAAGGGCGATGCCGAACCCCTGCGCGACCGTATTATGACAGTCGTTTCAAAGGCCGTCGGGTCCTTATCAGAAAAACAGATCACTGCGAGGAGACCTTCTCTTGCAGTCTATTACAACAGGACCAACAGCGAGGGACCAAGAACAGGGAAACAAAGATGGTGGACCTCGGGATCGATGTATTGGTGAAGGAAGGATTCAGGCAACTTGACGGGCTTCGTATCGGTCTCATCACAAATCATTCCGGAATCTCCTCCTCCGGAATCCGCACGATCGATCTTCTCCGCAATGCGCCGGGGGTCAAACTGAAAGCAATCTTCAGCCCGGAACACGGACTGTCGGGAAAGGCAGATGACAGAGTTCCTTCAACAAAAGATCCTCTGTCAGGAGTACCGGTTTACAGTCTTTATGGAGATTCTCTAAAACCAACAGAAAAGATGCTCGACGGAATCGACGCGCTGATCTTCGATATCCAGGATATCGGCGTCCGTTTCTATACCTATATCACAACGATGGGATACGCACTCGAAGCTGCTGCGGAAAAAGGGATTGCGCTCTATATCCTGGACCGTCCAAACCCGCTCAACAGTTTATCGGTGCAGGGGCCTGTGATGGAAAAAGACCTGAAATCCTTCACCGGATATTTCCCATTGCCGGTCAGATACGGCATGACTGTCGGAGAAATGGCAGAGATGTACAATAGGGAAAATTCCATCGGCGCTGATTTGCACGTTATAAAAATGGTTGGCTATAAACGGGATTTCTGGTTCGATGAAACCGGCCTGAAGTGGGTAAACCCCTCGCCGAATATTCGTTCCCTGAACCAGGCAGCGCTCTATCCCGGAGTGGCATTGATTGAGGGCGCGAATGTCAGTGTAGGGAGGGGGACTGAAACCCCCTTTGAAGTGTTTGGCGCTCCCTGGATCCATGCAAAAAAACTCGCAGAATATCTGACAAAGCGTAAAATCAGCGGCATCCGCTTCGTCCCCGCTGATTTCACTCCCAACAGCAGCCCGTATAAAAACAGGCGCTGCCACGGCGTCCGCATCATTCTCAATGATAGGAACGCACTTGATTCCCCTGCCCTGGGGATTGAGATAGCCAGTGCGCTTCACCGGCTTTATCCAAAAGACTTTCAGCTTGATAAAACCCTTCCTCTGGTCGGCTCGCGAAAAGTTCTGCAGTCCGTCAAAGAGAGGTTGGATCCGCGTCAGATTGTGAAAGAATGGCAGCAAGCCCTTAACGAGTTCAGAAAGATGCGGGCTTATTATATGCTCTATTGAATGCGTTAATACGAGAATCGTCAATTCTATAATGCATTGATTTCATTGCTTATTATTCTCTTTACGTATTTTTCTAACTGACTGACATGATTTTTTTATAGTATTTGGTATAGTATAAAAATAGGGAATATCAGCTTTTGGCTTAGAGTAATAACCATCGGATTCCGTAAAAAGGAGAAAAAATGAAAAGACGTATCGTGATAAGTTTGATACTGTTCCTATCGATCGTTGCTCTAACCTCGGCAAATGTATACGCCGCTGCTGCCGCCAATACGTTTAAGTTCACCGAAACGTATGTTCAGAAAGTAGGATTGACTGAATGGGGGTACGAGGTTCGCGATTTCGGGAAGTTCACAATAACCGCAAAGATTTCACTTGCCGGAATTGATATCAGCAAGTTCAACCGTGATACCGAGTTTTATATCTATGTCGGATATTTCGAGTGGTATTGCCCACTTGGCGAAGATCCTAGATTTATTCGCAGGGGAAGGCAAAAAGCGCTAAAATTCTGGTGAGAACTGAAGAACCTGACTATTACAATAGAACGTATCAGTATCTTCAGATACAACTCAAGTGGAGTGCCAAACAGTTAGCGGTCACGATAACCGGTATAACGCCGGATGCTCTGGCACCGATATCGGCAGATGATTATCTTTATAATTATGACAACCCCATTGTCGATGATGTAACTGATGCGTATATCGAGTTCGGGGATGATGTCAAAGTGTGGTTTAATCCCATATATATTAAAGGAAAAGCCACAGTGAAGTATAATAAGAAATCGGTGGAGATGTTTCCAACGTCAAGCTAACCGGAACGGGAAATGGAACACCTGTCACAGAACAACCAGAGTAGAAATACTTTCTTGTGAATGATTCGAAGAGAGAAGCAAATCGATCACAGCAGGGGCTTCATTAGAAGCCCCTCTTTTTTTATTACACACCCCTACCCCTCTTAATAGCGGGGATAAATAGATCTATATTACAGTCAAATAGAGTATCCACAATGCATGAAAAACACCCCAGAATGCTGAGAGAGGAAAAAACTGTTGAGGCGATGATCCGTATCTTTTGTCGCGGCAGGCATAAAAACCGCAATCCCCTATGTGATGATTGCAATAACCTCTTGGATTACGCCCGGAGGCGTCTCGATAAATGCCCGTTTCAGGAAGGAAAAACCTCCTGCGGAAACTGCAGGGTACATTGTTATAAACCCGATATGAGGGAGAAAAATACGGGACGTCATGAGATACGCAGGCCCCCGCATGCTCTATCGTCATCCCATGCTTGCGTTCTATCATGCGATCGACGGGATGCGAAAAAGACCGGTACGCAAGAGCCGAACATCCTAAATCAGCACCAGATTATCCCGGTGAATCGCCTCATCAGAATATTTATATCCGAGGATCTTTTCTATTTCCGCGGTCTTCCTGCCTTTTATCCGTTCGATTTCAGCAGAAGAATAATTGATAAGTCCTTTGGCGATACGGGTCCCGCGCGCATCGAGACAATATACTGCGTCCCCTGTCTCAAAACCTCCTTCGACATCGACAATTCCTGAAGGGAGAAGACTTTTCCCCCTTTCTACCAGCGCTTTTATCGCACCTTCATCCAGAACAAGGCTCCCCTTTGCGCGGCTTCCGTAGGCGATCCAGCCCTTTCTCGAAGACAGTTTTTCCTGTTTTGGTCTGAACAGGGTTCCGCTGGGGTGTCCGTCGAGCAGGGACTGCAAGAGGCCGTCTTTCCTCCCGCTGATGATATTCACGAGGATGCCGTAAGAAACAGCCTTCTTCGCCGCGAGGATCTTTGAATACATCCCGCCGGTGCCCACAATGCTGCCCGCGCCGCCTGCCTTCTGCTCAAGCTCAGGCGTAATCTCCTCAACGCACTCGATGAGTCTTGCCTTTGCACTTTGTCGTGGGTCGGCCGTATAAAGCCCTTCGACATCAGAAAGGATGACAAGCCTGTCGGCCTCCACAAGTCCTGCGACCAGAGATGCAAGATGGTCGTTGTCGCCGAACTTGATCTCATCGGTTGCAACAGTATCGTTTTCATTGATGATCGGCACGACTTTAAAGGAAAGTAGGGTGAGGAGGGTGTTTTTTGCATTGATATACCGTTTCCTGTCCGAAAGATCGTTCCGTGTAAGCAAGACCTGGGCCACTTTCTTCCCGTGCTCGCTGAACCCCCTCTCATAAGCCCACATGAGACTGCTCTGGCCGACCGCAGCAGCAGCCTGTTTGAGCTTGACGTCCTTCGGTTTTTCCTTGAGCCCGAGTTTGCGCATCCCCGCGGCAATGGCACCCGAGGACACGACCACGACCTCGTACCCTTTGTCCTGCAACGCGGAGATATCTGCTGCAATCGAGGCTATCCTTTTGGTATCAAGTCCCTCTTTATCGTCAGCAAGGATATTGCTGCCGATCTTGACAACGATTCGTTTCATCCGGATATCCCTTTTGGTTTTTTTATTCCGGATTCACATACTAATAAGACCATAAGTAAAGCCACTTCTGTCATTCCCGCTTGTCGGGAATCTTTTTGATAAAAGAATGATTCTGGACAAGCCAGAATGACAAAATTAAGATAATAATGTGGTTTTACTTATGAACTTCTTCGTAACTCCAATGTTTATGGAAAATTATACATCGCCAGCAATCGGGATGTCATCAGGCAGGAAATTTACCATAGGCAGTGATATAATCGTATCATGTTCTATGAAGAAGTCTTCAGGGCGCTGATGGATCGGGGGATAAGGTATGCAGTTGCCGGAGGAATTGCTCTTGTTCTGCATGGAGTTGTAAGGCTTACAGCAGACCTTGACTTGATTATCAAGCTTACAACAGATAATCTTACACGCTTTATTTCTGTAATGAATGATCTTGGATACGAACCGAAACAGCCGGTCAAAACCGAAGAATTGATAAACCCTGAGAACAGAAAAAGATGGGAAGAAGAAAAGGGGATGAAGGTTTTCAGCTTTTTTCATCCCGCCAGGCCCATGAACCTGATTGACGTATTTATCAACGAACCTGTCAGTTTTGATGAAATAGAAAAAGAACTCGTCGTATTTGAGTCGAGGGGCATCAGAATACCTGTTGTCTCAAAAAGGCACTTAAAAATAATGAAAATGGCGGCACAAAGGCCGCAGGATATTGCAGACATAGCGGCCCTTGATGATTTGGAAAGGATGTAAGGGAAATGGATGAAGCCCCGGAGACAAAAGCACCCTTCAGTTTTCGTCTTTCGATAGAAAAGCTGAGGGAATTTCAGGGAATTTCTGCTGAGGCAAAACTCCAGTGGCTTGAAGATGCAAACAGCTTCGTGAATGAATTTGTTTCTCCTGAAAAGCGCAGGAAGTGGGAAGAGTTCATAAAAGCTAAAGGGCGTTAGTAGCGTCATAAGTATCTTGGTGTCCCCGTAATTTTTGTCTTCAGAGCAGAGACCACTTTCCCCTCTCTGGAGATAAGTCGATTACGTCGTCAGTTCGAATACCAGACATCATTAATATGATTCCCAGACGAAGAAACTTTGCCGCCGATTATCCAGATTTCATTATCGAATACCACTGCAGCATGCAGGTGTCAAGCCACAAGCTATGGCTTTCAGTCCGTTCCCTCTTTTCTCAAATCACCGGATTTCTCTGCACCCACAGATAACAGACAGCCCCGATACCTGCAAGCAGCGCAAGGACTATCATCCCCCACATATTCAAGGATGGGACAGATACCAGCCTCTGTCCATACTCATATGCTCCGATATCAACTGTGCCATTCCAAATCCTCGGATAACCTCTCTGGTCAGTCGCCGGAATCCCCCCGTTATCTCCTGCATCAATGGCAGGACTGCCTTCAAAAAGTGCATGAGTGAACGTAGGGCCACCGTTGTCCTGCAGCGGGCCGAGCAGTGGATCAGTATTGACAAGGTCACCCTCACCAGTGAACCCACACGTGTTATCACTGGATAGGTTATGACCCTGAGAGGCAACCACTCCACTGCAGTTCCCGCCCGATAGGCTACTGGAAAGTATTGTATTCTTTACACCTACAGTTCCATCGAAGTTAAAAATTCCTCCGCCATCTATGGATGCCGAATTGGCATGCATGGTGACATTAACCAATGTCAGCATACCTCTGTTGAAGGTACCCCCGCCCTGAACGGTTGCAGTATTTCCGCTGATTGTACAGTTTCTCAGAATTTCGGTACCACCGTTATCGAAGATGCCGCCACCGCTACCCGCAGAGTTATTGTCGATGGTAACGTTAGTCATGGCCACTTGCCCAAAACTCTCCATGCCACCGCCCCAATTAATTGCCGTGTTGTTACTGAGCGATACAGCAGATAGTGTAAGAGTGCCGTTATTATTACTAATACCGCCACCGGAGACGGCCGAGTTATTGATGATTGTACTTCTAACGGCTGACATAGAGCCTGTAGAGATTAATACGCCCCCACCACTGGTATGAGGCGCTGTATTACCGCTTACTACTGTGTTGTCCAATGTCAACGAGCCGCTAATACTTCTAATTCCTCCTTCGCTGTTTGCAGTAATATAGCTATTTCTTAGCGTAACTGAACTACTGATACTAAGAATTCCTCCTGTATTGCCTCCTGAGTTTCCATTGATAGTGCTGCCATCAAGCACTACATTACTGAAATTGCTATTGATGCCTCCGCCGAAAGGAGCGGCATTTCCGTTGACTGTGCTGTTGATCAGGCTGAGAGAACCCGCATCGACGGAGAGCCCGCCGCCGCTACTTGCCGTATTGCCGCTGATAATGCTGCTAGTTAGCATCAAAGAGGCGAACCCGTTGACGAGAATGCCCCCACCATCGAATACAACTCCCGGATTACCACCAGTTATCGTTACATGAGAAATATTAACCTCTCCTGCCGTTATATTGAATATCCGGCTGCTATTATTACCGCTTATTGCCAGAACAGATGCTCCGGGGCCAATAATCGTTAAGCTCTTGTTGATTAATAACTCGCCGGTGGTAAGAGAAATAGTACCGGTGACATCGAAATTTATTGTATCTCCCGGAGCGGCATCAATAATCGCCTGTCGAAGTGAGCCCGGGCCGTTGTCATTACTATTTGTTACAGTGATGATGGCTGCTGCAGCGGGATCAAAAAACGATATTGCCAGAACTCCGGCGAGTGAGAAAAGCATAATTCTTATAAAATCAAACATCCTTTTGCCTTCAGACATAAAATAGCCCCTGTCTCAATCAAAATATAGATATCATAGCTTACTTACAACAGTTGTTTCTCACCGCGACAACATCTTTATCGCCGCCTGGGCGACGCGCGGATCAAACTGCAGACCAGCACATTTATTCAATTCTGAGAGTGCATACTTCTTCCCCGGCGCCAGACGGTAGGGCCTGTCGGCAGTCATTGAATCAATCGATTCAGCGACATGGATGATCATGGATCCGATCGGTATCTCGTCGTCCTTCAATCCGTCCGGGTATCCGCATCCGTCTACCCTTTCATGGTGGTGTCTGACCAGTGGTACGATATCTTTGAGGCGTTCCCCGCCCTGCAGTATGGTTACTCCCTGAGCAGGATGCTGCTTTATCAGTTCGTATTCCTCTTCCGTAAGAGGGGTCGGTTTATCGATGAGTGAATCGTTCAGGCTCAATGCGCCTATGTCGTGACAAAGCGCTGCAAGCCGGATGTCCTGTATCTGTACTTCATTAAGCCCCATCTCAAGCGCAATCTTCACTGCATAACCGGCCACCTTCTCCGAATGGCCTCTTGTCCATCCTCTCCTGCCGTCGACCGTATTCGATAGTGTTGTAAAAAGAGAGACAAGATTCTCTTCGAGGTCCGTATACGCAGCACATAATTCATCCATAACGTCGAAACAGCGTTCTTTATTCCTTTCGGCGTTCTCAGCCCACAGGCGTAAATTCCGTTCGCTTTCACGTTGACCTGCTTTTTCCCGCTTTTTGCCGCTGATGTCCCGCACTGTTCCTCTGTAATAGTTCACTCTCCCCTGCATATCACGGACTACCTGGACATCCTCGGAAATCCAGATCGTGCTGCCGTCTTTACAGAATACCTGCGACTCAAACGCTGATACAGCATTTCTCTTGTCCAATAATCGCAGGAACTTTTCCCGACGGCCTGGTTCGACATACCGAAGAAGATCATTCCGGGTTGAAATCAGCTCATCGGGAGAATCATAACCGAAGACGCGGGCCAGCGCATTATTCGCCATGATACAGTGTTCGCCAGGGGCATTAAGATAAATCCCTTCAGCCGTGTTCTCGAAAATACAGTTCAACAGGCCCTCCCCCATGCGCAGATGTCTCACCTCAAGCGCACGGGATATCTTCATACGGAGAACTTCAAGCGTAAAGGGTTTTGCTATAACATCAAAAGCCCCAATCCCGAGTGCCTTTATCGCTGTCTGCACTGTTCCCTTTCCGGTGATGATAAAACCAAGCAGATAGCGGTCTTCTCCCAGCGCTTTCTGCAGGAGTTCCAGACCATTCATATCGGGCATATCTAAATCTGCCAGGAGAACGTCGAAAGACTGCTTCTTCAACATTTCGAGCGCATCCCTGCCCCTGGTAAATCCAACCACATCATACCCGACCTCGGAAAGGATAGCGCAAAGTGAGGTCATTACATCCATCTCGTCGTCAACGACGAGCACCCGTCCGGAAACCGTTCTTTTCATTTCTCTATCCCTCTTACAGTCGATTGTTCTCCACCATCACATCGGACAGCATTGAAGTATTCTCCATAATAGAGGGAAAAACCCCATTTTGTCTGTAGGTTTTGGACTACATGGTGTAGGTTTTCAACTACAATTTGTAGGTTTTCAACTACATGCTGTAAGTTTTCAACTACAAACCGTTTAAATTATCGTGATAAATAAAGGAGTTAGGCTTAGCAGCAGATGAGGGTTATTTAACAATACGTTCTATCTCTCGCAATCCACAAGCAGCCCATGTCTTACAACGTAACGAATTATATCAGAAGTACTGGACATCTTCATTTTTTCGAGGACCCGGGCGCGGTAGGTGCTGACAGCCGATCCGCTGAGTGATAATTTCTTCGCAATCTGGTTGATCGTTTTTCCTAATGCAATCATGCACATTACCTCATATTCGCGGTCCGACAGCCGTTCATGAGGCATCTTTTCTCTCTTTATGGCGGTGATGGCAAACGCCATTTTTTCGGCGAGGGAGGAAGTGACATATTTGCCGCCGCGGGATATTTTCCGCAATGCCGAAATCAGCTCTTCCGGAGCGCTTTCTTTTGTAAGATATCCGGAAGCACCGGCCTTGAACGCCCGCATCGCATATTGTTCTTCCGTGTGGACGCTCAGCATAACAACGGGAAGTTTTGGTTTTGCTCTCTTGATCAGCCTGAGGACATCCAAACCGCTTTTCCCCGGCAGAGAAATATCGAGGAGGACCATATCGTACTTCCTTTCAGAGATCCGCTTCAGCGCCTCCTCACCGCTGCTCGCCTCTGCAGCAACGAACATATCGGGGGTTTCGGATAAAATCTGCTTGAGTCCCTTGCGGACGATGGCATGGTCGTCGGCTATAACGATTTTTATCATAGCGGTGGTTCCCTCCTGGAAAGCGGAATAGTTACTTCCACGAGAGTCCCCCTGCCTTTTACGCTGCCGAGTTTCAGCTCTCCCTGAAGAATTCGGACGCGCTCCCGCATGCCGATCAGTCCAAACGACTTGGTACTCTCGATCTTTTCCTGCGATATGCCACTGCCGTTATCTCTGATCTGCAGCAAAATTTCACGCGGTTTCATTTCTAAAAATATTTTTACCATTGTTGCGCCTGAATGTCGAGCAATATTTGTCAGAGTTTCCTGAAAAATACGGTATACAGCTGTTGAAATATCCTGTTCGACGATTATTTCCTCTGGTTCCCTGACCAGTTCACATCGTATCCCTGTCCTTTGCTGAAATTCCCCAACCTGCCATTCGATAGCGGCGGTCAGTCCGATATCATCCAGCAATCCCGGCCGCAATTCTCTCGAAATCCTCCGGACCGTCTTAACTGCGGAATCGATTAACGCTGACATTGAATTCGTTTTCTCGAGCATTGTTTTTTGATCCATCGAAAATTTTTTATGCAGCCAGAATACATCCATTTTTAGGGCCGTCAGTGTTTGTCCCAATTCGTCATGAATCTCACGGGCGATATACATCCTCTCTTTCTCCCGGGCCGACTGCAGATAGGCGGAAAGGTTCTGCAGCTGTTCGCGCGAGGTCCTTAATTCCTCTTCTGCCTTTTTTCGCATCGTGATATCCTCAACAATGCCCTCATAATAGAGAAGTTTGCCGCTTGCAGTACACACCGAGATGCGCGCTTTCGGATATCCATATAGTACTGCCGTCTTTTCGGTACACCTGCGATTCAAACCCTGTTACCACAGCATTCTTTCGCATAAGACGGGCAAACTCCTCCCTGCGGCCCGGTTCTGCATAAAGCCGGCCCATGTCATCGAGATTCGTTATCATTTCTTCAGGAGACGAATAGCCCAGTATGCGCGCAAACGCGCGGTTTGCGGTGATGCAGCGTCCTTCGGGCGAAGTCTGATAAATACCGCCCACTGCGTTTTCGAAGATCGACCGGTATTTGCTTTCCGCCCTCAGAAGCCTGCGCACGTTCATCGCGCGCGAAACGATCTGCCTCAGGAGCTTCAGTTCAAGCGGTTTCAGTATATAATCAAACGCTCCGACCTTCATTGCTTCCACGGCGCTTCGTATCGTCCCCTGCCCGGTGATGATAATCCCGATAAGTGAGGGGTCGATATCGAGGGCAGCGCGAAGCAGCGTTATGCCGTCCATTTCAGGCATTATGAGGTCGGTCAGAAGCAGATCAAAAGGCCTTTCTCTCATCGCTTTCAGGGCATCCCTCCCTGATGTGAAAGAGGACACAGCATAACCGCAGTGAGAGAGAAACTCGCAGACCGGCGTTATGGTTTCCACCTCATCATCGATAACGATTAATCTGCCTGGTCCCTCTGTCTCCATTGCCCGATTATCGGAACGCATTTTCTCGGCTCTCCATAATCTAACTCTTCATTTCACAACGTTCAGCAAAACGCATAACATTTTTTGCTCTTATCTTTTAAGCGCTTATTATAGCAAATGATAAAATAATATAGGAAGTACATCGCTTGATCGGTTATTCGTGATAGTGTATAGTCCTATGAAACGAATGTGTTGTACGCAACTCCAGTGAAAAAGAGAAAAACGAAAAAAGAAGGTATACCGCATACCGGTAGAAGCAGCCCTGAAACTGCGCAGTCATCCCGTCTCGGCCAGAAAAGGAGAGAAAGGATTTGATCGAAAGCGATTGAGGGAGCAAACGGATAAAACCATTAAAGAAGAGGCCCCTGAAGAAATAAATTGATATTTTTCGCTTTTTTTGGTATGGTTAAATCGTTTTATGCAGGAAGACAGGGACAGAAGAGCGGTTATCGAAGCGCTTCTTTTCCTTTCGGGAGAAGTCATGACGCTGGCAGTAATGAAGGATGTGACAGGACTTCCCGAACAGGAAATCAAAAGGCTTTTGACCGGGCTCATCGAGGAGTACAAAGACCGGAACTCCGGCCTGCTCGTTGTTGAAATCGCCAATGGCTATCAGATGGTGACAAATCCTGCGTATGCGGAATGGGTCAAGAAGTTCAAAGCCGTCCATGTATCGAGCAAGCTGTCGATGCCCTCTCTTGAAACTCTTGCCATCATAGCATACAAGCAACCTATTATTAAGGCGGAGATTGAACTGATCAGGGGCGTCAACTCCGACAGCGCTATTAAAACCCTGTATGAAAAAAGACTCATTAAAATTATGGGCCGCAAGGAAGCACCCGGCAGACCGTTCCTTTACGGAACAACGAGAGAATTTTTGCAATATTTCGGGCTGAAGGATCTCACGGAACTTCCTACTCTCAAGGAACTTATCCGCGAGGAAGCGGCCTGATGAGGAGGTACGAATGAAGAAACTCATGCGTCTTCTGGTAGTCAGCTTTGTCCTGACGGTCTTTCTGTCAGGCACTCTATACGCCCATACCACCTATACGATAAAAAAAGGCGATACTCCTTCGGGAATAGCAAAGAAATTCAAGGTAAACTCACGTGATCTTATAGAAGTCAATAACCTCAAAACGAGAAGTCTGAAACCTGGCGCAAAAATAACGATTCCTGCCGGGAAGAAATCTTCCTCACGCAAAAATGCTGCGGCAGGGAGTAAGCGCTCTGCGAAGAGTATTTCTGCAGGAAAACAGCATGGTGGAGCGTCGGTGCATGTTGTAAAAAGAGGGGACTCACTCTATGCGATCTCAATAAAATATTCGACTTCAGTGAGAAAAATAAAAACGCTCAATAATATGCATTCGGCCAAATTAAAAACCGGTCAGAGGCTTATCGTGAAAGAATCCGGAAGAGAGACGTACATTGCAAAAAAAGGAGACACCCCCCGTCGGATCACGAGAAATTCCGGTACAGATGCAGACGATCTTGCAGATATAGACGGTTCTGAAGCAGGCGACCTCGCCGCCGGATATAGTATCTCAGAGAGCGAAGATGGGAAAACCTACGACGCGATCATTTCACAGGCCTCTCCGGACAGCGGAACCGAAGTAGCCTCTACGTTGTACGAACTGAGCGACATGGGGATGCAGGAGAGACTCATTCTCTTCGCAAGAAAGTTGCTGGACATCCCTTACCGCTTCGGCGGGAACAGTCTGCTGGGAATTGATTGCTCGGCATACGTCCAGAAAGTGTACAACGTAATCGGGGTCAGCCTGCCACGTTCTGCACGTGAGCAGTTCACCGAGGGAGATCCCGTCGACAAGGAAGAACTCTCTATCGGTGATCTCGTTTTTTTCAAAACGTACGCATCCTTCCCCTCGCATGTGGGGATATACCTCGGCAACAGCCTTTTTATCCATGCCTCTTCGCGGTCCAAAAAAGTAACGATAGACAGTCTCGAAACGCCTTACTACTTTAAACGGTTTATTGGTGCAAAACGGGTTATCGACGGGAAGTACGAAAAAACAGAATCGCACAACGAAGGCTGATCAGCCTTCGTACAGGATTTTGCCCATATCTGAGACATCATAGCCGCCAAGCGTTCTTACCGTCTCCCTGAATTCGCTGTCACCACATATGATGCTGACGAGACGGCGGATCATGTCGGTCTCAAAAAACTCATGCGGGATGGCAAGATCATAGCGCTCTTTCGCGACGGGGATGAAATCAAGATCCAGTGCGCGTGCGGAGGCGAGGATTGCAAGCCCTGCGTCAGCAAGCCCTGTAAGCACCGCGGAAGCTACCCCCATATGAGTATATTCTTCCCTCTCGTATCCCTGAACATCCTTCGGGTTTATCCTGAGGTCCCGCAGACATTTGTCGGTAAGAAGCCTCGTCCCGGCTCCTGACTGCCGGTTGACGAATACGACATCGGCCCTCTTCAGATCTTCAAAGCCCTTGATATGCTTGGGATTGCCTTTCAGTACGAGAAGTCCCTGTTCCCGGTAGACAAGATTCAGGAGCAGAATCCTCCTGTCGGGCAGTATTTTTCTGATAAATGGAATATTGTATTCACCTGTTTCCTCATCAAGGAGGTGTGTTCCCGCCACATGCGCCTCGCCCCTTTTCAATGCCATCAAACCTCCCATTGACCCTACATGGGCAGATGAAAGATTCAGTTCAGGGAATCTTTTCTTAAGGGTATTCGCCAGGAGATCAAGGGCATTGTCATGGCTGCCGATGCAGACGATCGTGCGCTCTATATCGCTTTTCGGTCTTAAGAGTTCTACTTCTACCTCTGCTCCTGCCCCGAGTCCCTCTGACATGGCAGGGATTCGCGCAATTCCGTCAGCGCGCACGAGGGACATAAGTACCCCTGCGCCCCGGGTCACTGGTGTTGCGACAAAAGTATCACCGACCTTACCGATCTTCACCCTGAGGAATTCCTCCTGTCCAAGGGCAGACGCTGCCTGCCGTGACATCTTCACCTTCAGCATTTCAGGGCGTTCCGGCTCAATGCCCTGCCATCTGAATAAAAGCGGTTTTGCGAATAAACTGAACGTAAGGTATGCAGATACGGGAAATCCGGGGATGCCGAGAACTGGCTTTTCTCCTACCCAGCCAAGGAGGACGGGCTTTCCTGGTTTTATATTTACGCCGTGCAGAATGACCTCTCCAAGATCCTTAACGGCCTGAGCCGTAAAATCTTCCGATCCGGCGGACGCACCTGCATTCACAACAATCAAATCTCCCTTATTGAGCGCATTGAGTATTGCTTTTTTGATTTCATCGAGATTGTCCGGAATGATGGAATTTCTGACCGGTTCCCCACCCCATTCTGAGACAAGACCACCGAGCACTCTCGAGTTATATTCGATAATGTCCCCTTTTCTGAGTGCTGATCCCGGTTCCACAATTTCTGAGCCTGTCGGGATAATGACCACTTTTGGCCTTCGCCTTACTGAAACCTCTACATGACCCCCTGCGAGCATAGCCCCAATATCAACAGGCCTTATCAGCTGGTTCTCAGGTAAAATCAGTTCAGTCGCAACAATATCCTCCCCGATCACCCGCACATGCTGCCATGGAGTTGCGGGTGCAGTGATTTCGATATGCTCAGCCGGTGTCCCATGCTCCTGAATGATATTAACGTCTTCGATCATGATCACCGCATTGAAACCGTCCGGGATCGGGTCGCCGGTATCGACATATACGGCTCCTTTTCCGACGGCGAGCATTTTTGGTTTTTTTTCAGACGCGCCGAATGTATCGGCGAACCGGACAGCGTAGCCGTCCATAGCAGATGAATGATAAAAAGGAGAGGAGATACGCGCGGTTACCGCTTCGGCGGTGACCCGTTCGAGGGAATCTGTAACACGGATTTGTTCGCCTTCAAGCGGTCGAAAGACTCCTTCGGAAACGAGCCGTGAAAGCCATGCCTGCAATGCTTCATCCAACGGCGTGCTTTCGAGGTATATGTTTCGCGACATTATTATTTGTTGAGCAGCTTCTTAATCATAGCCTTCAATTCATCAAGATCCGATGATTTGACAATATAGGCCTCCGATGCCCAGACGGCAAAATCATCCCTGTAATCATAGGCCGTAGACATAATAACCGGTATTTTTGGATTCTTCTCCTTCATCTGCCTCAGAATACGGATACCATCCACATCGGGCAGCAGGATATCGAGGGTCACAATATCAGGAGCCTCCTGCTCGAACCTTTCCATCGCTTCTTTGCCGTTGGATGCGACCACGACTTCATAGCCTTCGTCTTCAAATTCCTCTTTATAGAGACGCTGAATGTGCAGATCATCATCCACGATAAGTATTTTCATAATCCTCCTCCCTTTTTATCCCTCATTATTCATTTTTTAACGGTATAAATACATTGAAGGTGCTTCCTTTTCCGGGTTCGCTCCTCACTTCTATGCGCCCCGAGTGCTCTTCAATAATTCTGTGTGTTATTGTAAGACCGAGTCCGGTGCCTGCTTTTTTCGTCGTAAAAAACGGATCAAAAAGAAAGGGCTTGTCCGCTTCGGATATGCCCGGACCCGTATCAGTAATTTCAAAAACACACTCATTTTCTTTCCTGTATGTTTTGACTGTGACCGTACCTCCGGGGTCGACTGCCTGGACGGAATTTCTCAGGATATTCAGTAAGGCGTCTTTCATTCTGTTGGGATCAACAAAAATCTCGATCGGCTCTCCAAATTCTTTTACAAAAACCACCCCTTTATCTTCGATCTCGGCCTGCAGCGGGGCGATCACTTCTTCGAGTATCCTGCCCGCATTGACGGTCTCTTTCATGACCCGCGCCTCTTTGACAAAACCAAGGATCTCATTCAGGATCATCTCGAGCCGCCCGACTTCCTTTGCAATGATGTCCGCATATTCCTTCAACCCGCCGTCAAGCCTCTTTTCGAGCCGCTTTGCAAATCCGCCGAGCGAAACGAGCGGGTTTCTGATCTCATGCGCTACCCGCGCTGCAACCTCTCCGAGGGCCGCCATCCGCTCTGTCTTGATGACCCGTTCACGCAGATTTTTCAGCTCCGTAACGTCGCTCACGATGTTCACCGTACCAATGAAGGCGCCCGCGGTATCGAATATTGGGGAACTCGAAATAATGCATGTTCCTCCGAGAAAAGGATCTTCAACCTCTTCGACAAAAGACGTTCTTGTTTCTACGGTTTTATGATGCGGGCATTTAGTCCATGGTTCGCTCATGCTGTGAAAAACCTCGTAGCATTTTTTGCCGATGATCTCCTCGGGCGCTTTACCCAGCCTTCTGGACACCGCTTTATTAATGCTCTTCACAACATAATCCTCAGTGACGAAGTAGACCATATCCGATATCGACTCAAAGATATTCTCAAGTTCCTGTTCTGCGAGCTTTACCTGCTCAAAAAGACGGGCATTTTCTATTGCGGACGCAACATGATTCGAAAAAGCGGTAAGAAACTTCATATCTTCATCGGTGATCGGCCTCCGGTTAAAGTAGTTGTCAACCCAGAGAACGCCGAGCACCTTATTCCTCGATACGAGGGGGACTACCGCATATGCCTGGGTCCCGATCTGCTGCACAAGCACCGCATCGGACAATGGTTCTCTTGTCACATCTTCAATATTGAAGAGGATTTTTTCTTTCACTGCCCTGGTCAGGATCGTTTCTTCCGTCAGGGGGATATCTATCCCGACGCTCAGCCTGTCGAAAAAAGAATCCTTCTTCAGGGATCCTATTTCGATATCCTGCATAATGTCGGGCAGCGTCTTTCTTTCCATAGAGAGCTTTCCCCATATGTGGAACGCTTCTTCGTGGCTTGACGGCCCGACTCCCATAGCACCCTTCAGTACATTCCTGTTCTCATCGATGAGGAAAAGGATCGCACGGTTAAAACCGAGACCGTCCCCCATCGTAACGGCGGTGAGGACCATACGCAGTATCCGCTCCAGTTCAAGGGTCCCCCTCATCGCGGAACTGATGAAGAAAAGCCGCGACAGCTCCTGATTCCTCCTGACCAACTCCTTCTCAACGTCTTTCTTCTCTGATATGTCCCGCGTTATGCCGCTGATGCCGATCACGTCGCCTGAACCGTTCTTGATCGGTGAAAGGGTGAGGCTGACGGTGATGATCTTGCCGTCTTTCCTCTTCCTGAAGGTCTCGATCCTCCTCAACACCTCCCCGTTTCTCATCTTCTGATTGTTTTCCCATTCAGGGTCAATAAGGAATTCCGGAATAAACGGGAGGAATTTTCCGAGCACCTCCTCCTTGGTAAACCCATATATCCGCTCCGCACCTTTGTTCCATGAAGTAATGATGCCGTTCAGGTCGGATGTAACGATCGCGTCAGCAGAATTCTCTATAATGCCTTCAAGATATTCCTTTGTCTGGGTGACTTCGTTATAGAGCCTGAGCACCTCGTCGTGACAGAGCATCCTGTCGGTGATGTCCTGAACAAAGACGACGCATTCGATGACCCTGCCTGTTTCGTCCTTAACCGGATATGCCGAAAGTTCGGCAAAAGACGGGGAATCATCACTTCCCCCTTTTTGGGTAATGACATTCGGTTCACCTGTTTCAAAGGTAGAAAGGGCAGCACAGTGGGGGCAGACTGAACTCCTGTCGTGAAATATCTCCCTGCAATCCTTGTCGATGATTTCAGAAACGGGTTCACCGATCCACTTGCCCATGGAGCTGTTGACGGCATGTATTCTGAAATCTGTATCAAGCATCACAATGCCGTCACGTATGTTCTCGAAAATTACCTCTGTGAATTTTTCTCTGTCGGCAATATTCATATTCAGCAGCCCTTATAAACGCTTCTTTGCCAGAGCATTTTTATAATGATCAATATACCTCTGTGCCGATTTCTTCCATGAATAGTCCATCTTCATGCCTTCGGTGATCATTCCGGGCTTCTTCTGGCTATCAGTATAGACGCATAACGCCCTCTTCACGGCGTCGAGGAATGCGGAGGGGGTATAATCGGAAAAAAGGAATCCTGTCCCTTTCGAGGCGAGGGGTTCATAATCCAGTATCGTATCAGCGAGTCCGCCTGTACTTCTGGCAATAGGGATCGAACCGTATCGCAAGGCAATAAGCTGCCCCAGTCCGCACGGCTCATAGCGGGAAGGCATGAGGAAAAAATCCGTTCCCGCATACATTCTGTGCGCAAGGGAATCATCAAATCCGATAGTGACCGAAATCATGCCTTTATACCTTCCGGCGATCTTCAAAAGATCTCTCTGATATTGTTCATCTCCTTTTCCCAGAATAGCAAGCTTTACGCCGAAAGACAAGAGTTCCGGGAGCGCTTCAAAGACAAGATCCAATCCTTTCTGGGCCGTCAGCCTCCCGACCATTCCCATAAGCGGCATACGTTCCGCGGCAGCAAGGTCTTCAGGCTGAAACAACGTCTGCAGAAGCTCTTTTTTGCAGAGGGCTTTCCCCGAAATATTTTTATGGCTATAAACAGCCGGGAGAAACTCATCCCCCGAAGGATTCCATTCCCCGTAATCGATGCCGTTTATGATTCCATAAAGGTCATCCTTCCGCTTTCTCAACACTCCGTCGAGGCCGAAGCCATATTCCTTCATAAGGATCTCTTGCGCATAGGTAGTACTGACCGTGCCCAGAATATCAGCCGCAAGAAGCCCGGCCTTCAGGAAATTCACTTTTCCGTAAAACTCGATCCCTTCTGGCGTAAACAGTTCTTTTCCGAGATTGGTGAGCTGCATTTCAGATGCGGGGAAGAGGCCCTGATACCCTAAGTTGTGAATCGAAAAAAAAGTGGCCGTCTTGCGAAAGAAAGCGTCTCCCTTATAAAGCGTCTTTAAATAAAGAGGGACGAGGCCTGTCTGCCAGTCATTGCAGTGAATGATATCCGGGCTCAGGTTGAGCGCCTTACAAGCCTCTAAAACCCCCCTCGAGAAAAACACAAAACGTGATGCGTTATCGCTATAATCTCCCTGAGGAGTGCCATAGAGTTCCGGACGGTCGAAAAACTCATCGCACCGGATGAAATAGGCAGAGGACTGGTCGCTGTAAATTCTTCCTGCTACTACGGTATCACCCACGGGCACGCGAATCGTTATTCCCATGTCCTTCAGGGCCATCCGGCTGTCGCGAATTTTTTTATAGAGCGGCAGGAAAATCATCGCCTCGTGTTTCATGAGTCTGTATTCTTTCCAAAGGGTGCCCGCGACATCAGCAAGGCCGCCTGTCTTTATATACGGAACCGCCTCAGGCGAGGCGATCACGATTCTCATATCTTCGCCTCCCGCATGAACCGCGCTGATTCCTCGGGAGGTGTAGGGTTGATGTAGAAACCCGAGCCCCATTCAAATCCGGCTATTTTTGTGAGCTTCGGCACGAGCTCGATATGCCAGTGATAGTAATCATTCACCTCATCGGTGAACGGAGACGTATGGAGCACAAAGTTATATGGAGGAATATCGAGGATCTTATCCATCTGTTTCAGGATAACCTGAAGGATCTCGGCGAGCGGGGTGAAGCTGTTGTCCGTCGGAAAGAATACCGATTCGTGGCTTTTAGGCAATATCCACGTCTCAAACGGCGCGCTCGGCGCGAACGGTGCAATAGCAACGTATCGCGAGTTTTCATAAATCACCCGTTTTTTGGCTTCAAGCTCCTGGGCGATGACATCGCAAAAAATACACCGCTCTTTTAAATCATAGTAGCGCTTTGCGGCATCGGTCTCTTCTTTCACCAGCTTCGGGATAATCGGCAGCGCAATCAGCTGTGTATGGGAATGCTCCAGCGAAGCACCGGCGGCTTCTCCCTCGTTCTTGAAAACCAGGACGTACTTCAGGCGTCGGTCTTTCTTTAAATCGGTAATCCTCATGTGGTATGCCCAGAGCGCGTCTTCAGCGGCCTTCATGGACATTGTCGCGAGCGACTGCATATGATCAGGCGTCTCGACAACAACCTCGTGTGCTCCGATCCCGTTCATCTTGTCAAATATTCCCTCGCCTGTTTTGTTCAGTTCCCCGTATATCTGGAGGGCGGGAAATTTGTTCGCCATAACGCGCAACGACCATCCGGGAGAATTCGGTTTTGTTTCAGGCGGCCTGAACGCCATAATTTCCGGCGGGGTCGTGTATTCGTTCCCGTGGCAGAAGGGGCAGAACCCTCCTCTCTTTTTTTGCGAAGGGGAAACAAAATCAGTCGGTCGTTTGCCGCGTTCTACAGATATGATGACCCAGCGGCCCGATATAGGGTCCTTTCTCAGCTCGGACATAATTCCTCCCACTCTACCGCAAAAAAGGCGAAAGAACAACGTGGTCATTCAGCGCTCGGCTCCTGCCCTTGCTCCCTGCGTTACGCCCCTTGCGAAATTGGTATTATTATATCACAATGTCCTATAATCACTCATGAAGCCAACCTTCGTCCACAGCCTTGTCAATCCACCGTTTGAGGACCCTTCACTCTACGTCAGAATCATGAGAGAAAAGAGGGCGTTCCTATTCGATATAGGCACTATTTCAAGCCTCAACCCCGGCGATCTTCAGAAAATAACGGACGTATTTGTAACACATACGCATATCGACCACTTCATCGGTTTTGATCTTCTTATCAGGGCGCTCCTGCGAAGGGAGCTTCCGCTTAGGGTATACGGCCCTTCGAATATCGCCGATTGCATTGAAGGCAAACTGAAAGGCTACTCATGGAACCTTATCAGGGAATATCCGCTGAAGATAGAAGTCTTCCGCGTAGACGGAGATACGATCGTTTCATCTCGTTTTGATGCAGAGAATTGCTTTCAGAGGATTGAGAACGGCACGAGACCTTTCAGCGGCGTTCTCCTGAAGGATCAGCTCTTTGCAGTCAAAGCGATACAACTCAACCACCAGATACCGTGCCTTGCGTTTTCAGCCGAGGAAGAATTCCATATCAATATCGACAAGGCTTCTTTAAAGAAAATGGGGTTGACCGTCGGTCCCTGGCTTGCTGAACTGAAGAAGGCCATCAGAGAACAGCGTCCGGGAGAAACCGGATTTATTGTCGATGACAGAAAATACACGCTGAAAGAGCTGGGGGAAATCGCAAAAATAACCAGAGGGCAGAAGATCGCCTATGTAACCGATGTTTCACCCGATGATGAAAACATCAGGAAGATTATCGGGTTCGTCCGCGGCGTCGACACGTTCTACAGCGAAGCATATTTTATGGATAAGGATCGTGAAAGGGCTTTCAACCGTTTTCACCTTACTGCGAAAATCACCGGCAGGATCGCACGGGAGGCGGAAGTCAAGCATCTCGTCGTCATGCATTTCTCGCCCAAATACAGAGATGGCACCGACAATCCGGAGGAAGAAGCAATGGAAGAGTTCAGGCTTCATGCCTCCTGAAAACCAGGACGGCATTGGTCCCTCCGAACCCGAAAGAATTGGACAGGCAGTGCTCAATGTGCGTTTCCCGCAATTCAGTCACATAGTCAAGATCGCACTCCGGATCTTTCTCTTTCAGATGCAGCGTCGGTGGAATCAACCCCTCTTTCATCCCCATGAGGGTAAAAGCTGCCTCAAGAGAACCTGATGCCGCCAGCATATGACCGGTAGATGATTTGGCGGATGTGACAGGCACCCGATATGCGTGTTTTCCGAGAAATGTTTTTATAGCTTGGGTTTCTGCCTTATCCCCGAGTGGCGTCGATGTGCCATGTGCGCTGATGAAACCGATATCCTCCTGCCGCAAACCGGCATCGCCGATCGCAGTTGCCATAGCCCTTGCTTCTCCTTCAGATGACGGCCTTGTCTGATGGAATGCATCCATCGTATTTCCGTAGCCGATGATCTCACCGTACATCTCTATCCCTCTTTGCACTGCGCTCTCATACTCTTCAAGGACAAGAATGCACGCACCCTCTGAAAGAACAAAACCATCCCGTGTTCTGTCGAACGGCCTGCTCGCTGAGCAATTGTTGCCTTGTGACAACGCCCCTGAGCTTCCATATCCCTCAAGCCCTATCCTGCAGATAGGGGCCTCTGCACCGCCGCAGAGCACAGGGTTTTTATACCCGGATTTGATCAGCCGGTACGCTTCGCCTATCGCGCTCGTACCCGACGCGCATGCGCTCGATATGCCGAGACAATACCCTTTTATCCCAAGCGTCTGTCCGACATATGACGAAGCCATGCTGATTGTCGTTGCAGGCATGAGATATGGAGAGACATGCCGTTTCACATTTGATACCTGGTGATCGGCGGAAAAAACTTTTTCTATTGTGCTTATCCCTCCGCGGCTGGAACCGATTATGACCCCGGCTGACGTTAGGAGTCCGGGAATCAGGTGATTCTCTGAATGCTGAACCATCAATCCCGAATCCCGTCGTATCAGCCCCGCATCCTTCGCTGCCATAACCGCTGCAGCAACGGCGTAATGGACAAAAGGGTCCAGACGGCGTATTTCTTTTCGGGAAAGATACTGTTCCGCATCAAAGTGCTTCAGTTCTCCAGCCACTTTCCATGGCAGGGCGGATGCCTCAACACGTGTAATCTGCGCAATGCCGCATATCCCTGCTTTTGCAGCATCCCACGAATCAGGAAAAGAATTCCCGATCGGACTGACAGCCCCTATTCCTGTCACAACAACGCGACGCATTGTAAATTATAATAGCACAGGATGTCCTCAAACCCCTTGATTTGTTGCCCTTCAAGATATCATATGGTATGATTAATAAAATTTCCTTTCTCTGGAGGAGGGTCATTGGCAGGGGAGATATTAAAGCAACAACGGGAGGAATTAGGACTTGATCTCCGTGAAATCTCCAACACCTTGCGGATAAAATATTCCTATCTGAAAGCCCTCGAAGACGGGGACATAAAAAACCTTCCTCCCGAGGTCTATGTCAAAGGCTATATCCATGAATACGCAAGAGTTCTGAATATCGATCCTGATCCTGTAATCAGTTCCTATATGCAGCTGATAGCACAGCCTGAACCGGCCCAGGACAAACCGGTCGGGGCAACAACACAATCGAAAAAGAAAAAGACAGGATACGTATTGATTCCGGCGCTGCTTATTCTGGCAGCCCTGTTTCTCATATACCTTCAGCAGCCTACCACAACAAAAACAGCGGAATCTCCCGTTCCCCCGGCAGAACCGCAAAAAGAAATGACACCGGCAGCAGAAAGTGTTCCTCAAAGAGCCATGAGCGGACATCTGCTCCAGATCAATGCGCACGATACGACCTGGCTTCAGGTCATGATCGACAAAACAGAGCCAAAGGAACTTCTCCTGCAGCCCGGCGATGCGGCCGAATGGCGCGCAGAAACAATGTTTTTCTCTGAAAATCGGCAACGCAGGCGGAGTGAAGTTGCGCTTCGACGGCAAAGACCTCGCGAATCTCGGCGAAGCAGGTGAGGTCGTTACCATAAATCTCCCCGAATCCGGCACATAGCCTCCTCCCATGCGCGCATACGTTTGACTCTGATGACAACGGTCTGATATCCACTTGACAATGGCATCGGGTAACAATAAAAGACGGTTTAAGCGATATCCCCACACTTCAGAATGTTTCATATCATTCGATGAAAAATCATTCAGGGGGAACACTACCGATTATTCTCTCGAAGGCATTGGTTTTTCCGTCGATGGTTCTCCGCTCTTCGTTTCCGGTTCAAAGGTCCAGATCAGAATCGAAACGCTCAATCTGGATGATGAGGGCATTATCACATGGTCAAACAAGTCCGGCAACTATGTGAAAGGCGGGTGCCTGAAAAAAGCACTCTCAGGTCGTCTGAAAAACTTTCCCGTCGCCGATATCCTGATCGATTTACAGGGGAGCGCAAAAAACGGGATACTCGTTTTCAGCAACGGGCCTGTGACAAAGAAAATATATATCAGGACCGGAGATATTGTGTATGCGACATCGAATACAGCGGAAGACGGTCTGATAGAAACCGTTCTGAGAGCAGGGAAAATAACGTCCGACCAGTACCGGCAATTGCATGATATTTCACAGACAAAAGAAAAAACTCACGCCGCCATGCTCGTTGAGCTTGGGTATCGCAAACCGGAGGACATCATCTGGTCCGTAAAAAAACAGGTAGAAGAAATCATCTTCAGTATCTTCCAATGGGAAAACGGCAGCTTTGCTTTTTTCGAAAGTCCACGCCTGCCGGACAAAATGATAACGTTGAAACTGAGCACCGCAAATATCATCTATCGGGGTATTAAGTGTATTCATGATATCGCCTCTGTCACAAACGCCATGCCGCCATTGCATGCCGTCTTACGTTATTCAGCTGATCCTATGGATTTATTCCAGGAACTTTCCATCGACGCTGCGGATAATACCATCCTCTCTCTCGTAGACGGGAAACGAACCCTGAAGGAAATCCTCTCTCTGTCGCCTCTCGGGGATTTCCAGACCATGGGGACCCTTTACGCCCTGCTGGGCACTCGGGTCCTGTATATCAGCATGCAAAAGTCCGGGCAGGAGGATATACCTGAAGATCTCCTTAAAGAATCTTCGCCGCAGATCGATCCCGCGTTCATCGAGCAAGTCGATTCGCTCTACCGCAGACTTGCCGGCATTGATCATTACAGCTTTCTCGGGATCGAAAAGCGTGCAACACCGGACACAATTCGAAAGGCGTACTATACTGCGGCGAAAGAGTATCACCCCGATAGACACCTGCAGCTTCCCTCCGTTGACTTGAAGAATAAACTGAACGCAATCTTCTCCCGTTTAACAGAAGTATACAAAACACTCTCCAATCCGATGACGCGGGCTTCGTATGACGAGAAGGTGTCCGTACCCTCCCCGGTCGCACAGCAGAGCACAACAGAACTGGCAAAAGCGAGATGCGAACAGGGCAAAGAGGCATTCAAAAGGGGGGCATTTGCCGAAGCGCGGGAACTGTTCGGACAGGCCATCTATCTTGACGATTCAGTTGCTGACTACTATTTTCATCTCGGTCGCGTTCTTCTGCACGAACATACATTCCGCGAAGCGGGAAAGATGCTGAATCAGGCGCTGACCCGCGACCCCTTCAACGCTGATTACCTCTCTGAACTCGGGCATGTCTATCTCAGGCTCGGTTTCCATCTGAGGGCAAAATCTTCGTTCGAAAAGGCTATCAAATCCGATCCTCACAATACGCGTGCAATCACGGGTCTCCATATGCTCCAGAACTTCTCCGGCAGTTAAGCGACAAAAAGTCATCCCATAACGTATAATTAAAAACCATGATAAGAAATACATTCAGCATTTTACCGGGAATCGGCGAACGTCTCGAGAAGAGACTCTGGAAAACCGGCATCGTAACCTGGCAGGATTTCCTTACTGTGCGGGAGATACACTATATAAGCCGCCCAAAAAAAAGTTTTTTCGACGAACATCTGGCTTCAGCCCAGCAGGAGCTCTCGAATGCAAATGCATGCTATTTTGCAGCCACCATAAAAAGAAGAGAGCATTGGAGACTCTTTGAGGAATTCAGAGGGGAAGCCGCATATCTCGATATCGAAACAAACGGCCTCATGCCGGGAAGCGGGGGGTATGCGACCCTTATCGGTATATACGACGGGTTCGATTACAAATGCTTTGTGAGGGGCGTGAACCTCACCTTCGAAAATGTCCGTGCCGAGCTCTCACGATATAAATATCTCATAACTTTTTATGGCTCGGGGTTCGACATCCCTTTCCTCATGCGGTCGATGCCCGGACTCAAATTCGATTTCCCGCACTTCGATATCTGCTTCGGCTCAAGAAAAATCGGGTTCAAGGGCGGCCTGAAAAAACTCGAAACACTCCTGGGAATCAAACGGGATGAATGCGTGAAAGGTTTAGACGGCTATGATGCCGTAAAACTCTGGGAACAGGCCCGCAAAGGAAGCAAAGAAGCGCTTGATCTGCTCAGAATATATAACAAGGAAGATACCGTGAACCTCTTCGAAATAGCCGATGTCGTCTACCGGAAACTCAAGTCACAGACCGGCATCGAGGAGTATTTGTAATTCTACCTCGCCCGGCTTATTCGCTAATCCATGATGAGAAGAGCAGACGCAGCATTCTCGCTCATTCTCGGTTCCCGATAGCCATCGGGATCCTCCAAGGTACCCGCCTTCGGCGGCTAAAGCCGCTCCAATGCCACATCTGCTCTTCTCATACGCCCTTATAAATCATCTCTCCACAACAGCCCTCTCTGCCGTCATTTCTTTACCATTTCGTAAAAAAACAACGGAAGCCTTATCGCCCGGCTTCAGCGATTTAAGAATATCGGAGAGGTCTTTCAGGCTATTTACCTCGGTTGCATTAATGCGGATAATGATATCCTCTTCCTTAAGGCCGCTTCTTTCTGCCGGAGAACCCTGAACAATTCCTGACACCCTGCATCCTTTTCCTGCATAGGTAAAATCGGGAATAATACCAAAGGTTACTTTTCTCTCTCCCTTTGTTTCAGACTCGGTCCGTATCGACAATCCGGCAGTGCGCGTGAGCGGCTGTTCACGCTGCGCAAGATATTCAACGGCCTCTTTCACTACTGAAGCGACTTTCACAAGGCCGGAAGAGTTAATCTTCTCTATCGTGTCCGTCGGCCTGTGGTAATCTTCATGAGGCCCGGCAAAAAGCTGCACAGCCGGAACTCCGGCATCCTGAAAACTTTTCTGGTCGCTTGAATCGAGTTCCTCTGTAACGGCCTCCACTTCCGTCCCTGCCAGATACCCGGCTCCCCTGAAGATGTGGCCCCACTCTCCGGCAGAACCTGCACCGAGTATGAGAAGCCTGTTTTTTTGCATCCTGCCGACGGTATCGAGATTCAGCATTCCGACCGATTGATTTACCGGATAGCCTTTTTCATGCGCCGTATAATATTTTGAACCTTTCCTCCCCGCTTCCTCCCCGGTAAAGACAGCGAATACAATATTCCTTGAGGGTTTCATATCTTTGGAAATCACACGCGCCAGCTCAATAAGCACCGCCACCCCGCTTGCATTGTCGTCTGCACCAGGATGTATTGTCCCCTTGTTTTCCTTTTTTGCCCCAACAGAGCCATCTCCGAGGTGATCATAGTGGGCGCCGATGACGACGCTCTGTTTCGCCCATTCGGGCTTTTGTCCCGGAATTACCCCTATGACATTCGTCATTGTCATCATGTGTCCCGGATTACCGGTATCCTCCTCTTCCCATGTCTGGAAGTAGCTGCCTGTTTCAGCTCCTGCTGGAGCAAGACCTGCTTCACGAAATTTCTGTGCGATATATTCTGCAGCAAGGTCAAGTTCCTTCGTACCTAACCCTCGGCCTTTGAGGTCATCGCCTGAAAGAAAGCGAATCGTTTCAAACATCTTCTCTTCCGAGAAACGGGGCGGAAGAGAGATAAGCGGGGTCCTCCGGGCCAATCTCCCCATTTCCGGCCTTACGATTTTTTCTTGCTCATCAGGCATCAGCACCGTCATCGGTGAAGAAAGCACAGACCATCTCCCCTTTCCAATATTTGCCGGTTCACTTCCTTCGAAAACGAGATAGCTGTATTTATGGTAATGGGGAAGCTTGCGGCTCAGACCGGGAAGCGGAGCGGAAAGGTCAGATGCGATGAACATGATCGCCATATTTCTGTTTTCAGGATTCCTCGCAGTAAGGACCACGGAATGATTCTTCAGCGGGAATTCGGTCTTCCCGATGTGTATGTTTTGCTCATCCATTCTCACTCCATAGGGGGCAACCGATGAAACGATCAGATGAAAGAAACGGTTCTCCCATCCAATCACTGCCACAGCCCGGTCCCCGGGCAGTTTCGATATTTCGGTATCAAGCCTTACTTCAACTTCATCCGGACCTGATTGCCCTAACGCTGCTGCAAATTTCCGATACGCCTCAAGAAGTGTTTTGTCGGCAGAAGAAGGGAGGATGACAAGTAATTTTTTTGCTCCGAGGGCCTGCGAGATTGCAGGGGGAATTTCTTCACGATCGAGCCTCCGGAAAAAGTCGAATTCGGGATCGACATCTATCCGCAGCGGCCTCGCAGACAGGGCAAATTGTATCAACTCTTTTTTTTCATCGATATCCACGACCGCCTGAAATGCCTCTTCCTTTCCCTCCAAGGTTATCGCAACAGGCACCCTCAAACGATATGCAATGCCTGCTTGATTCTGCTCGACCGTTGCGGTAACGGAGTATTTCTCGTTTTGTCTCGTTACGATCACATCGCTGATCTTCAGCTCCGGCGCCCCGGCCTCTGTTATCCATTGATCGAATTCGGCCTGAAGGTCTTTATGAGAAACATGCTCAAAGCTTTTTTGCAGATCGGTAAAGGTTGCAAAGCGAAATGTATTCTTCCGGTAGAAGTCCCTGAGACCTTCAATAAAAACAGTATCTCCCAGTTCCGTTCTCAACATATGAAAAAACATGAGTGATTTCCCATATCCTATTGCCTCGGAAGAAGAGCTGTGGCGTGAACGAAACTCGGTGAGAGGGAAATCCTTTTCTTCAGACACATAGTCCGCATATTTCTGCAGCGTAGTCTGCCGGTATTCCGCCCCCTCCCCCTGCTGCTCCTTCAGGAGATGGTCTGAAAGATACGCAGTAAGACCCTCCGACCAGTTTCCTTTCTCGTAGTCAGGAAACACGCTATTTCCCCACCAACTATGAAGGATTTCATGCGGATAGGATGAATTGATGATAAAAGGCAGCCGTATAACCTTCGGACCAAGAAGTGTAAAGGAAGGCATCCCGAACCCGGTCTCATAGAAGTTTTCGATGAGGGCAAATTTCCTATAGGGATACGGACCGATAAGTTGTTCATACATTGTGATATAACTGACGGTTGCATCCAGATATTTCGCGGCGAGCGCCTGGTCAGGCGTGCGCAGAAATACCATGGCTGATACATCGCCTGCAGATTTGGAGTACTCGACAAACTTTGCAGCTGCAAGGAAAATCTCCTCCTGCGGTTCGGGCGATTCCCAGCGCACAGTGGTCCTTTGCTCATCTTTGTCATGCAGTGCCCGTACTCCCTGGCTCACCGCATCCCATCCGGCCGGCAACTCCGCATCAATGCGAAAGGTCACAAATGGTACGTCGAAGATCGGATACCAGTAGGAACTTCCCGCGAGATAGACCCCTTCCGCAGAAATCAGGCCGGGTGTATGGCTATAGCCGCGCGTCTGCTCTTTTCCATATTGCATGACAGGATGATCAATGATTCCGCCGTATCTGAGCGAAACGGCAGTCACCCCTTGAGGAAGCATCATGAGGTAGGTTTCAAAGGGAACGTTTTCAGCCTCCCCTGTTCCCTTCGTAAGGAACACCCCTCTCGTGGAAGATGAAGGATTAAGACCTTTGTGCAGACGGAAATATAATTCGGAAGGATAATCCTTCGGTAGGGTAATGGTATCTTCAGCCGTAAAAGAGCGTTGTGCCGGATAGAGCGAAACGTTGATGTCATGATGGATTGTATGGAGTGGAAGGATGTTTTGTTCTTTTATCATTTCCGCAGATGACGCACCAGTCGCGATACAAAATATGCATAATACAACAATAAAAAGAGGGAAACGATTCATACCACTATAATAAACGAATAAATGGAGAAATGGCTTGTAGGACCACTACGGGACGTTTACCATAAAGCTTGTAGAACCTATCTCAAAATTCTTTTTCATCATTATTTCACCCCTGGGCGTCATTCCCGCGCAGGCGGGAATCCATTTTTTTTAAGGTTTTAAGTGGCCCCCCGCTTACACGGGGGTGACGGCTTCTTCGCGGAGTGCCTATTTTGAGATAGGTTCTAATATGCGGAGCAAAGCACAATCCGCTTAATTGATTTGTTAAGCCCTTTTTTTCTCCAATAAATATCCTGATACATATTTATGAATAATACTGGATATCAATGTTTGGTAAGGAATTCCCTCCTGTGCAGCAATGACTTGCACCTGATCTAAATCCTTTGATGACATCCGAATATTTATTCTCTTATCTTTTTGCAGTGTATTCCTTGCGTACTCCCGTAATTTATTAATTTCCTCCTTCGGATGCTTAACGGGTTTCCATTCTCCACGCTCATATGAATCAAGAATATCTTTTTCTTCTGCATCTAATACTATCTTTTTCATTTTTTTGACCTCGTATATTTGTTTGTAGCTTTTCTGCTGGGAATTATGGTTTTTAAAAATATCTCGTCGCTTTTCTGAACATAAGGTACGAGATAGGCATAATCATCAATCATGACTGTTGCTATTTTTTGCCCCGGATATTTCTTTTGATTTGGGTGTTCAATTGTTTCCATAATATCTTCCCTTTCCATCAAAATAACAACCTGTTCAAAGCAGACACCTCTGCCGTTCTTCAGTAATTCATTCTTTTCATTATCCCATCGGAAAACCTTCATGGTATATATTTACGACAATGTGTGCCTTTTGTCAATATATGATTTATGACTTATCTGTTTGAGCTCAGCGGCAGCGCGCTTTTTGCGCCCGCCGAAGCGAATAGTTGGGCTTATTCTTAGTTCTTTTAGGCTTTATGCTCCGGCCATACATCATAAGAAACCTGTCAATTTCATCAAAGGTTCTTTCGGGAAGGTGCTTCAATACTACCGACATGAATGCCTTTAGGTCATTTATATCATTCCACGAATTTGGAACCTTGTTTGAAGTATGACTTGGACGAGCTTTTTTAATATAGAAATTCATCGCCCTGAAATTGTGCTGATCGATGATAGGTAGCGGTTCGGCGTGATGTACAAGATGCGTAATGTATGCGGCTGAAATGTACGCCGTTGATGGTAATTTTTCCCTCCACCAAGCGAATGTATGTTGGGATATTTTTCGCGCTTGATCTGCCGCAAATTCCGGCCACAGTTCGTGCACCTTCTTGATCAGTTCCTTTTGCTTTGGCGGGAAGTTATCCTTCCCGAAATGACCCCACTTCCACACAAGCGAGTTATGAATTTCTGTATCCGTCGGTTTCAAGGCTGAAAATGAACGTTTATAGTTTGCGTAATCTTCTGCTGGGTACTTCTTAAAACTATACCTCGCCAAGTATGTTGAAAATATTGGAGTTATTTCTGTAGGGATTCTATGCGCCTCACTATCAGTAATTGGCATCGGCCTCCCCAATGACGATTTATTGAAGTATTTACTTACTGGGTTAATAATAATGAGAGCCTATTCCACCCAGTCGGCAATGAAAATATCAGTGGCTCTCGGTCTCTGCGGGTTTCTGTTCGACGCGAAGGCGAGTTTTTTCCCGTCCGGAGAGAACATCGGGAAACCGTCGAAGACGCTATTATGCGTGAGCCGCTCAAGGCCGGTGCCGTCGATGTTGATGAGATAGAGTTCGAAGTTGTGGCCGTACTGTTTCCGCTCTTCCTTCCAGTCGTCCATGTTGCTGGAGAAGATGAGCCGATTACCGTCAGGATGCCATGAAGGCGCGAAATTCGTCGCGCCGTTATGCAGTATCATTTTTTTGTTCGAACCGTCGGAATCCATCACCCAGAGGTCGAGGGGGACCGGCACAATATAATTATTCGTCATGCAATCTTGCCAGAGAGCCTTTTCCTCTTCTGTTTCCGGATACCATGCACGATACGCAATCTTCTTCCCATCCGGAGAAAACCACGGTCCGCCGTCATAGCCCATCCTGTCTGTCAGACGCGTTACGCCTGATCCGTCCGCATTCATGACGTAGACATCGAAATCTCCTTCGCGCACGGAACCGAAGACGATCCTCCTGCCGTCAGAAGAGACAACCGGCTCGGCGTCATACTGAGGGTTGTCGGTAATCTTTTTCATGTTCGAGCCGTCCCTATCCGCCACGAAAATATCATAGGGGTACAATGGCCAGACATGTCCGCCGACCTGGGGCATCTGCGGCTTCGGCGGACAATCGCCTGGAAGATGACTTGTAGAAGAAAAGACAATCCTTTGACTATCGGGAACGAAGTAAGAACAGGTATGCGCTCCATGATTCGGACTGACCATATGTTTGTCAGAACCGTCAATGTTCATCATCCATATCTTGTCGCAGGCATATCCTTCCCTGTTCGACTGGAAGATAAGCTTTTTGCCGTCAGGACTAAAATACGCCTCACCGTTATCACCTTCGGATGTGAGCTGGGTGATGTTTTTCAGATGCTTCTCGGAAGAAAGTCCCTCACCGCTTTTCACAGTTTTATCATTACTAACGCATGCGGAAATTAAAAGCAGGCTGGATACGATAACAATTCCTATTTTCATACCATTTCCTCCAATTTCGAATAGATGATCAGGTTCAATTTATGAAGCCGGTTTACGGTTAATCCCGATGAGGCTGAAGACGAAGCGGAAGCCTCGCTTATGAATTTGGGAAAAACATTATGGTTCGAGAAAAGCATCTACATAAATAAAGACAGTTTATCCGGCTTCAAAAATTGAACCTGATCACGATGATGGATTCTTTTAGACAGCATTTATCTCGTCCACATTCTTATACGCATACCCCATCGACTCGGCAAGCGTTTTATGGACGACAAAACCCTCATAGGTATTGAGCGCGCTTTTTATGACAGCATCTTCCCTGAACGCCTTTTCAATCCCTTTGTTCGCGAGGAGCTTAATATACGGCAGCGTTACATTCGTCAAAGCAATCGTGGAAGTCTTCGGGTACGCGCCAGGCATGTTGGCAACCGTATAATGGATAACGCCGTCGACTTCATAAATGGGATCGCTGTGGGTAGTCGGCTTTGACGTCTCGAAACATCCGCCCTGATCGATCGAAACATCGATGATTACCGAACCTTTCTTCATGGTCTTCAGCATATCCCGTTTTATCAGCATCGGCGTCCTTCCGCCGGGAATGAGGACAGCGCCGATGACGATATCCGCATCTTTTATCTCCTCTTTTATATTATGCAGCGTAACCGGCAGGGTCTTGACCCTTCCCATGAACATTTCGTCTATCTTCTGCAGTCGCTCCATCCTCACATCCATCACAACAGTGTCCATCCCCAGGCCGATACAGTCACGCGCGGCATTCGTTCCGACCACTCCGGCGCCGAGCACAACTGCCTTTGCAGGCTCAACCCCCATGACTCCTGTGGGGAGAAGGCCTTCTCCTCCGTGGATCTTCTGAAGGAAATATGCGCCCATAATGGGCGCCATCCTCCCTGCGATCTCACTCATCGGGGCAAGGAGCGGCAGGTAACCATCCTTCTGCAGTGTCTCGTATGCCAAACCGATTATTTTTTTCCTGAGGAGCACCTCGATAAGTTCTCTTTCAGACGCCAGATGGAGAAACGTGAAGATCGCCTGTCTCTCTTTCAGCAGCTCGTATTCCGGCACAACAGGTTCTTTTACTTTAATGATGAGTGCAGACTGCTCGAACAGCGTTTTTTTATCAACAAGCTCAGCGCCCGAATTACGATATTCATCATCAGGGAAATCGCTCCCCTCCCCTGCGCCTTTTTCAACAAGGATGGTATGCCCGTCAGCCTTGAGTTCCTCAACCCCGTAGGGCGTCATCCCGACCCGAAACTCGCCCTTCTTAATCTCCGTCGGAACACCGATAATCATGAAAGACTCCTTCACTATGGATAAGGATGAAATGCCTGAACGATTATATCAAATATACGTAATGGTTGGCGATTTTCCGATTGTGTCCTCAGGGTATTTTTGACATTTGAATTGAATCTCCGATTTTTATACCATGTCGATCACAAAAGCCCGCATTCACTTCAACGGTGTATTGTGCATCCTTTGGCACAGCGATAAGCTTTTCAGAAAGCGGTATTGTGTTTTTCTCAATCTTGACTATCCGTCTTTTCTCATCGACGAAAATCATGTCGAGCGGTATATACGTATTTTTCATCCAGAAAAAATGGTTTCGGGACATATCATTAACAAAAACCATTCCCTCCGTATCTGCTATGACGTGCCTGTACATTAATCCTCTGCTTTTCTCTTCAAGGGTATCAGGGATTTCGATATCAATTGTCATTATCTCCTTGTTATTTCTAGTGAAAAATGTCAATTCGCCATCTTTGGTAAATTGCGGTTCATTAATAGGTGTCAACGACGACGTTTGAATTGTCCTGCGATCCTCTGTGTTGCACCCATACATATGGAGCAATAGAAGCAGAAAGATTCCTATTATAGTAGGGATAAAAGGTGTTTTCGTTGTTTTAAAACCCTTCATGTATCTGTAACGTAATCTACACAATTAGTAGATTAACTGCAATAGGGAGTTAATGATGATATACTTGTTACAGCCGTATAAAACAAAAGAAAGTTTACGCAAACGCTGAGCAAAACGGGAAACCTTTTGATCGGTAAATACCCGAAGGAGTTCAATGAAAAAGATCAAATCCTTGGAGGTCTTAAAAGTACCGTTACTCATTCTCATCGCTTTAGTTTTTTTGATTGCAGGAGGTTTGTTTTACTGGTACGAGTATCGCCCAAGCATGATCCGGGAAGCCTGTTCCGAATTCGCGGAAAAGGAATCAGGGAAGGATTTGTTTGTGTATGAAATTATTTATCGGCATTGTGTAAGAAAGAATGGGTTGGAGTACCATGCACCGGATGATTAACGTTCCAGGAACCGTCCCTGCCCCGCAGATAATTCGAATCGTGTCCGCCAACTAACCTGTTTTTTCACGGACAGTATTGTTTTTATCCAACCCCCGTTCATACGTCTGTCTGAATGGTATGTTGAGTATGTAACAGCTCCGATGCTGAATGGAGGGTGGCAGCCGGCAGGAGGGATTGCCGGCTGCCTCGAAAAATGAAGAAAGTTATCTTCTTTTCTTGTATGTAATCTTACAAGAATAATATGAAGAACTATCGAAGGGAATATGAAGAATGTGTGAATGCAGCTATTGTATTATTAACCAGGCAAGTAAATACTTTAAAAAATCGTCATTGTCCGGTCGGAGCGACTCCTCGCGGAGATCCGCATCGGACTTGACCGGACAATCCAGAACCTATTGAAAAGACTGGATTCCCCGATCAAGTCGGGGAATGACAGAGTTCATATAGTTACTTGCCAAGTTAATACTGTCAAATTCTCAGATTTCTTTAATTCGTGGGCTTCCTGCGGCAGAAGTTCAATACGTACAAGGCGCCTAACATGTGATAGAATAATGACCGATGATTTCCGATATCCAAAGTAGAGAACCCGTAGTGCTCGACACCCTCAATACCGTTTTCGGCTTCCGGTATTTTCGTCCGAACCAGGAACCGATCATTACCAGCATCCTGAACAAACAGGATGTTTTTGCGGTGATGCCGACAGGAGGAGGCAAGTCTCTCTGCTACCAGTTGCCCGCAAAGATACTGCCGGGCACCACTATTGTCATCAGTCCGCTGATTTCCCTGATGAAAGACCAGGTAGATGCTGCACTGTCAAACGGCATATCTGCGACCTTTATGAACAGCTCCCTGAACACTCAGGAAATGTCAGATATATACCGCATGCTGAAATCCAACAGGATAAACCTTCTCTACATCGCGCCCGAACGGTTTGCGATGCCGCAGTTTCTTGAAACGCTGAAGACCGTTCCCCTGTCGCTTTTTGCCATTGATGAAGCCCACTGCGTTTCAGAATGGGGGCACGATTTCCGCCCCGATTATCTCAGCCTCAGCGTTATTCCGGAGATGTTCCCTGATGTCCCTATAGCGGCTTTTACCGCAACGGCAACGCAGAGAGTTCAGGAAGATATCATCAGCAAGATCGGCCTCAGGTCTCCCAGGATAATCCGCGCGTCTTTTGACCGCCCTAACCTTTTTTATGAGGTAAAAAGAAAATCAAAAGTAGAGGCGCAGATACTCGATTTTCTGAAAGAGCATGAAGGAGAGCCGGGTATCATCTATCGTACGACACGCGATTCCGTGACAGATACCGCTGCATTCCTGGTATCGAAAGGAATTTCCGCTTTGCCCTATCACGCCGGATTGACCACCGAAGAGCGGACGAGGAATCAGGAGTCATTCAGCAGGGACAAGGTATCGGTGATCGTAGCGACCATCGCCTTTGGCATGGGGATCGACAAGTCCAATATACGGTTCATTATTCATGCCGACCTCCCCAAAAATATTGAAGGCTATTACCAGGAAACGGGACGCGCGGGTCGTGACGGAGCGCCGGCCCATTGCATTCTGTTTTTCAGCAGGGGAGATATTCCCAAAATCCGCTATTTCATTGATCAGATCACCGACGATAACGAACGCGCTGTTGCAATGGAGAAACTGAATCAGACAGTCGGGTTTGCCGCGCATAATGTGTGCAGACGGACTCAGCTTTTACACTTCTTCGGAGAAGAGTATCCTTCGGAGAACTGTGGCTCATGCGATATCTGTTCAGGCACGGTCGAACAGATCGATGTGACTACCGATGCTCAGATAGTAATGTCGGCGATGTCGAGGACCCAGCAGCGGTTCGGGATCGGACATATCCTTGATGTTGTAACCGGGGCTGATACGAAACGCATCCGCGACCTTCAGCACGATGCCGTTAAAACCTACGGCGCGGGAAAACAGAAAGACAAAAAGCACTGGAGGTTTCTCGTTGATGAATTGCTTGCGCAGGGTTTTATCCGGCAGGACGGTGACCGGTATCCGGTCCTGAAACTGACACAGAAAGGATCAGACGTGCTCTTCGGTCACGACCGGGTTATTGCGCTGAAGAGAGAAGAACTGAAAAAGAAGCTGCCGGCAAAAAGTAGCGAAAGCGATCATTATGATGAGAAACTTTTCGGGAGGCTGCGCATTCTAAGGAAGAATATCGCTGATGAGCAGCAGGTGCCGCCCTATGTGATATTTTCGGACAAGACCCTTCACGAGATATGCAGACGCTATCCCGCATCATTGTCGGATATGCGAAATATCAGCGGCGTCGGGGATATAAAGCTGGAACGATACGGCAGCTATTTCATGGATGAGATAGAGAAATACCTGAATGAGAATCCCGGATGCGTAAACCGAAGGATTAGCTCATAAGATTCCCCCTTAAAAAAGGGGGACCAAGGGGGTTGTTATGAAATTATATTACAATCCAAAGTTGAAGCAAACCCAAAACGTGTACTAAAATTGTCAGAGAGAGTCACGATGACAGATTCCGGAACAACCCCCTGCACCCCCTTTTTTAAGGGGGAATAACTCAGAAATCTGAACAATGAAATGTTAGCGGTTATTCAAAAAATACACTCCTTCTTCAGAGAAAAAAGCCTAACACTTTCCGTCGCAGAATCATGCACCGGCGGTCTCATCAGTCACTATATTACTAGCTTGCCAGGTGCAAGCGCCTTCTTCGAGGCCGGAGTGGTATCCTACTCCGCAGCGGTGAAGGAGAAAATGTTGGGCGTTTCTTCTGAAACCATCGTCCAATATGGGGTTGTGAGCGAACAGGTTGTGCGTGAAATGGCGAAAAATATAAGGACATTGAGCAATACGGAATTTTCCTTATCAACGAGCGGCAATCTCGGGCCTGATGTGCTTGAAGGAAAAGAAAAAGGCCTCGTCTATATTGCTGTTTGCAAAGAGGGAAAAACGTTTTCAAAGGAGCTGAGGTTGAAAGGGAACAGAGAGGAGAACAAAGCAATGGCTTCCCGTTTAGCCCTTGAATTCCTTATGGAGATAGCAGAGGGGTAGAATTGCATCTGCCCATAAAGTTTTTTTTGTCATTGTCCGGCTTGACCGGACAATCCATGGTTCGACAAGCTCACCATGACTCTTGTCACCCTGAGCCTGTCGAAGGGTGGATTCCCCGATCAAGTCGGGGAATGACAGATATTTGAATCGCATTTGTGGAAAAACTCTAAACTGAGGCTTTATGTCTGATCAAATATCCGAACATACCAGAAACGAAATCGAAAAACTGGTTAAGGACCTGAACTACCACTGTTATCGGTATTACGTCCTCGACGCACCGGCGATTTCAGACGAAGAATACGACCGCCGCTACTTTCATCTGAAGCACCTTGAAGAAAAGTACCGGTATATCCTGCCCGATTCCCCTACGCAGAGAGTCGGCGCCCCTCCTCTCGAAAAATTTGAAAAGATCAAACACACCGAACCCATGCTTTCCCTTGACAACGCCTTCTCTTTCGATGAGATAAAGGAATTCGACCAAAGGGTCCGGAAGCTGCTGAAATCCGATGGCCCTGTTGAATATACTGTCGAGCCGAAATACGACGGGCTGGCCATTGAACTGACCTACCGGAACGGACTCCTCTATAAGGCTTCGACGAGAGGCGATGGATACGAGGGAGAGGATGTGACACGGAACATAAAGACGATCAGGGCTGTTCCCATGAAAATAGGAGGGGTTAGCCATGTCCCTGAGGAAATCGATATCCGGGGAGAGGTGTATATGGATATTGCGGAATTTGAAAAACTGAACAGGGAGAGAGAAAAAAGGGGTGAACCCCAGTTTGCCAATCCGAGAAACGCCGCTGCCGGGTCTGTGCGGCAGCTTGATTCCTCAATTACCGCCTCCCGAAAACTCCACCTCGCATGCTACGGGATGGGAGCGCTAAAGGGAATCGATTTCAGAACACAGTTTGAGTTTATTCAGTGGTTAAAAAAGGCCCGGTTTCCGATCCCTGCCGTCATAACCGAGGACAAAGGTATCGAGAACGTGATACACGCAGTTAAAGAGATAGAGGATAGACGGGGTGTTTTCACGTTCGAAACCGATGGTGCTGTGGTAAAAGTCAATGATCTCAGACTGCAGCAACAGCTCGGCATGAAAACCCGCGAACCACGCTGGGCCATCGCATACAAGTTCGCCGCACATCGGGGCGTCACAAAGATCGCGGATATTCAGGGCAGCGTAGGACGAACCGGCGTGATAACGCCCTTTGCCGTTTTCGAACCGGTGAGGATCGGCGGCGTTACTGTTTCCCGCTCAACCCTTCATAACTGGGATGAAATGGAGAGGAAAGATATAAAGATCGGCGATACCGTTATCGTCGAACGTGCAGGCGACGTAATCCCGCATGTCCTCTCTGTCTTAAAAGAAAAGAGAACCGGGAAAGAAAAACCATATCCAATGCCTGAAAAATGCCCGGCATGCGATGCGAAGGTAGTCAGAGAAGAAGGAGAAGTTGCGGTCAGATGTGTTTCTCTCCATTGTCCGGCGCAGGTGCAGGAAAAGATCATCCATTTTGCCGCAAGGGGGGCGATGGATATCGAAGGCCTCGGCGAGAAGAGTGTGGAACTCCTCTATTCACAGGGCCTCATAAAACATTTTGAGGACATTTATGCATTAAAAAAAGAAGCCCTGCTCGTGCTGCCGAGATTTGCCGAAAAATCCGCCCAGAATCTCATCGATGCTATCGAACGATCGAAGCATACCACTCTTGCGAAATTTCTCTTTGCCATCGGAATACTTCATGTAGGTGAATATACCGCAAAGGTTCTTGCAAAAAATTTTCCGGAACTGAAAAATCTCTACCATGTGAAGCCGGAGAAGATTATTGAGATAAAACAAATGGGGGAGAAGATCGCCGCCTCTCTATCCACATTCTTCAATGATGCAAAGAACATCAAAACCCTTGATACTCTTAAGGACCTTGGGCTGAAGATCAGCAATCCCGATTATGTTACAGGGAAAAAGGAAGCGAAAGCTCTTGAGGATTTGACTTTTGTGATCACCGGCACCCTGCCGAAACCGAGGAATGAAGTCGAAGAGCTCATCGAGTCAGAGGGAGGGCACGTATCTTCGGCCATTTCTGCGAGCACCGATTACCTTGTGGTTGGAAAAGAACCGGGGTCGAAATTGGAAAAGGCAAAGTCGCTGGGGGTAAAAACTGTCACGTATGATGACTTGATGCGAATAATTGATGATCACAAACGCACGCCAAGACTCTTTTAGTAAAGTCCCTTACATGTCATTCCCGCTTGTCGGGAATCTTTCTGAGACTCTATTATATGAGAAGGCTCCCGAAAGGATTCCGGACAAGCCGGAATGACAATACTCAGCCTTTAAATATGGGTTTACTTATGAACTCCTTCGCTCTATGAATCAGTCATTAACACACCAGCTCGAAAAATGTGAATGCTGCCCGCGCAGATGCGGGGTGAACAGGCTTGAAGGTAAAACCGGTTTTTGCAAGATCGGCTCCGGCATTCAGATTTCCCATGCAGGACTACATTTTGGCGAAGAACCCCCTATCTCCGGCGCCCATGGTTCAGGCACCATTTTTTTCAGCGGATGCAATCTCCGCTGCGTGTTTTGCCAGAACTACCAGATCAGCCAGGAGTTTCAGAAGGGCCGCACCAGGATTCTGACTACTGATGAGCTTGCATCTGAGATGCTGCGGCTTCAGGATCAAGGCGCTCATAACATCAATTTTGTTTCGCCTTCACATATGATTTTTCAGATGGCGGCTGCCATTCAAACGGCAAAGCGAAAAGGGCTTGTCGTGCCGGTTCTGTATAACTCCAATGGGTATGATTCAGTGGATGCGCTCCGGCAGATCGGCGGCCTTGTGGATATTTTTATTCCGGACATTAAATATCTGGAAAATGAACCCGGAAAAAAGTTTTCTCAGGTGGACGATTACGCTGATATAGTCCCCGGCGTCCTCAGGGAAATGCTGAATCAGGCGGGCCACCTGGAAATGGATCATGATGGCATCGCTGTGCGCGGACTGCTGGTCCGTCATCTTGTATTGCCGGGCCACCTGGAGAACAGCCGGCAATGCCTGAGGTTTCTGGCGGATCTGTCTCCGGATATTCACGTCAGCATCATGTCGCAGTATTCTCCTCAATATAAGGCGCGTGATTTTCCAGAGATAAACCGGATACTGACAGAAGACGAATATGATGAAATCACGGACTATGCGCTTGAGCTTGGCCTGGAAAACGCATTTATACAGAACCTCGAAAGTCAGGCCCATTACCTGCCTGATTTTGATCAGGAACGACCCTTTAATCGCGATACCGTCAAGGGGAAATAAAAAGGGTCTGTGCAGTATGCGGTGAAGGTCACACAAAGCAATCTGAGTGCTACAAGATAATAGCTCCTTCCTGTAAGCACATCTCAGCTGTGACCTCAGAATAGCAGCAGTACATGAAGAAATAATGAGTGTTTGACAAATTTTCCATAGTATATATACTGTGTTTAAATTCTATTGGATAGTACAAAACCTATATTAAAGGGGTATTTCTCAAATGCCGCGTTTTAGATCCCGGGTAACATATGAAAAATGGAAAGGTGAAAGATCTAAAAAATTATCACAGTCAGGCAATGAAACGGACGGGAGCAGATCGTCCAAAGAGGAAAAAGATGAATTCAGTATCTGCTGTCTTGAGTGCGGAAAAAAGATAGTTGATGCAAGCAATTTTTGTCCTCATTGTGGAATTTTATTAAAAAATCAAGATAACGAATCCGACGGCACATTACAGAATGAAAATATCTTCCGTACTATTTTTTTTAGAATCAGAAATTGGTTTTCGCCGGGGTTACTATATTGCAGGGTAAAGCGTCTCATACGGACAACAATAATCTGCCTCATTGTTTATTCAGTCGTGTCTCTGTTTTTTGGGGGTAAACCGGTCAGAAAGCTTAATGAAATACTATATGATGTATTCACCTATGCAGCAGAGAAGTCTCAAAATAGCAGTCATGAATCGTTAGAAGCAGTTTTAGTAAGCAGCCGGGACGATATCTGTTCTCTTCTTGATTATCTGGCTTTTCAGTCGGATGAACTCGGGATTATTGATCGGTATATAAGTTCTACAATGCTGGAGAAGGAAAAAGAAGGTGAACAAATTGCTGAAACATTGAAGAGGATCAAAAAAATTCAGGAAGAAGAAATGGAGCAAAAAAAAGAGCCTTGAAAGACGTGGGGTCTGCCCTATACTGCTTCTTCATCCCCTATCCTCAATAGTCTAGTCATGTGGTGCATTTTAAAACAATGGCTGGTTTGTAATCTTTCAAGGGCAAACATTGTTGCCTTTTACGCCCCTCTCAAGTTTGTATTTGTGTTATAGTCATTCCTCGTTGCGAAAACGGATACATTAAAATTTGCATATTTTTTGCGTAATTATTGTTAGGCGAAGAGGACACGGATATGCAAAAGGTATTCAGGGCAGCATTAAGAGGAAAGCTTTTTTGATCTTCAATGCGGTGTTTATTGACTGATAAAGGCGGATTGGAAAAATTGGAGGACAAATGAAAAGTAATGGAGAGCCTATAGCGCAGGATACACATGACGACATGGAGATATCTGAAGAACAAAGAGCGTATATAAAGAAAATGCTCAAAAGACTTATGGAGCTTGGCATCGGAGCAGTCTATGGAGATGAAGATAACGGTGAGAATGCAGTGGTATTCGACTGTGAAGAAAGACTCCCAATATGCAAGGCTGTTTGTTGTAGTTTCATTTTTGCTATTACAAAAGAAGAAGTACAAAAAGGTCATATACAATGGAATCCGGAACTACCTTATTTTATTAAAAGAGAGGCAGATGGATATTGTCCCCATCTGAACAGAGAGACGTGTATCTGCGGCATATGGGATGAACGGGCACAGAGAGGTCGTAAATATGACTGCAGAAAAGACCCCAACGTATGGTTAGACTGGGACAATAGCATTATAAATCCAAGTGTTTTTGATCATCTCCCCAAAAACTGATAGTGTCGGGATAAAAACGATTCCATAGGATGACCTGACGCGCCTGCAAAAGTCATGCAATCACGATGTAGCCGCAATCCCCGGTAACCGGATACTTCGTTTTCAAGCTGTCCCGAATTTCTCATCTGAATTTGTGCACTATTTGAAGGAGATGGGATATAATATTTCTTTATTACTGCCGGATGGGAGGCTGCAATAAAGCGATTACCCGACAGAAAAGGTTATTTCGGCGCTTACGGCGGACGGTTTGTTCCCGAAACGCTCATGCCTGCTCTTAAAGAGCTTGAAGCGGCATATCTCCATTCCCAAAAAGACAGGGAATTCCAGCAGGAGCTCGTCCACCTCAGAAAGACATACATCGGAAGACCAACGTCCCTCTATTTCGCAAAGCGCCTCACGGAGCGTCTCGGCGGCGCAAAGATTTATCTGAAGCGTGAGGACCTCGCGCATACCGGCGCGCACAAAATCAATAATGCCGTGGGGCAGGTTCTCCTTGCGAAGAAAATGGGAAAGAAGCGGGTGATTGCTGAGACAGGGGCCGGACAACATGGCGTAGCAACCGCAACCGGCGCTGCGCTGCTGGGGCTGGAGTGCGAGATTTACATGGGCAGCGAGGATATGAAGCGGCAGTCATTGAACGTTTTCAGAATGAGGCTCCTCGGCGCAAAGGTAACAGAGGTTGCGACCGGGTCGATGACATTGAAAGACGCGATTAATGACGCATTGCGTGACTGGACAACAAATGTCCGTTCAACGCATTATGTTTTGGGGACCGTATTCGGCCCCCATCCGTTTCCGGTTATGGTGAGGGATTTTCAATCCGTTATCGGCAGGGAAGCAAAGAAACAGATCCTTGATGCAGAGGGCAGACTGCCCGATTGTCTTATTGCCTGCGTGGGCGGCGGAAGCAACGCAATGGGACTCTTTTACGAATTTCTCAATGACGACGTGAAGATGATCGGCGTGGAAGCCGGCGGCAAAGGGATCGAATCCGGAGAACATGCCGCGCGGTTTGCAGGGGGCTCAATCGGCGTATTCCAGGGATGCAAAAGCTATCTCCTTCAGGATGACGACGGCAATGTGCTCGGCACCCATTCTGTCTCAGCAGGGCTGGATTACGCATCAGTCGGTCCGGAACACCCGTTTCTCCGTGATACCGGACGTGTTGAATACACCTATGCGACCGATGATGAGGCACTGAATGCCTTCGAACTTTTATCAAAAACAGAGGGGATTATTCCCGCACTCGAGTCAGCCCATGCGGTTGCAGAAGTCGCAAAACGCGCACCGGACTTTTCCAGGAACAAGATCATTATCGTAAATCTCTCGGGGCGCGGGGACAAGGACGTCCAGCACGTCGCACGGATAAAAGGGATCGAACTGTAATGACACGAATTGGCAGGGCATTCAAACGATTGAAGAACCATGGCGGGAAGGCGTTTATCCCGTATATTATGGCGGGGGACCCCTCGTTCGAAACAACGAAAGAGACGGTCCTGATGCTTGAACGGTGCGGGTCGGACATTGTTGAATTGGGGGTGCCGTTCTCAGATCCCCTCGCTGACGGTCCAACGATCCAGCGTGCCGCTGAAAGGGCGTTGAAAAACGGCGTTACCCTCAGGAAGGTCGTCGCGTTTGTAAGGGACATCAGATCCTCCACTCAAATACCCCTGATCCTTATGACCTATTTCAACCCTGTTTTCAAATATGGATCAGAATCTTTTATCAGCGATGCCGCTGATGCCGGCGTTGACGGTCTCATCATCCCTGATCTCCCCCCAGATGAAGCTGCGGATTTCATTAAACATGCAAGAAAAGCGGATCTCGATACAATATTCCTCCTTGCCCCAACCTCGACGGAAGACAGGATAAGGATTGTCGCAAAAGCATCGAAGGGGTTCCTCTATTATGTCTCTATCACCGGGACAACCGGATCAGGGCTCCTTTTTGACGGATCAATGGAACGATTGATCGCAGAGATTAAGGGCTTTACTGACACACCCATTGCGGTCGGATTTGGCGTATCGACTCCCGAAGATGCGGCGGCTGTTGCAAAGATCGCCGATGGCGTTATCGTTGGCAGCGCAATCGTCAAGAGACTTCATGAGACTCCCGATATGCTGAGGGATTATGTCATCAGTCTGCGGCACGCGATACGGTGAGCAACGGAATGAAAATAGCAGCAACACTCTGCAAAAAAAGGATTAACCATGGCCTGGTTTAAAAAGACAAAAGAGATCAGGAGCGACAAGAAAGGCAAAATACCCGAGGGCCTTTGGGTAAAATGTGACGGCTGCAAGGAAATCGTCTACAAAAAAGAGATTGAAAAAAATCTGAAGATATGTCCGAAGTGCAACTATCACTTCAGGATAGGCGCCCGCGAAAGGCTGAAACTCCTCGCGGATGACGGCGTCTTTGTCGAAATGGATGAAAACCTCGTATCAATCGATCCGCTCCACTTTAAGGATACCGTTTCCTATAAAGACAGGCTGAAGGAAAGCCGGAAAAAGAGCGGCCTCAGGGAGGCGGTCATTTCGGTTGACACAACTATTAAAGGATATCCTGCCAGTATCATTGTCATGGACTTCTCTTTTATGGGCGGGAGCATGGGATCTGTCGTGGGAGAAAAGGTATCCAGGGCTGCTGAAAGAGCCATAGAAAAGAAACAACCGCTCATTGCTGTCTCTTCGTCAGGGGGTGCAAGGATGCAGGAAGGCATCTTCTCATTGATGCAAATGGCAAAGGTCTCCGCTGCGATAGGAAGGCTGAAGGAGAACGGGATCCTCTATGTATCGATCATGTGCGACCCGACATTCGGAGGCGTCACCGCAAGTTTTGCCACACTGGGAGACATCATCATCGCGGAACCGAAAAGCCTGATCGGGTTTGCGGGACCAAGGGTGGTTGAGCAGACGATCAAGCAACCGCTCCCCGATGACTTCCAGAGGTCGGACTTTCTCCTCGAACACGGCATGATCGATATGGTCGTCGATAGAAAAAATCTGAAGGAGACGCTCGCCAGGATTTTCGAACTCCTTTTATGAGCTACCGTGAGACAGTTCAGTACCTCTACGGTCTTCAACAGCACGGGATCAAATTCGGACTCGACAATATAACAAACCTCCTCTCCGCTCTCCATGATCCGCACAAAGCTTTTCCTTCCGTACATATCGCCGGCACAAACGGAAAAGGCTCCACATCAGCAATCATCGCCTCTCTTTTGCAGGGCGCAGGACTCAGGGTCGGGCTTTTTACTTCCCCACACCTGGTGAGTTTTACGGAAAGGATCAGGATCAGCGGCGAGCAGATAACTGAACACGACGTCATTCAGCTGGCAGAAGAGATCAGGGAAGTCGTCTCGCAATCCGTTGGTTTTTCTCCGACATTCTTCGAGGTCGTCACTGCAATGGCGCTGCTGTATTTCAAAAGAAAAAAAATAGATATTGCGGTTATCGAAGTGGGAATGGGAGGCCGGCTCGATGCCACCAATATCCTCAGTCCCGAGGTTTCGGTTATTACAAACATTAGTTTTGATCACAAAGAATTCCTTGGTCGTACACTCGGTGAGATCGCCTTTGAGAAGGCGGGGATCATAAAGAAGGGCATCCCCGTCGTTGCCTCGCTTCAGGAACCGGAAGCAAAAGCGGTGATCGAAAAAAGGGCGGAGGAAGAAGACGCCGAACTGTTTTTCTATGACAGCGATTTTTCAGCAGATATGAAAAAGGAAGACGTCAGAGGGATCACCTTTGATTATTCGGACAGTTCGCCATGACCATTCGCGATCTGGTATTGCCATTGGCAGGCGTGCATCAGATGCAGAACGCTTCTGTGGCGATTAAAGCAACTATGATCGCCTTGGGGACAGTCACGGAGACGCGGGGAGACGGAGACGCGGGGAGACGGAGCACTGCTGTTTCTCCGGGTCTCCGGGTCTCCGAGTCCCCGAGGCATGAAATTATTGAGTGGATCAGGAATGGTCTTGCATCGACAAAATGGCCGGGGAGACTCGAATTCATCAGCGAAAAACCTCCGGTTGTCATAGACGGCGCCCACAATCCAGCGGCAGCAGCAGCGCTCGCACAGGTGCTGAAAAGAACCTTCCTTGAAAAATACAAAAAGATTATAATGATACTCGGCATTATGGACGACAAAGACATTGAAGGCATTATGAACCCATTGTTACCCCTTGCCTCGCATATAGTCTGTACGTCTCCCGTAGGGAGCAGGGCAGCCAGGCCAGAGAAACTTGCAGCAACGGCTGCGTCGCTCGGGTTTCCTGCTGCTCAGGTGACGAGCACCGTGAAAGAGGCGCTTGGCATCGCAACACAAATGGCCATGCACCAAGCCTCTTCCACCACGCCTCTTATTGTCGTTACCGGATCTTTTTACACCGCAGGCGAAGCAAAAGAGGTGCTGGGACAGAAAGGCGTACTCGGCGGACTGAGGGAATGACACCACCAGTAGATAGTAGAAAGGTATTAGTAGATAGGATGATAAACAGAAAGATTATTTCCTGCATTTTCCTGATACCTATCTACTGTCTACTATCTACTATTTTCTACCTACTATCTACTACCTACTGTTTTGCCGAAGATCAGACTGACATAACCGCCGATAGCCTCGAATACAGGCAAGAGACATCGACCTATACCGCAAAGGGAAATGTGAAGATCAAAAGAGCCGACGCTCTCATCGAAGCAGACGAGATGATCTATAACAGAGAGACGTCCGATACCGTTGCCACAGGCAACATGAAATACAAGGATACTGAAGTCTCTATTACCGGGACTAAGGCTGAATTCAATCTCGACAAGAAAACCGGCATTCTCTACGATGCTGAAATCTTCTATAAAAAAGATAATTACCGCATATCGGGGAAAGTGATCGAAAAGAAAGGCGAGGATTACTACGTGAGTCCTGAAGCCACATTCACCACATGCGACCCTCCTTCCCCGGCATGGTGTTTCAGGGGTAAACAGATCGACGCCGTAGTCGGTGACAGGCTAAAGGCAAAAGGCGTTTCTTTCCGGATAAAGGATTTCCCCGTCCTCTACACCCCCTATCTCTGGACACCGATAGGCACTGAAAGAAAGACAGGGTTCCTGATACCCGATATCGGCTACAGCAGTACAAGAGGATATTACTTCAACCTCCCGTTCTACTGGGTACTATCGGAAAACCGCGATGCAACGTTTTCCCTCGACCACTATTCAGAAAGAGGATTCGGGGAAAGCCTTGAATACCGGTATGTTGAGCCGGGGGATATAAAGGGAATATGGTGGGGCTATCATCTCAGGGACGAGGAACTGAAAAAAGATTTTTTTGAACTCAAAGGATTCCACGAACAGCGTTCGACGGAGAGGATCGGCGGATATCTGAGCGTAAATTATATCAACGAGGACGACTACTACCGTGAGTTCAACACACATATTGAGGCGCGGACAAACCGTTTTCTCGAATCGACAGCCGAGGTGATGATCCCTTTTGCGAACTCCCGCGCGTATCTCTTGTCACAATACTGGATCGACCTGAAAGAGAACAGCCCTTCTCCATTGCAGAAATTGCCTGAAGCAGGCTTTGTCCTGAATCCGGTAAAGGTCGGCTCGTTGTATCTTTCGGGCGTAACAACACTCGCAAATTTCTGGCGGGAAGAAGGCGTTGACGGACAACGGTTCGATATCTTTCCGAAGATACTCCATTCGTTCGGTCAGGATGTTGTGATATCACAGTCGGCCGGTCTGCGTGAAACAGCATATTCCCTTCACGGAACAGAGGAAGACTCCCTGCACAGGGAATCCTTTCAGTACAGCCTGTTAACCCATACAAGGGTAATGCGGACCTACGCATTGTTCACCCATGTCATAGAACCTTCTCTGGGTTATACCTTCATCACAAATTCCGAAAAGGATGTTCCGCTATTCGATTCGGTTGACCCCTTAAGGGAAACGTCGGCGATCGAATTCGCATTGTTGAACCGGTTTTTCAATCGTCGCGGAGAATTTCTGACAATCAGGGCTTCACAGGCATATGATACAGACGGGGGAGACAGGCCATTTCTGCCATTCAGACTCGAAGTCGGCATGAAGAAACCGCTCTCGTTCAGGCTGAATGCGGCTTATAATGTGCACACCGGCAGTCTGGAAAGCATCAATTCAGACCTGAATGCAGAGATCTCCGTTATTACATTTTCTGCGGGTCAGAGATATGAAAAAACCAGCGACATTAAAACCTATGTTGCCGGGCTCGGCATTCATCCCTTCAAACCCTTATACCTCTCGGGAAGGGTATGGTACGATGCTGAGGAAAAAGAGACAAAGGAACTTTCATTAGCCCTCAAATATCTAAGCCAGTGCTGGGGGGTAAGCATCGAAGTCATTAATAATCCCGAAGATTTCCATATCATGGTACTTTTCGAGTTGAAAGGCCTTGGTTTCCGGAAACTCGCGTCATAGTGCTGTTTAGCGCAATTAAACATGCGTTAGATTTTTTCAATAAGTTCTTCCACCTTCTGCACTATATCCTCCAACGATACCTTATCTGTTTCTACCATAAGTTCAGGTCGCAACGGTTCTTCATACGGGACCGACACGCCGGGCACCGGCCAGCCTGCAGCGCCTTTCTTATAGACATCCCTTGGAGCCTCACGGGTTTCAACCCGCTCCTGTTCACGCCTGATGCACATCTCTATCGGGCATGTAAGATAGACCTCGCCATAGCGCGGAATAAGCTGCCGTGCAAGGTCACGCCACCTCCTCAGATGTCCCTGTCGCATCGATGATAACATCGTGTCCTGACTCCGTTAACTTCTTTGCAAGATAGACCATCGCCCTGTAAACAATTTCCCGCTCTGTCTCGGAATAGGTCGGCTGCGGTGTAATCACCTTCCGCAATTCATCCATCCTGATGAGCACGAACGCGGGATGCCTTTTCTTTATCTCATCCGCAACAGTGCTCTTGCCGCTCCCCGGAAGCCCTGTAATCCATAGCGCCATCCCTGACACGGTAATAGTCGTCCCCTTCCCTTTTTTGCATGCTGCTATATATAATAAACTTAATTTTGTTTGAAAATACAAAGAGATAATGCTTGTTGGCTACAATACGAACATATCCTATAAAGAGCACGTCTATCACGTCCAGACCGAGGACAGCGGGCAACAAAACCCCGTGATCGTAAGCCTTATCTATTCCCAGGGCGCCATAATCGCATCGAGAAAGACGAACTATGCGCACGTCGCCTTTGACCCGGATTTCAGGGAAAAAGTCACCAAGCTCATGAAAACGCAGCACAAATGGATGATAAGGGAGCTGCTGGCCGGAAAATTCACCGGTGATTATCAAGGCAAGCAGTTGAGGAAGTCAAAGCAGTTGAGGAAGTCAAAGCGGTTGAGGAAGTGAGAGAAGCACAGGAAACCAGTGAAGACAGTACTTCGCCCCGGAAGGGCGAAGAACAGCACCTGCCCTCGTCTCAATCGCTCGACGTAAAGGCAAAACACCAGCTATCGAAGAGCCTTGACGATATTCTGCTCAATTATATAATGAAAAGGGATAAACAATGACAACAGCTATTCGTGAACCAGACATAGAAGCTCTCGAGAAAAAGGCGAGAATCATGAGAATCGAAATCCTCAAAATGCTGACCGAGTCCGGCTCAGGACATACGGGCGGCTCCCTGTCTGCAGCGGACATTGTGACAGCGCTCTATTTTTATAAAATGAGACACAACCCCAATGACCCGAAATGGAGAGAACGGGACAGGTTCATCCTCTCCAAAGGACACGCGGCGCCTGTTCTCTATGCAGCGCTGGCATTATCGGGATACTTTGATTCATCATTACTGAAAACATTGCGAAAGATCGGGAGCCCCCTGCAGGGTCATCCGTGTTCGACAAAGCTTCCCGGCGTCGAGATATCAACCGGTTCACTGGGACAGGGACTCTCTATTGCAAACGGGATGGCCCTCGGATTAAAAATGGACAAACTGAACTCCCGCGTTTACTGCCTCCTCGGGGACGGGGAGACGCAGGAAGGGCAGGTATGGGAGGCGGCAATGACCGCTTCACACTACAACCTTGAGAATCTGTGCGCGATTATCGATAACAACGGCCTGCAGATTGACGGGCAATGCTGCGATGTCATGTGCATCGAGCCGATCGTGAATAAATGGGAGGCGTTCGGGTGGAATGTCATTGATATTAACGGACACGATATGAAAGCGGTTGCCGGCGCACTCGATAAGGCCGAGTCAGTAAAAATGAAGCCGACAATGATCGTTGCACGAACGGTAAAAGGGAAAGGCGTCTCGTTTTTTGAAAACAAGGTTGAATATCACGGGATAACGCCTACGCACGAAGAACTCGAAATGGCATTAAAGGAACTGAAACGATAATGGGCGAAAGGACACCTGCAACAGGAAAAGGCACACAGTCAGCGGAAAAGAAACAGGTCGCAACAAGGGACGCATACGGAGAGGCGCTCCTCGAACTGGGACGGGAGAGAGCGGATATTGTTGTTCTTGACGCAGACCTGTCCGGGTCGACAAAAACAGGGAAGTTCGCAAAGGCATTTCCCGATCGGTTCTATAATATTGGGATATCCGAGCAGGACATGATCGGCACAGCGAGCGGACTTTCTCTCGCCGGAAAACTGCCGTTTGCCTCTACTTTTGCGGTATTCGAGACCGGAAGGGCATGGGAGCAGATACGGCAGACCGTCTGTTATTCGAACCTTAACGTAAAGCTCGTCGCGACGCACAGCGGTGTTACCGTCGGTGAAGACGGCGCATCGCACCAGGCGATTGAAGATGTGGCGCTCATGAGGGTACTCCCGAATATGACGGTGATCGTCCCTGCGGACGGCCCCGAAACGCGGCAGGTCATTCGTGCAATCGCGGATTATTGCGGTCCTGTATATGTGCGGCTCGGCAGGTCCAAGGTTCCGGCAGTAATGCCTGCCGGGTATGCATTTAAAATAGGAAAAGCGCATGCGTTCCATATCGGGAAAGACGCAAATATCATCGCTGCGGGGATTATGGTCGACAGCGCCCTCAAGGCAGCAGCTATGCTGAAAGAAAATGGCATTGATGCCGGGGTCATCAATATGTCCACAATAAAGCCGCTGGACACGGAGCTGCTGCTGCAACTGTCACAGACATGCAGACTCATCGTTACTGCGGAAGAACATTCGATCATCGGCGGCCTCGGGAGCGCCGTGAGTGAATTCCTTTCCGAAACTCATCCCACGAAGGTCCTCAGAATCGGGATAAAAGACAGCTTCGGCTGTTCCGGCAAATCAGAGGAATTGCTGAAACTGTATGGACTGACAGCCGAAAATATCGTTAAGACTGTGCAGGAGGCACTGCAATAAAGACTACGATGAATAACTGCGCGCCATTGGTTAATAATGCTGTATATATGTCATTCCCGCTTGTCGGGTCGCCCCAGGCGACTCGCCGAGGAGAGAATCATTCTGAAGAAGAAAGATTCCGGACAAGCCAGAATGACAGGAATAGGAACTTCAGGATGTCATTTCACTTTTCACTTATAACTTATAACTTTTCACTGGCACTATGATCCAGTTTCAGGATGTATCAAAACATTATGATACCCATACCGCTCTCCGGAAAATAACGTTTTCCGTTGAAAAAGGGGAGATGATCTTTATCACCGGACCGAGTGGCTCCGGGAAATCGACGCTTCTTAAACTGATCTATCTGGCAGTAAAACCCGATGAGGGGAATATCAGGGTCGCGGAATGGGAGACGAACACCCTCCGGGATTCACATATTCCATTGGTGAGGAGAAACATCGGCGTTATTTTCCAGGACTTCAGGCTGCTCGGCAACCGGGATGTCTTTGAGAATGTCGCCCTCGCCCTGCGCATAAGGGGAGCGGATGAAAGAGATATAAAGGCACGGGTCTTCGATGCGCTGAAGACCGTTAATCTGAGACACAAATCCGACAGCTACCCTGACGCCTTATCAGGCGGCGAACAGCAGAGGGTTGCGATTGCCCGCGCGATTGTTTCCGATCCCATCATCATCCTTGCCGATGAGCCGACCGGCAATGTTGATCCTGATACTTCGGTGGGTATTATCCGGACCTTTAAAGACATTAATGCAAAGGGCTCAACAATTCTCATCGCTACACACAACAGAGAGCTTTTCAGAGATACCGGCAGAAGAGTCTTAAAACTCGATTTCGGTAATTTTGCAGGGGAGGAACCGGGATAATGTCACTCCGTTATTCATTCAAGCTTGCTGCGCTAAGCCTTGTGCACGAGAAGTGGATCAACCTTCTCTCCGTACTGACGCTTGCAGCCGGTCTCCTCATTACCTCGATCACACTTCTCTCCGTATACAATATTAATATTGCGACAAACAGACTGCCGGAGAAATTTTCAGTCATGCTTTACCTCAAGGACAACCTGTCACGTGAGGAAGTCGAATCGGTCATGCATGCAGCGAAAAAAGAAAGTACGATTGAGAAGATAAAATTTATCCCGAAGGACGAAGCGCTGCAGGAACTCAAAAAAACGTTAAAAAATACCGAATTCGTCCTGGAAGGCCTTGGAGAAAATCCTTTGCCCGATTCGATAGAGATACGGCTGAAGAGAGAGTATGTTCGTCCGGAAATGGTAAAAACCGTTACGGCAAAACTGAAGGAGATCAATGGAGTGGATGAGATAGAGTACGGTGAACGCTTCTTGTCCTCTATCTATTCACTTAGGTTCGGGATGAAGACAGTCGGCCTCGTATTCGTTTTCATCATGTCCGTCGGCATGATCTTCGTCTGTTACGCAACGGTAAAAATACTCTTCTACAGAAGGGAAAGAGAAATTGAAACCTACAAACTCCTCGGCGCCACAAAGGTATTCATACGGGCGCCGTTTCTTATAGAAGGCGCTGCAATCGGTTTATTCAGCGGGCTCCTCAGTCTCGCCGGCATGCTCGCTCTCTATTATCTGATTATTTTAAAACTCAGCCTGACGTTCCCTTTATTCCACGCAATAATCTTTCCGGTACAGTTATCTTTTATCCTTCCGCTCATCGGACTTTTTCTCGGCATGACAGGCGGTATCATAGCGATCGGGAGAATCCGGTATTAACAAAGAATGAAGGATGAAGGATGAAAGATGAAGGATGAGGAGAAGACATTCAAAAGAAAGAGTTCCTTTTTCACCCTTCATACTTCATCCTTCATAAGTCATCCCTTATTGATCCTATTCGCTTTTTGCACTGTTTTTTTGCCTTCATTCAGCTACGCTGCAAGCCCGCATGAGGAATACAGGAAAATCCAGAAGGAGATGAAGACGCACAAGGAGAAACTCGAAGCAGCGAAACGGCGTGAATCTTCAATCCTGTCTGACCTTGAAAGCACGAGCAGACAACTGAGAGACGTTGAAGATGCTCTCAAAAAATACAAAAATCAGATGAGCACTACAGAATCAACAATTGCGCAGGTGGAGAACGACATTGCCCACAACAAGAGGACGATCGATAAGCTCAGGGAATGGATCAGGAGAAAACTCAGGGTGATCCACCGTTACGGACTGAATTCAGAAGTATTCATGCTTTTTCTGAGCGCAGAAGACATCTCGGAGTTGGTACGTACCGGGAAATATCTTCAATATATTACCGCGTACGAACACGGCATACTGAAAACATACAAAGGGACCCTTGAGAGTCTCACCGAAAAGGAGAAGCAACTGATCAGCCTCAGGAAAGAACTTTCGAGAAACAAAGAAAAAGTGCAGGCAGAGGAGGAATCCCTCGAAGAAAAGAAAACCAAAAAAGAATCACTCCTTGCAACCGTTAAAAAAGAGAAAACCACCCATACACGGATGCTGAGGGAAATGGAGGAATCTTCCCACAGGCTCCTCGATATCATCAGAGAATCCGAAAAATCGGAAAAAACAAAGGAAGAGACGTTCTCCACAAAAAGCTTTGCCGGACTGAAGGGCAAACTCCCATGGCCGGTGGACGGAAAGGTGGCGATCCCTTACGGCTCCCAAAAGGATCCCCAGTTCAATACTCCGATTTTCAGAAGCGGTTCGTATATCAAATCGAATGCCGATGCCGTTGCAAAGGCTGTCCATCCCGGCAAGGTCGTTTTTGCCGAATGGTTCAAGGGGTACGGTCAGCTCGTGATCGTCAATCACGGAGACGGGTATCACACCCTCTACGGAAGTCTATCAGAGATTTTTACGAAGGTTGGAGATATAATAAAAGGAAAGCAGGCGGTCGGACGGGTCGGGAGTTCGGGGTTGCTGAATGCCCCCGGTCTCTATTTTGAGCTGCGATATAAAGGAAAGCCAATTGACCCGGCACAGTGGCTGCAGAGGAGATAACACTTGGAGGATACACAAATGGCAGGAAGAAAGAACTACACAAAAATTATCCTGATCGTATTTCTTATCGTGACAGTCGCTTCAACGGGCGTCCTCGTCGGACGATGGTCGTTGAGCGCCATTGGCGCCGAGATCGACGGATATGAAGAACTGAAGGTTTTTACCGAGGCATTATCACTGGTCAGGAAAAATTATGTCGAGGACATCAAACCAAAGGACCTTATCTACGGCGCGATCAAAGGTATGCTCGCTTCCCTTGATCCTCATTCCGCTTTTATGACCCCCGAGCAATATAAAGAAATGCAGGTGGACACAAGGGGGGAGTTCGGCGGGATCGGGATACAGATCGGCGTAAAGGAAGGGATGCTCACCGTAATAGCGCCGATAGAGGACACCCCTGCCTACAAAGCCGGCATTCAGGCAGGAGACAAGATCATTAAGATAAACGATGAATTCACGAAAGACATGGGGCTCCACGACGCGGTCAGCAAGATGAGAGGAGCGCCTGCGACAAGCGTCAAGATAACGATTCTCCGCGAGGGATGGAAAGAGACCAAGGATTTCTCCATTATGCGAGAGATCATCAAGGTAAAGAGCGTAAAGTCAAAGGTGATCGAGGACGGGATCGGCTACATAAAGATAAACCAGTTTCAGGAGCAGACATCCTCTGATCTTTCCGACCACATGGAAAAGCTCGTAAAAGAGAATATCACCGCCCTCATCCTCGACCTCAGGAACAACCCGGGAGGTCTTCTGAACAGCGCGGTCGATGTCTCAAGCCAATTTCTCCCCACCGGAAAATTGGTGGTTTTCATTAAAGACAGGAAAGGGGAAAAAGTTGAGTACCGGAGCAAGAGCGATCATCCATTCGATACCATTCCGATGGTGGTCATCGTCAATCAGGGAAGTGCAAGCGCGTCGGAAATCGTTGCAGGCGCCTTAAAGGACTGGAACAGGGGCGTCACTATCGGGACGCAAACCTTCGGCAAGGGGTCTGTGCAATCGGTCATTCCACTCGGCGACAATTCAGCATTAAGGCTCACTACGGCCCGATACTATACCCCAAAAGGCATATCGATTCAGACGACCGGCATTACACCCGACATCATCGTAAAACCGGGGATAAAAGAAGGTGACAAGAACCATCCTTCGATGCGCGCAATACGGGAAAAAGACCTTGACCGGCATCTGAAAAACGGGGAAGAACCGATTGAGGAGAAGCCCGCTGAACCGGAAGATGTCATCCCTCTGGAAGTCGATGAAAAGGAGGACCTCCAGCTGCAACGGGCCATTGACCTTCTGAAGACCTGGAAGGTATTCAAAGAACTTCCGAAGGCATCGTAAAGGCAGCTGAAGAAATGCCGAGAATACTCCTGGACATTGAAACGGTAGGGAAAGACTTCGCGTCCCTCGATGCAACAACGCAGGAATATCTCATGCGTTATGCGGAGACAGACGATGAAAAAGCAGAAGTGAAAGACCGCCTCTCTTTTTATCCGCTGACCGCAGAGATCGTTACCATTGGATTGCTCGATCCCGATAAGCAAAGTGGGTTTGTTTTTTTCCAGACCACCGGAGACCCTCTGCTTCCGTTGGAAGAAGATAATGTCCGCTATGAGACGGGGACAGAGCGGGAGATCATCACAAAATTCTGGAACGTCATAAAAGGTTATCAGCAGATCGTTTCCTTCAACGGCAGGGGATTTGACTGCCCGTTCATCCTGATCCGCTCCGCAGTTCATAAGATAAAGCCTACAAAAGACCTGATGCCGAACCGGTACGGCGATGCCCACATCGATCTGCTCGACCAGCTCACCTTCTTCGGCGCTTCACGCAGGAGGTTCAGCCTTGATATGTGGTGCAGGACATTCGGGATCAAAAGTCCCAAGGAAGAAGGGATAACAGGCTATGAGGTGAAAGATTTATTCAGGAGCGGACGGTGCCTCGATATCGCCCGGTATTGCGTCGGCGACCTGAGGGCAACAGGAGAACTCCTCGCCTACTGGGAAAAATATATCAAATTTTCGTCATAAGGTTATTGCGGGAGTGCGATAATAATCGTTGTTTCCTCGATAATCGTCTTAAAATTGAGTCCCGCCAGAATTTCAACGAGTATATGATTCCATGGTTCGTCAAGGTTGATCTCGATCTTGCCATTGATCCGCTGATCGATCAAAATCGTAAAACCGTCTTCACGTGCGCTGTCGGCAATCCGCAAAAGCACATGATAGAGGTTCCCGTCATGATACTCAAGGCTGACTCTCGATCCCTTATACTCGTTGAGAATAAACATGCTTAAACAGGCTTTCCTGAAAAATCACCGGCTATTTATTTTGTACGGTTTAAATTAGCAAAAGATATTGCCTGAAATCAAGGATAGAGGAGTAACAGAGCGCTGCATTGCAGCAGGGATGCTCAGAAAACAGAAAAAAAACGTTGAAAACTCAGTTCACGTTTGAACGTGAATCGCAGCTCCTGTTTCTTGCTTTCACCGCAAATAATCATTCACCTTTTCGACCCTGAAACAATCGTCATCGAGGACATTATGGACAAATCTGAAGATGCGCTTTCTCTGCTCTAAGGTCAGTTCCGGATAAAAAACGGGATTGGCAACGACCGCGCCTCTGAAGGCAAAAAAGGGCGCACACACTTCTGCTATCTCTTCATCTCCTGATGCCTTTCGATATTCGTCAAAAAACATGCGCACCCCTTCGAGATAGGGGCCTCGGATATCGCCGAAATGCTTTATCGAATAAAACAGGTAATTGATAGCCAACGCGGTCACGTCATCAGCAGGTTCTCCCCATGGCCCCCGGCTCCTGTCGAGGAGGATAAAGTCAGGAAATGAGGGGATCGTATGGAGGTTCTCCGAGTCTCCGTGTCCATGCGTCTCCGTATCATGAGAGGTAAACCATATATTCCCGGGATGGAAATCGCCGTGTATCTGCGAAAGCCTTTGGTATCGGGGTTTCAGTTTTGCATACCAGTCAACCGATTTTTTTATGATGTCCGCCATTTCTCCATAAGACAGGATGCCGTCAGGATAGGTATCGAACACCCCCATTAAGCATTCCCCGTGCCCTATCGTATCCCTCAGCTTTCTCCAGTAGAGGGTCTTCGAATCTTTTTTCATTGCATGGATTTCAGCAAGGTACACAGCCAATGCACTAATTTTTTTCTTGTCAGCCTCTGTCAGGCAGTCCTTTTGAGACAATGCGGCAAGGTCATGAAAGTAATCGACGCCTTCTCCCCTCTCCATCAGCAGGTAGTACTCTTTCCCTCCGCCAATGGATTTCACCGAACCGTCCTCCATCTCGGCCAGAACATCTACCGCCTTTACGTGTTTTGGAAGATTCCTGTACTCGTCGAGATCGAGGAGAAATACGGAAGCCCTGTCAGAGGGATAGTCATGCCCCAATCCATCGGCAAGAAGCGCTTTTACGACAAAGGACTGAACACCATCTCGTGTTTTCATTTCGATGAGAAAACCGGAACCCTGCACCCCTGAGCCGAGTTTTTTGATATCGATCCGGCTGACGCCGCTGAATTTTTGAAGGAGATAGGATTTTATAGCAGATTCATTAATCATGGATGCGGTGTTGATTCATATTCAGAGGCGGGATAAAGTATTTGAGCGGCTTTAACGAATTATTTCGGCTTCAAGTCGAAATAATTCGTTACCTCGGAGGTCCCGATGAATATCGGGGCCGAGAATGAGCGAAAATACTTTATCCCGCCTCTCTTACGCTCACAGTTCCCCGAAATTACTCCTGTATCGCTCCACAAACTCTTCATAGGTATAGGCATGCTCCTGGGTGCCATAATGCTCTATGGCGTAAACAGCGGCAACCGCGCCCATCCTTGCTGAGGTTTCGATATCCCTGTTGGAAGTCATCCCCTTCAGAAGCCCGGCCCTGTATGCATCTCCAGCTCCTGTCGGATCGACAACATCGGAAACCTTTGCTGCGGGAATGCGCATATCGGAGTCGGGGAAATAGATAACGGAACCATTTTCTCCAAGGGTCGTGACAATTTTCTCCGTATGCTGCAACAGTCCTTCCTTCTTCAGCCCCGTCATTTTCATGATCAGTTCGAGTTCATAATCGTTGGAGATCAGCGCCGTTGATCCGTGAAGCCATTCAGTGAGAGTTTTGCCGTCCCATTTTGAGAGAGACTGCCCCGGATCGCAGATATACGAAACGCCTTTTCCCCTGCATATCCCTGCGTAAGAGATCATATCATCGAGATTGCCCGGCGCGATTAAAATGATTGCGTTTTCTGCAGCAGCGTCTTCGAACCCGTACCCTGAAGGGTACTTCATTGCTCCGGGGTTAAACCCCGTGATCTGGTTGTCAGCCATATCGGTCGTTATGTACGCTCCGGCGGTAAATTCCTCGGGTATGATTCTTATGCCTTCGACAGGGATATTGTTTTTCCCGAGCCATTCAAAATAGTTCTGATAGTCTTTCCCGATTGTAGCAAGGATGAACGGCTGCTCCTGAAGAAGGCTGAGAGAATAGGCTATGTTGCCTGCAGTGCCTCCGAATTTTTCTGTCAGGCCGTTGACATTAAAACAGACATTCAGGATGTGTATCTTGTCCGGAAGGATGTGGTCGGAAAACCTGCCGGGAAAGTCCATGATGCGGTCATAGGCCATTGAACCTGAGATAAAGATTTTTTCCATGTCTCTGTTATCGTCCCTTCTTCGTTATTGCACCGCCCTAAGTTCATCCTCAAGGGCTGTCTTCCGCTGTCTCAGTTCTTCTTTTTTCTGCTGCACATCGGACAGCTCCTGCTGCAGCGGCGCCGTTTCCTGCATTAGCTGGTTTGCCTGGTATCTGTTAAGGGCGGGCTTGCTCCTCTTCTCATTAATCTCTTTTACCAGATTCGCCTCGTCTGTTTCAAGCGTCCGGATCTCTCCGATGACTGAATCCAGCTCGGATTTCACTGCGGTCATTGTAACATTGCGATCATCACTGGGATCCTCTGACGGTGGAGCGGAATCGGCAGGCTGCTCACTCTGCACCTTGGTTTCCTGCCGGCTTTCCACAGGTTGAGTTTCACCATTTTGCCGGGGAATCTGCCCGTCTCCAGTCTCCTGCGCTGCTTCCGGAGCGGCCTTCTCGGGCGTCTCTTCCCCCGTAATCCTGAGAATATCTCTCCGCGGAATTACCATCGCACCTGTCTGAAAATAAACGGAGATTTCTTCTCCTGCCTCATTGTATGAACGGACATCAGAAATGACGGAACCGTTTTTCAGGTAAATCGTATACGCTGCTCCTGCGCAGACAGGGATAAGCAAAATGACAACAAAAAATATGATTTTTTTCATTGAGACCTCCCTAATTCATGTAAAAGGTGTTCGGCGATACTCCTGTTAAACCCTTTAAGCTTTGCAATATCATCGACCGCTGCGTTTTGTATCTCCTTTATACTACCAAAAACCCTTAAAAGTTCAAACCGGCGCTTCTTTCCGATACCGGCAACTTTCTCCAGCGGCGATTGTAGCAGCTCTTTTGCCCTCAGTTTCCTGTGATAACCGATCGCGAACCTGTGGACTTCATCGCGAAGGCTTTTCAGAAAGAGAGAGGAGCGGCTTCGGTCCTCAAGGTCTACCGGTTCACCGGTATCCTGCAGGTAAGCCCGGTCAGGGTCTTTTGCGATAGCGATGAGTAAAGGGACCTTTTTGATCTCCGCTCTGCGATCATCGACAACGGATTGAGCTGTCCGGAGATGCCCCTTCCCTCCGTCAATTATAAGAAGGTCAGGGAGCCTGTCTCCGAGATTGTCAATGATCCTTCCGACAATCTCTCCCATCATTGAATAGTCGTCCATGCCTTTTACCGTCTTTATCCTGAGCCTACGGTACATATCCTTGTTGAAGCCGCCATCCGACCAGTACACAAAAGCTCCTACCGCCTCCTCTCCCGAGATATTCGAAACATCAAAGGCGCCAATATCCTGTATTTTTTTCCCCAATCGCAGCCGGTCTTTCACCTCGGACAGAAGATCGTCAACCTTCGTCTCTTTTTTGGACCGGAAGGTAAAAAATGCATTCTCCGATGCCATAGCAACAAGTTCTTTCTTTGTGCCGGATTTCGGACTCGCTATCGTTACCGGTCCACCTCTTCTCTTGCCCAGCCACATCCTTAATGATTCCGCGTCTTCCGGCATTGTGCGGACTACCACCCCTCCCGGAGGAAGGATGTCCTTCGCATAGAATTGCGTAATAAACGACTGCATCAGTTCACTGTCCGGCAACTCGGCGATGTTCCTGACATAAAAATCCTTTGACCCGATCATGACGCCATTCCGGATGAAAAAAACCTTGAATACTGCTTCGCTGCCCTCGGCATAGAACCCGGCAACATCGATATCACCGAGTGCAGGATCAACGACCTTCTGAGACTCCCAGGCCTTTTCGATCGCCCTGATCCTGTCCCGTATCCCGGCGGCCTCCTCAAACCGCATTTCTTCAGAAAGCGTAATCATCCGTTGTTCGAGGTCCTTTATCAGATCTTTTCTTTCCCCGCCCAGGAAAAGCCGTATCTCATTAATAAGCTTCAGATACTCATCCCTGCCGATCTTTCCGGCGCACGGCGCAAGACAGCGTTTCATCTGATACTGGATGCACGGTCGCACCGGTTTGACGAGATCGTATTTACAGTCCCGCACCTGAAAATTCCTCCGTATAAAATCAAGCGCCTGCCACATCGCCCCTGCAGGAACATACGGCCCGAAGTACAACGCGCCGTCCTGCTGAACCCTCCGGACGACCTCAATCCTCGGCCACAGTTCATTGACGGTCAATTTCAAATACGGATAATTTTTGTCATCCTTCAGAATGATATTGAACTGCGGTTTGAACTGTTTGATGAGATTTGCCTCTAAAACAAACGCTTCGAGTTCGTTCCCGGTTACGATGTAACTGAAGTCCCTGACCTCGCGCATCATCGCGGCCTTTCGCGCATCGAGGGTTGCAGAATCATGGAAATAGCTTCGTAAACGGCTCCTGAGATTTTTCGCTTTTCCCACATAGAGCACCCGATCCTTTGCGTTCCTGAAGGTATAAACGCCTGGCTTGGATGGAACGGTGGAAAGTTTATCAGCCGGCCTGAGGCGGCTGTCTTCATTCGCAGGAGGGAGAAGCATTGGAGGAATTATTCTGCCGTTTCTTCCAGGAAGCTCCCAATTTTCCGGAATCGCTTATAGCGTTCTTCGACGAGTTTTCCCGCTGTTTTGCTTTTTAATTCTTCAAAGGCAGCGAGGATCGTTTCTGAGATGTTCTTTGCCATTGCTTCCGGGTCCCTGTGCGCTCCGCCGAGCGGTTCAGGGATGATCCCGTCTATGACCTTGAACTGCAAAAGGTCCTGTGCGGTAAGTTTCAGCGCGTCAGCCGCCCTCGAAAAGTCAGCGGGACCGAGTTCGCTGTTCTTTCTCCAGAGTATCGCAGCGCACCCTTCAGGAGAAATCACGGAATAACTCGCATGTTCAAGCATGAACAGGCGATCGGCAACACCGAGAGCGAGTGCGCCTCCGCTGCCGCCTTCTCCGATAACGATCGAAATGATCGGAGTCCGCAGCCTCGACATTTCCATAAGGTTGACAGCAATGGCTTCAGCCTGCCCTCTTTCTTCCGCTCCGATTCCGGGATAGGCGCCGGGGGTATCGATCAATGTAATCACCGGCCGTTTGAATCTCTCCGCAAGCTTCATCACCCGCAATGCCTTCCGGTATCCCTCCGGATGCGGCTGTCCGAAGTTGCGCGATATCCTCTCCTTTGTGCCCCGTCCTTTCTGGTGCCCGGCGATGAATACGGGGATGCCGTTCACCTTTGCCAGCCCCGCTACGATTGCAGGGTCGTCGGCAAATCTCCTGTCGCCGTGAAGCTCGATGAAGTCGGTCGCAAAAAGGTTGATGTAATCCAGGGTATAGGGTCTGTCCGGATGCCGTGCAATAAGAGTTTTCTGCCACGGAGTGAGCGACGAAAAGATTTCGGAACGGAGGTCTCTGATCTTTTTATCGAGTTTTTTTATCTCTCCCGAGAGATCAACATCCTTTCCGTCGGAAATACGTTTCAGCTCATCCATTTTCAGCTCCAAATCCTCGATAGGCCGCTCAAAGTCAAGATAATACCGCATCATTGGAATGCCACAGCTCCTTTGCCTGTCACTTTTTCGATTCTGCTGACAGTCTCCTTGTCATAGGAAAGGGTAAACCCTGTTGCGATCAATGTCTCTGCATCTTTTGAAAAAACCCTCAGGTAAAGAGGAAAGCCCCCTGTGTCGTTCGAATCGATGACAGTCCTGAGGGCGCGAAGATCAAAAGAATCAGAGAACGGCACTTTCAGGCTGATTTCGATTTTATGACCCCGCGACGCTTCAACGGAATCCAGCCTGACGATCTCGTTTGAGATAATCTTGATTCCCTTTTCTGTTTTGTCGAGCGTTCCTTTAATGAGAAGCGGGATGTCTTTCTGCAGGACCGTCATGCTCGCCCTGTAGAGATCAGGGAATACGATGACCTCTGCATGTCCCTCGGCGTCTTCGAGTGTCAGATACGCCATAATTTCCTGTTTTGATTTTGTCTGGGTCTTCCGTATGGCGGTCACAATCCCGCCTATCTTGATCTCCTGGCCGTCAGACATTTCGTCGAGTTCGGATATCCTCGTTGTCCCCATTCGCTGCAACTGTTCCCTGTATCTCGTCAGCGGGTGCCCCGTGATATAAAATCCGATCGCTTCTTTTTCGGCTTTCAGCACCTCTTCCTCTGTCCATTCTGCAATATCGTTCGCTTCTCCTCCGACGGGCTCGCCGAAAATACTCTGCTGCCCTGCGAGGCGGGCTGCCTGTCTCGATCCTCCGTTGAGAACCTTGCCCATCGTTTCCATCGCCTGCGCCCTCGAAATCCCCAGCGAATCGAAAGAACCCGCTTTTATGAGGCTTTCTACCACCTTTTTGTTCACCTTTCGCTGGTCCACCCTGTCGAGGAAATTTGTCACGTCTGTGAATGGGCCTCCCGTATCCCTCGATTCGATGATGGATTCGATAGCCGCAGATCCGGCGCCCTTGACCGCCTCGAGACCGAAGCGGATAGAGTTGCCTACGACCTGAAACTCTTTCCCTGACAGATTGATGTCGGGCGGCAGCATCTCGATGCCCATCTCCCTGCAGCCTGCTATAAATTTGACGATCTTTTCGGTATTATCCATGTCCGCACTGAGTGTGGCAGCCATAAATTCGACCGGGTAGTGCGCTTTTAAATACGCGGTCTGGTAGGTGACGTATGCATACGCCGCAGAGTGCGATTTATTAAAACCGTATTCAGCAAAATAGGTCATGAGGTCGAAGATCCGTATCGCCTTTTTCTCGGAGATCCCGTTCGCCTTCGCTCCTTCGATAAACGCCTCTTTCAGTTTTTCCATCTCCTCGGGTCTCTTCTTTCCCATCGCCTTCCTGAGGATATCCGCCTGTCCCATGGTGAAATTTGCGAGTTTGTTCGCAATGCTCATCACCTGCTCCTGATAAAGGATAACCCCGTACGTTTCATCGAGGATTTCCCTGAGCTGGGGCAGGTCGTACTTCACGGGTATCTTTCCCTTTTTTCTCTTGATGAATTCTTCGATCATTCCGCTCCCCATGGGGCCCGGCCTGTAGAGCGCCACGATCGCGATAAGGTCTTCAAACCTGTTCGGAGTTATTTTGACGAGCAGGTCTCTCATCCCCGGACTTTCCAGCTGGAATATTCCTGTCGTCTGTCCGGAACTCAGCAGATCATATGTCTTCTTGTCATCGAACGGGATATCTTTTAGAGAAAAGACCTCACCCCTCTCTTCGATATATTTCAGGGTCTTGTCAATAACGGTAAGCGTCTTCAGTCCAAGAAAGTCGAATTTCAGCAGGCCGATCCGCTCAATCGAGCCCATGTCGAACTGGGTGACGATGCTCCCGTCCGAGGGGTTTTTATAGAGAGGCGTATAGTCGGTAAGCGGTGCAGGCGAGATCACGACTCCCGCTGCGTGAGTGGAGGCGTGCCTGCAGAGCCCTTCGAGCCGCACAGCAGTGCCGATCAATTCCGCGATCCTGGGGTCGGAATCGCAGAGGGCCTTTAACTGGGGCTCTATCTTCAGCGTCTCCTCGATCGTAATGTTCAATGTATTCGGGATGAGCTTGGCGATCTTGTCCACTTCACTGTACGGAATGTCGATCGCCCTGCCGACATCGCGTATCGCGGCCTTCGCCGCCATTGTCCCGAAGGTGATGATCTGCGCCACATGGTCGGCCCCGTATTTTTCCGCAACATACGAGATGACCTCACCCCTCCTGTCCTTGCAGAAATCCACGTCGATATCCGGCATGCTTATTCTTTCAGGATTGAGAAACCGTTCGAAGAGGAGGTTGTATTTCAAGGGATCGATATCAGTGATGCCAAGGCAGTAGGACACCAGACTCCCTGCCGCAGACCCTCTGCCGGGCCCGACAGGAATGCCTTTGCTCTTGGCATAGCTTATAAAATCCCTCACGATGAGGAAATAGGAGGCGTAGTCCATCTCCTTTATAATGCCGATCTCTCTCTTAAGCCGTTCTCCGTAGGTTACAGGGGCTTCGGCTCCCAGACGCTTCGCCAGCCCTTCAAATGCAAGGGCCCCAAGCATCGCATCCGGCGTCTCTCCATTTTCAAGTTCATACTTCGGCAACAGGTTTACCCCGAGGGTAAATTCGACATTACACCTCTCGGCAATGGCCCGTGTATTCAGAATCGCTTCGGGCAGGTCCCGAAAGGCGGTCTTCATCTCTTCAGGCGATTTGAAATAAAGGCCGTCTGTCGTAAAATGGAGCCGGTTCTTGTCGTTTACCGATTTGCCTGTCTGAATACACACGAGGATATCGTGCGCTTTCGCGTCTTCTCTCCTCATATAATGACAGTCATTGGTAGCCACGATCCCGATATGCAGGTCCCTCGCAAGTTCAACGAGTTTCTTGTTTAATTCTTCCTGTTCGGGAAGGCCGTTCTCCTGCAGTTCTATATAAAAATTGTCCGGTCCCAGCAAGTGCTTGTATTCGAGGGCCTTGTCCCTGGCCCGGTCCATCATCCCCCGCTGGAGATAATAGGGGACCTCCCCTTTCAGGCAGGAAGTCAGGGCGATCAGCCCGCCGCTGTACTGCTCAAGCAGGTTCATATCGATCCTCGGCCGGTAATAGAAGCCTTCCGTGTATGCTTTTGTCACCAGAGTGATCAGGTTGCGGTATCCGTTATTGTCTCTCGCGAGCAGAATAAGATGGAAAGATGCTCCTTCTCCGTCAGGGGACTGCTTTTTTTCAAGACGGCTTCCCGGCGCGACATAGACCTCACAGCCGATAATCGGTTTTATTCCGGCTTTTGTCATTAACCGGTAAAATTCCACCGCGCCAAAGAGATTGCCGTGGTCCGTAATTGCGACCGCAGGCATCCTGAATGCCGAGGCCTGTTCGACAAGCTCCTTGATCCTGATTGCTCCGTCCAAGAGGCTGTATTCCGTATGCAGATGGAGGGGGACAAAGTCCGAATGTGAATGCATAATAAAAATATTACCTTCAGCAGGAGTGTTAAGTCAATGCAGCCTTTGGCAGGTATTTGGCACAATTGGTATAGTATAATGATACATTCATGAAACTCAAAATAATCGTCATCTTATCGGTCCTCTCTGTCGTTGTCGGGATATCTGCAGGAAGCTTTCTTGCCGTTACCAAAGGCATTCCGTCTATCGAAGAGATGAAACAGTACAAACCTGCCTCGGGCACGAAAATCTATGCGGACGACGACGTCCTGATCGGAGAACTCAAGGCCGAGAAAGGGATTTTCGTCCCGATCAAAAACATACCGGAGCATATGATAAACGCTGTCGTTGCGGTGGAAGATTCGCGGTTCTGGCAGCACAAAGGAATCGATTATTTTGCCATCATGAGGGCGGTTGTGAAGGATATTATTCACGTGGGACTCAAGGAGGGCGGCAGCACCATAACCCAGCAGCTCGCCAAAGTGGTATTTCTTACCTCGGAGAAAACATTCAAAAGAAAGCTCAGGGAAGCGGCACTCGCCATTAAAATTGAAAAAAGCCTCGATAAAAAGGAGATCCTCGAACTCTATCTTAATAAGATATATTTCGGCCACGGCGCATACGGCGTCGAGATGGCATCGAAGGTCTATTTCGGAAAATCGGTGCGGGACATAACACTCCCGGAGGCTGCCCTCATCGCCGGGCTCATTAAGGCCCCCACAATCTATTCTCCCTTTAACGATCTGTCAAAAGCCAGGAACAGACAGCATATAGTGCTCTCCCGGATGGAAGATGAAGGCTATATCAAAGAGGCTGAAAAGGAAAAGGCCCTGAAAGCGCCCCTCCTCCTTTCGAGCATGAGGAAGGGCATGGAAGCAAACAACTACTTCATTGAATACGTAAGAAAATACCTTGAGGAAAAATACGGGATCGAAACCGTATATAAAGGGAATATGAAGGTCTATACCACCCTTGACAGGCAGGCCCAGTTTGCTGCGGCAAAGGCCGTTCAGCAGGGGCTTAAGGAACTCGATAAACGCAGGGGATGGCGCGGCCCGTTGGACCGAAAACCTGATTTCGATGCCGACGAGGAGCTGGAAACGAAAGAAATGACCTCTGCCGTCGTCACAAACCCCGGAGAACTCGCTTCCGGTCTTGTGATTAAGGTAGACAGTAAGGAAGCCACGATAAAAACGCGGGGCATTATAGGAAAACTTTCGATCGGGGATGCGAGATGGGCTGCAAAGGTTATCGACAAAAAAGGGAAAGTAGCGTTTTTAAAAGATTTTTCACTAACACAGATATTGTCTCCCGGCGATGTCGTGAAGGTAAGCATCAAAAGCATGCGGGGCAATGTGGTCCAGCTCGTTTTGGAACAGGAACCCGACGCTGAAGGCGCGCTTGTTGCGCTTGAGCACGATACCGGGTTCATCAGGGCAATGATCGGGGGATATGATTTCGTCAAGAGTGAATTCAACAGGGCACTTTACGCGAAACGACAGCCGGGCTCTGCTTTTAAACCGATTATTTATGCAGCAGCCCTCGATCATGGTTTTACTCCTGCAAGCATCATCCTTGACGAGCCGGTCACCTATCCCGGAGGGCTCAGGGGCGCCTGGAAACCCGAAAACTCCGATCATGAATTTTACGGACCGACAACGCTGAGGGAAGCGTTGACGTATTCCCGCAATGTCGTTACCGTAAAGCTGGTTGATGCAGTCGGGATCGACAGGGTCATCGATTTTGCCAGAACAATAGGCCTTCAGGGAGATATGCCGAGAGACCTTACCATCGCGCTCGGCTCACTGAGCGTAACCCCGTTTGAGCTTGCCCTGTGTTACAGCGTTTTTGCAAATGAAGGAATGAAGGTAACCCCTATTGCGATAAAATACATAACAGATGCCAGAGGCGAAGTCATCGAGAGCAACGAACCCGAGGCTGAAGATGCGATAAGTCCTCAGACCGCCTTCCTCATAACATCGATGATGGAAGACGTCGTGCAATACGGCACCGGCTGGAGGGCAAAGGCTCTCGGTGTCCCTGTGGCCGGAAAAACAGGAACGACAAACGACTACCGCGACGCCTGGTTCGTCGGTTACACGCCTGAAACAGTCACCGCTGTCTGGGTAGGATTCGATGATATGAGGCCTCTGGGAAGCATGGAGACCGGCGCACAGGCAGCCTCTCCCATCTGGGTGTCTTTTATGAATTCCCTGCACAGCGAAGCTGAAGATTTTCCGGTCCCCGAAGGTATCGTCAGTTATGCAATAGACCCGTCAAACGGACTTCTTTCACGCGATGATTCCGGCGGCATAAAAGAGTATTTCAGAGAAGGTACGGAGCCGAAACAATTTTCGTCAACCACGTCTCCCCGCAAGGCACGGGAGAGAGAGATGAACCTTAATTTTGATTAGGGGGTGGCTATGAAACTGCTGTTGAAGAAATGGGTTCAAAGCACAGTTTTTTGTATCGCGACGCTTTTCTCTACCGTTTCTTTGTTGCCGGCACAGGATCTTTCCTACGAGAAGGGCGCGGAAGCATATGCAAAAAAAGATTACAGGACCGCGGTCACGTATCTCAGGGAATATGTGGGAAGAAAGCCTGATGCTCATGCCTTTTACCTCCTCGGCTACGCCTACTACATGCTGAACAATCATCCTGAATCCATGAGCGCTTTCAAAGAAGCATACGACCTCAATCCCGGTGTTTCTCTCTTGCCCGGCAAGCAGTAAAAATAAGAGCAGAAAAATGCGCAAAATGATTGCTCCGCCTATTGACTTTTCAGGGGAGGTTTTGTAATATAACTGCGATTTTAATCCTCAGAGGAGGTAGCTATGGAAGAAGTCCTGTTAATGGATGTACTTGTAAAACCCGAGGTAATCCCTCACAATGTCACGCATGCAATTCTTGTATCGATCATTTTAGTCGTCACCGCTCTCATCGTCAGGGGGTCTCTGAATATCGTTCCACGGGGCATCCAGAACTTTGTCGAAATGATGGTTGACGCGATATGGAAACTGGTGGATGACAACATCGGCCACCACTGGAGTAAAACGCTGTTCCCGTTTATCTGCACGATATTCCTTTTTATCCTCCTCGCTAACTTTATGGGACTTGTCCCCGGTTTTGCCTCTGCCACATCGAATGTCAATACCAATGCGGCGATGGCCATCCCTGTGTTTCTTGTCACCCATGTTCTCGGAGTGCGGGTACACGGCGTTTCCTATATCAATCAGTTTCTCGGCCCGATCCGCTCAATTGGGGCGCTCCCGCTTATGATCCTGATGTTCTTCGTTGAAGTCATCGGACACATTGCGAGGCCCATTACCCTTACCGTCCGTCTCTTTGGAAACATGACCGGTAAGCATATCATCCTTCTCGTTCTCGGAATTATTGCACCGATAATAGCGCCGGCCGTCATTTTAGGTCTCGGCGTGCTCGTAAGCGTTGTTCAGGCATTCGTCTTTGCATTATTGGCGACCTTGTATTTAGCTGGTGCCGTTGAAGCGGCACATTAATTCCATATTTTAAGAAAGGAGGAAGTTAACATGAAGAAAACTGTATTTGCTGTTCTCCTCGCCCTCACAATGCTGTGGATTCTCGCACCTGTCTGCTTTGCAGAGGAAGCTGCCGCCGCAACAGCCGGAAAGGCATCGAACGTTTGGTACTATGCACTCGCAGCCCTTGGTTGCGGTCTCGGTATCGGCCTCGCAGCACTCGGCACGGGTATCGGTCAGGGTATCGGTTTAGGGGGAGCATGCGAAGGCGTGGCAAGAAATCCGGGAGCATCCGGAAAGATCACCACAACCCTTATCATCGGTCTCGCGATGATCGAGTCCCTCGCAATTTACGCTCTCGTCGTCGTCCTGATTCTCATCTTCGTCAACCCGTTCGGAAAGCTGATTCAGTAGAATTTGAGATTATCAAAAGGGGCAGGGTTTCCACCCTGCCCTTTTTTTTATCATGAATTCATCTGCTGAAATAAAAAAGCTTGACAACCCCCCTAAAATGGAGTATAAATAAATCAAGAGCACAGCTTACCAAAGGTGGTGGCCTTGCTCCTCTCAGCTCAGCATGCAGGTTGTTAGGTCGTAGGACGTAAGGTGTTAGACGTAAGAGTCTTTTGCAGTATGTCACATGATGCACAATCTGCTGAGAAATGAGAGGAAGCAAGCACCACTTTTTTATTATTTACCGTCCGAAAACCGTATTGATCTGCCCGCAATCGCGCTAACAGTAGACTTTTTCAGTAACCTGATAGAGCCAGCTTGGCTTCTCATAACCGCCTCTCTGACAAAAAACCCTTACTATACCGAAGCCCTTATATCCTGATATTAACCATGTATTACCGAATCAAGCATTTCCAGTGAGATAGGGACGTTGCCAACTTAAACAACTTGCGACATGGGACAGGGTTCCAGCCAAGCGCACAAGCCTATAAACGGCTTGGAATCAGATAATAGGGACACATCCGAATGGCGCTAATTTAAGCGCTTATTCCAGGCCAGGCATAACCAGAGCCTTATGTTTGTCATTCCACGGCTTGACCGGGGAATCCAGGCTTGAGACCCGTGGATGCCCCGATCAAGTCGGAGCATGACGGTTGATTGTCGAATCATTAGCCAATATTTTCAAATGCTCTCTTGCAAATAGTCCTTAAATTAGCGCCATTCGGGACACATCCCAGATTAATGTGTCGCAGCATTGACAACCGGGCATTTTAATACGTACACTACACGTATAACAAAAGGAGGGTTTCAATGCAAAAAAAATTGACCATAACTGTAGATGAGGAAGTCTATGCAGGACTTCATAAGACAATTGGCCCACGTAAAATCAGTAAATTTATTGAGGGATTGGTACGGCCACACGTAGTCCGCCCAAATCTTGAATTGGCATACTCCCAAATGGCAAAGGACAAAAAGCGGGAAGCAGAAGCCCTGGATTGGGCCGAGACAACTCTCAAGGACATAGCACATGAAAAGAGGTGAGGTCTGGTGGGTTAATTGTGATCCCTCGGTCGGCGGAGAGATCAGGGAAAAACGTCCTGCCGTAATAGTGAGCAACGATGCATCAAACAAGTTCCTCAATCGAGTTCAGGTTGTTCCTCTCACCAGCAAGACAGGCCATCTCTATCCCAGCGAAGCACTTGTCATACTGAACAGCAAGGAAAGCAAGGCCATGGCTGATCAACTTGCTACGGTAAGCAAATTGCGATTATTCAAACGTTCGGGCGTACTTTCAGAAGAAAATATGCTCAGAATCAACGACGCCATCAAAATACAATTAGACATTTATTAAAGAGGGGCTAACGAATTCATCCAGCCGTCCGGGAATAACGCTATTTCGTTTTCAGTCTCAACCTTTGTGGCCCCACGGCATAGCTAAGGCGTTAAACCAAAAGAGATAATAATGAAAAAATGTCCTTTCTGTGCTGAAGATATTCAAGACGAAGCGATAAAGTGTAAACACTGCGGTGAGTTTCTGGATGCCTCCACCTCCCGACGCGTTGCACAAGAAAAGCTTCCGTGGTATTTTCGGAAATCTTTTATTATCCTCGCAGTCTGCACTGTGGGGCCTCTGGCGTTGCCCCTGATCTGGTGGCGTTCGCAAACGACGCCGGCATGGAAGATCGGCCTGACCATAGGAATCCTTGTTCTCAGTTGGTTCTTGTTCCAAATCACGATGGACTCCATTCGTACCCTTAAGGAATATTACAAGCTGATTGAAGGAGTATAAAAATCAGAGGTGTAGCCGCAATGACCTTTAGTTTGCAGTCAGTCTATTATTGACAAGCTTGCCTGATATCTATAGCATAAGTGCGAGGGTTTGCAGACACCATCAAATAGGGAGAGAAACGAGCATGAAAAGAGCCTCTTCTTACGCTGAGTGCATTTGTTTCGGGGGATGAAATGGATATCAATACGTTTATAATTTCTCTGGCAGTTATGTGTTTCGTTTATATTATCGTCAGAATATTGACCCGAAGGTAAGGAGAAGAGGTGAAGCCAGTTGTGACAGGTTTTTTATTTGGCAAACAGCTTTTTTGAAACAAAATGGCGGATGAGATATTGAATGAGGCCTTTATGCCAGTCGAAACTTGCGTTCTCGATAACCGGCATAATGCCGTTTCTTTTCGCAAGGTCAACGAGATGATCAATCTGGCGGTCTGAAAATCGTGAGAATATGTTCCTCAGCAGAAGCCCTGCTTTCAATTCCGGCTCTATCCTCTTTCGCCAGATGATCTCATATTCCTTTAACATCTTTTCACTGTAATCCCCCTGCCTGAATGCCTTTATGATAGTATTCGCCGCGATTTCCGCACAGAGAAGTCCGAAATAAATGCCGCCACCCGTAGTGCTCTTGACCTGACCGGCGGCCTCACCGACAATGAGAAGCCGTTCGGCATAACTTTTTGAGACCCGTCTGATGGGAATGGGGCTGCATTTTATGGCGTTCGCGCAGGAATGCAGTCTCTGTTCAATGAGGGGATGCCGGAGAAATGCTTTCAGCAACCCCGCCGGATTTTTTTCCGCCATGAGTCCTATCTTTGCCGTATTCCCGTTTGTCGGCACAACCCATCCGAAAGATCCCGGGGCGACTTTCTTGCCGAAATAGACCTCTACATCACTGACATCCTTCATGATTACATCAGTCTGAATGCCGAACAAAAAACTCATCGGTTTTGCATATAATCCCTGAATGCCGTTTATCTCAAAACCCGTGGCAATCACCCCTGCCCTTGCCCTGAATTCCCCCGTCGTTTTCTTCCCCTGCCGCATTGTTACGGAAAAAGCTCCGCTTCCGGTCTCTACCCTTTCAACGTTCGCATCCAGATAACATACGGCTCCTTCCTTTACCGCCATTTGGTTCATCTCATAATCCAAAAGACCCCGGTCGACCACATAGGCTACCGGCAACCCGGACACATAGGAAAGGGAATTGCCTGAGGGAGAGATAGCACGGATGGAGTGTACCTGTTTTCGTGTTACGTGTGACGGAAGGGAAAACCGGTGAAAGCATTCCCTGCTGACAATACCGGTACAGTTTACATCCTTTCCTATGGCAGGCTTCTTTTCGAATATAGCGACGTCAAAGCCTTCTTTCGCCAGCAAATAAGCCGTATAGCTGCCGATCGGGCCTGCTCCCACCACAATGATGTCATGTTCCTTTTTTTTCAGCATTGATCTGCTCCGTGAGTTGAAGAAAGCATTTTAATTGTTACAAATCCGAACTCATTTTTTCAACTGAAAACAACTATCGCCGTAAGCTCTCTGCCAATGAACCGAATTCATTCCTGAAATGGCGGGCTGTTTCATCGTCGTAAACACAGAATTCCACGACTTCGAGGCTGCTTCCCTGATTTTTTCTGAGATAATCCGCAGCCTCGGTGACGAGAATCCTTGCACACCTTTCTTTCGGAAAACCGAATATCCCGGAGCTTATCGCCGGAATCGATACGCTCTTCAATCCCTTTGCGGCAGCAATCTGCAGGCTGCTTATGACAGCGCTCTTTAGTTTATTGTCTTCATCCCCCTCCCCCATCCTCGGGCCGACTGCATGGATAACATATTTTGCCGGGAGTCTGCCGGCTGTTGTTATTGCCGCGTTTCCAACAGGGACATGCCCGATTCTGTCGCTCTCTTCCTGAATGATCTGCCCGCCTTTGCGCACAATCGCTCCCGCAACCCCACCGCCATGCTGCAGACAAGGAATTCGCCGCATTAATTATCGCGTCTACATCTCTTTCTGTAATATCACCCTGAACAAGACGGAGCATTTTGCCATTGATCGTCTGTTCTGCAACGATATTCACAAATCCCTCCTTTTCTGTGATTTCTCACGAATCATGCCTTTTCTATGATAAAATATAGTATATAAAAGATCGGAGGTATATACATACCAGCACTTTACGGCAATCTGTCGGGGCTTAAATCAAGCTATCTTCACGCTCTCGAGAGAATTCACAGGAGAAAGATCCCGCGCGAAGTCGTGAGCCCTGAGCTCGCCCGATATCTCACGGAACTGTCTCATGAACTCCACCGGCAGATCGGCATACTCGTCAATAGAGCGGGCAGCATCACCCATGTGATTGTCGGAGACGCAAAGGGAATTTTTATTCCTGAACTCGAAGATTATCCGCTGGGCAGGAAGGCATTGAGGGGCCTCAGGCTTGTTCACACCCATCTGAACGAAGAACCCCTCACCCAGGATGATCTCACCGACCTCGCGCTCCTCAGGCTTGACCTGGTCGCTGCCATAACGGTGCGAAACGGGCTTCCCGGCGCTGTTTCTATCGCATATTTATTGCCGAACGGCCTTCAGCCGTATGAAATTATCCATGAAGAGAGTTTCCATAATCTCGATCTGGACTTCCTTCCCTTTGTGCGTTCGCTGGACGATGAAATGGAGAGAAACCGGGTCTTCAGTCCTGATGACAAAAGAGAACGTGCATTGCTGGTAAGCGTATCCACTCTGTCGAAATACGAACAGGAAGACTCTGTTGAAGAATTGAAGGAGCTTGCACGATCGAGCGATGTCCTTGTCCTTGACACCGTCATCCAGCGACTGAAAGCGCTGAACCCCCGTTATTTAATGGGTGAAGGGAAAATCAAGGAATTGATCATTACCGCACTCAACAAAGGAGCAACGCTTTTGATATTTGACCAGGAACTGAGCCCTTCCCAGATTAAAGCGGTTGGCGAATTGACTGAAATGAAAGTCGTCGACCGTTCCCAGCTCATACTCGATATTTTTGCGAGACGGGCACACAGCCGGGACGGCAAGGTACAGGTCGAACTTGCACAGCTAAAATACAGGCTGCCACGGTTAACAGGGAAAGGTACGGCAATGTCGCGCCTGATGGGTGGCATCGGCGGAAGAGGCCCGGGCGAAATGAAGCTCGAGATAGACCGGAGGCGCGTACGGGACAGGATCTCCCTCCTTGAAAAAGAACTCAAGTCTCTGAGCGAGGCACGAAAGCAGAGGAAACACAGGAGGGCAGCGATGGGAACACCAATCGTTTCGATTGTCGGCTATACAAATGCCGGGAAATCAACATTGCTGAATGCACTGACAAGAAGTTATGTTTTTGTCGAAGATAAACTGTTTGCAACATTAGACACCGCAAGCCGCCGGCTTCGGTTCCCCCGGGAAAGAGATGTGATTGTTACAGACACTGTCGGGTTTATCCGCAACCTCCCGAAGGATCTGATGACGGCGTTCAGGGCAACCCTCGAGGAACTTGAAGATGCCGATCTTCTGCTCCATCTCGTTGATGCGTCCAATCCCCGTTTCGAACAGCATATGGAATCTGTCGAAAATATTCTCAGGGAATTGCATCTTGAGGAGAAGCCAAAAATCCTCGTTTTCAACAAAACAGATAAGATAAGCGGAGAAGAGGCAAAAAATCTTGCAGTACGCTATAATGCGCTTACTGTATCCGCTCTCGATCCATCGACCCTCAGTCCTGTGCTGAAGGCGATTGAAGAACATATCTGGACCGAAAAACTGGAAGCAGTGAGAGTTTGATTTATGCTAGATATCGGATTATCTCACAAATATTTTAAGATGTACAGGACACAGTATTTTGCTCATTCTCGGCCCCGATATACATCGGGACCTCCGAGGTAATGAATTTTTCCTGCCTGATGTCAGGAAAAATTCATTAAATCCGCTCAAATACTATATCCTGTTCACTTTAACGAGAAAGCAAAGGAGAATACATGGAATTTGTCCCGAAATGGA
>CAVRAA010000004.1:0-37981 GCA_963718855.1 uncultured Nitrospiraceae bacterium | reverse complement strand
TCAGGAATCTCAGGGCTTACTGCAGCCTATGTGCTTCACAAAGACTTTGATATCACTGTTTTTGAAGCGAATGATTATATCGGTGGACACACCCACACTATTGATGTGCAAAGAGAGGACGGGTCGTATGCTGTCGATACCGGTTTTATTGTCTTTAACGAAGTTACCTATCCAAACTTCTGCGAAATGCTCCGGCGTCTTGGTGTATCATGGAAGCCGACACATATGACTTTTAGTGTAAAATGCGAGCGCACCGGCCTTGAATACAGCCCTCATAACCTGAATACGTTCTTCGCACAAAGACGCAATGCACTGAAACCGGGCTTCTGGAGGATGATATACGAGATAGAAAAGTTCAGGCGGTCATTTGATAAACTGCTCTCCACTGAACACGATGACATTCCTCTGGTGACATATCTCCGCAATGCCGGGTATTCAGAACGTTTTATTGATCATTTTATCGTTCCCATGGGGGTCTCCCTCTGGTCGGCAGATCCAAAGGTATTCGAACAGTTTCCGCTTGGGACTTTTGTGCGCTTTTTCAAGAATCATGGCATCTTCGAAGTTCAGCACCCACTGCAATGGTATGTAATCAAAGGTGGTTCAGCCCGATATGTCGATAAATTGATTGCTCCCTTTGCGGACCGCATCAGGACTGGATTACCAGTGCGCAGGATTTCAAGAAGCGCTGGCTCAGTTGCGGTTGTCTGCGCTGACGGCAGTTCACATCAGTTTGATCAGGTAATCATTGCAGCCCACAGCGATCAGGCGCTTTCGATGCTGGATCAGCCCACAGAGGCAGAACGGGAGATACTCGGCGCACTGCCCTATCAGGAAAATACCGTTGTTCTCCACACTGATAGGGCTGTTCTTCCGTCAAGGGAATGGATATGGGCAAGCTGGAATTACCTCATCCCACGAACGACCATGCAGCGCGCAGCGGTTACCTATAATATGAACATCCTTCAAACAATTGACTCGCCTGTTGATTTCTGTGTCACACTAAACAAAGCTGATATCATTTCCGAAGAGGCTGTTATCGGCAGATACCTTTACGCTCATCCTATATATAAGACAGGATCTTCTGCAGTTCAGCAGAGGCACGATGAAATAAGCGGAATAAACCGGGTCCATTTTTGCGGAGCGTACTGGAGTTATGGTTTCCATGAAGACGGGGTGAGGAGTGCACTGAAAGTCTGCAAGTACTTTGGGAAGGGACTCTGAGATGAAGAGCTGCATCTATACAGGTCATATCCGACACAAGCGTTTTATTCCCAGAGAAAACAGCTTCCGTTACCCGCTGTTTCTCATGTTTATCGATCTTGGGGAATTAGATACAGTTACTGCCGGCAGTCGTTTCTGGTCCATTGATTCTATGAATCTCGCATATCTCAGGAGGCGAGATCATTTTGGAGACCCACAGATATCAATTGATCAGTCAGTGCGTGACCTTGTGCAGCAGCGGACGGGTAAAAGACCTGAGGGCCCGGTCCGTATGCTCTGTCATTTCCGGTATTTTGGCCATTGCTTTAATCCTGCATCATTTTATTTTTGCTATGACACGCAGGGAGTAAGGGTTGAGACAATACTCATCGAAGTACACAATACCCCTTGGGGAGAAGTGTTTCTGTATGTGCTCGATGAGAGCTTGAATTCGGGAAAAGACAACTGGAAACAATACTCCTTTGATAAAAAGTTCCATGTTTCGCCATTCATGGGAATGGACATGCACTATGACTGGCGGTTTCGTGAGCCCGGCAGTGAACTGAATATTCATATAAACAGCTACAACAAGGGAGAAAAATATTTTGATGCGACACTTACGCTTAAAAGGCAGGAAATAAGCGGCAGAATATTAAATAGGATGCTCGTTGAATATCCCTTCGTCACCGTGAAAGTAATTGCAATGATTTACTGGCAGGCCCTCAGACTCTTGGGCAAGCGCGTGCCATTTTTCCCGCATCCACCAAAACAAAGGGGCAGAGCAGAATCATGAGGTATTCGGTCGCGAAGCAGGATATTTCCCAGCACGTCTTGATCAAAAGTCGTCTTATAGATTCTCTTGCAAAGCGGACATTATTAAAAATGTTGCAAGGCATTCAGCATGGAACCATCGTGCTGAAGGACGAAGGGCAACGCTATCAGTTCGGCTCTCTGTCATCCATCTGCGGGCTTTCAGCAACCATAACAGTGTCGGATAGCCGGTTTTACGGCAGCATCGCATTGGGAGGCAGCATAGGTGCTGCTGAAGCATATATGGCTGGCTTTTGGCAGTGCGATAACCTAACGAACCTGATCCGCATCATTCTTTGTAACCAGAATGTTTTATCTGGAATGGAAGGTGGTCTGAGTACTATTATGAATTTCGTGCATAATGCTTTACACAGACAAAGACGAAATTCGCTGGAGAGGAATGCTTCAAACATCTCTGCACACTATGATATAGGTAATGAGTTTTTTCAGCTCTTCCTGGATGATACTATGACCTATTCCTGCGGAATATTCAGGAGAGGTGATGAGACGATGCACGATGCTTCGCTTCAGAAGTACGATCACATCTGCCGGAAAATCGCTTTACAACCGAACGACAATATTGTTGAAATAGGTTCCGGATGGGGTGGTTTTTCGATATATGCAGCAAGTTCATATGGTTGCCAGGTTACTACCACAACGATCTCAAAGTCCCAGTATGAATTAGCGCTGAACAGGATTCAGCAGGCAGGCCTTCATGACCGTATTACCGTATTGCTCCAGGATTATCGGGAGATAAAGGGAAAGTTCGATAAGCTTGTATCGATCGAAATGATAGAGGCAGTCGGTCATGAGTATCTTGAAACGTTTTTTTCCTGTTGCAGCAACCTGCTGCGCAATGATGGGATTATGGCCCTTCAGGCAATCACGATGAACGATCAGATGTATGATTATCATGTCAAAACAGTCGATTTCATTAGACGTTATATATTCCCTGGTGGATGTGTGCCTTCAGTTACGGGACTCTGTAATGCTGCCACTGCAGGTTCAGACCTCGGGTTGATTCATTTTGAAGACCTCACTCCGCATTACCCGAAAACCCTGAGAGCATGGCACAACCGGTTTTTATCCCATCTGGATAATGTCCGTTCCCTTGGATATCCAGACCAGTTTATCCGGATGTGGGAATATTATTTCTGCTACTGCGAGGCTGGATTTACAGAGCGGTATATCGGGAATGCTCAGCTTCTTTTTGCAAAGCCGGGATGGCGGGGTTCAACCCTTTTCTCCCTGAATCGTGAATAAAATCATAGTCTTTACAGGATTTCAGGTTGTTTGGTTTGTTTCTGTTCTCAGCGCCGCGAAAGAATTGTACTGGCCAGGCCCCGCTGCGGTTATCTGCTGGCTGCTGATGTATGCCTGGAAATCGGGCGCGCTGAAGCGTGAAATCCTCCTTGCGCTGCTTTCAGGATTTGTTGGTTTTTTTGTTGATACAGCATTGATATGGCTGGATGCGTTTGTTCCTCAAGGGGTATCCGGGTCGCTCCGTCTCAGTCCTGCCTGGATGATCGGCCTCTGGCTGAATTTTGCTACATCTCTGAACAGTCTCTTTGCCTGGTTAAAGGGGAGGCATATTCTCTCTGCTCTGCTCGGTCTTATCGGGGGGCCAGCAGCATACTATTCTGGCGCTGCACTTGGCGCTGCTGTCATTCACCAGCCATTGCTGGAGAATCTGGCTCTAATCGGTGTGGGATGGAGCATATCTCTACCACTGCTCATCTGGCTGTCTCAGAAGATTCGTTAATGTGATGTCTGGAGAAGAGCGTGATATTCTTTGCGAATATTTTCAATGCGTTTTCGATTTGCCCCTAAGTCCCAATAACCGATCCTCGATGCAGAGCGCACATGAATAACCCCTGCTTTTTCATCTGCAAGAAACTGTACGTCATCTATAAAACCCAGACGCGTCCTGAAAACAGCATAAAGCGAGTTTCCTCTCTCCCAAAGTATCTCCGTTCTCTGCATTGATTTGATTATTTTTTTCAAAACGTTCAGGGATTCTTTGCCTGAGCTATGAATTTGGAAAGGATCTACTTTATGGCGAGGGGTTTCTTCAAGGCTTGATACACAGTTCGGTGAGTCAGGGCACGGAGTAAGCGTATCATAAGATATCTGAATATTAGAAGGTTTGGAACAGCCTGAAAGAATGATCAGAGAAATAACCGGGATACAAAAAGATAACTTCACAGTACGCACGTTATTCAAGAGTCACGGAACTCTTGCTATCCCCAACCAAAGGCAGAATCATGTCAACCTTGAATATCACAAGGTGTTTTGGTCCCTTCTGCTTATCCTCTTCCGGTGTGAGATTCCTCCTGGTCATCCTTGCGATCAGATTAGGATCATCATCTTCTTGGATCTTCTTCAAGAAAAGCCTGATCCCCTGATAGCCTGGTGTTTCCTGAATAAACATATAAGCGGCGTGAGGATTTGACTTGAGATTATGATACGTCAAACGCTCTCTCATAATGAATAACACCGTATTATCCTCTAACACACGGGGCTTGGAATATATTGCTGTTGTAAGCTTGCCATCCCGGTCAGATGTCGACAAAATGCTGATACCATTGTTCGCTTCAAGATAATCTTTGAGTTTCATAGTCTGCCTTTCTTCCTGACGTAGCTTTCTACTATTATATATCAAAGAGATTCTATTATAGCCATAGAGCTCCAGATAAGCAGTTAGCATACACACATAATGCATCATTAATTTCGTTATTGAAAATTACAATAGTCTTCCACTACTGGGAAGGTGTGAAATTACTAATAGATGAAAAATCAATATCCTCTTCCTGCAACATTTACTATCAGGTTCGATAAAACTGATGGGCATATCTATCTCCTCAGCACATCTCAAATTCTCAATATTCCAATAGAGAAGGCCTTCTCATTTTTCGAAAAACCGGAGAATCTCTCAGAGATTACACCCGATTGGCTGAATTTCAGCTTTGATAATAAAGGCGGCAAAAGCAAAACATATCTGGGTGCGGAATTTGATTATACAATAAGCTGGCTGGGTATAAGAATTAAATGGCATACAAAGATTTCAGAATACCGTCGCCCTGAGATGTTTACTGATGTGCAGGTGAGGGGTCCCTATGCTTTATGGAAACATCTTCACACCTTTGAACCAGTCACTGAAGGTACGCTCATGAGAGATTTTGTAACATACCGTATTCCTTTCTCTTTTGTTGGAAAAATCCTGTTTGGAGCTATAATCAGAAGGCACCTCCAAGATATTTTCTCGTACCGGGCGGTGCGCATTGCTCAATGGGCAGATGGAACATTGCAGCGCAAAGAATGATTTCATACCCATTCCTGATATAATGAAATCATGAAAATAATTATCTGTGGCGGTGGTGGCTTCATCGGGCAGCGTCTTGCGCGTCTTCTGATCGATAAGGGATACGAAGTTATTATTCTTGACAGGAACCAATCCAGGGTCTCCTCTCCAAAATTGCAGTCATTCGTTGTTGACCTGCTCAATCCTAAGCTTTTTCAGGAGGATTGGTTTGAAGGTGCTGAGGCTGTTATCAATGTCAGCGGCAAGGATATCCTGACACTCTGGACAGAGGAATATAAAAAGGCAATATGGGAGAGCCGTGTTACTGTCAACAAGGTACTTGTCGATTTTATTTCTTCTTTAGAGCATAAGCCGAAGACTTTTATCTCGGCTTCTGCTACCGGTTACTATGGTGACAAGGGTGAAGATGAGGTTGATGAGACAGGAACACACGGAAAAGGATTTCTGGCTGATGTATGTAATGCGTGGGAGAAGGAAGCACGACGTGCAGAGACTTTGGGAATGCGTTCTGTTGAGGTGAGAACAGCACCTGTGCTTGACAAGAAAGGCGGTTTTCTCGCAAAACTCATGAAATCAATGAACTTCGGATTCACTGCACGGTTCGGTTTAGGCAAAAACTGGTTTCCGTGGATCCACATGGATGACCTCATCCGCATCTATGAGGCTTCAATTATCCATGAGAGCCTTTCGGGGCCTGTCAATGCCTGTTCGCCTGAACCGATCCGGTTTAAAGAGTTTCTTGGATATATCACCAAATATCGCAAAGCCGTTATTCTTCCATTGCCAGTCTCTCTTTTTAAGCTCGTTGCAAAAGACCTTGCCGATGAGCTTACAAACAGCCAGAGGATAGTTCCAGCAAAACTGCAAAAAATGAAATTTCTTTTTTTGCATGGTAACCTCAACGATGCTCTGAAGGATGTTTTTTCATAAGTACGTGATCTTCAGTAAACAGAAAAGAAGATAATACTGTGCAGGTGTTTGCTATAGGATGATATATATGCCTTTATTCGAAGGGATCGTTGCCGGATTGACGGCAGGAATGCTCATGGGCCTGATATCCCATGCAGGCTTTAAAGCCGGCATATTCAAATCAAGCCTTTTTATCATCGACGGAACATTTGTTCAAAACACCCTGAAACTGAAAGGCACCGAGCACAAAGCTGTGCTTATCGGAATGCCTGTCCACCTGTTTACCAGCATATCTTTCGGTATTGGGTACGGCTTATTTGCAAGTATCCTAAAGCTCGATCTACTGAACGGATGGTTGATTTCTCTTTATACCTTAATGCTCTGGCTCTCGATGCTTTTTGTAGCGCTTCCGACAGCAGGACAGGGGGTGCTCGGGAAAAAATTAGGAGCACTCACCTGGATCGAGCAGATGGTGCTCCATATCATTTTCGGTTTTGGATTATTGGGGGTGCTTTATTTTCTTCATTGACAAGAGATAATGTTTTCTCTTCATTGCATGCACAACAAGGAATGTATTCCACTCCCTCTGTGTTCTCCCCCACGTACCATTTTTGTTCTGTTCCGCTCTTAACTTAAGGAACGATCTTCGTAATAGATTGTCCGATTGAAGAAAATCGAGATGACCCAGGGCATTGACTGTCTGATAAAACGGTATTGGCGGGGGCCAGTCTCCTTCAGGTCTTTGTAGTTGTTTAAGCTTTTTTACATACAGCCTGATTACGCTGCTCTCTCTGTACAATGGGTGTACAACGAACGCCCTCAGGATATTGCTGTAGCAGGACCAACTGCACCATCTGCCCTCTCTATCTTCCCCCAAAATGCGAAGCATTTCGTAGGTGCGGACAACTCTTGGATCATTTTCCATACCGAAAATAGTAGTCAAGAAAAGAACAGCACTTTTTGCAAGATATTCTAAACTTCCGCCTGAAAAGGGAAGGCCATGAAGTTCACGAACCGAGACCCTTTGAGGCTTTTCAACCGGTCTACTGTATATTTCTGAAAAGACTTCTTCTGACAGAAGCCATTCGAGTCCCCTCTCAATCTTAGGGGTTTTTCGCCTGACGGTTAGATGCAGGCCAAATAAGGCGCGGATCGTAGGGACGAGGGAATTGCTCCAGGAACCGTTTGCACATTGACCTGCAAGTAACGCATTGACCGTTTCATGAAAATCGTTTTTCCAGGATTTTCTGTCATCCTGCTGCAGCCATTTTTGTCGCGCATAAAGAGCAGCAGGCGTCTTGCTGCGGCAGAATATCTGGAGCGGATTGTAACGCAGATAGGGAAATGATGCTTCAGGTTGCATGTTGAAGAATCGCCTCGATTCGTTTCAGAGCGCGCCAGCAAATAAAAAGATATGGGGTAGCAAGAAAAGGCACTTCAAAAAAGATATTACAGTTTTTCGCACCGAGCGGTTCAACCCTGTGACCGGTTGCTCTGATACCCCAGATGTCCCATGACCAATACCGTTTATCTTCAAAATATGATATGACAAACGGCACCCATATGCCTGGACGCACCTTCACTCTGCCGCGGGTTCCCTTCCGGATGTATTTATCGGCGCAATCCACACGAGATATCGAGGTCCCCCATTCATGCCAACGTGTTGTGTCTGTTATTAAACGCCAGACCTCGTCAGAAGATGAATGAAGCGTTCTGCCTATCTCACAATAAGGAAAAGAAATTTGAATCATAAGGGTTAACTGGTTTTAATGACCTATATTGGCGCAAGTTTTGATGACAGTAAAGTTTCAGTTCTGAATATCTGAAAACTGCCTCCTCCATAACTGTTACTAGTTCATCATCATTCAAAGATGCGAAAATAAGAAAGAAAGTTTTTACAACTTTATACTGTTTTCTTTTAATCCCAGCTGTAGGTTACCGCCAGGGAGCCAATGAACTGATCAGGGCTTCCCTCTTTGTCTACAATCGGGCTGTCTTCTGCATCCCCGAGAAGCCGTTTGTATCCCATGATACCCATGACACCCCAGTTTCTGGAAATGCTGTAGCTTGCCGAAAGGGTAACACCGATATCCTTGAACCCGGCCTCGGCTTCATAGGTGTCCAACCCGCTGCGTGAGGAGTTATACTCATCGATGCTGAAATATGTATCCATATAATTATTATCAGCGTAAGTTGCGGAAGCACCGGCTGATATCCTCAAGAAGCTATCTCGAAAAAGAGTATAGCCGGTATGTATCCCAATGAGATACCCGTCATGGCCGTCGGCAATATCCTTGACAATATCCAGCCGAACATTCCAGTTGTCAATCGCAACTTTTGCGAATGCACCCGCCTCCCATGAATCATCGATGTCTCTCATCCTGTCAACAGCCTTGTCCTCCACATCTTGCCTTCCCATGCGATACCTGACAACCGGACCGAAATTCCACATATCATTGGGAAGTAGATTTGCCCTAAGGGTAAGCCCCTCGAGTTCAACGGAATATCCTCTTTTCCAGTGTATTCGTGCATACAAGGCGGGCACTACCTGATAATCATTCGAACCCTCGTAGTCCGGAACCATGCCCGCACCGAGGCCAATTCTCGCCTTCCAGTCGGCCTTCGAATCCCTTTCAATTGCTACCGTACCATTCTGAACCTCCGGCAGCGCATCCATATCCATGCCCTTTGCGCTCACGACATGAGCCTGAGTAACGAGCATAAGAGCAATCATGATAATGAAAAAAAGGTTCTTCATCCCCTGCTCCTTTCTTTAATATAAGATTATGTTTTGATTTACTACGAGATAACTCTTCAATGTCTTTACAGTATCAGTATTGCAGCATTCCTGAAAGTATTTCTTGCTCTTAAATAAAGCTACTCATTTTTGTTAATAACATTCAGCCAGTTCATATCAGCTTTTTTGATATTTCCAGGAATGTCTCTGCTCCATTTTTCATAAGATGCATGGCTGCATTGTAAGTAAAGCTTCCCGTCAACTATCTTCCAAATTTCAGGATCGGTATGAGATTTTCTTGCCTCTGTCATGGCCCAGGCACAATACCCGTCATATTGAGGAGCGTATTGCTCAGGATTAGCAGCAAATAAATCCATGTTTTCTTTTGTCGAGAAATACCAAGTCATATTGTGCCCCTTAAATGCAAATGACTCACTGCCTTTCAGTGCCTTGCCCGTCTTGAAATATGCAACTGGATCGTATCCCTTTATGGCCAAATTGCTATCCAATATCTTTCCTATAGGATATCCAGCGTTTCTCCATGCTTCCACCCCACCAACTAAGGCCTTTGCATGTGTGTAGCCAAGTTTGATATATTTTGCTGCTTGACCAGCAGATGTCGCTTCATGAGGTCAAGCACAATAGAAAATAATTTCCTGGTCCTTTGATAATGTAGGAAGTTTGGATTCAAAATCATTGAACGAGATTGCACCTTCCAGTTTCATGGTCTTGAATTTCTCTTCATCATTGTAGCCACAAACCAGTACAGCTTTCCCCGCTTGGACTTTATTAAAGGCTTCTTCGACTTGGATGCGTGGAGACGTAATCATATAAGCTTATCCTTTCGATTCTGATATATATATTATTGTTGCTGAGCATAAAACTATTTCGAGGATGGTGATGCATTCCGATATTCTCATTAAAGGCAAATACTTATAGAAGTTACGGAATTCCCCCGCGTTTAAAAAAGCCACATGATAGAATTCATATTAATATAAAAGAATTATGTAATATTTTACTAAATTTTATCTTTTAAGGAAGAAATAACTTACGACTATACTGAATCTTTACCTTATTTGGCATCTCTCCCTGCTTCAACTTCCACAAGAACCTCGTTCTTGCGCAAAAACCATAAAGTGAAAGGCGAGTTATATCGGGCAAAAATTGGCTCGCCAATGGTTATCAGACCTGCATTTTTTACCGCTCTCAGGAGTGCGGCTTCATGTTGTCTGTAACGCTCCTCAGACCAAGTTCCCGAATAAGTGAGTGCCGCCAACAGTCTTGATTTTACCTGCCGGAGTTTTATGCGCGGCTCTGATGGAACCGGCAGTGATTCGATGGTATATTTCGAAGGCATGACAAAGCTGAACACATAGGTATCGGCAGTTTTCCCATGAGGAGTCTGTTCTACGGGGGCTGTCATTTCTATTTTTTCTCCGGACTTTTTTATAGGAGACTGGTTGACCGGGGCTGTCATGGGGATTTCTGTTTTTTTCAGATTATCTCCCGAGATGTATTTGAACAAAATTCTAAAGGCTTTATTACCCGCATCATCAAATTCTCCCGATACAACAGTTTCGGCCACAATATAGGGAGCATAGCGCCTTAACTCGAAACCCTCGTATTTTTTGACAATCTCATACTTTGGCTGTTCGTAAGCAAATGCCGCTCCGAAAGCGAATACCAATATAAAAGCTATAAAAAATAATTTCATTGAAAATCTCCTTCTTATTGAGCGTCCAACTTCCTCCGCCTCATCGATTTATCAATTTCCACTGCAGCAATGATCGTTATGGCTGCCAGCAGTATTTCTCCCCACTCCATCATAGCTAAAGGAACGGTTCTGAATATCCATTGTAAAGCAGGCATGTGCTTGATATTCTTTAATCAGATGCTGATTTGTCTTGATCTCTTCTTTCATGAAAGAACCTTGCAATTGTTGATCATGAATTAGGACATAAGAATAAAATAATGTATCAGCGATGTCTATTTCAAGAAGTAGTGCTCAAGAAAGAGAACTATCCTCGGTATCGACTTTCCATTTGAATTTAAACTTTCAGGCCATGTGATATTAAATGCGAAGTTTAGGGAGATATAAAGATAGGCTATTTAATGGCTCACAATAACTCTTTCCTCTGTGAACAGTGCATATTTATCTGGGCTGAAGACAAGGCCACTTGACGGCGCGCTATTATCGGATATGATTTTATTAAAGGGCTTGTTTTACGAAATATTTCAACAGAAAAGGAGATTTTACATGAGTTACATTACTGTCGGCAAAGAGAACGTGGGCAACACCGATCTCTATTACAAGGATTGGGGCAGCGGACAGCCTGTTGTCTTCAGCCATGGGTGGCCGCTGAGCGCAGACGCATGGGAAGACCAGATGTTTTTTCTCGCCTCCCGGGGATATCGGTGCGTCGCCCATGACCGCCGGGGGCATGGCCGTTCGAGCCAGCCCTGGAACGGCAACGATATGGATACCTACGCCGACGACCTGGCGAAACTGGTCGACGCGCTCGACCTGAAGAACGTGATCCACGTCGGCCACTCGACAGGCGGCGGCGAAGTCGCACGCTATGTCGGCCGCCACGGCACCAAACGCGTGGCCAAGGCAGTGTTAATCGGCGCAGTGCCGCCGCTGATGCTAAAGACGGATGAAAATCCCGGCGGCCTGCCGATCGATGTTTTCGACGGCATCCGCTCAGGCGTCCTCGCAGACCGCTCGAAGTTCTTCAAGGAGCTCACCCTGCCGTTCTACGGCTATAATAGGCCGGGCGCGAAGATCTCGGAGGGCGTGCGTGAGTCATTTTGGCTCCAGGGTATGATGGCCGGCTTCCCTGCGTCGTACTTTTGCATCAAGGCATTCTCGGAGACAGACCTCACGGAAGACCTCAAGAAGTTTGACGTGCCAGCGCTCATCATGCACGGCGACGACGACCAGATCGTGCCAATCGCTGACTCGGCCCTTCTGTCGTCCAAGATCATTAAGGGTTCAACGCTCAAGGTTTACAAGGGTGCGCCGCACGGCCTGTGCACGACCCATAAAGACGAGATCAACGAGGATCTGCTTGCGTTCTTTAAGGCATAGACAAGCGTGCTTTGCACGTCGGCTGATGCCTAAAGCGCCTATCCTATAAGACAGATTAAAATTTTATATTCAACCCGAACCGGGCGCTCCTGGGGATCTGTAATTCATTGGGGTCGCGCCATCCTTCGGGGGAGGTAACATTTTCTGAAAGCTCGTATCCCAGGTCAAGTATATTGTACGCCTCGACGAAGAGCATTGCCTGCATCTGGAACACCTTGAAAAAATAGTTCAGCCTGGCGCTGAGGTCGATGATCGAATTCTCCCGGGGGCCGCCTTTTTTCCCTCGATCGTCTTCTCCCTTGATGGTATCGTAATAAAACACCCATTGGCCGTGCCGATTTACCGCATTCACAAAGGCGAAGGGGGAGCCGTCGCGGTATTTTACGGTAAAAGCGCACGTGGCCTTGTCGGCGAGATAGAATCCGTACAGCAATTTTGCGACGAAGCCCCGGTCGCCGTCTACTCGTCCGAAACTGTTGATCCAGCTGTTCGGATTGGCCATGGTTTCATCCAGCAGCCCTATATCGTTGGAGGGGCCGTCGGAAAACGCGGTGCTGCCCATCCCCATATGCGCCATGAAAGAAGCAGAAAAATACCATTTCTTCGGAGCTACCGCCGAAACCTGGAGAAGGGCCTCCGCGTAAAAGGGATCATCATCAACGGACTTATTCGTGAGCTCGAACGTATCAAGAGGTTCATTATAGAAAAAGAGTCTCTCTCCGTTTACGGTTTCATAGAACCCATTGTTTTCCGGATGGCGCACCCAGAGGGGATTAAACATCCTTTTGTAAAGAAGTTTCAGGTTCATCGTCCACGTAGGCGAAAGACGGTAATCATACAGTATCATCGCCCGGAGCCATCCCGGCTGTTTCAGATCGTCATCGACCTGATGGGTATTCCCGCCGGTCCTGCCGAAAAGCTCGCCTGCCTCGCCCTCCTGGAATTTCCCGTCTCCGTTCAGATCGTTCCAGAAACGGTAGGTCCCTGAAGGCCGCTGTCGTTCGAGAAAAAAATTGGTTTCTTCATTGACATCTGCGGGTAGATACCCCACATGGAAAGAGAGCGTATCTTTTTCCGTTCTCCTGAAATCCATCCCGAAATCGACGCATGGCGATAACAGGTCTGTATCGTTGGACGAATCCTCAAAAATGAGCCGTGTATGACTGAGATATGCCTTCGAAAAAAACCTGAGGCGCGGGGTCGATTGCCATTCCGCAGTGACGCCTGCCCGTATATTCAGGTTATGATTGGTATACGAGCTGGTCTTGTCCCACTCAAGCACCTGATAGGGCTCGCCGTCTGCCAGAATGGGATGATAATCATGAAGTTCCTCATCGCCGTATATCGTGGAGTTTCTTATAGTGGCGAAATAGGTGACATTCACGGGCTTATAGCTCGTCCGGTATTCGCCGTCAAGGACAACTGTGTTGGAGGAAAAATCACCCCATTTTTCGAATGGATACATGCCTTCGCCGTCGATATCCCTCAAATCCTTTGGGAAATTGAGAACATTGGGAGTTATTTCCTGGTCTTCCCTCTGAAAAGAAAACCGGAACAGCAGATCGTCCCGTTTAATCTCAGCGCCTATGAACCCTGAAAAGTCATCGCGTTCGTATGTTTCCTGGGGAAGTCGTCCCAGTTCTGCGAACAGCGTGTCGCGCGAACTGAACTTGATTCCGGACAAAGCAGACATATCCCAGCGGCCCACCTGTGTATCGAACCTTGCAAGGAAATCTACCTGCCCGCCGTCCTCTGAAAAAGTCGAGTCCTTGCGATTGAAGTCGTTAAAATCGCGGTCCATCTGTAAAGCGCCCATTCCGAGAACAAGTGCTGATCCGTTGTTGAACTGATGAGATTTCACGTAATCGGCAAGATAGCTGGATTGGAGCTTTCTTCTCTCTGAAGAGGGCTCCGGAAACTGATTGTATCCCGTTGCTTCCTCCTCTGAGATGTAGCTTCCCATGTCTGAATAGATGCCTGACAAAGACAGCCCGTGTATGTTGTTTTTGGGATCAGGCGTCAGGAAGTGGAATCCTGTATCAGTACGACCTGCATGTGTGCCTGACAGGCGGTATCCCTGCCTGAGGCCAAGCGGAAGAGAAACAGCAGGGGTTCCCGGCCTCAGGGCCGAATCGATCCGGAACCCGTCCACGTACCACCGGAACTGATTGAATGGATCTCCCTCATAGAAGACACGCGGATCATCGATCAGGGAAAATCCGTTGCTCTCCTCGATCAGCATTGTAGCCCCGGGGTTCACATTTTCGAGATAGGTCTGATAAAAACGGCTACCCGGCAAGACATCCATTATTTCATCGGTAAAAAGATATTCGTTGTTTTCGAAAAGGGGAGTGGTTGCAGAAACAGGAGGCGCGGCAATAAGAATAAGCGAAAACAACAGAAGAGCGAGGCGAACACTTCCCTCTTTTATCTTTCCGGGAGAAATCATGGGTGACCTCCGTTTTTTTTGAGTGTATTATCGGACAGGATATTGTCTCCTCAGGATGGTTATTTTGGCCCTGTACTCTTTTATCATTGAGTCAATGTCGCGTTTCCTCTTTCCTGCTCTTCCTTTCAGCATCTCGTGCCAGTAAATGAGGAATATTTTGAAGAAGGAGAACAAGAGAAATGCATACCATTTCCTATATTCGTCAGATGTCTTTTCAAAATCGAAATACTGTACGTAGAGCCGCAATTTCTTTTTATCCATAAAATATTTATGAAAGATCCCTTCAGGGTCTGCATGGGAAAATTTGCTGCAACGATCATAAATCTCGGGCAGTCCTGCAGCAAGCGGATACACGTTCCGGTTATGTTTTATTGTGACTTTAATGTTGCGAAATATATTTTCCCACGCTGATGGATTCCCGCTTTTGTTGAGATAGAGTTCCGTCTTGTCCGGATTTTTCAAAAGGTAGTAAGCGGTAAATGTGCTGTCGAATGCCGCCCGCAGACAGCGGAAAGACTGTGTCTTGTGCAGCCGGAGAAAAAAGGCCATTGCAGCATAGAATTCCTGATGCGAAATCAGATTAAGAAATGCAGGGATCGCAAGGTTGGAATCATCAGGGAGCGTAATGTAAAGGCAATTCGTGAAAAGATTGTCCAGATCCGCGATCAGCTGATAATCATCACCCAGAAGGACGACATTTTTTTCGACATGATCGTCTCCGATTTCGAGATAATGTTCAAATCCCTTCAGCGGTTTTATATCCATAGACGCTCTATTGTAATCAACATGGAGAAAGAATAAAAGGGGTCTTTAAGAATCATTGGTTTCGAATGATCTCCAGGCAATCCAGGTCAGCTTTTGTGACATTGCACATAAAGGTAAAATCGAGTTTATCATACAAAAACAACATTTACCTTGAAATCTTTTTGAAAATCTGTTATCCAATAGCTATGCCGAAAATGGAAAAGATTACCGTCTCTCAGTCCTATCTCAAGAGATTGAAAAAGAAAGTGGAAGCGCTCAAGGTCCTTACGGAAACATCGCCGGTCATCTCATCAACGCTTGATCTGCAGGAACTCATGACGATTGTGATGGAGAAGGCGAAGGGCGTGATGAATGCAGAAGCCTGTTCGATACTCCTTTACAATAAGGAGACAAAGAAGCTCGAGTTCGAAGTTGCGCTCGGCGGCGAAGATTCTACGTCAGCGCTCCTCAAGAAGAAAATTATCCTTGACATGGGGCAGGGGATTGCCGGCTGGGTTGCGAAGAACAAGAAATTGCTGGTGATAAAGGATGTAAAGAACGATAAACGGTTTTTTCAGGATGCGGATAAAATGACCGGCTTTATCACAAAGAGCATTATTGCGGTACCTCTCATCGGCAGGAGAGGACTTATCGGGGTGGCGGAGATAATCAATCCCGGAAAGAAGGAATATGACCTGGAAATACTCGAGATACTCAGCACGCATTTTGCGATTGCGATAGAAAACGCCTATTACCACCGGGAATCTCTTGAAAAAGAGCGGCTGAAGCAGGAACTCGAGATCGCAGCATCGCTCCAGAAAAGCTTTTTGCCGGAAGTGCCGATGTTCCAAAAAGGGAGAATAACCGTATCGGCGGTCAATATCCCCGCAAAGCAGGTGGGTGGTGATTTGTATGACATCATCGAACCGGTTGACGGCGCTGTCGGCGTTTTCATCGGTGATGTTTCGGGAAAAGGAGTATCTGCCGCTCTCTATATGGCAAAAATCATCAGCGATTTCAGATATAACGCGCTTACGGTCGGAACGCCTGAAATTGTTATGAACCGGCTGAACTCAGTGCTCTCAAAGGCCCCGAGGGGTATGTTTCTCACCGCTGCCTATATGATCATCGATAGCGCCACCGCGGATCTCCAGGTTTCTGTTGCAGGACATCCGCCATTTTTATGGGTTGCAAAAAACAACGTACAGGCAGTATCTGTTCCTTCAGGTCCTCCGCTCGGAATCGTTCCCGGAGAGTATCCATTAAACAGATTGTCACTCGAGAAGGGCGATAAGCTTGTTTTGCTTACCGACGGAGTTTTCGATGCCAAAAACAGAGAAGGACAGAGGATCGGATTTGACGCTATCGTGGACCTCGTGCAGAAGCATGCAGGCGAAAAACAGCTCATTGATGTCATAACAGGTTATGTGCAGACATTTTCAAAGGGAGCGGAAAGGGCGGACGACTTGACTATTGTGGAAATAACAGTGTCATGAAAGATTCTCTGGTTATTACCATTCCGTCCCATCCGAAATTTCTCTCGGTTACGAGGGCTGTGACGAGTAGGATCGGACAGATCTATGAGGTTGCAGAGGAAACGGTAGAAGAGATAAAACTCGCAGTAGATGAAGCGTGCGCAAATGTAATCAAGCACGCGTATAAAGGTGATACATCAAAGAAGATACTGCTGAAGTATCAGGTAACGCAGGATGCCTTTACGGTCATTATTGAAGACAGCGGGATCAAGGCTTGCAAGGGGCTGATCAAAGGCAGAAATCTTGATGATGTCCGGCCGGGCGGACTTGGGGTGCATTTCATAAAAAAGGTATTTGACACATTTGAGTTCGATACAATAAAAGGAAAGGGGAACAGGCTGACGCTTATCAGGCATATGCAGATAAAGACATGAAGATCAGGATCAACGATTACAAAGGGAAAACAGTGGTGATCATCTCCGGGGATATCGATATGTATTCCTCACCGGATCTGAGAGAACAGTTAATGGTATTTATCGGGAAAAAGACCGCCTGTCTGTCTGTAGATTTCACGATGGTATCCTACATCGACAGTTCCGGGATTGCTACGTTCGTGGAAGGGTTGAAATGTATGAAGGCATACGGCGGAAGGCTGCAGTTTTTCGGCATCCCCCAGGGCATCCTGGAAATATTCAGGTTTTCAAAATTGGACAACGTCTTTGAGATGTATGGAACGATCGAGGATGCCGTCAATAGCTGAACACCTCTTTGGGTTTGTCGGCAGGAAAGCGGCCACTATCTTCAGAGATATCCATGATGCCGCGAAAATCATTAATGACCTCTTTTACTGGTCTTTGATCTCGCCCTTACGGGGCAAACCACTCCGGTTCAGGGCAAGCATTTATGAAATGGTGAAGGCGGGATATCAATCGGTCCCGATCGTTGCCGTCATTTCATTTTTTATCGGAATAATCCTGGCTTTTCAGGCGGCCTACCAGTTGAAAAGGGTAGGGGCGCTGATCTATGTGGCGAACCTCGTCGGAGTTTCGATAACGCGGGAACTTGGGCCGATCATGACTGCAATTATTTTTTCGGGCAGATCGGGGTCTGCTTTCGCCGCCGAGATCGGTTCGATGAAGGCTGCCGAAGAGATCGATGCCCTTGTCAGTATGGGCATTAACCCCATACGGTTTATCGTTGTGCCGAAGCTTATCGCCCTCATGATAATGCTGCCTGCGCTCACGGTCTTTTCCGATCTCATCGGAATCCTCGGCGGTTTTGTCCTGTCGGTATCGATCCTCGAAATTCATCCGGTGAACTATCTGCAGCAGACCATCAATGCCCTGCTCGTCAAGGACGTTATGACGGGTCTCGTGAAGGCATGGGCGTTCGGCATCGTTATTACGATCGTGGGTGCATATCAGGGCTTTAGGGTGTCTGGAGGAGCGGAGGAAGTGGGAAGGAGGACGACATCCGCAGTCGTCGCATCTATTTTTCTTGTGATTGTCTTTGATTTGTTCTTTACGACGCTGTTCTATTATCTTACGTAAGTGAGTCGCACATGACAAGGATGGGATGTTTTCGCTCATTCTCGGTCCCGATAGATATCAGGACCTCCGAAGTACCCAGATATTCATCTGGCTAAATCCGCGAAAACACCGCATCCTTGTCATGTGCAAAACAGAGGCTGAATGGAAAATGCGATTGATGTGACAGGGCTTGTTACCCAGTACGGGGACAGGGTAATTCTGAAGAATATTACCTTTGCTATTCCCAAGGGCATGACAACAGTCATACTGGGAGGGAGCGGATGCGGAAAGAGCACGCTGCTGAAACACCTCATCGGTCTCCTGAAGCCGACGAGCGGAAAAATAGTTATCAACGGCAGTGATATTGCGGTGATGAATGATGAGGAGCTGAACGGGGTACGCAGGAAGATGGGGATCCTCTTTCAGGGAGCGGCGCTTCTTAACTCAATGACCATCCTGGACAATGTGGCCCTCCCCATGAGGGAGCATACGAAGCTGAAAGACTCTACGATTGGAATCATGGTCCGCATGAAACTCGACCTTGTAGGCCTCTCCGGATTTGAGGCTTTCTTCCCCTCGCAGCTTTCGGGCGGCATGAAGAAGAGGGCTGGTCTTGCCAGAGCGCTTGCGCTGGACCCGGAACTGCTTTTTTTTGATGAGCCGTCGGCAGGACTTGACCCTGTGACTGCTGCGGGGCTTGATGAACTTATCGTCAAACTCAGGAATGTATTCAAGATGACGATCGTTGTCGTCACCCACGAGCTTCCGAGTGTATTCACGATTGCCGATTATGTTATCATGCTTGATGCGGGAAACGTTATTTTCTCCGGGACGCTTGATGAACTCAAGGCATCCGACCACCCGAGGATACGGATGTTCCTCGAACGTCAGCCCGAGAACGTAACTTATTCGCCTGACGATTATTTCAAGATTATTGCGGGGGATTAGCTACCTATTTCAAAATGAGGTTTCCGTATTTTTTTGTCATTCCGGGCTTGATCCGGAATCCAGTGACTTTGCCGTTATGATATTTAGAAACAAAGAATGATACATAAACAATTTAGAATATTAACGTCGCTGGATACCGGCTTTCGCCGGTATGACTTATTTATATAAGGGTTCAAATACGTGAAAGAAGAACTGAAGGCAGGACTTATAATCGTAGCATCGCTTGCGATTGTTACCGGGTTTATCATCCTGATCGGCGGAAGCCGGCTTTTCGAAAAATTCGATACGTATTCCATAAAGGTCATGAATACCGCCGGGCTCGAAACAGGTGCGCCGGTGAAGCTTGGGGGTGTGAGGGTCGGCAGGGTACTTGACGTGAGGGCGCCGGAGAAATCCGGAGAACCCGTTACCGTCGAGATCGGAATAAAACGCGGGACAGCGTTGTATAAAGGTACAAAGGCCATGATATCGCAGGCAGGTTTTGTCGGCGACATCTATCTCCTGCTGACCGTGGACAACACCACCGACGAACGGATAAAGGCGGGCGAGGTCATTCCGTCATCAGAAAAAGCCCAGTTTGATGTCATTATGGCGAAGATGGAAGGTCTGTCCGAGTCAGTCGATACTCTGATAAAAGATATCAATAAACTTTTCAGCCAGAAGAACATTGCAGGCATCGAAACGCTTATCGGGAACACAAACAACGCAATTGTTTCAGGTTCCACAAGCCTCAATCAAGTCGCGACAAGTCTGAAGGCAACTACCGATAAGCTTGAACGTGTTCTCAACGAGATAGAAGACCTGGTGCGGGGCAATAAGGGCGAGGTCTCGCTGCTTGTAAAAAAGGCACGGGAGGACATCGAGAAAGCGGGTGAAATGATCAAAAGCATCGACTCCACTGCAAAATCGGTCGAGAAGACTTCGCGATCGGTGGACCGGGCTGTTGATACTCAATCAAGAAATCTCGAAATCCTCATCAGTACGATGACAAAAACAACCGAGGAACTGCAGGACCTCCTGCATGAGATAAAACACAAACCGTGGAGCGTTCTTTATAAAGAGAAGGGGGGGGAATGAGATGAAAAAAAGTGTGCTCATCGTGCTGACCGTCCTGCTGATTTCTGCATGTGCTATGCCAGAGACAAAGATATACAGCATTCAACTTTCCGCTCCCCCTCCGGTATCTCACGGTGAAGAAGGCACGACCGGCAATGCTCAGACACATGGGGGGTCGGCTAAATCAATCGCCGTTCTCATCGACTCTCCCCGGCATCTTGCCCAATCCTATATCGTCCACAGAAATTCGCCCTATCACCTCGAAATTTCCAAATATTCAAAATGGGTTGCTACTCCGTCTGAAATGATCCGCGAAGCAATGAAGGACTATCTCTCATCAACCGGACTCTTCAGGGAAGTAAGGGGCTCCGCTGTCGCAAGGGATGAGTTTTATGTGGTGGAAATAAACCTGAAGAAGTTCGAACAATCCGAAGAGGGGAAGGATTCCTTCGGCGATATCCTGTTCGATGTGAAACTTGTTTCCCCTGAGGCCGGAGAGCTTTATCGCGGTACTGTTTCGCGGCATGTCAGACTGGATGACCGCACTTTCCTGAGTCTGGCAAAGGGGTTAAGCGCATCCCTCTCTGAAAGCGTCAAAGAAATAACCGACAGGATTGTCGTACAGCTTCAAAAGTAATATCCTAAGCCAGTCCAATAACTTCATAGACTGTATGAACGTCGGATTTCCCCGATATGGTAATCGATTGCGCGGGATTGACCTTAATCCTTTTCTGAACAATGGTATACACATCTTCCGAGATCAGAAATTCAGTGCCTAACTGTTTATTGCTCGCCTCGATGCGGCTGGTGATAGTTGACCGCGTCGCCGATGATCGTTTGTTTCTTGTTGTCGCGGCCTCCGATTGATCCGGCGACAACGACGCCGTGATGGAGTCCGATCCCGATTCTGAAATTCCCTCCATAAAAGTCATGTACATAAGGCTTTATTTTTTTATCGACAATATCGAGCATTTCCAGCCCGGCCTTAACGCCGTTGAGCATATCCTGTTCCTTTACCCTCACATCAAAGAGGGCAAGAAAGCCGTCGCCCATATAATTATTGATCTGTCCGCCGTGGCGGACAATGACCTCATTCATCAGATGAAAATAACGGTTCAGAATATGAATGACATCATACGGGAAAAGCTTGTCGGCCAATGAAGTGAAGCCCCGGATATCCGCAAAAAGGATCATGACCTCTTTTTCAAACCCGATCCGGGCTGAATTGGACTCGCGGATCAATAGACTGGTCGTCTCAATGTCTTCCTCATCGAGCACAAGCCTGCGCACCGTGACATCTCCCGATATTTTTGCCTGACACGCGAGCCGGATGTCCTGCCCGAATCCCATCCGTTGGGCTATGTCGTTCTCCGGGCCGGAGCGTGGAGAAACATGCTCAATGCCATCAATGATCTGGATGCGGCATGTCGAACACCGGGCGTCCCCCTGGCATACGTGTGTCAAGGGGATGGAGGAACGCTGAGCAACCTCAAGGATTGTTTCGTCTGCGTGCAGTTCTTCTTTTCTATTGTCGGGCAAGAATGTTATTGAAGGCATGGTGTCCCATATTTATCCGATAATAATTTAGTGACAGACTTTAATTAATTGCCGTACTCTTCACTATATCACAGACAGAGGCGAGGGCGGTGTTGAGTTTTTCAATATCCTTTGTTCCCCCCTGTGCCATATCAGGTTTTCCACCGCCTTTTCCGCCGGCCGTTTTAGAGATGTTTTTCACGATATCTCCTGCGTGGTATTTATCAGTGAGATCTTTCGTCACTGCGCCGACGATCGCGGCCTGACCATCAGTTACCGATGTGAGGACAATTATTCCCGATCCAAGACGGTCCCGGACGTTGTCCGCGAGAAGACGGAGTTCGTTCGGATTCAGACCGTCCTGACGCAGTATCACAAGTTTCACCCCGCCCAGATCAAATGCTTCTTTCAGGGCGTCAGAAATCGTATCCTTTGCAGAGCCTGTTTTCAGCTTCTGTATCTCTTTCTCCATGCCTTTCAGTTCATTGATCATCTTGTCAATTTTTTCAGCAGGATTTTCTGTCTTCAAGCACCCTTTTATTTCATCGAGTTCGGCTTTCTTCTGCCTGAAATAGTCAAGGGAGTTTTTCCCGGTCAGGGCCTCAACCCTCCTGATTCCTGAGGCGACACTCCCCTCGGAAACGATGACGAAAATACCTATTTCGCCGGTTGCCCTGCAATGCGTCCCCCCGCACAGCTCTTTGCTGAAATCGCCTGCTGAAACAACCCGCACGGTTTCGCCGTATTTCTCATCGAATAGTGCGACTGCTCCCGTTTTTACCGCTTCATCGACTCCCATGATATCGGTTCTGACCGGCAGATCATCGAGGATTTTTTCGTTGACGATGTCTTCGATTCTTCTTGCCTCATCAGGCTGCACTGCGGTGAAATGGGTGAAATCAAACCTGAGTCTTTCGGGGTCAACCACGGAGCCCGACTGCTTCACATGGTCTCCGAGCACCATTCGTAATGCCTTATGGAGCAGGTGGGTTGCGGTATGATTTCTCATGGTAGCCTTTCTCGTTTCTTCGTCAACGCTGCAGGCAACCTCCTCACCTTTTGTAATCGAACCTTTTTCTACCTTTACCTTATGGATATAGACATCGGGAGCAGGTTTTTTGGTATCGATAACACGTATCAAAGAACCAGATCCCTTTATTATTCCTGTGTCGCCGGACTGTCCGCCCGATTCCCCATAGAAGGGTGTTTTGTCCAGTATAATCTCACCTTCATCATCCTTCAGTAAGGTTTCAACGGGTATTCCTTCTTTAAGAATATTTCTTACAAAGGTATGCACCTGAAGTGTCTCGTACCCCACAAAGTGATGTTCTCAACGATGCCGTCGCCTTGGCTTAGCTATTTCAATGGCAGTTTTTCAATGTCCCTATAATAGGCCGCTTTGATCTCTCTCTCTGGGCTTCCATTGCGCTACGAAATGACTCTTCATCAATACTGAGCCCTGCATCCATTGCAATATCGCGTGCAAAGTCGATGGGAAAGCCATAGGTATCATACAGTTTGAATATTTCTTCTCCCGGTATCATCTTTTCCCCGTCTTTCCTGACCGACGAGATGATCTCATCGAGGATATTCATGCCTGTTTCGATTGTTCTGAGGAAATTCTCCTCCTCTATCTTCAGCAGCTTTTCGGTCCTCTTCTGTTCTCTAACGATTTCAGGATAGAGAGAGCCCATCACCTCAATGACGGAGCCGATCAGCCGGTAAAGCAATGGCTCATGCATATTGAGAAGGCGTGCATGCCGTGATGCCCTGCGGATGATCCTCCTGAGGACATACTCCCTCCCTTCGTTAGAAGGAACGAGCCCTTCGGAAAGAAGAAAAACCGTTGCGCGTATATGGTCCGCAATGACCCTGAGGGAGGCATCTGTGTCGTGCGATGAACCGTAGGGTACCTGTACAAGCGCAGAGATGTCGTTGATGATCGGCATGAACAGGTCTGAATCGAAATTGCTCGTCTTGCCCTGGAGAACCGCGCTGATTCGTTCGAGGCCCATGCCGGTATCGATGCTCGGTTTCGGCAGCGGGGAAAGGGTCCCTTTTTCGTCCCGGTTGAATTGCATGAATACGAGGTTCCAGAGCTCAAGAAATCTGTCACAATCGCAGCCGACCGAACATTCCGGTTTCCCGCAGCCGATATGAGTTCCCTGGTCGATTATTACTTCAGAACATGGTCCGCAGGGCCCTGTATCCCCCATCTGCCAGAAGTTGTCTTTTGCGCCGAGCCTGATGATTCTCTCTTCGGGGAGCCCGATGAGCGAAGACCAGAGGCCTGCAGCCTCATCGTCCTGCTCATAGACTGATGCATAGAGTTTTTCCTTTGGAAGGCTGAATACACCGGTGAGAAGCTCCCAGCAGAACGTGATTGCATTTTCTTTAAAATAATCGCCGAATGAAAAATTGCCGAGCATCTCGAAGAAGGTATGATGCCGGGAGGTGTGTCCCACGTTTTCAAGGTCGCTGTGTTTGCCTCCGGCCCGCATGCATTTCTGGCACGAAACCGCGCGGTTAAAAGAACTTCTTTCCTCTCCGAGAAAGGTCCTTTTGAACTGGACCATGCCCGCGTTTACAAAGAGGAGCGTAGGATCATTCCATGGAATGAGCGGCGAGCTCGGAACAATTGTATGCTCTCGTGACGCAAAAAAATCCAGAAAGGCTGCCCGTATCTCAGGACTTTTCATTAATTTTGTTCCCGGTATGCATGCGCTTTGTGGTCCGTCATGTTATTTGATATAGATAAGTTTTCCGTCAAAGAATAACAGCACCTTATTGCTGACTACACCGAGCGTAGCGTCGTGCGCGTACATCCATTCTTCACGCGCTTTTCCATCATACGGTTCCAGGAACTTTATCGAATCCGGAGACCCCCAGGCGTACCGGACCTGCTCCGGGGACATCCCGAGATCGATACTGCCCTTCCTGATGTTTTCCTGCACGTTCTGCGGGAAGCCTTTTATCTCCTCCTCAGTGTAACGCACGGCCTTTGTGCAGCCGGCCTGAAAAAGAAAGAGTGCCGCAATGATTACGAGCAAAACCTTTTTCATGATCCATCCTCCTTGTATAAATTTTTTTCTTTTAACAGTTCAACGATTAATCCCGAAGGATAACCCTTTCGTGCGAGAAGATTATACATTCTTCTCCGTGCTGTTGCAAAAGGGTAATTTTTCACTATCCTGAGCTTTTTCTCGATCAGACGTCTTGCATTCTCCTTATCTCTTTCTTCATCGCAGGCAAAAGACGTTTCAGCAATATCGCGGGGGATGCCCCTTCCGAGCACATACCGCTTTGCTCCTTCAGTGCTGAGCAGTTTGGCAGTAAAAGCCTCCCATTTCAATGTTTCAGCCAGATGTGCATCATCGACTAACCCTGATTGTTTCAGGTCGTGGACCGTGGCGATGGCTTCTATTTCTGAAAAACCCTTTTTTTTAAGTCGTTCCCGCAGTTCCTGTTCGCTTCTTCCCCTGTAGCTCAGGAGTTTCAGCGCGTAGGTCCGCGCCTTATTTTGCAAACCGTTCAATTTTCATCTGGTCTTTTTCTTCAGGTTTATCCGGCCGTATCGCAAGCTGTTCTTCAAGTGATAACTCACTTGTCGACTGAATGCCTTTTACCTTAAGGACGAAGTCGTCAGGATTGGTGGCCCTTCTCAATGCCTCTTCGTATGTTATGAGTCCGGCTTTATAAAGACCGAGGATGGACTGGTCAAAGGTCTGCATTCCGTAATGGAGCGCCCCCTGTTCGATCACGTCCGGAATCGTCTTGGTTTTATCGGGATCGAGGACGCAGTCTTTTATCATTGCAGTCGCAATCAATACCTCTACCGCAGGTACCCTGCCTTTTCCGTTGGCTTTCGGAATCAGCCGCATGGAAATGATCCCTTTCAGCACTGATGAGAGCTGCATGCGGACCTGCTTGTGCTGATACGGAGGAAAGACCGCGATGATTCTGTTGATTGTTTCGGTGGAGTCGATAGTATGGAGCGTGCTGAGAACGAGATGGCCGGTTTCAGCAGCGACAAGGGACGTTTGAATAGTTTCGAAATCACGCATCTCACCGACAAGGATAATGTCGGGGTCCTGTCTGAGGGCCTGGCGCAAAGCCTTGCTGAAGGATTCCGTGTCACTCCCGATCTCCCTCTGGTTAACGATGCTCTTTTTATCTCTGTGAAGGTACTCGATGGGGTCCTCGATCGTCATGATATGTTCGGTCCTGGTTGTATTTATCAGATCAATCATCGAGGCAAGGGTCGTCGACTTGCCGCTGCCGGTCGTCCCGGTAACGAGGATTAGTCCCCTCTGTTCCATCGACAGCTTTTTGATGACTTCAGGGAGATTCAACTCATCGATTGTGGGAATCCGCATCTGAATGACCCTGAAGACAATTCCGATCGTGCCCCTTTGCATGAAAATGTTACACCTGAACCTTCCGAGGCCGGGAACGCTGTAGGCGAGATCGATATCGTTTTTCCGTTTGAAGGTCTCGGTCTGCGCGGCGTTCATAACAGTAGTCGCAATTTTCACCGCGTCCTCATTGCTTACCTTTCTCTCGGATGACAGCGGGGCAAGTTCCCCGTAGATCCTCACTATTGGCGGGGAGCCGACCTTAATATGAAGGTCAGAGGCATCAAGGGCATTTGCTTTTTTCAGCAGATCATTGATATCCATCATTACCTCCTTAAGCCGTATACCTCGATGATTTTGCCTTCGATTTCTTTGGTGATATCGGCATTGTTTTTTAAGTATTCCTTAACGTTTTCCCGTCCCTGGCCGATCCTGTTCCCTCCGTAACTATACCAGGCGCCGGATTTTTCAATAATGCCCTTTTCAACGCCAAGATCGACAATCTCACCAACCTTCGAAATACCTTCATTAAAGAAAATATCGAATTCGGCCTGCCTGAACGGCGGAGCCACTTTATTTTTGACCACTTTTACCCGGACCCTTCCGCCGATGGTCTCCTGGTTTTCCTTCAGGTTTTCTATTCTTCTGATGTCGAGCCTCATGGACGAATAGAATTTGAGCGCATTGCCTCCTGTCGTTGTCTCGGGGCTGCCGAACATAACGCCGATCTTCATGCGAATCTGATTGATAAAGACAACAGTAGTCATCGACTTCGAAATTGCCGCGGTAAGTTTGCGTAATGCCTGGCTCATGAGCCTTGCCTGCAGCCCGGGGAGGGAATCCCCCATATCGCCTTCGATTTCCGCCCTCGGAACAAGTGCTGCAACGGAATCGATTACGACGATATCGACCGCGCCGCTTCTCACCAGCATCTCGGCAACTTCAAGTGCCTGTTCGCCTGTATCGGGTTGGGATATAAGGAGATCTTCTATCTTTACGCCGAGCCTTTGGGCATAACTCACGTCAAGGGCATGTTCAGCATCAATAAAGGCCGCAGCCCCGCCGGTGAGCTGTGCCTGCGCAATGGCGTTCAATGCAAGCGTTGTTTTCCCGGATGACTCGGGGCCGAATATTTCGATGACCCTGCCTCTGGGGAACCCTCCGATTCCGGTGGCAATATCGAGTGACAGCGAACCGGTTGGGATAATCTGAATCCCTTCGCCAATTCCATCAGCGCCAAGCCGCATGATCGCTCCCTTGCCGAAGCTTTTTTCGATCTGCGAGATGGCCATTTCGAGAGCCTTAACTTTGTCTTTGTTTGTCATTACTCCTCCATAGATCAGAAGACATATTTTTACTTTCGATTTAAGAAAACGGTTTACTGCCGAACGGAATAGTATCGATACAGGTATATTCCGGTCCTTTCGGCGTTAATTCACTCTTCATAAGGAGAATACGGTCAACGGGCACGATACCGAACTCCTTTTCTTCAAATGTATCGAGTTCTCTGATGAGCATTATCATCCCTCGCCGGGAGCGAACTCTTCCAAGAGTAAGGTGAGGGTTGAACTCCCTCTCTTCGCTTTTAAACCCCAGCAATGCCATAGAGCGCTCAATTTCATCCTGAAGATTCTTCATTCCGTCCGTATTCTGCAATCCCGCCCATAAAACTCTGGGGTTTTTCTTGTTCGGAAATGCCCCTGTTCCACATATTTTAATATAAAACGGTTTATAAGTAGCTATAACGGCTGCGAGCGACTCGCGAATTTTTGGCAGCAGATCCTCATCGGTATTGCCGAGAAACTTGAGAGTAAGGTGGAGATTCTCAGGCGCTACCCATTTGATATCCGCATCATGTTTTTTCAGTATTTCGATACACTCGCCGATGGTTTTTTGTAATTGTGCGGGGATGCCAATTGCGATAAAACATCTGAGCTTCATCGTTTCAGTCCTAATAAACGGCCCTCCATATCTGCAAAATGATATTTGTATAGAGCGCGGCTGCCATGTCGTCCGCCATGACGCCTGTTCCGCCGGTGAAAGTCTTTTCGATCCTGCGAATCGGAAACGGTTTTAGTATATCGAAAACCCTGAATAAAAAAAAGGCCGACACAGCGCAGGAGAAGCTGAAAGGAAGAAAAAGCACCGAAAGGAGATAGCCGCAGAATTCGTCGATGACGATATGGCTGCTGTCCTTTATCTTTAGCGACCGTTCGGCGGAATGGGAAGAGATAATGCCGACAGGAATGATGAGCGCCAGGAGAGCGAGATGAAAATAGAGCGAAGGTTTCACAATGATGAAGAGCACGAATGCGCAGAGCGTTCCGAACGTTCCCGGTGCCAAGGGGATATATCCGATAATCCCGAGCGTAGCGACGTATTTGAGAAGGGTATCCATTGAGTATCATAGCCGTTGAACGGCTATCCCTCTGTTATCCGATAGGAAAAAGTAATTGTTGCAGAGCCATCGAGCGTAGCCTTCACCGAACAATACTTGTTCATGGAGAGGTCAATCGCCCTTTTCACGGCTTCTTCGGCGATATTCCTTCCTTTTACGACAAATTCCAGGGTGATATTGTTAAATTTTTTGGGATAATCAGCTGCCTGTGCGCCGTTTACATTGATCTCTAGGCCTGTTACGTCCTGTTTTTTCTTTTTCAGAATTGAGATAATATCCATGCCGGAGCATCCGCCGATACCGATAAGAAGCAATTCCATCGGTCGTAAACCGGAATTATGACCCCCGACTGATGAATCCCCATCCAGAACAATTGCATGGTGAGACGAGCCTTCTCCGACAAATTGAAGACCATTTACGTATGTTACCGTCGCTGACAACATTACCTTACCCCTCCTTTTCCCGTTACTTTATTCGAGATACTGCTGTTTGTCAAGAAAGCCTGTTGTTCTGCACCGTTCGGTCTTGTATTAAAAGTAAATATTGAATAAACTATCACAATCAGTTAATTTTAAAAATGAAATGATCTAATTCAACGAATGGATGCCCTGATTTTGGCAGGAGGAGAAAACAAGAGGATTCCTCTCTTAAAGGGGTTCCTTGAAATACGTGACGGAAAGATTCTTGAAGTATCAATCCAGCATCTCAGGAAAGTATTCAACAGGATTATCCTGAGTGCGAATACGCCTGAGCACTATTACTACCTCGGCCTTCCGATGGTGGGAGATATCATTCAGGTGAGGGGGCCGATGACAGGGATTTTTTCAGCGTTGTCCCTTCCCGATGTCTCAGAGGTGTTTGTGACAGCGTGTGATATGCCTGACATAAATGGTATACTTATCAAGTATATTGCAGGCAGATGGGCGAGTGAGTATGATGCCGCTATCCCTGTTTTCAATAACGAGCCGCAGCCTTTGCTTGGAGTATATGCCAAGAGTCTTGTGCGAAGGATGGAGAAGGCGCTCCATCACGAAAAAAGGAGCCTGAAGGGTTTTCTCCGGGACTGTAATGTCTTGTATATTCAGGAAGCGGATGTAAGAAAAATAGACCCTGAGGGAAGGTCTTTTGTTAATATAAATACCATGCAGGATTTTGAAAAAGAGACAGGAGGAAAGACATGTTTGGTTTAGGAACGCAGGAGTTGATTATTATCCTGGTCATCATCGTTGTACTCTTCGGCGCTACAAAGCTTCCTCAAATCGGAAGCGGCATCGGGCAGGCAATCAAGAATTTCAAGAAGAGCGTACGCGAGGGTGACGAAATCGACGTGACGCCCGATAAAGAGACAAAAGAAGCGAAGAAAGAAAAAATAGACAAAGAAGGTGAATAGAGGCGCTGTTGCAGAGATCAATCTTTCGGCGATAGCGCACAACCTTAATGTAGTCAGAAAGACCACCAACAATCGACCGGTCATTGCCGTTGTAAAGGCTGATGCCTACGGCCATGGAGCTGTCGGGGTTTCCGGGAAGCTTCTTCAGGAAGGCGTTCCCTATCTTGCAGTAGCCTATGTCAGCGAAGCAAAAACGCTGCGGGACGAGGGGATTACTGCTCCCATCATTGTGCTCTTTGACGGAGATGAAACAGAGGCTTTTTTTGATCTTTCTCTGATTCCCGTTGTTTACAGCAAAGAGACGGCGTCATCACTGTCATCAGAAGCATTAAAAAGGAAGACGGTAAAAAAAATTCATGTAAAGATCGATACCGGCATGGGAAGACTGGGATTACATGGCGATACCGTCATTGACGACATCACGGCCATATCCGAAATGCCCGGCATCGAAATAGAAGGGCTTCTGAGCCATTTTTCCGAAGCAGACCTCGCCGACAGATCGTATGCGCTTCTTCAGCTTGAACGGTTCAATGCAATACAGAAAACACTGTCCGGAATATTGAAAAAAAACGTATTCTCCCATTTTGCGAACAGCGCTGCGGTGCTGACATTAAAAGATGCCTACTTCGATGCGGTGAGGCCGGGGATTATGTTGTACGGCCATTCTACGATCAGCCAAAAGCAAAATCTGCAACTCCCTCCGTTAGAAAAGAGGGACAACCATATGTCCCTTATTCCGGCAATGACGATAAAATCAAAGATTCTCTGCATAAGAACTATTCCGGCGGATACGCCGATCAGTTACGGAAGGACATTTATTACAAAGAGACAGAGCAGGATCGGCGTAATCCCCCTGGGATATGCAGACGGCTATAGCAGATCGTTTTCGAACAATGCGGAGATGCTCGTGAAGGGAAGGCGGGTGCCGGTTGTGGGAAGAGTTTGTATGGATCTTACCATGGTTGATGTTACCGATGTAGAGGATGTGGGAAGAAATGACGAAGTAGTCATTCTTGGCAGACAGGGAAGGGACGCAATAACTGCAGAGGACCTGGCGTCGAGAGCAGGTACGATCTCATACGAAATCCTGACGTCGCTTGGAAACAGGGCCCGAAGAACGTATGTTGAGACTGATTGAACTTGTCGGAAAGACGCTTATCCGCTTTTCTGAGGAACTCGGCAGGCTGCTGATCCTTTTTTTTGCCGCAATAAAACAATTATTCCGCCCTCCGCTTGAAGTGAAAAATACCTTTAAACAGATGCTCGAAATAGGGGTACGTTCATTGCCGGTTGTACTGATAACCGCTATTTTTACCGGAATGGTCTTTGCCCTTCAAACCTTTACCGGGTTTAAGAGGTTCGGCGCAGAGGCACTGGTCGGAACCGTTGTGGCGCTTTCAATGACGAGAGAACTCGGCCCGGTGCTCACAGGGCTCATCGTGGCCGGCAGGGCCGGAGCCGCAATGGCTGCTGAACTTGGCACCATGAGGGTCACGGAACAGATAGACGCTCTCGAGACGCTTGCCACCAATCCGGTAAAATATCTTATTGTGCCGCGATTCATAGCGGGGATGTTCATGCTGCCAGCGCTTGCGATCGTCGCTGATATTACGGGCATAGTGGGAGGGTATATCGTTACAGTCGGGCTTTTTGAAACGAGTTCCATCGCGTACTGGAAAAGGACCTGGGATTATCTGGAGGTGAGTGATATTATGAACGGTCTCATAAAAGCAGGGTTCTTCGGTGCAAGCATATCCCTTATCAGTTCGTATAAAGGATTTTATACCAGGGGGGGCGCGGAAGGTGTGGGAAAAGCCACGACAGGGGCTGTTGTGTTATCATCTATGACGATTTTGATATCAGATTACTTTCTCTCTGTATGGCTGTTTAAATGATAGAGATTATCAATTTACATAAGTCGTTCGGGAAGAACCATGTCCTCAGAGGCGTCAACCTCCGTGTCGAAAAAGGCGAGAGCATGGTTGTCATCGGCGGGAGCGGTTCAGGGAAAAGTGTTCTCTTAAAGCATATCATCGGAATATTGAAGCCCGATGACGGGTCTGTGCGCATAGACGGCATCGATATAACAGCGTTGAAAGAGAACGATCTCTATGAAGCGAGGAAGAAATTCGGTATGCTGTTTCAGATGGCGGCGCTCTTCGATTCCATGACTGTCTGGGAAAATGTCGGATTTTCGCTCTTAAGGGCAAAAAAAATGACCCCGTCTCAGGTTAGGTCTGTCGCTTCTGAAAAATTGCGCCTCGTCGGACTCGTCGGAGTGGAGGATGTGATGCCTTCTGAATTGTCCGGGGGGATGAAGAAAAGGGTAGGGCTGGCACGGGCCATTGCACACGAGCCGGAGATACTCTTATACGACGAACCGACAACAGGGCTCGACCCTATCATGGCGGATGCGATCAATGACCTTATTATCGAAATGAAGCAACGCCTTCAGGTGACGAGTATCGCCATTACGCACGATATGAGCAGCGCTTACAAAATAGGAGACAGAATCGCCATGCTGTATGAGGGAAAAATTGTCGGGACAGGAACACCTGATGAAATAAAGAACACGCAGGATGCCCTGGTCAGGCAGTTTGTTACCGGAAGCGCAGTTGGTCCAATATCAATAGAGGGAGTCCAGTATGAGAAGTCTTTCGACAGAACTTAAGGTCGGTTTTTTCGCGCTCTTTGTGCTGGCGGTGCTGGCATTTATGACATTCAGGGTGGGAGGCCTTGATTGGATGAGAAAAGAAGGTACGCCCTATTATGTCTCGTTCAAAAACATTGCCGGACTTAATGAAAAAACAAAAGTAAAGATAGCAGGAGTCGATACGGGGATCATCGAGAAAATAGAGCTGAAACAGGGGGAAGCCAGGTTAATGATCCGGATGGACAAGGGCGTTCAGCTCTCCAGCGATGCATCAGCCTCTATTAAGGCATCGGGTCTTCTCGGAGATAAATATCTTGACATAAAGCCCGGCACGCATCCCCCTTTTCTTCGTCAGGGAGATACGATAGGGAATGTCGTGGAAGTGGTAGACATAGATGAAATGCTGCGCAAGCTCTCGAGAGTGTCGGACAATATCAGTACGCTTGCAGAATCCCTCAACGAATCCTTCGGCACCGAAGATGCAAAGCGGTCTCTCAAGTCAGCAGTCCTCAATTTAGGGGAAATCACTGAAAACCTTAACCGGACAATTGCCACCAACGATCAGAAGATGCAGATAGTGCTTGAGAATGTGAACAAACTGACTGCGTCGCTCAATGAGTTTGTCGATAAGAACAAGGAGCCGCTGACAGCCGCAGTCGGCAACCTGAACGAATTCTCCTCTCAGCTGAAGAAGGAAGGCCCTGATCTTATCGCAAATCTGAATAAGGCGGCGAATGATCTGAAGACAATGGTCGAAGAAAACAGGCCCGCGTTAAAAAGCACCGTGGAATCGTTTCAGAGCATAGCTGAAAAGATCGACAAGGGAGAGGGCTCTCTCGGGAAGCTGGTCAAAGACGACCGCCTCTACGAATCGGTGAATAAGGCGGCAGAGGGAGTCGAGAGGACGATATCTGCGGTGGAACGCTTCAGGACATTCGTTACATTCCAGACGGAGTATCTCACAAGGCCGAATGAGGGGAAAGGATATTTTTACGTCACCTTCCAGCCAAGGCCCGATAAGTATTACATCCTTGGCGTTGTCGGGGACCCGCTCGCAAGAGTAAAAGAAAAGACATGGATCAAGACAACCTCTTCAGGCACAGTCCGTATAAAGGAGGAGGAAATAGAAGAGAAAATTGAGTTCACCGCCCAGTTCGCCAAGAGGTTCGACAATCTCGCGTTAAGGATAGGAGTGACTGAAAATAGCTTTGGCGTCGGCGGAGATTATTTCTTTAACAACGACAGGGGAAAGATAACTGCCGATGCATGGGATTTTGGGAGTGATGAAGAAGGGGCAGAAAATCCACATATAAAAATCGGCATCGATTATTTTCTCTTTAAGAATCTCTTCGTGTCCGCCGGTGCTGACAATATTTTGAGCGATAGATGGCGCGGCGGATACGCAGGTGTCGGCCTGAGATTTGAGGACCAGGACCTGAAGTACCTGTTTGGAACACTGCCGAGGATATCGGCGCAGTAACATACATCTGGCGCCGGAATGCTCTGTGTCATTATTGAGAGTCTGTGTATAAACTCATAGTTTGTCATCCTCCGGCTTGACCGGGGGATCCAGAAGCCATTTGAAAAAACTGGATTCCCGCCTTCGCGGGAATGACGGATTTTTTCAATACAATACTTTATACACAGACACTATTAAGCGGCACTTTATTCGAAAGGAGGTGACTAGAATGAACATCCCATTTATGAAACATATTGCATGGTATCTCGTCGCAGCCATGTTCATCATCGGCGTCGCGCCGAGAGTCGATGCAGGGTTGGCGCCTTCTGAGATTATTGCAATCGCAAAGGGTGAGCGGACTGCCGATCTCGATAAAATCCGTCAGGCACTGGAAGTCAAAGCGGTAAGCGAGCGATTGCACCAGTTCGGATTATCACAGGAAGATATACAGAACAGGATCGTTCAACTCAACGATCAGCAGATTCATCAGATTGCCCTGCAATTGGATGATCTTAAGGTTGGTCAGAGCGACGCCATTGGTCTCGTTATCGGACTCCTCGTCATTGCGATTCTCGTGGTCGTACTATTAAAACTGACAGGACACAGAGTTCTTGTGACACGATAAATGAATTTTCTGAATAGTTAGGTTCCTGCAAAGCTCATATTCTGGTAGCCGCAGGCTTTCCGCCCCGGCGGATAGCTGAGGCGATAGCCTGCGTTTGAAAGGCACTAAAAACAAAGAAAACACGCAAACTAAAGTTTGCGGCTACATAGACTTTTGCAAGAGCAAATAATGAATACGGAAGGCTGTGAAAAAATTTTTTTTAACCCGGCAAGCAAATACTTTTAAAAATCGTCATTGTCCGGTCGGAGCGACTCCTCGCGGAGATCCGCATCGGACTTGACCGGACAATCCAGAACCTATTGACAATACTGGATTCCCCGATCAAGTCGGGGAATGACAGAGTTCATATATTATTTGCCAAGTTAATAGAAGACTGAGTGTTATCTATAAGAGCTATTGTGATAAAGATTTTTCAACAGTCATTTTTGTTACGAGCATTGCTCACTCTTGCGGTATCAACTCAGTTCATATCGTGTGTTCATGTTGAAAGAACTCCGGAATCTGCTCATACACGTAAGATAGATAATCTGCCGTTCTATCCGCAGGAATCCTATCAGTGCGGTCCTGCCTCGCTTGCCGGTGTTCTCAATTATTGGGGTGTCTCGGTCACGCCCGATGAGGTCGCCCGGATTATATTCAGCGAATCGGCCAGAGGCACGTTAACGATCGATATGGTCCTTTATGCACAGCAAAAAGGATTGTATGCAGAGCAGTATCAAGGCAGCCTCGCAGACCTCAAACAGAATATTGACTCAGGACTGCCTGTTGTCGTTCTCGTCGATTATGGTGGGGCATTCTATCAGCTGAACCATTTTATGGTTATTATCGGATATAACGAATACGGTATCCTTGCGAATTCCGGAAAGGACCATGAGAAGTACATACCGGAAGATGATTTCCTGAAGTCATGGGAAAAGACAAACTTCTGGACGCTGCGGATGAGAAAGTAGGTAGTAGATAGCAGGTAGTAGGTAGGGGAAAGAATAAAATATTGAAAAATGAACAAAAATTATCTCCCTTTAGTGCAGAGCCTTCCTTTCGCAGGCCGCTATTATTTTTTTCCTACCTACTACCTACTATCTACTACCTACTTCTCTGCTCCTGCGCCTTACCAAGGATAATCGTGCTTGACGATCCGTTATCGCCGGAAGAGCACCTTAATCTGGGCGTTACTTACGAGAGCAAGGGAGAACTTGACAGCGCGCTGAAAGAATACCATACCGCATCAAAAAAACTTCCGCTTTCATATCTTTACATCGGGAATATCCATTTCCAGAGGAATGAATTCGGAGAAGCAGAATCCTATTATAAAAAAGCGATCAGGAAAGACCCGGAAAACGCCGACGCCCGCAATAACCTTGCCTGGCTTTACTATAAAAAAGAAGAAAACCTTGAAGAGGCAGAACGTCTTGCTGTGAAGGCTATCGAACTCAACCCTTCAAAGAAAACTATCTACGAGGATACTCTGAATAAAATCAGAGAATTACTAGCTCGTTTAATGGTAAAGTAATACTTAATCAAATAGACATAACTTATTTATATGACAAATAAAATTAACATTAAAAATCTCTCCAAAGACGAAATGCGCCGCTTTATAGAGGAAAGGGGCTTGCCGCAATACAGGGCTGAGCAGCTATTCCATTGGATATACAAAAAATATGTGTCTTCAATAGACGGGATTACCGAATTTTCAAAAGAACTGAGAGAATTGTTAGATAAAAACGCCTATATCAGTGATCTTATGCTTGTGCAGAGGAAAAAGTCCTGCGATGGTACGGAGAAGTTCCTGTTCTCTCTGGAGGACGGCAATACTATTGAGAGCGTCTTAATCTCTGACGAGGGTCGACTGACACTATGTATTTCTTCCCAGGTTGGTTGTGCCATGAGTTGCCGCTTCTGCCTGACAGGGCAGGGCGGTTTTATCAGAAATCTGAAAGCATATGAAATCGTCGATCAGATCATATTCGTCAATAGACTTGTCAGGCCGGAAAGCATATCTAATATCGTGCTCATGGGAATGGGGGAACCTTTGGCGAATTTCGATGAGGTTGTGGATGCGCTCTGGAGGATTGTTGACTTCATCGGTATTTCAAAGAGGAGAATCACCCTGTCAACAGCAGGGATAGCTCCGAAGCTTCGTCTTCTTGCCGAAAAAGCGCCTGAAGTCAATCTCGCCATTTCACTGAATGCAACGACTGACGAAGAAAGAAATGAATTAATGCCAATCAATAAAACGTACCCGATCCCCGTTTTGATTGCAGCATGCAGGAAATATCCTCTTCAGCCGACACGAAAAATCACGTTCGAGTATGTCCTGATCAACGGGAAAAATGATTCTCCTGAAGATGCCTTACGGCTCGTTCATCTGTTGAAAGGCATTCGGTGCAAGGTCAATCTTATCCCTTTGAATATTCATCATGAGAGCAGCCTGAAGAGCCCTTCGGATGAGAAGATACTCGCATTTCAGAACATCCTTCTGAAGAACAGAATCAGGGCATTGATACGTGGGAGCAAAGGGCAGGATATTCTCGCAGCCTGTGGACAACTGCGGGCGGGGCATGCCGAAAAGTAGCCAGCCTCCTGATAAAAAATAATCTACGCAAACATGATATAGAATGTATAGCATAATATAATATTTCTGCTTCGGATCTATGATATAATTCTGAATATTTTATTATGGAGACGACCACGGATACTTGCCCTTGCGGTTTAAATGTTGCCTACAATGAATGCTGTCTGCCTGTTGATAAAAGGTGACAGGCTGGCGCTTACAGCAGAAGAACTGATGCGTTCCCGATACAGCGCCTATGCGATGAAGGAAATCGGATATCTGCTTTCGTCTCTTCATCCTGACCACAGGACAGACTTTGATGAAAAGACTACCAGAGCGTGGGCTGAAAGCTCTGAATGGCATAAGCTTGAGATAGTTAAAGCAATCGGGGGCGGGCCTGAAGACAATGAAGGCACGGTAGAGTTTATTGCAACATACACTGACAAGGGGATCAACAGAGAACACCACGAAATATCAACGTTTAAAAAAGAAGCCGGGACATGGTATCTGGTGAACGGTGAAGTAGTGCCACCCAAACCAGTCATCCGTGCAACTCCCAAAACAGGACGTAATGACCCCTGCCCTTGCGGAAGCGGAATGAAGTTCAAGAAGTGCTGCGGCTGATTGAGCCATTCATATAATCTGTTTCTGCTGAAATGGGAGAGGTTTTCGCAGGAATAACTTTTAGATAGACTTGATACTCTATTCTATTTTGCCAACATCAAATACTGTAAAGTACAC
>CAVRAA010000003.1:0-40658 GCA_963718855.1 uncultured Nitrospiraceae bacterium | reverse complement strand
CGGTTAGATTCTTTTTCTTAGACTGACAATTTGCATGGGTAGCCGCAGGCTTCAGCCTGCGTGTATTTTAATAATCCCAACGAATTAACTTATCTCCCTTAAGAGATGACTGTTAGATTTTTCGGAATGTCCTCCTGAATGCAACCTAACAAAGCAGCCTGTCCCCTTTGCCGTTACTCAACAGCCTGCTGACATCAGAGGGAAAAAGAAGAGGAGAGGCCCTAAAAAAGGCCTCCCCTCTTCTCAAAAATGTCACAGGCAAAGAACTTATTGGCCTCGTGGTGCTTCAGGAGCAGGCGTTCCCTGCGTTCCCTGATCGCCCTGTGTTCCCTGCGTTCCCTGAGATCCCGGTGCTCCCTGTGTTCCAGGCGTTCCAGGCGCTCCAGGCGCCTGCTGGCAACCAACAGCAAGTACCAGCGAAAGAACCACTATCATTGTAAGAAGCAGAACCAAATATTTCTTCATCATACTGATCACCTCCTTTCATTATTGAAGTCGAAATGTAATGATTATAAAAAATATTCATAACGAGCAAGCTGAAGGGCGTGAGGCCACACCTCCTATGGTTATTAATTCTTCAGCAGATTTTTTCTAACAACTGCTTAGCGCTGCTATTTTCTATAACTCCTTTCGTAAGAGAAATTAGGGAGAGCCAGTACTTGCTGATTCACTTCTGATTAATTGAGGCATTTGTTGTGCCAAGACCTGTCTTCAAAGAAAGGATTCTCTAACACTTTAAAAACATTTAAATTTCAGCAAAAAAGTTACGATGAGGGAATGATACTTTAAGAGGTGCAGACTTCTGATATATAAGGAGTATCCTGATATATCAGGCATTCTCCTTACTTCTTTGGCTATCCAGCTTTTCTAACAGGAACTGGTATAATTGAGGAGCGTACAATCTTTTTCCCTGCGTTGCAATCAGTCTGCTGCTGAAGTACAATTTTATACAAGAAGGAAACTGAGCTGGTCATTTCCTCAGAGTGCCGACAAAGAGCGCTTAACTCCTTCCTCCTACCAGCAAATGTGCTATAAAGAGATTGAAAACGGTAAGGCAGGAGGACTTACTTCTTCCTGAGGGTGCTATCTCCTGAATTGATCAGCTTGTTCCGGTTATAACGGAAATTATTACGCTATGACATCTAATACTACAGACCGCTCATCTCTCACACGCTTTGCTTGGCTTTCGATTGCCGCGGCCATTCTCACCATTGCACTAAAAGCCATTGCGTATTTACTGACAGGTTCGGTCGGTCTACTTTCAGATGCGCTGGAGTCTCTCGTTAACCTTGTTGGCGCACTTATGGCGTTGGCGATGTTGACGATAGCCGCTCGCCCAGCTGATGAGGACCATGCCTACGGACATAGTAAGGCCGAATACTTTTCAAGTGGCGTCGAAGGGACGTTGATTCTGATTGCCGCTGGAAGTATCGGCGTAGCGGCTATCCCAAGGCTTATTAGCCCAAAACCACTTGAGCAGATTGGGCTGGGATTGGGGGTTTCGATTGCGGCCTCACTCGTAAACCTGTTTGTTGCGCTTATCTTGCTGCGGGCAAGTAAGCACCACCACTCAGTTACTCTTGAAGCCAACGCACATCACCTGATGACGGATGTGTGGACATCGGCGGGCGTCATAGTCGGGGTTGGCGCGGTAGCACTCACCGGATGGCAACGACTGGACCCAGTTGTCGCATTTCTTGTTGCCGGTAATATCGTCTGGTCGGGCGTACGTATCGTGCGCAAGTCCGCGTTGGGGCTGATGGATACGGCCCTGCCGGTTGAAGAGCAAAACACATTACGAAGAGTATTAGAACCATATATCCAGGATGGAGTACAGTACCACGCGCTACGTACTCGCCAATCAGGAGCGCGGCAGTTTGTATCAGTCCATGTGCTGGTTCCCGGTATATGGACAGTCCAACGCGGTCATCAGCTATTGGAAAGGATAGAAGCTGACATTCGCCATGCGTTGCCGAGTGCTACAGTGTTTACACATTTAGAGTCACTAAATGACCCTACTTCATGGGATGATACGAATTTAGACCGTACGGAAATTTCGCCAATTGAATCTCCAGCAAAGCATCAACAACAATCATCAGACGGAGATGCCACTCTTCCAGAAAAATGAGAAGGGGCGAATGAAACACTTCAATCCAGAGAGACCTGAGAGGCAAGCATCCTTTCTGTAAAACTCCTCTTGTAACCCTGATATAATTGCGTTGAGTTCTTTTGGAATAAGTGAAATGTCTTAAATTGTTTTTTAGAAGATGAAATGAACTGATGAGGCAATTAACATTCCTACTATCAATCCTGATGACAGGACACCTAGCCCCATAAGCATCATTCTTGCTGTTTTCATATTCATTTCCTCCTTATAACCCAGCATATCTCAGAGTCACAAAACGTAGGCTCAAATATACATCAGTTGAATTCCACTATGATAGAGAGCAAGAACGATGCCACTGAAGACCCCTTGATTTATTTAAAGTTTCTAACATAACGAGCATTTGTTAAGGGCAAAGTGACTTGGCGTGAGGGTATATTGCCCGAAAGATGGCACGTTCTGTATTGAGCGCGTTCAGGTCTTTAGGCTGAACCCGGGCGGCGTTTTTCACTTCGATGGCCCAGAACAGGTATTTGTTTTTCCATATAAGGAACGGGCTCTGCATTTCTGCCACCCGACAGGCGTTCTTCATTTCTCCTTTCCAAAAGGATGATGTATCTTCACATTCTCCTTATAAAAAGGAGAAAATGACTTCTCAAAACCCCTCAGCCTGTTTATGATAAAATAAACATTCGAGTATGCAATCCATGAACGGGAAAGTCTATTTAGTCGGTGCAGGGCCGGGGGATATCGGGCTTCTCACCATAAAAGGCCTCAAATGCCTGAAAAAGGCGGATGTGGTGGTATACGATTTCCATCTCAACGCCCAGGTGCTGAACTACATCAGCCACCATGCGGAGTTCATCTATGCCGGGAAACGCGGCGGCCGTCACACGATGACGCAGGATGAGATCAACGCAGTCCTCATTGAGAAGGCAAAGGAAGGGAAAAACACCTGCAGGCTGAAAGGCGGGGACCCCTTTGTATTCGGACGCGGAGGGGAAGAGGCAGAGGCGCTGGCAAAGGAAGGGCTAGAATTCGAGATCGTCCCGGGGGTAAGCTCTGCAATTGCCGCTCCCGCCTATGCCGGTATTCCTTTGACCCACAGGCTTTATTCATCTTCTTTTGCAGTGATACCGGGATATGAAGACCCGTCTAAGAAAGAGAGCGCCATTGACTGGCCGCGGCTTGCAACCGGGGTAGGCACGCTCGTGTTTCTCATGGCGGTAAAAAATGTGGACCAGATTGCCCAAAAACTGATCGACAACGGCCGCTCCCCGGGGACCCCGGTTGCCATCATACGATGGGGGACGAGGCCCGATCAGACGACGGTCATCGGAACACTGAGCAATATTGGCAACCTGCTGAAAGAACGCGACATTAAGCCCCCTGCAGTGATGGTGGTCGGAGAGGTTGTGAAGCTCAGGGAGACCCTGAACTGGTATGAGAAAAAGCCGCTGTTCGGCCAGAGGATTCTCGCTACGAGAGAACATGCCGAAGGATTTGAACCGCTGGAAGAACTCGGCGCAGAGATCATCTCATTTCCGACGATCGAGATTGTAGCTCCTGAAAGCTATGACACCCTCGATCAGGCGATCGGCTCGGTAGAATCCTATGATTGGCTGATATTCACAAGCAGAAACGGTGTGAAATATTTTTTCAAAAGGTTCTTCGAAAAGGACAGTGACATCAGGGATTTGAAAGGGATTAAGATCTGCGCCATTGGGACAAAAACTGCGGCAGAAGTGAATACATACGGTATCAAGGTTGATCTCGTTCCTGACGAATTCCGTGCTGAAGGGCTGGTAGAATTATTTCAGAAGTTCCAGGGTCCGAAGGGCGAGGGATTCAAAGGGTTGAGATTTCTGCTCCCGAGGGCTGAGAAGGCCAGGGAGATATTCCCCGACAAGAGTCAGGGAACTCGGAGGCGAGATCGATGTGCCTGTAGCATACAGAACGATAAAACCTGAATTCCATGGAAAGCGGTTGAGAAGGTTTTTAAGGGAAGGCAGGATTTCGATCGCTACCTTCACAAGCGCGGCAACGTTCAATAATTTCAGAGAGATTATGGGGCACGGACGCAGAAGAGTTTCTCAGGGGATTGGTGATTGCGGTGATCGGACCTGTCACTGCAAAGGCTGTGGAAAAAGCAGGGCTTCACGTTGATATCATGCCGAAGGAAGCGACTATTGAAGCAATGGTAAAAGAAATTATTGCATGGGGGAGAAAGAAAAAATCGCCATGAATGAAACGGATAGTGAGCGCATCCCCCAGCTTGCCGGGGTAGTGAGCGATTATGATAATAACAATTCCTTACGTTAAGAACCCTGCGGTCTTTCCGCAGTTCTTCATTCCGCAATGAGCCTTCCTGAAATAGATACGCTCCTTTTCTTCTTCATTAACACACAACTCGCGAACTACCCTTTTTGATATCGCTATGCCGTTCATTACAGGCAAATCCTATCTGCTTTACCTGCCATTATTCGCATGGCTGGTCTATCAAAGAACCGAAAAAAGCCCTTGTCGCGCTCATGCTCGGGTCGTTTCATTGATGCTCTCTGACTGGGCGGGGCATATGGTGAAAGATGCGATCGAACGGATGAGGCCCTGCCGCGCGCTGGAAGACGTAAGGCTGTTAGTCGGATGCGGGAAGGCTTATTCGATGCCTTCAAATCACGCTGTCGTAGCCTTTGCCTTTATCCTTCCGTTTTACCGGATGTTCAAAAGCAGAGTGCGATACCTTTTTCTTGCTGTCGCCTCCTGGTCGGTTTTTCCAGGGTGTATGTCGGTGTGCATTACCCGTCTGATGTTGTCGCAGGCGCGGCTCTCGGTATTCTTATTGCATTATCTGTTCTGAAGGGCTACTCCCTGTCGTCAGAGAGGTACCGGGAAAAACCATATACAACGGTTCTTTTCCTGTTCCTCCTTGCGGTCAGTCTATTCCGGATCTACTACATTCAATACGGCCCGCTCGATCTGAGCCCTGATGAGGCGCACTACTGGGATTGGTCGCGCAGGCTTGATATGAGCTATTACTCCAAAGGACCGATGATCGCCTATCTCATCTTCCTCGGTACCTCTCTCTTCGGCGATACGGTATTCGGAGTCAGAATCCTCGCTGTCGTCTTCTCCGCACTCAGCAGCGTTTTTCTTTATATGCTTGGGAAACGAATATATAATGAGCAGGTTGGACTCTCTTCAGCCATGCTCCTGCAGGTTATTCCCCTGTTTTCAACATTCGGAATAATATTCACCATCGATTCCCCTTTTATTTTTTTCTGGACCCTGTCGCTGTTTCTGTTTTATGAAGCAGTTACTAAGGAGTTCATAAGTAAAGCCCCCTCACCCTTGCCCTCTCCCTCCAGGGGAGAGGGTTGTAATAGTTCCCCTCCCTTGATGGGAGGGGATGAAGGGGAGGGTGATCAAAAGGGGGGATTTGAAGAAGGATGGAGCGGAGCACTATTGTCTACTGGCTTCTCCTGGGAGTTTCTATCGGGGTCGGATTGCTGACGAAATATACCATGGCCTTCTTCTATCTCTGTGCTTTTTTGTATTTGCTCTTTTCGAAAGAACAGAGAAAACTTTTGCTGACGAAAGGCCCATCTGTCGCGTTTATTACAAGCCTTATTGTCTTCAGTCCCGTGATCATATGGAATGCCCGCCACGACTGGGTGACCTTCAGGCATACTGCCGGGCAGGTACATGTTGCGGAGGGCTTAACGATCTCACTGAGCAGCTTCCTTGAATTTGTGGGTTCACAGTTTGGCGTGATAACGCCTCTGCTTTTTGTGCTCATACTAATTTCACTATGGAGGTTAAGAAAAGACCGGGGAGGTAATTTCCTTTTCTGGTTCTCGATTCCCGTACTGGCATTTTTTCTTCTGAAAAGCATCCAGGCAAAGGTGCAGGCGAACTGGGCCATGCCGGGCTATATTGCAGGTATTGCAGCTCTTTCAGCTGTTTACTCCAGGGGATTTTTCACAGCCGGGAGAGGGAAAAAAATTCTCATTGCAGCAGCCGTTTCTCTTTCGATCCTGGTAACAGCAGTTGCTCACTATCCTTCCGTTCTGAGGCTCCCGGTCGCCATGGACCCTACATCAAGGCTTGACGGCTGGAGAGAACTGGGAGACGAGGTCACCGGGGTCTATGAGCAAATGTCTCAAAACCGGCCGGTCTTTATATTTTCCGACCGCTATCAGGTTACAAGCCAACTTGCATTTTATGTGAAAGGGCATCCTGTCACCTATTGCGTCAATCTCGGCCGCAGGATGAACCAGTACGACCTCTGGCCCGGATTTTCCTCTTTCATTCATTACGATGCGATCTATGTAAGAACCGGCGACAACGCTCTTCCGAAGCCGATCACTGCCGCTTTTGAGAAGGTTGAGAAAAAGGTGATCAGCGCTTATACTACAGAACATGTGAAAATCAGGGACTATTCGATTTTTCGATGCTATGATTTCAAGGGATTGAAGGAAGAGAGACAGGAGACATATTAATGACCCTTTCGGTAGTCATCCCGGTTTATAACGAACAGGAAAACATCCGGTTGCTCTATGAGAAATTGAAGGAGTCCCTCGATCCTCTCAATATAGAATATGAAATACTATTTGTTGATGACGGAAGTACCGACAGGACGCTCTCCATCCTTGAGGAGATTCAGGCAAAAGACAATAAACTGGTAGTATTGAGCCTGCGACGCAACTTTGGGCAGACTGCTGCATTTGCGGCGGGCTTTGATTTCTCGCGCGGTGATGTGGTGGTGACGATGGACGGTGATCTGCAGAACGACCCTGCCGACATTGCAAAACTTCTCGATCTGATCAAGGAAAACGATCTCGTGAGCGGCTGGAGGAAAAAAAGAAAAGACCCGTTTTTCACAAGAAGGCTTCCCTCTATGGCAGCGAACTGGCTGATAAGCAATGTGACCGGCGTAAAGCTCCATGACTACGGATGCTCACTCAAGGCATACCGGAGGGATGTGATAAAAAATCTTAAGCTTTACGGCGAAATGCACCGGTTTATTCCTGCGGTTGCAAGCTGGTACGGTGTCCGCGTTGCAGAGGTGGAAACCATTCACCATCCGAGAATGCACGGTAAATCGAAGTACGGCATATCACGCACGGTCAAGGTTGTCCTGGACCTGATTACGGTGAAATTTCTCCAGAGTTTTTCCACAAAACCGATCCAGTTCTTTGGTCCGGTCGGTATCGCAAGCGGCCTTTTAGGATTTCTCGTCCTGCTTTACCTGAGCATCGACAAACTCTTTTTCGGCAGGGATATCGGGGCGAGGCCGCTGCTTTTGCTCGGTGCGCTTCTCGTGATTGTCGGAATCCAGCTTATCGGCATGGGCCTTATCGGAGAGATGCTTGTCAGGGTATACCATGAAAGCCAGCGAAAACCTATCTATGTCATAAAAAAGATCCTTGGCCCTGAAAGTAAATAAAGCAGTTCTCATCATTATCAAGATCGCTGTAAGCTCAGGGTTGCTTTACATCGTTTTCAGAAAAACAGGGCTCGGCGAGGTAGCAGCAGCATTACGTAATGTGAGCATACCGGCTTTTCTTTCAGCGATTGCGCTCTGCATATTTGCCCAGTTTGTATCAACAGTCAGATGGAAACTCCTTCTGCCGGACGGAGTCGGGCTGAGAAAGCTTTTTTCCCTCTGTATGATAGGCTCTTTTTTTAATACCTTCCTCCCGGGTGTTATCGGAGGGGATGCAGTGAAGGGTCTTTACCTATACCGGCTTACCGGCAAAGGCAGTCTGAGCCTTGCCTCGATCTTCATGGACAGATATATCGGGCTTGCGGCGCTGATTGCCATATGCACGCTTGCGTTCCCTTTCGGGTTCGGCTTTTTTGCGGGCTCCCCGGTACAATGGCTTCTTCCCGTCATCATTATTTCCTTTATCGGGGCAAGCTTATTCATCTTCGGCCTCCGCATCGGCCAGCGAATAAGGGCGCTTTCCGAATTTTATACCTATTTCCATGCATACAGAAATCAGGCTGCAGTTATCGGAAAGACATTCTCCCTGTCATTGATCGTTCAGCTTGCCGGGATCCTCAGCGTATTTCTTCTTTCACGCGGCATGGGACAGCAGATTCCTTTCCTTGCATTCCTGCTCTTTATCCCGCTAATCGTTTTATTTACCATGATTCCCGTTTCTATCTCAGGACTCGGTATCAGAGAGAGCGCCTTCGTTCTCTTTTTCGGACTTGTCGGTGTTCAACCGGGAGTGGCCACAGCGCTTTCATTATTGTGGTTCATCACCTTTTCTTTTGCGAGTCTGATAGGGCTTGTCGAATATATCAAATATAAACGGGAAGAGTGACGTTATCCGAAAGGGATGAAGGGGAGGCGAACATGTCACTTTTCTGCAATGAAAGGAGTTTGAAATTATGAAACTGCAATTCCTCGGCGCTGCAAAGACTGTTACCGGTTCCTGTTTTTACCTTGAGTGCAATGATAAGAAACTATTGGTTGAATGCGGTCTTTATCAGGGGGAGAATGCTGACGAAATAAACAGGGCTCCCTTTGCCTTTGATCCGGCGGCGATCGATTATATCTTTATCACCCATGCGCACCTCGACCACTCAGGCCTGCTTCCGAAAGTGGTAAAAGAGGGGTTCAGCGGCAAGATCGTCACTACGCCGGCAACGCGTGACCTTCTCGAACTCATGCTGTATGACGCCGCGAATATTCAGGAAAATGACGCGGCCTGGGAGACGAAAAAGGCGATCAGGGCGGGAAGCCCTCCGGTCCTTCCGCTCTATACAGCGGATGATGTTGGAAATGTCCTCTCTTTGATCGACGTAAAACCTTACGGAGAACTGTTCAGCCTCGGGAATGGCATCAAATACCGGTTTCTGGATGCAGGTCATATTCTCGGTTCAGGAACGCTTGAGGTATGGTATCAGGACAGCGCGAAGGAAAAGAAGATCGTGTTTTCCGGAGATATAGGGAAAAAAGGCAATCCGATCATCAGGGACCCATCCACTCTGGTCGAGGCGGATTTTATCGTAATGGAATCAACATACGGGAACAGATTGCAGAAATCGTTCAAAGAGAGCGTCGATGAACTCGTAGAAGCGATCAGGACAACGTTCAAGAAGGGAGGCAATGCATACATCCCGTCGTTTGCGATCGGCAGGACTCAGGACCTCCTCTATATTCTGAACAGCCTGGTGAGAGAGAAGAGATTGTCCAACATGCATGTATATCTGGACAGCCCGTTGGCAGAAGAGGCGACAAAAGTGTATCTTGCCCATCCGGAGGTATTTGACGAAGAAGCGAAACAGCGTTTTTCGACAAGGGATTTCGACGACTCTGTTCACTTGCATTTTGTGCAGAGCGTTCAGGAATCGATGGCGCTGAACAAGATACATTCCGGTATCCTTGTGATTGCCGGAAGCGGGATGTGTGACGGAGGAAGAATTCGCCATCACCTGAAGCATAATCTCTGGCGGCGTGAGTGCAGCATCATCTTCGTCGGATATCAGGGCAAAGGGACGCTTGGAAGACAGATCGTTGAACGGGCAAAGTCCGTGCGCATTTTTGGCGACGAAATTGCGGTCAGGGCGGCTATCTATACGATAAATGGTTTTTCGGCGCATGCAGACCAGGCGGAACTCCTTGAATGGCTTTCCTTTTTCAAAAACTCGCCCGAGGTATTCATCGTGCACGGCGAAGAAGAGGTGGCGGTTTCCTTCGGAGACCATGTGAGGGAACGGTTCGGATTCAAAACGCATGTCCCTGAAAAAGGGGAGGTCTTTGATCTTTAGAGGAAAACATCAACCACAGGTATAAACTTCTATAAATATTCTACAATAGTACAATGAAAGCAGAGAAATACCTCATCATCGTCGGCGACAGGGTCCTCATAGACCCTGACGAAGGGATAGATAAAAGAAGTTCAGGACTCTATCTCCCTTCTACTGTGAGGGAAAAGGAAAAAGCGCTCGGCGGCTATATTGTGAAAACAGGGCCTGGCTATCCTGTCCATGACCCGACAGCCACCGAGGAACGCTGGGCCGCCAGCAGGAAGAAAGAGCTCAAATATGTCCCGCTCCAGGCAGTCGCAGGCGATTACGCGATCTTTCTGAAAGAAGCAGCGGTCGAGATCGAATTCGAAGAGAAAAAGTATCTCATCGTCCCCCACACCGCCATCCTCGCCCTTGTCCGGATAGATATATCGGATGCGGAGGCGGAAGGGGAATCAGAGGCCTGATCATTTTTGCACAGTGCGTAACGGTCTTCAACGTAATCTTAACATCCGGCAGATTAACGGCTATTCCTTTTTTTCTTGATAAGCACATCTTTTTATGATTCAATTGAATCAATCCAAACAGATGGAACTTGACGAACAATACAATGAACGGCAGGAACGTCTGAATTTATGAAGAGATATAATGGCGGAAGGGAACTGTTATGGACTCTATAGCATATATCATTGCGGGCTTACTAATCGGCGGGTTTGTCGGATGGATCATTGCCTCTTCACGTCAGCAGAAGAAGCTTGTTGAGCAGATGGCTGGCATTCAATCATCGTATGCAGACCAGATTACCGAGCTCGAAAAAAGGGCGAGCGGTGCTGAAGCAAGGGTTGAAGAACTGAGGCAGCAGGGCCAGCAGAGAGACGCAGAGCTGAACCAGACAAGAAATGAACTTAATGTGGAAAGGTCAGTGAAAGCGAAGCTCGAAGAATCACAGAGTCATCTCAGGGAAGAGATACAGCGTTTTGAGGAGATGGAGAACAAACTCGGAGAGACGTTCAAGTCTCTTTCTTTTGATGCACTCTCCAGGAATTCCGAGGAGTTTCTGAAACTTGCGGAGAAAGCATTTGAGTCTAAAACCGCTGAAAGCAGCAAAGAGCTCGAAAACAAAAAAGAACTCATTGACCAGAATATCGCATCAATAGGCAAAACGATTTCAGAAGTGCAGAGAAAGATTGAGGAGGTCGGAAAGGCGAGCGGCGAAAAATTCACGGAGGTCTCCACGCTTATAAAAAAACATGAAGAGGTAACCTCAAAATTAAAAGATACGACTGAACACCTGAGCCATGCCCTCGCAAACCCGAAGAAAAGGGGAGAATGGGGTGAACGGATGGCAGAGGACATTATTCAGCTCATCGGAATGATCGAAGGAATCAATTACATAAAACAGAAGACGATGGAAAGTTCAGCGGGACGTCCGGATTACACATTTTTCCTGCCGAACAGGCTCAAGATCAACATGGATGTGAAGTTTCCTATCGACAATTATATCCATTACCTGAACTCCGAATCCGAACACGACCGCAAACGGTATAGGGACGAGTTATTGAAAAATACAAAGGTGATGATCAAACAGGTGACAACACGGGATTATATCAACCCCGCTGAGAACACCATCGATTATGTCATTATTTTTATCCCGAACGAGCAGATCTACAGCTTTATCAACGAATCCGATAGAACGCTTATGGATGAGGCATTAAGACAGAAGGTCATCCTCTGCTCGCCATTCACCCTCTATGCAGTGCTCGCAGTGATACGGCAGTCTGTAGAAAACTTCAACCTGGAACGGACTGCCTCCGAGATCCTCAAGCTGCTGAGCGAATTTTCGAAGCAATGGAATGCCTATAAGGAGAAATTCCGGCTCATGGGGGAAAAACTGGATATGGCAAAAAAGGAATATGACTCTCTCGTGACGACAAGGAGCAACATGCTCGAGAGGCCTCTCAAAAAAATTGAGGATTTGCGGAAACAGAAGGAGTTCGAGGTCGAAGAGAAAATAAAGCTTGACGAAGTTCCTCTACTTTGATAGTTTTCTTTGTAATATAAGCATGCGCAAAGACTATAAGAAAATATCCATTACGATTGTATAAAGAAGAAAATTCAGCAACTATGAGGAGGGGGTCATGTCAGAGAGATTGGGTCATGAGGAGTTTGTGAAAGAAAGCGATTGTGAGTCTGAGGAAAGAGGGGTACAAAGGCATTCATTCCGTCTATTCGGGGTTCAACAACGCGTTCAAGAAATACTTCGAAGGAGAAAATCCCGTAGAGGTAACGAATAAGCTCGCCTCCGAAGCGAAGATAGTTATACGGCCTGTAAAAGGCGGAGTAATGCTCTACCTGCCTGAAGATGCGCCTTCCTCGCGGGATTCTGCAGATGAAGCATTGAAAAAAATGGGGATTGAGTGAAACAGGGGTGTCCGATTGTTCGGCACTATGAAGCCCCCATTCATAGAAGAAATGTGAGCCGGAGAGAGGGTATTTGAGCGGATTTTTTTGCCGATAGTCGAATATATATTCTGAAATAAAGAGGCAAAAGCCTCGCAGGGAGGTACGACCGAGAATGAGCGAAAATGCTCTTTCTCCGGCGTTCTGCCATTCTATACCGGGGTTGTTGGCAGCTGTGAGATAAAAGACAGCGGCGAGGTTATGGGGCCGCTTCAATCCCAATTGAATCCAGCCACCCCACAATTTCCTTTTTCATCTCCTTTGCGTTAAACCCGTGCCACCGTTTCCTCTCTTTCGGATGACCGATCAGTACATCTTTAAACCGCCTGAATGCACCTTTGCCGTTGAGGGCGGCAGCGAGCTCTTCCGCGAGTACGGGGTTTTCAACCGTCCCGATGAATTTCGCCATGGATTCAAACGCAGCAGCATTGGTGTGTTCGGGGACCCGGACATACCGCTCCTCTTCATCAAGGAGAATTTCCAGGGCAAGCTCCACTTCATCCTCCATCCACTCCGGCAGTTCTTCCGGCTCTTCATCATATTCTATATATTCGACATCATCTTCGATCTCATCAGAATCGCATGCGTATAATTTTGACTGGACCTCCTGCAGAAGCTCCTCGGAAAAGGGAATGACCTCTCCTGTCTCCCGATCGAGAAAGTAATCAAACGAATCACGGGAGATGTCTTCCATCGCTTTCTGGATTTCGTCAAAGTCTATTTCGAAATGTCTTCCGATTCATTCCCGACAGATCGTACAACGCTCGGAAAGAAGCGTCCTGCTCGCAGGCATTTCGCCAGTCACATATTCCGCAATACGTCTGTGACCATAGGCTGAATATCCCCGGTATTTTTTTCTTCAGAGCAGACCACTGCACCCTGCTTCCGGTTTCTATCTGCAACAGAGCCAGGGCTGTTCTATCCATCTCTTTGATTTCAGCGTCAGCCCCCTTGCCGAAAGAACAGATCTCATTCCTAAGATATGGACATATTTCACAGACGTCATCTGCCCCGGATTGAACCGTGATCTCATCACCCGCGATGGCTCCTCTGATGAGTTCCCGGAGGTTTGTTATGAACTCGGGGCTATAGCCTTCTCCGTGAAAGAAATGAAGGCAGATGAGGTGATGACCCCTCAGTTTTATAGGTTTCAAAGACGATGTCATGAAATTTTTTACCAGTTTTCAGAATGAGGAAAATACAACGTGGAGGGCGACCCTATCATTCATGATTACCCTATTTACCCTTGTCATCAGGCCCGTTGATTTTTTGTCTCATAACAGCTCTTTTATCGTTTTTATGATAGCCTGCTTCGATATTTCTTCATAATCGAGCAGTTCGCCGGGCTTTCCGCTCATCGGCATTTTTCTAACCGCAAGAGAACAGATGGGAACAGCGAAAGAACCAAGTGCACTTCTTACTGCTTCACCAATGCCGCCTTCAGCAAAGTGGTCTTCAACAGTGACGATAGCCCTGGTTGATTGAGCAGCTTCGTTCACTGTTTCCTTATCCATCGGCTTTATGCTGTAAAGGTCAATAACACGGATAAGAATCCCTTCCTTTTTCAATTCTTCGTATGCAGAGAGGGCCTCGTGAAGCGTTATCCCCGCTGCAATAACCGTTAAGCGGTCATTATCGCTCTTCCTTACCAGTTTGCTCCCGCCAATAGAGAATTCCTCATCGTTCTTATAAAGAATCGGGGTATCCTTTCTTGTAGTGCGCATATAAACGATCCCGTGATGTTTCGCAGCCTCTTCAACCAGTTTTTCCGTTGATACGGCATCAGAGGGATACAGGACGACACTGTTTAACACTGCCCTGAACATGGCAATATCTTCAAGTCCCATCTGAGATGGTCCGTCTTCTCCTATGGATACACCAGCGTGTGAACCTATAAATTTAATATTTGCGTCTGAATACTGGCTCATCCTGATCTGATCGAATGCCCGTGTAAAGAAAGCCGCGAAGGTGGATACGAAAGGTATCTTGCCACGACGGGAAAGACCCAATGCTGCACCAACCATGTTCTGTTCAGCAATATACATCTCAAAAAACCGTTCGGGGTATTGTTCCCTGAATAACTCGGCATAGGTCGAATTGCTCACTTCAGCATCAAGGACCACCATAGTGGGAAAAGAGGGAAAGATCCGGACAAGTGCATTGCCGTATGCCCTCCTTGTGGCAACAGGTTTATCGATCGAGTAAGAAAGTCCAGCCGATTTTCCAGGTACGGAGATGTGAGGTCTCAGGTCTTTTGGTCTTGCTATCTCTCCTCTGATCGATGTATCAATTAGTCCTAATTCCCGGAGTGCTTGTTCTGCTTCATCACTGTTCAAGGCCTTTCCATGCAGACCGCCTTTATCTTCCAGAAACGAGACCCCTTTTCCTTTTATTGTCCTCGCGATGATCATGACCGGTTTATTCCTGACCGAGAGAGCCTTCTCATACGCATTCAGTATTTCAGAAAACGAATGCCCGTCGATCACAAATGTCTTCCAACCGAACGAGGCAATCCGTTTTTGATAGGCATCCAGATTATGCCCATACATTGTTTCACCACGCTGTCCCAGCCGATTCACGTCAATGATCCCGATAAGGGTATTTAATTTATAATATGCGGCAATCTGCAAGGCCTCCCACTGGGAGCCTTCTGCCATCTCGCTGTCTCCGAGAAGAACAAATGTCCTGTAAGGCACCTTATCAAGATACGTTGCATTTAACGCCATCCCTACACCTACAGAAAGGCCCTGCCCCAGAGAGCCTGTTGCTGCCTCCGTGTATTTGAAGGCAGAAGTAGGATGACCTTCCAGCGGACTGCCGAACTTTCTCATTGACGATAGATCATCTTCCGTCAGTTTGCCGGCTGCTGCCCACAAAGCATAGTAAAGAGGAGAGGCATGACCTTTAGAAAAGATCAACCTGTCATTGTTTGGATGTTCCGGATGGTCAGGATCGAACCTGAAAAAACCTCCAAACAAAAGGGCGGTCATGAGGTCTGCTGCTGACAGAGAAGAAGTTGGATGCCCTGACCCGGCTGCAGTGGTGGAAGAGATGATGAAGGAACGGACTAATTTTGCCAAATTGATTAATGTTTTACTATCTTGCATTTTGCTTTTTAACGAAGTTTTTCTGAAAACCTCATGCCTTCCGGATTGATTTCTCAATTATGAACCATTTTGACAAAAAGTCCAGCTTCACTACCTCGCTGTCAACAGGCCCTTCCTTTCAGGGTAAAGAAAAATTTTAACGCCCATTTCACTTTTTCTGAAAAGATCTTGCCGGAGAAGAAATTCCCGACAACCTTTTTATTGATTTCGCTGAGCGTAGGATAAGGATGCACGGCTGACGCAATGGTTGACAGTTTTTCCTTCCCGTTCATGACGGCAACCCATTCACTGATCAACTCCCCGGCACTTGGCCCCAATATCTGGATACCGATGGGCTTTTCATTCGCATCAAGGAGAAGCTTTATTTTTCCTGTTTCTTCGCCTTCTGCAAGACTCCGGTCATTGGTCCTGAATTCCTCTGTCCAGACAGAATACGATATGCCTGCTTCAATTGCCCTTTTTTCGTTCATGCCAATGCTTGCAAGTTCAGGGTCTGTATAAGTGCACCACGGCAGGTAGGTATAATCCGCTTTTCTCGGCAGATGGAGAATGGCGTTGCTGAGCACAATGCCGCCTTCATATCCGGCGGCATGGGTAAACTGGTAAGAGCCTGTTGTATCCCCTGCAACATAGATATGCTTGTGGTTTGTTCTGAGCCTGGCGTCTATCTTGAGGCCTTTTTTATCTGTTTCCACTCCTATGTCTTCGAGTCCAAGGTCTTGCAGATTTGCCTTCCTTCCGACTGCTACCAGGATGGTTTCTGCCTTCAGCCTCAATATTTTGCCGTCGGCATGTTTAATGATTATCTCTTTTTCATTCCCAAGGTCTTTTGTGCTGAGGGGCATGGAGCCCAAATAAAAAGTAATCCCCTCAGAAATCAATATATTCATAAGATCTTCAGCCATGTCTTTGTCCTCAGCACCGAGAATCTGATTCGCACGTTCAACTACGGTTACTTTTGTGCCCAGTCGATTGAACGCCTGTGCCATTTCGATTGATATAGGGCCGCCGCCGATTGCGATCATGGATTTGGGAAGCGTTTTCAGGGAAAAGAGCTCTTTGTTTGTGATGTAAGGTGTTTTATCAATTCCTTCTATCAGAGGGACAAAGGGAGATGATCCCGTTGCTATTACCCATTTCTTTGCAGAAAACATCTCGCCGTTCAACCTGACTGAGTGCTCGTCTGCAAATTTTGCATTGCCGAATTCCACTCTTGCCCCAAGCTTACAAAACCGTTCCTTTGAATCATGCTTCTCTATGGCGCCGATTACCGACTGAATTCTCTGTGCAACTGTCTGGAAATTCACTGGTTTGAGGTCGGTACGCGGGAGGCCGTATTTTTCTGCATTCTTCATTAGATGGCAGATGTTAGCGGTCCTGATAAGCGTTTTACTGGGAACACACCCGAAGTGAAGACAGTCTCCCCCCAGACGATTCTCCTTTTCGATCAGAAGGGTCTTTGCTCCAAACTGGGCAGCCCCTGACGCAACAGTAAGTCCGGCAGCCCCGCCGCCAAGAATGCCGATGTCAAAATCATAATTCGTCATTTCTGTCTCCATATTCCTACATTCTCTGTTCTTCGGGCCGTTCTTGAGAATCTCATGTATGGGAAGTCATTTTCCAACTCGCATGCTGAATAAAACAAGTTCATGCTTAATAGTCTTCATTATAGAGGTATTTGAGACACTTTAACACCCTACCAGAAAGATGTGTTGAGGCATAGTGTTTTTTGTCCTACGGAACAGCAATAGAATTATTGACATACATGCCCTTTGTTGATAAGCTTTTTCTATAAATAGAAATAGTGCTATAGATACAATCAATACTTGTTCGTTTCGGGAAGTCGATATTTTACTCTGTCATTGACAGACCTGAAAGACATTGAAGGAAGGAGGTGAACAAATGGATAAACAAGATCTGAAAAAGATCCTCGCGGGCATCAGCGTTGCCAGTCTTCTGGCTGGAGCAGGCATAGGATGTACGGCACAGCAGCCGGCCCCTCCCAGCAGTGAAACAGCACCGGCGCAAACGCAGGAAACTCCTGCACCAGGCAAAGAGTCCCCGGCCCCAGGCAGCTGAACAGGGACTGAAAAAGGTGCCGGCGGCACCAAGACAGAAAAGGCCCCTGCTCCAGGCGGTTGATCAGGGAAAAAATAGTGCAGTTTGCACTATGCTATCATGAATTCCATGAGAACATTTGTAGCCGAAGAGCATACGGAAACCTTTACGGCATGTCGTTCAATAATCGGTTGTGAACGATGGGACAAATTGTTCCGTGGCAGCACGTTCTCAGATGATCCTGCATCACGTTTAAAAGAGCTCATTCAGGCGGGCGAACAGGGTATGCCAAAGTATCTCCCTGATCTTGCCCGCCTCGAATACACCATTGAGGATATTCTCACAAGTGAAAACCGCATTCCGGATGACATACGGGAAATCTGCCTCAATCCAACTCTCAGGTTGATAGACCTCTCCTGGAACAATCTGCTGCCTCTCCTCCCCCATGGGAAGACAGAGAAACATATTGATCCAAAGCCGGGTAGAGAACTCGTGGTTGTCTGGAAAGACCCGCAGGCGCAAAGAGTGAAATACCGTGTGGTGTCACAGGGGGACCTGCTTGCAATGAAGATCGTTGAAGAAAAAATAGATCCTGAAAAAGCGGCAGAAGAGGGGAATGTATCAATTGGTTTCATTGATGCTATTCTTGACGAGGCTGTTCAGGAGGGAATACTGCTGTCTCCCCCTTCACAAATCAGACGTGATCCCTCCATATTTTCTGTCAATGAGTATGCTGACGACAGTTTTCTTACCTCCCACAGTTTTACCCTTCAGTGGCACATCACACAGGCCTGTGACCTCCACTGCCGTCATTGTTATGATCGCAGTGCACGGTCTACCATGACCCTTGATCAGGGGATACGCATACTTGACGATGTCCGCAGGTTCTGCCGGAGCAGGCACGTCATGAAAGCGGTAAGTTTTACCGGCGGCAATCCTTTTCTGTATCCTCATTTTCTTGAGCTGTATCGTGCAGCTTCAGAGAGGGGATTCAGTATCGGCATCCTTGGCAATCCGACCGAAAGGGAAAAAATTGAGCAGCTGATTTCCATTCAGAAACCTACACACTTTCAGGTGAGTCTCGAAGGTCTTCAGGAGCAGAATGATTTTATCCGGGGGAAGGGGCATTTTAAGCGTGTCCTGGCGTTTCTCAGGGTGCTGAAGGAACTGAATGTATTCTCGATGGTGATGTTGACCCTCACAAAGAACAATATGAAAGAAATTATACCATTGGCAGAGATCCTCAACGAACATGCAGACAGATTCCACTTTAACAGGCTTTCGATGGTTGGTGAAGGTGCAAATCTTATTCTCCCGGAGAAGGAAGAATATCTTGCATTTCTGGATTCATATGAAAAGGCAGTTCAGAAATACCCTGTGCTTGGCGTTAAAGACAATATGCTGAGCATCCTATCGTATAAGAAAGGGCACGAACCCTTCGGGGGTTGTACAACATTCGGATGCGGAGCTGCCTTCAATTTTTTGGCGGTGCTCTCAGACGGTGAGGTGCATGCGTGCAGGAAATTCCCGTCAGCAATCGGGAATATTTACCGGCAGGGCATTGCAGAGATATACGATTCTCCCCAGGCACAACGGTATCGCGCAGGATGCACGGCATGCCACACCTGTAAGCTCCATCCTGTGTGCGGAGGATGCCTTGCTGTTGCACACAGCCTTGGACGGAATATTTTTACCGAAAAGGATCCATTCTGTTTTATCAGTGATTAATCTGAAAAATGCTTTTTTGGTCGAATGAGCAGAGGGTCCTCTATTCCTGCTTCCTGAAACCCCTTTGCCCTGAAGATGCAACTGTCGCACCTTCCGCAGGGGACGACCTCAGCCTCTTGAGTTTCAGCACTTTTCACTCTTAACTTTTCACTCTTAACTTTTTTCGGTTGCGGGTCGTAGCAGCTCCATGTAAGGGAATAATCGAGGCCATGTTCGATGCCGTTTCTTATGATCTCTGATTTTTTCATCATGATGAGCGGAGCATGTATGGTGAACTTCAGTTTTCCCTCGACTGATGCTTTTGTGGCAAGGTTTGCCATTTTTTCAAAGGCGCTCAGATACTCCGGCCTGCAGTCGGGATAGCCGCTGTAGTCAACGGCGTTCGCGCCGATAAAGATATGTTCTGCCTCCATGACCTCTGCCCATGCCAGGGCAAAAGATAAAAAAATTGTATTGCGCGCGGGGACATAGGTGACGGGAATAGTTAAAAGTTGAGAGTTGAGAGTTGAAAGTGCAGAAACCTCTTTATTCTGACCGTTGTGCTTCGGCACTTTAATGTCCGCAGTTAATGCTGATCCGCCGATTTCCCTCAGATCAAATCGGGTAATGAGGTGTTTTTGTACACCGAGTGCAGATGCAACCATTCGTGCGGACTCAAGCTCTCTTTTATGCCGCTGGTTGTAATCAAAACTCAGTGCGAAGAGATCATGCCCCTCTGCTTTCGCGATTGCGAGGGCGGTTGCAGAGTCGATGCCGCCGCTCAGAAGGATTATGGCTTTTTTGCGCTTCACCAGACTGTTTGCCACCGGGTCTTTCATGCATTTTCGAAACAGCCTAATAAATATCGTCTGCTGTCCCTTCCTGACCGTCTGCGCCGGTGCTGAGCACCATAAATGAGCGGTTGTCATGCCTGTAGATATAAGGGTTCCCCCACGGATCAGTTGTTTTTCCGATACCGTCAAGCGTTTGAGGATAGGTCCCATGCTCGAACCGATAGGTCTCCATCTTAAACCTGAATTCATCAACGGCATTTGCAGCAAAGAATCTTTGCAGGGAATGCCCTGTATTATGAAATACGGGCAGCAGAGAAAAGACCAGTGCAATGATGATCGCCACAAACGGGATTAAACGGAGGAAGACGGCGGGTTTCTTTATTTCTCTGAGAGGGATTTCGGTGATAACAGGAGCAACGTCTTCTGCCTTTATCCCCCCTTTTTCGATGAGAGAAACAAGCGTCTTTGAGACAGAAAAATCGTCCTTCCCGGAAATATCAATGATGGTGCTGACGTCGTTTTCACCGTCGACAAGCGAGAGGATGTCTCTCTCCTCTTCGGTGAGATCGGGAATGTCCCCGGGGATTTTTCTGAATACGGTATCGAGCGTTATCTTGCCCTCAATGAGAGACCATTCATCAACGATCCTCAAGCCCTCCATCAGGAGGTGTTGCGTATCGATCGAGAAGGGGATGTCTTTATCGACAGGAACCGCCTGCGGGGTGAACTGATAGCTTCCTTCTTTCCAGCCGAAGATCTGGATCGCTGTCTCTTTGATCTGTCCGACCAGGATTTCTTCGATCTCATCTTTCTGGACAATCCCTTTCCGTACAAGGAGGTTCCCGAGTTTGATATTCGAATTTTTCTGTTCGTTGAGCACTGCCTGGAGGTCCTTTTCGGTGATAAGGCCTTTTTTCACAAGCACCTTGCCGAGCCGGTTTGCTTCGATCCTCCGCTTCGATTCTGCACCCACGATGTTCCCGTCTATGACCAGAAGTCTCACTTTATCCAGTCTGCTTTCCATGGTCAGCACGCCGGTCTTGCGCTGGAAAAAAATCAGCTGCAGTATGTCTGCAAGGCCGAAATCCTTAAGCGATCCTTCTAAAGCCACCCTTTTGCAAGCCTCCTTCTCGTTATGACATTCGACAGGATGTATATCAGCACCGCAGCAGCAGCCGAGATCACATTCAGCCAGAGATGAGAAAACCCGGACATTTTTGTGACGAAGAGGGTGCTGGTAGCAAGAATCGAGAGAAAAAACAGGAACGGCCAGAGGAAAAGTAATCCATAGAGCATTGTGCCCGCGTATAACTGACCTGAACCCGGGATGAGAAAGGAAAGGGCTTTAATCATCGTTCTCCTTTTCTTCTGATGTTCGTAGACGGTGAGCAGTCTGGCGACCCTTTCCTTTGCATCGAGTTCGTCCAGCTTTACTAATGACCGGTAACACTGCAGGCACATGTTTCTCCAGAGAAGGTGTTTTTCGCAATGATAACAGAGGATTTTTCCGCAACGGTTGCATCGGTAAGCCTTATTTTCAAAATACCTGTTCAGGATAAAAAAGAGTATCCCCATGAGCAGCGCAATGACGGGCGCTGCCATCAGCGGGACTGTTGACATACCAAATGTCGATGCCCTGGAAGCTTTCCCTATTGCATAATTCAGGAGATCTGAAACGGGCAACCCCTCATCAACAACGAGCCTGTTCGGATTTCTTCCCGCAGTTCTTCTGAAATTGAGGACAGCATCGGTATCCAACCGTTGAGCAGCGAGGAAATACTCCTCGCCCTTGTCAAAATTGAGTGTTACCCTGTAAGACTGACTGAGGTTATAGAGCGTTGACGGCAATGGTTTCATCTGAATTGCTTTTTGATACAGTTCTTTGGCTCTGTCGAAATCATTGAGGGCAACATAGCAATTCGCGAGATTGTTATAGGTGCGGGGATCAGGTTTTAACGCAAGGATTTTATTGTATGCATCTATTGCCTCTCCATATCTCCCGTCGCGTTTGAGGGCGAGGGCGTATGAGAAGACCTCGACAGGGTTGTCCTTGCCGCTCAGCACAGAGAGCGCATAGGTGTTCCCCTGCGCTTCGTTCACCTCTACGACAGCCTTTAACTCGCCTGAGGCAGGAGCGGTGAAGATTACGGAAACAGCCTTAAAGACGAGCGGCGAAAAGAGGAGAACGATAAGGTAGAGATAAAGCGCGATTCGGTCCCATTTCTTCATGTAGAAACCGACGATGACCAGCAATGACCCGATAAAAAAAGCGGACCGAAAAGGGCGAACACGAGAAGCAGGAGGACCAGTATACGGCTTTTCCCCTCCTGGATGTCATGTGAAAGGAGCGGAATGTCCCTCGGAAGCCTGAGAACAACGGCGATAAGGATGGAGAGAAGAAACGAGAGGAGAAGGCTTATCAGCAGAGAGGAAAGGAGCATGAATGACCACCAGAAGTTTCGTTTATACGCAGCGATCCCCTGTAAAATATAATCGACCGTTTCGAAAACACTTTCAGGTCTGAGACTGAAGCTGGCCTTCGATAATTCAAAATAGACGGCGGGAAGGTCAGGAGAATACCGCATGGCTTCAAGCAGGATAGTCTTTTTCCCTGCGGCGCCTGTCTGTGCCTGCTTGATGAGAAGGTATGAATACGGCTCCGAATTCCGTATGCCCTTGTTCAACTGATCTTCGTACAGCTCCTGGCCTGACGAGACGGCAGGCAGGAGGAGAAGAAGATAGAACAATAAGATTACAGAGATTCTTTTCATGTCCGCTGGCCGATTTTCCTTTCGGTGCCGTTTATAAGCCGCCTGATGTTTTCGCTGTGGCGTATGAATATCAGTGCCATGATGAGGAACGCGCTCAGCAGTTTGCTGTTATCGCCGGGATCGAAGAAATAGACGTTGACCGGCAGAAGGCCGAATGAAATCAGCGCTCCCATGGACGAATACTTAGAGAGTAAGGCAGCCGCAAGCCACAGGGCTATCGTGAGGACGGCAACACGGGGAGTATAAATGATAAGCACGCCGATACTTGTCGCAACGCCTTTCCCCCCCCTGAATCCAAGGAACAGGGAAAAGTTATGCCCGAGGATTACCATAAAGCCAATAAGGCCTTCAAAGAATGTCCCCACCCCGAAATATCTGCCTATCGCAACTGCCAGGGTGCCCTTCAAAATGTCTCCCATGAGGGTGAAGGCAGCCGGCCACTTTCCGAGAGACCGCAGGACATTTGTTGCGCCGATATTCCTGCTGCCGACCTTTTTAAGATCAACCCCCCTCGTCTTTGCTACTATTATACCAAAGGGAATTGATCCCAGAATAAAGGCGATCAGTAATAGGGCTATGTTGACGGCGGTATCCATCTCCTAAATTTTTCTTGAAGTCGCCGGAGAGAGAGTATATTCGCTCATTCTCGGTCGTTCCTCCCTGCGAGGCTTTTGCCTCTTTGTTTCAAATAGATCGTTGACTATCGGCAAAAAAATCCGCTCAAATACCCTCTCTTCGTCTCATCTTTTCTCAACATCTTCTATATCTTTTTCCCGAACGATATAGTGTACTGCACCCCTGATATGATGGACAGCGCGAGCGACGCCCAGATGAGCACTATCCCGATATCGTAGAGATCAATGCCGAACAGGCTGTTTTTCAGGATGAGACAGATGATCGCTATTACCTGCAACGTGGTCTTTATCTTTCCCCCGATTTCTGCGGCAATGATGATATCTTTCGAAAGGGCGACCGCCCTCAGGCCGGTGACGAGGAATTCCCTCACAACAATGGTGATCGCTATCCATGCCGCCAGTCTTTCCATGTCAACGAGCACTATCAGCGCGGAGATTACCAGGAACTTGTCTGCAATCGGGTCGAGGATAATCCCGAATTTTGTAATATCGCCGGAACGCCTGGCGAAGTAGCCGTCGAGAAAATCCGTAAACGAAGCGATAGTGAAGATGATCGCTCCGAATACGGGATGAAGGTAGACGGTGAAGATGAAAACAGGAATGAGGACGATCCTGCTCAGCGTCAGGAGCGTCGGCAGATTAAGTTTCAGCGTACTCATGAATGATATCCTTCCATAACCCCTTTGCCTTCAGCAGGAAATCGCAGACTTCCCTGACCGCACCCTGTCCGCCGTTGTGCTTTGTGGTCATCTTTACAAAAGGCTTCACCGCATCTTCAGCATCGGCAACTGCAATCGGCAGACCGCACCTCCGGAAGACGGGGATATCGACGATATCGTCGCCCACATAGGCTATCTCCCCGTCACGCAGGGAATAGGTTTCTGCAAGCTGCCGGTATGCGATGGTCTTGTCGAGGCATTTCTGGAATACGTCTTTGATTCCGAGTTCACGGGTTCTCCGTTCGACGACCTTTGAATACCTTCCGGTAATAATAGCAACGCGGATGCCTGCGCGTATGAGCATTTTTATGCCGTGTCCGTCGCGGACGTGGAAAGACTTCAGCTCGTTCTCTTTGCCGTCGAGGATGATGCTCCCGTCAGTAAGCACACCGTCCACGTCGAGGATGAGCAGTGAAACGTCCCGGGCGATTGATGTCAGTTCTTTTTTCGATCGCTGTTTCATGCGCGCGCTTTTCTCTCCTGCCGAGCAGGCAATCGGGAAGAATTATCAAAAGTATATCAAAGAACCGGAGAAAAGTCATAGGAAAAACATGAAATAATACAAAGAGATAGGAGCAGGGGATTCGATTAGGAGACCTGACGCAAAAATGCTATAATTAGCTCAAAAACGTGAGGGTAACCTATGGAAAACAGTATCGACCTTAAGCAGTATGCCGTACCCGCAGAAAAACTTTGCTGGACCTGTCCTCTCGACGTTTTTCAGTTCGAATGTACAACGGACATCGAGCCCCTGAAGGAATTTATCGGCCAGGGCAGAGCGATTGATTCCATCAACTTTGGCCTCGCCGTCAACAGGACCGGATATAATCTTTTTCTTACCGGATTGAGCGGAACCGGCAAAGCGGCAACCATTAAGTCGAAGCTCCAGATGTTCATGAAGGACCAGGAAGCTGCGGGGATGAAATTCCCGGTTTTTGACTGGTGTTATGTGTATAACTTTTCGGTCCCCGATCAACCGAGAATCCTCAAATTACCGCAGGGTCTCGGAAAATCTTTCGGGGCCGATATGGACTCATTGCTCAAAACCTTAAAGGAAGAAATACCGAAGACATTCGGCAGCGACCAGTATACGAAGAAAAAGCAGGAGGTTGTGGAGGAGCACCAGAAGAGATACCAAGCGGCGATGGATTCCCTGGACAGCGAGGCTGCTTCCAGAAACCTGATGGTGCAACTCTCTCCGATGGGGGCTGCCGTCGTTCCCATGGTCGAAGGGAAACCGCTGGCGAGGGAGGAATTCCTCAAGCTTTCGGAAGCCGAACGGGATCAGATCGAGAAAAAACGGATCGATATAATGCGGAGGGTCGACGAAACCTATGCCCGCCTCAGGGAGCTTGAAAAAGAGATCGCTGAAAAGATGAAAGACATTGACCTGAAGGCCGGGGAATTTGCGATATCGGGGCCTTTTGAAGAGATGCTTCGGAAATATGCTGAATATCCCGAAATCATTCAGTTCCTGAATGAGGCGAAAGAATATACTTTAACGAAACTGGATTTCTTTATGCAGGCGCCGGCCCCCCAGCAGGCTCCGGGCCCAGTGCCTTTCCCACAGCTCGACCCGTTTATGGCCTATAAGGTGAATGTTTTTGTTGATAACAGTGCGCTCAGCGGACCCCCCATCGTCATCGAAGCGAACCCGAACTGGTTCAATATGTTCGGGAAGATCGAGCGGAGGGCGTTCATGGGGACCTATACGAGCGACCATACCATGATAAAGGCAGGCGCCATTCAACTGGCGAACGGCGGCTACCTCATCCTCAACATCCGGGATCTCCTCCTCAATCCGAATGTCTGGGAAGGATTTAAGCGGGTGATCAGAACAAAGGAGATACGCGTTGAAGACCCATGGGAATCTTTCGGATTTCTTGCCCCCCAGGGTATGAGGGCGCAGCCGGTTCCTGTCGAGCTCAAGATCATTGTGATGGGGGATGACTCCCTCTATCAACTCCTCACGCTTTATGATGAAGACTTCTGGGAGATGTTCAAAGTGAAAGCGGACTTCGATGTTCAGATGCAACGCTCCGACGAAAACCTCAAGAATTTTGCCTGCTACATCCGCAGATGCTGCGATGAAGAAATTCTGTTGCCCTTTGAACGCACCGGCGTTGCCAGGGTTGTCGAATATGCGGTGAGGGCCGCGGGAGACCAGGGAAAACTCTCCGCACGGTTCGGCCCGTTGAGAGATCTCCTTATCGAATCAGATTACTGGGCGAGAGTTTCACAGAGCAGCATGATCAGCGGCGAACATGTAGAAAAAGCGATAAGAGAAAAAATCCATCGTTCTGACCTGATTGCCGAACGTATACGACAGATGATCGAGGAAGGCACCCTCATGGTCGATGTTGAAGGGGCTGTTGCCGGACAGGTCAACGGCCTCTCCGTCTATGATCTGGGCACCTTCAGTTTCGGAAGGCCCAACCGTATAACGGCAAAGACTTTTATGGGAAGACGCGGGGTAATCAATATTGAAAGGGAATCGCAACTCAGCGGACCTATCCACGATAAAGGAGTGATGATCTTATCAGGATACCTGGGATGGATGTACGCACAGGACAAGCCGTTGTCCCTTTCCGCCAGTATCTGTTTTGAGCAATCCTACTCAGGGATAGAGGGAGACAGTGCGTCTTCCACAGAGCTCTATGCGGTCCTGTCGAGTCTAGCCGATGCCCCTATCAGGCAGAATATTGCGGTCACCGGCTCTGTCAACCAGAAAGGCGAGGTGCAGCCCATCGGAGGAGTGAACCAGAAAATCGAAGGTTTCTTCGACGTTTGTAAGGCAAAAGGGTTGACAGGCGAGCAGGGGGTGATAATCCCTCATCAGAATCTGCGACACCTTATGCTCCGTGACGATGTGGTCAAGGCCGTACAGGAAAGCCGGTTTCATATTTATGAAGTAAAGACCATTGATGAGGGGATCGAGGTCCTCACCGGAGTGCCAGCGGGAAAGAGACTCGAAGACGGTACGTATCCGGAAGGGACGGTGCATTATTTAGCCGACAGACGCCTGAGGGAATACGCCGAGAGGATGAAGGGATACCAATCAGGCGAGTCTGTAATAAGATAGAAGGGTATTTCTTCGGAATAATCAAAGCCTCGGCTTCTCTGCCTGCAAAGGAGGAGATATGTATAAAACGGAAACGATTTTTGCAGGACTGCATTTATTGACAGAGAAGATTGAATAATTGACTATGGACAGGAGATACAACTCTTTCGGCGCATACATCAAGAAACGCTTTGGCTCCAGGGTGTACAAAGTTAGTGTTGATGCCGGGTTTACGTGCCCGAACAGGGACGGCACAGTCGGCACGTCGGGATGCATTTACTGCAATAACGAAAGCTTCAGGCCGAATTCCTGCAGGCCGACGCTTTCGGTAAGCGAACAGGTCGAAAACGGCATTTCCTATATCAGAAAACGGTATAACGCAGAAAAGTTCCTTGTCTACTTTCAGCCGTATACAAACACCTATGCGTCTGTTGAGGAATTGGAGCGCCTCTATCATGAAGCCCTCTCCGCAGCCCCGTCTGTAATAGGGCTTGCAATCGGGACGAGGCCCGATACAGTCGACACGGAGAAGATCGCGTTTCTCGAATCGCTTATCGAAGCAATACTTCATCCTCGTCGAATACGGCATGCAGTCGATGTATGAAAAAACCCTTCAGTTCATCAACCGCGGCCATGACTACCACGCATTTCTCCGGGCGCTTGACATGACAAAAGACAGGGGGATATCTATCGGCGTCCATATGATTGCCGGCCTTCCGACAGAGACCAGGGAAGAGACGCTTGCAACGGCCGATGAACTTTCCTGTCTCCCGATCGAGTTTCTCAAGATACATCACCTCCAGGTGATAAAAGACACGCCGCTTGAGCATATCTATAAGGAGAACCCGTTCCCTGTTTTCGGATACGAAGAATACATTGATTTTGTGACCGAATTTCTAGAGAGGCTTTCACCCGGCATTGTCTTGCAGAGGCTTTTTGCCACTGCACCGGATGATATCCTGATTGCGCCTCATTGGAACAAGAACAGGCAGGAGACGTTGCGGGATATCGAGAGAAGGCTTGAAAACAAAGATACGTATCAGGGCAAGAAAAGGAAGGTCCCTGTTCAACTATCATCATGAAACCGATCATAGCTGTCATCGGCGGAAGAAGGACTGAAAAGACGCTTCTGAAGGAAGCAGAGGAAGTCGGCAGGCTGATCGCCCGGAGGGGGGCAATCCTCATATGCGGCGGACTTGGCGGAGTCATGGAAGCTGCATCAAGGGGCGCGAAATCAGAAGGCGGCATAACAGTCGGTATCCTTCCGCAGAACGATTCCGATAATGCAAACCAATATATCGACATCCCCATAGCCACAGGACTGGGGATTGGCAGAAACGTGATTATCGCCCGAACCGCAGATGCCCTCATTGCAGTAGGAGGAGCATACGGGACCCTGTCAGAGATTGCCTTTGCCCTGCAGATGGGGAAGCCTGTTGCGGGGATCAAGACATGGGATATAAAAGGGGTTATAAGCGTTGAGAATGCCGCCGAGGCGGTGGAGAGGCTCTTCGAGCGTTTGCAATCGCGGTAGCCGCAGGCTTTCCGCCCCGGCGGATCGCCTGGGCGATAGCCTGCGTATATTCTGCGCAAACTAAAGTTTGCGGCTACAACACTATGGGTTAGCTTTATCTTTTCTTTACTTTCTCACTTTTCTTCACTCATTTTCATTATTTTTCTTCCTATTTTCATTCTCTCTCTTCTTCCTTTCTTCCCTCTCTCTCTTTTTCTCTTTTCCGCCTCTCTTCCTCTCCTCTCCTCTCTTTTCTTGCCTCCCCCTTCTCTTCTCCTCTCTCTCTTCCCTTCCCCCCCTTCTTCCTCGTTCTTCTTCTTTCTTTTCTTCCTCTTCCTTCTCTTTTTCTTCCTGCTCCTCCCTTCTCCTTCCTTTCCTTCTCTTTTTCTCCTCCTTCCTTTTTGCTTTCTCTCCCCTCTCTTCTCCCTCTTTCTCTCTTCTTTTCTTTTTCTCTCCTCTTTTTTTCCTTCCCCCCCTTTTCTTTCTTCTTCTTGTTGCTGCTCTGCTCTTTCTCTCTCCTTCCTTCCTCTTCACCTTCTGCCTGTCTCTTTGTCTTCCCTGCTCCGCCTCTTCTTTCAGATTGTTTAGTCCTGTCTCCTATCGGCCAACAAACCTGTTCTGTTTTGCCTTCTCTTTGTCCTTCCTTCCTTCTGCTGCTCAGCTCTGTTTTCTTCTTTGCCTTCGTGTGCGCTCTTTTTCTCTTCCGCCGTTTGTTCTTCCCTGTCTTTTTCCGTGCGCTTGTTCTCTTTCTGGCTTGTTCTTCGTGTGCCGCTGTTCTGCTCCCGCTCCTGCTGCTCTTGTTTCTCGCTCACCTTTCTCTGTCCTGCTCAGATCCGGTTTCTTTGCCGTACTTGCGTTCCTGTCGCACTCTTTCTTCGTAGTGTTCACTTCCGTACGGTTGCCGTCGGTCTTCGGCAGGCTCCTTCCCGTCTCGTCCGTCCGTTCTCCTGCGTCAGTCCGTCGCTGTCTCGCTGTCCCCTTTGCCTGCGGTTGCCGAGGCGCCCCTTCTGTGTGGGTGTATCGTGGTCGGGTCTCGCCGGCTCTCCTTAGCGTTTTGCTGCCTGCTCGGTCTTTGTGCTCCAGAGATCGATATAGCCGATCGTCTTTTCTCTTCGCGCTCCCAGCAGTCTTCTGCGCTGTCTTGTCTCCTTTCTGCTTCCGCGTTCCGAGATGCGCACAACGCGCCGATTATCCGGCCATTACTGTCCTCGTATTGCTTCCCTCCCTTCCTCTTTGTTCTTTCTTCCCTCCTTCCTTGGCCCTTGTTCTCCGCTTCTCGCCTCTCCTCTCTTCTCGTTTTTCTCTTTTCCCTTCTCTCTCCTCTCTCTTTTCTCTCTTTCTGTGTTTCTATTCCCGTCATATCCGCCCAATCTCTTCCCAGCCATCGTTCCTCTTTATCAGTCCGTCTTCTTTCCTTTTCTTTCTTCCCTCTCCTTTTTCTCTTCTCCTCTCTTTTCTCCTTCCTTCCTTTTTCCTCTCCTTTTCTTTCTTTCCTTCTCCTCTTCTTTCTTGGCTTTTTCTCCTCTTCTCTCTTTTCTTCTCTCTTTTCTTTTCTTCATCCCCACCCCATTACCCACCCCCTCCTCCTTCTTTTTATGATTTCTAGATCTCCTTACTGCTTTTTCCGGGCGTACCCTATCTTTTTGAGCGCCTCTTCGACCTCGCCAAGCACTGACGGGTCATCGATCGTCGAAGGCATGGTATACTGTTCGCCGTCGGCAAGCTTTCTCATGGTGCTCCTGAGTATCTTGCCTGACCTGGTTTTGGGCAGCCTGGAAACAACGGTAGCCTGTCTGAAGCAGGCGATCGGTCCGATATCATTCCTGATCATCTGCACCAGTTCTTTCTTCAGTTCGTCTTCTCCTCTGGCAACCCCTGCCTTCAGGACTACCAGTCCTATAGGAAGCTGTCCCTTCAGGGGATCATGGGCGCCGATAACCGCGCACTCTGCAACGTCTTCGTGCTGGGCAACAACTTCTTCCATAGAGCCTGTCGAAAGCCGGTGGCCGGCGACATTAATGACGTCATCAACCCTGCCCATTATGTAGACATACCCGTCTTCATCCATATATCCGCCGTCACTGGTGAAATAGTACCCGGGAAATATTTTCATATACGATTCAACAAACCGTTCATCGGCGTTCCAAAGGGACGGCAGCGTTCCGGGAGGCAGGGGGAGCTTTACAACCACAAGGCCTTCCTCTTTTGGCCCCAGTCTTCTGCCCATATTGTCGATTATCTGGACATTATAGCCCGGCACAGGTTTTGTACACGACCCGGGCTTGATCTCGAAGTTCTCTATCCCCATGCAGTTTGCGGTGATAGGCCAGCCTGTTTCAGTCTGCCACCAGTGGTCGATGACCGGCTTTTGCAGGAGATTATGTGCCCAGTGATAGGTATCAGGGTCTGTCCTCTCTCCGGCAAGAAAAAGATATTTGAAACCTGAAAGATCGTATTTTTTGATATAGTCACCCTTCGGATCTTCTTTCTTAATTGCGCGGAACGCAGTTGGAGCCGTGAACAATGTCTTGACCCCATGCTGCGAAATAACCCTCCAGAAAGCCCCGGGATCAGGAGTCCCGACGGATTTTCCTTCATAAAGAATTGTCGTACAGCCGGTGAGCAACGGCCCGTATACAATATATGAATGCCCAACTACCCATCCTACGTCAGAAGCAGCCCAGTAGACTTCGCCGGGTTTCGTATCGTAGATATTTTCAAGGCTCCATCTCAATGCAACAGCATGTCCGCCGTTATCCCTGACAACACCCTTGGGCTTTCCTGTAGTTCCCGATGTATAGAGAATATAGAGCGGATCTGTTGCCTTCACCGGTACGCAGGGAACCGGCTCTGAACCGGCCATGAACTCACTCCATGAAATATCCCGGCCCGGAATGAGTTCGGATTCTGCGAGGCGTCTCTGATAGATGATACACTTCTCGGGCTTATGGGCTGCAAGCTCTATCGCCTTATTGAGAAGGGGTTTATATTCGATAAGCCTTTTTATTTCCATAGCTCCCGAGGCGGAGATAATGACCTTCGGCTTTGCATCATTAATCCTGAGGGCAAGTTCATGGGGCGCAAACCCGCCGAACACAACCGAATGGACAGCCCCGAGCCTCGCGCAGGCAAGCATCGCAACCACAGCCTGCAGTATCATGGGCATATAAATGATGACCGTATCGCCTTTGCCTACGCCAAGTCCCTTCAGGGCGCCGGCAAAACGTGATACCTGATCGAGCAGGTCCCTGTAAGAAATCTTTCGTATTGTCCCGGTAACCGGGCTGTCGTAAATGACGGCAATCTGATCCCCTCTTCCGTCTTCCACATGCCGGTCGAGGGCGTTATAGCAGGTATTCATTTCTCCGCCGACAAACCAGCGGTAGAAAGGCGGATTTGATGCATCGAGCACCTTGTCCCATTTTTTGTACCAGGTAATAGCCTCAGCCGCCTCTGCCCAGAACCCTTCGGGGTCCTCTATGCTCCTGCGGAAAATCTCTTCATACTTGCCCATCATCAACCCCTCCTCATTGTATGACAAAAAGTCACTTATCTTAGCACAAAACAGGGGCAGTTTTACCCTGCTGCCGGGGGTGACAGCCTTTTCCCCTTATGGTAGAATTGGAATATGAGCATTCCCGTGAGAACATTGGGAAAAAGCGGCAGGGAAGTGACTGTTCTCGGGTCTCGGGGGGGAAGGCATTCTGAGGACGTTCGGACATGAGCGGGAGGCCGATGCCCTTATCAACAGGGCGATAGACCTCGGCATCAATTATTTCGAATCTGCGCGCGCGTATTCAGGAAGCGAGTCTTATTATGGGAAAGCCCTGAAGCAAAGGAGGAAGCAGATCTTTCTGGCGAGCAAGTCCCATGCGAGGGATAAAGCCGGAGCCCTGTCGCACCTCAACGAGACGCTGAGCAACATGAAGACAGACTACCTCGACCTCTGGCAGGTGCATGACGTGCGTTCAGAGGCAGAGATAAAAGAGATATTCGGCCCCGGAGGAGCTATCGAGGCTTTTGCAGAGGCAAAGAAAAAGGGCCTGACGCGGCTGATAGGGGTAACAGGTCACCACGATCCCGCGATAATCAAAAAATGCATCGGGATATTCGATTTTGATACCGTACTGCTGCCGGTGAATCCGGCTGAACCCCACTATAAGAGTTTTATTCAGGAGGTCATCCCCGCAGCATTGCAGAAGGGCATGGGAATCATCGGGATGAAGGTCTATTTCAGGGGCGTCGCCGCGCAGCTTCCCTGGTATGACACCATGGAGCCTTTCCTCCATTTTGCCCTCACGCAGCCGATCACAACAACAGTAATAGGATGTGACAACATCCCTCAGCTTGAAGAGAATGTCTCCTTCGCGAAACAATTCCGGCCCATGTCTGAGGGGCAGATGAAGAGTCTTGTGGAAAAAATCCGGCCTTATGCGCGGCAGCTTATGTATTACAAGCCATAGGATTGCAGGCGTAAGGGGCTGCCAAGGTTTCCCCGGCAATAAATGTTATAATAGCCGGTAACTCCGCGTGCCCCCTTAGCTCAGTCGGATAGAGCACAGGTTTCCTAAACCTGGTGTCGCAGGTTCAATTCCTGCAGGGGGTACCATCTTTCCTTATTTTTCAATTAGTTTTTGTCGGTCTTCTGGTGACTAATTGTGACTGATCGTGACTGTTTCTAATGGTGGGTATTTCTCAACCTCTTAATCTAAAAGAATAATCACAAAATCGACACCAGGTTAAATGGTCCTGGTGTCGATATCTACTTCGGTGTAGTCATCAGCTTAGGTTGCATTGATTTTTCATGTTCTGTGGAAGTATTTAGTCCTGTCAGGAAAAGAGAGGTATCTGGAAAGATTTAAATTCTCTCATTCAGCCACAAGTCCTCGGAATCCTATCGCGAGACAAGATGATGATTATGGAAGGAAGCACAGTCCCTATTGGTGTTTGTTCTCATTTCAACTAAGCAAATGTGGTGCCCCGGTGAGATCAGAGAGATGAAATCAACGGTTGACCTGTTTAGAACAACAATGCTGCAAAATCAACGGAAGCCGAAAAGTGATGACATTTACCGAAAGAAGAGACGAAGCGAGACATTTCAATGTCTTCATTTCGCAGGTACTAAAGTAAAGAAAAAGTCGAAACTTTATCTGGTTTGGACTCCACCCAAATCCTGCCTCCGTGCCTTTCTACTATCTTCTTACATATTGCCAATCCTATGCCAGTTCCGGGATATTCGGCTTAAAATCTCGATTCAAAAAATATTTAGTTCAACTGTAATCAAACGGCAAGACCCTTCAAGTGAGCAAGTCAGTTTCTTCTACTCATAAAATTAATCTTTCCTTCATCCTGCTGTAACATCGACGGAGTAAAATGTAGATCAATGTGTCCTTTCATTATGAATAAGCCTGATCTATGTAAGGCAGCCTTATCGGCATTGATGATAGACGACAAGGCTTGTTTCAGTGAAGCCTATACAAGATGCCCAATCTTTTTAATCAATAAACCAAGGTGGATTACTGATGAAAGCGAGCCTACTCTACATGATCGATCGTCAAGTGAATAAGAGTGTAAATTCTAAAAGTAAAAACCTAAGCTATCTGGCATTGTCAGCTTTGTTGTTACGTCCTTCCTAGAATAGAGATTTTCACAAAAAGTCCTTCCAGTGGCAATGTTGCTCCTAAAAATCAATATTCTTATTCCCACTTAATATATGCACGACTTAGATAAAACAGAAATTTAATATTTTTTTCATAACCTTGTAATGAGCGTTTTGTAAATTATTCGTGACTGGACCAACAAATAACAATCATGCGAAAAAAGGAGGTGAAAACTGTTCACTGAGCAGAAAGATTTGCTTGCCGCTGGTAAAGAATTGATTAGTTATTCTTTCTTTTTTATAAAAAATTAAACAGGAGGACAACAATGGAAAAGAAGCAAAACGGCATTTTTAAGAAAGGGATGAGTCGAAGAGATGTTCTGAAGACATTAGGGATAGGCGCTTTAGCGGCTATGTTGCCCGGTGTAGCTGAGTGTGCAGATACACTTGCCCCTGAAGCAGGAAGAGGAAAGCCTCATGGTCTCATTTTTCTCGTGGGCGACGGCATGCCTCTTGGTGTGATTAGGGCAATGCATGAGATCAATACCGTGGGCTTCGGTAACTCCGGGTCTAATATGTATTCCGTTATGAGAGATCACCGTACTGTCGCAAGCTACATGGGAACAAAGAGTCTCTCAAGTCTTGTTACGGATTCCGCACCGGCATCTGCCGCGTGGTCGACGGGCTCGCATACTGCAAACGGCATGCTCGCCAGACTTCCCGACGGTACGCCTCTTAAAACTATCATGGAGATACTGAAGGGGCGCGGTCTTTCCACAGGGCTGGTGACCACTACGAGACTTACCCATGCGACACCGGCAGCTTGGGTATCGCATAACATCAACAGGGATGCCGAGGATGCCATCGCGGCAGATTATTTCGATTTCAAACCTGATGTACTTTTCGGCGGCGGCAGCAAACATTTCGATCCCGCCAAGCGATCTGACCACAGCTACCTTTTCACTGAATTCGCATCTGCCAATTATGATGTTCTGATAAACAGGGACGAGCTGGTGAGCTATATCGCCTCTTCGAGCAGAAAGATTCTCGGTCTTTTCCATTCGTCACACATGAAAAACGTATGATGTCGACCGAGTTAATAACTCTGTGCTCGGAAATGCAGAGCCGCCCTCCCTGAAATGACGGGCATCGCCCTCAATAACTCGCGCAGAACAAAAAAGGATTCGTTCTTCAGGTCGAGGCGGGAAGGATCGATCATGCAAGCCACGCCAATGACGCCTGGGGCGCGATCATGGATACCATAGAGATGGACTTGACATTGCGGGTGGTCGTTCAATACATAAGGAAGAATCCGAACACGCTCCTTATTATCACATCCGATCACGGCAACTCCGGATGGGGCGTCAACGGCACAGGACCCAGCTATAATGATGCAACCATAGCTTTGCAAAAATATGCGCAGATTAAGGCATCTTTTGAGGTGATCAGCGCAAAATTGAAAAATAAGACGATGCAGAAATTAAAGAAATCGTCAAGTACTACACGATGTTCGACATTACTGATGCGGAGTCGGCAATGATCTTTGATTCCATGCAGCCAGGTTACCAGCCATATCCTGGAGATTTTAGTTACATCCCTGATTTCATGCTCGGCAGGATTCTGGCACACAGTCATTACGGTCACCTGCGCAGATATGCGGAGGGGCAATGTCGGTTTTACCTCCAGCAACCATACGGCAGAGGACCAGATCGCTCTGATTCATGGGTTGGGCTCCCATCTGCTCGGCGTGAGAGGTTATATCGACAATACCGATCTCTTTAAGATTATGTGCAAATATTTCAACATTGAGTTTATAAACCCCACAATGACTGCAAAGGCAGCGACGCCTATATTAAAGGTGTGGATCCCCGCGAACAGTGGGAAAGACACATGAAACTGCACGTATCCTAAGAGATAGACAGATTAACTTGTAGGGACAGAAAAACCATAGGCAGAGTCAGCAATGACTCTGCCTTTTTATTTGTTTTTCTTGGAAATCGCCAATAATCTTTCGGGGCGAAAGGAATACCGGAACGCAGAGAGTTCTGAAAAGCAAGCACCTCTCCTGAATTACACACTTTCAAGTTTGATTCAAAAGATATTTAGTTCAACTGTCATCAAACGGCAAGACCTTTAGATTAAGAGTAAGGCGGTTTTTTCTCATAAGATTAATTTTTTCTTCATACTGCTGTAACATCGACGGAGTAAAATGTAAAACCAAGGTGTCCTTTCATTATGACTAAGCCTGATCTATGTAGGGCAGCCTTATCGTCATTGATGATAGACGAAAAGGATTGTTAAGCGAGGCGAATATCGATGCGCGATCTTTTTAATCAATAAATCAAGGCGGGGTAATGATTCAAGTGAGCAATAGCGCTTATGTCTGCTTCTACTACACATCAATCCAAGGTAGCGGTTTTAAGATCATCACAGAAAGAAAAGTTAGGCTGAAAAGAGCTCGAAAAATCCCAACGCGACCAATTTAGTTGCACTTTTATTAGATTGAAAAGATACCTTTTGGGAGGTACAGTTGAAAGCTTTACATTTAAAATTAGAAGAAATTATGACAAGACCAGCTATATCCGCAAGGAAAAATACGCCGGCAAAAGATATAGCTTTTGAAATATTTTATGGTTTCTTCAGTGGAATGCCTGTAACTGATGAGAATAGTAAAGTTATCGGGGTAGTCACTGAGCTTGATTTATTAAAGCAGGTTCGTGAGGGTAAGGATCTTGGAAAACTTACAGCTGATGATATAATGACAAAGGAGCCCTTAATTGCTGATGTAAATACATCATTATATGATGTATTAACTATCATGATCGAGAAAAATATAATAAGAATGCCAGTGACAGACGAAGGCCGGTTAGTTGGTGTTGTTGCGCGGCGCGATATTTTGAGACATTACCCCGAGCTGACCGGACAAAACTGTTACAGAGATATAAGAAATACATTGCCCTGTATATCTTATTTTCTATGGCTTGTATATTGCGGGAAGCAATAACGACAATCATTGCTGCTCATATATGTATATGACATTTGATTGTATTATTATCTGGATCTAAATAAAAAACATATTTTTTATTATATCTTTTGCACCATTCTTGCATGTCACCGGTAAACGTGAAAGATGAACCGATTACTTCCAGAACGTCTCCTTTTTTCAGTAAACCGAATTTTGCAGCGATTTTTATAATTGCACTTGTTCGGTGAAGGTTTGTCGTGTCTAATTTTTCAACCGCCATCTTTTTTTAATTCCGATCTATATCAATCATTGATTAAGAAATCAAAAAGGCGGGGAGTGGTGTTGAAGAAAGGGGTTCAACCACACCACTCCCGCAAACAAAAAGTTGAATGTATGAGTATTGATAGCTTACTGATTAAAAATTAAAGGAATATGACAAGTGAATTACAAAATGGTGAATTTATTAAAGGCGGGAAAGATATGAGGGGCAATCAATTATTTATCCAGCCGTAACATTCCTGTAACACAAGATATGTTAGCCTATCAATAAAGGGGGTTACTTATGCACTTGGATAGAATTATGACTATATGTCCTTACCTGGACGGCAGTCCGGAGGGCGCAACATGCAAAACTGCAGCTACTCTTATAAGAAATATCGAAGATATCGATCCTGAAATCTGCCTCACCAGGCATTTCGAAATTTGTCGCGTCTATATTTCTAAACTTCATGAGATAGATGTTATTCCGGCTTCAACCGTGACGTAGGTGCAGCAGATTATTTAACAAGCATTTAATATCCTCTCATCAACGTTGAATAATACGTTTCTATTGATTGGGTATGATTGAATTTAATGATTCGGACGATAATGAAACTCAATGCCCTGTCTGCAAGTCGAAAGCACTATATAAGTATGGGAAGAGCACATCAGGCAAGCAACGCTATTTATGCATGATATGCGGAAGACAATTCGCTCTCGGTGTCAAGAGAATCGAAATTAAAGATAGGCCTGTCTGTCCGAAATGCGGAAGGCCAATGCATCTTTACAGAAGAGAAGGTGGTATCATCAGATTCAGGTGTTCGTGTTATCCTGACTGCAAAACATATGCTAAAGTTGGTAAAAACAAAGAGACAATAAATGAGCCATAACATGCACAGCATTCCAGGAAGATTAAGGATTAGAATACCGTTCATTAAAGGTACCAACCGGACTGCACTCACACTCGCGTTACTCTAACAGGCCGTTGAGCCGGACGCTCTCAAAACCTGTAGAAAAATATGATCTAACCCGATGAAAGAGAACATTATAAGAGACTTCTTTCGAAATTCCCGGAGTTTTTTTTGCTTGCACGGTTAGTCTGGATGGATATGTTCTGTAACTAATTCTTAATCTGATTGTCATCCCTTCGTAATTGTATCCGCATATAATTGATATGACCAAATGTTTTACAGGACAGGAGGGTTCATATGGCAAAGTGCGCATCAAGCCAGGCATTCAGGAAAGTCCTGCGTGAAAAAAGAGAAGAAATAATCCGAAGCACTAAAGATGGCATGAAAAAATTCATGTCGGGTGAAATCAGGCAGATCATTGCCGCAGGGCAAGAAGAAGGCGATTGCTCTGTGGTTTACCAATTCGAGCATATGAACTGCAGACAGTTCTACGAACAAAGAGAAAGCATCAGAAAGATCGATCTTGCACTGAGTCGATTGGATGAAGGGATGTATGGCTTTTGCGAGGCATGCAGTGAAAAGATAAGTGTGGAAAGGCTCAAGGTTATCCCCTTTGCAGTTTTCTGCAAGGATTGCCAGGAAATAGAGGAGCAGCAGGCCAAGAGAGGCACTGGATTGCGGGCACTTTCCAATGGATATCGTAGAGAAGTAATGAAATAGGTCGTAGGCATTATTCCACAATGATAATAGCTTATTTTATAAAGTCCCAGCCGTAAGAGGGTGCAGAGCGGCATAAGCATAGTAAATAACGGCGCATAAATCTCTTAGGAATCAGACTGAACCCAATTCGTCTGCATAAACACTTAAAAAAGGAGGTATCTCATGGCAACAAAGGAAACTAAAAAGCCGATCAGGAGAGAAGAAAAAACCAGTGGGGGAAACCCAATTGGGAAAACAGGCGAAACTGTAAAAGAAGGAATAATCAGCAGCCTGAAAGGCATTAACGAGATTGAAGCCGAAATCGTCAGCCTTGTAAGAAATACTGTTTCGCATTCCTTGAAGGCTACCGGTGCGGTCGCAAGTGAAGGAGTCAATATCGCCAGGGATGTGGTAAAAGGCGCAATCGAAGCAACAGAGGAAGTTGGAACAGGGCTCATTTTAAGTACAAAGAATGTGGCAAAAGGCATTGTTATGGGTGTAAGCGATGCGGGCGGAGATGTTTTGACTATTTCAAGTCAGACAGTGAAGGGAGCTGTAAAAGGGGCAGCCGAAATCGGGGCAGATGTCGGTCTTGTAGCAAGGAGGGCTGTTGATGGTGTTATTGAGGCTACAAAGGAGCTAGGCGGTAATGTAGAAGGTGTTGCAACAGTCGCAGTCGGCGGTGCAATCGAGGCAGCAGGCGACATCGGGAAAACCGCCGTAAGGGCCGTCAAGGACATGCTTGTTGGTGTTGTCGAAGGAGTTAAAGAAGTGCTCAGCTCTGCTGTCCAAAATCAGAAGGATACGAGACGCTCTTCGAAAGAAGACAACGAATAATATGAGGAGGAATTCATATGGTAAAGAATGTGTTGAAGGAAGAAACGATGAGTAAACCTTTAAATCATGGTACAGTCTCCGGCAAATCTGATAGCGACAAGTCGATGAGGTTAGAGAAGGCTAAAGGATCAAAACAGAGTGCTTCCCAAGAAGAAACAGAGCATCTCAGTATAAAAGGGCAGGCCCCAAAACGGGTGGTCGTGCAAGGAAAAGTTCGACAGATTGCGAGTCCAAAACAATCAATAGATAAACAGGGTGGGTTTAAAAAGAAATTTACAGAATCTCATGTTTCCTGCAAGGTTACCTTCAGACTGCCGAAGGCTGCAGTCGGATCTGCTAAGCAAGTGACGATTGTAGGAGATTTCAATAACTGGGACGAAGAGACCTCCCCCATGAAAAGGCTCAGAAACGGTGACTTCGAGATAACACTTGAATTACCGCCGAAGACTGAATACAAATTTCGTTATCTTATTGATAGCATTCATTGGGAGAATGATTGGTATGCGGACAAATACGTGCCAAATCCTTATGGGGGTGACGACTCGGTAGTCATTGTTTGATAAAGCACTATTAGACTGCGCTCATTCGATATAAAAGACAGCGGTAAAGACTATTGACAGTAGTAAGCCAAAAACCGTTCTCGTACTAACAATCGTATATTTCTTCATCGAACTATCCGGCAGTCTCAGTGCAAAATTC
>CAVRAA010000002.1:0-115071 GCA_963718855.1 uncultured Nitrospiraceae bacterium | reverse complement strand
ATTTGCCCAGAAAGCATTGGCCATTCTCGCAGTTGGGACCTGCTCATCATTTGGAGGTATCCCCGGAGCAAGAGGCAATGTCACTGGCGCAAAAGGCATTATGTACTCGGGCACCACAGCAGGAGGCGCTATTGAAACCTCTGCCCTTAATGTAAGAAACAGACCTGCAGGCAGTATTGCCGCCAAGATCATCAACATCTCGGGCTGCCCGCCGCATCCGGACTGGATCGTCGGCACCATCGCCCACATCCTGGACACAAATATCACGTTGCCGGGTGTCAACAGCAACTATCAGTCCGGTTGATTACGGCTATGGGGAATACCAGTGTAATGCTGGACCGTGTCCGTGGAGATACAACAACGCTTCACCGTAAACGCAAACTGCGGCACAGACAATAGCGGACGTTTCAGATCCCGATACAATGCCGTTATCCTGTAGGCGACAGCAAGGCCCTTGGCAGGAACAAATGGACCGGCACAGACCTGGGCTGCCTCGGAATCCTCGGCTGCAAAGGAAGAAAGACAAAGGCAGACTGCTCGCGCAGAAGATGGAATGCTGACGCAGCAGAGAATTATGGTGTTAACTGGTGTGTAGGAAGCAGAGGCGGCTGCCACGGCTGCACTGAACCTGCATTCCCCGACAAAGTCGGTAAATTCTATCACATTTGTATAAGAAAGGAGGTGTTTTAATCTATGGCAACTATAACGATAGATCCTGTAAACCGAATTGAAGGACATCTGAAAGTCGAAGTTGTTGAGAGCGGCAGGTGTATGTCACAGACGCCAAATGCACAGGCAACCTCTTCAGGGGCTTTGAGCTGATCATGAACAAGAGAGACCCGAGAGACGCACCTGTCATTGCCCAGCGTATATGAGCAGTCTGACCCACTGCACATGGGTTAGCTTCAGTTAGAAGCTTAGAAACAGCATTAGGCATTAACGTTGATCCGGGAACATCAGACTGCAGCCGGTAATATGCATACGGCATACTCGACGCATCAATCCCGACTAACGGCAGGATAATCCAGAACATCATTCAGGGCTGCGACACTCGTCATGTCGCACATCACCCATCTCTATCACCTGTCCGCACTGGACTTCATCAACACGTCCAGCTTCCCGGGCATGGCCCCGTGGCTGCCGTCCTATACGGCATCCGACATGATAGACGGAAGCTCGGCGCACTCGGTTCGAACACTCGTTCGTCCACTATGTCCAGGCCTTGCACATGAGAAGGAAGATGCATACCGCAGGAGCGCTCTTCAGCGGCAGGCAGCCGATCCAGAACGCAATGGTTCCGGGCGGTGTGACAACACTGTTCTCCTCGACCTATCCGATGGACACCGGTCACGACCGATTACGATCAGTTCGGTCCTTTCAATGCCACCAGACACGGTAAGCAAGTTCAAATCGCTCCTGATACGAAGTCAGGACATTCATCAACACCAAGTACATTCCGGATGTTGTGACCGTTGCGAATCATCCGCATACTCGTGCATTCTGGAGCCAGGGCGTCGGCTGTGGAAATCTCCTCTCCTATGGTGATTATCCGGTCAATGCAACGGGAAACTCGCCATCAAGAGAGGACTGTGTCAACCGTACTCTTACACCGAGCACTTTCGACCAGGCCAAGATCAGGGAGTATGTCGGCAGTTCCTATTACAACTACGGAATTCTCGATGCAGCAGGTCTGCATCCGTTTGACGGAAAGACCACTCCGAATATGAGCATCAGGCGGCTACAGCTGGCTCAAGGCCCCGAGGTATATGAACGGAACAGACACCGATAGTATGCGAGGTTGGACCGTTGGCGCGTATGGTAGTAACCTACCTGTAGCGCAGCGAACCAGGTTACCGCTAACGACATCATAGCTGACGGCGACAGCTTAGGTCAGTGGCCTCGGCGGCGCAGCTCTCGCTACTACAGCGTAACAGCTCTTGTTAGACAGCACGCTTGGGCGCTAGTCACCCAGACCTGCAGCAGCTCTCTACAGCGCGCTCGGAAGACACGCTGCAAGGGCACTGGAGGCCAAGTACATTGCTGACCTTATGGCAGGTACTCACAGGCAGTGACCGGCTGGGTTGACCAGCTTGCTGCGGATGCCCGTTACACCTACAAGAAGATACCGAAGCAGATCAGCACAGGCTATGGTCTTACCGAAGCCCGAGAGGCGCGTTGGGCCACTGGATAAAGATCGAAGGCCGCAAGGTCGCGAAATACCAGTGCGTCGTTCCGTCCACATGGAACTTCTCGCCGACAGGATGCAACGGCATCGAGCAGGTCCTGTTGAACAGGCCCTTGATAGACTCAACCATCGGCACGGACGCAACCGAGCCAGATCGTGAACATCCTCAGGCTCGTTCATCCGTTCGATTGCTGTATCGCTTGCGCAGTCCACGTTGTCAATCCCGAAGGGAAAGAGACGCTGAAGTTTGCTATCGGACCTGACGGAAGGCCAACGAACATCGAAGTAAAAGAATAGTCCGATACAGAGCTGCTCTTTAAGGGAGGCGCGAAAGCGCCTCCCTTTTTTTTGGAGAACCACATGAATCCCTTTGACTAAAGGGGAATCATAACTCGATTCCTGGTATACAGGGAGTTGCTTGGAACCATCCGCTGCCTGATAAGGGTTGGGACAGACCGGAAGAGCATAACTCCCCCTGACCCCTCTTACCTTAGAGGCTGCCATAAAAACAAAAGGATTACTCGCATTTTTCATTTCTACCTATTTTCCCCTCTTGGGTTAAGAGGGGGCAAGGGAGAGTTACTCAAATGCTGGGAATATCTAGGGCTGAAAATTATATAATAGACGACATTATACTATGGAACCACGAGATAAAACAATACTCATCCTCGGCATCGGCAATGTCCTTCTGACAGACGAAGGCATCGGCGTTCGCGTTGCGGAAAAAATGCATGGAGATGCATTGCCGCCTGATGTGGAAGTCTTGGACGGAGGCGTTGGAGGGCTCAATCTCTCTATTCTCATCGAGGGCAGAGAAAAAGTTATTGTGGTCGACGCAGTAAAAGCGGGAGCGCCGCCGGGAACACTGTTCCGCTTCACCGACAAAGATCTCGCAGCAAAAAAAGGGACGCTGCGTTCAGCCCATGGGATCGACTTCTCGGACGTCATTGCCATCGTCGAATTTTCTGGGACCAAACCCGATGAGATCGTATTCCTCGGCATCGAACCGGAGAGCCTCGATGCCAGCATGGAACTCTCACCGCTGATAGAAAAAATATTCCTGTACTGATCAATCTGGTGATGAAAGAAATAGAAAAAACATAGGATTCACAGGGGCCAAGGATTCGAGGATTCAAGTGAAAAAACAGGAGTCAAGGATAGTCGAGGATTCAAGTGAAAAATAAACTGACGCAAAGAGGCCAAGTGATTCATACTCTTGACTCCTCGAACCCTTGAATCCTCGAACCCTTGAATCCTAATGTTAAGAATCTCCAAATTCATCCTCCTCGCCCTCCTCTTCACCCTCGTCTTCGGCCTTTTTTCCGTCGAGATAAAGGACCCTGATTTCTGGTGGCATCTGAAGACCGGCGAATATATTTATCAGTCCGGATCACTGCCCGTGACAGACCCGTTTGCCTATACGTCGCTGCAGAAAGACCCTCTCAACCCTGAATCAAAAGCGCATCGGGTTCATCCTCAAACAATACTGGCTTGCTCAGGTCATCTTCTACCGGATATACGACCTTTTCGGCCTTGAGGGGATCATCTTCCTGAGGGCATCGCTGCTTACGCTCCTCATATTCCTGCTATTCAGAGGCATACGGAGAGAAGGGTTCGGGATTTACTCCTCCGTCATTTTCCTTGTCCCGGTAGTGATGATATTCCGCACCTTTACAGGGGAAAGACCACAGCTTTTTTCGTTTCTGTTCGCTTTTCTTCTGATCTTTCTGCTGGAAGGGTTTAGAAAGGCAAAGGGTGCAACATCGACAGGATCCATAGGATCCAAGGATTCGAGGATTCAAGTGCAACACAACAGGATTCAAGGATCAAGGATTCCAGGATTCGAGTGAGACACAACAGCCTGTCATTGCCGTTCGTCATTGGCCTGCAACCTTCTATCCTCTCCCCCTCCCCTTCATCATGCTCCTGTGGGCGAACCTTCATGGCGGTTTTATCCTGGGGATACTGATTCTCGCCTGTTACCTTATTGCGGAAAATATGAAATATTTCATGAAACGATTCGGGAGCATCCTCCCTTCCCGCTCCCTGAAGATGCTGAACATAGCGGGTATTATCGCAGTCCTCTCGTCTTTTATGAATCCGAACAGCTATAAGGTTTTCCCCTTTCTCCTCGAATTCGAGACCGGCCGTTACAAGAGCATGATCATCGAATCGGTATCCCCGGTGACCCTTGTCCGGTCCGGTTTTTATGAACCGCAATTCATCATCTATTTTATCCTCCTGACCCTTTTGGTCCTGCTCTTCGTAATCGACATACAAAGACGCGACCTCACTGATGGGGTACTCGTGACCGTTCTTGCCGTCATGAGCCTTTCGTCTTCCCGTTTTATCCCGTTCTTCTGCCCGGTCGCCGCACTCATGATCGCCCGATACGGAGCGGAAATCCTCAGGAAGCTGAAGCCACCGGAGCTACTTACAGTCGATGGCGAAAAAAATCGAGATGCCGTCTGCGATTATCCTTTCGATAGCCCTCATCATCGTCATCAACAATGCAGATCTCTTTAAGAGCGGCATCCGGATGAATAAATACCCTGAAGGGGCTGCGCGGTTTCTGAAAGAGAACAGGATACCCGGGAATATGTTTAATCCGTATGTCTGGGGCGGATATCTCATGTGGGAGCTCTATCCCGACTACAAGGTCTTCATCGACGGCAGGGGATTAATAGGCGAGGTCTTCTTCCAGGAAGTGAGGGTGCTGGGGGCGTCCCGGCAGCCCGTAGAACAATTACCTGAATGGAAGGCGATCCTTAAGGCATATAACGTGGATTTTATCATCACGTATTCGGTGGACAACTTTACGCGGCAGGCTCGTACCGCTGATTCCCGCGCTGCTCAATGACCCTGCCTGGCATCTCATCTATATGGACAACATCTCTCTCATCTTCCTGCAGGAGAGCCCTGCAAATAAACCCTTCATAGACCGGTTCTCTATGCCGAAGGAGTGGCTGTGGAATGAAGTGGCGGTTGAGGCGGCACTCAAGGCGCAGGACTACGGCTGGAACGTGAACTATTCGATCACCATAGGCGACGCCTTCCTCGCAAAGCAGAACTACCAGGAAGCAAAAAGGGCATTCTCAAAGGCGCAGATGATTGATCCGGCAAATGAAAAAGTGAAGCAGCGACTGGAGTTTTTACGGAGACAGGGATACTGAAAAGGGGTTCAAGGATTCAAGGATTCAAGGGTTCGAGTTAATAAATACCTTTCAACACTGGAATCCTGGACCCCTGGAATCCTCGAATCCTGTCGTTCATAATATCCTGTCGTTCACAATATCCTTCCAAAAATAATATCGTATTCCTTTACGGTAAAGCCTGAATGAAGGTAGAAATTCAGGGCCTTTGTATTTTTCAACTGCGTTCTCACGGTAACGGTGCTGATACGTTCCTTTCTGAACCATGCCATCGCTTCTGCGATGAGCGCTGTGCCGTACCCCTTTCCCCTGAATCTTTTCTTTATCCCGATAAGCACAATCTGCCCTGAATGCTTTCCCGCTTTCCTGCAGCTGATAAAGCCTGTTCCGGGAATATGGAAAACGATGTCTGCGGCCTCGCCTCTCACGGAATTTTCGATCCATGCCCGATACAGTCTGTCGGCGTCCTCCCTGGGAAAAAACGGGTCATTATAAAAGCGGCTTTCGCGGAAAAGGGATGTGATATATTTTTGCAGCGCCGGTATGTCCTCAAGGGTCGCTGCTTTGATCGCATTCTGTTTTGTTGGACGCGATTGCTTTCCTTTCTGAAAATAGCTCCGTGTGGCTGTCTCCAGTGTGACGCCGATATCGGTCAGATAAAAACCGACAGATTCCAGAAGCCTTATCAATACGGCATCCTGCGCCGGGAGCCTGCACGTCAGGTATGCGAAGCCGTCTTTTTTTGCTTTTTTGAGAGCGTCTTTTACAGCAGAAAGATCATCGGATGGCGCCTTTAAGGCCCCTATTTTTCTCCGGAAGAAAGCGCTGTCCCAGGGCAATTCTTTGATCATAAGGCTATAAATCCCTCATTTTTCTCATTCCCCTCTTTGGCAAAGAGGGGTAAGGGGAGATTTTATAAATTATAAATAACTCCATATTTTTTCGATAACTCCTCGCAGATTCCTACAGACTTCACTATCTGAAAATCTAATAACCTTCAATCCGGATTCTTCCAGAAAATCATCTCTGATCTTATCTTTATTCAAACCTTCAGCACTATAATGCTGACCTCCATCAACTTCAATGACTAATCTTGCTTTTGGGCAATAAAAATCGACGATATAGCTCCCTATGACCTTTTGTCTGTAAAATTGATGCCCTTTCAGTTGCCTGCTTCTGATCTTTGCCCATAACAGCTTTTCAGAATCCGTCATATTTGTTCTAAGCGCCCTTGAAAACTGTTTAAGCCTCTTATCATATTGCAGCATGAGGAATCAAATCCCCCCTAACCCCCCTTTTCTAAAGTGGGGGAAAACGACCCTACAACAATGATTCCTGAATAATATAGAGCGGCCTTCTCTGGACTTCCTGATAGGTCCTTCCCAGATACTCCCCGAATATCCCGAGGACGAGCAGCTGTATGCCGCCGACGAAAAAGATCGAGACGATGATCGAGGCGTACCCGAGCACCGGGATCCCGTAAACAAACCGCTTGTAGACGAAATACATCCCGATAAGAAAACTGGCCAAAGCGCTCAGGAAGCCGAGATACGTGGCGAGTCTGAGCGGCACTGATCGAAAAAGAGGTTACTGCATGAAACGCGAGCCTGAACATTTTGGGGACATTGTATTTACTTTTTCCCTTTGTCCTCGGCTCGTGCCTGACTGTTACTGTCGCGGTCCTGAACCCGGCCCATGCCATCATGCCGTGGATAAACCGCGCGTGCTCCCGCATTCCTTTCATGCTCTCGATGAGCCTTCTGCTCAGAATCCGCAGCATCGTCTGTCCCTGCGGGATATCGACTCCGGAGAACTTTCTCAGTATCCACCAGAACACGGATGAGGACATCTTTTTCAGCAAGGGGTCTTCACGGTGCCGGCGTATCCCGTAGACGATGTCGTAGCCTTCCCTGAATTTCTCAAAGAGCACCGGGATCTCTTCAGGCGGGTCCTGGAGGTCACCGTCCATCAGAATGACGGTATTCCCCCTGGCACTGTCAATGCCGGCGGTGATTGCAATGTGGTGGCCGAAATTCCTCGAAAAGCTGATCCCCTTCACCCTGCTGTCACGATCATGATATTCCCTTATACGCTCCCATGAGGCGTCCCTGCTGCCGTCGTCAACGATGATGATTTCGTATCGGTCGTCCGGGCAGATTCACGACTGCACAGAGCGATCTCCATGACGCCCGTCAGCCTCGTGCAGAGTTCAGGGATGTTCTCCTGTTCGTTGCAGATCGGGATGACGACCGAAAATTCAGGGGTCGAGTCAGTCATATTCATTTCCTCTGTTATTCCTCCTTAGACTAAGGGGGACGAAGGCGGTTGTTTACACGCTGATTTTCAATCCAACCCTCTAATCCGCCATTAAAACATTGGTCATGTCCCTTTTCACATCTGCATCAGTTAAATCTCAGCACTGTCAACCCAATGGATTCCAGAAACTGTTGTCTTTTTGATCATCATATTGGAATCTACCCTCATGGCTTTCTCCATCGATTTCTATTACCAGTTCTCAGCTTACTCGCAATAAAAATCGAGCGATATATTCACCTATGGGTTTCTGTCTCATAAACTGATAGCCCTTCATTTGTTTATCCTTTTTAATTGGTTCCAGAAGCAAGACCTCGGACAGCGACTCCCTTCTTTCGAAGCTCTTTCGCGTATGAGTTTCAACTCTGGATTGTAAAATGGATTTTCGGATACACAACCCCCTTAATCCCCCTTTGTTAAGGGGGAATTATCGAATCGAAATGCATTCGAACCGTCGACTGATATCCACAAAATCTCCCATCGCCTTTTTCTCTGGAAAGATTTTATAATATTCCACGTGAAAAAAATAGAGTTCTTCCGCCACAGCATCGACAGGGAGGACAGGGCGCGGGTGGACCGTGTCCTGAGGTCGATCTTCCTCACGACGGGGAAGGAGGTCGAAGAGTTCGAAAAAAAGTTCTCCCGGTACACCGGGCTGAACCATACCGTCGGCCTTACGAGCTGCACCGCGGCCCTCCATCTGAGTCTCATCGCCCTCGGCATAGGGCCCGGCGACGAAGTCATTACCACGCCGATGAGCTTCTGTGCGACGGCAAATGCCATCCTCCATGCCGGAGCAAAACCCGTGTTCGTTGATGTCGAAGAGGAAACAGGGAATATCAACGCGGACCTCATCGAGGCATCGGTCACGAAAAAAACAAAGGCAATCATTCCCGTCCACCTCTACGGCCAGATGTGCGATATGAAAAAAATCAGGTCGATGGCGGCAAAATATCACCTGAAAATTATCGAGGACGCCGCGCATGCGATAGAGGCGTCGCGTGACGGGATAAGGGTCGGCGAGGCTGCTGACGCGGTCTGCTTCAGCTTTTATGCGACAAAGAATATCACATCAGGCGAAGGCGGAGCGGTATGCACCGGCAAAAAGAAACTGGCGGATTCCCTGAAAATGCTGCGCCTGCACGGCATCGACAGAGGCGCTGCGGACCGGTACACAAAACAGTACCGGCACTGGGACATGCCGGTCCTTGGATGGAAATATAACATGGATAATATTCAGGGAGCGCTGCTGATCGGTCAGCTCGAACGCATTGAAGCGCTCTGGAGGAAGAGAGAAAGGATCTGGAAGCTCTACGAAGAGGAATTGAGGACCGTTAACGGGATAACACTGTTGAAGACCCTCCCGAAGGTGAAACACGGCAGGCATCTGTTTACGGTGCTCGTGCCGCCTGCAGAGAGGGACAGCCTGCTCAGGTCGCTTCAGGCCCACGACATCGGCGTTGCGGTAAACTACCGGCCGATCCATCTCCTGAGATACTACAGAAAAAATTTCGGATATAAAGAAGGAGACTTTCCGGTAGCGGAAGAAATCGGCAGACGGACGCTGTCGCTGCCTTTGTATCCCTCGCTGAAAGAGAGAGAGGTCAGGTATGTGGTGAAGGTGTTGAAGGAGGGGTTAAAGGGTAAATCGAATCAGAATACTGATAACTTCGCCGCAGCTCCGCCTCTGACGCTAAAGAGGGGAACATAAGATCATGAGATCCAGACTAACCTTATGCCACTACCGATGCATTTACCCCTCTTGCTAAGAGGGGTGAGGGGAAATTCACTCTATTACGAATACGCGCAGGTGCTCGAAAGTCATTAGCGACGGTACGTAATAATCTACTAAGGGAGAATGCATCCATGAAAACAATCTTCATCACAGGCGGGGCGGGGTTTATCGGCAGCAATTTCGTCGAATACATCTTTAAAAAATACCCTGACTACAAAATTCTTGTCCTCGATCAGCTCACCTATGCGGGTGATATCGAAAATATTCCGCCGGAGGTACGGAACTCCGACCGGTTTGAGTTCTGGTACGGGGACGTCAATAACCTTGACCTTGTGAGCGACCTTGTCGGAAAATCCGATATCGTTGTGCATTTCGCGGCAGAGACACATGTGGCGCGCTCTCTCTACTCTCACAGGATATTTTTTGTGACCGACGTGCTCGGCACGCAATCCGTTGTAAACGCGGTATGGAAATATTCCGACAGGATCGAACGCTTCATCCACATCTCGACGTCGGAAGTATACGGCACGGCAGCCTATGAGCCTATGGATGAAGACCATCCGCTGAACCCGACAAGCCCGTACGCCGCGGCGAAGGCGGGCGCCGACAGGCTCGTGTCTTCGTATGTCCTCGCCCACGAAATCCCGGCGGTGATCATCAGGCCGTTCAATAACTACGGCCCGAGGCAGCATCTCGAAAAGGTCATCCCGCGTTTCATTACGAGCTGCATTCTCGGTGAACCGCTTACTGTTCACGGTGACGGCTCAGCTGCGAGGGACTGGGTCCATGCGGAAGACACCTCCAGAGCGGTGGATCTCGCCATCCACGCTCCGTTTGAGAGCGTCAGGGGAGAGGTCTTCAATATCGGCACGGGACAGAGTCTGAACGTCCTTCAGATTGCTGAGAAGGTGACGAAAGCCTTCAATCTCGGCAAAGAGCGTCTTTCTTTCATCCCCGATCGTTTCGGCCAGGTCCAGAAGCATATCGCTTCATGTGAAAAGGCAAAAACACTATTGGGATTCCAGGCCGAAGTGTCCTTTGAAGAAGGCCTCGGCAGGACCATTCTCTGGTATAAAGAAAACAGATCGTTATGGGAAAAGCAACTCCCCCTCAGACGCGTTCCGATCAAGGCGAAAGACGGCTCGGTTCTCTGGTATTAGAATCATTTTTCTGGAAAATTTCATAATTTTTCAAGGTAGCCGCAGGCTTCAGCCTGCGCCCAAGGCGCAACCTAAAGGTTGCGGCTACACCTTTCACTGAATGCGTGCTAATTCGCCTATTTTTCCCTTGACAGAAAATGAAAAAAGATGGTATAAGTTAACGCTACCTGATAAGAGCAAATCGGCGAAGGATATAGTATTAATAGCTATTTATAGAGACACCGGAAGGGGGTAAGGACGATGAGTAAGCGCCTCATGGAGAAGAACAAAAAGGGGAAGATCATGTGTTCATTGCTTTTCCTCGCTGTAACAGGGTTTTTCGTATCTGTCTTATTACCGAACCATTTCATCGTGCAGGAGGGCTTTGCGGACCAGGCACAGCTTGCAAACAGCGACTGCGGCAAATGTCATACCGCGGTGGCAGGCACGGTGGAGAGCAAGGGGAGCAAGCATAAGACCGCCATTTCCTGCATGGGCTGCCATAAAGGACATCCCCCGATGGTGAGCAAGGACAAGATTATTCCGCTCTGCAGCGAGTGTCACGCGGGCAAGCCGCACTACGAGATCGGCGGATGCAACACATGCCATACCGACCCGCACGCGCCGCTCGATATGAAGCTGGCAGTCAATCTCACAGCCCCGTGCCTTTCCTGCCATCCAAAGCAGGGACAGGAACTGAAGGACACCCCGACGCTCCATTCGAAGCTGTTCTGTACCACTTGCCACAAGGCACACAGGGATGTTCCCCCGTGTATGAAGTGCCACCAGCCTCATTCTGCTGAGCAGACGGACAAGGACTGCATGGTCTGCCATCCGGCCCACCAGCCCCTTACGATTTCTATCGCTCCTGATATGCCGAACAGCCAATGCGCGGCCTGTCATGCAGACGTCTCCGGCAGTCTTACGTCATCGAACACAAAACACTCTGCTCTGGCATGTGTCTTCTGCCACAAAGAAAAACATAAATATGTGCCCGCATGTGAGTCATGCCACGGCGCGCCTCATCCCGCAGGCATGCTGAAACAGTTCCCGCAATGTAATATGTGTCACTTAAGTGCACACAGTTTAGGAAAGGAGGTTGGTAAATAATGGATTTCAGAAAAAGAAAGACCTTTGTGCTCGGCCTGTTCCTACTGCTGATCGTCGCTGCATTTGCCACAGGCGCAATAACGGAAACGGTCACAGCCCAGACCACACAGCAGGCAGCACCGGCGCAAGAACGAAAGCAGAAGTGAAGACATCTTCCCTCTACTCAGGAGAGATCACTCCGATGTCACCCAATGAGTGCGGACGCTGTCACTCCTCCGTATATAACCTGATTAAAAACGAGGGGGGCAAGCATCAGATCGAGTGCGTAAAATGCCATACGAAGTATCATGCCTACAGCCCCGTGAAACAAAACTGGGACCAGATCATGCCGAAGTGCCAGGAATGTCACGGCCTGTTCCACGGACAGAAATTTCCCGTCTGTGCCCAGTGCCACGCTGAGCCCCATGCGCCGAAGAAACAGATAACGGCAAGCGCTGAGCTCGCAAAGGCCTGCGGCGACTGTCATGCGACAGTCAGCACAGAACTCCAGCAGAACCCGAGCAAACACACACTGGTTGCGTGCGGTTCGTGCCATCACGACAAGCACGGCTACATACCATCATGCATGGAATGCCACAAACCACATTCAGCGGACCAGACGGTAAAAGACTGCCTGGTGTGCCATCCTGTGCATAAGCCCCTCATGATTAGTTACGGGGAAACAGTGAAGAACGACGTCTGCGGTGGCTGCCATACGCAGGTATTGCAGAAAATCAAGTCAACCGTAAGCAAGCACGGTCAGGTAGCCTGCGTGAAATGCCATCATTCCAAACACAAATATGTTCCTCAGTGTCAGGAATGCCACGGCCAGCCGCACGGTGAAGTCGTGCTCAAGAAGTTCCCGAACTGCCTGCAGTGTCACATCGATGTACACGATCTGCCGGCAAAAGGGAAATAACCCTCAGTATAGCTAAGGATGAAAAGCCCGGGAGGATTAAAACCTCCCGGGCTTTTTTTTGATAATCCGCATACTCACAAAGGATTATTATCAGTTTTATACCTCACCTGTCCCTGACCTTTGAGTCACCCCTTCTTAGTCAAGAGGGGGAATTAAAAGTTCCCTCCTATTTAAGAGGGGTCGCTCGATGCCGCCAGGTGGTAATTCGGTACTCCGTCTCATTTTTATCCGACAATAGTTCTTGACACGGAAGAAAGAACATATTTAAACTAAATAAAAGCTTAATGAAGGATAGACGAAACGAATTGATGCTTACTGCCAAACTCAGACTGTTTACCATCTTGCTCTCAACGACTTTCATCGTTTTTTCTGTTCTCGCAGACCCGGCGTTTTCCGCTGATGACAGCCAATGTCTGACTTGTCACGTGAAAATGAAGGAGCGCGCAAAGAGTGTTCATGCCGCTATCGCACTTGGGTTGTTCCTCCTGCCATGTGGCGGTTGAGGGGAAGACACATCCCGGCCAGAAAGGAAGCATCAAACTGACACAACCGATGCCCGGACTCTGTTACACCTGCCATGACGAATCAAAATTTAAGGGCAAGTCAGTGCATACCCCCATAACCAGCGGAATGTGTACGGGATGCCATGATCCCCATCAGTCAAATTACAGCAAGATTCTCTTGGGTGATGTGCCCGGCCTCTGTTATAATTGCCATGATGAAAACAGATTCAAGGGGAAATATGGCCACGCTACCATCGGCATGTGCACCGGCTGCCATGCTCCGCATGCATCAAATGCGCAGTAAACTCCTCAGCAACGAGATGCCGGATGCATGCTATGCATGCCATGAGAAGGCAAAGTTCACAAAGAAGACTGTTCATGCAGTAGTCTCGATGCCCGGCGGCTGCACCTTATGTCATACTCCGCATGTGAGCAACGATAAGGCGATGCTTGTACAGCCTCTCTTCGAACTCTGTACAAGCTGTCACGCGAATAAATCCGACGGGCGTCACATTGTATCGATCCCTGGGAAAGAAAAAAATCCATCCGCTTCAAGGTGTTAAAGATCCTGCATTCCCGGGAACCAAGAAGATTACCGATCCTTTTGCCCCCACAAAAACTTTGGAGGTGCCTGACCCTGATAATCCTGGCAGAGATATGAATTGCGTTACATGCCACAATCCTCATAGTTCGGATTTTGCAAAACTTTTTCCGCAAGGAAATATTTGCGCGAGATGTCATAAATTTTATTGATTAATTTTTGCACAGTTATTTTATAGCTATTTCAGCAGTTACATTATTGTCGATAAAGGAAATAATCATGCACAGATCGATATCTCTTGTTGCTTTTGTTTTTTTATTCGTAATTCTGTTTTTTTCGACAATGATGGCGAGTTGCGCAGGTACCCATCAGTGTCTTCTGCCCCTGCTGCGTCATCAGAGACAACTTCCGTTTGGCCACCCCCTCCAGCTCCCGCACGCATAAAGTTTATTGAAACATGGTCAAATAAATATGACTTTGGAAAGCCTGGTCAGGTTATGGAATTTCTTATCGGAAAAGAAAGAGTTGAGGCATTAAGAAGACCAAATGGAGTAGTTGTCGACGCATCCGGAAATATCTACGTTGCCGAGTCTGAAATTCGTATCGTATTTGTCTTCGACCGCAAGAAAAATGTATTGAGATTTTTGGGTACGGGCCGACTTGGTGGTCCGATTGGACTTGCGATAAACAATAAGAAGGGCGTTCTTTATGTATCCGACGCCAGACTAAGAAAGGTCTTTGCCATCGATGCTAATTCAGACAGCGTCCTCATGACAATCGGCAGTCCCTCTGAATTTAAAAGGCCGGCTGGAATGGTCTTCGATGAGCAAAGAGAACGGCTTTATGTCGCTGATTCGCAAGACCATGTTGTAAAAGTATTGATAATGATGGCCGAAACCTTTTCACTATCGGCAAAAGAGGCGCTGAAGATGGGGAGTTTAACTATCCCAGTTATTTGGCTCTCGACAGGAACGGCCGGTTGTACGTTGTTGATTCCTTTAATTTCAGGGTTCAAATTTTTGACCCCCGACGGAAATTTTATAAAAAAATTCGGGAAATTGGGTGATGCTTCCGGGTATTTCTCAAGACCGGCAGGGATAGGTGTAGACTCAGACGGAAATGTCTATGTTGTTGATACAGCGTTCAATAATTTCCAGATATTTAATGAACAGGGGAAATTACTGCTCTGGGTTGGGCTGGCGGGCAGAAAAGCGGGAGAGTTTGCCCTGCCTTCAGGAATGTTTATTGATAAGGATGACAAAATATATGTTTCTGATACCTATAACAAAAGAGTTCAAGTCTTTCAATATTTAAAAGAGTAATGTAAGTACCCAAAGAAACTATTCATATATCCTTCATTTTTTCGCCTCGTGGAAAAGAGCATTTTCATTCATTGCGTAATTTAAAATATTTTAATAGTGCATATATTATAATAAAATGTGGGCATTGTGAAAAGTTTTGGAGGATCTCGTCTTCGTGAAGAGAAAAGGGGTCAACGTATTAATTTTAGCGATTGCTTTTTCTGCGGCAATATCTTTTATTGGCGCCGCCGATGCTCAGATGAGAGTCGAATATCCTCATCGATTTCAATTTCATGGTCTCATCGAGTTAACTTTTAGAAGCTATAACGTCAAATCAAGTTTTGACTCCGGAGACAGGGACGCCGAAACCCGGACCTTTCAACAGTACTATAGACTTGGTGCCGAGGGATATATTTACCACCCAAGACTTGCAATTTTTAATGCAACTATCCATTATGAAGATACAATATTCAGAGCTAAGGGTGGCTACGGCAATGAGTCAAGCGACATGGGTTATGACTTATTGACAACATTCCTTCCATATCGACCGGTCTCTTTCGATGTCTATGCAAGAAAGATCTATTATACTGTCGACTGGACGGGTGAGACCGTTGATACCAATTCTGAGTTGTACGGATTTCGCATGAGAGTCAAAAAGAGGAACCTTCCTGCAATACGACTCGAGTACTACCATTACGAATACGACATATTGCGTGTTAGAGATGAAGTGGACAGAATTACACTCGACAGGTACACCCTTGATGTGCGAGGTTTCTGGGCTTTATTGCGAACGAGATACCAGGGCTTTGTTGATATAGCTGATTATTCACGTCCCGATGGCAATTTTTCTGTACAGGATTACCGTCTCAATACCTTTTCCACTCTAAAAAATGGCATTTCTCTCTCCAATTATTTAAGTTATGTAAAAAGTGATGAATCAAAATATTCAGGGTTATCAAGTAATCTTGATTTCGGCTATGGAAAACGCTTTACCCATTTTTACGGCTACGACTACCTGAAATCGGACACAACATTTACGGGATCAAAGGAACTGGACATCGAAGACAAAAATATCAAAGCAACTCGTCAATCTCTCTGGGGTTCATGGTCCTACCGATTGATGGATAGGTTGAGTGCCTCCCTATCCCTTAGATACGGCAGCAATGAAGTAGATGATGAAAGCTGGCATACTGAGGGATTGGGCTCCAGTCTCAGTTATGGATGGCTTTGGAAGCAGTTCAATTTCTCTTCATATTACAGATTCTTTGCACAAGAAGATGAGAGAAGAGGCGATTCTAATGAACATCGCTTTGAATTGAACATGACCACCTCAAAAATCAGAATTGGCACGCTTTATCTGAATTATGTGTTCTTCAGGTCTGAAGAAAATTATCAATATCTTGAAAAGGGGAGTGACGATTCTTTTGATGAAAGCAACCTATTAAAATATGAGTCCACAACCACAGGGAATATTATGAGACTCGGAATCAGGGGAAAGTTGCCCGGAAGAACCTTCGGAAGATCATTCTGGAATGTCGAAGGTCAATATTATAAGTCGAATACTGAAGGAAAGCGACCTTTGAGGACCGGTGTCTTTGATTCTTTTGACTCGGGTTTTTTGTCTAATACCGAGCGCTTCGAAGAAGATACAACTCTCCTCACGTTGAGAGCAGATTTGGCGTATTTTTTCAGAAAAGGCATAACCGTTAATCTGAAATCAGGATACGACACGGGAGAAACCAAAGCAAGGGAGAGATCAAGATACTTCTATGAAGGCAGAATGAACTATCCCATTAAAAGAACCTTATTACTCTCTGCATTGTGGCGTGAAATATGGCAAGAACTCGAGGGGTACTCGGACACGAAAGAGAGCAGTTTTGAACTCGAGACCCGTTACCAGAAGGGCAGGGTATTCGTGATATTTGATGGCAGAATTAGAAAATTTGATACTGGTGAGAGAGGGAAAGACTCGATAGAAGAATCGAGCTTAAAGTCAGCAGAATAATATGATTTCTCGCGCGATTAGGATTTGTAACTTTTTTCCACTTATAATTTTTTTATGCCTTATATTTCCGTCTGCGGCCTGCGTAAAAAATACTTACCTTAACAAAGATTCCGATGCACTGACGGGCGACGGTATTCTATCGTGGCCTCCACATGATCCGAGAATTCAACTAATCAAAACCATCAGGGGCCCAGATGATTTAGGCATTCAAAAATCCTGGTTTAAGAAAGCAGTAGATACAGTGTTGGGCAGAGAAGAACATGGCGAACAAATGTTGAGGCCTTATGGTATAGTCGCTGATTCTGAAATTATTTATGTGACGGATCCGGGACTTGCTTGCATTCATATCTTTGATGTAAAAAGGAAAAAATATTCCCGGATATATGAGATTAACGGAGAGGCTCTCATGTCTCCTATAGGAATTACCATACATGCAAATGGTCAGATATTCCTGTCGGACTCTGTGCTGAAAAATGTTTTTGTATTTGATAAGGAGGGAAAATATCTGCGGAGCATGGTTCCACCTGAAGGATTTATAAGGCCAACTGGCATAGCAATTGATGAAGACCGTATGTATGTAGTTGACACTCATCGGCATCAGGTGTTTGTATTTTCCCAATCTACAGGTCTGTACCTGTTCAGATTCGGCACACATGGTTCAGCTAAGGGAGAATTTAATTACCCAACAAATATCTTTATCGGAAAGGACAATCTTCTTTATATTCTTGATTCAATGAATTTCAGAGTCCAGATTTTCAACAGAGATGGCGAATTTATATCTACGTTCGGTAAACTTGGAGACGGATCAGGAAATTTTTCTAAACCCAAAGGCGTGGCAGTTGATTCAGAAGGCAATATATATATCACTGACGCACATTTTGATAATGTTCAGATATTCGACAAGAATGGCAAATTACTGCTATGGTTCGGCAGTTCCGGAAGCGGAAATGGTGACTTCTTTATCCCCGCGGGAATATTTATTGACAGTAACGACCGGATTTATATTGCTGATTCTTATAATAATAGGATTCAGGTATTTCAATATCTTAAGAGGCCATAATAGCAAAATCCTTCGAGAAACTCAGGGCTACAGGAATGTGATACAAAAAAATGCGATGATGAGCGTGTCGAATCATGGATCCACCGGGCAAGCGCTATAATGACAAACCCTGAGTTAATATAGACAGTCTTCAGTAAAGACCTAATCCCTTTACGGAAATTTGTCATTGCGAGCAGCAGCGAAGCAATCCAGTCTTTTCCAGATGCTTAATGATTGCTTCGAACTCCTTCTCTGGTTCTCGCACAATGAATCAGGCAGGTCATAACTCTAGTATAGGGATTTGGGTATGAAGCTATGTGCTTTCTAATAAACTTGCTTTTTTGTCCCTGTAATTTGTAATTTATAATTATGTATAAAAAAACTATTGAAAATTTTAAAACCACTAATTATCGGATTATATTGTTTAAGTTTTTTTATTTTATGTTTTAATGCTTACGGTGGAGTTGCAAGCACAAGGCATAATTTATCTGCTTCTAACCCGTTTCGCTATGACTTGGTGTATTATCCGAGGAAAGCCAGATTTGTATTTTCTGTCATACCCCTCATAATGCATCGCCTGATTATCCTTTATGGAATCATCAAGTCTCTAATGGAGTCACATACACTGCATATGAAAGCGATACGCTGCAGCCCTATGCACCGGGCAGTGCTCCGCCCATTGATGGTTATTCAAAACTTTGTCTGGGCTGTCACGATGGGACGATCGCTCTCGGGGCATTAGTAACAGCAACTATTGAAACATTTCCTGACATATTATCTGTAGACGATCACGGATATTTGGGAACAGATCTGGGGGGTGGCCACCCTATATCGATTATCTTTGATGCTAATTTGGTCGAGCATGAGAAATGATCCCTCACTTGATTTTCCCATGAAGCTTATTTGGCCGATGATGACCCCTATGTGAAACTTTATCCTACGCAGGGCGGATACGGTGTCCAGTGTACCTCCTGCCATGATCCTCACGGCGGAAGAGGAATAACGGTCAATGGTGTTCCTCCGCCACCCTTTTGGCGAAAAGAAACCTATGATGATGTATGCTTAGTGTGCCATGATGATAATTTTCCTGTCTATATGGAGACACGATTATACTGAACCTTTAAAATGGGGTAACTCTACTACTTTGAACAAGAAAATTACATGTATATGCATAGCGCTAATGATGATATCATTAAGTATTGTCTTGATACCGCCATTGGTCTTCTCACAGGCATCTAAAAGGGCACATAGAGATGGAACTAAAATTCCAAAAGGCTGTGGAAGTTGCCATAAAGGCCATGGGAAACCTAATACTCCTATGCTGCCCAGGACAGAAATTCTTTTTGCTTCAGGTGTCATGGTAATAGTATGCAAATACAAAAGTAAAACAGACTGGCGATTTGGGAAAGGATGTGAATTAGATAGACCTGCAGAGTAGAATTTGAAAAACCATATTGACTCCTATCAAAAATAATACGCATATGTGCAGTGAGGGTTCGAAAAACCTATCCTCAGGTAGACGAATCAATGCCCATGGAAGTAACTTATATGGATTGCACCATCATCACTATGTATTAAAAATCAACAAAACATTAGGCATCAAAGGAGACAATGCTCAGGGGGAACAGGTAGAGACAGATCATTGACGAATATGAACTTTGTTTCAAGTGTCATGCAAATAGGAAATCTCCCTGGGAATCAATCAAACAAGGGGAATATGTTTGATGTTTCACGCCCTTCATATCATCCAATCCTTGGCTTCGGGCAGAAATGTCAATGTGCCAAGTCTTATCGTATCCATTAACGGTATCAAGCATTATCAAATGCACTGATTGCCACGGGAATGATGATCCTTTCGGGCCCGAGGGCCCACATGGCTCCAACTTATAAGTATATTTTAAAGAAGAATTTTTCGGAGTAGATGGTTCAGAAAGGTTTTCAGTATGAACTCTGTTACAATTGTCACACGAGAACGAGTATCCTGAGCAATGAGAGTTTTCAGTTTCATAATCTGCATGTTTCCGTTGCCGGAACTTCCTGTCGTACGGCCATAATGTCCATGGCAGTATGCAATATTCTCATCTTATCGATCTGAACAGTATCTCCAGTCAGTCCTTCAAGCAGCGGTGCCCTGAATTCAATGATTTGGGGAATCGGGCAGGGGAGTGTTACCTTTCCTGCCATGGAGAGATCATAACCCGGGCAGTTATCCAACAACAAGCAACGTTTGTCAAATCAGAAGTAACCCGCAAGGAATTTATTAAAGTATTTATATTCCATCATGCCCTAACCGGTCCGACTCTTCAATAAATGCTGACAAAACGTACTTCGCAGACTGAAGATAGCCCTATGGGTTTATCTCTTGCATGATTAAATCTATAACCTTGGGGATTTGTTTTTTTATTACAGGCGTTAATTTTTCTCCGCTTGTCCTCTGAGTCCTTTGGCACAACACCGATAAAAATAGCCTCAGGGCATTTGCCGCTGATTTTGATTTGTTCAAGCATTTCCATAAGATGAAATTTATCAATATCTGTTTTGCTGTTAACAGTAACCGGGAACCTCCGCTTGCTTCAGACGGACTATCGGTCACTAGGCTTAGCAATCGACCCTGAAAATATCAACAACGACCAAGTTTGTCCTTACCTTCAACGAATGCCGGAATCATACAGGCTGAATCCCCGACCTCCATGATTTCTACATTTCCGGGAAGTGCATCTTCTCCAAAGCTTTCAATACATGATAGCCAAATGCCATATCAGTTGCCCAGGGATAGCCGCAGCATAGAATCAAAATATTTTTTTCCATTTTAATCTTCCTTCAAGCATTCTTTATCAATTCTTTCATCTCTCTTACCGCCTTTTCCATCCCAGTGAGTACTGCCCGTGAAATAATACTGTGTCCGATATAGAGCCCCCGAAGCCCCTGAATGGAAGCGCATCCTGATACGTTGAGTAATTAAGCCCGTGCCCTGCATTTACCATAATCCCGACCTTCAGCGCATGCTCTGCCGCCTTCATAACGCGGACGAGTTCTTCTTCCTGTCTTTTCTTTTTTGCATTCGCGTACATGCCGGTATGTATCTCCACCATATCCGCGCCTGTCTGCTTCGATATCTCTATATCATCCCGGTCGGGATTGATAAAAAGACTCACGGGAATTCCCGCGTCACGGATTTTTCTGACCGCTTCTCTCACTGTTTTTTTCTGCGAACCAACATCAAGCCCGCCTTCTGTCGTAAGCTCCTGCCTTTTTTCAGGCACAAGGGTGACAAGATCGGGCTTCGTCTTCAGCGCAATGCCGATCATCTCCTTTGTTGCAGCCATTTCAAGGTTAAGCTCACAGGGGACAATTTCTCTCAGAAGCCTGAGATCCCGGTCCTGGATGTGGCGTCTGTCCTCCCGCAAATGGAGGGTGATCCCGTCTGCTCCGCCGAGTATCGCCAATGTAGCGGCCATGACAGGATCGGGATCTGCGCCCAACCGCGCCTGCCGTATCGTGGCCACATGATCAATATTTACGCCAAGAAGCATTTGTTCTATTCCTTACCAGTATACAAAAGGGTTCGAGGATTCCAGGATTCGCTTCGGGTCGCCAGGGTGACAGGATTCCAGTGGTTGAGTGTTTTTCTTTTTATTCGTCACTCGAATCCTCGGCCCCTCGAATCCTTGACCCCTTGCCTCTAACATATTCTCGGCAGCTGATCGCCTGAAAGCATTTCTATGATTCTCGTGCCGCCGATGGCTGTCTTTAACAGGACCATGCCGGTAGGCGATTTCTTCACTTCTCCAATGATGCGGGACCCTTTTCCATTCGGATGCGCCCGCATAACCTTAACGAGAGGATCAGCAACCTCAGGGCTGACCACCGCAATGAGGATCCCTTCATTGGCTACATAGAGCGGATCGAGCCCGAGAAGCTCGCACGCTCCCTTGACGCCAGGAGGAACGGGAATTGCACCCTCGTCGATAACAATACAGCAGCCGGAATCCGTGGCAATTTCCTTGAGAGTAGTCGCAAGACCGCCCCTGGTAGGGTCTCTCATGGTATGTATTTTTTTGCTTTTTTTAAGCATGGAGCTGACAAGCCCGTTGAGAGGCGCTGTATCGCTGAGGACTGGAGGATTGAACGTAAGACCGTTCCTCTCCCCGATAACGGATATGCCATGGTTGCCAATTGGGCCGCTGAGTATGACTTTATCAGCAGGCTTCACCTTAACCGGGGATATGTCGAGCCCTGTTGGAACAACTCCAATCCCTGCAGTATTAATGAATATTCCATCGGCTTTACCTTTGTTGACTACCTTTGTGTCTCCGGCAACGATCCTGACCCCTGCTTTTTCCGCTGCGTTGGACATGGATGCAAGAATTTTCTTCAGGTCAGCGAGGGGAAAGCCCTCTTCGATGATGAGCCCCGATGTAAGATATAACGGTTTCGCCCCGACCATGGAGAGGTCATTCACGGTACCGTATACCGCAAGCTCGCCGATATCCCCCCCGGGGAAAAATATCGGTGAGACTACATATGAATCCGTGGTGAACGCAACTTTTCCTTTATTGAGACCGGTAAGCACTGCGGAGTCGTTCAATGATCTCATCCCGAATTTCGGGACAAAATGATCTCTGATTAACTGATACATCAGTCTCCCGCCGCTGCCGTGACCGAGAAGAATTCTCTCCATTATGGTAACCTCCAGAATTAATTCACTTATTCTAACACATCCAGAATGGTAGCCGCAGGCTTTAGCCTGCGTGGATCCTTGATACGCAAATAATGGTAGCTGCAAACTTTAGTTTGCGCATCTGCGCAGGCTAAAGCCTGCGGCTACTCAATGAACAATACGCAATTCAACAATGCCACCCGTTGAACAATTTTGCATTGATAATTGCTTATTTATAATTGTTCATTGCCCATTTACCGTTTCCGGCGGAATCCATAGTTCGGAAAGGAAAAGCGGCAGTTCAGCCGCGCATACCGGCCCTACCCTCACCTTCCACCCTGACAGTCTTTCGATGTCTTCTTTCAGTGGCCCCGCGAGCCCTGGGATAAGAAGTTCCTGCGCCTGTACTTTATCCCCGATGCCTGTTTCATTGAGGGCGCCGCATATTATCTCCGCTGTCAAAGTCTGATAGATCATGGCCATATCAACCGTATTGCCGCCGGTATCGGCAAAGATGACAAAAAACGGGCATAAGGTCGTCCCCAGGACTGTCATGATGACTTCCCCGGTGTATTCGTTATTCCCGGTGACGAGCACCAGGGAGGATGGTTCAGGATTGTTGAGTTCGATGAGGCCGGTAAAGCCCGGTCTCGGGTGTGTGAGGAGAGGCACTTCAGGCCACAGTTCCTGAATCTTCCCTATTGCCTCGAATGCATACGCCTTATTCCGGCTGAGAAAAGAGCAGGCATGAGTTTCCGCTCTTCCTGCCCGGAGCGCGAGGATAAATTCGTTGCACGAAGGGAAGCCGCATTCCCTGCAGTCGGACTGATTCAGATATCTGAGAAAGTTTATCTTCTCAACATATAAATCAGCAGACAACACATTAGTGCTTGATTACCCCTGAATACTTGTAATATGCGGCGCAGCTTCCTTCAGTGCTCACCATGCAAGCGCCAATGGGATGTTCGGGGGTGCAACCTTTTCCGAATAAACGACAATCCGTGGGAATTTTTACGCCCCTGAGCACGAGTCCGCACAGGCACCCTTTCGGCTCCTGCGAATCAGGGATTTCGAGATTGAAGACGCGTGTGGCGTCCCAACGATGAGCGCTCTCTCTTAATTTCAGTCCGCTTCCGGGGATCACGCCAATCCCTCTCCAATTGGCATCGCAGGGTTCGAAATATTTGTTGATCAAAGACATCGCCTTGGGATTGCCTTCTTTTTTTACGACCCTGGTGTACTGAATTTCGACCTCAGCCCTGCCGGATGCGATCTGGTCAAGGATCATCATGATAGCCCGCAGAATATCGTCCGCCTCAAAACCCGTTACAACCGCAGGGATTTTATAATCGGAAGCAATAAACTCATAGGGCTGGGTCCCTATAATCGTGGTTACATGCCCGGGGAGAATGAACCCGTCGATCTTCAGGTCAGGGGAATCGAGGAGGACCTTCAGGGCCGCAGGCACTGTTTTGTGAGCGGAATAGATAAAAAAATTATCCGTCCCTGTTCTCTCTGCCTCGAAGAGGGTCCCTGCAATGGCAGGTGACGTCGTTTCAAATCCTGTTGCGAAAAATACTACATTTTTATCTTTATTTTCCTGGGCGATTCTTAAGGCATCCATGGGAGAATAGACGATAGTGATATGAGCGCCTTCAGCCTGGGCATGAAAGAGGGACTGTTTGCTCCCCGGCACCCTCATCATATCGCCGAACGTCGTAAGGAGACACCCGTCACGCCGTGCAATGGCTATAGCTGCATCGACGTCTCTAATCGGGGTGACGCATACAGGGCATCCGGGACCGCTCAGAAGGCTTATCTCTTTCGGAATAACGTCTCTGATGCCGTGCCTGAAGATCGCCACTGTGTGCGTTCCGCACACCTCCATGAGCTTTACCGGCTTCCCGATGGAATCCATGAGTTGTTTTATTTTTTCAACGATATTTTTCATTTTCCGCTCCTTTAGTATATATTGTAATTTTTTCAAAACGCCGGAAAGATTTTTCGCTATTCTCGGTCGTTCCTCCCTGCGAGGCTTTTGCCTCTTTATTACAAAGTATTTGACTATCGGCAAAAAAATCCGTCAAAACTCTCTCCGTCTCACATCTCTTAGAATACTATAATTATAGTATTTAACATTTCTGCCAGTCTCTTGAACCCTCGACCCCTTGGCCCCTTGCTGTTAATCAATTCCCGCCTTAATCCTCTCCCTGAGAATATAGGCCTGACCGAGGGACACGCCGGCGTCGTTCGTCGGCACTTTGTCGTGGATATGAACCGTCAAGCCTTTTGACTGAAGCCCTTCAACCGTCCTTTGCAGGAGATACATATTTTGAAATACGCCGCCGCACAGAACTGCATCCTTCAGCCGATGCAGCGCCGCAAGCTTCTCGGCAACCCTAAGGATAGACGGCAATAACAGTATTATGGAATTTCGCGGAGATAACGCCTTTCTCCACTTTTTTCTCCCTGTCGCTGAGGATTCTCAGGATGGTATGGGAAAAATCGATCTCCATTATTTCTTTGAATTTGATATCAACCGGATAGTCATCAGTAATCCCGGGCATGGCAACTGCCTCGAGTGCGATCGCAGCTTCGCCCTCAAACGTATTCGTATCGCATACTTCTATCAGTGCAGAGACCGCATCAAAGAGTCTTCCGGCGCTCGATGCCAGGGGGGAAAACTGGCGTATGTCGATAACCCTGAGGAGATCGTTGATTCTGTCAGCGCCGTACTTTTTCACAAAGCCGATTGATTCAAGATAAGGGATTGTCTCATCTCCCGCAATCTTCCTGATATAACTGACAACAGTCCTCCACGGCTCTTTGACCGCAACTTCTCCGCCGGGGAGCGGAACGTAGGAAAAATGGCCTGCCCGCCTGAAACCCTTTATATCGGCGATCAGGAATTCTGCTCCCCAGAGATTCCCGTCAGCGCCGTAGCCGGTTCCGTCGAATGAAATGCCGATGACCTTATCCTTCAGTCCCTTTTCAGCCATGACAGATCCGACATGGGCATAGTGATGCTGGATCCCGACTTTTTTTATATTCTCCTGCCGTAAAGCCCACTGTGTCGACAGATACATCGGATGGAGGTCGTGAGCAAGCGCTACGGGATTCACCCGGTAAACGTCTTTCAGGTTTTTCAGACTCTCTTCGAAAAACCGCAGTGTCTCATAGTTCTCCATGTCCCCTATATGCTGGCTCGGGATCGCAAAACTCCCTTTTGTAAGGGTGAATATATTCTTAATATCCGCGCCGCACCCGAGCACTTCAGGGCCTTCGTCATGAAGCGGAATCGGATCAGGCACATATCCCCTTGAACGGCGAATAAAGGATATGGAAGAGTAAGCGATGGGACGCGGGGACGCGGTAGATATTGTATGCTCCCTATCTGCCGTCTCTCCGTGTCTCCGTTTCTGCTTTTCTACCCATCACCCTCACGACAGAATCATCAACCCGCATGAAAATATCCCTGTTATGGAGAAGAAACGCATCGGCAATATCCGACAGCTTCGACACGGCCTCATCATTATCGATAACAATGGGTTCCTCTGCAATATTGCCGCTTGTCATAACAAGGGCGTCGAAATTCACCCTCTATCTCGGAAGATGTAGCCGCAGGCTTCAGCCTGCGATTCTTTTCAATCATCGGATAATAAAACAGCAGATAATGCAGCGGCGTATAGGGTAGCATAAAGCCGATGCACGGATTATGCGGCGAGACAGCATCGGGGAGGTTGTTTTGCTGTTTTTCGAGCAGAACAATCGGCCTCCTGTTCGATACGAGAACAGCCTCTTCCTCCTCAGACACTCTGCAGAATTTCCTGATCGTCTCAATGTCCGGGGACATAAGGGCAAAGGGCTTGTTGCTCCTCCTTTTTTCGGAGCGCAACCTCCTGACCGCTTTCTCATTCGCAGCGTCGCACGCGATATGGAATCCGCCCAGTCCCTTGATGGCAACAATCTTTCCCTCTTTTAACAAGCCTGATTGTTTCTGCAATCGGATCCGCTTTTTTATTAACTTTTAACTTTTCACTTGTAACTTTTAACTCAACCTGCGGCCCGCATACAGGGCACGCATTCGGCTGGGCATGGAATCTCCTGTCCGCAGGATCGTGATATTCTTTTTTGCAATCGGGACAGAGTCGAAAGACAGACATTGTGGTATTCGGTCTGTCATAGGGAACGGATTTTGTAATCGTATACCGGGGGCCGCAGTTCGTACAGTTGATAAAGGGATAGAGATATCTCCTGTCGTTGTTGTCGAGCATTTCCCCGAAGCAGTCCTTGCAGATCGAAACATCTGCTGAAACGAGGGTAAAACTGCCTTCATCCCTGCTCTCTTTAATCTGAAAATCCGTGTAGCCGAGATACGGCAAGGGAATGATGTCGATACTCATTATCTGTGACAGGGGAGGCGCTTCCTTGGTCAATCTGTCAATAAATTCAGCGCTGCCGTCGCCTTCTATCTCGATCGTCACCCCTTTGGATGAATTGATGACATAACCGCAGAGCTGCAGCGATTTTGCTAACTTATAAACGAATGGCCTGAAGCCGACACCCTGGACGATGCCTTTGACTGCTATCTTTGTTCTGACTTTACCAGCGCCTGCAGCCACTTCGTCCATTCGCTTATCCCCTCGCCTGTCCTGCACGAAACTTCGAATATCTTCAGATTCGGGTTCAGGGACAAAGAGTCTTTCCGTATCTTGCCAATATCAGTATTCGTATAGGGAAGAAGGTCTATTTTATTCAGCACAAGGGCAGACGATTCCTGAAACATCAGGGGATACTTAAGCGGTTTATCATGTCCTTCGGCGATGCTGAGGAGCGTTATCTTCATGTCCTCTCCCAGCTTGAATTCAGCAGGGCATACAAGGTTGCCGACATTTTCGATGATAAGCAGGTCGAGGTCTTTGATCGGCAATTCGCCGAGCACTTCATAAATCATGTTCGCGTCAAGATGGCATCCGCCGCCGGTATTTATCTGAACAACAGGGATGCCGAGGGCCTCTATCCTCTGGGCATCATCGGTGCCGGCAATATCACCTTCGATAACTCCGATCTTCAATTTCCCTTTAAGGTCTTTGATCGTACTCTCGAGGAGTGACGTTTTACCCGCTCCCGGCCCGCTCATCACGTTCATCACATAGACACCGGCCTGGTCGAATATCTTCCTGTTTTCAATGGCAAGCCTGTCATTGGCTTCCAGTATATTGGTAACAACCTTGACCTTCATCAGGATACCTCCACCTCGTCGACATTTAATTCACGTCCTGTTTCTATCTTGAAAGATGAGCTTCCGCAGATGGGGCATGCTATAACATACGCCTCATCAACTGTGAAATGCTTTTTGCAGCTGTCGCAAAAACCGCCGACAGGAATTTCTTCTATCGATCAGGGTAGCGTTCCCGGCGATGGTGTCTTGTTTTAATGCCTCAAACGCGAAAAGGAGGGAATCGGGCACAATACCCGAAGCTTTCCCTACTTTGGCTTTGATCGAATCAATGCTTTGATACCCATGCTTTTTACAATTATCGATAGCTATTTCAAGTAAACCCTGGGCGATAGAGACTTCATGCATTCGGTTCTTTGGACAACCTCTCTTTTTCCCGTTCGTAGGCCTCTTTGCCCGCCTCGATAGCAGAGGTTACCATGGTTTTCTTGTCTTCGTAAAATTCCTTACCTTTATCAATGCCGCCGGTTACTTTTTCCTTCACTTCTCCCACGTAATCCATCGTCTTTCCCTTAACATCTTCGGTAAGCTCCCGTATCTTCTGCCTCGTCTCACGGCCTGACTGGGGAGCGAGGAGCAGGGCAAAACCCGCACCGACGATGCCGCCGAGTAAAAAAGAAAGGACAATCCCTCCTGAACCGTAACCGCATTCTTCTCTCATTTATTGCCTCCTATTTTGGAAAAAAGATTACTCAGTAAAACCCCGGCGCCTGCTCTGATCCCGGCTTTCAAGCCAGAGGCTTGAATGACTGTGGAAGAAGTCACATCTGCTATCAGATCACTGACACCCCTGATATTCATTCCCACGTCCCTGACCGATCCTGATAACGTTTTAATATCGGTCGTCACTTCGTTAATATCATCCGAAACGTTTCTCAGGCTTTTTAACGTCTGCTGAAGTTCGTCAAGGGTTGGTTTCAGGGACTCTTCAGTTGTTTTTAAAAGGAGATCGACGGAACGCAGAGTCTTTCTCAGGTCGATAATAAGCAGGACAACAAAACCCGCAGTCACAATTACCGCAATCCCTATCAATGGCAACCATATCTGATTATTCATATTATTGATATTATAGCAAAAGAAAGAGAATAAACAAATTCATTTTATTCGTTATTATTCAAAAAATTTATGATATTCTACATATCCATGAACGACGCATGGTATATAAGGCGCACGCTCAGACTTGCCGCACGGGCACAGGGGATGACAAGCCCCAACCCGATGGTCGGGGCCGTGATCGTAAAAAACGGGATAATCCTGTCTGAGGATTACCACAGAAAGCCCGGGACCCTCCATGCCGAGGCCCTTGCAATTGCGACAGCGGGCGAGGAGGCAAAAGGCTCGACGCTCTATGTCAATCTCGAACCGTGCTGCCATACCGAAAAGAGGACCCCTCCCTGCGCAAAGACGATCATTCACGCCGGCATTAAGAGAGTCGTTATCGGGATGACCGACCCGAACCCGAAAGTTTCGGGAAAAGGCATCGCGGAACTGCAGGACGCAGGAATAGAGGTAACATCGGGGATTCTTGAAAACGAGGCGAAGAAGCTGAATGAAGCCTACACGAAATACATCACGACCAAAAAACCTTTTGTAACGCTCAAGGTCGCCATGACCCTTGACGGCAAGATTGCGACCCCGGAAGGCCAGTCAAAATGGATAACAGGGGAACAGGCAAGGAAGAAAGTCCATACGCTCCGGAGCCATGTTGATGCCATCATGACCGCCATCGGGACGGTAAAAGCAGATGATCCTCAACTGACGGTCAGGATGAAAAAAGGAAAGAGTCCGCTCAGGATCGTAATCGATCCGAACCTTGAGATTCCGCTCCATGCGAAAATCCTCCAGACGCCTCCTCCGACACTCATCGTCACGAAAGAACGCGATGAGAAAAGCGAGCAACTCGAAAAGTGCGGGGATCAGGATTATCCATTATAGTGACAAACTCGATCTCGGATGGCTGATGGAGACCCTCGGCAAAATGGAGATTACATCGGTGCTTATCGAAGGCGGTTCGTCGCTCAATGCCCACGCCCTCGAAGACGGCATCGTCGACAAGGTAATGTTCTTCATCGCTCCCAAAGATCATCGGGGGCAGGGATTCCTTTCCTTCAGTAGGAGGAAAAACCTTCAGAAAACTCGAAGATGCCTACAGGCTCAAAGACACAAAAATCCGCCGGGTCGGAGAAGATTTTTTAATCGAAGGCTATCTCGATAGCCCAGTGATAACTTTAGTTTGCGTGTTTTTGCTGTTTTCAGTGCCTTACAAACGCAGGCTGAAGCCTGGACTACCAGTGCTGGACTTTTGCAAAAGCCTCACAGAATAATCATTTTTTCTATTAAATTTAACACGCACCTAACAGCGAAGCGTCAATCCATGCCTCAAGCTGTGATCCCGGCATGGCGCCGGCGATGTCGCTGATTTTGTTTCCATTCCTGTAGAGAAAAAACGTTGGAGTTGCCCGAATCTGAAAACGCCCGGAGATGGCAGATTCGTTATCGACATTCACCCTGCATACTTTCAATCGCCCTGCCCTTCTGTGCGCCATATCATCGATGACCGGCATGATCGTCCGGCAATGTCCGCACCATGGCGCCCAGAACATAACCAGCACTGACCCGGGCCATCCGAGGACCTCCCGGTCGAAATTCGATGATGTTACATCGAGCGGCATTCTGGCAAACTCCAGAACGTTTCTGCATTTTCCGCATTTCGGGTGCTCCGGCAGTCTGCTCTCAGGCAGTCTGTTCACCACTCCGCAATTGCCGCATCGCAACAGGATAGTATCGTCTCGCACCTAAACCACCTTCGTCGGTTTATCACCCTGAACTCTTCTGTAATTTTACCAGAAATACCTTTAAAAACAATCTTATACCATGCTGCTGTGATAAACTTATATGATAGCAGAACAGGAGAAAGAGCGATGCTGAGACTATTTAATACCCTCGGAAAAAGGTTCGAGACATTCCGTCCGGTGAAAAAAAAGGGAGTCACTGTTTTTACGTGCGGCCCTTCGGTCTACCAGAAGGCGCATATCGGCAATTTCAGGACCTTCCTGTTTGAAGATATTCTCGTACGGTATCTCATCTACGCCGGCTATCCGGTACAGAGGGGCATGAACCTGACCGATATAGAAGACAAGTCCATTCAGGAAGCCAAAAAGCAGAGGACTACCGTCAAGCGTCTGACGGAAAAAAATATCAGGGCATTTATCAGCGAGATGAAGGCCCTGGAGATGAATATTCCCGCCTACCTTCCGAAGGCCTCGGAGTGCGTCAACGAGGCTGTAAAAATCATAGAGCGTCTCCTCACATTAAAGATCGCCTATTGGCACAACGGGAATGTCTATTTCGACCCACTCAAGTTCCCGGGGTTCGGAAAACTCTACGGCCTTGATATGTCGAGGTGGCCTTCCAGAACGAAAAGGTTCCATAAGGATACCTATCCGGGAATGCAGTGGAATCTTGGTGATTTCATCCTCTGGCACGGATACCGGACGGGAGACGCGCATTACTGGGATACACGGATCGGCAGGGGGAGGCCATCGTGGAATGTGCAGGACCCGAGCATGATCAGCAGCCATTTTCATGAAACCCTTTCGATTTACTGCGGCGGCATCGACAACCTCTACCGGCATCACGATTATACCCTGGCGATCATCGAATCAGTGAGGCCGTACCCGATGGCACGGTACTGGCTCCATTGCGAACACCTCCACATGAACGGCCAGAAGATGTCAAAGAGCAGGGGGAATATTGTGTACGTTGACAATCTTCGCGAGCTTGGGTATACCCTGTCGGAAATACGTTTTTTCCTCATCTACGGCCATTACCGGGAAAAGCTGAACTATTCGGACCCGCTGATGCGATTGACCGTAAATAAACTGAGAACCCTTAAACGATGCGTAAAAAAAATCAACAGAAAGTCAGCCGGAAAATCGGGGATGGGAAGTTCCTTTGGTGAAAAGATCGAGAAGGCATTTGGCGAAAATCTGGACGATGATCTCAATGTAAAAAAAGCCTTCGACGGTATATGCAGCGCTATAGCGGAGATAAAGCCGGATGATTTGAAGCCTGCTGAGGCCGCAGGGATCATAAAGACCCTCAGGGAAATTGACGGGGTTCTCAAGGTGATTTTTTAAGGATGACAGGCTGTTTAAAACCCTGAAGGAAACCATACTGTCCCTGCCGCAAATTCCGATGAAAGATGAGGTCGTTGAAAAGGCGGCACAATGGGGATACGCGCTGGACAGAAAAGGGAAAACCGTATCGACGACAGATCTTTTTATCGCTGCAGCAGCTTCTGATAAAGCTGTTGTTTTGCATGTAGACAGTGATTTTGAAATAATAGCTTCTCTGGGTCTCAGACAGGAAAAGTTACTCCTTTCTTAACATTTCATAGTTTTTTCATCGCGAACTATCCGATTAGTATGCCACTGGCAGGAAAACCCTTTTCACCCAAACGCGACATCAAGCACCATCATCGCTGCAAAACCGATCATTGCCCCCCCGGTCGCCAAATCGGTATTACCCCCTCTCTGCGACTCCGGGACGAGTTCCTCGACGACAACGAATATCATGGCGCCTGCGGCAAAAGACAAGGCATAAGGGAGCAATGGCTGGGCGACAATAACAGCCGCGGCGCCGATAACACCGGCAATCGGTTCGACGACTGCGGATAATTGTCCGTACCAGAGACTTTTTAAGCGGGACATGCCCTCACGGCGCAGCGGCATTGAGACCGCGAGCCCTTCGGGAAAATTCTGAATCCCTATCCCGACTGCCAGGGCAATCGCCCCCGGCAATGTAGCAGAAGGAATGCCTGCGGCGACAGCGCCAAAGGCAACTCCTACTGCCAGGCCTTCAGGGATGTTGTGCAATGTTATTGCGAGAATAAGCAGCGTGCTTCGCTTCCAGTTTGTTTTCACACCTTCGGCCTCTTCCATCGGAAAGCCAAGATGCAGGTGAGGGAGAACCTTGTCGATCATCCTCAAAAACAGACCGCCAAAAAGAAACCCGGCTGCAGCCGGAACCCAGACAGGGATATCCTTGCCCTCGGACATCTCGATTGCCGGAGCGAGCAGAGACCAGAAACTGGCTGCGATCATGACTCCCGCGGCAAAGCCGAGCATCGCGTCGAGCACCTTCTTGTTGATCTCTTTTGCGAAGAGGACGCCTGAAGCGCCGAGAGCGGTGAGAAACCAGGTAAAACAGGTGGCCAGCAATGCCTGTACTACAGGATGAAACTGTTGAATGAATTCGACCATGATATTATCTTACCCTGTCAGCGGAGAAAAACCTATTATTGTAGCCGCAAACTTTAGTTTGTGTGTTTTCTTTTTTCAGTGCCTTACAAACGCAGGCTATCACCTCAGCGATCCGCCGGGGCGGAAAGCCTGCGGCTACCAGAATAGGACTTTTGCTCGAATAATTCGCTCAGAATTGACGCAGAAACCGCAGGTCGTTTTCGTAGAACAGCCGTATGTCATCAATCGAATACTTGAGCATGGTGATCCGCTCGACCCCCATGCCGAAGGCGAAACCGGAATACATGCCGGGGGCATACCCGGCGAATTCGAAGACCCTCGGATTGATCATCCCCGCGCCCAGTATCTCAAGCCACCCCGTGTGCTTGCATACCCTGCATCCTTTTCCCGAACAGAAAATACAGCCGATATCCACCTCTGCGCTCGGTTCGGTAAACGGGAAAAAACTCGGCCTGAACCTCACAGGAGTCTCAGCGCTGAACATGCTGTGGATAAAAAGCTCCAGCACTCCTTTGAGGTCGCTGAAAGCGATATCTGTGTCGACCATGAACCCTTCAACCTGGTGGAACATGGGAGTATGGGAAACATCCGCGTCGCACCGGTAGACCTTCCCGGGGGCGATCACTTTCAACGGCGGCTTCCTTTGTTCCATAACGCGAATCTGAACAGGCGAAGTGTGCGTGCGCATGACAATATCGTCGGATATGTAGAAGGTGTCCTGCATGTCCCTTGCAGGATGGTTTTTGGGCATATTCAGTGCTTCAAAATTATAATAGTCGTGCTCGACTTCCGGGCCTTCCTCGATGCCGAACCCCATCGAAACAAAGATGGCGGTTATTTCCGACAATACCTGGGTAATCGGATGCTCTTTGCCGAAGGGAGTAAACTTGCCCGGCAGCGTGATGTCAATCGCATCTGAGAGGATGCGTTTTTCGTGATCTTTCTGTTTGAGCGCAGCCTCTCTCCTGACAATCTCTTCATCGATAAACCCTTTGATTTCATTGACGGCCTTGCCGTATGCGGGTTTTTCTTCAGGAGGGACTGAGGAAAGAGCCTTGAGTTTTGCAGTCACAAGACCCTTTTTCCCTAGATATTTCAACTTCAAATGCTGGAGGTCGGAGAGGGATGCGGTTGATTCCGCATCATTCAGGAAGGACTGTTTAAGAGAAAGGATTTCCTCCACTGCTCACTTCAATTTTTGACTTTCTCGACAAGCTGACTGAACGCAGACGGATCACTATATGCCAGGTCGGCAAGCGCCTTCCGGTTCAGGACGATGTCCGCCTTCTTCAACCGTGCCATAAACACACTGTAACTCATCCCCAGAGCGCGTACCCCGGCATTGATTCTCGTAATCCAGAGTGCACGGAACTCACGCTTTTTGTTCTTGCGGTCCCGATAGGCGTACTGCATGGCTTTGTCGACTGCTTCTGTCGCAACACGGTAGAGACGGCTTTTCGCGCCGTAATAGCCCTTTGCCTTATCTAACAGCTTACGCCTTCTTTTTCTTGTTTTGAATCCACCTTTTGCTCTTGGCATCTAAACCTCCTAAAAAAACAGTTAAAGTAAAATCAGTTAAAAGTGAAAAGTGTAAAGTTAAAAGTTGCGGATTATATTTTTTATAACTCTTAACTCTTAACTTTTAACTCTAAACTTTTCTTATAAATATGGCAGAAGACGTTTCATTCTACCATAATCAGACTTGGAAACTAAAGAAGCTGTTCTGAGCCTCCGAGCCCTTTTCGCCGGCTTTCCTGTGAGGAGATGGCTTTTGTAACCGCTGTACCGTTTTATTTTCCCGGTTCCGGTCATTTTCAGTCTTTTAGCAGCGCCTCTATGGGTCTTAATTTTCGGCATCGTGTCCTCCTCTATTAAAAATTATTCGTTCATCGTTGAAAAATGAAAAAATAGTATAACAGATTTCAGCCAAAAATGTGTAAAAAGGGAGAAACCCGGAAGAGGGTCAAAACTCCTGACTCTTACTCGTAATCTTCTCTTTCAGCATCCCGATGAATTCCTCTGCGGTATAAGGCCCGATGTTTTCACCGGAACGTTTCCGCACCATAATCGAATTCTCCGCTATTTCTTTATCGCCTACTACAATCAAATACGGCACTTTCCTCATAGTGGAATTCCTGATCTTGTAGCCGATTTTTTCGTTTTCGGCATTCAGTTCGGTCTTTATCCCCTCTGATCTCAGTCTGTCCGAAAGCGCCTTCGCGTATTCCGCATGCCGTTCAGCAATCGTAAGCACCTCAACCTGAACAGGTGCAAGCCATACCGGAAATGCACCCGCATAGTGTTCGATGAGTATGCCGAAGAAGCGTTCCAGCGAACCCATGAGCGCCCTGTGGATCATGATCGGCCGATGCTCTTTCCCGTCGCTTCCGCGGTAGGACATGTCGAACCGTTCCGGGTTATTGAAATCCACCTGTATGGTGCTGCACTGCCACGGTCTGTTCAGAGAATCCTTCACCTTGATGTCGATCTTCGGACCGTAGAACACCCCCTCGCCCGGGTCTATTGCATAGGCAAGCCCTTTTGCCTCGAGTGCCTGCTTGAGGGCGTTCGTCGCCCGATCCCAATTCCCGGGTGTCCCTACGAATTTCTCGGGTTGTGTCGAAAGATAGATATCATAGTGTGAGAAACCGAAGGTCTTGAGAATAAAGAGAGTGAAATCGAGCACCTTCAGAATCTCATTTTCGATCTGGTCTTCCCTGCAGAAGATATGCGCGTCGTCCTGGGTAAATCCTCTCACGCGCAACAGGCCGTGGAGAACTCCCGAACGTTCATACCGGTAGACGGTACCTAATTCGGCATATCGTACAGGAAGGTCCTTGTAGCTCCTCAATGATGTTTTATAGACGTGGATGTGGAACGGACAGTTCATGGGTTTGAGTTCATAATCAACGCCCTCAATCTCCATGGGAGAATACATGTTCTCCCGGTAAAAATCGAGATGCCCGCTCTTCTGCCATAAATTGAGCTTTGCGATGTGCGGCGTGCAGAGGATCTTATAGTCTGCCTTGTAATGCTCGTTCAGCCAGAAATCCTCTATCGTCCTTCGTATTAACGCGCCGTTGGGATGCCATAGAATGAGACCTGCGCCGATTTCATCGCTCGTGCTGAAAAGGTCCAGTTCCTTCCCGAGTTTCCTGTGGTCCCTTTTTTTGATCTCCTCGAGAAAATCGAGGTGCTGCTTCAGGTCTTCTTTCTTTGTAAAGGAAGTTCCGTAAATCCTCTGGAGCATCTTGTTCTTCTCGTTCCCGCGCCAATACGCACCTGCAACACTCAGAAGTTTAAAGGCAGCTACCTGTCCGGCTGAATCAAGGTGCGGCCCCCTGCAGAGGTCGATGAACCCACCTTCTTCATACAGTGATACTTCTTCGTCGGCGATGTCTTCAAGCAGCTCGACTTTATATCCCTCGCCTTTGTCTCTGAAGAGGTCGACTGCTTCTTTTTTCGGAACAACCCTCCGGACAAAAGGCTGGTTCTGTTTTATGATTTCCAACATCTTTTTTTCGATGACTATGAGGTCTTCAGGCGCAAGTGTCCTGTCGAGGTCGAAATCATAGTAGAAACCGTCGTCTATTGCAGGACCTATCGCGAGTTTCGCTTCGGGAAAAAGTTCCTTTACCGCATGGGCCATGATGTGGGATGTGCTGTGGCGGTAACGCTCCCTTTCCTCTTTTACGGTAAAATCGATCAGCTTGATCCAACACCCTTCGTTTAAGATTTTGTGAAACAGAAAAACGAGATATGATACCTAATTTCATTTTCATATTTCAATCCTGAAATACTGAAATGGTATAATAGCGACATGGCTTTGCTCGAAATAAAAAAATACCCCGATAAAATCCTGAAGAAGAAAACCGCTCCGATAGAAAACATCGACGGGCAGACCCAGCAGCTTATCGATGATATGATCGAGACGATGAAGTGCGCCCACGGGGTGGGCCTTGCGGCGAACCAGATCGGAATCTCACAGCAATTGTGCGTTATTGATATCAGTGTGAAAGAAGAAGAAGTGCCGCTGATAGTCCTTATCAACCCGGTTATTGTCGAGAAAACCGGCATGATGGAAGCAGAGGAAGGATGCCTGAGCGTTCCCGGGTACATGACAACGATAAAAAGACCCGAGAAGGTATTTATACGGGGGGTGAACAGGGAAGGCAAAGAGATGGAGATAGAAGCAGGCGGGCTCCTTGCGAGGGCATTGCAGCATGAGATAGACCACCTTGAAGGACTTCTCCTCATCGACAGGATGAGCCCTATCAGAAGAGAATTTTTCAAGAGGCGGTACAAAAAATTTCTGCAGGAAATGAATAAAGAAGGTATCGAAAAATAATATTTCATACCGTCTGCACCATAATGACAACTGACTTCCCATGCGCATAATTTTTTTCGGCACCCCATCATTCGCCATACCGGCACTGAACGCCCTCCTTCAGGCAGGAGAAGAGGTGATCGCTGTCGTCACGCAGCCGGATAAAAGGAAGGGGCGAGACCGTCTTTTATCACCTCCGCCCGTAAAAAAAGTCGCTGTCGAAAGGGAGATTCAGGTCTTCCAGCCGCCGAACATGAAAGACCTTTCCTTTCTCGATATGTTGCAGGGGCTGAAGCCCGACCTCATCGTAGTCGTTGCATACGGGAAGATCCTTCCTCCCCGAATTCTGAGTCTTCCCGTGCACGGATGTATTAATATCCATGCATCGCTGCTGCCGAAATACCGGGGAGCTGCCCCGATACAGTGGGCGATCATACAGGGAGAAAAAAGGACCGGCGTAACAACAATGCTCATGGATGAGGGACTCGATACCGGCGACATCCTGCTCCAGGAGGAGACTGATATCTCTCCTGATGATACTGCAGATACGCTCGGGAAACGGCTTTCGGAAACCGGTGCTTCGCTATTGATCAAAACGTTAGAACACCTGAAAAACGGGGCATTACTCCCGGTCCCGCAGACAGGGCCCCCCAGTTACGCACCGCCACTCAGGAAAGAAAACGGGCGAATCAACTTTAGCTCTGCTGCAGAAGATATACGGAACATGGTGCGCGGCATGTTTCCATGGCCGTGTGCATATTGTTATTTAAACGGCGAACGGATTAAAATTACCAGAGTCAGCGTTCTCGAAGGGTCAGGGCCCGCAGGCAGGATCGAGAAGGCAGGAGATGAACTCATTGTGGGAACGGGAGCGGGGTTGCTGTCGATCATCGAGCTTCAGCCTGAAGGCAGACGGGCAATGACCGTCAGGGACTTCCTCGGAGGAAGGCGTTTGGCGGCAGGTGCGTTTTTCGATGAGCCGTAAATGGATGAGAGGGGTTACCCTCAAAATGCTCTATCCATTGCTCATGGCCGTCGGCGCTTTTTCGAAGGAGAGAAAAGAGGCCTATCAGAAATTCATCATCGACCTGAACAACAAACTGGTGAAAAAAGAAAAACTGAACCCGAAGAAAATACTCCTTCTCCTCCCCCATTGCCTTCAGATGAACGAATGCGATATACGGCTGACGTATAATATTAACAATTGCAAGCAGTGCGGGAGATGCGAGATCAAAGACATGATCCAGATCGCTGATGAATATCATATCACCCTCTTTGTCGCTACCGGCGGCTCATTGGCAAGAAGGATCATCAGCGAGACAAGGCCCGAGGCGGTCGTTGCGGTCGCCTGTGAGAACGACCTCAGCAGCGGGATATCCGATACCTACCCGCTCCCGGTCCTTGGAATTCCGAACGAACGTCCCTTCGGGCCATGCGTGAATACAAGGGTTGATCTGACGAGGGTAAAGGACGCGATCGCATTTCTTGGAACACATCCGCATGGATAGGTACTGTAAATGAAGATTCTTGCTGAGGCTCTGCATATCACATTCACACATAACCAATTCATCTGGGCAGACAGTTGCAAAAAGAACTAAACAGCTTTATACGTTTTCCCCTGTATATTTTTTCCTTCGTCCTGATCGGATTGATCTTCGGGTATATGACGTTCAAGGTCCTGAGTTTCAGCAGGACAGTGGAAGTGCCCGACCTAACCGGAAAGACTCCCATCGAGGCGAACAAGCTCCTCGCGGACAAAGGGCTTTATCTGAAGATCGAGGGTGATGATTACGATTCTGCCATCACCCCGGGGAACATACTGCGGCAGGATGTCCCCGGCGGCAACACAGTGAGAGAACGGAGGGGGATTAAGGTCGTCGTCAGTAAGGGCCCACGGATAACATCAGTTCCGATGCTCGTCAATGAACCGCTTGTCAATGCCGAGACATTGCTGATCCAGAAAGGCCTGAAAATTTCCAGGGTAATCCTGGTGCATTCGGATCTTGTTGAGAAAGACAGGGTCATCTCACAGAAACCAGGGCCCGATGAACCGGTGAGTGACCATATTCAGGTGATCGTCAGTCTCGGTCCGTACGAAAAACTATACACCTGTCCCGACTTTAAAGGACTGTCTGTTCAGCAGGCCCAGGAGTTGATCACAAAGCTGAATTTGAAGGTAACCACCGAAGGCGACGGAGAGCGTGTGGAATCGCAGAGACCCGAACCGGGAAAACAGATAAAGACCGGAGACACAATTTACTTGAAGCTCTTCTGAACTTCTTTTATGATATATATACTAAATAAGGATGAAGGATGAGGTATGAATTATGAAGGATAAAGGAAAGATTCCTTCTTCATCCTTCATAATTCATCCTTTCCTCATATCGGGATACAGGGCATAACTAATGAAAAAAGCGAAAATAGCTCCTTCAATACTTTCCGCTGATTTCCTGAGGCTCGGGGAAGAGATCAGGGCTGCGGAAGCAGCAGGGGCAGATCTCCTTCACCTCGATATCATGGACGGCCATTTTGTCCCGAACATCACGATCGGGCCGTCTATCGTTGCGGCAATACGGACGATCACTTCGTTACCGCTCGACGTCCACCTTATGATCGAGGAACCGGACCGCTACCTGAGGGATTTTATCAACGCGGGCGCAGATTATCTGACAGTGCACTATGAGGCGTCCATACACCTTCATAGGACAATACAGTCGATTAAGGAAAGCGGAAGAAAAGCCGGGGTCTCGCTCAATCCCGCAACACCTGTATCGCTCCTTGAGGATATTGCACCGGATGCCGATCTTATTCTCCTCATGTCCGTAAACCCAGGGTTCGGCGGACAGGTATTCATTCCGCAGACACTCGACAAAATCAGGGCGTTAAAAAACCACCTCATGGAAAAAAACCTATCACCCCTGATAGAGGTTGACGGCGGTGTTAAAATAGACAACGCGCATGACGTAATCTCTGCGGGTGCGGATATTCTCGTCATGGGCTCGGCATTTTTCAATGCTGACAATTATCAAACAGTCATCAGGCAATTCAGAGAGGTTGCAGAATGCAGAATATAGATAGTACCCTCCGCGATGCGGAAAAAATGAGAGAGAAATCTCATTACCGGGAATCTTTCAGGCTTTTCACAAAGGCATTGCGCGGTTATGCTAAAATTCGCGACAAAGAAGGGACCCTGCGCTGCATGCTCGCCCTGGGCGATATCTGCAGGATGGTAGGCGACTTTGCCTTTGCTGCGGAGAGCTATCTGAACGCAATAGAGCATGCCCGCGACATCGGCTCGCCTGCTCAGGTCGCAGATGCACAGGTGGGATTGGGCCTTTCGCTGCGGGCGCAGGGCAAATGGAAGGAAGCCCTGCAGTGCATCCGCAAGGCAAAAAGTACGTATAAGAAGAAAAATGACACCGAGGGCCTCGCTTTTTCAACATGGGCCGAGGCAGGTGCGTTAAGGATAAAAGGAGACATTCCCGCTACGATCAGCGCGTTTTATTCGGCGTATACGCTCTTTAAATCTCTTAACGATACCCGGGGAATCGGCTACTGCCTCTGCGGTCTCGGCGGCGCTTCCCGTATTGCCGGGGCTTCGAAAGATTCCCTGGACTATTATATGGCCGCAAACAGGGTTTTCGCTTCCGTGAAAGACCGTTTCGGGAAGGCCTATTCCTATTGTGGTATAGGGAACGCATACAGGATGCGCACTGATTTTCATAATGCCTTCGCATACTTTTCAAAGGCAACGAGACTTTATCAAAAGATGGGCGACCGGGTCAGCTACGCCTATACCTTATGGGGGCTCGGCACAGCATACAAGATGACCGGCGATTATGCAAAAGCGACCGGGTATCTGAAAAAAGCGCTGCAGCTCTTTCGAAAGACAAAGGACCCGAGGGGGGTCATCTATTGCAGACTCGGCTTCGGAGAAATCGCTTTTCTCAGCGGGAAAAAGGCGATTGCAAAGAGATATGCAGCAGATGCCCTGAGAGAAGCAGCAGCATACAGGTTTTCGGTCGAGAAGTGTTATGCCGAGACGCTTTATTCTTTCGTGCATGGGAGCAAACAAACCGCATGCCATAAGCGTCTTGGATTAAGACTGAATTTTGAAAAATTGCCGTTAAATATTCCGTAGCAGACATAGCGTGCTGCTGTAGTGTTTTAGGGGGGCTCTGCCGTGGGGGTATTGAACATACCCAACACATTAACCATACTGAGGATCGTCCTCATTCCCGTTTTTATCACTTCGATTGTGTATAAGAGATACGACTATTCGCTCGTCCTTTTTGTCGTTGCAGCGCTTACCGACCTCTTTGACGGCCTCTTTGCGCGCATGACCAATCAAAAAACCGCATTGGGAACATTCCTTGACCCTTTGGCGGATAAATTCCTGCTCGTCTCGTCATTCATTATTTTTTCGATCTACGGCTGGATTCCCAAATGGCTCACCATAACGGTCCTCAGCAGGGATATCATCATCATCATCGGATGGTTTCTCCTCTATCTGACCACCGGGAAATCACAGGTCGACCCGACAATGCTCGGCAAGACCACCATCTGGGCGCAGAGCCTCCTCATCGCGTATATCCTGCTGGATATCAATCTGTCCTTCTCTCCGGAAGTACCCTGGATCCTGTTCGGCATAACTGCAGGGATTACGGCGGTCTCCGGTCTCCATTACATTTACCGGGGCATCAAGCTGACGCATGCGGACTGAACGCGGCATAACAATAGAAAGCGTTTCCAAAGGCAGTTCGGCAAACAAGGCAGGCCTGCTGCCTGGTGACCTACTGCTGTCCGTGAATGCTCATCCGTTGCGTGATCCTATTGACTTCATGTTTTACAGCCCGGAGGACTCCCTCGAAATACGTCTGAAGCGGGAGGGAAAGAATATGGTTCTCACGCTGGTCCGGGACTCGAACGACCTGGGCATTGATTTTAAACCGTTCAGGGTTATGACATGCAAAAACAACTGCATCTTCTGTTTCGTCAAGCAGCTTCCGAAGGGCCTGAGGAAAACGCTCTATGTCAAAGACGAGGACTACCGTATGTCATTCCTTTACGGGAACTACATAACCCTCTCGAATCTGAGCAAGGAAGACAAACAGCGGATTGTCGGGCAGCGGCTTAGTCCACTTTACATTTCCGTACATTCGACGGACAGGGCGATACGGAACAGACTCCTCGGAAATCCAAAGGCCACCGATATCATGAAAGAACTCAGGTTTCTCAAGGACAACAAGATACGCTCCAACGTTCAGATCGTCCTCTGCCCCGGGCATAATGACGGAAAAGAGCTGCAGAATACTCTCAGCTCGCTTTATTCTCTCTATCCCTATGTGCTTTCCATAGCAGTCGTCCCTGTCGGGCTGACGATACACAGGAAGCAGGTCGTTCGTCCTGTGACAAAAGAGGATGCGATCAATGCGCTCAGTATCATTGAAGCATTCCAGAAGCGGTTCACCAAAAAACATGGCAATCCCATCGTCTACGGAGCGGACGAACTGTACCTGAAGGCTGAACAGCCCTTCCCTTCTCTCAGCGAATACGGAGAACTGCACCAGATCGAAAATGGCGTCGGAATGGTCCCTCTCTTCCTGAGCAAGGCGAAAAAGCTGAAGATTTCGCAGGCATTGCAGTGCGGGAAAAAATTTCTCACCTTTACGGGGATCTCCTTTTATCCTTTCCTGAAAAAATTTATCGAAAAACTCTCTGAAAAAGAGCACCTATCCTTGGATGTAGTGGCAGTTGAAAATACCTTTTTCGGATCTCAGGTTACGGTCGCCGGACTCCTTACGGGAAGGGACGTGATGAAAACAGCCCTGGACTGCGTTGAAGGCCATGACACGATCCTTGTGCCCGACGTTGTCCTCGATGATCAGGACAGGTTTCTGGATAACGTTACGCTCGACGATATGCAGGAAGCCCTCGGCATCCCCGTGAAAAAAATCGTAGCGACTCCCGAGGGCCTCATCAAAGGGATTTCAGAGCAGTGCGCTGATACGACAACACGGCAATAATATTGACAGGATACGCCGTTAGTGATATTATTTAACTATGCAATATATTTATATATTATTTCTATTTACCCTGATTATTGCATTCCCTGCCCATGCAGACATTTATAAATATACCGATGCAGATGGGGTAGAGTGCTATACTGACACCCCTCTGGGAAAAAAGGCGAACAATATTTCAAAAGAGAATACGCGTTCGTCGGCCGCCGGAATAAAACGCGCAAAAACCGATTCGGGAAGGGATGTTGATTACCACGATATCGTCCACGAGAAAGCCTCAACCTATGACCTCGATCCCTCTCTCATTAAGGCCGTTATAAAGACCGAATCGAACTGGAATGACCGCGCTGTATCGAGCAAAGGAGCCATGGGCCTGATGCAGCTTATGCCGGGCACTGCAAATGACCTGGATGTACATAATCCCTTTGACCCTGAGCAGAATATCGAAGGCGGAACAAAATACCTGAAACATCTCATCGACCGCTTCAACGGCGACCTGACCCTCGCACTCGCTGCCTATAATGCCGGGCCGAATAAGGTTGCGAAATACGGGTACGTCCCCCCGATCACTGAAACACAGCAGTATGTGAAAAAAGTGCTCTCCCACTATAACGGCACATTGACATATCCTGTATCATCCGGTGATCCGGAGAAACCGGGAAAGAAAAACGAGCTGATTTACAAAATCGTCCTGGAAGACGGCTCCGTCCTTTTCACGAACTCTGCTCTCGCAAAGAAAGAACCCGTCAGGTTTTAAATGTCTCCTGAGGAAACCCGCCTTCGGGACGATATCCTTGAGCTCAAGCAACTTCGGCGCGCTATTATCCTCGCTCACAACTACCAGAGGGATGAAATTCAGGAGATAGCGGATTTCACGGGCGACTCGCTCGAACTCTCCAGGACTGCATCCGAAATAGATTGTGATGTCATTGTATTCGCGGGCGTTGCGTTCATGGCTGAGAGCGCCTCGATCCTCTGCCCCGACAAGACCGTCCTGCTGCCCGAGATAGACGCAGGCTGCCCCATGGCCGACATGATCAATGTTGCCGCCCCGAGGCAGGAGATGAAACAATTTCCGGGTTTCAGCAGTCCTCCTCCCTACATCTATCCGGCACGATTTACGCTTAGAGATATTAAAGCGCAGCATCCGGGAGCGCCGGTGGTGGCATACGTGAACACCACTGCGGCTGTGAAGGCGGAAAGCGACATATGCTGCACATCGGCGAATGTTGCAAAAGTCATCGACTCCCTGCCGGAGGATACCGTCATCTGTGTCCCTGACAGGAACCTCTCGATGTGGGCTCAGCACAATACGAAGAAGAAGGTCATTGCATGGGACGGCTTCTGCCATGTCCATGAGCGGGTGAGGCCTGATGACGTTGCGGCTGCAAGAAAAGAGCATCCAAAGGCGCTCGTCATGGCGCATCCGGAATGCAGGCTCGATGTACTTGAGATGGCGGATCATGTCACAAGCACATCCGGAATGCTGAGATTTGCAAACACGTCGACAGAAAAAGAGTTTATCGTCGGAACAGAAATCGGGCTGTTATACCGTCTGAGAAAAGAGAACCCCGATAAGGTATTTTATCCCCTGCGCAAAGACATGATCTGTCCTACTATGAAAAAAACCACGCTGAACAGTGTTTTCAGGGCCTTGAAGGACAATACTTTTATAACTAAAGTACAGGAAGAGGTGCGCATCCCCGCAAAAAAGGCCTTGGACAGAATGCTTGCGATAAGGTAAAGACATATGGAATCGTTCTTCAGGATCGCGGAAAGGCGGATTGCCGAAGCCATGCTGAACGGCGAGTTCGATAACCTCGAAGGACGGGGCAACCCCCTCGTTTTTGAAGATGATACCTGGATTCCCGAAGACCTGAGGATGGCCTACCGTTTTCTAAAAAACGCAGGCTGCATCCCGCCTGAACTGGAGGCAAGAAACGAAATCGTCAACATGTGCGCCTTGATCAATACAATCGATGACGACAAAGAGCGGCTCAGGAAGATCAGGCAGCTGAATTTTATGCTCTTAAAAATCAATCTCACCCGCGGGAAACCGCTCACCTTCGAGGATTTTCCCGAATACGAGGGAAAACTCTGCAGTAAATTTATTCCGTAAATCTGTTACGCGCCTATTATCTCATTCAGTCCGTCGACAACCTGTTCTATTTCCTCGGGAGAAGCTCTTCCTATTATTTTCCCAATTCTCTCAACGGAAAGCGTCCGAATCTGGCTTATTTTTACCCATGACTCTTTGGGTAAATTTGAGGTTTTTAATTCAAGGGTCAATGGAAATCCTGCTTTCTGAGGCTGACTGGTCAGCGCTACGGCAATGACCGTCCCTGATCGTTCATTGAATATATCCTGGCTTAAAATTAAAACAGGACGTAAGCCTGCCTGCTCACGGCCCCGCACAGGGTTCAGATCGGCCCATCGAATGTCACCCCTTAGTATTCGGGCCATTGGCTCAGATCCTCAGTTAATCCTTCATCTGCCATTGACTTTTCAAAGGTTGGATCAAGCTTCGCGCATTCTTTGGCCAGACGGGTGCGTTTTATCCGTGCAAGTTTCTCCTTTACAGCCTCCTGAATAGCCTGGCTGCGGTTCTGAAACATATGCTTGTTGACAAATGTGTCCAGCTGATCAATATACTGTTCATCTAACGTTATCGCAATCTTTGTTTTGCCCATAAATGCACCTCCGGTATTACTTTATATCATACCGCCGGTTTTGTATTTCTGTCAATTGATCAAATTGTAGTACGGCATAACCCGGAACTAAGCTGCGCGGGCTGCGACAGGAGAAATGGGTGTGATAGAAAACCGCTTTCAAAGGGCGTAAAAACCTTGACGGTCAAAATCTGCCTCGGTCTTGCAAGGTTTACAATTCTGATACCCCTCCGGATACGATAAAGGTCATAACTTTGCCGCTTTCGATGTCTATCGGGCTGACCTGCTCTTTGGGCACGATTATCAGATTGCCAACAAAATTGTACGACTGAGGGATATAGACTGCCATCATGTCAGCCATGCCGATTGTGTCCAGGCTCTCCCGCGTAACAAACCCGGCAATCCTCACTGAGCTGCCCGGCGAGATGTTTACGAATACGGGTTTATTGAACCGCTTTTTTTCACCCACGAAGGCGTTCACAAGGTCTTTGATGGCCGAATAGATCATTTTTACGATCGGCATGCGGCTGAACAGGTTGTCTATGAGTCTGGCAGCCCCTTTTGCCAAAAAGGTCGAAACAAGAAACCCTATGATCGTCACAAGCGCTATCGTAATCAGAAAGCCCAGGCCGGGGACGGTAAAACCGAAAATCCGGTCAACTGTTGAAACAATAAGGTACAGGACGTAAAGGGTAACAGCTATTGGAATAAGGAACAATAATCCTTTAAAAAAATATTTAGTGAGCGTATTCAAGAAACCTCCTTTGAACGATTCTTTCTTCTCTTCTGTTCTATTTTACCTGCATCAGACAACTTTCTTATAAGCACAACATAGATACAGGTTTTTCACATACCCATTCCTGTACTCATTTTGCCTTGACAATAGGGCCTCATTCCTTGCCATTCTCTTTCCTGATTCTATATAATGTATCTTCGCCATGAAGAAAAAGGTATCTATTATAGGGGCCGGCAATGTCGGCGCAACAACAGCGCAGTTTGTCGTACAGTCGGGAATCGCCGATGTTGTTCTGTTCGATGTCATAGAAGGGGTGCCGCAGGGCAAGGCATTGGACCTTGCAGAGGCATGTCCTATCTGGAATTCCTCATCGACCATTAAGGGAACAAATCGCTATTCTGATACAGCCGGTTCCGACATGATTGTCATCACAGCAGGGCTGGCAAGAAAACCGGGCATGTCGAGGAGCGACCTCCTTCATGCCAATGCCGACATTGTAAAGGGTGTCTGCAAGGAAATAGCAAAAATATCTCCCAATGCCATCATCATCGTTGTTACCAACCCGATGGACATAATGGCGCAGATTGCATGGAAAACAACCGAATTCTCCTGCAAACGGGTCATGGGCATGGGCGGCATACTCGATGCATCCAGATTGGCAGCATTTCTTTCATGGGAACTGAATGTCTCTCCCGAAGATATCGAGGCCCTCGTACTCGGAGGGCACGGAGATGATATGGTGCCTCTATCTCGCTTTACGGCAGTTGAAGGCATACCGATAACAGAACTGCTTCCGAAAAAGAAAATCGTATCCCTGATCGAAAGGACGCGCAACGGAGGGGCTGAGATCGTTGCTCACCTGAAATCCGGAAGCGCTTACTATGCGCCTGCAGCCGCAACTTTTCAGATGATCAAGTCGATCCTCAATGATGAACGGCGGCTGCTCCCATGCGCCGTATATCTGAACGGTGAATACGGCATAAAAGATATCTACATGGGCGTACCGGTCATCCTCGGAAAAGAAGGGGTTGAAAAAATTGTGGAGTTCAAACTTTCGAAGGAAGAAAAGGCACAATTCAGAAAATCGTGCTCATCTGTAAAAAAATTAATAAAGAAACTGCATATATAGACGGAGGAAAAATGGAGAGAACATTATCAATTGTAAAGCCGGACGGAGTCAAGAAAAACGTGATCGGCGATGTCATAAAGAGGTTTGAACAGAAGGGCTTGAGGATTGCAGCGCTGAGATTGATTAAGATGTCGGAAGATGATGCAAAGGGATTTTATATCGTCCACAAAGAGCGGCCGTTTTACGGCAGCCTCACTGCATTCATGTCGGAAGGGCCGGTTGTAGTGATGGTTGTAGAAGGCAAAAACGCTATTAGCACAGTGAGAGAGGCCATGGGTGCAACAAATCCGAAGGATGCGGCTCCTGGCACCATCAGAGCGGACTTTGCCTCTGATATCGAGCACAATATCGTGCACGGTTCCGACTCAAAGGAATCGGCAGCATACGAAATACCCTACTTCTTTTCATCTCTTGAGATTCACTGAATCCTTGTGCATCCTTGACAAGGTTCTGCGTTTTTAGGTTAAATAGGTTTTCTTCAGGCGCGTAGCTCAGTGGGAGAGCGCTTCCTTGACACGGAAGAGGTCAGGGGTTCAATACCCCTCGCGCCTACCATGCTTACCAGTTTAAGAAGTACCTTCAGTTTTTCAAGCCGCAGAAAATTGTCAAAGTACAACTTCTGCCCAAACCTGTCCAAAATGTGACAAACGTGCCCAAAACGTTGACAGTTCTTTCTAATATCTATAGATTATAATTATCTGGAGACAGATAAGCGGGCCTGCTTTGAACCGAGGGGACATACTCTATGCAAGATAAGGGTAAAACAAAAGAGCAACTCATACGCGAATTGCAGGAGACAAGGCGGCGACTTGCAGAGTGCGCCGAGTCTGCAGCTGCCCCTGGAAAGAGTGAAGAGCGCTACAAAAAAATGGTAAATGCCGTTACCACCTATGTGTATGCCGTTGAGATCAGCGGGAAAGAGGCCACATCCACCTGGCATAGCGCAGGATGTATTCCGATCACCGGCTATAAACCTGAGGACTATATCGCTGACCCGTTCCTTTGGCACGCAATGATTTATCCGGATGACAGGATGTTAGTCGAAAACGCACTCAAGGAAATCCTGAAAGGCAATCCGGTGCCTCCTATTGAACATCGCATAACCAGGCAAGACGGTTCTGTAGTCTGGATTCGGGACACTATGGTGCCACATTATGACGAGAAAGGTCTGCTGATCCGGTATGACGGTTTGATTGAAAATATCGCTGATCGCAAACGGACGGAAGAAGCGCTGCGGGAGAGCGAAGAAAAATTCCGGAATATAGCGCAGACAGCGGTAGATGCGATTATTTTGGGTGACAGCAGCGGGAACATTATCTTCTGGAATACAAGCGCCCAAAGAATATTTGGCTATACGGAAGAAGAAATAGTCGGGCAGCCTTTAACTATTCTAATGCCCGAACAATACAGGGCTGATCATCAAAAAGGGATGGAAAGAGTAAAATCCACAGGGCAATCAAAATATTTCGGCAGAATAACCGAAATGCAGGGATTAAGAAGAAACGGCGACATCTTCCCCATTGAACTCTCTGTATCCATGTGGAAAGCCGGAGACGGATTATTTTATTCCGGAATCATTCGCGATATCACGAGACGCAAACAACTCGAACATGATCTCGAAACGCTTGCCACAACTGACAAGTTGACACAGGCATTTAACAGGACCAAATTTCATGAAGCAATAAAGAGAGAGTTTGAAATAGCAAAAAGGTACAATCACCCCTTATCCATGATAATGTTTGATATCGATCACTTTAAACGGATCAACGATACCTATGGTCATGCTGCCGGCGATGATGTCCTCCAGACATTGACCCGGATAGTGAAAGAGATCCTCAGGGAAACAGATTATCTGGTCCGATGGGGAGGTGAAGAGTTTGTGGTCATCGCTCCGGAAACAGACATGGAGAGAGCACGGGTGCTGGCGGAAAGGATTAGAAAAGCCGCAGAAGGATACCAATTCGATGAGGTCGGCAAAGTTACCATAAGCCTTGGCGTCACGAACTTCAAGGACGATGATTCAGAGGACAGTCTTATCAAGAGAGCGGATGACGCCATGTACACAGCGAAAGGAAAAGGGAGAAACCGGGTTGAGGTCCTGGCCTGATCATGAAAGAAAGAGAAAAGACAAAAAAGAAACTGCTGAACAAATTGGTCGACCTTCGCACAATGCTCGATGAGTTACATGAAGCCATAGACGAATTCCAGAATTCCGAAGAACAGATACAGGAAAAAATAATTGAATATGAGAAACTATCGGCCCTCGGCAGACTTACCGCGAACGTAGCGCATGAAATACGAAATCCGATTACCATCATCGGCGGACTTGCCGAAAGGCTGAGAAAAAAGCTGCCCCCGGAAGCAGAAGAAAAAGAATATGCGGACCTCATTTCAGCAGAGGCAAAAAGGCTTGAAGAAATTCTGAAGGACGTTCTGCTTTTTTCCGACAAATCTTTTTTTCAGAGGGAGATGAAAAACCTTAACAAAATAGTTGAGGAATCGTTAACAGTGTATGAAGATGCATGTAAAAATACCCCGATAACTATCAATAAATCCTTGAGTGATGTCCCCCCCGTATATGTAGATGAAAGACAGGTACGGGCTGCAATCGGCAATCTTGTAGCCAATGCCATTGATGCGATGCGCGGTGGGGGAACACTGACTGTCACTACAAAGACAGAATCAATAAACGGAAAAAACCATGTTGCGCTGAAAGTTATGGATACCGGAGTCGGCATTGCAGAAGAAAATCTGAAAATGATATATGAACCTTTTTTTACTACAAAAAACACAAAACAGGAGACAGGGCTGGGGCTTCCGATTACGAGAAAAATCGTAGAAGGTCATGGCGGGTTAATCAAAATAGACAGTGCTGTCGGAAAAGGTTCTGCCTTCACGCTTTATTTCCCCTATAGAGCAAGATAGCATTCGTTGAAAGGGCTGTGTCAACTTATTTTACCTTTTTATAGTATAATGTTGAAGAATACGGCAGTGGAGGAAAAGATGAAATTGGTATATTTATTTTGGGGGATTGCCTTCGTTTTATTCTCAGCGAATACTCCTGCGTTATCTCCTTTCTTAACGTTCAATAACAATGCGTTTGCCTCCGGGCAAGGGCATGAAACATACCCACGGCAAGAGACAGTGCATCTCAGCTGGGAAAATATGGGAGAGGGCTTCACGTATCAATTCCAGATGGCAAGGGATAAAGAGTTCCGGCAGATACTTATTGATGAAAAATGCAAAAAACCGGAAATTACATTCCCGGAACCTGCGTTCTCCGGCGCATATTACATTCGCCTGCGGCCTATCGGGCCGGATGGGCAGGCAGGCAATTTTTTCCCTGCACAGCGCTACGAGACTGCCCGAAATCTGGAGGCTCCCATTATACTCACCCCTGAGGAAATAGCAGAATACAGGGATGTCTATGACATACGGGTTACATGGAGCAGCGTCCCGCGCGGATTAACCTATCGCGTTGTCCTTGCGAGGGACAGGACGTTTCACTATAGTATCTACGATAATCCAAACATTACAAATACCGCGGTCACGTTCTGGAACCTTGATTACGGGACCTATTTTCTGAAGGTCAGTGCCATTTCAAAAGATGGCGCAGAAGGTCCTTTTTCCGATACTGTTTCTTTCATTGTTGTTCCTCCGGTGCCGGTGATTACTGAGGTGGAATAGCGAGGGGTCTTTCGTTCCGTCCTATTTCGCGCAACGGAAACCGGTATTCAGAAATCGTTCTTCAGGCCCCAACCAATAGCGATGTGTGCTCCGCACAACCGACTCGCCAAAACTGTCGTACCATGACCCGCCGCGCAGCACCTTGAAATCACCGATGGCAGGCGGTTTCTCAGGACAATGATTACAGGGGCCACCTTCCTGACAGGGGAGACAGCGGTTCTCTTCCGGACAGTACTCACAATAATCCCTCTTGAACCAGTCATCAACCCACTCCCATACATTGCCGGCCATATTGAAGGCACCGTAATAGGATGCCCCGTCAGGAAGCGTAACCACGGGAACCATGACGTTCAGGCCTTTCTCTTTCCATTTCTGGTTATATCTGGCTTTCAGGTCATTTGGCGGGGAACTCCCCCACGGATAGATTCTGCCGTCATTTCCCCGTGCCGCTTTTTCCCACTCGGCCTCTGTCGGAAGACGTTTTCCCTTCCATGCGCAATATTCATATGCCCCATACCATGAGACATTGTTTGCCGGGAAATCATCGAATCCAGGCCTTGGCTCGTAAACATCCGGGAGTCCTTTTGTTTCTATTACTTTGCCCTCGCCGAACAATACTCCTATGACCGTCGAATATTGATCGTGAGAAAAATACCGGTCATTAGGGTTGCCCTTGTTATTCAGGAATTTCGCAAAATCCTTTGCCGACACCTCATACTTGTCTATCATAAATGCCTCAAGAAAAACATCATGGGCAACCCGGCTATTCATTTCATCCCCATCCGGGCCAATCCTGAATATGCCTTTTGGTACCGTGACCATGCCATCCTGCTCCGGGGGGGCGCCTTTCAATGAATGTGTGCAGGAAATCAGCAACAGCAGACTCAGCCAGATAACTGATACCATAACAAGTCTTTTCATACCATTCATTTTAGACTGGAAGACAGACTTAGTCAATATGTTGCTTAAAAAGCATTGCTGTCAAAATAAGCCAAATCTCCGGCAGAGATTTGGCTTAGACAGATGTCGTTTAATGTCATTGACAATACTCCGATGATATGATATTAACAATGTATAAAATACTGAAAGGATTACCGCAGATGAAAAGCAGATTATCAATGTTCAGGAATACATTCATCGCCATTCTGTTTTCGATTATCGTGGTCTTTCCCCTCTGTGCAAATGCGGCTGATAACCCGGTTGTGGAAATAATGGTGCAGAAAGGGGACACCCTTACCGGCATCTGCAAAAAACACCTGACAGACCCTCATCAGTGGCGGAAAATTGCGCACTTCAATCGGCTTAAGAATCCTGATTTCATATCTCCCAGCCAGAAATTGCTATTTCCCGTCCACCTGCTGAAAGGGACTCCAATAGACGGCACGGTCACGTTTATAAAAGGCACCGTTACCGTGCAGGAAAAAGCGGGCAAAGAATGGAGCGCGCTTCTCTTAAACAATAAGGTGAAACAGGGGAGTGTCCTCAGGACCGAAAAGGAAGGGACAGTCGAAATAACCTTTGAAGACGGGGCTTCTTTCTTACTCAAACCCTCCACTTCACTGACAATGACTACGGTTGAAAGAAAAAGTCCCGGTTATTTCCTGCGTGAGCTTTATCTCCGCTCAGGAAGAACCATCTCCAACCTCAGAGATGCTACGGGGAAAGGATCCCGCTTTGAAATACAGACTCCCTCGGCTATCGCTGCTACCCGGGGAACAGCCTTCAGGGTATCAGTCGATGATTCTGAAGCGACAAGGTCCGAAGTTTTGAACGGCACAATTGGGGTGGAAGCAATGAATCAGACAGTTGCCGTCAACGAAGGAGAAGGAACATTTGTCAGGAAAGGCGAGCCTCCCCTTGAACCGAGGAAACTTCTTCCTCCGCCGGCAGTGATAAATGTATCACCGGTGTACAAGAGTATCCCGCTCCATTTTCACTTTGAGAAAGTAGCGGATGCTGTTTCCTACAGAGTTGTGTTTGCGAAAGACAGAGAGGGAAAAGACATCATCAGGGAGCAGGTGATCAAACCCGCTGACAGCTTCGCCGTCTTTACTGCCGGGGATGGTACATATTTTCTGCAAGCCCGGAGCATGGACAATCTTGGACTGGAGGGAATTCCGGCTGAGCCGGCTGTTATCAGGATACGAATGAACCCGATGCCTCCGCTGATCGGGGCTCCTGTTGACAACGCTTCATACACAGCGCAATCCCTTCTATTCAGATGGCTGAGAGTAGATGATGCAGTCCGATATCATGTGCAGATTGCGGAAGATAAGGAATTCAAAAAAATCGTGGAAACCCGGACCGACATAAGAGATTTAGAGTATAAGGCTGCACACCTTGATCTTAATACCTATTATTTCAGGATCAGTTCAGTCGCCAAAGATGATTACCAGGGGGACTGGTCCGATATCCTGAGATTCACCATCGTCCCCCCTTCAACCGGGCCTCCAGATGTCCGGAAGCAATGATTAGCAAGGTTTCCTTATCGACTGAATGCAGATGAACTGACCGAAAACATCGTTGCTCAGAAAGACACCGGACGGAGCAGATAGCTTGACCTCGTATAAAAAAAAGCCGCACTATGTGTTGATAACCCTTATCGGCATTATCCTTATTTTTTTCACGGATTATGTCGGATTGTTCGAAGGGATTAATGCATATATTTACGATCTTTCCTTCAGGATTCGTGGCAGCAACAAACCTTCGGAAAACATTATTATTGTTGGAATAGATGAGCAAACGCTCGCTCAACTGGGAAGATGGCCGCTCAGGAGAATTCACTATACAACACTTCTTGACAGGATGCGGGAGGCTTCTGTTGTCGGCTTTGACGTGATCTTCTCCGAACAGACCGAAGATGATGCTCTGCTTGCAGATGCGATCAGAAGACAGGGGAAAGTAATTCTCCCGGTGTATTTTGAACGCGGATTGAACAGGATAGAACCGTTGCCTTCGCTGTCTCCTTACAGACTTGGACATATCCACATAGAGAAGGGGATCGATAACGTGGTCCGGGAGGTATTTCATACCCTGCATCAAAAGGGGACCCAGGCTCCTTCGTTATCGTCAGTCGCATATGAAATAACGGCACATACCGCCATGAAACGGCAACCGCCGCCGAATACCACATCAGGCGCTCTCTTCCAGTCAGATCCTGCGAAGATAAATTATTATGGCAAGCCTGGAACGTTTCATCATGTTTCGATGCTCGATATTATAAAGGGGGAATACCCACCTGCTTTTTTTAACGGCAAGATCGTTCTGATCGGATTAACGGCGCCGGGACTTGTTGATATGATTTCTACTCCGTTCAGTCAGCAGAGAGACCAGATGTCCGGAGTAGAAGTTCATGCAAATATACTGAACAATATTCTCGATGTAAACGCCATACAGGATGTTGATGAATGGATCATATGGGCCGCGGCTGTTGCATTTTCTGTTCTTTGCTTTTTCTTGTTTATACGATTCAGCGAAAAAAAGGCTGCGCTGCTGTGGTTGCTCAGCCTCGTGACTATCACGCTGGGAGTATTTGTTCTTTTTTCAGTCTTCAACCGCTGGATGGGGCCTGCCATTTTCTACTGTTCGTTCAGCTTCGTATACCTGCTCACCTATCTTTTCCGTCTTGATGATGCCGCAAGAAAACTGGACATGAAATATCTTGCCGTCACAAACCTCCTTGGCGGAACTGCAGAGACTCCTCTGCTTGTCACCCATGACAGCGGGCTGCCCGGTCTGCTCTCGTCGGGAGGGATCAACACAAAAATACAGCGGCTCATATGGGTGGAACATCAGTACGAGAAAAAACTTGAGCATACCATCTCGGAAAAAACCCATGAGCTGTCCCAGGCCCTGACAATGATCAATAATATGAGCAATGAGATGATTATACGCCTGACCGCGGCCGCTGAGTCAAAGGATGATTATACAGGGGAACACATATCGCGAATCGGTCTCTATGCGGGGAAAGTTGCCGAAAAGCTTGCGATGCCTTCCGATTTCATCGAAAAAATAACTCTCGCAAGTGCTATGCATGATATAGGGAAAATCGGAATTCCGGACCATATACTGATGAAACCCGGCGAACTGACACCTGAGGAATTCGAGGTGATAAAAAACCATACTACCATCGGAGCCAAGATTCTCTCCGGCTCAGCCTATCCGATGATACAGATGTCCGCGGTAATCGCCCTGTCCCATCATGAAAGATGGGATGGTACCGGATATCCAAAAAGGTTAAAAGGAAGTGACATTCCTGTCGAAGCCCGGATAATAATAATCTGTGACATTTATGATGCCTTAAGGAGCAAAAGACCTTATAAAAATCCCTTTGACCATAAACAGGCTTTTACGATAATCACTGAGGGGGACGAAAAAACAATGCCCGATCACTATGACCCCGATGTGCTGCGCGCGTTTATTCAGATATCCCCGGTATTTGAAGAGATATTCAGCAAGTATCATGGTTAAAAACACGTCCATTGTCTCTCCCTGATAGCAAAAAAGGTTCACTATCCCGATCATGACGAGAAGAAAGATATCACCCGTCGAGATAACGCGATTTCGGAAGGCCATCCTTGACTACTATCAAAGCCACGGACGAAGACTTCCATGGAGAAATACGAGGGATCCTTATCATATCCTCGTCTCTGAGATTATGCTCCAGCAGACACAGGTCGGAAGAGTCATCGAAAAATACGAGCAATTCCTCTCTGCCTTCCCTGATTTTTCAACCCTTGCAGATGCCCCCCTTCGTGAAGTTCTTGCGATCTGGCAAGGTTTGGGGTATAACCGCAGGGCAATCGCATTAAAACATATCGCCGTAGAAGTAATGATAGCTCATAACGGCCTCCTCCCTTCATCCGAGGAGGCCCTGCTGAGAATGCCGGGCATCGGGAAGGCGACAGCATCTTCAATAGCTGCCTTTGCGTTTAATAAACCGTCTGTTTTCATCGAAACGAATATCCGGCGGGTCTTTATTCATTTCTTTTTTGACGACAGGGAGAATATCAGGGATGCCGACATCCTTCCGCTTGTGGCAAAGACTCTCGACACAACCAATCCAAGGGAATGGTATTACGCCCTCATGGACTTTGGATCACAGCTGAAAACAACAACACAGAACCCGAACAGGAGAAGCGCTCATTATACGCGACAGCCATCTTTTGAAGGTTCCCGAAGACAGCTTCGGGGGAAAATACTCAGGGAGATTCTGGCAACTCCTTCCATCACTGAATCTTCATTGGCGAAACACGCGGGGCAGGATTCTGAAACGATACGAGAAGTTCTCGATCAGTTGCAAAAAGAAGGGTTTATAAAAAAGAAGGGAAAACGGTTTTTCGTTTCATGATTGTTCCTTATTTCCTTATACTTCCGTATCGTTACTCTTCTATCCTCGTAAGCTTTATGTCAGGCACGTTGTTCAGCAAGTCCTCCATGGCCTCGTGCAGCGTCGTCTTATCCAATGATTCAAGCGTGACCATCACCATGTACTCTTTATTGTCGAGGACCGGGTATGATCCTATCTTGACGTTTCTATAGCGCCTCACTATCTCGTTCAAAACAGGGGCTATCTTCGATTCCGATTCGTTGAGATACACCTTTTTGAGATGGATGGGCGGTTCATCGAACAGCTTTTCGACCGCGAGAAATTTTTTCCTGAGCAATTGCGGTATCCCCGGAAAAATAAAGACATTCCTGAATTTTATTAAAGGGAAAGACAACGTTTCATCGTAGAGGAGTTCCGCGCCTTCAGGGACCTCCGCCATCTTCATGGCCTCGGGTGACAGAGGACCCTGCTTTTTTTCGAGCTGTTCCCGCAGGGAAGGATCAACAACAGTTCTCACGCCAAACCCTATCGAGACACCGGCTATCGTTACATCGTCATGTGTCGGCCCGATTCCTCCCGAGGTAAAAACAAAATCGAACCTCTCCGAGTACGCCCGCACTTCCCGGGCGATTTCGTCAATAGAGTCTGTTATGATCGAAATACGGCAGAGTCGTACGCCATGGGACCAGAGTTCCCGGGCCATAAAAAAAGAGTTATAGTCCTGCACCTTGCCCGAGAGGATCTCGTCACCGATAATGATTATAGCTGCTGTCTTCCCCACACCATCACCTTAAGCCGTATCATAGCAAAAAAAGAATCGAACCTCAATTTCACTTTTTGTCAGATTCATGTTTCTCCAATAACGCGGCCACATCAGTCTTCCCCTGCAACAGCGCGATTCGCAATGCCGTCCAGCCGTCCTTGTCTTTTGCCTGAACGTCGGCGCCGTGTTTGAGGAGGAAATCTGCCAGATCCATATTCCCTCTGTAGGCTGCATACATCAATGCCGTATAACCGTCAACATCACGGGCATTCATATCAGCGCCTTTGTCTGCGAGCAAAGCAGCCATTCCGGCGTCTCCTTTCTCAGCCGCGATCAACAGGGCAGTGCGCCCGTCGTCTTCCTTCGCATTTATATCAATACCTGCCTTAATAAATGATACAACTAATTCCCGATCCCCCTCATTCACGGCTTTCAAAAATGCATCATTTGAGAAAGAGACTCCCCTTTGTTCTATCTCCGCCTTATGACCTTCCGGACTTTTGCTGCAACCGGCAAAGAGCAGAATGACCACGAAAAAGAGAAAGAATGGAAGGGGCACCGTCTTCTTCCCGGATGATTTCTGCAATACTCTTTTCAGCATAACGATGATCCCCTTGCCCCGATGAATCGGATAGCGAGCGCATTCCTCGCAGCTCTGCTGCGGGGTTCTTCATTTCTATTTGTAGTTTACACAAAATACGAGGTAAACTTAAGAAGTAAAGGAGGATACCATGGATCGGAGAACGTTTCTCAGATATGCGGCAATCGGCAGCTGCGGAGTATTGTTTCATGACGCAGTGAACGGCGGGGTTCCTTGTGCCAGCGGCGCAGAACGTCTTGACCTTGTTGTTGCGCACGGCCAGGGAAAATCGCCTTCGGTTATTACAAAGGCAGCCATCGATGCGTTCGGGGGCATCAAAAATTTTATCTCCAGAGGAGATGTTGTCATTGTCAAACCGAATATTGGATGGGACAGGCTTCCCGAGCAGGCGGCAAATACCAATCCCGAAGTCGTTGCAACTATTGTAAAGCTCTGCTTTGAGGCCGGGGCAAAAAAAGTAAAGATTTTTGACCGGACCGTCAATGACCCGCGAAGGTGCTATAAACAGAGCGGCATTGCAGATGCCGCCGGCAGCCTTGGAGCGCAGGTGAGCTTTATGGACGACAGGCGGTTTGCCGATGTCTCTATCAAAGGGCAGGTGCTGAAAGACTGGCCATTGTATAAGGATTTGTTCGAAGCCGACAAAATCATCAATGTTCCGATAGCAAAACATCACGGTCTCGCAAAGCTCACAATGTCGATGAAAAACTGGATGGGCGTCATGGGAGGAGAGCGCGGGAGAATCCATCAGAAGATCGGTGAAAGTCTCGCAGACATCTGTCTTGTGATTAAACCCACCCTGACAGTGTTGGATGCGGTGCGCATTCTTACGGAAAACGGCCCCCAGGGAGGAAACCTCAAGGACGTAAAGAGGCTGGACACGGTTATCGTCGGCAGAGACCAGGTTGCGATAGACTCATACGGCGCAACTCTTTTCGGCATGAAAGGGAGCGACCTGTCATTCGTAAAAGCAGGCGCTGCGGCAGGTATCGGTGTAATGGACCTCTCAAAGCTGAAGATAAAGAATCTGAATGTATAAGCTGTTAGTATTTATAAATGAACATGGGTGGCGGGGATAGAGTATTTGAACGGATTTAGCCCGATGAAATCCGGGTTTTACCTTTGGAGGCACCCGCAAGCTTTAGCCGCGGGCACGAGAATGAGTGAAAATACTCTGTTCCCGCCATTACACGACAATAATTCTTTCAATAATGGTGACGAAAAGAAAACTTCGATTCATTTCACAGGGACTCTTCTTCATCCTATTCCTTTTCCTCTTTATCCAGACGGAATCGAAGGGGAACGATACCCTCGGCTATCCGGTCCGGCTTTTTCTTGACTTCGATCCTCTCATATTCCTGACAACAGCACTGGCAACGCATGCGCAAAACATCCCTGGCGCTTTTTTTCTCTCCCTTACGCTCGTCCTGCTAACGGTTATTATGGGAAGAGTATTCTGCGGCTGGATCTGCCCCCTGGGAACGCTCAATAATTGTGCGGGGGCCCTGAGAAAAAAACGTTCTGACAAAACACATCGGAACTGGCACAAGGCAAAGTATTATATCCTCATTATGCTCCTTGCATCATCATTATTCACCCTCCAGATTGCGGGAATAATGGACCCGATATCCCTTCTCATCAGATCATTTTCATTGAGCGTCTATCCTCTCGTGACATATGCTATCCGCGGAACGTTTGATGCAATTTACAACACAAACACCCCGGGCCTCGTTGCCCTCTCTGAATCAATCTATGATTTCCTGAAAAAGAGCGTCCTTCCTTTCCGGCAGCCGCATTATCTGCAGGCGGTCTTCATCGGCGCGATATTCTTTGGTATCCTCATCCTGAATCTTGTTGAGAAACGATTCTGGTGCAAATTCCTCTGTCCCCTGGGCGCCCTCCTCGGACTCCTTTCAAGATATTCTTTCCTTAAGAGAGAAGTGAGCGAGGGATGCACTGCATGCGGCATATGCAATAGAGCCTGTCAGGGAGGCGCGCTTTCAGAAAAAAACGACGACTGGAAAAAGACCGAATGCCTTGCGTGTTTTGCCTGTGATGATATCTGTCCGCAGAATGCAGTGAGCTTTGGATTCGGAAAGGGCAAAGCCTCTGGCATGGATCTCGGGAGAAGGCAGGTGGTGCTTTCCCTGTCCTCGGGGGTACTGGCAGTGCCATTGCTGCGGTCGACACCCTTTACAAAACCGGGGTATTCGGACCCAAAGGTACTGAGACCGCCCGGAGCGCTTGAAGAAGAGGAATTTCTCAAAAGATGCGTGAAGTGCGGCGAATGCATGAAAGTATGCATCACAAACGGCCTGCAGCCGACGCTGCTTGAAACAGGACCCGAAGGCATATGGTCTCCGAGACTCATCCCCCGGATCGGATACTGTGAATACCGCTGCACGCTCTGCGGCCAGGTTTGCCCCTCCGGCGCCATCAAACGCTTGCCTCTCGAAGAGAAGATGCAGGTGAAACTCGGGCTTGCCATGATCGACAAGGGAAGATGCCTTCCGTATGCCCATGCCACACCGTGCATCGTCTGTGAAGAGGTCTGTCCGACGCCGAAGAAAGCGATATGGCTTGAGGAAGTAGTGGTGAAAGACCGGAATGGGAACGCAGTGACGGTAAAACAGCCTCACATCGACCTCGAACTCTGCATCGGCTGCGGCATCTGCGAAGCCAAATGCCCTGTCGGCGCCCAAGGCCGCCATCTACGTCACAAATATCGGTGAGTCCCGGTCCAAAACGAATCAGCTGCTGCTGGGGTAATTGTTATCAGTGATTTCCAGATGGCAATAGTAGATTCTTATTCATACAAATATAGTTCTTGCGGGTTCCGGATCTCAGACCTAAACACGTTCATTTTATTAATGAGTAGTCTTGGGCCTGCGAGTAAAAAGTAAAGGTTCCAGTTACAAACTTGCACCTGCCAAAGCGAACTTAACTATGCCCTCGCTGTCCTTCGACCCAAATGAGACAATCTGGGAGTCTCTATATCAAACTTTATGCCGAGGGCATTGCATACCTTCAAGAAAGTAGCTATGTTACAATTTACACCGTTTTCTATTTTTGACAGTTGCTGCTGAGTCACGTTAGCTTTTCTTGCGACTTCTGTCTGAGAGAGGCCAAGATGCTCTCTGAAGTCGAGAATTTTAAGTGAGAGCTCGGCAAGTTGTTTTTCTTCCTCATAGAGCTGTCTGAACCGTTCATCCTTAAGCTTTTCTTTTAAATGCTGTCTAAAGCTTCTCATGAAAAACCTCCTTGATTTTCTTTTCATCAAACCGGGACATAAACTCGTACCGGCATTTCTGTGCCCTTTTGATCTCAGATGCAGGCACTACATCCGTCCGTTTTGCAAAAATATGGCTGAGAACGATAAATTCTCTATAGCAGAAGAAGTAAAGTATGCGAAACTGCTCTCCCGTTAGTTTCAGCCTCAGTTCATGAATCCCATCTATCAATACGTCTGCATAGGGCCTTGGCAGGTTAGGCCCTCGTTCCTCCAGAAGGCTCACCCAACTCAATATCTTTGCCTGATCCCGCTCTTTACGAGTATCTATGAATTCCTGAACCGGGCAGACACCATTCGCCGACTCATAATAAAGGACGTGCCACTTCTGCTTCATATGCTTTATATGCTTTATAATACATCATATATGACGTATTAGGCAACGGTGGATAATCTATCCCATGTGCACTGTCGCATAGCGACAGTGGCCTGTGAAACTGGGGTGACTACTACAGCTATTTCAAAGATGATGGCCAAATAAGAAGTTGACCAATTCAACACCGTTCCATAAGCTAGTTCCCCATGCAAGATATAGTTCTTGCGGGTTCAGTGTCTCCGACCTGAACCCGTTCATTTTATTTAGGATAAATCGTCGTCGATCCAGTGGATAAAAAACAGGGTTCAAGTTACAAACTTGAACCCGCGACAAAAAATTGCGCAGTCATGTTCTTCCCGAAATCTCAGATCTTTGTAAAAACACCTGTTCGGCGTTTTATTTCCCTCGTTATTCTACAGAAATGCAAACGGCACGGGGATGAACGTGATAACGAATATCACAAGCGATACCCATCCGGCAATCTTTCTCTTTGGGTCAAGGGGAGTCTCCCAGTAGATAACAGGCGGGTGCCTGAGTCCGAGGACGAAGAGGAGTACGGCCCAGACAAGCCATCCTTCCCAGACAAACACCCCCATGAAGGCGAGAACAATGACAAGAACGAGGGAAAGTCGCCTCTGTTTTTCTCCGAGGAACGCATAGGCGATATGCCCGCCGTCGAGCTGTCCGACAGGGATCAGATTCATCGACGTGACGAAAAGACCGATCCATCCGGCAAATGCGACCGGACTCAGAAGGATGTCGTGATCTGCCGGCGTCACTCCTAAAATCGCTGCGGAAAGGGCCGAGAACAATAACGAATCCCCGAGGCTTAACACGCCTTTTGTTTGGGAAAAGGAGACGACCTCAGACATGTTCAGGCCGACGATGACAGCGATAACAGAGATAATAAAGCCCATGATAGGTCCTGAAGCGCCGATATCGATAAGGGCTTTTCGGGTACTAATCGGAGATTTCATCCTGATAAAGGCGCCGAATGTTCCGATGATCGTGACAGGCGCCGGAATAAAATAGGGAAGCGTCGCATCGACTCCATGCTTTCTCGACATGAAATAGTGCGACAGTTCATGGCTCAGGAGGATCCCCATCAACGTCACGGCAAACGGGATTCCCGTATATATTTTCCCGGGGTCTTTCAGGAGATTTGCGCCTGTCTGCAACGCGCCGACAAAAATGGTTGAGAGCAGGGTGAGAAGAAAAAGGGCAAGGTGTAAAAAAGGTATTTTTTTCATTTTCATTCGCGTTGATCCGCATGAACGATATCTATCACCGTCACCTCAGGCGGCGACAGAAAGCGGATAGGCGGCCCCCATGTTCCCGAACCCCTGCTGACATAAAGCAGGGCATTGCCGGGCAGCTTCGCCAGCCCGGCCTGCGTAGGATAATAGAGCCACGTGACAATGCTGAAGGGGAATATCTGCCCTTTATGGACATGGCCTGAAAGCTGAAGGTCGAAAAGCCCTGCGGCGGCCGGGTCAATCAATGGCCGGTGTTTCAGCAAAAGAGTGAATGCATCCCGCGGAAACGCTGAGAGCACTTCCTTTTCCGAAGCCTGCCTGGACAGGCCGTATGATTTTACCTGCGGATCATCAACGCCGGCGATGGTTATCAGTCCGTCAATCGTCAGCCCTTCGTTCCTCAGTATTTTAAAACCCGCCTTTTCGGTAAAATTCAGCGCCTGGTCAAGTCCCGCATAAAATTCGTGGTTCCCTGTGATCGCGAACATCCCATATTGTCGGTCTTATCCCTTTCAGAAGGTCTGCAAGCCCGGAAAGGTTGTCGATCTGGCCGTCGACAAGGTCGCCCGTCGATACGAGGATGTCGGGCCCAGCTTTTTTCACTTCCTGCAGGATCCGCGCGAGCCGTTCCTCCCGTATGATCAGTCCGAGATGGACGTCAGATATCTGCACTATCCTAAGGCGCCCGATCGCCGCAGGGATTTTAGGCGACTTCACTGTTATCCTCTCTGTCCTGATATCCCTTGCCTCAAAATAACCATAGAAGACAATTCCAACGGACAAAGCAAGGGGGATAAAAAAAGCATATCGGGCAGGGACCTTCAGATATGTCCAATCCTGCTTCAGGATAGATTCACCCGAAAAAATCGCAAAACGGTATACATCGATCACTGCCGAGGCTGAAACAAAGAGGAAAAGGATGCCCAACCATGTATACCCGATATACGACATCAGACGCGCAAAAACTTCGAACCCTGCCTTTTCAGACAAGCGTATGACAAACGGCGCAAAGAGCATTATGAGCATGAAAAACGCGACAGAAAGGCCTGTATATATACCGAAGGCAAACGCAGCCCTTGCCTTCAGAAATGCATAGAGATGCATTCCGCCGTACAGCAGGAAGAACATCAGGAGAAATAATGTCATACGGATATTTTAACCCAAAAATGCATTGAGACGATATGACAGAGAATGTTTATAAGGCTATATACCGATTTTGTGGCGTATCATATTTTGCCTACTCTATCAAATTATGATAGAATTCTCAAAGCGTTTTATAAAACCTTTCGAGAAGGAGATTTCTATGAACATTAATATTGATACACCCGAATTAATCACCCCGATATCAGCTGCGGTTCTTATGAACACCCTTCGCCTGGAAGAACTTATCGCCCTACAAAAGGGCGAATCATTTGATCAAAAGAAAGCCTTAGAGTCCATTATCACGCAATGGTGCGATCTTACTTTGGCAATATTTAAGAAGATGACGCCCGAACCAGCCCCTAAGCGGTAACCGATTATCGGTAATGAAACTATCGGAATGACCCTTATTCGTAACATTTCGACAGCACCTGGGGTCAAAGTGAGGGCGTCTGAAGCGTCCATATGATTGTGGATGGATTAATGCATCCCTGCCGTTGTCCTGCGCCCTTCTCTCTTTTCATCAGGAATACAAGCGGGAGAATGCAGATCATTAATACGCTGACGAGATAAAAGGCGTCGTTGAATGACAGCATCGAAGCCTGCCTGAGAAGCTCCCTGTATAGAATGCCCAGTCCCCCCTGTTCCGACAGGGAGTCCGGAAATCCCCTTTGCTGGAGGAGTTGAGAACTCTGCCCGGAGATGCTCTGATATGCACTGTCGAAAGGCGTCAGGTGCCCGACAAGGTGTGTTTGATGGAACTGGGCGCGGCGCGAGAGGACCGTGGTAACAAAGGCGACGCCGAAACTTCCTCCAAGATTCCTGAGAAGATTATAGATTGCCGAGGCATTGCCCATATCTTCTTTTTTTATCCCTGACATCGTCATGGTAGTGAGCGGGATAAAGAAAAACCCCATGCCGATCCCCAGCACAATCCTCGGCCAGATCACGGTATAAAAATCGGCATTGAGGCTGAAGTTTGACATGAGATAGGTCGCGTAGGCATTGACGATAATGCCAAAGGCCAGAAGGAACTTTGGATTTATTTTGTTCACGAGGGCTCCGGCTACGGGCAGGGATATCAGCGTAGCGATCCCTCCCGGCCCTAATACAAAACCCGCGAGAAACGATGTGTACCCCATCAATGTCTGGAGATAGATCGGGAGCAGGACTATGCTCGCGAAAAGGTTGAAGAACCCTATGAACATCACGACATTTCCGGTGCTGAAAGAGATGTTCCGGAATGCCCTGAGATTGACGATCGGGTTTTTCGCATAGATTTCGGCGATCACAAACGAAATAAGAGACAACGCCGAAATAATGGTCAGCCATACGATAAACCCCGATGAAAACCAGTCTTCCTGCTGGCCTTTGTCGAGTACTATCTGGAGACAGCCGAGTCCGAGGGCGAGGAGTGTAAGTCCCCAGTAGTCAATCCTCATCTTCATCCTTTTCATATACGGAGGATCTGTTATGAAAACCATAGTGAGAAGTATCGAAATAATCCCTATCGGGATGTTTATGAAGAATATCCATTGCCACGACCAGTTATCCGTAATCCAGCCACCAAGCAGCGGACCAATGATAGGCCCGAACATGATCCCGACCCCGAAAGCCGCCATTGCTATGCCGTGCTGCCGGGGAGGGAATGTCTCAAGGAGAATGGACTGGGACAACGGCTGCAATGCGCCGCCTCCAATACCCTGGAGGACCCTGAAGAAGACGAGACTCTGAAGACTCCAGGCTGCGCCGCAGAGAAAAGAACTTATCGTAAAAACGGCTATGGAGAGAATAAGATAACGCTTCCTGCCGAAAACCCTGCTCAGCCACCCTGTCATGGGAATGATGATTGCATTGGAAACCAGATACGAAGTGATCGTCCATGTCGATTCATCGATGCCTGCAGAGAGGCTGCCCCGTATGTGATCGAGAGAAACATTAACGACAGAGGTGTCGATAATCTCGATGAGGGTTGGCAGCATTACGGTAAGGGTGATAATCCACTTATTCATTTGATTATTTTATCTGAATTGAAAAAATCTGTCTGTTATTGAGACCTTACAGTGAGGCTTTTTCATCATCTTTTTCCTTCGGCTGTCCTCTCTTGTGATTTCCCATTTCTTCGCATATTATGGAGGTAAGATGATAAGGATTCAAGGGTCGAGGATTCAAGGATTCGAGTAAGACGTTGACTGGAACCCTGGACTCCTCGAATCCTGGAACCCTTTCTCAAAAAATTTGTGACGAACCGGGAGAATACATACTGGCGGTAAAAAAGCGATAATGGAGAACACGAAAACGGGAAGACATCTCGTGCTTGTCGGCGGGGGTCATGCGCATATAGAAACTCTTCTCAATCTCAGCGAATTCACGCACAGAGGTCATAGCGTCACACTGATAAGTCCCTCACCGCACCACTACTATTCGGGGATGGGCCCCGGCATGTTGTCCGGCATCTACCGCCCCCGTGAGGTGCGTTTTAATGTAAGAAGAATGGCCGAAGACCGGGATGCGGCGTATCTTGAGGATGCGGTAGAAGGCATCGACCCATCGAGACATTCCCTCAGCTTGAGATCAGGACAGAAGATCTGCTACGATATCGTTTCGTTTAACGCCGGAAGTACAATCGAAACCGGGGCCGTCGTTCCATCCGGGGCCAATATCTTTCCCGTCAAACCCATCAATAATCTCCTGAGCGCGCGAAATCGTATTCTCCATTGGAGCCCTGACAGGCGGGAACACATTATCGTGGCTGGCGGAGGCCCTGCCGGCGTCGAGATATCGGCGAACGCGTGGAAGATTATTCACGACCACAGAATCAATGCCGGGGTCACGCTAATCACCGAAAGCCATCTCATGGAGCGGTTTCCCCCACGGGTGAGAAATCTGTGCAGCGCCTCGCTCCGGCGCAAGGGCATCCGGATCATCGAGGAAAATCCCCTGAAGGCTCTGGTAGAAGGCTCTGCACTCCTCAGTGACGGGCAGAGGCTCCCCTTCTCAATCGCGTTCCTCGCTACGGGGGTTCGACCTGCGCCCATATTCAGGGGTTCCGGCCTCGCTATCTCAGATGACGGCAGCCTTATCGTCAATGCGCACCTGCAGAGCATTTCGCATCCCAAAGTCTTCGGCGGCGGAGACTGTATCCATCTCGATGGGAATCCCCTCCCGAAAGTAGGGGTGCATGCGGTAAAAGAGGGAATGCTCCTGCGCGGCAATCTTCTCTCTGCACTCGAAGGGAGACGCCTTGCCACCTATATGCCGCAGCGGCATTATATGCTCATCTTTAACATGGGCGACGGGAGAGGAATCCTGTGGAGAAACGGTTTTGCTGCGGAAGGTAAACTTGCATTCCTGCTTAAGAATTACATCGACAAAAGTTTTATGAAAAAATACCAGGTTTCCCGTGAACTCACGGAAGAAGATGAAGTGGAGGACATGAGCGACAATGAGCATCATTGATTATTTCAGGCCGGTCGATACGATATCCGCTGAAGAGGTGCGAACCTTTTTGCAGGAGAAGGAACCCGGAGAATACAACCTCGTTGATGTCAGACAGCCGATGGAGTATGTGCGGGGCCATCTCCCCGGGGCGCTCTTAATCCCTTTGGGGGAGCTGCGGGAACGGGCTGGGGAACTCGACCGTTCCAGACCGACGATTACCTATTGAGCAGCCGGTGTTCGCAGCCGTGCCGCTGCGTCTACGCTGAAAGAGGTCGGTTTTGATAATGTCCGGAGCATGGCGGGCGGCATAAGGGCGTGGGATGGTCTTGTCGCCGAAGGTGAACCGGAATCCGGCGTCCCCTATTTCACCACGGCCGCGAGCCCGGAGGAGTTGATCGCCCTGTCCTGGCTCCTTGAAGAGGGATCGAGGAAATTCTATTCTTCTGTCTCATCGCTCCTCGGGGATAATAAAGGGGATAATAAAATGGGGAACATCTTCCGTGACCTCACCGCTGCCGAAGAGCACCACAAGGAGTCGCTCCTGCGCCTCTATACTTCCCTGTCAGGGAAAAAACCTGACAACGGTTTCCCCCGCTCGCTGTTGGGGGCCGAACCCGATGAAGATGTCATGGAGGGAGGGATGCGCATACGCGATGCCCTCCGATGGATAGAGGGGAAAGATCCGGAGCGCATGATCGAAATTTCGATGTCGATCGAGACTAATTCATATGACCTCTATCTGAAGATGTATCAGAGGATGCAGGACGAGCACGCGAAAGAGGTATTTTCCCGGCTCGCCCACGAGGAAAAACAGCATCTGGCAAAACTCGCCGCTTCCCTTGATGAGATGCTCCGTGCGGCGTAACGATACGATCTATTAGACCGGGAAGCAAACACTTGCCCGTTTAATAATTGTGACAGTTGTACCCATCCCATCTTTCAGCTCATTCGAATGCCCGCGCGTCATATAATTGTACATTTGGGGGCACCAATGAAAAACCTCCCTTTCAGTTTCTTTTCGCTAACCCTACTGCGACCGGAGTTGAGACCGCCCCGTATGCGGGCAGAAGAGGTGAGATCAATCCGACCGCAACCGTTGCCGCAAAGGCTATGAGAATATTCCTTTCTGTAAGGGAAAAGATAGGGAAATAAGAGCCAAGCACATCGGCGATTTTGCCCACCAGGGGGAAGGAGAGGGCTATACCGAGAGTCCATCCCGCCACTGAAATGCAGAGGGATTCACCGAGGACCATGAAGGTAATCGCACCGCCCCTGAAACCGAGTGTCTTCATGACCGCGTACTCGCGGGTCCTCTCGCGAACGGACATCGCCATAGTATTTGAGATGACCGTCGACATGATGACGAGCACCACTAAAGAAACGAATTCGATGATCATGAGCACGGTCCTCGACATATAAACGAAATTGAGCTGGAAGGCCTTTTCCGTTTCCGTAATCGTTTCGGCCAGAGAATTTTTGAAGGCCCCGTCAATTTCCGAAGATACTTCGGCTGCAAGGCCCGGATCCGTCAAACCTATAAGAAAGAGGCCGGCCTGGCTGGCGCGGAGAGGTGAAGTGTTTTTCAGCTTCTCGTAGCGGTAGTCCCAGCGGAAAAAAAACTGTTTTTCGTCGGTAGACTTGTCCCTGCCGTGGTATATCCCCCTCAAGACAAATTCCCATTTTCCGGGAAAGACTGTGCCCTTCAGGATAATCGTATCGCCGATCTTCCACCCGTATTTCTCGCAGAGCCTGCGGCCCGCGATGCATGCCTTTCGTTCGCGAAGAAAAGCTGAATAATGGTCCGGGGGAAGGACGTACTCGGGATGAAGCTCGAAGTACCGTTCCCGGTCTATCGCCCAGTTCGGAAAGAAGTTCTTTTTATCGATATATACGCCGCCGAACCAATTGGCGTACGAGACCAATTTCACGCCCTTGATCAGAGAAATCTTTTCTTTGTACGAAACCGGCAGGGAGAAACCGAGCGAAACAGCGTTCCTTGTCACGAGACGGCCCGCAGAAGAAAGCTCAACTCCCGAATACCAGGCGCTCACCATCGTCCTGAGGACGCTGAAGGCGAGGACAGAGATCGCTATCGCCAGTATCGTGAGGCAGGTCCGCAGCCTATGACGAAAGGCGTTCCTATAGATAAGCTTAAGTATGAGCATTCACGTCGACCCGTGACCAATCCTGCCTGCGTCGCTTTTCCGGCATTATTCCCTATTTTATCACTTATATCAATACTGCACAGCAGAAGGGCATATGTCGGAGCAGCTGGCCGAAGTACAGCAGAAGCATTGTACGCGTGACAAAAAGAGAGGAGATAAAGATATACTTTATCAAATTATCAGAGGAGGTGAGTTGATGCGTAAAATAATACTCGGCATTCTTCAGGTTGCATCGCTCCTGGCATTGGCATCTTGCAGTATATAGGAATCCGGGAATAACTAACGCGAAGAACTCCGAGGGTCGGGGCTACACATTTCACGGGAAAGCGTTGCGTTAGGCTGTGGCAGGCGCATTATTCTTCTGGCTGGGCGTGCAGGCCACTATACTCGGAATAATTTTGCAGGGCTATACTCTTAAGTTTCAGCCGCCTTTTCTCAAGAGGTCATTGGAGCATTAGAAAAGGGACAGACTAGAATGGAGCTTGTTTAGGCACTTATTCCAATCCAGGCATAACCAGAGCCTTATGTTTGTCATTCCAAGGCTTGACCTGGGAATCAAGCCTTGAGGGTGGACGCCCGAGCAAGTCGGAGCATGACGGTTGATTGACAAATCAGTAGACAATATTTTCAAATGCTTTCTCTGGTAAATAGTTCTTACATTAGCGCCATTCCTCTTAATCCCCCTTTTTTTCCGCACTCAGGCGGATTCTCCGAGGCGAAAAGGGGGAATCCTGAGTGCAAAAAAACAATTGAGTGTTCACTCAACAAAAATCGTCGGAACAACGGACATGCCGATTCTTAGCACATGATCTTTGTCCGTATCTTTATCGAGAACGATCTTTACCGGTATCCGCTGGACGACCTTCACATAATTGCCCGTTGCATTTTCCGGCGGAAATAATGAGAAGACTGCCCCTGTGCCGGACATGATGCTCTCGACTTTTCCGCTGAATTTCTTTCCGGGAAAGGCATCCACTCTGAAACTGACTTTCTGCCCCTGCCTCACCTTCGCAAGCTGAGTTTCCTTGTAATTCGCGGTCACCCATATATCGTCGAGAGAAACAACTGCCATCAATGGCTGTCCCACATCTATCTGATTTCCTGTCTCAACAGATTTCTTGGTGATATAACCGCCGGATGGTGCGTAAATCTTTGTATAACCGGCATTAAGGTGTGCTTCATGCAAACGGGTTTCCTTTTCCCTAATCGCGGACATCTGCGCAGCCTTCAGCGCTTCGGACTGCTTTACAATAGCTCTCTGGGTATCCAATGCTTTCTCTGCCTGCCTGAGTTGCTCTTTTGCAGCCTTGACCTGAGCAAACGCAACGGCATATGCTGTCGATGTCTTCTCAAATCGTTCCTTGGCAATAGTCCCCAATTTGTAGAGATTCTCTGCCCGGTCCCGGTCCTTTTCTGCCTGGCTGAAGCTCATCTCCTGCAGTTCGAGATTCGCCCTCAACGTCTCGATAGAGGCGTCAATCTCGGCAATCTGTGTTTTAGAAACAGCAATTCGCGCCTCTGCTTCATGAAGTCTTGCGGTTTCAGCCTTTACACCTGAAGAAGCCTGCTCCACCTTCACATCATAATCGGCAGGGTCTATCTCTACTAAAAGGTCCCCCTGTTTTACAGGCTGGTTATCGCTCACATAAACCCTGCTTACCGTACCTTTAATCCTCGATCCGACAGTATGTACACGCCCTTCAATAAACGCATCGTCGGTAGAGATATGTGTTGCCTTGTATCTGAGGTAGAAAACGAGCGTGACTGCTCCGATGATGATGACTAACGCAAGGACAATAAAGCTGAGCTTTTTGTGTATATTGTTATTTGTTTTACTCTCGTCTGTCTTTGTTTCTTCCACTGGAACCTCTCTTGGGTGCTATATGATAATACAATTGACTGAAAGATAATAATCGAAAAATCCCCACTTACCCCCCTTTTTCAAAGTGGGGAAGTAAGAAGTAGCCGCAGCCTTTAGGCTGCGCCAGGTAGCGCAGGCTGAAGCCTGCGGCTACTCATACCGCAGCGCCTCTATCGGATCGAGGAGCGAGGCCTTGTAGGCTGGATAGAATCCGAAGAACACTCCCACGAGGCCGGAAAAACCGAAAGCGAGCAGAACTGAAACGGGGGAGACAACGGTAGACCACCCCGCGAGTGCAGAAATAATTTCTGATGCTGATATGCCTGCGATGATCCCGGCAATGCCGCCGATTAAGGACAGGATGAGCGCCTCGATAATGAACTGAAGCCTTATGTCCCATGTCTTTGCGCCGATGGCCATTCGTATGCCTATCTCCCGTGTCCTCTCTGTGACCGATACAAGCATGATGTTCATAATCCCGATCCCGCCGACGAGCAGAGACACCGACGCTATGGCGCCGAGCAATAAGGTCATAACATTCGTTGACTGCTCCTGGGCCTGCATGAACTGCGTGAGGTTCCTCACCGTAAAATCGTTCTCCTGTTTCGGTCCGATGCGGTGCCGCTGTCTGAGAAGTTCATTGATCTGCCGTTCGGCGGATGCCAGATCTTCTGCGCTTTTTGCCTTCACCATAATAGTCCTCACCATCCCGGGGATTGTTGTACCGAAGAGCTTTTTTTGCGCTGTTGTTACCGGCACATAAATGGTATCGTCCTGGTCCTGACCCTGCGGCGTCTGTCCTTTTGGCGCAAGGACGCCGATAATAGTAAACGGAATCTTCTTAATGCGGATCACCTGCCCTATCGGATCCATATCTCCAAAGAGGTTCTCTATAACAGTCTGCCCCACCAGGCAGACCTTCGTAGCGCTCTTCACGTCCTGCTGCGTAAATGACCTGCCGGAGGCAAGCGGCCAGTCCCTCACAATCAGCATGCCCGGCGTTGTGCCTACCACTCCGGTTGACCAGTTCTGATGTCCATACACAATTTGTGCGACCCCGCTCAGTACAGGGGCAACATCCGATACCGCTCTGCTTTCTTTCAGAATGGCTTCCGCGTCAGCCAGTGTCAGGGTTGGCTGCGTGCCTGAGCCCATTCTGACACCGCCTGTTGTCGTTGCTCCTGGCACTACCATGAGGAGATTACTTCCCATTTTCGAAATCTGCTCGGATATCCTCCTGCTTGCCCCTGTGCCGACAGCAAGCATCGCGATGACCGCGCCGACGCCGATAATGATCCCGAGCATGGTCAAAGCCGAGCGCATCTTGTTCACCCGCAGGGCCCTGAAGGAAATCTTGATTGTCGAGGATATGTTGATCATAGGTTTCCTGCTTTAGCCTCGAACACTTTGCCGTCATTCCGGGCTTGACCCGGAATCCAGCGACTTAAGCTTTGTTTAAGCACCTTAACGGCACTGGATACCGGCTTCCGCCGGTATGACAGACAATATAGTCTTTGGAACGTAATTCTTAGTAATTTATTTCTTCTCATCACTCACAATACTGCCGTCAAGGAATCGTATTATCCGTTTGCTGTATGCAGCTATATCATTTTCATGGGTCACCAGTATGACCGTAATATTTGATTCGCGGTTCAGCCGGGTCAACAGCTCCATTATCTCAGCGCTGGTCTTTGAATCGAGGTTCCCCGTAGGTTCGTCGGCAAGGATTATAGGGGCATCATTCACCAATGCCCTCGCTATCGCAACCCTTTGCTGCTGTCCGCCGGAAAGCTGATTAGGCTGGTGATCTCCCCTCCCCTCCAGCCCGACGCTTTTCAGCGCTTTCTGCGCATGCAGAGTTCTCTCTTTTGCAGGCAGCCCGTTATAGAGCATCGGGAGCTCAACATTTTCGATGGCGGATGTCCGTGGCAGCAGGTTGAATCCCTGAAAAACAAACCCGATCTTTTTGTTCCGAATACCGGCCAGATCATCCCTGTTGAGACTGCCGACATCGATGCCCTCTAAAAAATACTGCCCGCTGGTGGGCCTGTCAAGACATCCCAGAACATTCATAAAGGTTGATTTTCCGGAGCCTGAAGGACCCATGATAGCAACAAATTCGCCTTTCTCTATGGTCAAAGATACCTCGCGGAGCGCTTTCAGTTCGATGTCTCCAAGCCGGTAAATTTTGCTGATTTCACTGAACTTCGATGAGCGGCATATCAGAACATTCTCGGCGGACCGGACGGCGTGGCAGTCTTTGCCTTATTGAGAGATTCTACTATCAGTTCCTGCCCTCCGATGAGCTCTCCTGAGACAAGTTCCGTATAACTTCCATCGCTGATGCCTGTGGAAACAGCGACACGCCTGGGCTGCCCCTTGGCAGACACCCATACTGCGGGTCCTTTCTTCTCAGGCGTCTGCGTTCCCTTATCCGTAGGCTTGAACCTCAGTGCTGCATTCGGTATCCTGAGAACATCCTTCTGTATTGCTACGATAATGGAAACATTTGCCGTCATTCCCGGCTTGAGCTTCAACTCCGGGTTGTCCACCTTAATGACCACATCATAGGTAACGACATTCTGGACCGTTATTGGCGCATTCCTGACCTGCCATACTCTGCCTTCAAATGTGACGTCCGGATAGGCATCCACAATAAACTCAACGTCCTGCCCGACTTTTATGTTCCCGATATCGGACTCATCCACATTCGCGTCGATCTGCATTTTTGTAAGGTCCTGTGCGATACTGAACAGCGTCGGCGTCTGAAAACTGGCTGCAACGGTCTGTCCGACATCCACATTTCTGGAAACGACAATCCCGTCAACGGGAGAAACGATCTTTGTGTAATAAAGGTTTGTTTCAGCAACACTCAGGGCTGCTTCAGTCTGAGCAACCTGGGCTTTCGCTGCGCTTACCGATGCCTTTGCAGTTTCGTGGTTTGTCTCCGCTGTATCCAGTTCACTCCTCGCAATAAGATCTTTTGAGAACAGGTCCTTATTTCTGTCCATCGTCCTCTTTGCATCGACGAGCATCGCCTCGGCCTTCTCCAGATTTGCCCTCGATGACAATACATTCGCCCTTGCCTGATTCATCTGCGCATCGAAGAGGGCCGGGTCTATCCGGGCTATCAGTTGGCCCTTTCTTACCGGTGAATTGAAATCCACATGAATCTCTTTTATCGTGCCTGATACCTGTGTGCCTACAAGAACGGTCGTTACAGGATTGACTGTACCCGTCGATGTAACAGCCATCACAATGTCCCCTTTGGTGACCTTTTCGGTCCTGAACTTCGGTTCATTTCCGTTGCCTCTGAAGTAAAAGTAACCGGCAACAACTGCAACAAGAATAACTATGCCTGCGATCAGTATCTTCTTCATCTCATCCCCATCGCCTTCTCAATGCTTGCCTGTGCAACCTTATCAGCGTAGAGGATCTGGATATAAAAGGTCCTTGCGTTCGTCAGACCCACTTCCGCATCAGTCACTTCTATGGGGTTCCCCACCCCTGCCGCGTACCTGCCGTTTGCTATCTCCAGATTCTCCTGTGCCTGCTCTACGCCGAGTTTTGCCGTAGGAATCGCTTCTTCTGCCGACCTGAGAGTCAGGTATGCCTGCTGCACTTCGAGGAAGATCGTCTGCTTCAGCGACTCTTCGTTCGCCTTGAGAACATTCAGATTCGCCCGCGCCTCTTCCACCTGATATTTTGTAAGAAATCCGCTGAACAGGGGGACCGAAAGCGTTGCCCCTGCATTCCATCCGTGATCGAGAGGAAACTCTTCTCCCGACCAGCTATAGCCGGCGTTGCCGGCTATGACAGGATAATATCCCGTCTTCGCAAGGTCTATAGATCTCTCGGCTGCCTGCCTTTGAGCAATGATCGATTGTAAATCAGGCCTGTTTTCGTACGCCTTTGAAAGTGCATCTTCAAATGTTATCTCATATTTTTCAAAGGAAAGCTTTTCATCGAGGGTATATTCCGGCGCATCAGGAATACCCATGGCATTATTCAGGGTTACTCTGGCAATGCTAAAGGTATTTTCATTGCGTATCAGATTCAGCTTTGCATTGCTCAGGTCGACCTCAGCCTTTGTCACATCAAATTTCGGTCTTGTGCCCGCTGTAAAAAACCCCTTTGCCTGTTCAAGATGCTGTTGAGTCTGCTTCACGGTATCTTCCGCAACAAGCACAGTATATTTTGCCTGCACAACGCCGTAGTATGCCTGCTTGACCGCAAGAATAATCTGGTCCGTGGTATTTCTGAAATCTGAACGGGACGCATCAAGGGCGAGATTCTGGATTTTCACCTGGGTCGGCGTCTTGCCGAAATCGTAGAGTATCTGACTCAGATGTGAACCCGGTGGAATAGCGGTCAAAGGTTTCGTTCGTTCTGCCCGAAGAGCCGTTTGTACTGCCTGATGACAGCGGTTAATCCTGTTGTAGCTCGATGACCAGTCAATCTGGGGATAATAATTTGACTTTGCCTGGCCGACCCGGCTCTCTGTCGCATTGACAGTATTTGCCGCTGCCATGATGGTCGGCTGCATCTTCAGGGCTATTTCGATACACCTCTCCAGGTTAAGCACTTCACCCTTTTTGATCATATCCTCTGCCCGTCCTTCAGAAGGCATAAGGAACAGAAATACTATAAGCACAATGCAATAGGTATATTTCATTCTTCATCTCCTCTCTTTTTTCTTTTACCGGTCCAACTGCTCACCTTCTGCTGGAACCTGTCCATGTAATAGTAGACTACGGGCGTTATGTACAGGGTCAGGAGCTGGGAAACCACGAGGCCCCCGACAACTGCCAGCCCCAGCGGGCGGCGGGATTCAGCGCCTGCGCCAAAACCGATGGCAATGGGCAGTGTGCCCATCAACGCCGCCATGGTGGTCATCATGATCGGACGAAAACGCACTATTGCCCCTTCATAGATAGCCTCCAGCGGGGCTTTCCCTTTGTTCCTTTGTGCTGCGAGGGCAAAGTCGATCATCATAATGGCATTCTTTTTGACAATCCCCAGGAGCATAATGACACCCACAAAGGCATAGATATTAAGCTCCTTATGAAAAAGCATGAGGGTCACGAGCGCACCAAACCCGGCAGCGGGCAGACCAGAAAGGATTGTCAGAGGATGAATAAAGCTTTCGTAGAGGATTCCGAGAACGATATAAATAACTAAAATAGCCATTATCAAAAGCAGCCAAAGCCCTTTCATCGAGGACTGAAATGCCTGGGCAGTCCCCTGAAAACTGGTGCTGACGGTTTGCGGCAACGTATCACGGGCAAGCTGATCAACAATCGGAACGGCATCACCGAGTGATACGCCCGGTTTGAGGTTGAAAGAGATTGTGACTGCAGGGAGTTGACCGAGGTGGTTCACGGTCAGGGGCCCCGTATTTCTTGTCAAAGTAGCCAGGGTGTGTATCGGCACAAGCTGGCCGCTCGTGGACTGGATATAGAGCATCGACAGGGCTGAGGGGTCCGTCTGGTACTGAGGTTCCAGCTCAAGAATAACCTGGTACTGGTTGTTGGGCGCATAAATAGTCGAGACCTGGCGCGAACCATAGGCATAATAGAGGGCATCTTCTATCTGCTGTGCGGTTACACCGAGGGCAGATGCCTTGTCTCGGTTGATGTCGATATTGACCTGGGGATTATTTATCTGGAGGTCACTTGTCACATCCTGGAGTTGGGGGAGCGCCTTCATCTTGCTTTCCAGTTCCATGGCCGCCCGGTAAAGTTCCCCCGTATCCGGGCTCTGCAAGGTAAACTGGTACTGACTCTTGGTCAGCGTGCCGCCGATGCGGATAGCGGGAAGATTCTGCATAAACATCATGATGCCCGGCACCTGCGAGACCTTCATCCGCAATTCCTGGATAATCTCGTCTGCGCTCAATTCCCGTTCGCTGCGGGGCTTCAGGCGCATGAACATCCGTCCGGAGTTATTTGCAACGCTCACTCCGCTGGCGCCGACAGCAGACATAAATGCTGCAATATTGGGGTCCTCGGCAACTATCGCAGCCAGCGCCTTCTGATGCTTCACCATGTCTTCAAAGGAGATGCCCTGCGCAGCCTCGGTAAATGCAAAGATCTGACCGGTATCTTCTGAGGGAAGGAATCCCGTTGGCATTTTTGTGAACAAAAAACCTGTCACAACAGTGAGAATAATGGTGACAGCAAGTACAGTCCGCCGGTAGTTGAGGACAAGGTTCAGGGTCCTTTCATAGGCATGCAGCATCCCTTCAAAGAAACGCTCTGTTAAAAGATAGAGGCGGCCGTGCCGCACTGCTGCCTGCGGCCGGATGAAACGACTGCAGAGCATAGGGGTAAGCGTAAGGGATACAAAACCTGATATCAGAATAGCCATGCTTATCGTCACCGCGAATTCGTGGAGGATTCTCCCGAGGATGCCCGCCCATGAAGAGCACCGGAATAAACACCGCAACAAGGGAAAGGGTCATGGATAAAATGGTAAAGCCGATTTCTCTTGAACCGATGAGAGCAGCCTGGAAGACCGGTTCCCCCTTTTCAACATGGCGCATAATATTTTCGAGCATGACGATGGCATCGTCCACCACAAACCCGACTGAAAGGGTTAACGCCATAAGGGAGATATTGTTCACGCTGAACCCCATCAGATACATCGCGGCAAAGGTGCCGACAATGGAGAAAGGCAGCGCAAGACTCGGGATAATGGTAGCGGAAATATTCCGCAGGAAAAGAAAAATAACGAGCACGACCAGACAAAGAGCGAGAAAAAGAGTGAACTTCACGTCCCGGACTGATTCTCGGATGGATATGGAACGGTCATACAGGGTATCAAGGTTCACCGACGGAGGTATCTGGGCCCTGAAACCCGGAAGAAGCTTCTTTATGCTGTCCACTACTTCTACGGTGTTCGTTCCCGGCTGACGGTTGATTGCCAGGACAACGCCGCGCTCATTTTTGTACCAGTTCGCGGATTTGTCGTTTTCTACGCTGTCGATAACCCTCCCCAGTTCCCCAAGCCGCACAGGAGAACCACCCCGGTAGGCCACAATCAGCGGACGATAGGCTGCGGCATTGTAAAGCTGCCCGCTCGCCTGAATCGTAAAAGCCTGCTTTTCCCCCTGAAGAGCGCCTGTAGGCAGGTTCACATTGCCCATCGCCAGCGCGTTCCCCACTTCATTGATCCCGATCTTTCTGTTGGCGAGTGCCCTGGGGTCGAGCTGGGCCCGCACCGCAAATTTCTGAGAGCCGAAGACCTGTACCTGTGCAACCCCGCTGATCATCGAAATCCGCTGGGCAATGAAGGTATCTGCGTATTCATAGACCGTGGATATGGGCAGTATGGGCGAACTCAGTGCAAGATAGAGAACAGGCTGGTCAGCAGGGTTCACCTTGGTATAGGTGGGAGGGGTCGGCATATTCTGCGGCAGCTGCCTTCCGGCTTTAGCGATCATTGCCTGAACGTCCTGGCCTGCGGCGTCGATATCTCTGCTGAGGTTGAACTGCAGCGTGATACGGCTGCTGCCGAGGCCGTTCGTAGAGGTCATGGAATCGAGCCCCGCAATAGTCGAAAACTGCCGTTCCAGGGGAGTCGCCACAGCAGATGCCATGGTCTCCGGACTGGCGCCTGGCAGACTGGCGCTTACCTGTATGGTAGGATAGTCCACATTCGGAAGGTCGCTCACCGGCAGAAGCCTGTATGCAGCAATCCCGAATACCAGAATGGCCAACATGACCAGTGTGGTCATGATCGGACGCCGGATGAAAAGCTCGGGGATGTTCATACGTTATTGAGCCTCGCCCTTGTTTTTGACGTCCACTTTTGCCCCGGGCACCAGCCGTAATTGCCCATCAATAACAACTGTCTCACCGGCCTGAAGCCCCTTTTCAATAATCGTCTCATTATTACGTGTTCTTCCTGCACTGACGGGCCGGTCTTCAACGGTAAAATCTTCCTTTATCACGAAAACATATTGCCCTTTCTGTCCTGCCTGAATCGCCTGCGAAGGGACAACGATGGCATCGGGTTGTGAGGTAAGCGTCAGGACTGCGTTTACAAACTGCCCCGGCCATAGTCTTTTTCCCTTATTGGCAAAAGTCCCCTTGAGTTTTATAGTGCCTGTTGTCGAATCAACTGCGTTATCTATAAACGTGAGCACCCCCTGCTCGGGTTTCTCATCTTCCTTCGATACGATGGCTTCGACCCTGAGTTTCCCTTCAGACATGTATTTTTTAATCTCTGACAGGTCCTGTTCGGGTACGGAAAAGGTAACATAGATGGGCTGAACCTGATTGATCACCACCATAGGAGTATCCGCATTCGCTTTAATCAGGTTCCCTTCATTCGCGATGAGATTTCCGGTCCTGCCTGTGATGGGAGAATAAATATAACAGTATTTCAATTGCAGGCGGGCGTTCTCGACCATTGCCTGACCGGCGTTGACCGTTGCCTCCAGCGCAGCTGCATTGGTAGTAATCTGATCGAACTGTTCCTGCGCCACATACCCCTTCTTCACGAGTTCGGCATACCGCCGGACCTCCTTGCGCGCGTTTTCAAGCTGAGCGTTATCTTTCGCGAGGTTTGCCTCCGCCTGTTTCAGCGCAGCTTCAAAGGGGCGGGGATCGATGGTGAACAGGAGAGCGCCCTTGCTCACATCCTGCCCCTCCCTGAAATGGACGTGGGTCAGCACCCCACCTACCTGGGATTTCACCGATACGGTGGAATATGCCTCTACGTTGCCGATTGCAATGAGCTGCAGGGGGACTGTCTTTTGAATAACGGTGCCGGCGGTTACCGGAACCGGAGCTTTTTTCGGAGGTTGCGCTTTTTCGGAACAGGATGAAATGAGTAACAGCAATAAAATAAATACGAGAATGGTACTAACAGTATTCATAGGCTTTCGCAAGGTTGATTTATTGTGATTCATCTATTGGTCCCTCCCCGTTTCTTTTTCTGTGCTCATCCATCCCAGGGCAGTTGCTTCCATACACAGCGACTTCACTCACCTGCACCTCCACCAAGCACCTTGTAGAGCGTCACCAGATTGGTAAGACGGGAGAGGCGAACAGCGATCAAACCCTGCTGCGCGCTATAGAGCGAGCGCTGTGCGTCGAGAACGCTCAGGTAGCTGTCAATCCCGTTTTTGTATCGCAAATCCGAGAGACGATAGCTCCCGGCAGTGGCTTCAACTAATGACTGTTGCGCCACCATTTGATCCCCCAGGGTCCCGCGCTGGGCGAGGGCGTCGGCCACTTCCCGGAAGGCCACCTGGATCGCCTTCTCATACTGGGCCAACAGGATTTCCCTGTCCACTTTGGCGACATCATAGGCCGGCTTCGTGCGCGCATCGAAAATCGGCATGACGATTCGTGGTACGAAGCTCCAGGTATCGGAACCCGAGCTGAAGAGCCCGGACAACTGGTCGCTCGTAGTGCCGATGCTCGTAGTAAGCGTTATGCGGGGGAAAAATGCCGCCCGTGCCGCGCCGATATTGGCGTTTGCAGCCTTGAGTTGATTCTCTGCCTGGAGGATATCCGGGCGGCGCTGCAGAACATCTGCAGGCAATCCGGGAGAAATATCCTGCAGCATCGTGACCGTATTCAGCTGCGTAGGCAGAAGCCCGTCCGGTAACGGCGAGCCGACCAACAGCATTAGTGCGTTCTCATCCCCGGCCACTATGGCAGTGTATCGGGGGATATCCACCCGTGCCGCGTCTACACGGGTTTGCGCCTGACGGAGATCAAGCTCGGACGAGGCCCCGACTTCGTAGCGGCGCCGGATCAGGGTGTACGTGGCCTCCTGGGCTCTCAGTGTCTCCTGCGCCAACCTCAAAAACTCGCGATCAGCCGCCAGCGTCAGGTAGGTGTTCGCGACTTCGGACACCAGGCTGATTTCTGTGCTGCGTCGGGCCTGTTCCGTCGCTAAATATTCCTGCAGCGCCGCATCTTTTAGGCTGCGAATTCGGCCGAAAAGGTCCAGCTCCCAGGAGCTGATGCCCAAATTGACGTTGTAGAGCTCAGTCGTTATCGGCTTTCCACTGCCCGATAAAATTCCGGGGACCCGCTCTTTGCTGAATGTTGCGCCGGCATTCACAGCCGGAAGCAGTTCAGCCCGCTGGATGCGGTAGAGGCCCCGCGTTTTTTCGATATTCAGCGCGGCTATTCGCAAATCACGGTTGTTTTCAAGCGCCAGGGCGATCAGCGTTTGCAGCTGTTTATCGATAAAGAACTCTTGCCAGGTGATGTCGTCAGCGCTCCGCTCGCCTGTGCCGGATGTACTGGCCTTGTAAGCCGGACCGCTCGGCCATTCGGACGGAACAGGCGCTTCCGGGCGTGTATATTCGGGAGCCATGCTCGCACAGCCGGAGAGGACAAGCAAGGCAAGAGCAATGATAACACCACGGAGAATAAATGCTTGTTTTATTTTTTCTCTGAGCGTCTCTGGTTTTCTATTGTCTCCGCAAATATATATATAATCCTTTTTTTTCAGCTCGTCATTCCCCGACTTGATCGGGGAATCCAGGTTTTTCAATCCCGAAAGCATTCTGGACTGGATTGTCCGGTCAAGCCGGACAATGACGACTTTAAAGTATTTGATGACCATAGTCCTAAATCGTCTTTTCATATCACTGTCCCTCCGCAGAAGTGGCCACAGCAGGTTCTGCTTCATGCTGTTTGTATCTCTTCCTGCCAAAAAGCCGTGACACCATCACAAAGAAAAATGGAATAAAGATCAAGTCGATGAACGTAGCCGAGAGCAGGCCGCCTGTGACGGCGGTGCCAATAGCATTCTGGGCCGCAGCACCTGCCCCGCGGGTCAGTGCCAGCGGCAATGTTCCGAAGAAAAAGGCCAGTGAGGTCATGATGACCGGTCGCAGCCGGATCTTCACCGCCGACAGGGTAGCCTCAACCAGGTCATGTCCTTCATGCATCTGTGCTTTGATGAACTGGATGATCAGGATGGCGTTCTTGGTGGAAAGCCCTATCGTAGTAAGCAGACCGATCTGGAGATAAATATCGTTGGGCAATCCCCTCAGCGTAACAGCAGTAACCGCTCCCACCAGGCCCAGCGGCAGCATCAACAGGTTGACAAAAGGAATGGTCCAGCTCTCGTAGAGTGCCGCTACGGAGAGAAACACCACCAGGAGTGAAATGGCATAAAGGGCCGGTGCCTGTTTTCCCGCCTGTTTTTCCTCGTAGGAGAGGCCGGTCCACTCGTAACCGATCCCGGGCGGCAGTTGGGCAGCAATTTTTTCCATCTCATCCATCGCTTCACCGGTGCTCACACCAGGGGCTGCCTGTCCCATGATCTCCACGGATGGAATCCCGTTATACCGCTCCAAACGGGGCGAGCCATACTGCCAGCGGGCAGTGGCAAAGGACGAAAACGGCACCATTTCACCATTTTTATTTCTGACATACCACCTGTTAATGTCCTCAGGAAGCATCCGGTATTTGGCCTCTGACTGGAGATAGACCTTCTTGACCCGGCCATTCTGGATGAAGTCATTGACGTAGGAACTGCCCCAGGCAGTGGCCAGAACGCTATTGACGTCAGCCAGGGAGACCCCAAGGGCGCCGGCCCGCACGTCATCGATTTCCAGCTTGAACTGGGGAGAGTCATCCTGACCGTTCGGCCGCACCGCAATCAGTTTCGGGTTTTGCATTGCCATGCCCAAAAGCTGGTTGCGCGCCTCCATCAGCCTATCATGTCCCAGGCCTCCCCGGTCCTGGAGCTGGAAATCAAAGCCGTTTGCCTGACCCAGTTCCACCACCGCCGGCGGTGAAAAGGCGAAGGCCAGCCCGTCCCGTATCTGCGAAAATGCCATCATTGCCCTGCCGGCTACAGCCGGCGCTTTCAGATCAGGAGATTTGCGCAGCTTCCAGTCCTTGAGCTTTACAAAAGCCAGTCCCATGTTCTGGCCACGACCGGCAAAGCTGAAACCGGCAACAGTGATTATAGCGTCTACTGTTTTTGTTTCCCCTTCCAGAAAATGCTGCTCGATCTTGCGAATGACCTGTATGGTCCGCTCCTGGGTGGCACCGGCAGGCAGCTGGATCTGGCAGATGATGAACCCCTGGTCCTCATCGGGCAGAAAGGAGGTGGGAAGACGAAGGAAAAAGAATGCCATGGCGATCACGATGCAGCCATAGACAATCAGATAGCGTATCGGTTTTCCAAAAGAGCGGCTTACGGTCCGTTCGTACTGTGCCCTGCTGCGGTCGAACAATTTGTTAAACCGGCAGAAGAACCACTTGAACCAGCCTGAATCACCGGGCTGACACCCTTTTTCGACCGGCTTGAGCAGGGTGGCGCAGAGCGCCGGGGTCAGGATCATTGCGACCAGCACCGAGAGGATCATGGCGGAGATGATGGTAATCGAGAACTGACGGTAGATGACTCCGGTGGAGCCGCCGAAAAAGGCCATCGGCAAAAAGACCGCTGTCAGTACGGTTGCAATACCCCAGAGGGCACTGGTTATCTGCCCCATGGATTTGATGGTAGCATCGCGGGGCGATAACCCTTCCTCGGACATGATACGTTCCACATTCTCCACCACCACGATCGCGTCATCCACCAGCAGGCCGATGACGATCACCAGGGCGAACATGGTCAGGGTATTGATCGAAAGACCGGCAGCAGCCAGAACACCCATCGTACCCAGCAAAACTACCGGCACCGCGATGGTCGGGATCAGGGTGGCCCTGATGTTCTGGAGAAAGACGAACATGACGATGAAGACCAGAAAGACGGCCACGATCAGGGTCTTGACCACTTCCTCTATAGAGATCCTGACAAAGGGAGTAGTATCGTATGGATAGACCACCTTCATGCCGGTGGGGAAATACTTCGACAGTTCTTCCATCTTGGCCCTGACCCGGTTGCCTGTTTCCAGTGCATTGGCGCCGGCCGCGAGACGGATTGCCATACCTCCCACCGGTTTCCCCTTGTAGAAAGACTCGATATCGTAGCTTTCAGTGCCTATCCTACTCACGGCTACATCCTTGAGCCTCACCGTGGACCCATCGCTGTTGGTGCGCAGAACAATGGCATCGAACTGGTCCGTTGTCTGCAGCAGGGTACGGGCAGTAATCGTGGCGTTCAACTGCTGCCCCTCGTCAGCGGGGGTGCCGCCGAACTGGCCGGCTGAGACCTGGGCATTCTGGGCCTGGAGAGCCGCTATCACATCATTGGTGGTAAGATGAAAGTCATTCAGCCTGGCGGGGTTCAGCCATATCCTCATGGCGTTCTGTGTGCCGAACAGCTGCAGTTCTCCCACCCCTTCCAGACGGCTTACAATATCCTGAACATTGGAGACCAGATAGTCTGTCAGGGCATGCCGGTCCATAGAACCGTCTTCCGAAACAAGCCCTACAATCATAAGAAAGTTTCTCGTGGACTTTACGACCTGGATACCTTGCCGCTGCACTATCTGCGGAAGCAATGGCGTTGCAAGCTGCAGCTTATTCTGCACCTGTACCTGGGCGATGTTCGGATCAGTGCCGGCCTTGAATGTCAGGTTGATGGACACCGCACCGGCCGAGTCGCTGGTGGAAGACATATAGATCAGATTATCTATCCCGTTCAGTTTCTGTTCAATTACTTGTGTAACGGTATCCTGTACGGTCTGGGCCGAGGCGCCCGGGTATACCGCATTTATGGTTATCTGGGGCGGCGCGATCGGAGGATATTGGGAAACCGGCAGGGTATTGATCGCCAGCAGGCCGGTCAGCATTACCAGGATCGCGATCACCAGGGCAAAGATAGGACGGTTTATGAAGAATCTTGGCATGAAGTGTCTCCTTTATTTGTTTGCTGCTGACGCCTTGGGAGCAGTGGCAGGAGTCCCGGCCGCTTTGCTGCCGAACGGCACGGCCTTAACTGGTGTTCCCGGGCGCGCCTTTTGCAGTCCTTCAAGGATAACACGGTCACCTGCTTTCAGTCCTTCGCTGACCAGCCAGTTTTCCCCCACGGTCCGGATGACTTTGATGATCCGGGGTTCCACCTTCTCTTCATTGCCAACGACCATGACCATGGCGTTGCCTGACGGGTTGCGCGTGACCCCCCGCTGTGGCACAAGAATCGCATGATCATTGACACCTTCCTCCAGGATAGCCCGGACAAACATACCCGGCAGCAGCGCATGCTTCGGGTTCGGGAAGATCGCCCGCAGCGTGATGGAGCCGGTGCTCTGGTCCACCGTAACTTCAGAAAACTTCAGTGTGCCCGGCAGTGGATAGGGACTGCCGTCCTCCAGCAGCAACTTAACCCTTGCCGCTGAGCTATTGCTTTTTAACTGGCCGCTTGCCACGTTCTGCTTAAGGCGCAGCAAGTCAGCGCTGGACTGGGTAACGTCCACATAGATGGGGCTGAGTTGTTGGATGGTGGCCAGTGCAGCAGGCTGACTCGCGGTTACAAGAGCGCCGTTAGTCACTGATGACCTGCCGATTCTTCCGGAAATGGGGGCAGTTACCTTGGTGTAGGCCACGTTGATATGAGCGGTCTCGACTGCTGCCTTGCCGGCCTCGACATCCGCTTCGGCCTGCTTAAGGGCCGCACTTATATCGTCAGACTCCTGTTGGCTGACTGCGTTGTCTTTAACAAGCTCTGCATAGCGGCCAGCCTTAAGGCGGATTGGAATAAGATTGGCCTCAGCCCTGGCCAGCGCCGCCTTTGCGCTGTTATAGGTTGCCTGGTAGACAGCAGGGTCGATCTGGTAGAGCACCTCCCCTTCTTTGACTTCAGAGCCTTCAGTAAACAGGCGTTTCTGGATGATGCCGCCTACCTGCGGCCGCACTTCTGCAATGAGATAAGCAGATGTACGGCCAGGCAATTCAGAAGTAAGCATTACCCTCTCAGGCTGTACGGTCATGACACCCACTTCCGGTGTGCCGGCCTGGGGCGGTCCGCCCGGCTGTTTTTTCCCGCAGCCTGTTACTATCAGGCCCACGACGAAAATTCCCACGGCTGCAATTAATTTGATTCTGTAGAATGATTTCATCCGATTACCTCTCCATATTTCATTTATATATTCATCTTCAAAAGTGCATAGACAAGGTTATTACTTCCGGAATCCCCTCAATAAACCATCGACCAATGTAGTCGCAAGGACTGTTCGGTCGGCCCAGGGGAAATTTTTTCTATAAATAGTCATCCCTATCAAACCGTGAGTTGCCACGCTCAGGACCTGTGTCATCACATCGATGTCCATTTCCCGAAGTTTTCCTTTTTCGATGCAATTCCGCACTATTTCCCTGAATACGAGAAATGAATTTCGCGCCATCGATTCCTTTTCCATGAACTCTGCATGGGTGCCGTAGACATCGGGGCTTGTGAAGAAAAATACTTTATACTGGTTTGGATTACTGAACCCGAATTCTATCATGGAAAGCAGAGATTGACGAAGGGTCTCGATCGGATCTGTGTAATGAGCTCTAATATGGCTCAGGTTGGCAAAAAATTGCTCGGCAACCTCTTCACAAATGGCGAAAAGCAGATCATCCTTATCTCTAAAATAGAAGTAAATAGTAGTTGGGGAATAGTCAATTTTTTCCGCCAATTTGCGCATGGAGAATTTCTCATAACCGGAATCAATGAAGAGGTCGCGGGCTGCATGGAGAATCTCCTGCCGGAATTCTTCTTTATACCGTTGCCTTTTTTCCCTGATACCCATTTGGTTTAACGTGATTAATATTGGTTAACACTGTTAAATTATCATGGGCATTTCTAAATGTCAACTTTTTTCTGCAGGATAACCCAATTACGAAAGAGGAGTGCAGAGGAAGAATTCTGGCGATATTTTTGTGCATGCAGCCTGACCGGACTGCGGCGGGAAAAGCTACTTTATTCTGAGTACTTTGTTCTTCTCGTCGAGGAAGACGATTTTCGGGGTGTAGCCTTTCAGCTTGCCGTCCTCGCAATAGTTGTAGCAGAAAATGATGATCTTGTCTCCCACTATGCCTTTTCTTGCCGTGGGGCCGTGCAGACAGATTTCTCCGGAGCCTTTCTTCGCGGGTATGGCATACGTCTCAAACCGCTCACCGTTATTAAGATTGCTGATCATCACCTGTTCATAGGGCAGTATGTCCGCTTTTCTGAGTATGGTTTCGTCGATGCTGATACTCCCCTCATATGCGAGGTTGGCCCCTGTAACCGTTGCAATATGTATCTTCGCCCTTAACATACAGCGTAGCATGGTTTTTCCTTTTCCTTCCTACTCTATGATCTTCGGCACACGGAAGAACTGTTCTGTGCGGGATGGAGCGTTCAGAAGCGCTTCTGTCCTCGGCAATGAAGCCCCCGGAATGTCTTCCCTCATTACGTTCTGTATTGAGAGAACGTGGGATGTCGGTTCAATCCCTTCTGTATCAAGCCCGTTCAGTTGTTCCATGTAGTTGAGGATGCTGCCGAGCTGAGAACCAAAGAGGTCCTTTTCTTCTTCAGACAGAGACAGCCGCGCCAGCATCGCAATGTGTTCGATCTCCGTTTTGTTTATCTTCATGACGACAGGTTATATCTTTTCCAGATTTGCAAACCGGACTGCGAGCTTTTTTACGCCGAAATTCGGAAAATTCACTTTTATTTTCAAATCGTCTCCGTCACCGTAACAGTCGCGCACCACGCCGACACCCCAGGAAGGGTGTTTTACCCTGCACCCCGCAGCATATGGATTGAAAGCCCGTTCGGCGCGGACCTTTTTCTGCACAGCGGCAAGCCGTATCACGTGGCGGTCAGAAGTTTTTTCCACCCAGCGGCAGCATTCCCGCGGGATGTCTTTCAGGAACCGGGAAGGCTCCTGGTCCTGCATCTTGGCGTATAATCTTCGTCTGCTGGAACCCGTCAGCCACAAAATTTCCCTTGCGCGGGTCATGCCAACGTAAAACAGTCTACGTTCTTCCGATATCTCGTCTTCAGTGTTCATCGCCTTGCAATATGGCAACACTCCCTCTTCAAGTCCTGCTAAAAACACCACGGGAAATTCGAGCCCCTTGGCGTTGTGTAACGTCATAAGGGAAACGCTATCCCCCCCATGACCGTTATCCATATTCGTCAGAAGCGAGACCGTATCAAGGAATGTTTTTATATCTTTGCCTTCGAGAGATACGATCAACTCATCGATATGTTTTGCCCTTTCCTCCTCGATAGTTTCCGCGTAGCCGCTCTTTTCATAGATATTCTTCAGCATATCCGCTGCAGACCGGTATCGGGCGGATGAAAAACCATCAATCAGTCTGGCGAATTCCGTCAGCTTGTTTTTCGCGGCAGCAGGAAGGGTATCGCTTTTCAGGTACAATTTTAGGGCATCGAAGAGCGGCAATGTCTTTTTCTTCGCTTCACTTTCGATCTTTCCAAGCACCGATGCGCCGATGCCCCGCGGCGGGGTATTGACGATCCGCCTGAAACTCACATTGTCTCCATGGTTCAGCGACAGGCGCATATACGCGATGATGTCCTTGATCTCCTTCCGTTGATAGAAACTGATTCCGCCTACAACGCGGTACGGCAGCCCCTCATTCCGCAACGCGTCTTCAATCACCCGCGACTGCAGGTTGACGCGATAAAAAACTGCAAAATCCCTATAAGAGTAATTCCCCTTGAGATAGTACTCCTTGATGGCCTTGGCGATATACGTTGCTTCATCCTGATATGTGCTGAACCAGCAGTAATTAACCTTTTCACCGGGACCGCTGTCTGTCCAGAGTTTTTTCTGTTTCCGTTTATCATTCCGTTCAATAACAGCCCCCGATACATTCAGGATATTCTGCGTTGAACGATAATTCTGTTCCAGCTTAATGACCCGTGCTCCGGGGAAGTCATGTTGAAAATCCAGGATATTCTGTACATTTGCTCCCCTGAACCGGTAGATGCTCTGGTCGTCGTCTCCCACCACACACACCTTCTTATGGGCTAATGCGAGCAGCTTGAGGAGTTGGTACTGAGCGTAATTGGTATCCTGAAATTCATCGACAAGGATATATGAGAACTTCTCCTGATATTTTTCGAGTACCTTATGATTATTGTTGAAGATTTTTACCGTCAGCATGATCAAATCATCAAAATCGAGCGCATTCCCCCTCCTGAGTTCGTCCTGGTATCTGACATAGACCTTCGCCAGTTTTTCGTCAAACCCGAACCCATCCCCTGAAGAGAGGAACTCCTCAGGGCCAACCAGAGAAGATTTCAGCAGGCTGATGCGCGACGCGATCCCCTTATACAGGGCCTCGTAAATTTTAAATTCCTTCAGGATATGACGAATGAGATTGCACTGGTCATCATCGTCGTAAATCGAAAAGCTGTTGCTGTACCCGAGAGCTGATATTTCCTTGCGCAATATCCTGCTGCACTGGGAATGAAATGTCCCGATCCAGGCCGAATGAATGCCTTTGTCGATGAGCCCGCCGATCCGCTCTTTCATTTCGTCAGCCGCCTTATTCGTAAAGGTAACGGTCAAAATGGAGTCATGCGGAAATTTCTTTGTCCTGGTGAGGTATGAGAACTTATGAGCGATTACCCTGGTCTTTCCGCTCCCCGCACCCGCGAAGATGAGCAAGGGGGTATCGATATGGGTCATGGCTTCCTTCTGCTGGGGATTTAAATCGTGCATTAGCATCTCCTTTGACATATTCATGTTAGCAGATTTCACTCCATTAAATCCATGCCGGATCTATGTCAACAGGGCTCTCTGAGTTTCCGCAACGGATTATGTTCCAGCCGCATTTCAATAAAGGAAAACACAAAGCATTCAAAACCCCGAACCGTAATTATTCAACCGTAACGCTCTTCGCAAGGTTCCTCGGCTGATCCACATCACATCCGCGCAGCACGCCGATATGATAGGCGAGCAGTTGCAGAGGGACAGCCATAAGCACTGTTGCAAGATACTGATTCGTCTTCGGCACGACAATACAGGTATCGGCAAAGCTGCACATATCGTCTTCAGGGGAATCGGTAACAAGGATGATCTTTCCCCCCTGCTCTTCACCTCCTGAATATTCGAGGCTATCTTTTCATGCAGGGAATCCTTTGGCGCAATCACAACAACCGGCAACTCCTCGTCTATCAGCGCGATCGGGCCGTGCTTCATTTCGCCGGCGGCATAGCCCTCTGCATGGATGTACGATATCTCCTTTAACTTCAACGCGCCTTCGAGAGCAATAGGGTAGTTACTCCCGCGTCCGAGATAGAGAAATCCCCTGGTTTTGAAATAAACCTTCGCTGTCGTCTTGATCTGCTCGTCTGAAGACAATGCCTCCTCAACCTTCCCGGGGAGTGTGAGCAATTCGCTCAGTAATTCTTTTGCCCTGTCTCCCGTAATGCGTCCCTTGGCCTTTGCGGCTGCGACAGAGAAAAGGTAGAGTCCCGCAATCTGCGTTGTAAAGGCCTTTGTGGAAGCCACGCCGATTTCAGGCCCCGAATGGGTATAGAAGACTGCATCGGCCTCTCGTGATGCGGTGCTTCCGACAACATTACAGATGCTGAGCACCCGTGCGCCAAGCCTTTTTGCCTCCCTCTGTGCGGCGAGGGTATCTGCCGTCTCCCCGGACTGTGTTATCCCGATCATCAGGTCTCCCGGCTTGATAATCGGCATCCGGTAGCGGAACTCGGAGGCAATATCAACCTCTACGGGAATCCTGGCAAGCCCTTCGATCATGTATTTCCCGATTAGCCCCGCATGATAGGATGTGCCGCAGGCGACGATGAATATCTTTTCAACCGCCTTTAACTCCTCTTCCTTCAAACCAAACTCCTCAAGATTCATGTCACCGCTTTCAGGATTGAACCTCCCCCTCAGCGTATCTGCAACAGCCCTCGGCTGTTCGTATATCTCTTTCAGCATGAAATGCCGGTACCCATCCTTCTCGGCCATCATCGGGCTCCATGAAACCTGCGTTATTGCTGTATGGGCCGGAACGCCGTCAAGCCCGGTAATCATCACTCCGTCATTCGTCAGCACTGCCATCTCCCCGTCTTTCAGGAATATGACATTATTTGAATAGTGAAGGAACGCCGGGACATCCGATGCCAGAAAGAATTCCCCTTCTCCCACTCCGACGACAAGGGGGCTGTCCTTTCTGACGCCGACAATCTTCTTCGGCTCATCTTCCTTGATCACGGCAAGCGCATAGGCTCCCCTCACTTCTGTCAGTGCTTCTCTGACAGCATCTTCAAGCGGACGCGCCCGTGCATAATCGGCAATAAGATGGCAGAGCACCTCTGTATCGGTCTCCGAACTGAACTGATAGCCTTTCCCGATCAACTTCTTCTTTAGGGAAAGATAATTTTCTATGATCCCGTTATGCACAAGGACAACGCCGTCGGACCGGTGCGGATGGGCGTTCTCTTCTGAAGGTTTTCCGTGCGTCGCCCACCGTGTATGGCCTATGGCCGTATGGCTGGCAGGATCCTCAGATGCCAGTAAAGCGGTAAGGTCTTTAATTTTGCCTTTGCACCGCCTCACCTGTATTCCGTTGTCAGTAAAAAAAGCGACTCCGGCTGAATCGTAACCCCTGTATTCCAGGCGCTTCAATCCCTCCAGCACCATCGATACCGCGTTCTTATTCCCGATATACCCGATTATTCCGCACATACCTTATACAAGTAGGTAGTAGGTAGAATGTAGCAAACTGAATTCAAATAAATTGCAGGTTGCAGGGAGGTTATGCTTTCCCCTACCTACTACCTACTACATTCTATCTACTTCCTCTTCTCTCCTTTTACTTTCATTTTTCTCTTTATCGCCCAGCCTTCGATGTTTTTCTGCGCGGTTCTGCTCACTGCAAGCGCCTTCGAAGGCACATCTGAGGTAATCGTCGAGCCAGCGCCTATGAATGCTCCTTTATGCACCTTCACCGGCGCAACGAGTTGGGTATCGCTCCCGATAAATACGTTGTCTTCAATAACCGTAGTATGTTTTCTGTGTCCGTCGTAGTTGCAGGTTATCGTTCCGGCGCCGATGTTGACGTCTTTTCCGATCTTGGCGTCTCCGATATACGAAAGGTGGGAGGCCTTTGTCCCCGATCCGATGACCGACTGTTTCACCTCGACAAAATTCCCTATTCTCGCTCCTGTACCGATTTCCGAACCGGGCCGAATATGTGCGAACGGTCCGACCGAGGCGTTCTTCTTCAACACGGAACATACGATCAACGTTGAATCTTTGATAATAGCCCCGTCGTCAATGGTACTGTCCTGTATCCTCACATTCGGATAAATAATACAGTTGCTCCCTACCGTTGTCCTGCCCTCAAGATGAACGTTCGGATAAATGGTCGTGCCTCTCCCGACGCGAACATCAGAAGAGAGGAAAACAGAATGAGGATCAAGAAACCTCACTCCTTTATCCTGGAGTGTATTGATAATCCTTTCTTTCATAAATTGAGTTGCTTTCTCAAGTTCTTCCCGTGTATTGACCCCGATGAATTCATCCTCTGAACCGATAGGGAAGGCCTCTACCTTTCTGCCCTTCTCCCTCGCGATATGGATAATATCGGTCAGATAATATTCGCCTTTTGCCTTATTGAGGGGTATCTCATTCAAGAGATCAAGGGTTTCGATCTCCATCGCATACACCCCGCTGTTTACTTCTGTTATCTTCTTTTGAATTGCTGTAGCATCCCTGTCTTCAATGATGGACAGGACTTTTTTCCCCGCGTCTCTGAGGATTCTCCCGTATGAGCCCAGCATCCCTGCTGTAAATGAGATGAGTGAGATGTCGTTTCCCTTCTTCTGGTGGAGCGACAGGAATTTCTTCAGTGTGTCCGAAGTAATTAAAGGAGTGTCTCCGTTAACGACAATGACCGTTCCTTTAAACCCGGCCAGTGCCGGCGCTGCCTTTAAGAGCGCATCTCCCGTACCTTTTGCTTTTCCTTGCTCGGCAAAAGAGATGCTGCCGTCGTCCGGAATCACCTCTCTTATCTCTTTCGCATGCTTTCCTATAACGATGATAATCTTCTGCGGTTTCAGTTTATTGAGGGTATTCACAACATAGTGCAGCATCGGAGCGCCGTGCAACCTGTGGAGCACCTTCGGCAACGATGAACTCATCCGCTTGCCGAGGCCGGCTGCCAGAACAACCCCGGCTAATTTCACTCCCTTACCTCGGATATCTTCGAAGGCGTTGCAATACCGCCTGAGAGGATGATCTTTATCCCCTCTTCAATAGGGATATCGGTAAAAAAAATGTGTTCGTCGGAAAAGAGCACGATATCGCCGAAGTAAATAAGGTTGGTTGGTATATACACGGCCCTCAGACAGGCTTCGCGTCCGTCTTTCTCCGTCTTGATCACGCAGTCCTTTGTAAGAAATCCGTAGGAATAGACACCGGGCCTCGGATATTCCACAATAATAAATTTTTTAAAAGAAGAAACCTTGCTTTCAGGCGAAAAGGCTTCTACAAGCTGCTTTACCGAGATATAAATGCCCTTGAGCACAGGTATTTTGAGCAGGAGAAGCTCAAAAGAATCGATGATCCTTTTGCCAAAAACGTTCGTTGATATGATCCCTACAAGAAAGATAATGATAATCGCAGAGATGAATCCTATCCCGGGAAAATGGTATCCAAGTATTTTGAAATAGAGCGGTTCCAGAAAGCTGTCAATGAAGCTAAAAAACCAACTGATTACAAGGAAAGTGATAACAGCGGGGATTAATACAAAAAGTCCGGCAAAAAATTTTCTCTTGAAGGTAACCCGGATGGAGGTACCCATATTACTTCCCAACCTTGGCGATTACCTCATCAGAGACATCAAAGTTGGTATAGACATTCTGAACGTCATCATGGTCTTCAAGCGCTTCAATGAGCCGTATGATCTGCCCCGCCTGCTTCTCGTCAACCATCGCATAGTTTTTGGGCAGCATCGTTATTTCGGCAAGGGAGACCGGGGTTCCTGCTGCCTCTACCGCTGCCTTTACGTTCTCCATATGCTCCGGAGCAGTGATGATTTCGTAATTGTCTTCTTTCGGATCGTTCTTCATATCTTCAGCGCCAGCTTCGAGAGCAACAGACATCAACGCATCCTCATCGACTTTGGATTTTTCGATCAGGATATACCCTTTCTTTTCGAACATCCAGGAGACGCATCCGGCTTCTCCCATATTTCCACCGCTCTTTGACATCAGATGCCGTATTTCCGGTCCTGTCCTGTTCTTGTTGTCGGTCAGGATCTCTATAAGAATGGCCACCCCGCCGGGGCCGTATCCCTCATACAGATATTCTTCATAGGATACCCCGGGGAGTTCGCCGGTGCCTTTCATGATCGCCCTCTTCACATTATCGCTCGGCATGTTGACTTCTTTTGCCTTTTCGACCGCCGTCCTCAGTCTGGGGTTTCCTGAAAGGTCTCCTCCGCCAATACGGGCTGCTACCGCGATCTCTTTTACGATCTTGGTAAACGCTTGGCCCCTCTTGGCATCGGTACTCGCTTTTTTATGTTTGATCGACGCCCATTTGGAATGTCCTGACACAGTGCCCCCCTCCGGATAGATTGTTAATGTGAAGTAAACGGATTGCTGTTTTTATGATAATGGTACGGGACCGCTACTGTCAAGCATCTATGCCGTAGTCTTTTATCTTGGTGAGGAGCGTTTTATAGCTCACGCGAAGAAGTTCCGCTGCTCTGGTCTTATTCCCTCCGGTCTCTTTCAGGGCAGCTGCAATCCTCCGTGTCTCCGCCTTTCTCAGCGCTTCTTTTGCCACGGATTCGAGTGTTCCGGCAGCCGGCAAGAGTTCTTCCCCGTGTTCGGGAAGGAATTGTCTTTCAGGGACGATATGCTCAGGGGTTATCGTGTCCGCGTCGCAAAGGATAACCGCCCTTTCAATAACGTTTTCGAGCTCCCTGACATTCCCTTTCCAGAAATAATGCACGAGAACATCGAGCGCCTCTTTCGAAAAACGTTTGAGAGGAGTTTTTATTTCAAGGCTGTACTTGTTGACGAAGTAGTCTACCAGGAGGGGGATATCTTCCCTTCTCTCCCTCAAAGGGGGGATCCGGATGGGAAAAACATTCAGACGGTAATAGAGATCTTCCCTGAACTTTTTTTCTTCGACCGCCCGTTCAATATCTTTATTGGTTGCTGCGATGATTCTCACATCAACCTTAACAGGCCGCAGAGCGCCGATTCTCTCTACTTCACCCTCTTCGATCGCCCTGAGGAGCTTCGATTGTATGGTCAGATCCATATCACCGATCTCGTCGAGGAATATCGTCCCCTTATCGGCGAGTTCAAACTTACCCATTTTCCTGGCCTCCGCACTGGTGAACGCCCCTTTTTCGTGACCGAAGAGTTCCGATTCGAGGAGGTCCCTCGGTATCGCAGCGCAGTTGATCGGCACAAAAGGATACGGCTTCCTGCCGCTCAGATTATGGATAGCCCTCGCAAAAAGTTCCTTGCCGGTGCCGCTCTCGCCTATGAGAAAAACAGTCGTCCTCGTGGGAGCAACCCTCTGGACAATCTGGGCAACATTCGTAATTGCCTCGCTCTTTCCAATTATCCTCGACAGGCCAAACTTCGATGCGAACTCCTCTTTCAGCAGGATATTCTCTTTGAGAAGCTGCCGGGTTTCGAGCGCCCTCCGGATAAGCATCAGAAGATGGTCGATATCAAAGGGTTTTGTAATAAAATCAAAGGCGCCGTTTTTCATCGCCTCAACCGCTGTCTCGACAGAGCCATATGCAGTCATAACAATGACCGGGATGAGATGGTTTTCCTCTTTCGCTGCCTTCAGGATCTCAATCCCGTCTTTCCTAGGGAGCTTAAGGTCTGTCAGCACGAGATCGACCCTTCCCTCCCTAAGATACCGAATTCCTTCAATCCCGTCCCCGGCGGACAGTACCGTATACCCCTCGGCTTCGAGGGTCTCTCTGAGCATTTCTGCCATCGATTCCTTATCTTCTATAACAAGGATATTTTCCATAGTGCGCTAGACCTTCGCCTCCCGGAGTGCTTCATTGCATGCACACCGTCTGTGAGAGGGGATGGATAACAGAACCGCCTTCAATAATTTCCTCACCTGACCCGCGGCCTTGTTCATCTCCCCGATGACTTCTGTGGCGGTGAGTTTTTTATCCGTTATCCCTGCAGCATAATTCGTGACGATCGCGACGCCTGCGTAGCAAATCTCCGCTTCCCGGGCGAGGGCTGCCTCGGGCATCGCCGTCATTCCGACGACATCTGCCCCGAAGCCGGCAAACATGGCTATTTCTGCCTTTGTCTCCAGTCTCGGTCCATTCGCACAGACGTATGTGCCGGACTTTCTTATCCGTATCCCCGTTTTTCCGGCTGCATTGATGAGCGATTTTCTCAGTTCGGGGCAAAAGGGCTCTGTGAAGTCTATATGTGCCACGCCGTTGACGCCGTCGAAGAAGGTCCCTTCCCTGCCGCTTGTCATGTCTATAAGCTGGTCAAGCACCGTGATCGTACCCGGTTTCATCCTCAAACGCAACCCGCCTGAAGCGCTGACGGAGATAATCCGCTCGACGCCGATTTCCTTAAATCCCGATATATTTGCCTTGTAGTTAATTTTGTGCGGAGGGATGGTATGTCCTAAACCGTGTCTGGGGAGGAAGACGATATTGACTCCGGAGAACTCGCCGATCTCGTAGGGGGCTGACGGCTTTCCGAAAGGTGTGGAAATCGCCTTTTTCTCTCTCAGAACAATTCCTTCTATATTATACAGTCCACTGCCGCCTATAATGCCTATCATCCTGTACCGTCTCCATGCATACGCTGACTTGCTGCCTGGATTTTACCATATCAGATCAGGGTTGAGGTAGAGACTGTGTCAAATAGAACACACTCTATTGTGAAGAGGCAACACCCGGGATAATGCTCTATTCTGCAACGTTATCAATAAAAGCTTTCACTATTTTACCCGGAACTGCTTCTGAAGCCATTGTCCATGGCGAACACCGGTTCAGGAAACGACACAACATTTCTATTGCTCGTCTGGCACCATCCTTGCAATCCAAAAAGAACACATATGCGATTACAAAGAACATTAAAACAGGAAGTCAGCTTCGAGGGGATCGGTCTCCATACCGGACGTCATGCAAAGGTTTGCCTGAAACCCGCTCCCAGGGATACCGGCATTGTCTTTGTAAGGACAGATAAAGATATGGCGCTGAAGGCTTCTATCACTTCGGTCACGGATACCGCCTTTGCGACGACCCTCGGGGTAAACGGAGGAAAGATCAGAACCGTCGAACATCTTCTCGCAACCCTTTCCGGCCTCGGCATCGATAACGTATTCGCGGAAATCGAAGGACCCGAAATCCCCATAATGGACGGGAGTTCAATAGAACTTACAAGCCTCATCCTGAAGAGCGGCATTGCGAAACAGAGTAAAAAACGGCCTCATATAAGAATAACAAGCCCTATCGTCCTCACTGATGGGCATGCCGAAATTGCTGCCTTTCCGTATAACGGCAGACGGATAACATACAGAATCCACTTTACGCACCACGTGCTCGGAGAGCAAAAGCTGACCATTGAACTGAATGAGGAGAACTTCGCCATAGAAATAGCTCCCGCGAGGACCTTCGGTTTTTTAAAAGACGTGCAATACCTGAAAGCAAACGGACTTGCCAGGGGAGGCTCTTTCGATAATGCCATCATACTTGGAGAAAACGGCGTTCTGAACGGCTCCGGACTGCGCTTTAAGGATGAATTTGTCCGTCACAAGATACTGGACCTTATCGGTGATTTCTCTCTGCTCGGGTTCCCTATTTACGGACACATCATAGCCAACAAGTCCGGACATACAACGAACCTGAAGTTTCTGAAAAAGCTTCTTTCCCATCCGGAATACTGGGAACTTGAGTCGGAAATGGGAATACGCCGGCAGGCAGCAGTCTCCGTCGCTTAAAAAAGCCTATATTTCAACAGGTTACAATTTGTACTTGCTTTTTCCCCCCGGAATAGAGTTTCATATCTCTGGGAAGACCGCAAAAAGAAGGCTGGAGAATTTCTCCTCCAGCCCAAAAAGGTGTGTGCTTGGGGAGGGAAACTATTTCTTCTTTGCGGTCTTCTTTGCCGGTTTCTTCGCTGCTTTCTTTGTTGCTGCCATGAGTATTCACCCCCTTTCTCTCCGCACTCCCTGCAACGGACAATGCGGAAACGTGAAACCCTTACGGTCTTCCGATAAGGGTAACCCTTTTTCCTGATAAAAGCCTCTTCAGGTTTGCATCTCCCTTTTTCTTCTTTACCCGGTATTCTTCTTCGTCCATCATTGAACAGTTGAGCTTCTGCTCAAACCGTTTTTCAAGATCTTTGAGTTCTTTTGTCAGAGAAGACGATGCACCGATGACAAAAAGGTCCACGGCATCCACATCGTTTCCTTCTGCGTATGGGCCATAGAGAAAAGCGGCTTTCGCACCGGAAGCCCTTAAGACTGCCTTAAGCGCGCCCGGCAAGCCGAGGGATTTTGTGATGAGGTTCTTCAGTTCAGAAAACAGGGGGGACTCCTTGTTTGCCTGGAAGTATTTGAGGTTGACGATCCGTTCGCTTGTCACGATACCCATGGTCTCAAGGTTGTCGAGTTCCCTCTTGATGCCGGAGGGGTTTTTCCTGAGGAGGGTCGCAATCTCACGGATATAGAACTGCTCGTCGGGGCTGTTGAGAAGCAGTGAGAGGACGTCTGCTCGTATGGTTGATGAAAATAAATTCTTTAACATTTGTTCTCCTGTATAAATTTATACAACAAATAATTCTATTTGTCAACATAAAAATTACATTTGAGAACAGATAGTGCATTTTTTTGAACGATACTATTTTAGAACAGTTGTTCATAAATATGAAACTAACGTTTCATTCTCATCATCCTTCTTACTTTTGCCAGATTTGCAGGGTCATCGGACTCCTGCTTTTTCGGCGTCTCAAGGATCAACGGTGCGTCGCGGAACGGCCCGCAGTTGATGAACCGCTGCAGACCCTGTGCCCCTATCCTGCCGAGACCGATGTGCTCGTGACGGTCGATGCGCGAACCTGAAGCCCCCTTCGAATCATTCAGATGAAGGAGTTTTACCTTTCCGGCCCCGACAAATCGTTCAATCTCATCAGCCAAACGCTGCATTCCGCTCTCTGCGTTCAGAGTGTACCCGGCAGCAAAGGCATGACAGGTATCAATGCACACTCCCGCAATGAGCGTTCCTCCGACTCCTGCAAGAATCTCCGAAAGATCGGACACGGCGGAGGAGATGTCCCCGCGTTCACCAGCGGTATTCTCGATGAGAAGGCCCGCGTTCCATTGTTTTTTGTCCGCAATGCCATTTAGTGCAGCGACCGCCCTCTTCCTCGCCACGCGTTCGTCGTCTCCCGAAGCGCTTCCGGTATGGAGGATGACGTAGTCGGCGCCTATTGTATCGGCCCTGTCCATTTCCGTAACGAGCAGATCGAGAGATTTCTTCAGCAGCATAGAGTCCCTTGAAGCCAGATTGATAAGATATGATGTATGGATAACGACGGGAGAGATATCGAATTCGGCCCTGAGCGCTTTAAAACGGAAGGCCGCCTCTTCCGGGATTGCCGTTACCGCCCAGCCTCTGGGGTTGTGAGAGAAGATTTGAAGCGTAGTACACCCGAGGGCATGTGCCCGTTCCAGGCTCAGATGTAACCCGCCTGCAATGGAGGTATGGACACCAAGTCTGCGCATACTGATTACGATTGCACATTTTCATTCTTTTGACAAGGACGGTTGCTTATCTATGCGCTTCTATTGAGGAAGAGCAGGCTCGGTATTGGAGCGGCTTTAACGAATTTTTCAGATAGCATATCGGAAAAATTCGTTACCTCGGAGGTCCCGAAAGCTTTCGGGACCGAGAATGAGCGACGATACCGTGTCTGCTCTTCGTATCATGATTCGGACTTCGACATCATTATAGAACGGCGGGTTTCCTTGCGCGGATATAAGCGGAAAAGACCATATGCTCCACACCTTCGCCGAAATTCCAGCCTTTGATTATTTCATTACTCTTTTCTTTTTCTGTGATCATGATATCGCCAAACCCGACCTTTTCAAGAATCTGTTTCAGTTCCTCCACGGGAACTGAGCCGGTGATTCAGCCGCTGTAAGCTTTTTCATTCTGCTTTATCGCTTCGGAGAAGTCACCCTTCTTCAGAATATCCGAGATTGCGAGCCTCCCTCCCGGCTTTAATACCCTGAATGCCTCCTGAAAGACCGCTTGTTTATTCGGAGACAGATTGATTACGCAATTAGATATGATCACATCAACCGAATTGTCATCTACCGGCAGCCGCTCAATATCTCCGTGCCTGAACTCCACATTCTTTATTCCGAGCTTCCGTGCATTCTCTTTTGCCTTCGTCACCATTTCTGGCGTCATATCGATGCCAGTAACATGACCTTCCTTTCCTACTTTCATAGAGCATAGAAAGGCGTCAAACCCCGCGCCGCTTCCAAGGTCGAGAACAGCCTCTCCTTCCTTCAGTTCTGCTATTGCCAATGGGTTCCCGCATCCAAGGCCGAGGTTTGCCTCCCCAAGCCCGACCTTCAGTTCCTCCTCAGAATATCCTATGAGCTTTCCTGTTTCAAGAAGGTTTACGGGGTTGATCTCAGGCGCACAACAGTTTGCAGGCATAACACAGCATGCGCCCTGTGAGGCGATATTCGAATAGGTCTTGATTACAAGCTGTTTCAGTTTTGATTTGTCTTTGTCCATTGTCGTCCTCTATTCATTAAACTTAAGACATACTGGTTACGGTTTTATGTTCGGTGGAATTAGCAACAGGCAACCCTCACCCTTGCCCTCTCCCGACCTCGGTAGAGGGTAAAAAAATCGGAAGAATGAAAGATAATCTGAGTCTATGTGATTGAACGTCTATCATTCATCGGTTCTCGCTCCATCTCCGAGTCCCCTCGCCCTATGGGAGAGGGTTAGGGTGAGGGTGCCTGTGAGGGTTTCCAGAACTCCATCAAGATTCCCCAATACTTCGTTGTTCCAAAATCTTATAATTTGATAGCCATGAGTTTTAAGAAAATCTTCTCTGAATCGATCATACTCAACCTGCTCTGCATGTTGTCCACCGTCGATCTCAACTATCAGCATGGCCTCCTTACAAAGAAAGTCCGCGACATACGGACCCACAGGAACCTGCCGGCGAAACTTATAACCACTTAACCCGCGCCCTCTAAGCTTCTGCCACAGTGCCGCCTCTGCATCGGTCTGGTTTTTGCGGAGCAACCGGGCTTTGGTCGTGTTATCCTTCAACCCTCACCCCAACACTCTCCCACCTTGGGAGAGGGAGCAAAAAACTGCTCTTTGATCTTTGGTCTTTGCCCGGCAAGGGCGCGTATCCCGGCTGAAACCTGAGTTTTCTTCATGGACTTATTCGCTTCGCGAGTTTGTCCAGATCCGCATCGAAGGTGAAAAGGTGGTCTCCGGTGGCCACGGCTTTGGCGCACAAAATGCAGTCGACAATATCAAGGCTTTGCTCTGAAAACAGGTATAATGCCCTGATAAGCCCTTGCTGGTCATCATTGGCGATCCCCTTATAGCGTAAGATATCGATAAGACTCCCGGCAGCCCGGTCCCGTGGAACTTTGTAAATCTTTGTCAGGACATAAATGCATTCGGCGATGACGCTTTCGAGAATGAGGGCCTTAACACCGCCATCTTTCAGCTTGTCAAAATATTCCTTCGCTTTCTCGTGCAAGACGGGATCATCTGCGACGAGATACCGGACGATAATGTTTGTATCAGGAAGACTTCTTGCCGGTCTTTTCACGGACAGCCACCTCCCACGCCCTGTCTTTCATCTGCTTCATGGACACGCCGGGCTTAACATTGCCGGCGTATTCAGAGAGTGAACCGGCAGCATCCCGCACCGGCTTCACCATGACGGTATCATCCACCACCTCGAAATAGACAGAATTGGCCTTGAGCTTGTCCCGAATTTCTTTAGGGATCGTCACCTGCCCCTTCCTTGTGATCTTGACTGCTGCAGTCGTCATCTCAATTCACCTTACCTTTCTAAATCGCATTACTTACTATAATAGTAGCACTATTTAGAAGTGTTGTCAATTTCTATGGTTCCCCCGGCAATTGCCCTTGCGGAACTTCGGCGTGCGAAATGTGTCGCCGATCTGGATCTCGCCTTCCGTATCGTGAATGATCATGTTCATATTTCGCCATGCCCTCTCCCGCTTGCGGGCGAGGAGGCTGATCAGTTCCCTCGCCCCATGGGAGAGGGTTAGGGTGAGGGCTCTCAAAGAAGACTTGCTCAAGGTTAATTTTCTTTAAATAATTTCAAAAATATATGCCAGGGCGTAATAAATACCAACCACTATAAAAATGATACCCGTTGCTTTCTTTGTATAAAACTCGATCCTTGTAATCCTGTGATAAAGGTTGTTGATATACCCCGCTCCTGCCGCCGCGAGAAAAGCGAAGAGCAATACGGGGAGTCCGGTGCCGATGCCGTAAATCAGGGGCAGCCCGAACCCTGACTGAGCTTTTACTGCAATGGGGATTAACCCTCCGAAGAACAGTGCAGCGGATACAGGACAGAATGCCAGCGCAAACAAGATGCCCAAAGGAAGCGAACCGAGTGCCCCCTTATCAGACCAGTTTTTTTGCGATATTCTCGGATACCGACGGGAGAGATAAGGGTATTCGCAACAGATCAAGCAGTACCATTCCGACGAGAATCAACACGATGCCAAGGATTTTATTGACATACCTCTGAAGAAAATCCGACAGGATCGGAACATCAACCAGTGTTTTCACGATAAGGACACCGAGGACAATATAGGTAAGACTCCTTCCGAGTGTGTAGAGCACCCCGGATAAGAATACGGTATTCCTCTGCGTGATCCGGCGGGAAATAAACGATACGGCAGCGATGTTCGTTGCCAGGGGACATGGACTGACTGAGGTCAATATCCCAAGCCATACCGCCGTGAACAGGAAGATTCCTTCCATTTATTCGGTATCCTTTAAGAATATCGCTACCTCATCTTTTACATATTGAAAGAATTTGTCCTTGTCCCTCACAAGCTTCCAGACATCGGGAAGATTCTTCCATTTCATCTCTTTCCCGTCCGACACCAAAGAAAGGACAAGGGACCTGGTAACAAGCTGATAGTCCTGGATAAAGTGTTTATTTTCCGGTTCGTCAACATTCACCGGCCTGAATTCCAGTTTTCCGTTCCCGAGTTCTTTTGCAAAATACATTTGAATGGCGTCATGGGAATACTGTTCGATGGTGCGGCATGTGGTACATCTGAAGGTCCCGTGAAAATAATATGCGATCACCTTGAACATTTTGAGCTTTCACCTCAGCCAGAGGTGAAGGGGCTTTTTCCTTCTGCTTTGTTACAGGTTCTTTTAAGGGCCGGCTCTCCGGGGCAGGCACAGATTCAACTGATACAGCCGCTGTATCAACCCGTGTTGCTTCTACGTCAATAGCATTGCTCTCACTTTTGGGAGAGAATTCCTTATAAATAAGAACTCCCAAACTCACAACCACAAAAATGAAGAGCAAATTCTTAATCAATTTTTGATATTCAAATACAACCTCCTTACTGTTTATTCAACCTATTGCACTTGCATTATAACGGCTCAGTCCCTTTGATCTTGCAATACCCGGCGCCGAAATATTTCCTCTGAAAATACAGTGCGACATTTACCAGGCCGATTAACACAGGAACTTCGACCAGCGGCCCGATGACTGCAGCGAATGCCTGGCCTGAATTAATGCCGAACACGGATATCGCTACTGCAATGGCGAGCTCAAAATTATTGCTTGCAGCGGTGAAGGAAAGTGTAGCGGTTTTTTCATATCCGGCGCCAAACTTCCTTCCCATATAAAAAGAGACGAGGAACATCAGCAGAAAGTAGATGAAAAGCGGGATAGCCACTCGTATCACGTCAAACGGCAGCCGGACGATATACTGGCCTTTTAAAGAAAACATAACGATTATCGTAAAGAGCAAAGCGATCAAAGTGATCGGGCTGATTTTCGGGATGAACGCCTCTTCATACCATGTGTTCCCTTTTATTTTTATCAGGCTGAAGCGGGTTATGATTCCGGCAATGAACGGGATTCCCAAATATATAAATACACTCTTCGCAATCTGCGCAATGGTAATATTCACCACAGCGCCTTTTAATCCGAACAAAGGGAGAAGCACCGTTATAAAGACATAGGCATAGAGAGAAAAGAAAAGCACCTGGAATATCGAATTGAACGCAACGAGGCCGGCAGCATATTCCCTGTCGCCGCATGCAAGGTCATTCCATACAATTACCATGGCGATGCAGCGCGCAAGTCCGATCATTATAAGACCCATCATGTATTCCGGATAATCTCCAAGAAAAACAACAGCAAGAAGAAACATCAAAACAGGGCCCACTATCCAGTTTTGCACCAGGGAAAGGCTTAATACCCTTACGTTCCTGAAAACCTTTCCCAGCTGTTCATATTTCACTTTTGCAAGGGGGGGATACATCATGAGGATTAACCCGATTGCTATCGGGATATTGGTAGTCCCTGCCTGAAAGATATTCCAGAAATCGGTGATTTGCGGGTAGAGATATCCTGCGCCAACCCCAATAGCCATTGCCAGAAAAATCCAAAGGGTAAGAAAGCGGTCGAGAAACGAAAGCCTTTTTACCACTTCACCCATTCTGTACCTCCCTGTCCTTTCCCGGACAGCACACAGCTCTGTTACAAAGGGGGACAACATTAGATTTCACATTTTTCCCTTTCAGGAAATCAGTCAGCCTCTTGGTATCCTCCTTGACTGCTTCAGCAGAAATCCTCTCCAGCGCCGACAGCAGCATGAACCTTCTGAAGATATCCGAATCATCCATTCTGTAGTGCACCCATTTCCCCTGCTTTCTGTCTTTGATCAGACCCGCTTCTTTCAGCGCGCTCAGGTGAAAGGATACTTTGGCTGAATGGTATCGAGGGCAGCTACGATGTCACAAACGCAGAGTTCTCCATTTTCAAGGAGCTTCAGAATCCTAAGCCTTGTCTCATCGGAAAGTGCCTTAAAAATAGTGAGGACTCCTGCACGGCTACCCTTCTTCCTTTATGAGATCTTTGACCTTTTCAAGATTCGGCAGAGGCTTTCCCGAATGTTTGAGTTTGCCGTTGATAACAAGAGCGGGGGTTGACATGGTGTATTTCATAATCTCCTTAATGTCCGCAACTTTCTCTACCTTTGCCTCAATACCGAGTTCTTTTATCGCTTTTTTCACCAGTTCTTCCATCATTGAGCAATTAGGACAACCCGGACCCAATACTTTGATTTCCATATGAACCTCCTATAAGATTGCGTTAAACAAATAGCCTACGGCTATTATAGTTACTGCCATTATTCCGGCAAACACGGCCAACAGTTGTATCTTTAAGACTTTTCTGAGGATTATCATCTCCGGAAGAGACAATGCGGTTACTGCCATCATGAAGGCCAACACTGTTCCCATGCTCAATCCTTTTTCCATCAGGGCATAGACTATGGGAATGACTCCTGCAGCATTTGCGTACAATGGCACTCCGAGCAATACTGCTATCGGAACGGCAAAGGGATTCCCGGGTCCGGCATAACGGACAAGAAAGTCTTCAGGCACATACCCGTGGATAAACCCTCCAATGCCGATTGCTATTATGATATAGAGCCAAATCCTTTTTACTATGTCTATTGTGCTGTCTTTTGCATACTGGAGCCTCTCTTTGAATGTCTGTTTGATTATTTCATGTTCCTGTCCATTGTGAAATTCATACACATAATCCTCGACCCATTTTTCAAGCTTGAGCTTTCCAATAATTAACCCGCCGAAAATCGCAACAAAAAGTCCTGTTCCCGCATAGATCGCGGCTACTTTCCAGCCAAAAAGCCCGAAGAGTAAAACAATGGCCACTTCGTTTACCATTGGAGAAGAGATAAGAAAAGAAAATGTTACGCCGAGAGGAACGCCTGCTTCTACAAATCCAATAAACAAAGGGACCGCAGAGCATGAGCAAAACGGCGTGACAACACCAAGCAGAGCAGCAAGAATATTACCGATAAATTCCTTTTTATGAGAGAGAATACGCTTTGTCTTCTCAGGCGGGAAATAACTCCTGATAACGGATACGGCAAAAATGATAATCGAAAGAAGGAGGAATATCTTTATTGTGTCGTATATAAAGAAATCTACGGCATCCGCGAGACGCGTACCGTGTTCCAGCTTTAAGAGTGTATAGGTAACGTAGTTGGAGATATTTTTCAGCATTTTTGTCGCTGCCTCATAGTTATATATATAAACCTATATTGATATGTTTGTCAAGCCGACAGAATATCACATCCTGTCATTGCGGTTCCCGCCCGCTGCGAGCGTCCTTCTCAGATGCATTTTAGGCATCCGACAGGCTTCCTCGCCCCGAGCGGGTCGCCGAGGAGACAATCTGCTGCCAGCGACGCAACCTGAAAGAGTTGCAACTACCGGTCAGGGATTGCGGCTACAAAGTCAGGGATTGCATGTTGCCATTGCAAAACATTTTTTTCTATAATGATACGTTTCACAAAATCATATTCTAAGAGGAGGGCTTCACACATGAAGCAAGCAGTTTGGAAAACAGGGTTGGTTGTATGTATGTTTGCATTGTCTCTGGTCATTGCCTGCGCAAAACCGCCGACGCAGGAGATGGCTGACGCCGCAAAAGCGATAGCCGATGCAAAGGACAAGGAAGTAGATTTGTACGTCGAGGATGTATTCACGAAGGCACAGGATGAAATGAAAAAAGCGACCGATCTGGTCACCGCAAAGAAATTTGATGAAGCAAAAACAGCGGCTTTGGAAGCCACAAAAATGGTGCAGCAGGCAGCATCGCTTGTGGAAGAAAATAAGCAGAAGATGAAAGTAGAACTCGAAACAATGCTCCCGACTGTCCAGAAGGCCATAGACGAGGTTAAAACACTCGCCGCAACAGCGATCAAGAAAAAAGCTGTCCCGTCCAAGGATGAACTTCAGTCTGCAATCGGCAAGCTTGAACTCGATATGACCGCGGTAAAAGAACAGCTCCAGACAGGCAAAATCCGTCAGGCGATGGACCTTGCGAAATCACTGATTGAGCAGGCCAACGCACAAAAACAGACCCTGACCGATGCGATGGCACAACTGAATCCGGCAAAAAAATAGCCTTATCTCCTGTCTCTTATGCCTCTCTTTCACGAGAGGGGCATGAGAGACAGGAAGCAATTCCCGGTATCCAGTTATACACTCCGCCAGAAGGCAAAAAACGAATGGTATTTGAATTGCCGGACAAACTGTCAGGAGTCGAGTCATCAGACCGATGAAAAAGTACTCAAATGCCGAAATGTTTAATCGCTGATATTCTTCCTGATCGCCTTTTGCAGCATTTCCACTGAGGGTACATTCATGAGTCTTCCAGACTCATCCACAAACATCCTTCATGAGAATCCCGCGGTACCCAACGGCTGTAATTCCTTTCCGTTGATAAATATCGAAGGGGAACCGGATAGACCGAGTGACAATGCTTCCTCATCTTATTCTGTGAAAGTTGACTTCCGCCTTTATCCCTTCCCGCTCGATCGCTGCGGCAATGTTTGTTTTCAAGGCTTCCTCAGACTGACAGCCCTGGGATAAATAGCAGTCGATTTTGATCTGCTTCATTTTGTCATGCATCATATTTCCCATATTTTAAACGATGCCTCCATATAGCAGGGCTCATACGGCGTAGCTGTCTCTCCTTACAACTGCAATAAACACAACAAACAAAACCGCCGACAACCCCGCTGTTATCGCGCCAAAATAGAATGTTGCCGATGGAGAGATATGATCCCAGAGCCAGCCGCCGATAAGACTTGCGGGAAACATCGCCAGTCCCACCGCAGTATTATAGACACCAAAGGCTGTTGCCTTAAAGTCAGATGGTATTATCGTGGCAAGAAATGCTTTTTGTATGCCTTCTGTAAGTCCCATAAAAAGCCCATAGAAAGCGAATAAGGCCCATATGGCGCTTGCATCTCTCGCAATGGCAAACCCATAGTACAAAACGGCAAACAACACAAAACCAAGGAGTATCACCCTTTTCCTCCCGAACCTGTCCGCAGCAATACCTGCGGGGATAGAGGATAAAGAATATACGAGGTTGAACACGAGATAGACGACGGGAATCATCAGGATCGGAATCCCAATCTGCTGAGCCCTGAGAATCAGGAACACGTCGCTTGAATTGCCAATGGCAAATAAGGTTGCGATCAGGACAAAGAATTTGAACTTCCAGTCGAAATGCTTGAGGGTCAGTTTGGGTCTCTCAGAATATGCGATGAACGCTTTCTTCTTTTCTGTGATAAACAATATAATAAAGAGTACCGCAATAGCTCCTGGGATCATGGAAAGCCAGAAAACAGTCCTATAGTTGTTTGAGAATAGACCCAGTACGAAAAAAGCCAGCGCAGGCCCGACCACGGCGCCCATGGTGTCCATAGAACGATGGAAGCCGAACGCCCTGCCGAGATGCGTTTTTTCTGAAGACTCAGCGATAATGGCATCACGCGGCGCGGTACGGACCCCCTTGCCGAACCTGTCAATAAAACGCGAACCCATGACATGCTGCCAGCCTGTAGCAAGCGCAACAATCGGCCTGCTTAGGGTAGATATTCCGTAGCCGACAGCCATAAGCCACTTCCGATTTCCGCTCCTGTCGGAAAACCAGCCGGAAAAGACTTTGAGTACACTTGCGGTTGATTCCGCAATCCCCTCAATAAGACCGATTACGGATTTATTTACACCGAGTATATTTGCAAGAAAGAGCGGGACAAGGGGATAAATCATCTCGGAACTGACATCCATAAAAAAGCTCACAAGCCCGGCAATGGTAACATTTTTGCCGAACCCAAAAAACTTATTGTCTTTATTCATCATTCATCTGAATGTCCTTTAGCAACGAACACTATTTCACCACAACCACCGTGCAGGGTGAGAGCTTTGCAATGTTCTGTGATGTCGAACCCCAGACCCTTCCGAATATCTTCGAATGTCCCATGAAACCGATGACGAGGAGGTCGAAATTCCCCTCTTTCGCGAAATTGACGATGGTTTCAACTTCATGCCCTGCCTGGACATGCGTGTGAAGTTCGATTTCTTCTTTTTTTGCCAGCGCTATTGCCTCATTGTTGACCTTGCCGAAAAATTCATCCGCCTCTTTCCGGAATTCATCGACCTCCCCTATCGTTGCCGCATAATGCGGGACATTTTCTTCGACCGAGATACTGTGGAGTTCCGCCTTGTATCTTCGCGCAAGGTCTATCGCGACCTTGAGGGCATATTTTGCTCCGTCTGAACCGTCATTGGCGATTAAGATTTTTTTGTACATTGTTTCCCTCCATCGCAGGCTGAAGCCTGCGGCTACTCAAAAAATTGGGGTTAACTCTATTTTTCCGGCTGAAACCATTTCTGGGCTATGATGGTCGGGACCACTGCTGAAAGTATAACAGCCGTCAATAGGATTGTATATTGCTCCTGATTTATTATCTTGTTCGTGTAGCCAAACAATGCTGAAATCGAGCCGAATGTCAGTCCTGTAGACATCAGCAGGGTAGTGTACATGTTTTCTTTTCTTGTGAATTTGAAAATCTCCATCGTCGGCCATATCCCGATAAATTTTGCGGCTACCTTCAGGAGAAGGAAAATGCCTATCAGAAGCGCGCTGCTCCAGATCGCTGAAAGCTGAACGAGAGATCCTGCTTTGAGAAAATAGAAGGGCGTGAGTATGGTAAACGCGGTTACCCGCATCCTGTGGCTTAATGTCCTATTGGCGAGAAAAAACGGAGCGAGAACCATGCCCACAAGGTATGCAGGAAGCACCGCTTCGCTTTTTGCCATCATAGCAAGCCCCCCGAGAGCAAAGAGCAATAGAAAGATAAATTTTGTTTCCGGTTCACTGATACGGCTCCCGACCTTTTTGAAAAACCATGGAGTGAATTTCGGAAGGACGAAAAGCGTTATCGCCATTACTCCAATGAACAACACCATGGAGCGGTTATAGTTGGCAAACAGAATCCCCAGCGCCAGCACCGTGCCAAGATCCGTGATGAAAGTGGCCGCGATAATGATTTTGCCGAGTTCTGTCTGATTGTATCCTGACTCTATCATCACCGAATAGATAACAGCTACAGAGGTGGTTGAAAGTGCGATACCGGCGATCTGTGCCTCGGGAAGACTCCATCCGGCAACGTAATAGGCATACGCCATAACGCCGAAGAAAGGTACAAAGAAAGAAAGCGCTCCGATGGTCACGCTTTCTTTGAACTTCTTCTTCATGACCTCGGGATCAACCTCTGCGCCGGCGAGAAAAGTAAGGAGGATGCTGCCGAAGCCGGCCAGGAAATTGACCCATTCCGTCCTCTGGAGAGGCAGGAAATTCCCGCCGATTACTCCGACCATGATCTCAAGGAGGGCAATAGATATCGCTATTCTTACTGAAAGAAGGGATGCGAGCAATGCGAGCCCCATCCAGAGAGCCGCCTGAAGCCATTGGTTGTCCATTCAACCTCCTTCAAATAAAAAACCCCTACGTCCCTTTCCCAAAATTCGGGAGGAGAAGTAGGAGTCATCAGTCCTCACGGACGGTTAAGGGCGAACCCCATCGCCGATTGGGTATACTATACAGAGGATAAACTGATGCTGTCAATAAAAGGATGTGGTATCAGTCGACATGCAACACCACTGCGAAGCTATTGAATAGAACCCATACCTCATCATCCACTTGAAAACCCATACGCAAGGCATTTTCCGTAGTAACGATAGAACACAGTTCGGTGCCATCTGAAATACGCACGACAAACTCGGTGGTAATCTTTCCTTTATTGATACGCACAACGGTACCCCAAAAACGGTTGTCCGCTGAAGATCCCGGTTCCTTATCGCTTTTCTGTAAAATCACCCAGGGAGCTTTGATTTCTGCAGTAATGAGAGAGCCCTTTTTGAGTCCAAGCCTCAACAGACTATCGTTGGTGATTATCGTGGTCACTCTATCGCCGCTTACCGTAACCATCTCTACTGTTGATTGTATATCGCCCTTCCGGACAGATTGAATTTTTCCGAAAAAGCTGTTTCTGGCACTCGTTTTTCGGGAGGATTCTTTCTCTATAAAGTACTGTGCTACTTTCCGGATATCATCATCAGAAAAAGCGACATAGGAAGCCGTTACGTTGAGTGTTGAATGACCCATCATCTTTTGTACGACCGGCAAAGGAACATTGCTCCGCATCATTTCTACTGCGCGGGATTTCCGTATAATTTCCGGGGCGCCAAGAGCAGGGAGAAATCCGCAATCCAAAGCCCTCTCATAAAATTTTCTGCGAACATGACCGGGATCGATTTTAAACAAGACGCGCAGATATTCTTTCAGGGAAGGCTCATCCAATGCATTCTGCAGTTCATCAGAAAGCAACTTCGGTATCTGAACTTCACGCGGCAATCTACCATCCTTGCGGTCGGTTTTTCCGAAACGCACCAATCGTCTTTTAAAATCGATATCCTGAAGAGGATTTAGGGCCAGGACTTCATTCAGTTTGGCCCCGGTATAGCGTATCAGAAGAAATATAAGCAGGATACGCCTGCGGGATAAACGAACATCCGCCCGTGGCGATTCCGAAACCCAACTCCGGAATGACTGCTCCATTTTACTGAGCTGAATTGTATCAAGACAGGAGGTTTCGCCCGTCATTGAGACAATGCGTGAATGACTTGATCGCTCCGGGAAGGCAGACTCTTTGATATGTTGTCTATAACGGACCATGATTTTTCACTATTATACCAGCGCTGACTTAGATATTCCCTTACTGCCCTGGCCATGGCGTTAATTCATTGAGGAAGCAGAAACATTCTGAACAGATTTTGACATTCTGAAAGAATGCATGATATAGTCATACTAACACGAATTATATATTATTCGTGATAATTGTTTGTTGAAATTTGTTTTATTGCTTAAAATATGGGAACAAGGCGGAGTGAATGACAGATTGAAGAACTAGTAAAGGAGAACCCTATGGAGCAAAAGAGCAAAGCACCAGGTGAAGAAGCAGTTCAGGAATCGAAGGAAGAAAGCGTTACGACTGATGGAAGCGGAGCAACCGCAAAGTCTCGATTCGATCGTGTGGAATTTGCCGGTTCTCTCGGGGACCTTGGGACCCTGCTGCCGATCGTGGTGGCCATGATCCTGATCAACAAACTGAGCCCCAGTGCAGTGTTTCTCTCCTTTGGATTGTTTTATCTCATCACAGGCTACTATTACCGTTTGCCTGTACCTGTACAGCCCCTGAAAGCTGTCGGGGCCATCGCCATCGCCTACCCCGTCCTGATCACGGAATCCGTGATCGGAGCGGCGGGTATTATTTTTGGCATTATTCTCCTGCTGTTATCCATTTCCGGAACTGTCAATGCCCTTGCCAAGCTCTTCACACCGGCTGTGGTCAGGGGCATCCAGCTTTCACTAGGTCTTGTATTTCTGAAGAAAGGAATAGAACTGATCGTCCAGAAAAACCTCTTCCTTTCCGGCGCTGCCGGCAGCTTCGCTGAATATAACCTGAACCTTATCCTTGGTGCTGCAGTATTCATAATGGTACTTGCCCTGCTTGATAATAAAAAACTTCCGGCTGCTGTGGCTGCCCTGGCTGTGGGCATTATCGCCGGACTGACCTTTGGCGGTTTCGACAGCCTCAAATTTTCGATCGGACCTACCAGGATAGGGGTTATCTCCCCTTCGCTAAAGGATTTCTGGATTGCCTTCATCATGCTTATTTTGCCTCAGATACCCCTGACAATAGGGAATGCCTGTGTGGGCACTGCTGACACATGCTGCACACTCTTCCCGAAAAACCCGCTCCTTTCCAAGACAAAAGCGGGGAATTTTGCCCTGACCATGGGTCTTGCCAATCTGCCCGCCGGCATTATAGGCGCCGTCCCCATGTGCCACGGCACAGGCGGGCTTGCCGCCCACTACCGGTTCGGGGCGCGGACAGGCGGTGCTCCCATGATGATCGGCGCTCTCTTCGTAGTAATGGCTCTGGCATTCGGAGAGTTTGGATTCACTCTGCTCGCCATGATACCGAATTCGGTGCTGGGGGTACTTCTCATCTTTGCCGGACTGGAACTCTGTCCTTTGATACGCAGCCTTAAAACAAATGAAGAGTATTTCGTAGCTCTCCTGATCTCTGGTATCGCCCTTGCGGTGCCCAATATGGCGTGGGCCTTCGGAATCGGTATCGCTGCAGACCTGTTTATCCGCAAGATGAAAATAAAAATCTAATGATAAATGAGTTCATGCATGTTCAATAAAATCTCCCCTTACCCCTCTTTACCAAAGAGGGGTATACATTGAATTCTCTCCATATGATTTTCCCCGTATCGGGGGTTGAGACCTCTATCATCATCCCTCCCCTCGTTGCGCTCGTTGTTTCCTTTTTCACTTCCATGGGCGGAGTGTCCGGCGCTTTCCTTCTGTTGCCGTTCCAGATGAGTGTTCTCAATTACACCAGCCCGTCCGTAAGCGCTACGAATTTCGTATTTAACATCGTCGCCATCCCGAGCGGGGTATATCGTTATATAAAGGAAGGCAGGATGGCATGGCCCCTGACCTGGATTATCATTGTTGGCACGCTTCCCGGTGTCTTTATTGGATATTATCTGAGAGTTTTTTATCTTCCCGATCCGGGGACATTCAAATTATTCGTCGGGTGCGTGCTCCTTTACATCGGCATTCGTCTTCTCTATGAAATCACCGGGAAGGCAAAAGCAGGCAAAACCAGAATGAAAGCTCTCGAAGATAAATTTAAAGAACGCTCAAAGCAGATCAGAGCGCAGCAAAGCAGCAGGATAGCTTCGGGTCTTCCGCCTGAAGCTATCGTCAGAACTGTATCGGCAAGCCTTCAGAGGGTCGAATATGAATTCTGGGGGGAAAGGTTTTCATTCAGTACAGTCGGTATGTTCTTCCTGGCATTGGCAGTTGGCGTTATCGGTGGTACATACGGAATTGGAGGAGGAGCCATTATCGCGCCTTTCTGCGTAGCTGTCTTTCATCTTCCCGTATATACTGTCGCCGGCGCGGCCCTTATGGGAACCTTTCTCACATCAGTTCTGGGGGTAATTTTCTATAGCGTAATGCCTGCCAAAGCCGGCATGGTGACCTCACCTGACTGGCTGCTTGGTTTTCTTTTCGGTGCAGGCGGATTTGTGGGCATTTACCTCGGCGCACGGTTTCAGAAATTCGTCCCTCAGCGGCTCATCAAAATGAT
>CAVRAA010000001.1:0-87669 GCA_963718855.1 uncultured Nitrospiraceae bacterium | reverse complement strand
GATATTTGCTTCACCTACGAACAGATGAGGTTGAGGTTATTACAATTTTGAGAATTTCTCCATCAAATGTGCATTCCCGTGTCAGTTTTATTAAGGGTAGGCTTCTTTTGCAATTACGCAGATTCCGGAGCTTGTCAGAACCGTGACCTAAGAATCATATCAATGCACCCTTAAAACCTATCGTGTTATCAAGTATTATTTTTGCTTCCTTATTTTGAGGATCCAATTGCAGGAGCCTGGCATAGTAGGTAAAATGTTTTGCCATATCAAGTTCTCCTATTTCCTGCAGGGCGATTTCTTTTATATGAAAAAACCTGTGTACCACCTGATCGTCACGCAGTAATTCGTCCAAATTCATTTCAGGAAGTATCACATCATTCGACCATGAATGCGACATTATTCTGTTCATGCTGATGTCGGCAAGAATTGCAGCATCAAATGGATGAGTCTTTATAAGTTCCCTGCAGATATCAGCTACTTGCTCCCAGTCTCGCGCATTCAAGTAACCAAGAGCTGATTGTATTTTTTCTTCCTGTCTTAATGATACTTCACTATCCCAGGGATCAAATGACACAAGTTTCCCTGCCGACAAATCCGGTCGAAGAAAGAGTTTAGACCGATCATTTAACATGCAGGCTACAAATGAATATGAACTATTTGATATTGCCGCAATATCGCATTTACTTAAAAGATAAAAATCGGGATAAAAGTCCGCTTTTGACAGCTCTATTTCCAAATCTTCAGATGTTACAGGTTTATAGCCGGCAAAATCCTTCAAGACCTTTTTCGGTTCATCACTCGCTATAAATAACACTGGTTCGTCGAGGCTCTTCCACAGATTTTCAAGACACTCGTTATACCATTTGCTCGGTGCAATAAAGAAAGGCCCATATCCATAATCGTTACGCCGAAGATGAAAACCCACAATTGTTTTTCCCATGGAATATAGTTTGTCGAGAGCTTTTTTCATTATTACTTCAATTTCTGACACAGGCTGGAAAAATGACCGAAAATATTCTTTGTGAGGAGCATAATATTTGGTATGGAATTGACAAAAACCATCGAAATCTGCGTTTGTGAAGGGTGCCCTTGCCTTTAAAATAAGAGCATCAGCCAGAAGATCTGCTGATCTTCCTTCAACTCGGACTTGAGGGAAATCTCGAGAAATTGGTCGGTCTTTATGCCCGAAGAGATACTGTCCAATCCATTCAGGAGTTTCTAACACAAGATGATGTTCTTTAGCGTATATTCTCAAGAAAGCATATTGAAAAATCTGATTCGCAAACCGTCCATTTGAACCCAGTGAAGACATAGTTATTGCCTGTTGTCGTTTCCTTAAAATTGCCTTTTTCACATAAAAAGCATCTCCCCATGAGGGGTGATATGGTGTCGTAGTTTTAACACGTTCAAATCCTTGTGAATTGAGAAAACCGTCTATTTGATCAATTAATGCACATCCTTCATAAAGCTCTTCAAAATTAACTTCAGTATTAATTGCTTCTATATGTTTCAATAAGTTTATTGAACCTTGAAAAGCTAGCAGTTCCGCACCCTGAATATCAATACTTAACATGTTAAATTCTGAAGGTGCTATTTGCAATTCTTCTAAGAGTGTATCCAGCTTTTTGGATTGTACAGAAATCTGATGTGTTTCCTGTATGTTGGGATAAATTTCTTTATGACGTTTTAAGGGTAAAATAGAACTACTAGCATCCAGTGATGTCACATATAAAGTAATGAAATCATTCCGATCGCTAATAGCATAATTTAATACTCTTACCTCTGGCACCTTTGCGACATTTATTTTTAAGCGTTCAAAGACAGATGGATTAGCTTCGATAAATAAGATCCTATTGATTCCCATGCTTTGATATGTTGATAGCTCACTTCCTTCATGAGCACCAACATGAATGATCCCACGGGGCTTTACCTTGTATTGACGACAAAGCTCTTCTAAATTCAGCATCCTGCAATTAGGTTAAATTTTACCTATAACAAAGTCAATTGATTTCAATTGTCATGTTCTTTCGCTTGGAGTTTTAAAATAAAAAGTTATTTCCTCTGTTGAATACAATTGGAATGAAATAGGTTTTGGGGGAAAATTACATGTGACCTTCTATGTGAACGCTTGCGCTTTCAAGGAACCTCAATCCGCGTTGACGCCAGGAAGGACTGATTTTTTGATTATCTTCTTGCTTTCCCACTGATATGGCTAATTTCAATTTTGATGACTTTTGTGGTTTTATCTTTAATCTCTATGTACTGTTTCCCCTCTTCGATAAAATCCGGACTGTATTTCTCCAGAAGCCACAATAACGCATTATATCGGTCATTTCCGTAGACCTCTGATGCAATACCAAAGGCTATTGCACTTTCATATTCAGTTGCAAATTTGTTTGGCAAAATCTTCGTCTTGCCTACCACACAAAAAGAAACGCGTGGATTGTTAATAATATTGTCGAGTTTTTGTCCGTTAAGGGCGCTATGGAAATAGATACTGTTGTTTTTATAAATGTAATTCAATGGAACGCCATAGGGCTGGCCTTCTTTATCAACGGTAGACAAGACTCCGTATTCAGCAGAGTCAAGAATCTGACTGGCTTCTTGTATACTTATTTCACGGTCTTTTCTTCGGATATTTTTCATACGACTTCTTTATCCCTAACGATCATTATACCAGCTTGGGGATTCTTGTCTATATTGATTTACGAGAGCATGAAACACCCTTTATCATGCTTAATTCTGCGAGAATTACAGGAAGGAAGTTTGCTTTTTTGTAGCTTTCTCAGCGTCGTGAATTCTTTACCCCGAAGGGTACATGCTATTTTCCCTTTGAGTTATTTCAGAATCAACATCGGATAGTCGGTATAACCTTTTTCACCAGTCGTGTAGAAGGTTTGTTCATCCCACTTTGCCAGTTTAGCATTGAGTTCAAATCGCTTGGGCAGGTCAGGATTAGAAATAAATAGTTTTCCAAAAGCTACCAGGTCAGCCAAACCCTCTTCAATCACTTTATTTCCTTTTTTCTGATTAAAATTACTGTTGATGATCAAGGTCCCCCTATATTTAGGTCTGTACCGCGTGGCAATATTAGGTTCTGCAAAAGGGACATTCGTCACATCAGTAAATGGCTCTGACAAATGTACATAAGCCAGGTTATAATCGTTCAACCGTTCTACAATATAATCAAAGGTCGGAATGGTTTCTTCGTCGAGCGTCATCCCAAAGGCCCCGTGCAGCGATGGATTTAGGCGCACCCCGATATGGTTTCCCGGTATTACCTTCTTTATTTCACCGATGACTTCAAAAAGTATCCTCGCCCTGTTCTCTATAGACCCCCCATAGTTATCAGTTCTGATATTAGAAGTCCTGTTGAAGAACTGGTGCAAGAGGTATCCGTTTGATGCATGGATCTCAACTCCATCAAAACCTGCATTCATGGCATTTTTGGCCCCGTCATGGAAATCCTGCACGGTTTGCCTGATTTCATCGATTGTCATCGCCTTAGGTGATACTGTATCTTTAAACCCTTCGGGAGTATAAGACTTCTCGTTTGGGTTCAACGGTGAGGGTGCGAGAGGAAGTTCACCATTGTGAAAATCCGGATGGGACATTCTGCCTACGTGCCAGAGCTGTAAGAATAGTTTTCCTCCCTTGTCATGAACAGCCTTGGTTACCTTCTTCCAGCCCTCGACCTGCGCTGAAGAGTAAATCCCGGGCGTATTGACATAACCGACCGCTCTCTGTGATATCTGCGAACCTTCAGTGATGATAAGACCGGCGGAAGCCCGTTGCTCATAATATTTGGCCATGAGGTCTGTTGGTGAATTCTCAGCATTATTGGCTCTGCTTCTCGTCATAGGTGCCATCACTACTCTGTTTCGTAGTTTGATGTCACCCATAATATATTCTTTTAAAAGTGCTTGTTCTTTAGGCATTCAAATAGTACCAATTATACTCAGCACAATTATATCATGGAGGGAACGTGCCTTTTTTCAGGAAGATATGAACTCATCTATATGGGCTTACAACTCCTGCAGAATACTTTTTTTGCCTTTACCGAAGCAACCGGAGCCAGGCACAAAAAACATATCATTCTGTTACACTGCGAACAATGGAGTCTGAAGACTGCGCCAAGCTCTGTTTTGCAGCGTTCACAATACCAAGGAACAATCGTTATTGCCATAGAGGATAATCCGCGACGTTATTTTCGCAGAGTTTCAAGTCTATCCAGATAGAATGCCTATTTCTTTTTTGCTGCCGGTCTCTTGAGCTTCATCGGTGTCTCGCAACATATTAAGTCAGCCTCTTCCACAGAATTGCTGAGACGGTCCACAGTAAAAGCAAAGCCGCAAATCCGGCAAGCAAGCTTGCTGCCTTTCTTTATTGCCGGCTTATCGTTTGTCGCTTTCTTTGGAACCATCTTCTTTGCAACTGATGTCTTTTGGGCTTTCACTTTAGATGTCGCCATTTTCTTGCCAGTAGTTTTGTTTGCAGCTGTCTTCTTTGGGATTGCCATGATTTTGTTTTCTCCTTTTCGTTCCGCCCGATCTCAGCGTTAATGCATACAGCATATCAAATATCGGATGCGCAAGAAGTCCTGCACATTTATTTTCACGAGAAACCTTGCGTCTCTGGCAAAAACGTTACAGTGTTGACTCCAGTAAGTCACTGAGAGGGTGACTTCATCTATGTCTGATGCAGGAAGGGGAAAATAGGAGCATCGCTCTCCATCACTGCAATCCGCTAAGATTCAGAAACAGCGATCACTCCCTTCCCAGGGTTATCTTATACCTTGATATATACTATAGCCCGCAGAATGCTATTATTACGACGGCAATTAAATACTTAAGATCGTCATTCCCCGGCTTGACCGGGGAATCCAGAAGGAACTGGATACTCCGATCAAGTCGGAGTATGACATGTTTCTTATTTTTAATCGCCGAGGTAATAATTTACTTTTGGGACCATAGGTTTGATCCTGAAGAGCCTTTTTCTTTCTTCGCCTGTCTTTTTTCTTTCAGGCTATGCTGTGGTTTCTTCTTTGCATTTGGTTTTTGCTTGTTTTTTTCTTTGCTCATTACATGCCTCCTTTCGTAATAGTAATCATCACCATTATATCAAGTATTAGGAGTGTTTAGAAGAGAAAGTTATCAGCAGGCAGGGAAGCGGCGAAAGGGGTTATATCTTGTGCCGCTGGTAGATTTCGCGTCTGGTAGGACACGTGCAATAGTATAAAGAGCCATATGCAAACGAGTAGGGGCAGGCGTTTTTGCCGGCTTTCGTTTTTATAACAAGGAATGTTCTTTGTATATCTCTTTCGATAGAACAGGTATCCCACGTGTCATTATTCAAACAGGCAAAATTATAAGCGCATTTTGTCGTCTGTTTCTTTATTTTATCGCTGACCTGATAAGCCATTGGGATTCCTTCGAGCTGCTTTAGTCTCATTAGACTACAAAATAATAATTTTGTCAAATAGTGAGATATAAGGCAGGCAACTCAGATCACGACTGTTATTACTGTAAGCTGTACCGGGGACCGCCGCCGCCCTCAGGCAGGTTCCAGACGATATTTTGAAATGGGCATTTCAAGATCGCAGGTCTTGCAGTGCATGCAATTGCTGAAGTTCACCTGTATTGTATCCTGTTCCAGCTCATAGACAGCGGCAGGGCAGAAGAGCGTGCAGGGTGCTTTATAATCCGAAATACATTTTTTGCATACTGTATCATCTTTCAAATGGATATGGCTTTGCTGTTTTTCGTCGTGCGCGGTGCCGGAAAAATAGACATCCGTTAATTTGCTGACAATAATTCTGTCGTCTGCCTTCGGCATAGGTTCGGGTGATGAACTGCCGTAAAAATGCTTCATATCTTCGGTTGTCGCGTAATCGGGTTTTGTTTTGAGATCACCAATCGGCGTGGCGCCGCCTGCAACCATCTGGAACCCAAGAAGCGGCCCGCCCGGAAAAGGAATCCCCATGGCAACTGCAGGAGTGAAATTACGGCTTTGCCTGAGATCAGAGTATATCCAGCTGTTTTTCAGTTTCTCTTCATATTTTGCGAGTTGGGTTGCCGAGAAATCATTCATTTTGAATGCTTCAAAGAGAACTTCAGCTGCAAGCATTCCCGATTTTATCGCTGTATGGAGCCCTTTCAGCTTTCGCGAATCAACGAGGTTCGCGGAGTCGCCGGTTATCATAACACCGTCGGAGGTAAGTTGGGGTATCGAGTAATACCCGCCGCAGGGCAGCGTCCGGGCCCCGTAATGGGTGGGTTTCCCGTCTTTGATGATAGCGTTGATGAACGGATGCTGTTTGTATCTCTGCAGTTCCTTGTGCGGATCGAACTGCGGGTCTTCGGAACTGAGATGGGCGATAAGCCCGATGACAACCCTGGTTTCGGAAATGCAATAGATAAAGCCGCCGCCGGAAAGTCCTCTCCGGAACGGGTATCCGAATGTGTGGATACACTCTCCCTTTTTGAGGGGATTGCTTTTCAGTTCATATATCTCTTTTACGCCGAGTTCATAGATGGAAGGGGCCTTGCCGTTATCAAGGTGGAGTTTTTCAACGATGCTTTTGCGCAATGTACCGTTGCTCCCCTCTCCCAGTACTACGACCTTTGAGTTCAGAATATACCCGGGGGTCTCATATTCGCCGTTCTCCTGGAGACGTTTGTCGTCGGTCCGGACGCCGATTACTTTGCTGCCTTCATAGAGGATTTCGACTGCGGCGGTTCCCTCAAGCATCATCACTTTGTTCTTCTCCGCGATTTTCGAAAGCCATCCGACAAATTGGGAGAGCGAAAGGAAATAATTGCCGTGATTATTCAAAAACGACGGAGTAAAAGGAACTTTGATCTCTCCCTTTTCCGGTCAGATAATAAAGAGATTCTCTGTTTATCTCTGCATCGATGGGGCAGCCACGCTCTTTGTGGTCAGGCAACAGCTCAAAAAGCACATCGGGGATGAGCACTGCCCCGGAAATGTTATGTGCGCCGAAATAAGCGCCTTTTTCGAGAACAGCAATCCTGTCTTCGATATCGATTTTTTCGCCTTGCTGTTTTCCGTTGTCAATGTCTTCGTTATGTTTTCGAATGAGGTTTGTCAGATGGATTGCGCTGCTTAAATTGGCAGGCCCGCCGCCTGCAAAGATAACATCGAATTCTATTGTTTCCCGTTCCATTGGCAATCCCCTTCAGTCGAAATTAATAATGATATGATACACGAACATCAGGCAAATATTGTGGCATATCATAAGGCTCCCGCGCCAGCCGGGCATCAGGCGCACGAGTGCCCAGGACGCTGAAATGGTTTTAATATTTTTTTCGGTTTATCGGGCTAAACGCAAGGTTTAGCAGAATGAAGGCCGTCAGCCGCCGCCGCTGAAACCGCCTGGAATTGATCCTCCCGAGGAGGAACCTGAACCGTCCGGCCAGGAGCAACTGAAAGCAGAAGGGATTTTCTTCACATCCACTGAACCGCACTGCGGACAGGCGGATTCTTTCTCGGATGCATCGACCTTCAGCAGAAGGGCGAAATTGTTATGGCACTTATTGCACATGTATTCGTAAATCGGCATATTTGTTTACGCTCCTAAATAATATAGTTTTTATATTATTAATTATCGGATAAGCTAAAGTCAAGATTTTACGGGCTGCCCTTTATCGACTGCCTTCAGTATTTCCTGTGCGAAGTCCGCCTTCGGCATATCTCCGACGATAACAAGCGCATCGTTGATAACGATCCTGGGCACCCCCTGAATATTGTATTTTTTTGCAATGTCGGGGAACTCGGCAAGTTCAACCATATCGGAAACGATGTTGTCGTTTGCCATGGCAAACCGGTGTGCCGTGCGAACCGCACGCGCGCAGTGCGGTCATGACGGAGAAGTCATCACCTGGATATGCACCGGCAGAGTCACTTTTGCGAGTTCGCTGGTGATATCCTTCGGCAAGCCAGGATCACGTTTGCTCACGTCAAGAAGGTCTTCTACGAGGGTAGTGAATTCGTATCCGGCCGGGATGCCGTAAAAACGGATACCGTAATCCTTCTCACCGATAAGGGCAATAGCGGGGGTTTTGTCTACGGCGTATTTCCTAACGAGGTCGCTATTTTCGACAAAATCGTGTATTTCGAGCTTCAATTTGCCGGACAATGCTGTTAACTCTTCAAGAAGTTCTCTGGCAATGGTGCAGAAATGACATCCTTCCTTCTGCGTAAACAGGAGGATCGTGACCTCATTCGTTAGTGTTGTCAGAATCGGTGCAAGTTGTGCACGCACATTGTCCGCTATCATTTGCATGGGAACCCCTATAATTGAGAAGATTCAATAAGAAAATCACAGGCAGCCAGCGCTGCCTTTGCCCCTTCACCTGCTGATATGACAATCTGCTTATAGGGCACGGTCGTTACGTCTCCGGCACTGAATAGGCCCGCGATGTTTGTGCGGCATACACAGTCGATGATGACCTCACCCACTTTGTTCAGTTCTGCGAGGCCTTTGACCGGACCGGAATTCGGCAGCAGACCGATTTCTATAAAGACTCCTTCGACAGGAATGCTCTTTTCCGTTTCGCTGCCTCTCTGCCTGATCACTGCAGATTCCACGACCCCCTTTCCGTCTATGCGGAGGACCTCGTGATTATCCAGCAGTTCTGCCTTCGCGTAGTTTTTGATCCTCAACTGAAGGGTAGCGTCAGCCTGCCACCCTTTGGTGAAATTGACGAGCGTGATATCTGCATTTGCCCGCATAAGATCGAGGGCTGTGGTGAATGCTGAATTTCCACCTCCTACGATCAAAACCTTCCTGTTTTTGTACAGGGGGGCGTCACAGGTTGCGCAGTAGGAAACGCCCTTGCCCCTGAACTCTTTTTCTCCCGGCACGTTCAGTTCGCGATGGCGTTCTCCTGTTGCAAAGAGCACCGTTTTCCCGGCATATGCTGTTCCGTCTTCCATATGGACTTCAAACGCCCCGTCTTTCTTCCTGATTTCCTTCACGGCCCTGCCGATACTGACCGGGAGATCAAAGGTTTTTACATGCTCTTCAAACCGTGCGGCCAGGTCCGCGGCATTGATGTTCTGAAACCCCAGGTAATTTTCGATCTCCGAAGTCTCGTTAATCAACCCTCCGAAATCAACGGTGAGGATTGCGAGGTTGATCATCTTTCTCGCAGCGTATACTGCTGCGCTCATGGCAGCAGCCCCTCCTCCGATGATCAGCAGGTCATAGACCGCACTCGTATCAGGTTGTTTTTGGCGGGAAAAAGATGCGGTGTCGAGGATAATTCCGGGGAATTCCATAACCTATCTGCTCTTACCCATACTATCGCGAATTTTTTCCATGAATTTTTCGGGGTGGGTACCCTTCCAGTAAATTCTAGCACATTCAGTGCATCGAAGGAAGTCATTGTGCTGCAGAAAAACGAATTCAGGGACAATATCCGCTATTTCGTTTTTATCATTAATCGGGGCAAGCGGGCTGTTGCATTTGACACATCTGCTCAGGGGGGCAACGGGTATTATTTTTACGCTCCCGAATACTTCCATGAGCTGCTCCAAGGGGTCATTTGCAGTTATCAGGAGGGGATGGGAAAGTCCTTTTCTCAGCACTAACCGTGTGTCACGGGTTAAGATGCGCCTGTCCTGTTCCCTTGCAATCCTGACAAGTTCACTGTCACTGATATCAGGGAAATAGAGGACATCGAATCCGAGGAATCTCAGCCATCTCGCGAGTCTGCCGAGCATGGCGTCGGCAATGAATTGCATGTCAGCCCACATTAATTACGAAAAGAGCGGATGCGGCATTGGAGCGGATTTAGCCCGATGCAATCGGGGTACCTCGGAGGGCCGCTGAAAGCGGGCCGAGAATGAGCGATAATGCCACGTCTGCTCTTTTTCATAATTACCCTGGGTGAGAAATAAAACCGGGCGTTAAGGATTTTCATGTCTCCTTACGCCCGGTCATCTATGCCTCAAGCATGTTATTCTTCAGCAGGAGGTTCCGGAATTGTCGGGGCGAATTCCCTCTTAACAAAGGTGTTTCTGTAGCGAGGCATGCCGGTTCCGGCAGGTATTACCCGTCCCATAATGACATTCTCCTTCAGTCCCCTGAGCTCATCGACTGCTCCGCCGATAGACGCTTCTGTGAGGACTCTCGTGGTCTCCTGGAACGATGCCGCGGATACGAAACTGTCTGTTGTCAGAGACGCTTTCGTGATACCGAGAAGTAGCGGTTTTCCCTGGGCGGGCTTCCCGCCTTCTGATTTCACCCTCGCGTTCTCTTCCTGGAAAATCCTTCTGTCTATCTGTTCGCTGATGAGGAACGGTGTATCACCGGGATCTTCAATTCTCACCTTTTTCATCATCTGCCTGACGATTACTTCGATGTGCTTGTCGTTGATCGTGACACCCTGCAGCCGGTAGACCTTCTGCACCTCATCGACAAGGTACCTCTGAAGTTCCTGCGGCCCGAGGATATCAAGGATGTTATGCGGATTGACCGCACCGTCCATGAGGGGCTCGCCAGCCCGTACCCAGTCGCCTTCATGAACACCGACGTGTTTTCCCTTTGGGATGAGATACTCTCTTGTTTCGTCGCCGCCTTTGACGACAACGACGCGCATCCCCTTATGCGCTCCCTTGAACTCCACCATTCCATCGATTTCCGTGACAATCGCCTGTTCTTTCGGGCGCCGTGCCTCGAACAGTTCGGCAACTCTCGGAAGACCGCCGGTTATGTCTTTTGTTTTGGTTGTTTCCCTCGGAATCTTCGCAAGAATATCACCGGGGTAAACGATATCGTTCCTATCAACCAGAATATGTGCTCCTGACGGAAGGAGATATCTCGCCGGCGCATTCGCGCCCGGTGTTTTCTGGGTTACCCTTCCGTGTTCATCCTTAATCGAGATCCTCGGCCTCATATTCGCCGGATAATCGATAATAACTTTATGAGAAAGGCCTGTTACCTCGTCGACCTCTTCTTTCACGGTTACTCCCTCGATCATATCGCCGTGGGCTATCCTACCGCCGATCTCTGTTAATATCGGCGTTGAATAAGGATCCCATTCAACAAGTTTTTGCCCTATCTCAACCCGCTGGCCGTTCTTCACCAGGAGCTTTGCGCCGTATACAACCGAGTATTTTCCTCTTTCTCTTCCCTTAGAGTCGGCGACTGCAATGCTTCCGTTCCTGTTGATGACCACAAGAAGACCTTCCCTGTTTGTAACGGTATTGATATTGATGAATTTAATAGCTCCCGAGTTTTTTGCTTCGAGGATCGTCTGTTCGACAACCTTCGACGCTGCTCCACCGATGTGGAATGTTCTCATGGTAAGCTGTGTGCCGGGCTCGCCGATCGACTGAGCTGCTACGATTCCGACAGCTTCACCTTTTTCGACCTGCTCACCCCGTCCGAGATCCCTTCCGTAACATTTCGTGCACACGCCGAACTTTGTCTCACAGGTAAGCACTGACCGTATTTTCACCCGGTCGACACCTGCGTCGATGATTTTATGTGTCAATTCCTCATCGATTTCCTGGTTCCTCTTAACGATCAGCTCCTTTGTCAGGGGGTCTTTGATATCCTCAACCGTTGTTCTTCCCAGAAGTCTCTCCTCCAGGGGCTGTATGATTTCTCCGCCTTCAATGAGGGAAGTTACGGTTATTCCGTCGGTGGTCCCGCAGTCGTCCTCTGAAATGATGACATCCTGGGCCACATCAACGAGCCTTCTGGTAAGATATCCCGAGTTCGCGGTCTTTAAAGCAGTGTCAGCAAGTCCTTTTCGAGCACCGTGCGTGGAGATGAAGTACTGCAAGGGGGTCAATCCTTCGCGGAAATTCGCCGTGATCGGGGTTTCAATGATTTCACCGGAGGGTTTTGCCATAAGTCCCCTCATCCCCGCAAGCTGACGAATCTGAGCGGTGCTTCCTCTTGCCCCCGAATCAGCCATCATGAAGATGCTGTTGAAAGACCTTCTTTCTTTCAGGTCCTCTTCTGAAAAAGACTTCCCATCCTCTGCGCCGAGTTCCTTCATCATTTCATCGGCGACCTTTTCAGTAACGTTCGCCCATATGTCGATGACCTTATTGTAGCGTTCGCCGTGCGTTATGAGACCGTCGGCATATTGCTTCTGGACTTCGATAACTTCCAGTTCGGCGTTCCGGATAAGCTCGGGCTTCTTCGACGGTATGTGCATATCAGCCATCGAAATCGATGCGCCGGATTTTGTTGCGTACTTGAATCCGAGCTGTTCGAGGTTGTCGAGAAAAACGACGGTTTCGCGCTTGCCGGATTTTTTATAGATGTATTCAATAAACTTTCCGAGTTCCTTTTTCGTCATTTCCTTGTTAATCATCGAAAAGGGAATGTCTTTCGGGAGGATTTCACTAAAGATGACCCTGCCGGTCGTTGTCTCAACGAACTCACCGTCTATTCTCACCTTGATATTTGCGTGCTCGTCTATGACGCCTGCGTCATAGGCGATCCTGACATCCTCAGGATCAGCGAAAATCTTGCCATCGCCTTTTGCCCCTCTTCTTTCTTTCATAAGGTAATAAATACCTAAAACCATGTCCTGCGTCGGGACGACGATCGGCTTCCCATTCGCAGGGGAAAGAATATTATTGACGGACAGCATTAATACCCTGGCCTCGATCTGGGCCTCAATCGATAAGGGAACATGAACAGCCATCTGGTCTCCGTCAAAGTCTGCATTGAACGCAGTACAGACGAGCGGATGCAGTTTTATGGCCTTTCCTTCCACAAGGATAGGGTCAAAGGCCTGAATACCGAGCCTGTGCAGGGTAGGTGCGCGGTTAAGGAGAACAGGGTGTTCACGTATCACCTCTTCGAGAGCGTCCCAGACTTCGGGCGTCTCTTTTTCCACAAGTTTTTTCGCTGCCTTTATAGTAGTCGCAAATCCTTTTTCTTCGAGTTTGTTGAAGATAAACGGCTTGAAGAGTTCCAGCGCCATCCTTTTCGGAAGTCCGCACTGGTGGAGCTTGAGTTCAGGCCCGACAACGATAACAGACCTTCCGGAATAATCGACGCGTTTTCCCAAAAGATTCTGCCGGAACCTCCCCTGTTTTCCCTTGATCATATCGCTCAGGGACTTCAACGGTCGTTTGGTCGTGGTCTTGAGGACCCTGCTCCTCCTGCCGTTATCGAAGAGGGCATCGACAGCCTCCTGCAGCATGCGTTTTTCATTTTTGATGATTACACTGGGGGCCTTGAGCTCCATGAGCCTTTTAAGCCTGTTGTTCCTGTTAATAACCCTTCGGTAAAGGTCGTTCAGGTCGGATGTCGCAAAACGTCCGCCTTCCAGGGGGACCAGTGGTCTGAGGTCAGGCGGAAGAACAGGGATAACGTCCATGATCATCCAGTCGGGTTTATTGCTTGATTTCCTGAACGCTTCGACGACCTTCAGCCTTTTCGTGAGCTTTTTCTTGATGCCCATCGAAACAGCTTCATGTATCTTTGTCTTCAGTTCCGCATAGAGGACTTCGAGATCGACCCTCCGCAGGAGCTCGCGTATCGCTTCAGCTCCCATCCCCGCTTTAAAGCGTGAACCGTATTCCGAAGTCTTCTTTTTGTATTCGTCTTCCGTAAGAAGCTCTTTTTCCTTTAAAGAGGTGTCTCCGGGATCGATGGTCACATAACTTTCAAAATAGAGGACCTTTTCAAGATGCCGCATGGTCATGTCGAGCAATGTTCCGATCCTGCTCGGCAACCCCTTCAAAAACCAGATGTGCGCAACCGGGGTGGCGAGTTCGATATGTCCGAGACGCTCGCGTCTTACCTTGGACTGGATGACCTCCACTCCGCATTTATCGCATACAACTCCCCTGTGCTTCATTCTCTTGTATTTACCGCATATGCATTCCCAGTCTTTTATCGGTCCGAAGATCTTCGCGCAGAAGAGACCGTCGCGTTCCGGTTTGAATGTACGGTAATTGATCGTTTCAGGCTTTTTCACTTCACCGTACGACCACTCCCTGATCTTCTCCGGTGAAGCAAGCCGTATTCTTACAGCCTCAAAATCAGTTGGATCCTTAGGCCTTTGAAAAATCGCATAGATGTCTTCTGTCAAACTACTCCCCCTTGCTCTTTTTCTCCAGGAGCTCTACATCGAGTCCGAGGCTCTGGAGTTCTTTTATTAAGACATGGAAAGATTCCGGTACCCCCGGTTCGAGGGTTGCATCGCCTTTTACAATTGCTTCATACATGCGCGCCCTGCCGGTGACATCGTCACTTTTAACGGTCAGAAATTCCTGAAGGGTATACGAAGCGCCGTATGCTTCCAAGGCCCATACTTCCATTTCCCCGAGCCTCTGTCCTCCGAACTGTGCCTTGCCGCCGAGAGGCTGCTGAGTTACCAGTGAATAAGGGCCGATGGACCGGGCGTGAATCTTGTCATCAACAAGGTGATGGAGTTTCATCATATACATCTGCCCGACGGTGACAGGTCTGGCAAAGGCTTCGCCTGTTTTGCCGTCATAAAGGGTTATCTGTCCGGTTGACGGCAGTTTCGCCTTCTTGAGGAGATCTTTTATCTCTCCTTCTTTTGCCCCTTCGAAGACAGGTGTTGCTACGTGGAGACCGAGGGCTTTTGCAGCCCACCCGAGGTGGGTCTCCAAAACCTGACCGACATTCATTCTCGACGGAACTCCGAGCGGGTTCAAAACGATATCGACAGGCGTTCCATCCGGAAGATACGGCATGTCTTCCTCGGGCATTACCGTTGCAACGACGCCTTTATTGCCGTGACGGCCTGCCATCTTGTCGCCGATCTGGATTTTCCGCTTCATTGCAATATATGTCTTCACGACTTTATTCACTCCCGGCGGAAGTTCATCCCCTCTTTTGAGCCGGTCGATCATTTCGTCGTACCGTAATTCAAGAGTACCGCAGGTAGTGGTTGGCTTCGTTGTTGCTGGATTCCATTTTCTCACGCATGTTGTCATCGTCGGGCTTTATGCGAATAAGATGTTCGTCTTTAACCCTTTCGAGCTGTTTTTCCGAAATCTTTTTCCCTTTGCCGCACACAACCTCTTTCGTCTTGGAATCCTTTACCTCTTCGGCGACTGCCTGCCCGATGAGCAGCTCTCTCAGTTTCCTGAACTTCTCATCTTTCGCAATCCTCACCTCTTCTTCAAGGTCCCGTTGAAGTCTCCGGATGTCCTCTTCTTCGATATTCTTTGCGCGCTCGTCTTTGTCGGTTCCTTTTCTCGAAAAGATCCTTACGTCAACGACAGTTCCTTCAATTCCCGGCGGGACATAGAGACAGCTCTCTTTGACTTCTTCGGCTTTTTCTCCGAAGATAGCCCTCAGCAGTTTTTCTTCAGGGGTAAGCTGTGTTTCACCTTTGGGGGTGACCTTTCCTACGAGGATATCGCCGGGCTTCACCTCTGCGCCTATTCTGATGATTCCGCTTTCATCAAGGTTCTTTAAGGCTTCTTCCCCGACATTCGGAATATCCCGGGTAATCTCTTCGGGGCCGAGCTTTGTTTCCCTTGCCTCTACCCCGAATTCTTCTATATGTACCGATGTATAAACGTCTTCTTTTACCAGTCGTTCGCTGAGAAGGATGGCATCCTCAAAATTGTAGCCGCCCCATGGCATAAAGGCGACAAATACATTCTTGCCGAGTGCGAGCTCTCCATTATCAGTGCATGACCCATCTCCGAGGATATCTCCTGCTTTCACCACGTCGCCGAGATGAACGAACGCCTTCTGGTTGATGCAGGTCGCCTGGTTCGACCGCTGGAATTTTACCAAATTGTATATATCGACTCCTCCCCTGTTTTCGGAAGTCCTCACAACAATCCTCGATGCGTCAACACTCTCAACGGTTCCTCCCCGCTTTGCGAGAACAAGTGCTCCGGAATCCCGCGCAGCAACATGCTCAACTCCGGTGCCAACGATCGGAGCTTCGGGCTGCAGCAAGGGGACGGACTGTCTCTGCATATTTGACCCCATCAGGGCCCTGTTTGCGTCATCATTCTCAAGAAACGGGATAAGGGATGCGGAGACCCCGACAATCTGTTTGGGGGATACATCCATATATTCCACTTCCTTGGGTAATACCATTCTAAAGTCGCCGCCGACCCTTGCGGAGACGGTTTCTCCGGTCAAGTTCCCTTTCTCATCCAGCGGGGACGTTGCCTCTGCTATGATGTACTTTTCCCCGTCTATTGCAGAGAGATAATCGATATTCTTTGTGACCTTGCCGTTCACAACCTTCCTGTAGGGAACCTCTATAAAGCCGAAATCATTCACCCTCGCATAGGAAGCAAGAGATGTGATGAGACCGATATTCGGTCCTTCAGGCGTTTCAATAGGGCATATTCTCCCGTAGTGTGTCGGGTGAACGTCACGCACCTCGAACCCTGCTCTTTCCCGGGTGAGACCGCCGGGGCCGAGGGCTGAAAGTCTTCTTTTATGCGTTATCTCGGACAAAGGGTTTGTTTGGTCCATGAACTGGCTTAACTGGCTTGACCCGAAAAACTCCTTCAAGGCAGCCATAACGGGTTTGGCGTTGATTAAGTCATGCGGCATGGCTGTTTCCAGTTCCGTTAACGTCATCTTTTCCTTTATCGTCCGCTCCATCCTTACCAGTCCGATCCTGAACTGGTTTTCAAGGAGTTCGCCTACCCGTCTGATCCTTCTGTTGCCGAGATGGTCGATGTCGTCAACTTCTCCCCTTCCCGTCCGGAGATTGAAAAGGTACTTGACGATTTCAACGATGTCGTTATCGGTGAGCACCCTGGTTTCAAGGGGAACGTCGATGTTCATCCGCTTGTTCAGCTTCAGCCGGCCGACAGGGGACAGGTCATACCGTTTCGGATCGAAAAAATAAACCGTTGAAAAGGTCTTTTGCAGCAGCGATGGTCGGTGGTTCGCCCGGCCTCAGTTTCTTGTAGATTTCGATGAGCGCTTCTTCCTGTGTGCTGACCTTATCGGTCAGGAGCGTGTCTCTCAGCGAAGAAAGATAATGAACGTTATCGATAAAGAGCAGGCTGAGAGCGTCGATCTTGACGGAAAGTATCTTATTTAAAGCATCCTCGGTTATCATGTCATTCCCTTCGAGGATCACCTCTCCTGTTGGTGGGTCGATGATATCTCTCAGGGTGATTCTGCCGACGATCTCTTCCTTCGAAATCGGAACGGTTTTAATGCCGGACGCCTCCATTTTTCGGAGCGCTCCCCTGGTAATTTTACCCCCCTCTTTTACGATCAGTTCCTTTGTATCAGGAGCGATAATGTTAATGGAGGTTTTTAAGCCCTGCAAGGACTTCACTGACAGTCCGGGTAAACTTGCTCCCGCTCAAATTGATCTCCTCTATGGGATAGAAAATCTTCAGAAGATCTTCGTTCGTATATCCCAATGCCTTGAGGACTATTGTCGCGGGGAGCTTTCTCCGCCTGTCGATTCTTACATAAAGAATATCCTTTGTATCGAATTCAAAATCAAGCCATGAGCCGCGGGATGGGATTACCCGTGCCGAGTACAGGAGCCTGCCGCTTGCATGGGTTTTTCCCTTGTCATGGCTGAAAAAAACGCCGGGAGACCGATGAAGCTGGCTGACGACGACGCGTTCCGTCCCGTTAATAACAAAGGTTCCGGTCTCGGTCATCAGCGGCATTTCGCCGATATAGACGTCTTCTTCCCTCGATTCCTTTAATTTTTTGCTGTCTTTTTGTTCGATCTCCCAGAGATTCAGCTTGACTTTTATCTTCAGCGGTGCCGCATACGTGATGCCTTTTTGCAGGCAGTCACGGATGCCGAACTTCGGTTCTCCCATTGTATAACCCAAAAACTCTATCGAGGCGGTCTCGTTATAATCCAATATCGGAAATACGCTCGAGAAAGAGGCCTGCAATCCGGATTCTTCTCTCTTTTCCTCCGGAACGTCCTTCTGCAGAAACTTCTCGAACGATTTCTCCTGTATTTCGATGAGGTTCGGGATCTCTAAGATCGGAGGGACTTTACCGAAGTTTAGTCTTTTTCTCAGAACCCTTGTCATACGTCTCCTTATTTATTTAATTTCTACAGAAGCACCCTGTTCTTCAAGTTTTGCTTTTATTGAGTCCGCTTCTTCCTTTGAGACGCCGGTTTTCACCGCCTTCGGAGCACCGTCTACAAGGTCCTTTGCCTCTTTCAGTCCGAGTGAAGTAAGTTCTCTGACAACCTTAATTACCTGGATCTTCTTGTCTCCCGCTCCAGTGAGGACGACGTCAAAGCTTGTCTTTTCCTCTGCTTCCGGAGCCGCAGCAGACCCGGCACCCGGCATCGCTGCAATAGCCACCGGTGCAGCGGCGGTAACGCCGTATCTTTCCTCGAACTCTTTTATGAACTTCGACATATCAAGGATCGTCATGTTGTCGATAAACCCGAAAACCTCTTCTTTTGTAACAGCCATTTTTTTATCCTCCTTTTTAATTTAAGTCGAGCGCCGGAGAGAGAAGATGAAAGCGCAAAGGCTTTCCGCTTTTCCTATTCAGCTTCAACTTTTTTGTTTTTTATTGCTTCAAGCACATAGACAAATTTGGTTAAGGTTGCATTGAGCGCTCCTGCCAGATTGCTGAGGGGCGCCTGGAAAGCCCCCGCCATTATTGAGAGCAAGACCTTCTTGGGCGGCAGACCTGCAACCGATTTGAGCTCATCAGACGTACACAATGTTCCTTCAATGAGGCCGATGCCGACTTTCAGCTTTTCATTCTTCTTTGCGTATTCAAGCACCTTTTTTGCTGTCAATACCGGGTCGTCATAGCTTATGGCAATCCCTACAGGGCCCTTGAAAGAGTCTTTCGCAGCCGATACAGGGGTTCCCTCAGAAGCAATTTTCGCAAGGGTGTTCTTGACGATTTTGTACTCAAACTTCCCTTCCCTGAGAAGGCTTCTCAGGGCTGATAAGCTCCGCCACTGTCAGACCGCGATAATCCGTAAAAATGACGGCATTTGCACGACTGAACTCTTCTTTGAGTTCTTTTATGACCTCTTCTTTTTCTGTCCTGTTCAGCTTACACCCCCTTTCCCAGAGACGCGATATCGACAGCTATCCCCGGTCCCATTGTGGAAGAAATGGACATCTTTTTCAGGTACTTTCCTTTACTCGTAGCCGGTTTTGCCTTTACGATTGAGCCGATGACCGTTCTAACATTATCAATGAGCTTTTCGGTATCAAAAGAAACCTTACCGATCGGGACCTGAACAATCCCCGCTTTTTCAGCTCTGTATTCCACTTTCCCCGCCTTTATTTCTTTTACAGTCTTCGCAATATCAAAGGTTACCGTTCCGAGTTTCGGGTTCGGCATAAGACCGCGCGGACCGAGTATTTTCCCCAGTTTCCCGACCAGCCCCATGACATCAGGAGTTGCGACAGACTTGTCGAAATCAAGCCAGCCTTTGGTGATCTTCTCAACGAGATCTTCGGCCCCGACATAATCGGCACCCGCGTCCCGGGCCTCTTTATCCTTTTCCCCTTTTGCGAAAACGAGAACCCTTACCTTTTTCCCCAGACCGTGAGGGAGGACAACCGTGCCCCTGACCATCTGTTCAGTTTTTCTCGGATCGACCCCGAGATTTAATGACAAATCAACCGTCTCATCGAACTTTGTGTATGCGGATTCCTTTACAACTTTTAACGCGTCTTCGAGAGAGTATTCCTTGCCTGTTTCAATCTTTTCTTTGACGATATTCAGCTTTTTCCCCATGGTTCCCTCTTTAATCTATTATTTCGATCCCCATGCTTCTCGCGGTGCCTTTAATAATGTTCTCGGCCTTATCCAATGAAAATGCATTGAGATCCGGAAGTTTTTTCTGCGCGATTTCTCTTACCTGCGCCGACGTCACCTTGCCGACCTTTTCCTTGTTGGGGATGCTCGATCCCTTTATGATGCCGCTTGCCTTTTTCAGGAGTTCCGAGGCAGGCGGGGTCTTCATGATAAAGCTGAACGACCTGTCTGCATACACGGAAAGGACTACCGGAACTATCGTATCGCCGAGCGGCTGGGTCTGGGCATTAAATGCCTTACAGAACTCCATGATATTCACTCCGTGCGGGCCGAGCGCAGGACCCACAGGCGGCGCGGGATTCGCTTTTCCCGCGGGTATCTGGAGCTTTACCTGGGCAATCACTTCCTTCTTCTTAGCCATATAACCACCTCTTTCTTAAAAGCCTAAATTCTACTATCTAAAACCTCAGCTGAGTCAAATTCCCAATGCAACGTTGTTTAGAAATGTGAATGATGTTTTACGCCTTTTCCACCTGAAAGAAATTCAGTTCCACAGGTGTTTGTCTGCCGAATATGCTGACCATGACGTTGAGCCTTCCGTGGTCAATATCTACATCCTCAACATTTCCGATGAAATTGGTGAACGGTCCGTCGATGATCCTGACGCCTTCTCCCTTCTGGAACTGCGTCTTTACCTGCGGGACCGGCCCTTTCTCGATCTGCTGAAGGATCACATCAACCTCTTCTTCCGATAGTGCTATGGGGCTTGATCCGCCCACAAATCCGGTAACCCTCGGCGTGCTTCTGATTAAATGCCATGTCGCGTCGTCCATATCCATCTCTACGAGGATGTAGCCGGGATAGAATTTCTTATCGCTCTCCTTTTTTTTGCCTGCCTTTAATTCTATGACCCTTTCTGTTGGAATAAGGATTCGCGAAATTTTCTCCTTCAGATCCTGCTTTTCCACTTTTTCTTCGATCGTCAGTTTTACCTTTTCCTCAAACCCCGAATATGTGTGTACAACATACCAATTTTTTTCCATAGTTATCTCAGCGCTATCCCGACCAATTTTGTGAGACTAAGATCGACGACACCCAGAAACAACGAAATGACGATGACCGTAATGATCACAACCCATGTCGAACCGATAAGTTCCTCTTTTGTCGGGAAAACGACTTTTTTTACCTCGACCTTCACATCCCTGAAAAAATCCTTAATCTTGTTTACCATTTCCCCTTATCCTGACGTTTAAACTTTGCTGCCTTAATGAATACCTTGCCATGCCTTTTCAATGGCAGGCCAGGAGGGATTTGAACCCCCATCCCTCGGATTTGGAGTCCGATGCTCTAGCCGTTAGAGCTACTGGCCTATGCCTTTGTCTCCTTGTGTGCTGTATGTCTCCTGCAGTGTCTGCAGTATTTTTTTATCTGTATCTTCTCGGTTGTATTCTTCTTGTTTTTCATGCTTGAATAGTTTCTGTTCTTGCATTCCGTACACTGAAATAAAATAATATCTCTCATGATTCCTACTCCACAACAGCGGTCACAACGCCTGCACCGACCGTTCTGCCGCCCTCTCGTATAGCGAACCGTAACCCTTCTTCCATCGCAATGACAGTAATAAGCTCCACTTCCAGGGTTACATTGTCCCCCGGCATTACCATCTCTACCCCCTCAGGAAGCTGCGCCACTCCAGTGACATCCGTCGTCCTGAAATAAAACTGCGGACGGTACCCCTTGAAAAACGGGGTGTGCCTGCCGCCTTCTTCTTTCGTCAGGATATACACCTCTGCCTTGAACTTCGTGTGAGGCGTGATGCTGCCGGGCTTCGCCAACACCTGCCCTCTCTCTACTTCTTCCTTCCCTATGCCGCGTAACAGCACCCCGACGTTGTCCCCGGCCCTGCCTTCATCAAGCAGCTTCCGGAACATCTCTACCCCCGTGGCCACTGTCTTCCGCGTCTCGCCCAATCCTACTATCTCTACCTCTTCACCTACCTTGACAATGCCGCGCTCTACTCTCCCCGTTACCACCGTCCCCCTGCCCGATATCGTAAATACATCCTCTATCGGCATTAAAAACGGCTTGTCGATCGGCCTGTCTGGTGTCGGTATATAGCTGTCCACTGCATCCATAAGCTCCCAGATGCATTTGTATTCCTCTACCCCGGTATCGGTGCTCGTGCTTTCCATCGCCTTCAGTGCACTGCCCCTCACCACCGGGATCGCGTCACCGGGGAATTGATATTTCGTCAATAACTCTCTCATTTCAAGCTCTACTAAATCCAACAGCTCGGGGTCATCTACCATATCTATTTTGTTCATGAATACCACTATATAGGGTACCCCTACCTGCCTTGCCAACAATATGTGCTCCCTCGTCTGCGGCATCGGCCCGTCTGCGGCGCTTACCACCAAAACCGCCCCGTCCATCTGTGCCGCACCCGTGATCATGTTCTTTATGTAGTCGGCATGCCCCGGACAGTCTACATGCGCATAATGCCTCTTGTCTGTCTCGTACTCTACATGCGCTGTCGCGATTGTGATGCCCCTGGCCTTCTCCTCCGGTGCGTTGTCGATGCTGTCAAATGACCGGAACTGCGCCATCCCCTTCATCGCAAGTACCTTCGTGATCGCCGCTGTCAGCGTCGTCTTCCCGTGGTCTACGTGCCCTATCGTCCCTATGTTCGCATGAGGTTTTACCCTCTCGAATTTCGCCTTCGCCATATTCCCTCCTCTTTTTTAGTTATTCGATTATCGAATAACGAATACCATATGCCGAGCAACTCGAATTCTCAAAGCCCATGACCGGGATTGAACCGGTGACCTCATCCTTACCAAGGATGTGCTCTACCGACTGAGCTACATGGGCACCCTAAAAAGTTAAAAGTGAAAAGTTATGAGTTGAAAGTTTTAAATCCCTTATCGCTTAACGTACAACCCGTATCCGCGGGTTCTGGAGCGGGAAACGGGATTCGAACCCGCGACCCTCAGCTTGGAAGGCTGACGCTCTACCACTGAGCTACTCCCGCGTATAAAAGTAAAGTTAAAAGTGAAAAGTTATGAGTTGAAAGTTTTAATTCATTGTTCTTCTTCTCTTAACTCTTAACTTATAACTCTCAACTTTCAACTGCAAAATTTGCATAGCAAAGTTTGCTGGTGGAGAGGGGAGGATTCGAACCTCCGAAGGCTGCGCCGGCAGATTTACAGTCTGCTCCCTTTGGCCGCTCGGGAACCTCTCCGTGGAGCCACCGAAGGGAATTGAACCCCCGACCCGCTGATTACAAATCAGCTGCTCTGCCAGCTGAGCTACGGTGGCGGAATCATATCCCTTAATTGTCAAAAAAGCAGAAAAAGGCAACACTAACCCCTTTTCATTACAATCTGAAATTTAACTATTTTTGTTCCATAAAGGTCAATTGTAGGAATTCGGTAATAATAAGTACTATTAGACTATTCCTGTTAAATTCTTACTTTTTCGCATTCTTTGGCGCATTATCTCAAAGGCTAAAATGCCGGTTGCTACAGAGACATTGAGAGAATTAATATTCCCCAGCATGGGGATGTTCGCAAGGAGGTCGCACAATGACCCAACAGTTTTTCTCAACCCCTTGCCTTCCGAGCCGATAACAAGGGCTACAGGCACAGAGAGATCGATATCCCAAATACTGTTTTCGCCAGTTGCCTCAGCGCCGATTATGGTAATTTCATTTTCTTTCAGTTCGTGAATTGCATGTTTTATGTTCGTTACCATACAGACCGGAACGTATTCAACAGCACCGGCGGACACCTTTGATACTTCAGCGCCGAGACCGGCAGATCTATGCGACTGGATAATAATGCCGTGGATGCCCGCCGCGTCAGCAACCCGAAGGATGGCCCCGAGGTTTCTCGGATCTTCGATACAGTCGAGGACCACGAAGAGCGGTGGTTCCTTTTTTGCTGAAGGAATCCGGAGGAGTTCGTCAAGGGAAATATAGCCTTTGACGGCAACCTCTGCGGCGATGCCCTGATGTCCTTTACTGAATTGTTGATCGAAGAAGGACGGCCCGGCGATTTTAACCGGTATTTTTCTGACTCCGGCCTCTTTTTTTATTCCTTCGATCTTTTCATGTCTGTTTGAAGACAGAAAAATCCTTTTAATGTCTCTTCCAGCCTTTAATGCCTCAAGAACAGGGTTCAGGCCGTAGATCCATTCGCTACCCAACTCTGACCTTCCAGTCAGTTCTGTCTTTTTTGTCTTCAAGGATGATGCCTTTCTCCTCGAGTTCTTTTCTGATGGCATCCGCGGAATGCCAGTCCTTTTTCTGCCGTGCGTCCAGGCGGGCATTGATTTTATCAGTTATTTCCTGTTCCGTGAGTCCTATTTTTCGGTTCTTCATTATCGACACATACCACTCGCGCGGGGGCCTGTTGAATATATTTAACGTAGTGCCGACGTTCATAAGCAGCTCTTTTGTATGCGCGAGAAGCTCCCTGCTTTTCGCTCCGGAAGGCTTGTTGTCGAGGAATTTGTTCGCCTCGCGTATAAGTTCGAATATATGCCCGATGGCAAGGGCGGTATTGAAATCGTCATCCATCGCTTCTTCAAATTTATGGAGAAACACGGCAAGAAATTCGCTGAACAGAGTGCCTGCCCGCGCGAGTTCCTGGTCCCCGCCTTCTCCCTTCGAGAGGAAATCATCTATTCTTATTACCGTTGAGTAATATCTGTCGATAGAGCTTTCAGCCTCGCGCAATTGTTCATCAGAAAACTCTATCGGGCTCCGGTAGTGCGTTGAAAGCAGGAAGAACCTGACTACTTCAGGGTCGAATTCGTTCAGGACTTCTTTAATGGTGAAGAAATTCCCGAGGGATTTGGACATTTTTTCCTTATTGATGGTAATAAACCCATTGTGGACCCAGAACTTTGCGAAGGGTTTTCCTGTAAATGCCTCTGACTGTGCTATCTCATTTTCATGGTGTGGAAACAGCAGGTCGGCGCCGCCGCCGTGAATGTCGAAGCTCTCTCCAAGATGCTTGATCGACATCGCGGTGCACTCAATATGCCAGCCCGGTCTGCCCTGTCCCCATGGACTTTCCCAGGACGGTTCTCCCTCTTTTGATTGTTTCCATAACACAAAATCCAGCGGATTTTTTTTCCGTTCATCGACTTCCACACGTGCTCCCGCGACCATGTCGTCTTTGTCCCTCTTTGAGAGTTTCCCGTAGTCATGGAATTGATTTACAGAGAAATACACGCTCCCTTCACTTTCATAGGCATATCCCTTTTGAACGAGCCCCTGAACGATATCAATTATCTCCGGGATATGTTCAGTGGCTTTCGGTTCCACGTCAGCCCTTTTTACTCCGAGCATATCCATGTCTTTATAATATTCGTCGGTGTATTTTTGAGCGACCTGGTCCCATGCGATGCCTTCCTGCTTCGCCCTGTTGATGATTTTGTCATCGATATCCGTAAAATTCCTGACATAGAGGACATCGAGTCCCTTATACTTCAGATACCTCCGCATGATGTCAAACACGACGGCGCTTCGCGCATGGCCTATATGGCAGTGGTCATATACCGTAACCCCGCATGCATATATTGCTACCCTGCCGGGAGAAAGGGGAATAAATTCCTCTTTTCCGCAGGCGAGAGTGTTATAGATCTTCATATTTCCTGCCCCTGCTTGAGTTTTTTGTACAGTGATTATACAACAATTTATGCTGTGAATGAGCCCCTGTGACGGAAAGGGCGTGATATAGTAATATATCTGTGCATGGAACCGGTCAAGAAAGATTCTGCCGATCTTAAGACGATGCTTGCCGATTATATGGAAAATGGTTTGCTCGATAATATCATCGATATGTTCAAATACGACCAAAGCCTGTACGCATATATAGGAGACTTGATTACCGATGAAAGGATACGGGTAAGAATCGGCGCGACCGCTCTTGTGGAATCGCTGCGCAAAGAAGATCCGGAAAACGTTCATAAGGCGATCCCGCACCTCCTTCCTTTGCTGAAGGCGGAAGCCCCGGTCATCAGAGGCGATGCAGCATACCTGCTTGGCGTTATCGGCAATAGAGATGTTGTCCCGTTCCTGCATGAGATTATCAACGATGCCGACACGAATGTGCGCATGATTGCGGAGGAAGCCATCGAAGATATAGCCGCAAACTCAAAATTGCCCTGATTTTCCTCAGACTGAACGTGCATGCTGATCACTTGACAAATAGATTCGTTATCCGACATATTTATTCTGCAGCTCATAGATGCTGTATATAGAGGGATCAATATCCAAAAAGGAGGAAGGATGAGTACACGGCTTTATGTAGGAAACATCTCCTTTAAAGCAACTGAGGACGATGTGCGCGATCTGTTTTCTCAAGCAGGTGAAGTGGTGTCTGTGAAGCTTATTAAAGATGCTGCCACAGGCAGACTAAGAGGATTCGGCTTTGTCGAAATGGCTTCCAAGGAAGAGGCCCAGAAGGCGATTTCGCAATTCAACGGCAATAACTTGATGGACAGGAGCATAGTTGTGAATGAGGCGAAGCCTCAGGAAAGACAGGACAGGGGACACTCACGGGACAAGGGCGGTTATGGATCCAGAGAGGGAAGAGGAAGGTATTAAGATAATCCAATAGTCTTATCCAGCCAGAAAAGTCAGGATTTCTTAAGAAGCATAGAGCCTTTTGAAAGGCGAAGTTCTTTAGAAACCACGTCACATTTCGATTGGAAAAGGAAGAATAGTGTCTTCTCATTCCCTGAGAGGGTTTCGAAGTTGCCCTGCCCTTTGCTGATAATGAGCCCGGCATTATGAAAGATTTTCTGAAACGCCGGGGAAGTCCAGTCAAGCACTGTTCCCACCGCGTCAGAACCATTATCAATCACCTCGCAGACCCCTGCCAGGCCTGTTTCTTCTGCGTCATCCATCGTTGAATCGTTGAGGACAGGAGAGCCCTTTACAACTGCTTTCACCTTTTTGCCGAGCCGGCCCAGGGTTTCTATCAGGAGTTTGTCGAATACGATTTCTCCTGCATTATCGGTAAGGTAAAGGATATCATCGCTCTTCAAGACGGCCTCTTTGAACGCCTTGAAGTCGTCAACAGCTATGTGGGGATTGAGGGCTTTCCTTACCGACCCTTCAATGTCAATGGAGGTAAATATCCCGAAATCGATCACATTGCCTGCTATCGCAAGTCTGGCGCCTGCCCATAAAGGGTCCGGACTTTTTTCTATTGCTGTTTTTAAGGAAGGGTAGAGACCGAGGGCTATCCGGTTATATTCGGATTTAATCTCTCTGAACGGGTCTTTACCCAGCATCTGCCGGATCTTTCTATGAATAAACGTGGTCGTATACGCAGGGGGTTTTGAGGTTTCGGCTTTTCTTATTTCTTCGAGGGTACTTTTTAAAATTGTTTCCTGCAGTGCCTCGTCTTTTGTCCCAAATCTGAGGGCAATGATCGCCTGGCGGAGAAAACACGGGAAGCAGTCGAGATGGACTTTCATCTCAGGGATTTTGCTTTTTTCCCTACTTCCGCTGCAAGGGTTTTTTTATACTCTTTCAACTTTTTTGCGACTGCGGGTGTTTTCCTGCCTATGATCTGAGCTGCGAGGACTGCGGCGTTTTTTGCCCCTGGTTTTCCAATCGCCATCGTGGCAACCGGTACCCCTGGCGGCATCTGGACGGTTGAAAGAAGCGAGTCAAGACCGTTCAGGGGTGAAGAATTGATAGGCACGCCTATTACAGGAAGAATGGTATGCGCGGCAATGATTCCTGCCAAATGAGCTGCCATGCCTGCCCCGGCAATGATCACCTGGATGCCATTCCCTTCAGCCCCGGCAGCGAGCTTTATTGCACGTTCAGGAGCCCTGTGCGCGGAGGCGACCGTTGTTTCATAGGCGATTCCGAACTGCTTCAGTATTTCCCCTGCTCCCTCCATGACCGGCAGATCCGAATCGCTGCCCATTACGATTAAAACCTGTGATTTCATAGCGCCTCCTTTGAAAGAATACCGATATCTGTTCTAAAATGCATGCCGTCAAAATGGACCATTTCAGCGGCATTGTATGCCTGTTCCCTCGCAGCCTCTATTCCGGCTCCGGCAGCCGCTATGCTGATAACCCTGCCGCCCGCACTGACAACACTGCTGTTTTGAAAGGCAGTATCTTCATGGAAGACAACAACGTCTTTCAACTGTTGTACACGCTCAAGGCCGCTTATGGTTGCTCCTTTCGTATCGTTGCCGGGATATCCCTTCGAGGCCATTACGACCCATACTGACGATTCATGTTCCCACTCGATAACCACATCGGACAACCTTTCTTCCATGACAGCCAGCGCCATATCGACAAAGTCCGTTTTGAGCCGGGGAAGGACAGTCTGTGTGTCCGGATCGGAAAAATTGCCATGGAATCCCAAAACAGTCGCAACCCCTTTGTGTAAGACAATATCTGCCGAGAGGAACCCTTTATAAGGCAAGCCATCCGCGCCGAGCGCCTTTGCGAGCGGAAGCATGATCTTATCAGTAATCGTCTCCCCGAGTTCTCTTGTTACAATGGGTGCAGGACTGTAAGCGCCCATACCGATTGTGCCCGGCCCTCTATTCTTATCGTAAAGGTTTCTGCAGACAACAAGGCTTGTCAACGGCCGAACGGTTTTGCCGTCAGTCAGGGCAACAAAAGTGAATTGTTCGCCTGGCAGGTTCTTTTCGATAATGACCTGGTTGCCGGCATCACCGAGCATTCTTTTATTCATGATATTTTTAAGGATTTCTGTCGCCTCTTCTACGGTTTTTGCCCGAAAAATACTGGCGTCAGCAAATCCGTCTGTCTTGATTACGATCGGTGCGCCTTTCATTCTTATATGGTCCTCAGCCTGGAGGTACGAGTTGAATACCTTGTATTCAGCTGTCGGAATACGATGGAGCCTCATGAGGTTTTTGGCAAATACCCTGCTCGATTCTGCTTTCGCTGCTGTTCTGCCGGCGCCGAAAATTCTGCATCCTTCTCTTTCGAAGAGGGGGACGATATCCCTTGAAAAGACCTGCCCGGAGCCGACAATAGTAAAGTCAATCCACTCGTATTTTGCAAAGTCGATCAGGGCGCCGAAGTCATCCGGGCGGATATCGATGAGTTCTGCTATGCCGGCTATCCCCGGATTTCCGGGGCAGCAGTAAACCTTGCTGATATGCCTGCTCTGCGATAACTTCCAGACAATCGCATGCTCCTTCCCTCCTCCGCCGATAACGAGTACCTTCATGCTAACCTCGGCAGTTGCAATATTCCTGTTTGATTATGAAGGCAGATATGCTGAAAAATTTTTTGCAGCATGTTTGTCTTCCATTTTATGCAACGTTCAGGTATTAATGGTCTCATAATAATGACAACATTATTATTTATAAAATCCCTCCTAACCTCCCTTTGCCAAAGGGAGGATTTATACCCCTCTTTGGTAAAGAGGGGCAAGGGGAGATTTTCTGATCTATGTAAATTCAATTTTGATATCCTTAATAACCTTGGCATTCTATGTAACATCTTTTGCAGTTTTCGTGAGATAATCGGCTATGACGGCATCGTATCGTGACGTATGCCTGAAAACCTTTTTTGCAAGCTCAAACCTCGTTTTGTAACTTAGACCTCCGGCATGGCTTTTCATTTCAGCGATCACCTTTTCATAATCCGAGGGATCGACGATGACCGCAACATCCTTGAAATTTTTTGACGCCGAGCGAAGCATTGCCGGTCCGCCTATGTCGATGTTTTCGATCGCCTCATCAAAGGTAACGCCGGATTTCGCAATCGTCTCCTCAAAAGGATAGAGATTAACTACTACCATATCGATAGTGTCGATCCCGTGCTTTTTTATCTCTTCCATATCCTTCGGATTGTCCCTTCTTGAAAGCAAACCGCCATGGATTCTGGGATGAAGGGTTTTCACTCGTCCATCGAGCATCTCCGGGGACCCTGTATGTTCAGACACATCTTTAACAGGGACGCCTGCGTCCCGCAGGTTTTTTGCCGTTCCGCCTGTCGAGAGAATCTCGATGCCCATTGCCTGGAGCGTCTTCGCGAACTCCACGATTCCTTTTTTGTTCGAAACACTGATAAGAGCCCTTTTAATATCAGACATAACCCCTCCTTTTTACACGGTGCAATATGTATGATTCAGGATAGCACTTTATCCTTCATAATTCATCCTTCATCCTTTTTTTATATAGCCTTTTTCCATCATGCTTGTATAGGAATCCTTTCCGATAATGACGTGGTCGAGCACCTTAATCCCGAGTAGTTCGCCTGCATCCACAAGCCGTTCCGTAACGGCTATATCTTCACGGCTCGGGCCCGGGTCACCGCTCGGATGGTTATGGACAAAAATGACGGATGCGGCGGATTCCCTTATGGCTTCGCGGAACGCCTCGCGGGGATGTATGATCGAACCGGTAAGAGTACCTTCAGAGACCCGGTAATCCTTGATGAACCTGTTTTTCGCATTGAGCATAGCGCAGCGGAACTCCTCTTTTTTAAGATTCTGGTAATGCCGGGTATAAAATGAATATACGTCGCTGCCTGACGAGAAAACAGGTCCCTGTTCGTGCGTCTCATCAAGAAGCCTCTGGCCGAGTTCAAAAGCGGCCCTTAATTGCGCTATTTTTACGAGCCCCATGCCCTTGAACGATGACAAATCCCGGAGGGACGCTTCCTCGATACCCCTTAAGTCCTTCAACGTATTCAGCATTTCAAGCGCGAGATCAAGAGCGCTCTTGCCGCCTCCGCCGGTACGCAAAATGATCGCGAGCAGTTGAGAGTCCGACAACGTATCGGCGCCGTATTTCAGAAGCCTTTCCCTCGGCCTCTCGCCTTCAGGCCATTTTTTTATGCTCTGATATCCCATGGGTGAAAAATTGTAGCATCTGCGGCAATTATAGGTAAAGGATAATTGACGATTTTTATGCGCAATGATAAGATGCAAAGAAAATATGCTCAATAATAATTCGGCAGAGAGGTATAATAGTATAAAGTTTCTCATAATTAATCTTCTCATTGCTGTCATTCCGGCGGTGTGTTGAGCCGGAATCCAGTCGTTGGTTTTTCTTAAGTCGCATGGATGCCGGATTAAGCTTCGCATGACAGCAATGAACAGTAGCGTGAATACTATTTTGAGACCGTTACTATGCAGTTGTGAATGCTGTATCAAACAATTACATCCGGGAGGAAAGAATGATGAAGGATAAGGGAAAAAGTCCATTATGCAGAAATGAGAAAGGTTTTACATTGTCGAACTCATTGTTGTTATGGTCATCCTCGGTCTGTTGGCAGCGCTGGTGGGTCCGCGCATATTCGGCAAAGTTGAGAAGGCCAAATACAATGCCGCAAAAACTGAAGTGGAGATGCTTGGCCAGGGGCTTGATCTGTTCAGGCTTGATGTCGGCAGATACCCCACGACGCAGGAAGGCCTGCAGGCGCTTCGTGAAAACCCGGGAACGGACCAGTGGGACGGCCCCTACCTTAAAAAGCCGGTCCCGGCAGATCCGTGGCAAAGACCCTTCCATTATGAATCACCGGGGCAGCATGGGGACTATGACCTCTATTCCTACGGCGTTGACGGCACCCCTGGCGGGGAAGGAGAAAACAAGGACATCACGAGCTGGGAATGACAGTGGACATCCACCGATTGACATTTTTTGTCACTTCGGGATGAGCTTGGAAATGGAAGCCATTGTCCGAGTTTATGGCTGGAGAATGGTAACCACTTGTAATTATTAGCCCGCCAATTACCATTGAACGGATGAAGGATGTAACAGCATGAAAACACTCTTCGTGCTCAGAATGACATTATTCAAGTATTTGCTTGCCGATTTGATATGTTTTTTTATTGCCTTTTCTGAGTCTGTGCATGGCATTTTGTGAAGGTGGCAGTTTTGGCACGGAGCTTGCTTCTATTTTAACTAAAGAAGAAATTGAAGGAGGTGGTGTCCGGGAAGGAAGCAAATGCAGTGCTGTGGGGAAAAGGTGAAGTGGTCATCGGAGATGACCGGATTAATCATGCATTTTTAAAAGGAGGACGCAATGTTTCAGACTATTCAAAATATGAAAGCAAGAAATGAGAGAGGGTTTACCCTGATTGAATTGCTCATCGTCGTCGCAATTATCGGTATTCTCGCGGCAATCGCAATTCCGGCCTATATCGGCGCACAGGAAAAGGCGAGGAAATCGAACCACATTAAGGCAGCAAAGTCTGCTGAAGCAGACCTCCAGCCATGGCTCAACTCAGCCATGAAGGGAGTGGTAGCGCTCCCCGTTGGCACGAACCGCCTGCTGACTTATAGAGGTGGACACGGACTGGAACGGCGCCGTAACGCCGGTGATATGACGATAACATCGTTGTAACTTGCAGTGTGCCGGTGGTGTCGGCATACATGGGTACGCGCTACCATGATACCCTGGCTGCGGCACTGAATGGCACAGAGCTTCTCCCTGGAAGGTATGGGGCACACCGGCACATCTATGCCGCTGTTGGCTTATTGCTGCCGACTTTGGAGCGGCGTTGTGGACACCGCCGCTGCAGCAGGTCTTGTCACCCCTCTGCTGGACTCCTGTCGATGATGGGATTCCATCAGGAAGTTATTTTCTTCAAACGGTCTGGCGGCAACGCTTGTGACAATATGAACTAAAACAGTAAGTTCAGCAGAATAATTTTCTTCACAAAAGAGGGGGCATATTCCAGCCCCCTCTTTTTTTATGCTGAAATGGTTATAAATGATATATTCAATGAAATTGAACAGTAGTCGGGCGAGGGACCATTCGAAATGAATAAACGTGGCTTTACATTAATAGAACTCCTTATCGTAGTATCGATCATCGGCATCCTTGCCGTGGTCGCGATCCCGGCTTATATAGGCGAACCGAAAAGTGCTGCGCGTTCAGAGGCGTATACTAATCTTCAATCCTTCCGTCTTCTCGAAGAGCAGTTCTTTGCAGAAAACGGAAATTATACCGCAGTTTAGGGGTTGCAGGAGATACTACTTTAATTCGTGATTCAAATCTCGCTTTAATTCAGGATGTGGCAAATGATGGTGATATTAATGAACTGCGTGGTTTTAGTCCTGGACAGGGAACAAATTTCAGCTATAGCATAATCCAGAACAATCAGATAACTGTACCAGTAGCCAATCCGCCCGCATCGGCAGGATCGCCCACCAGCATTCCATGTTTCGTAGCAGTTGCAACAGGGATTGCAGGTACAAGGGTAGCGGGAGATTTTTTTGCGATTGATTCAACCTGATTATAAAGGGTTGCCCCTGACGGGGTTGCCTCCTTTATTATAATGCCCCTTTCGCCGGCCCACCAGATTGTATTCCCCGCCTTAAACTTGTAAAGACTGTGAACCGTTGTCCCTGCTTTTGCCGGCCTTATTTCCTCTACCACAACCCGCACATTATCAATCGAAAGGCTTGCGGTATTAAGAAACGGGATAGTAAAAGCCGCGTCAGGGACCGGTTTCTGTTGCACAAGAACGAGGATGCCGGTGATGGGAAAATAAAAATCTTTTTTCGGTATTTTATGGACTTTTCTTTTCTCAGCGGACTCAAGAAAAAATATTATGTTGTCTGCATCCGTCTCACCTCTGACCTTCTTCCCATCTTCATTTTTGAAAGAAGACGAATATTCAAAAGATTTTGTTGCATAAGAAAGGGTGCAGAGGCATTTTAATGTTTCAAAAAAAACGGAATCCTTTCCATTCTTTTGGACTTTCATTTCGCGTTCATGACGAATGATTATTTCATTGCCGGCTTTTTCAATATTCGTGCTCGCATACCCGATCTTTTTGGTCCCTTTATAAATATCATACCAGTAGGTCTCTTTACCGAATGCCTCTGCCAGTGCGCTGGGCTTTTCCAGGGGTTCTCCGGTATGGTTTTTGTACAATAACAGGGCAAATAACGCGATCCACACGCAGAGGACAGCTCCATTTATTATTTTCCATTTTTTCGACATTACACTTAATAATATTATGTTATGGGAAATTTTTCAAAGAGCGCAAAAAAAAAAAATTTTTGCGCCTGTTCGTTGACATTAATCAAGAGTATACCTTATCATTAAAAGTTGCATCGTTGATATTATCACACGCCCTATACAACATAAAGGAGGATGAAGATTGACCCCCCAAAAGGCTTTTTTTACGAAAGGTGTGGGTGTCCATAAAGACAGACTTTCGTCTTTTGAGGTTGCTTTACGGAGTGCAGGCATAGAAAAGTGCAATCTGGTTTATGTATCGAGCATCCTGCCGCCTAATTGTAAAATCATTACACGGGCGGCTGGATTAAAACTGTTATCCCCGGGAGAGATTACCTTTTGCGTGATGGCCCGCAATGAGACCAATGAGCCGAACCGGCTTATTTCGGCAGCAGTCGGTGTTGCCATGCCGTCTGACTGTGCCAACTATGGATATCTCTCAGAACACCATGCCTTTGGTGAGAAGGCCATAATCTCCGGGGAATATGCAGAAGACCTTGCGGCCACAATGCTTGCAACGACGCTTGGCATACCATTTGACCCGAACCAGGCATGGGATGAACGTAAGCAGGTGTATACTGCAAGCGATCATATATTCAAAACAAAGCATATCTGCCAGTCCGCCGAGGGAAATAAAGATGGCCTCTGGACTACTGTTTTAGCGGCCGCCGTCTTCATCATGGGCTGAAAGGATGACAAAAGAGAACTGATCAAACGGTTATCGATCTTTTCTGTCAGCCAGGGCTGCAATTCCAGGGAGTTCTTTGCCTTCAAGCAGCTGGAGGGATGCGCCTCCGCCTGTTGATATAAACGATATGACATCTGCCACGCCGGCCCGGTTTACGGCCAGGTCCGTATCACCGCCGCCGACGATTGTCAGTGCATAGGCATTGGCAACTGCACGGGCGACATCGAATGTCCCCCGTGAAAAGATATCAATCTCGAACATTCCCATTGGCCCGTTCCACAAAATAGTCTTCGCATCATGCAATGCAACAGTAAAAAGTTTGACAGAGGCCGGCCCGATATCGAGGGCCTTCCATCCTTTCGGGATTTCGAGCGTAGGGACAATTTTGATTACTGCCCCGGGCTCGGTGTTCTGGGCAATCACACAATCCACAGGCAGATAAAACTTTACGCCGTTTTCTATTAATTTTTTCCGTATCCTCTCGGCGGTTTCAAGCATTGCATCTTCAACAAGAGAATCGCCAATCTCGTACCCCATGGCTTTAATAAAGGTAAACGCCATGCCGCCTCCAACCAAAACCTTGTCAACGCGGCCTACAAGATGTTCGAGCACCCCGATCTTTCCCGAGACCTTTGCCCCGCCGAGAATGGCGACAAAAGGCTTTACAGGATTATCGATCGCACCCTTCAGATATTCTATTTCTTTCTTCAGGAGAAGTCCTGCTGCGGAAGGGAGAAATTTTGTTATCCCCACCGTAGAGGCGTGTGCCCTATGCGCCGCTCCAAAGGCATCGTTTACATATACGTCTGCAAGCCGGGCCAGGGCGCGTGCGAATTCTTCTTCGTTTTTCTCTTCCTCCGGATGATAGCGGAGATTCTCGAGGAGCAGGACATCTCCGTCTTTCATTTTTGAAACAAGATTTTCTGCCTGGCTCCCGATGCAGTCAGGAGCGAAGATAACCTCTTTATTGAGCAGCCGCTGAAGCCGTTTTGCAACCGGAGCAAGACTGAACCTCGGATCCGCTTTTCCTTTTGGCCTCCCAAGATGAGAAGAGAGGATGACTTTTGCTCCCTCGTCAATCGCATAATTGATCGTGGGAAGGGTGGAGCGTATCCGCCTGTCATCGGTGATCATCAGGTTATTGTCGAGGGGGACATTGAAATCGGCCCTGATAAACACTCTCTTTCCTTTTATATCAAGGTCTTCGATGGTGAGTTTTGTGAATATATCTCTTGTCTGAGCAGGGTCGATAGAGTTCTTCTTCATGGTCAGATCCTTTTGCCGATGTAGAGAATAAGGTCTCTGAGGCGAGTGCTGTAGCCCCATTCATTGTCATACCATGACAGGACCTTTGCCATCTTCCCTTCGAGCACCATCGTCGAGGTAGCATCAACGATGGAGGAATGCGGATTGCCGTTGAGATCAGTCGAGACGAGCGGTTCTTCAGAATACTGGAGAATTCCCTTCATGGGGCCTTCCGCCGCTTTCTTCAGCGCAGCGTTGATTTCTTCCCCTGTCACTTCTTTCCCCAGTTCGGTAACAAGATCTACAACCGAGACATTCGGGGTCGGCACTCGTATCGACATGCCGTTCAGCTTGCCTTTCAACTCCGGGAGCACCAGGCCGACCGCTTTAGCCGCCCCTGTTGTTGTGGGAATCATATTCAGGGCTGCTGCGCGTGCCCTTCTGAGGTCTTTATGAGGGAGGTCGAGTATCCGCTGGTCATTGGTGTAGGAATGAATGGTTGTCATCATGCCCCGGACGATCCCGAATTCGTTGTGGAGTATCTTGGCAACAGGTGCGAGACAGTTTGTGGTGCAGGACGCGTTCGAGATAATTTTATGCTTTGCCGGATCTAATGTTTCCTCATTGACCCCCATGCATATTGTCGCGTCAGGTTCTTTTGCAGGAGCCGAGATAATGACCCATTTCGCTCCGGCCTCTAAATGTTTTGTCGCAGACGGCCTGTCCACAAATCTTCCGGTTGATTCGATGACGACATCGATCCCAAGATCGTTCCACGGCAGTTTTTCAGGTTCCATAACAGCCAACACTTTTATTTCATCCTCATCTACTGTTATGCTCCCGCTCCCTGTCTTTACATCAGAGCGAAACATGCCATGGACGGAATCGTACTTCAGCAGATGGGCAAGGGTTTTTGCATCGGTGAGATCATTGATGGCAATAATCTTCAGTTCTTTATGCGCCCAGCTTGTTCTGAGAAAGTTCCTTCCTATTCTTCCAAAACCGTTTATTGCAACACGTAATGCCATAGAGCCTCCTTTTTGTTATCAATTATAACCAAAAAAAATGGGAAATCTACGAGCCTTTAGTTATAAGGGGTAGCCGCAGCCTTCAGGTTGCGGCAATCAACGCAGGCTGAAGCCTGCGGCTACAACAGAATTTCACCCGTTATTGAATGGTGCTCTTCATACTTCATGGGCCGACAAAAATGAACAACGCCCTATCAGGAACGGTCTGAGTCAATCTGCCACTTGTTGATTACCAGACCGGTGAGGAGTTTCGGATAAAAATACGTTGATTTCGGAGGCATCCTTACAGAAGACAATGCGGCTTTTTCGACGTCGTCAACGCATGTGGGGTTCAGGAAAAAGGCGGCGGCAAACTCTCCGCCGTTTACTTTATCAAGGGCGCTGCCGATATCCATCTCATAGCCGATGTCGGTAGTATGAAATATTTTTTTCAGTATCAGTTCATGCAGTATGATGACGTCAACCTCTCTCAGGGCGGGATGAATTTCCGATAAGTCACCTCCCTTGTATGTGAGGATATGCCATACGTCACTGCCTTTTTGGTAAAAGCCGAAGGCATGCTTTTTCCCCGACAGATTCGCCCTGATGTCAAAATCATTTTTTACCGGCTCAATCTCAAAATATTCGGAAAGGAGACGGTTCATGTCCTCCGGGACTGTCCTCAGGAGGCGGTGGGTCGGAAGGATTGTGATGCCTTCGTCGAGCATGTTCGCGAGAAACATGAGTACATGGTCAAACGTGGAGGCACCCGGTGAGGGGTTCTTTAATGCTGTTTCCCTGTGGAATTCCAGTGCGGTTTCGTAGCGATGATGTCCGTCGGCAATAAAAACGGCTTTGTCCCTAAGTTCCGTTCTGATGATCTCTATTTGTTCTGCATCATCAATCTGCCAGAGTCGGTGAACGTCTCCGGTAATGTCTGCGGATTCCATGTAGGGTTTCGTCGAGGATATTTTCGAGAAAATGTCTGCAATGCGGCCCTCTGAACTTTTATAGAGTGAAAAAATAGGACTGGTATTCGCCTCGCAAGCCCTCATGAGATTCAATCTGTCCTGTTTTGGTTTGGAATGCGTGCACTCATGCGGATAGATGCTGCCTTTGCCGAATTCCTCGAGCTTTACGAGGCCGAGAAATCCTAAAAGGCGCTTCCTCACAGCCTGTATTGTGTAGGACATCTCGTAGAGGTAGAATGACGGATTATCGCTTCTAACAAATACCCCTTCCTTTATCCATGCATCGAGGTATCTTCTGGCCCTTACATACTTGTTGTGCGCCTCATTATCTGCCGGTTCTTCCTTCCCGAAATCTATCCGCACGATATTATAAGGGCTTTGCATATAGAGCGCTTCGCGGTATTCAGGCGTAATGATATCGTATGGAGGGGCCAATACGTCCTCCATAGAGACCCTGGAAACATTATAGAGAATTCCCTTGAAAGGTATTACATCAGCCATTATTTCACAATTCCGCAGAATCCGGGAAAAGAATGCACCTATATTATCATGCCCGGAATCCGAAATTCAAATGACCCCCCGCCTTACAATGCATCTTTTGCAGTAGCATTTATTACCTCTTTAATATTTTTGTCCAGGAACTCGGGGATATAGGGGATATCGAGGTTGAGAAATCCGGATGTTATCACTGAAACAGCGTCTTCCCTTGAGATTCCCCTCGACATCAGATACTCAACCTGTTCCTCGGCAATCGGACCGATAGACGCTTCATGGGAAAGTTCGGCCTTCAGAGAGCCTTCGGATACAAGCTCCGGGATTGCGTAAATCTTGCCTTTATTTGAAAATAGTATCCCGCGGCAGTCAAGATGGGCCAGACAGTAGTCCTTTCGTTTTGGCAACAAGGTCTCCCCGCGAATAGATAACGCTCTCATCAGCGGCGATTGTCCTTGCAACAGATTCGCCCCTTGTGTCTTTTCCTTCAAGGATTATCCGTGAACCAAGATCGATATAAGAATCCTTGAGCCCATATACCACGGTATTAAATTTGGCAGAGGCCCTGTCACCCTTCAGATGTGCCACGGGGAATGCCTGTATGGACTTCACGGGTTTAAGAAGGACGTAGTTGCTCACAAACGCTCCGTCTTCTTCAACAACCACCCATGTCCGCGGCCTGACGTGAAAGTTGTCTGCCCAATTGTGGATCATGGTGAAAAAAAGCTTCCCGCCTTTTTTCACGTAAAACTCGGAAATCCCAAGATGAATTCCCTCTGCATCGTTCTTTGCCAGCGTGCACCCAGTAATTACCTGAAGTTCGGCGCCTTCCTCAACAATGATAATATTGTGGACATTCTGGCTTACGTAATTTTCCGCAACCAGCAGGCAGGACTGTACCGGATACTGCGGCTTTTGATGCGCGAATACCCTGATAAAATATCCATGCGTCATGTTCAGCGCTGCCTGCGCCGTATATTTGTCCTGATCGACAGGGACCGACTTCCAGAAGTAGTCCTCAAGCCAGTCATATTTGCTGAGGGCATCGGTGGTGCTCATTATTTCGAGCTGGCCCTCATATGCCTTATTCAGATTTTCATATACAACGGATTGATCAACCTGCATAAATGATCCTGACCGTTGCTCTTCTGCCAGGCTGATACCCGTCAGAATCGCGGCTTCTTTCGCCTGGTGGGAGAGGCTTTCGAGGCTCTCAATTTTCCCGCGCTCAATATGCTGGGTGTAGCGTGCAAGGTCGATATCAGGCCCAAAAAGGGCCTTTTTCTCCTTTGCCTTTTCTGCCCTTGTTTGTATCTCTGAAAGATATTTCGTGCTTAGCGGCATTCTGCGCACCTCCTGTAGCCGTACTTCTTTATCTCTGCGAGGATATCCCGGGGATTTCCCCTGCAGACCAAGTTCCCGTCAAAAACGATGTACCCCTTATCGGCATTCACAAAATCAAGGATATAGCCCGTATGGGTGATGATGATTGCCCCCCTCTTCGGGTCTTTTACTTTGTCTTTGCCGAGCAAGGCATTTATCGCCTCTCCTACAAGCGCGATGTTTTCGATGTCTACCCCGGATTCAGGCTCGTCGATGAGGACGAGGTCGGGTCTCTGTATCATCAACTGCAGAAGCTCGGAGCGTTTCATTTCTCCTCCGGAAAACCCGTCATTCAGCCCCCTGTCCAGGTGTCCCGTAAGGTTCAGCCGCTCGATATGTTCATCGATGCGCTCTTTTTGAGCGCCGTCTCCTGCGATGATGTCGATGATCTTTCTCAAGGTAACCCCCCTGACCGTAGGCGGTCTCTGAAAAGAAACCCCAAGACCAAGCCGGGCCCTCTCGTAGAGGTCCTTATTCGTGACATCCTCTCCTTTAAAATAGATTTTGCCCTGATCTATTTTGTAGCGCGGAAAGCCCATCAGCGTCATCATCAGGGTTGTTTTGCCGGCGCCATTGGGACCGAACAGCATATTGATTTCTCCATAATTCATGGAAAAATTTACCCCTTTTAATACCTGCCGGTCGCCGACTGAAACCCAAAGGTCTTGTGTCTTCAGCATCTCCTCCACAGCGAATTCCCCCTTTCGTAACAATCAGAGCGTTCTGTTATGTTTATAATAATCCCGGAGTAAGGTAAATAAAAGCATTTATTTTCATGCTGGGTAAAAAGAGGTATTGACAAAATGATTTTGCTTTTAGTATGGTAACAACTGTAGATATTCTTCATTTATTAACCGTATAACCTCCCTGGTTGGCAAAGTCCTTCCGGGTTATTAAAAACCACCAAATACGTATAATCCTGATAGGAGTTTAATAATGGATAATCCAAAAAAAAATGTCATGACCGATAGTATTTCTATCTCCGAACTGAAAGAAAAAACAATTGATGAGCTTATGGAAGTTGCACGGGACCTGAATGTCGAAGGCGCCGGCGGCATGAGAAAACAGGACCTCATCTTCGCGATACTCCAGGCGCAAACGGAAAAAACAGGGTATGTATTTTCAGCAGGGGTGCTCGAAATCCTTCCCGATGGATTCGGATTCCTGAGATCTCCTGATTACAGCTACCTTCCCGGCCCTGACGATATCTACGTGTCGCCATCACAGATTCGCAGGTTTAACCTGAGGACAGGCGACCTCGTTTCCGGACAGATACGTCCTCCGAAAGAGAGCGAGAGATATTTTGCCCTTCTTAAGGTGGAGGCGATCAATCACGAGTCTCCGGAAGAAAATATCAAGAGGCCATTATTCGATAATCTTATCCCCTATTATCCAACCGAGAAGATAAAGCTTGAGTGTGATCCGGGTGATTATTCTACGAGGGTGATGGATCTCATCACACCCATTGGTATGGGGCAGAGGGGTATGATTGTTGCAGCACCAAGGACCGGCAAGACGATGCTTCTTCAATCGATAGCAAAAGCGATCAAGAAAAATCACCGCGATATTCATCTCATGATCCTTCTGATTGATGAAAGACCTGAAGAGGTGACCGACTGGAAACGTCAGGTGCCGGCTGCGGAGATAATTAGCTCAACATTTGATGAGCCGCCGCAGAGGCACTGCCAGGTATCAGAAATGGTGATTGAAAGAGCAAAACGTCTTGTAGAGTGCAGGAGGAACGTGGTTATTCTTCTCGACAGTATCACAAGGCTTGCAAGAGCTTACAATGCTGTCAGCCCTGCCAGTGGAAAGGTGTTGTCAGGTGGTCTTGACTCAAATGCCCTCCAGAGGCCAAAGCGGTTTTTCGGTACCGCAAGAAATATAGAAACCGGCGGCAGCCTTACCATATTGGCAACCGCACTTGTAGATACAGGAAGCAGGATGGACGATGTTATATTTGAAGAATTCAAGGGTACCGGCAATATGGAACTTCATCTGGACAGAAAACTTGTAGATAAGAGAATATTCCCGACTATTGATATAAATGGCTCAGGCACGAGAAAAGAAGAGCTCCTTGTAGAGAAAGATGTGCTCAATAAGATGTGGATACTGAGAAAAGTGCTTACTCCGCTGAGCACGGTCGAGAGTATGGAATTCCTCCTTGGCAAACTCACCGGAACAAAGGCCAACAAGGACTTTCTCGAAATGATGAACAAGTAGCCTTTCGAATAGAACCGTTCAGGCATATGCTGACAATGTTCTTCAGGTAAATTTGTGCAGATGAAAAATAATCTTGAAGACGATCACTATTGTTTTGTATGCGGTGAACAGAACCCATCCGGGCTCCATCTTGTATTCTCATTGCATGACGGCAAAGTAACGACTGAATTTTTTCCTGAAAAGATCCATCAGGGCTATAAAGATATCGTTCATGGCGGGATAATCTCCGCGCTTCTTGATGAGGCAATGGTAAAGGTCGCACTGATGCAAAAGATGCCGGCAATTACCGCCGAACTGAATGTAAGGTTTAAGAACCCACTCGTAGTGGGGGACAAAGCAATTGTCGAGGCTGCAATCACCAAGGTAAATAAAAGGATTATCGAGGTAGCAGGCATTATGAAAAAAACCGGCAATACACTTGATATACTCATTGCCGAAGGAAATGCAAAACTCCTGAGACTGGAATAACAAACTGTTACAGCGTTACTCGTACGATATATCGCTTTATGTCCGATAACGGCAGGTCAACAGTCAGTAACATATAGGAAACATCGCTGATCTTTGCTATTTCTTCATGCACCTTTGGCCCTTTGTTAAGGATAAGGATTCCCCCTGGTCTCATAATATGAGATGCTTTTTTAATGAATTTGCCGATATCAAATAACGCCCGTGTAACTCCAATGTCTACCGCACAGGGCAGTTCCTTATTTACCTTTATCTCCTCAATCCTTTTTTCGATCACTGCAATCTGTTCCAGGTGAATCTGCCTGATGATATGCCTGAGAAACGCAGATTTCTTGCCTGACGGTTCGATAAGGTACATCTGTATACCAGGGCGAACAATTTTGATGGGGATGCCGGGGAAGCCGGCGCCGGTCCCGATATCAGCAAGTGTTATCGTTTCATCCGGCATTGCTCTAAGGTATAGGAGGGAATCGAGGAAATGCATGGTGATGATCTCCTCATCCTCTTTCAGCCCGGTGAGATTATACGCCTTGTTCCACTTTTTAAGCTCGGATAAATACGTCATGAAGGCGTTTATCTGCTCATCAGCGGGAATAATCCCTAATTCTAAAAGACCAATCCTTATGAGTTCTTCCGGCTTTAAATCATGCATGGATTACTACCTATAATAGGGAAGGAGTATTTTTAAAAGCAAGAATAAAAGTATTGACATAAGTATAACTTAAATTTATACTTTTAATATGAAAACAGCGGTATCAATCCCGGATGAAATATTTAAAGAAGTAGAGAAATTTGCAAAAGAACACAACTATTCCAAGAGTAAGGTGGTAACGGTAGCCATAGGAGAATTTCTTGAAAGAATAAAATCAAAGCAACTTTTAGATGCCCTTAATGAGATATATTCAGATATTGAAAGTGCTGATGACGCCATGTTAAGGAAAAAGGCAAAACAATATTATGCCAGAAGAGTTTTGAAAGAACCCTTTTAGTTACATTGCATGGACATAAAACAAGGGGATATCTATTGGGTTGATCTTGGCATTCCAGAGGGCTCGGAACCGGGCTACAAACACCCTCATGTTGTTATTCAAAACAATGTTTTTAATGCCAGTAAAATAAATACCGTTGTAGTGTGTGCGCTAACTACCAATCTTAAAAGGGCAAATGCCCCCGGCAACATTCTTCTTAAAAAGGGGGAAGCTAACCTCAAAAAAGATAGCGTGATAAATATTTCACAGATTATTACAGCAGATAAATCAGATCTTGTTGAAAAAATTGGTTCGTTATCTCCTTCAAAAGTAAAGCAGATAATTGAAGGAGTAAAGCTCTTAATTGAGCCCAGAGAGCTTTAAGCAATAGCGATAAGCATCACACGTTTGATGCACAGGTCATTGCGAGCACCTAAAGGGTGCGCGGCAATCTCCTCGGTAACGGCGAGATTGCTTCGTTTCACTCGCAATGACAATTCTTACCGCTCGATTTGGGTAAATATACTTAAGAAGCGCTTTGGTCTCCACGCGATCGTTTCAGTCTTTCTAAAGCCACCATAAGAAGGGAAACAGCAGCGGGGGTAATCCCGGGGATTCTGCTTGCCTGTCCGAGGTTTTCCGGTCTTATCTCCTGCAGCTTGCTCAGGACTTCCCTCGAAAGACCATTCACGGCATCATATTCGAAGCCTGAGGGGATCCTCTTCTTCTCTATCTTTTTCAGCTTTTCCGCCATGTGCATCTGCTGGTTAATATACCCCTCGTATTTGATTTGTATCTCGACCTGTTTTTTTATTTCAGGGGTAAGAGGGCTATTGGAAGGTGACTGTTTTTCGATAAACCCGTATGCGATTTCAGGCCTCCTTAAGAGTTGCTCCAGGGTTTCAGATTTAGCGGGATCACCGTATTTTATGCGGGTTTTTTTAAGACGCTGCAGCTCTTCCTGGATCAACTGCTTTTTCTCAAGGAAATGCTTGAAGACCGTCTCATCGAGAAGCCCGATATTGTATCCTTTGTCCATCAGACGCAGGTCGGCGTTATCATGCCGCAGCAATAAACGATACTCAGCCCTTGAAGTAAACATCCTGTACGGTTCATTCGTTCCCTTTGTGATGAGGTCATCGATGAGCACGCCGATATATGCTTCATGTCTCCCAAGTATGAACGGTTCCTTTCCCTGCAGCTTTAAGGCAGCGTTAATCCCTGCCATAAGTCCCTGTGCGGCTGCCTCTTCATATCCTGATGTGCCGTTTATCTGTCCGGCGAGGAACAGTCCCCTGATGTCTTTTGTTTCGAGGATATTGTTCAACTGTGTCGGGAATACGAAATCATATTCGATAGCGTAGCCGGCCCTCATGATCTCGGCCTCTTCAAGGCCGGGAATCGTCCTCACAAATGTTACCTGTATATCATACGGAAGGCTGGTCGGGATGCCGTTTGCATAGTATTCTTTTGTCTCAAGTCCTTCAGGTTCGAGAAAGACCTGGTGCCGTTCGCGTTCCGCAAACCGGACGACCTTATCTTCTATGGAAGGACAATAGCGGGCCCCGACCCCGGTGATCCTGCCGCTGTATAACGGGGAGCGGTCGAGATTCGCACGGATAATGGTGTGTGTTTCGCTGTTTGTATAGGTTATAAAGCAGGGGAGTTGAGGATTCGTTATCTTTTCGGTGCTGTGTGAAAAGGGAAGGGGCGGATCATCGCCGTATTGCGGCTCTGTCCTGGAAAAATCTATTGTCTTGGCATCGATCCTCGGAGGGGTGCCTGTTTTCAGGCGTCCCATCTTCAATCCTAACTGCTGTAATGAATCAGAAAGCCCCACAGAAGGAAACTCTCCTGCGCGGCCTGCCGCGAAGTTGTCCAGTCCGATATGGATTAACCCCTTGAGAAACGTTCCCGTTGTTACAATAACAGCCCTTGCCCCATAGAATATTCCGAGCGTGGTAAGGACTCCCGTCACTTTTCCATCTTCCGCGACTATCTTCTCTGCCATCGCCTGTTTAATGTCGAGGTGTTCCTGCTGTTCGACCGCTTTTCTCATAAAGAGCCGATAGAGAACCCTGTCAGCCTGCGCCCGCAGAGACCAAACCGCCGGTCCCTTGCTCATATTCAACATCCTGAACTGAATCGCCGCCTTATCCGTAACCTTTGCCATCTCTCCGCCGAGTGCGTCGATTTCCCGCACAAGGTGGCCCTTTGCAAGCCCCCCAATCGCAGGGTTGCAGGACATCTGTCCGATCGTATCGAGGTTCATGGTAAAGAGACACGTGGAAAGCCCCATGCGTGCAGAGGCGAGAGCAGCCTCGCACCCGGCATGTCCTGCGCCGATAACGATAATGTCATAATCCTTGTCTTTGTACATGGGTAAAGAATTGCGAGAAGGATGAAGCAGACATTGTTCAAAAATTAATTTTCGATTCCGAAATGTACCTTTAACTAATGGTTACAGACATGTTTTCATGGATAAACCGTAAAAGATACTTCAATAACGCATCGAGTTAAAGAAATTTTTGAACAATGTCTGCTTCATCCTTTTTATTACTATAAAGGATTCTTTTGCCCTTATTCAATTTGGCGCTGGCAGAGGTTGTGTTATAATTCAGCATGTCCGGAAATTTCTGGGAGCTTTCAAGACATTGCTTCAGTTCGGCCATTTGGACCATCAAAAAGATACTGCTTCAGCATATAAAGGTTCACCGTGCTCCGGTATAAAGAGATATTTCTCGGCAGTCAGTGCAACAATAAGTGCCTCTATTGCCCCATCTGCCACAAAGATGTGCCCCAGCCTGATTTGCACTCATTGCTCGACTCTCTGGGAAAAAAGGAAGACGACAATGTGGTCCTGTGCGGTGGCGAGCCGACTCTGAATAAGGACCTTTTCGCAATCATCGATGCAGCAAAAAAGAGCGGCTACAGGAGAATCAAACTCCTCACCAACGGCAGAGCTCTTTCCGATGCACAATTTTTGTATAAGGCGTTCGCTGCAGGGTGCAGCCTATTTGAGATTAAACTCTGGGGCTCTCATCCTTCGCTGCACGATCACGTTACCAGGACGTCCGGAAGTTTCCAGGAAACGGTCAGGGGCCTGGAAAATTTGACTGGTTTTCCCGAGGATAAATTCGTTTGTATTCGCATCCCCGTCTGCAAGGAAAATTATACGGATCTCGGGAATACCGTGGCTGCAGCCCTCAATTTTGGGGTGAATCGGATTATCCTTTCTATTGAAGACCATGCGCTCTCATTCCAATCCGTTCTCCCGCATATTCATAATGCAATCAACATAAGCATCTTCAACCGCACCTGGATCCTGACCGAAGGGGTGCCGTTCTGCCTCATGGCAGGATTGGAACATCATATAGGAGAAATGTATCAGGGGTTGACTACGCTATACGAAAGGACATTTCAAAAGCACAGATATTGCACGAAGTGCATTTATGAAAATTTATGCTCTGGCGTCGATGCCGCATATATAAAGCAATTCGGTGAGGCAGACTTTTCTCCTGTTACTGTCAACAGGCATTTCCAGGACATGAAGGCATTCTATGCATAAACAAAAGGTCGCTCTTCTTTCACTTAACTGGGCAAACCATTTTTCCCTGGCATTGGGGTATCTGAAGGCGTATGCGCTGAAGGACCCTTTTATTCGTGAGAATGCCGATATAGAGATCATCGACTTCGATTACGAAACGCTGAATGTACAGCAGATTATTTATTATCTCTCCCAAAGCAAGCCTGACATCATCGGTCTTTCCTGTTATTGCTGGAATATTGATAAAGTCCTCGATATTGCGAGAATCATGAAGACAATTCATCCCCGCGTAACAATAGTCCTCGGAGGGCCGGAAGCAGGTCCTGTCGGAATCAAGTATCTCAATGAGAATGCCTTTCTGGATGTGGTTATTAAAGGAGAAGGCGAACTAACCTTTGCAGAGCTTTTGAAATGCTATTTGGGCGAAGGCCGGCTGGCGGACATCGCCGGCATCAGCTACAGGATGAATGACCAGATCATCGAGAATCCGGACAGATTGCCGATTGAAGACCTGAGCGAAATTCCTTCTCCCTATCTTGAAGGTATTGTTGTGCCGAGAGACAGGGTGACCTATATCGAGACATACCGGGGATGCATGTTCAGATGCCATTACTGTTTTGAAGGGAAGAACCTTCCCCGGTTGCGTTTTTTCCCCGAAGACCGGGTCCGGCAGGAAATAGCCTTAATTCTGAGCAATCCTGAAATCAGGAGCTTCCATTTTGTCGATACCGTCTTTAATTTCAAAAAAGACAGGCTCGAAAGGATGGTTGAGATGATCTCCGGCGCCAACCGTTACGGGGCCGAATTACGCACGGTAGAGATTATCGCGGAATTTGTGGATGAAGAGACAGTAGCCCTTTTCAAAAAGGCTGGTGTAAGAAGCGTAGAGACAGGGCCGCAGACGGTCAATGAAGATACCTTAAAGAAGGTAAACCGCTTCTACAAAGAAGACAAGTTCAGAAACGGCGTAAAGCTTCTTGAAGCAGGCGGCATAGAAGTGACGACTGATCTGATCATCGGTCTTCCCGGAGATACCTTTTTCAAATTCGCAAAATCCGCGAAGACATTGATAGAGATGAAACCTTCAACGATTGTCTTCAGCATCCTCCATGTGCTGCCCGGCACCATCCTCTATGAGCAGAGCAAAGAGTTCGACCTGAAGTTTGATGACAAGGCCCCTCACCTTGTCTTGAGTGCCCCTGACTTTCCTTATGAAGACATCGATAAAGCAGTAATCATGGCATACAGCCTGGATAAGGAATATAACATCAGACCATCCTCTTCCGTCTGATCGCTCTACACATCTGTCTTCTATCCTAAGAATACTACCCATTGAATTTTTTCAAGTAATTACATTATAATTACTTAATTGAGAACTTTTTGAGAGGTGTGCAATGAAGGTCAATATTGTATCAATAGGCAATTCCAAAGGCATAAGAATTCCCAAATCCGTCCTGGAACAGTGCAATTTCAGCAAAGAGGCTGTTCTTGAAGTGGAACATAACAAGATAGTGATAAAACCAGCCAAGAAGAAAACCCGGGAAGGATGGGATAAGGCATTCAAAAAAATACATGAACACAAAGAAGACGTCTTGTTATTGGATGATTCCCTGGATAGTGAAATGAAGAACTGGGAGTGGTAGCGTGCAATACGATGTTTACCTTGTTAATTTAGACCCAACAATGGGTCATGAAAAAAAGAAAACTCGACCATGCCTTATTGTATCTCCTGATGAAATGAATGATAATCTGCAAACGGTGATCATGGCCCCCATGACCACGAAATCTCATGACTGTCCTACCAGAGTAAAAGTAGATTTTCAGAACAAGACCGGATGGATTGTTCTCGATCAGATACGAACAGTTGACAGGAAGAGGCTGGCAAGAAAGCTTGGCGCGATTGACAGAAAAACGGTTCAAAGAGTTAAGGCGATAATAAAAGAAATGCTTGTAGATTAAGTGCTGTCTTTTCGGTAATGATCAAATCAATTTCTTCCTAAAATAAAGAGAGCTGAACAAATTGGAAGAGCAAACGTTATTTACGGAAGTTTTAAATGCATGTATTTCAGCCGGTATAGAATCTACTGCCTTCGATTCAGATTTGCCGGGTTGTCCTCATCCTCTGCCCATCGCGCCGGATTGTTCACGATATATTCTCTGATGCGGTTCAATTCATCCTCGTTACGGATAATATGTTCGTAATAATTACGCTGCCACAATTTACCCGGAAACGGAGGCCAATTGTTCTGAAGGACATTCTTACGATATTGTGCTGTAGTAAATGATTTAAACCGATGAACCATATCCGTCAACGCCAACCGCGTAGGGGCGCCCCCCTGTGGGTGCCCTTTATTTATTCCTTGCCGGTGTCTTTCCTGATCAGGGCATTCATCCCCTTGAAATACAGGGCAGGCACAGGGGCCTGCCCCTAAAGGTAATACGATAATCCCATGTATGTGGGTCGGCATAACGATACATTCATCCACTTCCATTTCCCCATATTTGGCCGGCAATTCATTCCATGCTTTCTGAATCATGCCTCCAGCACTATTCTTCTGCATCTCACCAGATACTATTTCCCCGAATAGGCATTCCCTGTCCTGTGTGCATAGTGTTACAAAATATGCACCCGCCTGCGCATAATCATATCCTTTCAGCCGCACTGATCGCCGGTGGTGCTTTTCCGGGTTATATGTCATCTATTTTTTTAACTCTCCTCAGATTGCCCCTTCTTCGACGTGTATATTTGTACCAGTATATTTCAATAATTTCAATGGGGTGAATCCGTTTGTAAGTAGGGTATGCCGTGTAAAACGTATGACTTGCTGGTTAAAGTCCAGCTGTGGGAATTTGATAGTTCGCCCACATAGCTTGAAGGAGGTGTGAGGGGTAACCCGATACACTAAGTTTCTTGACAAAGGTTCCGATAGGGAACTGAGCAATCCTGCGGGTTGTAGCGCGAGCAAACCCGGATGTAGCCTCGACAAAACGTAATTGAAGTTGTCGACCCTGTCCTACAAAGGGGAAGACCGAAGCATCTATCCTAACAATAACTATCGCAACCGATAGATGGACTTCCGGGGTAACAGGGGCAACACGCAGGAGCAGCCATACGATAATGAACGCGGGAGAGCCGTATCGATGCCTTCAGGAGCAACCAGTGGATATAAGGGAACGAAATTTCACTGGATCGATATGGCAGTCGGAGTTGCCCATACTACCGCTATTATCTCAAAGACAGCATAACTCTGAGAGAGGGAAGGGGCAATGCCTTTATCACGTTTCTGAAGAAGAGAAGGCAAGGAGATTGCGTAATGCTGAAAACTCCGGAAAAGATACGGGAACTTCAGAGGAAACTATACCAGAAGGCCAAGCAGGAAAAGGAGTACCGATTCTATCTTCTCTATGACAAGGTATACAGGCTGGATATCCTGACCCATGCTTATAATCTTGTCAAAGCGAATAAAGGCGCACCGGGAGTGGATGGTGAGACCTTTGAACGTATAGAGGAGAGAGAGGGAGGAGTCGAACAGTATCTGGAATCAATCGTCGGTGACCTCCAACGGAAGGAGTACAAGCCTCAACCGGTACGAAGGGTCTATATCCCGAAGGCCGGTGGAACCAAACGTCCGCTGGGAATCCCGACGATAAGGGACAGGGTTGTGCAGATGGCAGCAAAGGTAGTAATCGAACCCATATTCGAAGCAGATTTCCAAGAAAACTCATACGGATTTCGACCGAAGCGGAGCGCCCATCAAGCGGTGGACGACGTGAGTAAGCATCTCCTTCAAGGCAAGATGGATGTAATCGACGCCGACATCTCCAAGTATTTCGACAATATTCCCCATGACAAGCTTTTACAACTCGTGGCTAAACGCATCGTGGATAAGAACATACTAAAGCTTATCAAGATGTGGCTGAAAGCGCCTATTGTGGAAGAACATGAGGATGGGAAGAAGGAGTACAGGGGCAATGACAAGGGGACGCCTCAAGGCGGAGTCATATCGCCACTTCTGGCCAACGTATATCTGAATGTTCTGGATATCCTATGGAAAACCAAGAAGGTTCAGGAGCGTTTAGGCGCACGGCTTGTCCGCTATGCGGACGATGTGGTTATTCTGTGCAAGGGTGCCGCCGAACGGATACTTAAGGGGTTGAAAATAGTGCTTAATGGTCTCGGACTGAGCCTTAATGAGGTAAAGACGAAGATCGTAGACGCGCGGCGGGAGAGCTTCAACTTCCTGGGGTTCCGCATTGTAATGCGAACTGGAAGGAAGAGCGGTAGACTATTCCCGTTTATCGACCCATCGAAGAAGGCGATGAAACATGTCCGGGCAGAAATCAGGCAACTGACCACTGAACGGTTCAGCGCAACGCCGACTGAAATAGTAATCCGAAGAGTGAACGAAGTCGTCAGAGGCTGGGTGGGTTACTTCTACTATGGCAACTGTACCTCAGCAATGTCTGCTTTGAGATATTATCTGAGCTATCGAATGCGTATCTATATACGTCGGAAACATCATTATCATAGCCTTGGCTATAAAGCGTTCCCAGACAGATACTATTACGAAGCTCTGGGCCTTTATAAAGTGCCAACGACTGCCCCGTGGACTAAACCTGCGAAAGCCTGCGGGAGAAGATAATTGGAAAGCCGTATTCGGGAAAACTGAACGTACGGTTTGATGAGGGGGAGCTGGAGATAGGGCCTTCAGCTACTACGCCAGCTCTCTACTCTACTGTTACACGCACCCGATCGCAAATCGTCGCAGCAGCAGGCTTATTTAAAATAATTCTCGATCTGATGTGCAATGAAACTTTTCTGAAAGAACTCGAAAAAGGCGAATAAAGTGTTTTTTATCTTCCGGCCTTCAGGTTACAATATTCAATGCGGCTGATCCTTTTTGACATAGACGGAACACTGATTGATTCCGGCGGAGCAGGAGTTCGCTCTCTCGACCTTGCATTTACGGAATTATTTTTGATAGACAAGGGCTTTGAAGGCATCAGTATGGCCGGAAAAACCGATACGCAGATCATAAAGGAAGGATTAACGAAACACGGACTACCGGCAAATGGGAATATTGATAAGATCATCAACGGCTATTTGAAACATCTCCGGCAAGAGATCAATAATGACAAAAAACATGTCAAGCCGGGGATTGATGCACTGCTAATGCAACTCAAACGAAAAAACCACAGCGGCCTCGGACTTCTTACAGGGAATCTTGAACAGGGTGCGCGCATAAAACTGGAACCCTTCGGGCTTAACGAATATTTCCCTTCAGGTGCGTTCGGAAGCGATGATGAAGACAGAAATAATCTTTTGCCTGTCGCGGTCAAGAGATTCGAAGTGCTGCTTCAGAAAAAGATAGAAATCGATAGCTGCATTATCGTAGGAGATACGCCGCGCGATGTCGAATGCGCCCATATCTATGGCGCACTCTGCATAGGTGTTGCAACAGGGCCCTATTCTCTTGAAGCCCTGATTGATGCTGGTGCGGATTATGTATTCGAGGATTTATCAGACTTCCAGGCCATACAGCATCTCTTCAATCTTTAGCCAGGATTAATCGTAAATGTACATAAGAAGAGCAGACGCAGCATTGTCGCTCATTCTCGGTTCCCGATATCCATCGGGACCCTGCGAGGTACCCGCCTTCGGCGGCTAAATCCGCTCCAATCCCGCATCTGCTCTTCTCGTAGAAAAAGTTCATGGATTGTGTGGCGGAGCTTCTCTCAGCCGCCTAACCCTTTCTTTCAACTCGTTTACAAAGAACTGATATTCATCTACTCCTTCCGGTTTCTTCGACATGTCCAGTTCAGACGGGTAAAGGGGTTTGCCAAATATGACCTCTATCTTCCTGAACCGTGGCCATGCCGCTGTTCTTGGGAGTGCCTCGAAAGCGCCTTTGATATAAACAGGAATGGCCGGTATGTTCAACTCCATCGAAAGGATTCCGACCCCTTTCTTGAAATCCATCAGTTCCCCATCAAATGACCTGCCGCCTTCAGGAAACACCAGCATTGATTTGCCGTTTCTCAGAACATACGATGACATCTGGAGGGCTTTATTAAGATAGAGTTCCTGGTCGATGGGTATGACATTGGAAAGCCCGGCAAAGGCCTCCCCGATCCTTCCGGAAAAATATTTCTGGATGCCCAGGGTATACAAATTCTTAAAAATAGTTGTCGGCATACCGGAAACGACAATAAAGGCATCAAGGTAGCTGACATGGTTTGGCGTGATGATATACGGACCTGCTGTCGGGATATTTTCGAGTCCCCGGCTTTTGAGCCTGAAAAAGATTTTCGCAATGATCTTTACCAGGAGAAGCCCCTTGAATATAAGCAGCTGTGAAATGATATTGTGATGAACCCCTATTTTCTTCATATCATCGGAAGATGGTTCAGTGGTCAAAATATCTTTCCATTCCGGCATCTTTTCGATGACGCTGGTCCCGCCGGTACCATACTCTTTTATTCTGGCAATTAATTCCTCGACTGTTTGTATTTCTGCAATAAAGGTTTCAGGCAGTTTTATCGCGAAGACCTTTTCGAGAGCGACAATAAGCTCGATCTTTGCCAGTGAATCAAGCCCGAGATCGAGTTCAAGGTTGTCGGTTGATTGTACGGGAACCTGCTCTTTCAATAACGGCGTTATGCACTCGACAACTTTCCTTCCGGTTTCATCCTGTCGAAGGTTCTTGTCTTCACTCTTAATTTTTACCTTTTCACTTTTACCTTTCAAAAGGTCTTTTACCATAAACCTCCTGAGCTTTCCGAGAGGTGTTCTCGGCAGAGGATCGGATGAGAGCGTATATCCCCTTATCCGCATGTATTGCGGCATGCGGAGTGAAACAGCGTTTATCTCCCATTTCAGGGTCTCCTGCAGATTTGCGATCTGCATTTTCTTTGCATACTCAAAGTCAGGGACAATGATTGCATGGAGGGATTCAACAACTCCTTTGTCTTCAACCCCTGTCACGCATATCTCTTTTATGAGAGGAATGCCCAGATACTGCTTTTCGACTTCATCCGGATATATGTTTTTGCCCGATCCGAGGACGATGACTTCCTTTAGCCTTCCTGTAATGAAGACGTAGCCATCATTGTCGATGTATCCGAGGTCACCGCTGTAAAACCATCCATCTTTTAAAACCTCTGCTGTAGCCTCCGGGTTTTTGTAGTACCCTTTCATTACCATAGGGCCTTTTATGGTAATCTCACCCTCTTTCATCAAGTCCAACTTCACATGTCTTTCAGTGTCGATAATTGTTATTTCTGCGGATGGCAGTGCTTTTCCCACAGAACCGGGCTTTCTTTTTTCGATCGGGTTAAATGCCACAACTGGGGAGGTCTCAGTGAGGCCATAACCCTCAAGTATCGTCAATCCGAGCGCTTCGAGGTCCTGCATGACTTCCGGGTCAAGCTTTGCGCCCCCGCAGGCAGAGAACCTGAACTTCGGGCCGAGAGCTTTGTGGACTGCTTTGAAAATAATTTTCCCGAGATTTATATCATACCTGCGTCTTAACCGTCCACAGAGTTTAAGAAGACGGAACAGTATTCCGGATACCGTTCCCGGCAGCTGTTTCATCTTGTTGAAAATCCCGTTCCGGATCAGTTCAAGCAATTGGGGTACGCTGACCAGCATGGTTACCCCATGCTCTCTCATAGCCGCCATAAGGTCAGGTCCTTTTATGCTCTGCGGAAAGGTGACCGGGATGCCCAGAAACACGGGGAGCAGGCAGTTGCCGAGGAATGGATAGGTATGGTGGAGGGGAAGCACTGAAATTACACTGTCGTCATTTGAAAGGATGCCTGCCTCGATGAGGGCATAGGCATCTGAGCAGAAGTTCTTATGGGTGAGCATCACGCCTTTCGGTTTGCCCGTAGTCCCGGAGGTATAAATGATCGAGGCAACATCTTCTTCCGATATTTCCGGGTATTGGCTGGATTCTTTGGTTTTGAGAATCTCGCTGAATTCCAGCGAATCGAAAGATATCAGCGCAACAGAGAGCGAACGACCATAGACTATTGCTGAGACAGCATGCCTGATGTTCCCTTCTGTTTTCTGGCTGTGAAAAAGTACTTTTGCCTCTGAATCGGCAAGGAGGTTCCTGATCTCATCAGGCCCGAGCTGAGCATCTATCGGGACTGCAATCGCACCTGATAGAGATATCGCAAGATATGTGGTGCCCCACTTCGGCCCGTTCTCTGAGATGATCGCAATCCGGTCGCCCTTTTGTATGCCATTCAGGATCAGCCAGGACGCAATGCCTTTTGCATTTCTTAAAAGCTCATCATAAGTGATTGTTTTCCACGTCTGGTCAAAATAATTGAAGGCGGTCTTGTCTTTGAATTTGGTTGCAGATGTAACAAATAATTCCGGTATGACATTCCCCATGATTAATCATTATCCGGAAATAATATCCAAATAGCAATAATCTGTAAGGATGATATGCCCTCGCAAATCTGCTGACCGCTATTACGCTTTCATTTTCGATATGATAAAACCTTTTCTTTTGCCTCGGACAGCAGCTTCTTGTAAGCGTCGCCGCGGGCATAAGGCACAATGTCTATCACTTTCCTGAGATCATAACTCATAATTACAATTGTTGGAATATACTTGCCTGCCTTGGGGGAGCGGAGTGCGTTCTTCACCTCTTCGGGAAGTTTGGCCGCATCGGATTTATCGGTGTATACCACAACACAACTGCCTATCATTGTATCCATTGCTTGCAGGCTGGCACTCGCACATTGTGTACAGAAGGTGGCTTTGTCGGAATAGAGGAACGCTACTGCCTTTCTTCCGGAAAGCGCCTCCGCTTTGGCTGCCTCCAGTTCATTCATGCTGTATACGCCGCTTTTTAAAATAAATCCTGCCATAACCGTTGACGCAGCCAACAGAATTGAACATAGAGCGATACTCAAAATTCTCACGCTATCTCCCCTCTTTTTTAGTAAAAGCTCCACATTATTTCCATATTATTATCATAACAAAATAGAATGTGCCAGGGCGGTAAATATGGCAGCTTTTTGGAGATGTTTGAAGCGATTTCAGCCAGCAGTATCGAGAATGTTTCGCACTGTCACAATAAACTGCTTATGAAATGACAAAAGGGTGAAAGTATTTAACCTAAATTGTTCATCTAAGGCGAGTTATAAGCAGACATGAGTGAAGCAAAACCTGCTGATGCAGAGATTGAGTTTCTTCGATATGTTAAGGTATTAATAAGCGTCCGGGGAATGTTTCCGCACTGTCACACTACTAAACTGCTCCCTATAAATGGTACCAAAAAGCGAAAGGATATTCTTTAAGCAGTCAAGGCATTAAGATATATTCTGTAACCATTTAATTGGGTCGACATTGTAAAAGCTCTTGAGTTCAGCGTAAAGGTCAGGCGCTTTTTTCTGCAGTTGTACTGGCTTTTCAAAAAATGTCTCGGTTGCAACGGCAAAAAATTCAGCGGGGTTCGTTGCTCCATATTTATCCATAACACTTTTTTTATGATGTTCCGCATAAGACCGAAGTTGTTCATATTCCTTGCTCAAAATACGAGCCCAGGTCGTATAGCTCGACTGTTTTTCAAGGATCGGAGCGCCATCAGCTAACCCATCCTCCTGGTCCAGCTGATGAGCAAATTCGTGGAGCACTACATTATGACCATCCTGAGCATTCACCGCTCCCTGCTTTACATTATCCCAGGCAAGGACGACCGACCCATGCTGCCAGGATTCTCCCAAGCGAACAGACTGTCCTTCAATATATACCCCTCCTCCTATAGGGGTGCTTTGGTTCGTTACATACGTATTTGGATACACGAGAATGGAGGTCAGTCTCGGATAGTCACTGTTTTTTCTGTTTAGTAATAACATTGAGGCCTCAGCCGCTATGGTAACCTTTATCTCATCATTCATTTCCAGGCCGCCCAGCCCTTCAAAATGTTTTTCGGTTATGAAAATCTTTATGTCGTTATGGAGCTGGTCCCTTAATGCATCAGGAAGGTATCTGTAGAGAGATACATTTCTCTCCAGAATCTTTTCCCATTCATCAGGAAACGGCATGATGGCCAATTGTTTGATTCTCCGGTTACGCAGCACCCGTTTCCCGATCAAAAAAGACAGGACCAATGCCCCAACAACTATTGCAAGAATTAAAATTTCCAATTGGTATATCCCTGGTTGGCTAGCGTACGGTTTAGTAATCGATTCCCTTCTGGGGCTCTATGCCCTGCCGGTAGGCGTGCTTGATCTCTTTCATCTCTGTTACGGTATGGGCTCGTTTTATGATCTCCGGAGGGGCGTTTCTTCCTGTCAGAACGAGATGCATGAGAGGTGGTTTGTTCTCTATTAACTCCATTGACTGGGAAAGGTCTACGAGCTTCAGCTTGAGCGCATTATTGATCTCGTCGAGGATCAGTATGTCATAGTTTCCTGAAAACATTTTCTCCTTCGCGAGATTGATCGCTTCCTGAGCATTGGCCCTGTGTTCTTCAAAAGAGTGCGGGTTTCCCATAATACCGCAGAACCCTTTCCCTGTAATATGGAGTTCGACATTCGGCGAAAGCCTTTTTAACCCATCAATCTCCCCTGAATATATATCGCCCTTCATAAATTCTATGATGCAGACCCTCATGTCGTGACCCGCTGCCCTGAGCGCAATCCCCATGGCGGCAGTGGTCTTTCCCTTCCCGTGGCCGGTGATTACAACAACGAGGCCGACCCTTTCTTTTGGTTCGAGACATGTCAATGCGCGTTTTTTCATCTTATGTGCCTAAAAGCCCTGTTTGGATGATTGCTATGATAAAGCGGATTGTATTTCTAGGAATTATATCAGACTTCGTCCCGTAATCATCGCGTTGCAAGAAAATCTTCTCCCGGGCATTTCGCCCTTGCAGAACGGAAAATTGTCTTGCCGGACGTCGCTTTTTTTGCATTAAAACTCAATTGAATCAAAGGCTTATTTCATGGCATCCCTCTTGCTTTTTAACAGGTGCAGAAAATACTGCCATTGAAGGGGACAGTCATGAACGGAGAGAGTTTCTCAAAAAAGATAGGGTTTTTGAGTGCCGGCTGGTGGGTTATCCATCTGACCGGGATATCGGTTGTCTATGCCATCGGGCATATCATCTGGAGGTAATATGCTGCAATATTTCATGAGATATAAACCCGGCTGGTGGATCCTTCATATCGTTATGGTAGGGTTTACCCTGTACCTGGGGCACATAGCCGAGTTCAGGTTCTAAGGCCGACATGACCAGAAAAGCCCTGCTCCCCGCATTATTTTTATTGGCAGTATCGGGCTTAATGCTCCACTACAGGATCCATTCCTTCATGGTGCCTGACATAACGAATCCGGGATCGTTTCAATTTGATGGAACGAGGTTTCTTTCATTCATTTTCCCTCTCATCGACGTGATTGTGGTCACGCTGCTTTTTACCTCGCGCAAGACCGCTGTCTACGGCTACCTCCTGAACGGTCTCATCATCATATACGGAACGGTTTTCATGGCGCATTACAGTATCGCGGAGATATATGCCAAATCATTGCCGTCTTCTGTCTGGTTGCTCAAATCCACCCTCCCGGATATCGGAATAGCGTGGGCAGACTTTTTCGCCGGCAAGGCGCTTTATGATATCACGATGAAAGGGGGATAGACGTAAGAGCCCATGGACATAAAACAGATCAGGGATATCGCAAAAAAATACACGCCTGAAGAGATCGAGGGCTGTATTACGCAGCAAATGGAAACGGGGAATAATGTCTGCCTCATGGATGCGAACAGCGAAAAGATCATCAATGAGCTTTCAAAGGCAGAGGTGATACGGCAATTGATGGATGAAGGGATGAGTCTTGCCGATGCGCTGAGGGAACTGGCAAGACGCATGAGGCTTTTGCAGTCAAGTTACCGGAAAGAATAAACACGAGAAAATATTAGGGATGGAGGAATGTATGAAGGTATTAATCATCAGCGCAGATAATTTTGAGGATACGGAACTCCTTGTGCCCTATTACCGGTTCAGGGAGGAAGGGTTTGACGTAGATATCGCTTCAATCAAAAAAGGCCTGATAAAAGGGAAGCACGGATACGAAGTTGAAGCGAACAGGGCGCTTGCAGAGATTATCCCTGACCAGTACGATTTGCTCCTTCTCCCCGGCGGAAAAGCCCCTGAAACAATACGAAAGGACAAAAACGCCCTTGAGATTGCGAAACATTTCTTCCTGAAAAATAAACCGGTTTCGGCAATATGCCACGGCCCGCAAACACTTATTTCTGCAGGCTTGATGAAGGGCAGACATGCAACCTGTTATAAATCCGTAGCCGAGGAAATGAAAAATTCGGGTGCGGTGTATGAGGATAAAGAGGTGGTCGTCGACGGAAATCTTGTCACCTCGCGGCAGCCCTCGGACCTCCCCGCGTTTATGCGGGAGACATTGAAGATGGTTAAACACTAATAGTGGCTGTTCCCGATACTCAGGAGGGGAGTTATTCCTATAGTCCTGTCCCATGTTAGCCCTGGTTGTTCATAGATGGACAACGGGAAGAGCAGGCGCAGCATTATCGCTCGGCGGATCCCTGACGGACATTCTCGGCCCCGAAAGTGTTCGGGGCCTGCGAGGTACCCCCGATGGTCATCGGGGCTAAATCCGCTCTAATGCTGCATCTGCTCTTCCCTCGCGCAAACTTCATGAAATGCGTTGTTTGGGAGGGACTCAACTGTCAGGTACTATGAACAGATTAGCAAATGAAAAATCGCCCTATCTCAAAAAAGCCGCCACTCAGAAAATAGACTGGTACCCCTGGGGTGAAGAGGCATTCGAAAATGCAAAGCGGGAAAAGAAACCCGTTTTTCTCAGTACGGGCGCGGTATGGTGCCATTGGTGTCATGTGATGGCAAAGGAATGTTTCGAAAACGATGCAATAGCCCAACTGCTGAACGAGCGTTTCATCAGCGTCAAACTCGACAGGGATGAAAGACCGGATATCGACAGAAGATATCAGCATGCTGTTTCTGCCATGGGTTTTGGAAGCGGCTGGCCGCTCAGCGTTTTTCTGACACCCGACAGGATACCGTTTTTCGGGGGGACCTATTTCCCTCCTGATGACGCTGCCGGGAGACCGGGGTTCAAGAAAGTGTTGACAGCGGTCGCCGATTTTTATAACGAGAAAACAGAAAAGGCTGCCGAATACGGACAGCGAATTCTCGAATCCCTCAGGCCGCAACCCCTTCCGGAAGGAGAAATCGAGGAGGCAGCAATTGACCGGTCGGTTGCCACTATCCTCTCTCATTTCGATTTACAGAATGGCGGCTTCGGTTTTGCCCCGAAGTTTCCCATGCCCGGCGCGATGGAATTTCTCATCAACAGGTACTTTTTTACGAAAAAAGAATCCATAGGGCATGCAGTAAAAAAGACGCTTGAGTCGATGGCAAAGGGAGGGTTTCATGATCAGATAGGCGGTGGATTTCACCGGTACTCTGTTGATGAAGCATGGATTATTCCCCACTTCGAGAAAATGACGGACGACAATGCCTGGCATCTCAGGAATTATATCGATGCATATCAGGTTTTCGGATCCGGCTATTTCAAAACAGTTGCAGAAGGTATTGTCCGTTTCATTAAAGCAGTGCTTTCCGACCCGGATGGCGGTTTCTATGCAAGCCAGGATGCGGATGTTACTCCCGATGACGAAGGCGGCTATTTTACCTGGACGGACAGGGACTTCATCAAGGTTCTGAGCGATGATGAATACAGGGTTTTATCACTCCGTTTCATGAATGAGAGGGGCTCCATGCACCACGACGAAACAAAAAAGGTCCTGTTTGTTTCGATGGAGGCAGAAGAAATATCCAGGAGAACAGGGATAGATCTGCAGGTAGTTTCTGAACTCATACAGAGCGGGAAAGAAAAGCTGTTGAAGGAACGAAACGCCAGACAGTCTCCGTTCATCGACAAAACACTGTATACGTCGTTAAACGGAATGATGATTTCATCCTGCCTGAAGGCTTTTCGGGCTTTGAACGATAAAGAGCTGAGAGACTTTTCCCTGAAGAGCCTTGAAAGGATACTGAAGGAACATTTTGCAGGAAATGAGCTCTATCACACGGAAGGCGTAAAAGCGGTGCTGGATGACTATATCTATCTGATAGAGGCGTTCATCGAGGGCTATGAGGTGACCGGTGAAGAACGGTATTGTAACCAGGCTGATAGTCTGATGGAATTATGTCTGGAGCGATTTTGGGATCAGGAAGGGGCAGGGTTTTTTGATACCGACAGCCCGGTCCTCGGCGTCCGCCTCAAGGGAATAGAAGATATTCCCCATCCATCTGCGAATTCTCTCGGGATCATGCTTTGCCAGAAACTGTATGCCTTGACAGCAAAAGGAAAAATATCTTCGCCATGCGGAGAAAGCGCTCAGGGCTTTTTTTGCGAACACGAAAGAGGCAAGCATCTCTTCAGGATATTATTTCTGTGCAATGGATGCATACTTTCGAATGCTGAAACTGACGGTACAGGCAGCGCCGCACGATGAAATCGCAGAAACAGCCCTCGGAACATTTTATCCTTACAAAAGCATCGTATATGGAGAGCAAAATGGTTCTGTCATCCCCTGCCGGGGTAAGACCTGCTATGAGCCGCTCAAAAATCCTGCGCGACCTCAGAGATTTTCTGAAAAACCTTTAATTCATAATTATTGCAAAATGCATGATGAGCAATGCAAACGCGGCATTATCGCTCATTCTCGGCCCCGAAAGTGTTCGGGGCCTGCGAGGTACCCCCGATGTTCATCGGGGCTAAATCCGCTCCAATGCCGCATTTGCATTGCTCATGCGAAAATTTGCAAATAATCAGGGTGAGGCCGGTTACACATCTGTATGCCGGCAAGAGACGTGGAATATGGTAACATTAACAATTGTGGTGGTACCGTTTACAAAATCGAAAAGAGGCGTTGCGATAAAAATAAGGGTAGAGCCAAGGTCTTCGCGGAAAGGACTTTCAGGTGTTATCGGGGATACGCTTAAGATAAAGGTGCATGCGCCTCCGGTTGGCGGGGCTGCCAATGAGCAACTGATCGGGATACTTTCAGAAGAATTCGGCATAAAAAAATCCGCCATAAAGATTATCAGAGGTCAATCCTCAAGAGATAAAGTTGTCGAAATAGAAGGAATAGATTCGCTTCCCTAGAAGAGGAAGGAAATAGGGCATTGGAAAGGAGAACGCAGAATGCTTGATGCACGGTTTGTAAGGGAACATATTGACGTCATAAAAAAATCTCTGACTGGAGAGAAATGCCTCGATTCAGTTTGATGAATTCCTGCGGCTTGAAGAGCAGCGGCGGACGCTTCTCAAAGAAGCGGAGGAACTGAGGAACAAACGCAACGTGGCATCAGAAGAAGTCGGGAAGCTCAGGAAGCAGAAGCAGGACGCGGCAAAGCTTATTGAAGAGATGAAAGAGGTATCGGACAGGATCAGGGACCTCGATGAAAAACTCAAATCGCTCGAAGAGAGCACAAACGAGTTTTTATTAAACGTCCCGAACATCCCTCACGAGTCGGTGCCTGTTGGAAAAGACGAAACAGAGAATGTCGTAGTGAGGAGATGGGGCGAGCCGCGAGAGTTTGATTTTGAACCCCTGAACCACTGGGACATCGGGGAAACACTCGGTATTATCGACTTCGAGAGCGCGGCGAAGATTGCAGGGGCGCGGTTCTCCCTGACAAAGGGATTCGGCGCGAAGCTCGAAAGGGCGTTAATGAATTTCATGCTGGACCAGCATGCCACAAAAGGATATCAGGAGGTTCTCCCCCCGATTATCGTAAACAGAGACAGCATGAGGGGCACAGGACAGCTTCCGAAATTCGAGATGGAGCTTTTCAGAATTGTCGACCCCGAGTTTTATCTGATCCCGACAGCAGAGGTGCCTGTCACGAATATCCACCGGAATGAGATTCTGAATGAAAAAGACCTTCCGATCTATTACACCGCATACACCCCCTGCTTCAGGCGTGAGGCGGGCTCATACGGGAAAGATGTGAGGGGCCTTATCCGGCAGCATCAGTTCAATAAGGTGGAGCTTGTCAAATTTGTCAGGCCTGAAGATTCGTACGCTGAGCTTGAATCTTTAACGATGAATGCCGAAGATATTTTGCAGAAACTGGAGTTGCCTTACAGGGTAATCGCGCTCTGCACGGGAGATATCGGGTTTTCCGCTGCAAAGACGTATGACCTTGAAGTATGGCTTCCGGGTCAGCAGAAATACCGGGAGATCTCTTCCTGCTCGAACTTTGCAGATTTCCAGGCGAGGCGGGCGAATATCAGGTTCAAGCGGGAAGGGAAGAAGGGCACCGAGTTCGTTCATACATTGAACGGATCAGGCCTTGCCATCGGACGCGCCTTGGTGGCGATTCTTGAAAACTACCAACAGAAAGACGGCAGTGTCATCGTGCCGGAGGTGTTAAGGTCGTATATGGGAGTGGAAGTAATCAGATAGACGGGAATTCTTTAAACGCCTTCCGTCTTTCCGATAAGAACAGAGCATTCTGCAACACTGAGGATATATCTGGACAAGCTGCCGATGATCCCTCTGAATCCCCCCATTCCTTTGCTGCCGACTACAATCATATCTGCGTTCAAGACATTCGCAGCATGGAGGATTTCATCCGAAGGCTCACCTTTTTTTGTGATTTCGTCTATATGTGAGAATCTCTTCCGTAAATATTCGGCAGTTTGCGCAATGATCGCCTGAGAGTCTTCGGCGCGGTATTTTTTCAAATCTTCCTTCACACTTCCCTCTATGGTTGTCATATATTTATCAGGGATGTCATGAAAAGCCGGGGTGATGACATTGAGGATTGTTATTTCCGCAGTATCATGAAACGGCATCATGGTTAAGGTTTCTCCCGCCTTCCTTGCATAATCAGAACCATCTGTTGCAAAGAGTATTTTCATTGTGCCGGACGATCCACCCTGAGGAGGCTTGATCACGAGCACCGGCTTTGGAGAACTAATAGACACGGATTTTGCGACACTTCCGATGATGCGCGATTTAATACCCTTGAGTCTTTTATGTCCCATAACGATTAAGTCGGCATCAGAAGCAGTCGCTGCTTCAATAATACATTTATCAGGAGAGCCGTTCATTATTAGTGTATTCATTGTTGCAGGAACGGATTTTAAAATATTCATGGCTGATTCAAGTATTTTAGGCGCAATGCCTTGCTTGACCTCTTTAATCTTTGCGTAATAATAATCGTCATTGTCCTGAAAGGGGTCATCACTTATAACGTGGAGCAGCGTGATCGCATCATTCGGTGATACATTAAGTCTTGTGAGGAATTGTGCTGCTGCTTCAGAATATTCCGAGCCGTCTGTCGGAAGCAATAGTTTCATAGTATCATCCTGTCATCAAAAAAATAGTACCACAAGAATTTTATTACTATAACACATTTGTGAAACTGGCCATATTTTAGTAACATACTGTTACATTTTTCTAATCCAGGGGTGTTGAAACCATGACGATTCGCGAGCAGACAGAGGATATCGAGAGGACTATTCTTCATCCCAAGGCGTGTCTGAGTTCCCGGAGCAGAGGCAGGTTGAAACCGGAAAAAGAAGGTGAGATACGGACATGCTTTCAACGGGACAGAGACAGGATCATTCATTCAAAGTCATTCAGGCGGTTGAAACACAAAACACAGGTCTTCCTCGCGCCAAGAGGCGACCATTACAGGACGCGTCTTACCCATGTGCTTGAGGTATCCCAGATTGCGCGGACGATTGCCAGGGCGTTACGGTTGAACGAGGATCTGACCGAGGCCATCGCTTTAGGTCACGATCTCGGCCATACCCCGTTCGGTCATGCAGGAGAAAACATTCTGAGGGAAATCCATCCCGGTGGGTTTGACCATTTTAAGCAGAGCCTCAGGGTTGTCGATTTCCTCGAAAATAGCGGGAACGGGCTGAACCTGACCCATGAGGTGCGAAACGGCATTGTTACACACTCAAAGGGGAAAGGACTCATTATCCCCGAGAATAGCCACGACAAGGCGATGACGCTTGAAGGTCAGATCGTGCGGGTTTCCGACATTTTTGCCTATGTGAACCACGATCTTGACGATGCATTAAGGGCGGGCGTTATTAAGAGAACCGATATCCCGAAGAAGATCATGAAGGTCCTCGGGGATTCGCATTCGCGCCGGATCGATACAATGGTCAAAGACTTCATCCACCAGTCCATGAGGGCTCATCTGGAAAGCCTTCACATGAGTGACGAGATATCGGCTGCTACGTATGCTCTCAGGGATTTTCTTTTTGATTCCGTCTATGAAAGCGGCAAAATAATCAATGAATTCAAAAAGGCCAAAAAAGTGCTGCGCGACCTTTATGACTATTACCTGGAGCACATAGAAGAAGTGTATATGCATATACCCAAGGAAGAAAAAGTGAACAAACATCGTATTGTCTGTGATTTTATCGCAGGGATGACGGACAGATTTGCCCTAATGACGTATGAGAAGCTCTTTCTGCCGCAGCAATGGACGGTGCTTTAAACCCAAATTGCTCATTACGGTGAGTTACAGGCAGGCATGAGGGAAGTAAAACCTTGCTGATGCAGGGTTTGTGTTTTTTCGATATTTTATAGTATCAAATGAAAACGTGCGGCGGCACATGAAATCTTTTCACCCACAAAGGTGCTGCCACCAAGCTTTTGCTTCCCTCATGCCTGCCTGCCATTTTCTCGAAATGGACAATCTGGGTTAAAAACATTGCCGCAGCAGAGGCAGCTTCAGTGTGAAGGTGTTTTTGCCAGAAGAGGGGAAATGTGCATAATTATTAAAAATATTAATATTATATTATAATAGTTCTATGTCGATGACCTTCGGTGATAAACTCAGAAAGATTATGAAGACGCGGGGCATAAAATCCATAACGCTTGCCCGGAGAATGAATGTAAGCTGTGCATATGTCAGTCAACTCATGACCGGGATACGGCGGCCCGGCCGGGAAACCCTGATGAAGCTCTCGAAGTCACTGGAAGTTCCGTTCGAGACCCTTTTAACCATAGAAGGAGACTATTCCGACCGAATTCTCATTTCGAGAAAGCTGCCGGTTCTGGATGACGCCAAAATTCAGGAGTGGGCTGACTGTATTGATCTGGAGTACCCCTCACTGGTTGCAAGCAGCTTTGAGTATGCGATAACCGATGACCCGAGTGCGTTTTACATCACCCCCAAAGGCCTGTTATCATGCTGCGGATTGGATTTCTGTGATCTGATACTGGTTGAGCCGCATAAAGAAGTCGGAAGCGGCAATACCGTTATCGTTTGGTCGCCGAATGGCGTTTCGATACGAAAGATCGTAATGCAGGACAACATGATAATCCTCATGGATGACAAGCAGGAGCCGATAGTGCTTTCAAAGGAACAACCGGACGAAAGCGTGAAATACTACAGGGCCACCCAATGTATAAGGAAACTGTAGCAAGCACTTTTTAGATCCTTCGTCGAATAGTAGTTAATCCCGCTCTGCAACCCTGCCGACACTCACAATCTTGTCGTCGCCGTCAACATCCATGAGCTTTACCCCTTGGGTGTTTCGTCCGTGGAGAGAAATATTCCCTGCAAGAGTCCTGATGAGCTTCCCTGAACTGGTGATCATGACGACCTCGTCCTCATCTCTTACCTGCATAAGGCCGATTGCCTTTCCGCCTTTTTCGGTGATTTTAATAGAGATGACCCCCTTGCCGCCGCGATTTTGGACCGGGTAATCCTCTATCTTCGATCTCTTTCCCTGGCCTTTTTCCGTAACAGTGAGGATTATCATCTTTTCCTCGGCAACCTCTGCGGAAACCACTTCGTCGCCTTTTGAGAGTCTGATTCCCTTAACCCCCGTTGCGGTGCGTCCCATGCTGCGCACATCTTCTTCGTTGAAGCGGATTGAGATGCCGTTCTTGGTGCCGATGATAAGGTCGCTTTTCCCGTCTGTCTTTTTAACGGAAATAAGCTCGTCGCCTTTTTTAAGCGATATGGAGATGATGCCTTTTCCGCGCGGGTTGCTGTATTCCTCGAGGGCGGTTTTCTTGACAGTGCCATTTTTTGTAATCATCACAAGAAACGCCTGCTTGAAATCGCGCACAGGCAATGCGGTTGTTATCTTCTCACCTTCTGATAAGGCAAGAAGGTTCACCAGTGATTTGCCTTTTGCAGCGCGGCCCGCCTCAGGGAGCTGATACGTCTTCAGCCAATAGAGACGGCCGAGGTTTGAGAAGAAGAGCATATAGTCGTGCGTGGCGCCGATAAATAGCTCTCTGACAAAATCTTCTTCCTTTGTCTCCATGCCGATGAGGCCTTTACCGCCCCGGCGCTGGCTCCTGTAGGCACTGAGAGGATTTCTCTTGATATACCCCTGATGGGAGAGCGTAATGACCATTTCTTCATCGGTGATCAGGTCTTCGATTGTGATCTCCTTTGTCTCAGAGGTGATCTCCGTTTTTCTTTCATCGGCATAGTTGTTTTTGATCTCAATCAGCTCGTCTTTAATGATCTGGGACACGAGGGCATCGTTCCCGAGTATTGCCCTCAGCCGTTCGATCTCTTTCAGCGTATCGGTGTAATCCCTCATGATCTTTTCCCGCTCGAGCCCTGTGAGTCTCTGGAGTTTCATGTCGAGGATGGCCTGGGCCTGGATCTCCGAGAGGGGATAATTGCTCATCAGTCCGGTTCTCGCCTCTTCAGGCGTCTTGGACTTTCTGATGAGGGCTATTATCTCGTCAAGATAATCGAGGGCTATCTTCAGCCCCTCTAATATGTGCGCCTTTTCTTCCGCCTTCTTCAGTTCAAATCGTGTTCTTCTGAGAACAACGTCCCGCCTGTGCTGCAGAAAATGATTCAGGAGGACCTTCAGCTTCAGTATGCGGGGCTGGTTGTTCACAAGGGCGAGCATGATGATGCCGAATGTGGTCTCCATCTGCGTGTGTTTATAGAGGTTATTCAGGACGACTTCCGCCATTTCACCCCGTTTCAGCTCAAGGACAACCCTGATGCCGTCCCTGTCGGACTCATCCCGGATTTCAGAAATCCCTTCAATGCTTTTCTCCCTTACAAGGGCCGCAATTTTTTCTATCAGCCGTGCCTTGTTCACTTGATACGGGAGTTCTGTGACGATGATATTCTCACCGCCTCTATGTTCACGCTCGATTCTCGCTTTTGCTCTTACTTTAATTAGGCCCCTGCCTTCATTGTATGCGTTTAATATTCCGTCTGTGCCGTGTATGATTCCTCCTGTAGGGAAATCAGGACCTTTGATATGCACCATAAGGTCTTTCAACGTTGCATCCCGGTTTTCAAGGAGCGTTACAAGCCCGGCAATTATTTCCCCGAGGTTGTGCGGCGGGACATTGGTGGCCATACCGACTGCAATCCCCGATGAGCCGTTGATAATTAGATTTGGAATCCGCGAGGGAAGTACAAGCGGTTCCTCTGTGGTTTCGTCGAAATTCGGGGTAAAGTCAACGGTGTTCTTGTCTATGTCAGCAAGCAGTTCCTCGGCAATTTTCGCAAGCCGGGCTTCCGTATACCGGTATGCCGCAGCCGGATCGCCGTCTACTGATCCAAAATTGCCCTGCCCGTCAACAAGCTGATACCGCATATTAAAGTCTTGGGCAAGCCTGACCATTGCATCATACACGGCGGTGTCGCCGTGGGGATGGTATTTCTTAAGCACCTCACCGACTACACCGGCGCTTTTGGAATATTTTCTTCCGGGGAGGAGTCCCTCTCTGAACATCGCATAGAGAATCCTCCTCTGGACAGGCTTCAGCCCGTCTCTGACCTCAGGGAGAGCTCTCCCGATGATTACGCTCATCGCGTAATCGAGATAAGAACCTTTCATCTCCTCTTCGATACTTATCGGTACTTTTGCCATGGAGTCTCCTTAAGAATGATTGAACGACCATTATTTTACCATATTGCTTTTCGAACCCGTATTGCTTTTCGGACCCATTTAAAAATATAATTAAGCATATGCTATCAAATATTCTCAGCGCAAGTATTATTGGTATCGACGCCTATCCGGTTGAGGTTGAGGTCGATATCACCTCCAGGGGGCTCCCCCATTTTTCGATGGTCGGTCTGCCCGATGCGGCAGTGAAGGAGTCACGCGACCGTGTCAGGGCTGCGCTTAAAAATATCGGGTTTCATTTTCCACTCAAACAGATTACCGTGAATCTCGCACCTGCGGACCTGAAAAAAGAAGGGTCTTCTTTCGATCTGCCGATAGCAATCGGCATTGTTACGGCAGAAGGCATACTCGAACCGGCTTCTCTCAGCGGCTATCTCTTTACAGGAGAGCTTTCGTTGAATGGTGCGATAAAGCCTGTCAAGGGGGCCTTATCAATGGCCATAAAGGCAAGGGAGCTTGGGTTAAAAGGGATCATACTGCCTGAAGAGAATGCGCCGGAAGCAGCCGTCGTGAAGGGGATCCCCGCCTTTGGAATGAAGAGTCTCCCCGATGTCATTGAATTCCTGAAGAACGGGAATACTGTCCTGCCCTTTGTAATAAACGCCCAGCAAACATTGGAAGAAAATTCGGCGTATGAGGATGATTTTCTGGAGGTGAAAGGACAGGAACACGCCAAGAGGGCATTCGAGGTCGCTGCCGCAGGCAGCCACAATATTCTCATGATCGGACCACCCGGATCGGGAAAGACGATGCTCGCAAAACGGCTTTCTACGATCCTGCCGGGGATGACATTCGATGAGGCATTGGAGACGACAAAAATACACAGTGTCGCCGGTCTCCTTCGCAACGGACAATCATTGCTTGCCCTGAGACCCTTTCGGGCCCCGCACCATACGATTTCGGATGTTGCGCTCATCGGGGGCGGGCAGACCCCGAAACCGGGAGAGGTCAGCCTCGGACACCACGGCGTACTGTTCCTCGACGAATTGCCGGAGTTCAAACGCAACGTGATCGAAGTATTAAGGCAGCCGCTTGAAAATGGCGAAGTGACAGTATCGAGGGCAGTGGCTTCCATTACCTATCCTGCGTCATTCATGCTCCTGGCAGCCATGAACCCCTGTCCGTGCGGGTATTTCGGCGACAGCCGTCATCAGTGCACCTGCACCCACGGACAGGTGCATCGTTACCGGCACAAGGTTTCCGGCCCTTTGCTCGACAGGATCGACATCCACATCGAGGTGCCGGCAGTGCCGTATAAAGAGCTATCGAACGAATCCGTGGGTGAGAAATCGGACGACATCAGGCAGCGGGTCGTCGCAGCAAGGAATATCCAGCTTGAGCGTTTTCAGAACGACAGAAGGATTTATGCAAACGGGCAGATGAAAACACGGCATATCAAGAAATACTGCACACTCAAATCCGACGCCCAGGCTCTGCTCGATACCGCCATGCAGAAGCTCGGCCTTTCCGCGCGGGCGTACACGAGAATTCTGAAATTGTCCCGCACCATCGCAGACCTCGACGCCTCGGAGGACATTCATTCCCACCACGTCTCTGAGGCTATCCAGTACAGAACGCTGGACAGAGGAGTGTATTGATGCGTATAGGGAACGTGAGCCGGAGAGAGAGTATTTGAGCGGATTTTTTTGCCGATAGTCAAATAAATATTATGAAACAAAGAGGCAAAAGCCTCGCAGGGAGGAACGACCGAGAATGAGCGAAAATACTCTCTCTCCGGCGATTCGAAAAAATTGAAAGGAGGCGGTATGAAAATTTACGACTTGCTCTGGAAGAAAACCGAGAATGACAAAGGGGGAAAAATCTTTTGGCAAAAGGTCGGGATGCTCATGGATAAAGACGGAAAGCTCTCTGTCAAGATGGACCTCATACCTGCCGCAAGCTGGGATGGTTGGCTGGTCGTCTCGGAGAGAAAAGAATAGACTATCTTTTCATTGATACGGACCGGACAAGAATGTAATGATAATAGTCGTGCAACCGAGACTTCTCATCATCAATTGCCCGAATGAGTATTTTAAATACATTCCCATGGGGAGCTTCGGGCTCTGCGATTATCTCAGCCGGAGAAATATTGATGCAAAGCTGCTGAACCTGTCTGTATATGCAGAGAACAGCGCAGGTGAAATCCTGACGCATTATCTCAATGTCTTTCAGCCGACGCATGTCGGCCTTATCTTTCACTGGCAGGAAACCGCGGAGGGTTTCCTGTGGGCCGGGGAACAGATACGCTCTTATGATAAGAACCTGAAGATCCTTGCAGGAGGGTTTACCGCAGGATATTTCGGGGAAAATCTTCTTCAGCGATGCGATTTCCTTGACTACGTCGTCAAAGGGGATGCCGAAAAGCCCCTGGAACTTCTTCTCAACAATGCCGAATCCGTTGAAATCCCTAACCTGATCTACCGCACACCTTCAGGAATAAGCGCAAATCCGGTTTCGTTTCATGCAGACCAGAAAATGCTTTCGGATATTTCATTCTCCAATCTTTCTGCTCTCTTCGACTACGAACGCTACCTTCATGTGATCAATGAAAAACTCGGATTTCCTCTCTTCATCGGCAGAGGCTGTTCCTACAACTGTCAGTACTGCGGCGGAAGCAAGGTCTCATTCAGGTCTCACAGCGGTAGAACAAAGCCAGCTGCCAGATCAATCGATTCGATCATTGCAGACCTGAAGAGACTCAAAGGGTTTACACAAAAAATATATCTCTGCTACGAGAACGACAGGGATTATGTGAAGTCTCTGTTTCGGGAGATGAAAAAGGAAGAAGATCTTGTAAAGGTCTTCCAGTTGCATTACGGCGCATGGAAGTTGCCCGATGAAGAATTTCTAAAAATGTACCAGGATCTTTTTGTTTTTCCGGAAGTAAACAAATCCGTATTGGAGCTGTCCCCCGAGGTTTTCGATGATACGTCAAGGAAGAAAATCAAACATCCAGCAGTCAATTATTCAATAAAAGACCTAAAACAGAACCTCTCTCTTATCAACAAACAATTTGGCAACAGTATAAATGTATCGATATTCTTCAGCCGTTACCATGCTGCGGCAACAACCTATCCTGATATGAAGAAGGAGATCGCCGGAATATTCAGTCTGAAGCATGAATTGTTTTGCGAAGAGATTGTAAATACAAGGAGTTTTTATGATCATCTGTCTACCGATGTTGCCGGCCGCTACTGGGAAAAGCACGTCCGTCAACCGCATGAGTTCGATACCCTCGTATCGACCATAAGGAAACTCGAAGCACAGGGACAGTATAGCTTTCGCTTTGATAATCTCTGCGCATATATTCCTGACACATTGTCGGAAACAGACATCTTCAGGTGTGAACTGCTTATATTCATTCTCAAGATTCTCGAAAGGGACTTTCATGAACTGTTCCATATCATGTTCAAATGCATGGGTGAAATGGTTATCAATCTTATGGAAAAAATCATCGCTGATGAATACTCCAGCAGGCCGGGAAATATCTTCGCCTCCCTCGATCATGCCGAATTGCTCAATTTTGTTATGCTGAACGTAAAAGAGGATGAAACACTCTTTATGCGGATTCCCTTTATCGAGGACCTCGTGGGGTTCTGCATCGAAAAGGCAAAAGCGAAGAGGGACCTGCGGACAATAGAAAGCCGCTATCAGGTCAACAGACCGAAATTGAACCATGTGTATATTGCAACCCATGACCATGACTATCCTGATCTTATTGGTTTCCTGAAGAGAATGGACCGGGAGGGCGCCGGCAATCTCAGGTCTGAAAAGACGGTCTTTCTCTTCCTCTGCGATGAAATTATCAGTATGACGAATGATACCTATAATGCAACGATCAGGGAATTTGAAAACGGCATTTCCGTAGGCGAGTATTATGAGCGCATGAAAAAGCAGAGAATATTTACCCCTTCCTATCATGCGCAGCTTATCGCAAAGCTGTTCCGGAATAATGTGCTGTATTGAACGGCATATCACCCCCTACTTCAGTAGGGTTGACGGGCAGGTTCAAACAACTCACAATAGGAAACCTATGTTTGTGATAAACGTGATCTCATGGAACAGGAAATAAAGAATGGCCGGCGATAAAAATTCAGAGGACTCCTTCGGTCACCAGGGGCGTGTTCTCATTGTTGATGACGACAAAAATTTACTGAAGTTCATAAGAGCCGCGCTCGAATCAGAGGGGTATCAATGTGAAACAGCTATGAGTCCGCTCTCAGCATTAGAGTGGGTGGGCAAGGAATCATTCGATATAATGATTACCGACATTGTATTGCCGGAGATGAACGGCTTGGAGCTGACGAAAAAAGCAAAAAAAGTGAAACCCCGCATGGCAATCATTATAGCTACCGGTTATATTGACGCTTTTTCGTATGATGAAGCAATAGAGGCCGGCGCATCTGATTTCCTCAAAAAACCTTTTACGGTGAAAGAACTCACTGCAAGAGCTAAGCACGTGAAGATTGTGGAAGAAATGCGTAATCTGGCGCTGCGTGATGAACTCACGGGGTTGTATAACAGGCGGGGTTTTTTTACCCTGATTGAACATCAATTGAAATTAACCGAAGAGAAAGAAAACCGGCATGTTTTTACTCTATGCCGATCTTGATGATCTCAAGGTAATAAACGATACATGGGGACACCGGGAAGGGGACATGGCGTTAATCGAGACCGCAAAAATACTCAGAAAGAATTATCGCGAATCGGATATCATCGCCCGGATCGGGGGAGATGAATTTGTCGTTTTTCCTGCAGGAACATCGGATGATGATAGTGAAAAGATCCTTGATCGCCTGTACAATGCATTTTTGCATCATTGTGCACAAAGCAACCCTGCCTACAAACTGTCAATCAGCGCCGGTATTTCGTTTTACAATCCAGCCTCCCCCTGCTCTATTGACGAATTGCTGGCTCTCGGTGATAAATCGATGTATGAACGTAAAATGAAAAAAATTCCCGGCAGGAAACGCTGACCCTCGGTTCTTTTGCTATAATTGTCTCTAATGACTACAGCCCATGACGGATTATGTAATATCGCAATTTTGGGGGCTCCGGGGTGTGTCGGCAAGCATCTTATCAGGAAGTTGCTCGAGACCCCGGGATTCAGCATTGTCGCTTCCTGCAGGACTGAAAACGAAATTCCTCAAGATCTTCAGAATGATCGTCTGACATGGAATAAGGTCAACCTGCTCGATCCATCGAGCGCCCGGAAATTTCTTGACGGGGCCGACATCCTCATCTACCTCATCCATTCCCTCGGCGCGAAGAATTTTGAGGAGCTTGATATTAAACTCGCAAATGCTGCCGGGGATGCTGCACAGGAGGCCGGCGTCAAAAAAATCATATACCTCGGCGGTATCGTGCCAAAAGACCAGCAGGCATCTCCTCACCTCAAAAGCAGAATGCAGACAGGGCTGGCGCTCGCATCGCATGGGATTCCGGTTGCCGAGGTGCGTGCCAGTATTCTCCTGGAGACCTGCAGCGCTTCCTATCTCATCGTTTATTACCTTGCAAAACGATTGCCGGTGATGATAACTCCTCAATGGCTGAATTCCTTATGCGCTCCTATTGCGCTTGGAGACGCAGCGTCCTGCATCTCGGCCCTGGTGTCAAGGGGTGTCAAAGGCCACGAGATTTTCGAAATCGGCTCTGATATCGTACGGTATCGAGACCTCATCGCCTTGTGCGGGAAATCAATGAGAGGAGTTAAGAATTTTATTATTCCGGTCCCTATGTTTGCGGTACATCTGTCCGCCCTCTGGATTCAGCTGATTACGGGGATTCCCAACAGCGTAGGTGCAGCCCTTGCCGAAGGGTTGAAAACGAATACCATACCTTCAAATAACCGCTTTAAGGAAGTTACCGGGATAGACCCGATACCTCTTGAAGACGTTCTGAAGGAGCTTGCAGAAAAAATGAGGGGGAAATGATGATCATAAGAGAAGGGCAGAGACAGCATTCTCGCTCATTCTCGGCCTGCTTTCAGCGGACCTGCGAGGTACCCGCCTTCGGCGGCTAAATCCGCTCCAATGCTGCATCTCCCCTTCTCTTATGAAAAGCTCATGAATAATCTCTGCAAGAACCGGCTCAGATAACCTTCTGCATCCAGACAACGTCGAAGGGTTTGCCTCGCTTCCGACCGATATCCCTGAATCTGCCGCACTCGATAAACCCATGCTTTTTGTGAAAAGCAATGCTTTCCTTATTTCGAGATGAGATGCTTGCGAGCAGGGTTTTTATTTTCAATTTCCGCGCATCTGAGATGAGCCTTTTCAGCATCAGGGTCCCAAATCCTTTCCCCGTGAATTCAGGCTTGAGGAAATATCCGACCTCTGCGACCCCCCTGAATACCGGGGAAGGATGGTAGTGCTTCAGTAAACCAAATCCTATTACCTGACTATCCCCGTTTCCGATCACATACAGCGAATTCCCGTAAACGATATCGCGTAATCTCTCAAAGAAGACAGGGGATACTTTTCTGTCAAAGAAAGCCGCGTGGCTCTTCTCAATGTAATAATTGAAAATATCTGTCAAATCTTCCCTGTCGTTGTCGGTTGCATGCCTGATTTTATACTGCAAATGCTCATTTCGCATCCCAGACAGAAATGCTCTGGAATTTTGTAACGTGAATACACTTCGTGATTTTGATGAATATCAGCGCTGTTTCACGGGAATGAATGATCTCTTCAAGCTTCGGATGCTTCTTCAGAAATATCGCAGCAAGTGTTGTCCGCGTTTTACCCCTTCTTATTGGTCGTGCATTGCCTAAAATCGTAACAGATTCTGCCTTCATATAATCTTTTGGAGTATTGGTCCGCGTATCGATGAGAAGGGAGACACGCGGATTTTTCAGAATATTTCTGTATTTCCTTGTTGCCTTTGGAGTGATGAATACAACTCCCTTTACATCAGGAGTGAGCGCATAGGCAACGAGTGAGGTATAGGGCTGTCCGTCTGCAGTCTGTCGCGAGGACTGCATGGGGGCAGATTTTATCAAGGGCGCTTACCCTATCCGCGACAGATACAGTCCCCTTTCCTTACCCTGTCAGGAATTGCTGTTTTCAGTTCTTTCATGATTCACCTTCCATTGATTGAACAGCGTGGATGTAATTTTTTATATTAAATTTGGATTTGCATCCATTGTAACTCATGTACCGTATCTTTCCAAAGACAGGACGCTCATTCCATGCCCTGTCATGTACGCCTCCAATGCTCCAGGCGATTCCCGTGTATCCATTCGGATCTCTCCCGTCAAGTTCATAGCGATCATTGAGATAAATTGCAATCTCCATAGCCTTTTCAGGTGATTCCGTCCACTCAAGGATCTTCTTCGCCCAGTACATTCTCATATAGCCATGCATTTTGCCTTTCTTTACCATTTCCATCTGGGCTGCGTTCCACAGGTCATCATGGGTTTGAGCATTTTCGAATTGATCGCGGGAGTAACGGTATTCTCTTTTGTCGTTCCTGTGGGCATGCAATGTCTTTTTCGCCCATTCGGGAAAGCCCTCGACATTGTCATAGTTTCGATTGTAATAACAGTAGTTGTCAGAGAGCTCTCTGCGAACAATGAGTTCTTCGAGGAATGCTTCACGGGATTTTTTCGCGGCATGCGGAGTCTGAGATCTTCAAGGGCAACCCGCTGAGCAGAAATCTGGCCAAAATGGAGATATGGCGAGAGGCCCGACTGCCCGTCTGCAGACGGATCATTTCGCCTTGTGTCATAGGACCCGAGCTTTTTTTCGACAAAGCGTCTGAGTACTCTGAAGGCCTCCTTTTCTCCTGGTTTGATCCAGTCTGCGTCAGATACGGTATTTACCTTGAGAGTCCTGTGACTTTCCAGAAAGTCATGAGCCATTCTCTTTTTTTCCCACGGGAAGGGATGTTCCCTTAAAGGTGGGAATTTTTCCAGAAACTCAGGGAGCAGTCGGCGGATTTTAGGCCGAAATGTATACGCCCCATATTCCTGCTTTGGTGAAGCAATCCAGCAAGGGACAATATTGTGAGCGTCCACCTCATAGCAAGGGATGTCGATAGAGGCTGCGACGGCTTCTGTCCATCTTCGCTTGATTCTCAGCGGATCAAAATCCTTCACTAAACTGCTAACGTTATGTTCTCTGATGAATTTAGGGATTTCTTCTTCCGGAGAACCGGGGAGCAGAAAAAAGGGGATATTTTTTTTGCCGAGGCTCTGCTCAACTTCCTGCAGGCCTTTCAGCATGAAGCGATACGGTCGGTTAGTTGCCCCCAGAAATGCAGGGACAAGACAGAACACAACAGCCAGAGGCGCCTTGTGTTTCAACGCAAGTTCCTGGGCGAATAGCAGGGCCCAGTTGTCTTTTGCTCTCTGGTCCCTGCTCATCCATAAGAGAACGGGGCCGGATTTTATTGCTCCTTCCTTTAATGTCTCTGACTCGCTTCAGATTTATCGACATCTCTATAAAGTATATTTGGTTCAATAGGTATAGTAAAATAAAAAATAAAGGGGATGAACGATGTGCGCGAATAATCGTCCGAGTGCAAAGGCTGTCAGAGATAATCTCAGGAAACAAATGCCGTTCGGCAAAAAGATCGGTCTCATCATAAAAAATACCGCCCTGAAAATTGTGAGGTTCAAAAATTGCTGTGGAAACCCTGGGGAGCCGGGATGCTGACAATAACATAACTCCTCACCGGTCGGTGAACGTTTGCAGGTGTGCTGTCAGGCAAAGGCGCAAAACAATTGAAAAAATAAGTAAAAATGAGTAATATTAAACTTCAATCAAACGGGGGGAACGGTTCTGATTATTCATCTGAACGATACATCGTTGATTTACGGAAACTGGCGCCATGAGTGAACTTGAGAAATTACGAAAAAAAATAGACGAAATTGATAACACGATTCTCGAACTCCTGAATAAAAGAGCTGATATTGTTCTCGATGTCGCCCATATCAAACGGAACGAGAATGCCAAATTTTATTCTCCCGAGCGTGAAAGACAGATATTCGAGCGTCTTACTGCATTGAACAAAGGGCCTTTCCCGAATGAGGCGCTGAAGGTCATCTTCAGGGAAATTATCTCCGCATCATTATCACTCGAAGAACCGTTAAAAGTTGCCTGCCTCGGGCCTTTGGCGACCTTTACCCATCTTGCTGCATTGCGGCATTTTGGGTCGGCTGCCCGGTTTGTGCCGGTCATTACCATAAAAGAGGTGTTTGATGCCGTTGAAACCAATAAGGCTGATTTCGGGGTCGTCCCTATAGAAAACTCGAATGAAGGGGTCATCAGTTACACGCTCGACCTGTTTATGGATTATGATCTCAAGGTTTCCGCCGAGGTGATGCTCGATATTACCCATAACCTTCTTTCCAGGAGCGGAGAAAAGGCGAAAGTAAAGAAAATTTATTCTTTTTCTCCCCCGACTGCACAATGCAGGCGATGGCTTCAAACAAATATGCCGGGGATAACGATTATAGAAGCGACAAGTACGGCAAATGCTGCGGAACTGGCAGCAGAGGACGAAGACGCTGCTGCGATTGCGAGCGAACTGGCCGCAGAGATTTACAACCTGAAGTTTGTTGAGAGGAGTATCGAAGACAACAAGCATAACTTCACAAGGTTTCTTGTTATCTCAAAAAGCTTCCCGAAAAAATCAGGGAAAGATAAAACATCCATCATGTTTTCTGTTAAGGATAGACCCGGAGCTCTCTACAGTATCCTTGAACCATTTAAGAAGGCGAAGATTAACCTGACCAAGATAGAATCGAGGCCCTCAAAAAGAAAGGCCTGGGAGTATATATTCTTTGTGGATACAATAGGGCACATCGAAGACAAGAAACTGAAAAAAGCGGTTGAGGATTTGAAGGAGCATTGTCTTTATCTGAAAATCCTCGGCTCATATCCGCATGGAGGATTTTAATGATTAAGCCGCCATCCTATATTTCAGCGATAAAACCCTATGTGCCCGGCAAGCCGGTAGAGGAACTTGAACGTGAACTGGGAATCAGCGATTCTGTAAAGCTTGCCTCCAATGAGAACCCGCTCGGCCCCTCACCCATGGCGGTGAAGGCGGTGCTGGAAGACCTTCTGAATGCGAAGGCGGGAAGCAGTGTTAACAGGTATCCTGACGGCAACGGTTACTATCTCAAGAGGGCGTTATCTGAAACCCTCTCTGTCGATGATGATCACATAATCCTCGGAAACGGCTCCAACGAACTGATTGATATTGCCGCAAGGACTTTTCTGCAGCCGGGGGATGAAGCGGTTATGGCCCATCCTTCCTTTGTCGTGTATCCGATGGCAACACAGGCCATAGGCGCCACATCAGTTCAAATTCCTTTAAAGAATTATACGCATGATCTTGAAGCGATGGCGAAGGCAATTACCCCGAAGACGAAGATGATTTTTATTGCAAATCCCAATAATCCGACCGGTACCATGAACACACAGGACGAACTTGACCGGTTTATGAAACAGGTTCCTGACGGAATATTAGTGGTGCTTGACGAGGCATACTTTGAATATGTCACGGATCCCCACTATGCGGACAGCATGAAGCATTTTCGTGATGGCCGGGACATCCTGATTCTCAGGACCTTCTCCAAAATGTATGGACTTGCCGCTCTCAGAATAGGGTACGGAATTGCAGGGAAGGATATCATTGCCGAGATGAATAAACTCCGCCCTCCGTTTAACACAAGTTCGCTGGCCCAGAAAGCTGCCTTGTCCGCCCTGAAGGATGAGGCCCATCTCAAGGCAACCAAAGAGATGAATGAATTGGGCAGAAGATATTTATATAAAGAACTTGACGCCCTCGCTTTGAAGTATGTGCCCACCGAGGCAAATTTCATCTATATGCCTCTCGGTGAAGATGCACAGGCTATCAATAGCAAGTTATTGAGGGAGGGCGTTATTATCAGACCAATGGGACCACGGGAGATCAGGGTAACCATAGGCCTGCCTGAAGAAAATAAGCGATTTATCGAAGCCTTAAGAAAGGCCCTGAACCGATAGTCGTTGTGTGGTGACGGCCTTTATTCCCCCTTAACAGAGGGGGTGAGGGGGTTGTTAGAAAAAGGATTACAGCATTTCATGTTTTTTCTTTATGGGATTTCAGCACACAGGGAGGAATAAATGGATATTATCGTCTTAAGTCCAAGCGCAACTGAAAAGAATCTGAAACATATCTTAAAAAAGCTTGAAAGCCGCGGGCTCCAGGTAAATATCTCCAAGGGCACCGAGCGGACGATCATCGGTGTCATCGGCGATACCTCCAAGATAACAGAGGAGGAAGAGAATGCGATCAGCATAATGACCGGCGTTGAAAATGTGATGAGAATCCTGAAGCCTTACAAGCTCGCGAGCAGGGATTTCAAGGCAGCGGATACCATAATAAATGTAAGAGGACAGAGCATCGGAGGCAAGAAAATTCAGGTGATTGCCGGTCCCTGTGCAGTAGAGAACAGGACGATACTCATGAGCATTGGAGAGAAAGTGAAGGATGCCGGCGCCTCGTTTATCAGAGGGGGCGCATTCAAGCCACGCACTTCTCCATATTCTTTCCAGGGGCTTGGGGAAGAGGGATTGAAGTATCTTGCAGCTGTGCGGAAAAAACTGGGGCTCCCTGTTGTGACGGAATTGATGGACCCGAGAGATATGGGGGTCATATCAAAATATGCGGATATCATTCAGATAGGCGCACGGAATATGCAGAACTTCAGGCTGCTCCTTGAGGCAGGAGCATCCAAAAAACCTGTTCTGCTGAAAAGAGGGTTGTCCGCAACAATAAAGGAATGGCTGATGGCTGCCGAATATATCATGTCAAAGGGGAATCACCAGGTTATCCTCTGTGAAAGGGGCATACGAACATTCGAGACATCAACCAGGAACACCCTTGATCTGAGCGCAGTCCCTGTCCTCAAAAAGCTGACGCATCTTCCCGTTTTTGTTGATCCCAGCCACGGAGTCGGCAAATGGGACCTCGTCGCACCCATGGCAAAGGCTGCTGTCGCCGCAGGCGCCGACGGTCTGATTATAGAGGTGCATACAAACCCTGAAGAGGCGCTGTCAGACGGGGAACAGTCTCTGCGGCCGAATGATTTCAAAAAATTGATGAAGGAACTAAAGCCGATCGCATCTGCTGTCGGCAGAACGATATGAAAAGAAACAGAAATGGTGATACGGAGAAACGGGGAGACGGAGAATCTGCTCCCATCCGCCGGGTCACCGGATCGCGGATCATATTTTCTTGAAAGGGTAACTATTCTCGGGGTAGGACTGATCGGCGCTTCATTCGCCCTCGGTATGAAACAACATGGACTCTGTCGCACGGTGGTTGGACACGGGAGAAAAGAAGAGAATCTCAGGCAGGCGAAAGAGAGGAACATTATTGATTCTTATGATCTCGACCCGGCAAAGGCATGTGACGGATCAGACCTTGTAGTTTTTGCAACACCGGTCGGGATGTTTATCGACATCACAAGAAAAGTGCTCATTTCATTAAAAAAAGGAGCAGTCGTTACCGATGTCGGAAGCGTGAAGGGGAAGCTGGTCCATGATATGGAAACGCTTATCCCCAACGGTGTCTTTTTTGTCGGCGGACATCCGATAGCCGGAGGTGACCGCTCGGGTATTGATACCGCATCAGCAGAAATCTTTCACAATGCACAATGTATTCTTACGCCGACGAAGCAGACCGACGACAATGCCCTTGAAAAGGTTATCAGGATATGGAAAACATTCGGCTCCATAGTCAAGACGATTGATCCTGATGAGCACGACAGGATCTATGCGGCGATGAGTCACCTGCCGCATCTCATTGCCTATGAACTCGTCAATACCGTTGCAGATATCGACAGATCATATCTTTGCGTTTTCAGGGCAGGGCTTTAAGGATACTACGAGGATTGCATCGAGCCACCCCGAACTCTGGCGCGACATATGTCTTTTGAATAAGGACTACCTTCTCGAATATGTCGAGATCTTCAAGAGCAATCTCGACAGGGTCAGTCAGTATCTCAGGGCGCATGATGCCGAATCCCTTGAACGGGATTTTAAAAAGGCCCGGACGCTGAGGGAAGCTCTTGGACAGAATTGAAATCAGCAGTGCCAGGCATTTTAAGGGAACATTTTCTCCGACCCCTGACAAATCGGTATCCCACAGAGCGATAATTTTCTCTTCCCTGTCAAAAGGGAAAAGCATAGTCAAAAACTTTCTTAGAGCAGAAGACCCTCTCAGTACGATAAACGCCTTCAGGTGCTTTGGGCGTGGATATCGATGATAGAGGGGACGATATTATTATCCACGGGAATGGCATTCACGGCCTCAAAGAGCCGGGAGATGTCATCGATTGCGGGAATTCCGGGACAACGATAAGGATGCTTGCAGGGGTGCTTGCAGGGAATCCGTTCTTTTCAGTCCTCACCGGTGATGAATCATTGCGGCAGAGGCCCATGGCAAGGGTCATCAACCCCTTGCGGCAGATGGGCGCGGAGATAACGGCGCGTTCGGATAACCGCTATCCCCCTGTTGCGATCAGGGGAAAAACTTTGCAGCCGATACAATACACTCTGCCGGTTGCGAGCGCTCAGGTAAAATCGTCACTCCTGCTTGCAGGTCTCTATGCAAACGGCGTTTCGGAAATAACAGAACCTGCAAAATCAAGGGACCATACTGAACGGATGCTGCCGGCATTCGGAGCAGAACTCAGGATTGAAGGCCTGCATGTGAAGATAACAGGCGGAGCCGGTTTGAAAGGCACTGAAGTCTATGTGCCGGGCGATTTCTCTTCCGCTGCATTTTTTATTGTCGGCGCATTATTAATCAAAGATTCTGATATAACCATAGAGGGAGTGGGGATTAATCCGACAAGGACAGGCCTTATCGATGTCCTGAGAGCGATGGGGGCCGATATCGGAATCGAAAATAGAAGAGAGCTTTCAGGGGAACCTGTTGCCGACATCTGGTGCAAGGGCGGTGCTGAACTGAAAGCAGTCGACATAGTAAAAGAGCAAATCCCGGCCCTTATCGATGAATTCCCCATTCTCTGTATAGCAGCTAGTCAGGCTTCAGGAACTACAACGATCCGGGGCGCTGAGGAACTGCGGGTGAAGGAATCCGACAGGATCCGGAGCATGGCCACGGAACTGAAAAAAATGGGGGCAGAACTTGAAGAATTCTCGGACGGCCTTGCATTAAAGGGCGAAGCGATTTAAAAGCGGCTGTTGTCGAAAGCCACGGGGACCACAGGATTGCAATGTCTCTGTCGATTGCTGGTCTCATAGCTGAAGGTACAACCACGATTCGCGGTGTTTCTTCCGTGAACATCTCTTTCCCCGGTTTTTTTCAGATCATCAGGAGACTGACCGCATGAAACAGGTCATTGCCATCGACGGCCCGTCCGGCTCCGGAAAGACGACCGTTGCAAAATCTGTCGCAAAAGAACTCGGATTTCATTATCTTGATACCGGCGCTCTCTACCGGGCGATCGCTCTCGCGTTGAGAACGGAAGGCATACAACCGGAAGACACTGATGATACGATCATGAAAATGCTCGGTCAGAGCCGGGTATTGTTTCAAGACGGCAGGGTATTCATGAACGGGAAAGATGTTTCGGAATTGATACGGTCCAAGGAGATGGATCACTATTCATCGGTCTTTTCCGCCAGGAAGGTTGTAAGGGACTTTCTCCTCGACGCACAGAGGAATGCCGCTTTTCAAAACGACCTCGTTGTTGAAGGCAGAGATACTACCACAGTTGTTTTCCCCCAAGCGCAAAAAAAGATATTCCTTAATGCCTCATTGGAAGAAAGGGCGAGAAGGCGTTTTCTCCAGTTCAGAGATAAGGGGATTGACATCAGCATGGATGAGGCAAGGGAAAATATGATGGATAGGGATAAAAGGGACGCGAGCCGTGATATCGCTCCCTTGACCATAGCCCCGGATGCATTGAAAGTGGATTCTTCGAACCTGACGATAGAACAGGTGACCACTACGATACTCGATTTTGTCAGAAGCGATTCTTGAGGCCGTTCTTCCTTATGGGAAAGAACACTTAAAAGCTTTATTTTTGTCATTGCCCGACTTGATCGGGCAATCCAGGAAGAACCTGGAGTCTCCGGTCAAGTCCGATGCGGATCTCCGCGAGGAGTCGCTCCGACCGGAGCATGACGATGCTTTATAACGTCTTGATTATGAAAGACTTAGTACAAGTGTATTAAAATGGAAATCATCACTGCAAAAACAGCGGGGTTCTGCTTCGGGGTCAAGAGGGCCATCGATATCGCCTTTAAGATTGCAAGGGAAAAACGTCAGGGGATATACACGCTGGGGCCTATAATCCATAATCCCCAGGTTGTTGAAAAGCTGCGAGAACAGGGGATTATCCCTATTGATAGCATAAAAACAAAAAAAGACATCAATGCACTGATCATCAGGACGCACGGCATCCCGCTTTCGCTGGCAAAAGAGATCGCCGGGAGGGGTTGCGAAATAATCGACGCCACCTGTCCATTTGTCAAAAAGGCCCAATATTATGCTAAACTCCTTAGTGAAGAGGGGTATCAGGTACTTATCCTCGGAGAAAAAAACCATCCAGAGGTGCAAAGCTTGATGAGCCACGCCGACCGGGGTGCAATTGTTGTTGACGGAACATCACCTCTGCCGAAGTTAAAAAGTAAAGTAGGCGTTGTGGTTCAGACGACGCAACCCCTTGATGCATTGAAGAAATTGCTTTCCGACGCCATAGGACAAACAAAAGAGATAAAGGTATATAATACAATATGTAATTCTACGGCCCTTCGGTTAAAGGAGACAGAAAAGATGGCTGGCAAGGTCGACGTGATGTTTGTCGTCGGAGGGAAAATGAGTGCCAATACCACCCAGCTTACCAAGTTGTGCCGGGCACTATCGGTGCCGACATATCATATCGAGACTTCTTCCGAGATTAAGCAAAAATGGCTTCAGGGGGCCCGGAAAATCGGTATCACCGCAGGGGCTTCGACTCCCAAGTGGATCATAAAAGAAGTAGAAAAAAGAATGAAGGATATAGGAGGATAAGGGGTTCGTGGAACTTAAAAACGAAGAACTGGAAAAACTGTACGCAGAAACCTTTCACAGCATTAAAGAAGGAACCATTCTGAAAGGGAAAGTTGTCGCAGTGCGGCATGATGGCGTTATCGTTGATATCGGTTTTAAGTCCGAGGGCTTTGTTCCGATTGAGGAATTTTCGGGCAAGGAGGTTTCATCCCTGCAAGAAGGCTCTGAAGTCGAGGTATACGTTGAAAGCATTGAAGACGCTGAAGGCATGATCATCCTGTCGAAAGAGCGCGCGACAAAGATAAAGGTATGGGATACTCTCGAAGAAGCAATGCGAAGCGGCAGTCCGGTAGAGGGGAAAGTGGTTGGGAAAACAAAAGGCGGTTTTTCAATCGATATTTCCGGGGTTATTGCATTTTTGCCCGGCTCGCAGGTGGATGTGAAGCCGGTGCGCGATATAGAAAATCTTATCGGGAAAAAAATATTGTTCAAGGTCATAAAGCTCAACAATAAACTCTCGAACGTCATTGTATCGAGACGGGCGGTCATCGAACAGGAAATACAGAAAAAGAAGTTTGAAACGATTGAAAAGCTCGGAGAAGGCCAGCTTCTGCAAGGAACAGTAAAGAACATTACCGACTACGGTGTCTTTGTTGATCTCGGAGGCATCGATGGTCTGCTGCATATATCTGATATCTCATGGGGAAGAATAAACCATCCTGCCGAATTTTTTGCGGTCGGAGATGAAATAGAAGTGATTATATTGAAATACGACAGGGAGAACGAGAAAGTCACGTTGGGCTATAAGCAAAAAAAGCCTGATCCCTGGTCTGTCGTCGAAGAAAAATATCCTGCAGGCAAACGGCTGACAGGAAAAGTGGTAAGCATAACCGATTATGGAGCATTCATCGAACTCGAAGAAGGGCTTGAAGGGCTTGTACATATATCCGAGATAGACTGGATGCCGAGACCGAAGCATCCCTCGAAATACCTGACGATTGGGGAGACGGTTGAGACTGTTGTGTTGAAGGTGGATAAAGACGAGCGGAGGCTTTCTCTCAGCATAAAACAGATACAGCCGAGCCCTTGGGAACTGGTTTCGCAGCGGTATAAGATCGGACAGACGATATCAGGCAAAGTAAAGACCCTCACCGATTTCGGGGTGTTTGTCGGCCTCCCGGAAGGGATTGACGCCCTCATCCATATCTCCGATCTCTCATGGACAAAACATATCAAACATCCTTCAGAAATTCTCAAAAAAGGACAAAAGGTTGATGCTGTTGTCCTGAGTATAGAACCGGAAGCGGAGAAGATGGCCCTCGGCCTGAAGCAGGCTGAGCCTGATCCCTGGCTCGGTGACATTCCTGAACGGTTTAAACTCGGAGCTGAAGTAAGCGGCAAGATACTGACCATTACCGATTTCGGCATTTTTGTCGAACTCGAAGGCGGTGTTGAGGGGCTTATCTACTCTTCAGAAATCGTGAAACCATCTGCCGGGATGATCGAAGAAGCATATAAGCCCGGCGACAGCATTGATGTCAGGATTATCAAAATAGATTGTGAAGAAAGAAAGATAGGACTCAGCATGAAAAATCTCAAGAGGAACGAAGAGTGAAAAAATTCCTGATCATTGTGCTTGTTCTTTTTGTTATTGCGATCGTTGTCAGTCTTGTCCTCGTTCTCTTCCAGAAGAATATCCCTATCGGCGAACGGATTGCGCTTGTGCGGGTGGAAGGCCCGATCCTTGATTCCAAGGATGTCATCGATGAACTCAAGGGCCATGTCAAAGACCCATCGATTAAAGCGATTGTGCTTCGAATTGACAGTCCGGGAGGCGCGGTCGCTCCTTCGCAGGAAATTTATGAAGAGATCAGAAAGGCTGTAACGAAAAAGAAAATTGTCGTCTCAATGGGGTCTGTTGCCGCATCAGGGGGTTACTATATTGCTGCACCGGCAACGAGGATCGTCGCAAATCCGGGGACACTGACAGGCTCTATCGGTGTGATCATGGAGATCCCGAATGTTGAAGGGCTTATGAACAAAATCGGCGTAAAAACCGAAGTCATAAAAAGCGGCAGGCATAAAGATATCGCCTCGGTTTTCCGCGGCATTAAGAAAGAAGAGAGGGAAATACTTCAGGGCGTGCTCGACAATGTGCATGAACAATTCATAAAAGCGGTCGCCGAAGGACGCAAAATGCTCATTGAAGACGTAAAAAGGATTGCTGATGGCCGGGTATTCACCGGCGAACAGGCCCTCAAGGCAGGCCTTGTTGACGAGATAGGAAATCTTGAAGATGCGGTTAAGGCTGCTGCCAAGCTTACCGGCATAAAGGGTGAACCTTCGGTGGTCAGCAAGGAAGAACGGTTTTCCCTGATTCATATGCTCAGAAATAAAATGCCGAAGGAATTTTCGGATATGGTCCCATCGGTAAAAATAAAATATATGTTCGCACCGTAATTGTTCAGGAGGTCATATGACAAAATCAGTCCTCATCGAAAAGGTATCTGAAAAGGTTGGAAGCCTTACGAGAAAACAGACCGAGATTGTTGTCGATACCGTTTTTGACAGCATTAAAGATGCATTGATCCGGGGGAAAAGATCGAGATACGCGGTTTCGGGAACTTCAAGCCGAAAAACAGAAGGCCGCGGAAGGCGCGGAACCCGAAGACCGGCGAGAAGGTTGATGTGCCGCAGAAGAGGGTCCTGCATTTCAAAGTGGGCAAAGCCCTCAGGGAGTCGATGAACCCGAAGTAGTCAGTGTAGTGCTTCGCAAATCCTTTCCTTATGATTGTCATTCCAGCTTGTCTGGTCGCCTCGGGCGACTCGCCGAGGAGAGAATCTTTCAGAAGGATTGCGGACAAGCCGCGATGTTAGGTGTCTGCCTGTAATCAATGCACCTGTTTTTTTGGATTACACCCGATACTCGCTCTTTTTATCTGCTCTCAGGAGTTTGTTTG